>OY764020.2:4800000-6222422 GCA_963667815.2 uncultured Saccharicrinis sp.
TAATAGTAATTCGATGGTTTTAACATCGGAGCAACTTCATGCAGCAGACGAGATTGAGAATGCTGTAGGTAGAGTACGAAGCCCTTTACAGTATATTGAACATCAGTTTCATGGTTTTATAAGTGTTTTTGTGTTGCCTATATTTGCATTGGCCAATGCCGGTGTAGTTTTAGGTGGTGGTCATGAAGCTGATGCTATTGGATTAGTGTCGTTTTCCATAGCATTTAGTCTTGTGTTTGGAAAAGTAATAGGTATTACATTATTTTCATGGTTAGCTGTTAAAATTGGTATTTCAGTAAAACCTAAAGGAGCCTCGTGGCTTTCGTTTGGAGGTTTGGGATTATTAGGAGGTATTGGTTTCACCATGTCAATTTTTATTGCAAGTTTGGCGTACCCTGATTCACCAGATATTTTAAATCAATCAAAAATAGGTATTTTATTAGGTTCTATTGTAGCAGGAGTGTTAGGTTACTTTACTTTAAAATATTCTCTTAAAAGAGATGAAGAGAGGCTAAAACGAGGAGATAAGTTAAAATAGTAAGGGTAATTATAGATATACAAAAAAAGGAGCTTTATAGCTCCTTTTTTGTATTGTTTAGTTAGTTATATTCATGAACTTGTTTTTTTCCTTCTAATAGATCCTTAGCGTATTCTAATATGGTAGTGTCATCAAGTTCTACAATTCCACCATCAGGACCTGGTTCTATATGTATTCCAACACATTTACCCCGGTCGTAATTTTTACCACCAAAATAGTTTCGCACTGTTTCTACATTTAAATCTAAATCTTCAGCGATAGTTCTCATACTACCATTAGGAAGGCTGTCTTTAAGTTTCCTAAGTTGATTGAAAGTGATCGTTGTAGTGCTCATAAGCATTTAGTTTTTAAAAATTTGAAGTGTCTTAAAGTTAAAAAATATATTTTAATTTTAAAATATATTTAACCTTTAAGTAACCCCATTGGGCATTGTTTTTGATACTAAAATGCTTTTTAATTCCGAGTTTTTATGGCATCATTACCTTTGCAGCTAATAGAATAAATACAAAACTCAATATGCCAGTAAAAACAATTAGCATTACCGAAGAGGAATTAAATTGTTCTGCAATACCTCTGTTTAATCCTTTTTTGTTAAAAAATGTCAATCTTACAAATCGAGGAATCACTAACTTATATAGCTTATAAACTCCAAAACCTAATAAAGCTCCAAGAATCAATCCGCCAACTACGTCTCCCGGATAGTGAACACCAAGATAAATTCTGGAGTATGATATTATAAGAGCCCAGGAATATATAAATATTGAATAAACTTTATTTCTAAATAACAGAGAAGATAATACTGCTAGTCCCATAGTGTTTGTTGCATGCGATGAAACAAAGCCATACTTACCACCTCTGTATCCATGTATTATCTTAACAAAATCCTTGAGTAGTGGATCATGTGTAGGACGCAGGCGTTCAAATCCGTGTTTAAAAACTTCGTGAGAAATCTGATCACATAAAACAACCAAAATAATAAGGGAAAGTATGGTAATCCAACTCTGACCTTTCTGGCTTTTAATGATAGCATATAAAATTACAGCATATAAAGGAATCCAGATTATTATGCTCGAAATCATCCAAAAAGCATTATCCCAAAAGTCTGTGTGAAAATAATTGATTAATTGTAGTAATTGACTGTCGAATTCGATAAGTTTATTCATATGCTATGTAATTTCTTTCAATGATTTTTGAAGCAATCAAGAGTATTCTTTATTGTTTCATTTTTGTTTTGATGCACTCAATTAACATTTCAGGATGATATTATCTGTCGAGATACGTTAAAAACACAAATATGTTATAATAAATCAGCATAAAAATAGATCTTTTTTAAAACTTTTCGATAACCTCCAGTTAATTCTCTTTACTTTTGTAGCTTTATGAAAAAATCGTTTGAATCTATTAACCATTGAATCAAAAAATTGAAATCCTTTTATGAAGAAAAAGATTTTGTTTCTTATTAATCCTGTTTCAGGGATTGGAAAACAAAAAACAGTAGAAAAATATATTGAATCTGAGATTGATAAAAATAGCCTTGAAGTTGATATAAGTTATACGCAATATAAAGCTCATGCCAGAGAATTAGCTGGTGATGCCGCCGGAACTTATGATGTAGTAGTTGCTGTAGGTGGTGATGGAACAGTAAATGAGGTAGCATCTAAATTGGTAAATACTTCAACAGCTTTGGCAATTATTCCAACAGGATCAGGTAATGGATTAGCCAGATATTTAAATATTCCACTCAATGTTAAAAAAGCCATCAGATCTATTAATGAGTTAAATATAAGAAAAATAGATTCTTTAAAGGTGAATCAGTATTGTTGTGTTAATGTTGCAGGTATTGGTTTTGATGCACATATTAGCCATCAGTTTGAAGGTAAAAAGATGAGAGGACCATTGGGATACCTTCAGTTAATTGCTTCTGAATATGCAACTTATAAAGCTCATGACTATGTGATTAATATTGATGGAACAGAATATAAGAGAAAAGCTTTTTTAATCAGTCTGGCAAATTCATCGCAGTATGGTAATAATATCCATATAGCTCCTAATGCACTAATTGATGATGGATTAATAGATGTAAGTATTATACATGACTTTCCAAAATTCATTACTCCAGCTATGCTACTGAGTTTGTTAGATAAGTCTTTGGATAAAAATAGTAACAACGAAGTGATTCGCGCTAAAAAGATTATTGTTGAAAAAAAATCAGATATATTGGCCCATATTGACGGTGAACCAGTTATTCTGGGGAGAAAAGCGGAGATCGAAATAAAACCTTTATCTCTAAATGTTATTGTTCCACCAGATAGTTTAGTTGATAACTCTATTTGGGAACCAATAAAGGAATTAATTCCCAAACTGAAAGAGGGAATGTCCTTAGAGCAAATATGGAACATAAAAAAGGAGAACTAATTTTAGTTCTCCTTTTTTTCTATCATCTAAAAGTGATTATTTTCTCTTTTTCTTTTGCATTTGCTGTTGCTGCTTAGCCATTTCTTCTATTCTAGATTGGAAACCAGATTTCTTCTTAGGTTTCTTTTGGTTGGCTTTTAGTTTAGCTAAAATAGCTTCTTCATCAACAAATTTTCTGATTAATACAGTTTGTAAAATTGTAATTAATGTAGAAATAAAGTAGTAGTAACTTAAACCTGAAGCATAGTTATTAAAGAATACCAAGAACATTACCGGCATCATATACATCATACCTTTCATACCAGGCATTTGACTTGTAGATTGAGTCATTTCCTGATTCATTTTGGTATAAACGATGTTAGTAATGGACATTAATAAACAGAATAAACTTACGTGATCACCATAAAATGGAATATTCCATGGTAATTGTAAAATTGAGTCGTAAGTAGAAAGGTCTGTAGCCCATAAAAAGCTTTGTTGTCTTAGCTCAATTGAGTTTGGAAAAAAGCGGAACATGGCAAATAATATAGGCATTTGCAAAAGCATCGGTAAACATCCCCCCAAAGGACTAACACCGGCTTTTTGATATAAAGCCATAGTTGCCTTTTGGCGTTCCATTGACTTTTCTGCAGGTATCTTTTCGTTTATCTCGTCAATTTGAGGTTTTAACACCTTCATTTTTGCTGTTGACATATACGATTTATATGTCAATGGGAATAATCCTAACTTAATAATTAAAGTAAGAATGAAAATGATTAAACCATAACTTGCGATTGATCCTTCGAGCCAGTTAAAAATAGGAATAACAATATATCTGTTAACCCATCCAAAAATTCCCCATCCTAATGGAATTAAATCTTTAAGACCTAAATCTTTATATTTCTTTAAGACCTTGAATTTGTTTGGGCCAAAGAAAAACTGGAATGATTTTACGTTGTGTGCTCCACCTTCGTAAGGAATTACTAATTCTGTTTTGTTAGTACTTACATAAGGTGTGTTTTCTTCTTCTTGATGAACAGCAATTGATGTAGAACCAGAAGCGAATGCATCTTTTGCAATAAGTACAGATGAAAAGAACTGATCTTTGTAAGCAACCCATTTTACAGGAGTTCTAAAAGTTTCTTCTCCTGATTTTCCTGCTATATCATCAATTTCATCCTGATCATATTTAAAATAAACTCCAGAATACTGAATCTCGTTCTTTCTTCCTTTTTCTTGAGCCAATAGATCTAAATTCCAATTTAAATCAAAACCACCTCTGTTTGATTGAATAATGTCATCCATTCTATTTTGCTCAAAATTGAAATCAAGCATGTATGAATCAGTAGGTAGTTTATAATTGATGGCCATATACTGATCATCCCCTAAAGATAATTTAAAAGATAAAGTAGAATCAGTTGTGGCTGATTGATCAATAGTGTAATAAAGATCGTTTGTATTTAATATTCTGTTGTTATGAAAGAAATTAAATCCAAATGTATTTTTATCACCATCAAATAGAACTAAAGGTTGACCATTGTGAGTTTTAAAATCTTTTAGCTCAACAGAATAAACTTTAGCACCTTTGCTTGAAAATTTTACTTTGATTTTACTGTTTTCAAGTGTTTGGAACTGGTTTACACCAGTAACAACATGAGCAAATAAACCATATTTATTAGTTAATTCTTTTTGAATGGTACTATCAGCAGTATTTTCATCAAAAGCAATTGTATTTTCAGCTTCTTTCTTTTTTTCTAATTCTAAGGTAGCTTTCTCCTTTGCAAGTTCTACCTGTTGTATAGAATCCTGATATCTTTTTTGAGCAGCTTTTTGTTCTTCAGTAGGTTGGGTCCACCACATAAAAACACCAATAATGATGCTGATCAGGACCAACCCGGTAACGGAATTTTTATCCATTTTTGATTTAAATTTTCAGTTTATTTATAAAGTTATTTTTGGATAGCAGCATTAATAAATGCCATAAATATTGGATGCGGTTTTACAACTGTACTGCTGTATTCCGGGTGAAATTGTACACCCATAAACCATTTTAATTCCGGAATTTCAACTATTTCAACCAATCCTGTATCTGGGTTGGTACCGGAAGCTATCATACCTTTTTCTTCGAATTGTGTTAAGAAGTCATTGTTAAACTCATATCTGTGGCGATGTCTTTCATGAGTTGCTTTTCTACCATATGCTTCGTAGGCGTTGGTTCCTTCTTTTAAAGAACAGTCATAAGCACCTAAACGCATAGTTCCTCCCATATCAGAAACATTTTTCTGATCTTCCATCAAATCAATTACTTTGTATGGAGAAGAGTGGTCCATTTCAGCAGAATTAGCTTTCTCTAATTCAACAACATTACGGGCATATTCAATAACTGCACATTGCATTCCAAGGCAAATACCAAGAAATACTTTATTGTTTTCACGTGCGTATCTTACTGCTTCAAGCTTACCTTCAATACCTCTGTTACCAAATCCAGGTGCAACAAGAATAGCATCAAGGTCGCTAAGTTTTTCAGCAACGTTTTCTGAAGTTAATTCTTCTGAATGTATTAATTTAATATTAGCTTTTCTATCGTGGTATGTTGCAGCATGAATAAGTGCCTCAATAATTGATTTATAGGCATCTGCTAGCTCAACATATTTACCAACCAAACCAATGGTAACTTCTTCTTCAGCATTTTTGAGCTTGCTAAGGAAGCTCTTCCATTTTTTTAGGTCTGGAGTTTTATTTACAGGTAACTCTAATTTCTCTAAACAAATTTCATCTAAACCTTCTTCCTGCATTTTAACAGGTACTTCGTAGATTGTAGATACATCAATAGATTGAATTACCGCTCTTGGGTTAACATTACAGAATAAAGCTACTTTCTTTCTGATGTCAGCACCTAGGTCTTTTTCGGTACGTAGTACAAGTACATCCGGTTGAACTCCAGCCTCTAACAATGTTTTAACAGAGTGTTGTGTAGGTTTTGTTTTTAATTCACCAGAAGCGTTTAGGAATGGAACCAGCGTTAAATGAATTACTAGTGCTCTGTTTCCTAGTTCCCATTTTAATTGTCGTACAGCTTCAACGTAAGGTAAAGATTCAATATCACCAACAGTACCACCAATTTCTGTAATTACTACATCAAATTTGTGTTTGCTGCCAAGGAGCTTTATGTTTCTTTTTATTTCGTCAGTAATGTGGGGAATGATTTGTACCGTTTTTCCAAGAAAATCACCTTTGCGCTCTTTATTGATTACATTTTGGTATATTCTTCCGGTAGTTACGTTATTTGCCTGTGATGTAGGAACATTTAAAAAACGTTCATAATGACCTAAGTCAAGGTCGGTTTCTGCACCATCCTCAGTAACATAGCATTCTCCATGTTCATATGGATTCAAAGTACCTGGATCCACATTCAAATATGGATCTAACTTTTGAATCGTAACTTTATAACCTCTCGATTGTAATAATTTTGCTAAAGAGGCTGAAATAATTCCTTTGCCCAATGATGAGGCAACCCCTCCTGTTACAAAGATATATCTTGTATCCGGCACTGTATCAAACATTTAAATTAAACCTTAAAAACTCTTCAATTTTAAAGGTACAAAGGTAAAAATTAAAAGATAAATAAAAAGAAGATGTGTGCTTTGGATTAATGATTTAAGTATTGTTTTGATTTATTTTATATTACTTTAATATATAGATCATGTATTTTATATGTTTATCCATTCAATTCCTTTTTTTAGTAAATGTTGAGTTTTTTCTTCATTTGAATTGGGTAATACCGCAAAATTATGTTCCCATTCTGCCATAGGGGGGAGACTTATCAATATGGATTCAGTGTTTCCTCCAGATTCTAAACCAAATTTAGTTCCTCTATCGTATACTAAATTAAATTCAGTATATCTCCCTCGTCTGATATGTTGCCACTTTTTTTCCTGTTCAGTGTATGCAAGGTTTCGTTTATTATCCATAATATTACAATAAATGTCAGGATATAGTTTAGCCAGATCTATAGTGAAATTCTTAAGATTCTTCAATTCACTTTCTGATTGAGGTTGAACCATATCAAAGAATATTCCTCCAATACCTCTGGTTTCATTTCTATGCTCAATATAAAAGTAATCGTCTGCCCATTCTTTAAATTTTGGATAAAACTTAATATTATAACTATCGCATACATTAGCTAATTGTTTATGGAACCATTTAGCTTCTTCAATATCAATATAGTGTGGCGTAAGGTCGATTCCTCCACCAAACCAGCAGGTACCATTATCAAGCTCAAAAAAACGCACGTTCATATGTATGATGGGTATATGTGGATTGTTGGGGTGTATGATGGATGATATACCTGTTGCTTCGTATCTTTCAGCATTGGTTTTAAGGATGGATTCCATTCTATCTGAGAATTTACCTTTAACATGCGAAAAGTTAAGTCCTGCTTTTTCTATAATGCTCCCATTTTTTAGCACGCCCGTTACCCCATAGCCAATCTCTTTTGACCAGGGAACCTTTGTGAATTTTCCTGTACCATCACATAATTCTAATTGAAGGCACATTTGCTGTTGAAGCTCTAGATATATGTTTGCTATTTCTTCTGTTTTATTCATTCTAACAATCTATGTGTGCTTAAAAAAGATTTCTCTTAATGCTTATTTAACATCTGAATTATTTATTTGTTTATGCCAGATTTGAGTATTTAGTTATAAAGATTTGTTTGTGCTGATATGTAGAGTATAAAAGATAGAGGTATTTTAAAATGTTTATTGTAAACGAACTGTTTTAGTAGTAACTTATATATAGGATTTTAATACTACAGTCATGAAAACATTGGTTTTGTTTATGGTTTTATGGATACTTGCTATAATAGGTATTACAGGTCAGGTCGAAGACAGAAATAACAAAAACAAGAATGAAGTGGAGATTGAAGAGAGTATGTTTACAATACAAAAAAATGCAGTTTACAATGAAGATATACTCGGCTTTGCTTATGAAAGATTAATACCCTTGGGGAAAAAGAATGGGCTTATTTTAAAAGGGGGATTTTTAATCTGGGATCCAATAATTCCTGTTGTAGAAAGTACTTTTGTTACAGGTGGAAATAAGAACTTTTTAGAGTTAGGAGTTGGCGCTTTGCTGGCAGATACAAGCGATGATGAAGATGAAGGATTTGATTTTGTAACATTTAGAATTGGCTACAGGTATCAGGCGAGGAGAGGATTTTTATTAAAAACTTCGGTTATTCATTCTCCTGATAATTTTATTTTACCTCTAATTTCATTAGGATATAGTTTTTGATGTTAAAGAATAAGTTATTTGTTATGTGATTTCCTGAAAAAGCGACCCATACTTTTTTTCTGGAAATTGTAGAAAAATCGAAATTGCCCAAGCATAGTACCAATAACTAAAAGTAGTATTTGGTATGATGGCAATATGGTTAAAATATACATTGGAATTTTAATCCATAATGAAGTATCGGCATCAAAGCCTAATACATCAAAAACTATTTTCTTAACATAAACAGCAACACTGCCAGTAATTGAAAAAACAAGCAGAATAATTAGTACCTGAAAATTGGAATTTATACCCCATCTTTTTTTTAATTTCTCTAACATAAATACGTATTTCAGTTGTTGCGATTAAAAAAAATGCCGAAAATAATGTATTTCGGCATTTTATAAATTAGTTGATATACCTATCGTTGCCAATTGGAGTTTTTAATCCAATCTGCCAGGAATTTCGCATTTTCATATGGAATATCAGGTAAAAAGCCATGACCAAGATTTATAATCCAATCATGATTTTTGCTTCCGAAATCAATATATTTATTTAAACTTGCTTCAATCGTTTTTTGATCTGCATATAATAATCGAGGATCTATATTTCCTTGCAGACCAATGTTTTTATCTACCATTTTTCTGGCCACATCAATAGGTGTTTGCCAATCAATACTTAAATAGTCACACATATCAGGTGTAACTTCCTTAATACCACAACCTAAATCCTTAGGGAAATAAATAAAAGGAATACCTTCTTCTCTTACTGCTTGTGCAATCTTTTTAACAGCAGGGAAAAACAACTCTTTGTACAAATCAAATGGAATAAGTCCTGCATGGGTTTCAAATAACTGAAAAACTTTTACGCCATTTTTAATTTGCCCTTTTGCATAAATTATTGATAAGTCGGTAATAACTTCAATGAGTTTTTTAACCGTTTCTTTGTTTTGATATAAATACTTTAGTGTAATCGGAAAATCTTTACTTCGACCAATCCCTTCCAACATATAGCACAAAACAGTTAAAGGCGCTCCACAAAAACCAATTAAGGGAATGTGTGCTGGTTTTGTTGCTATAATTTGTTTGATTACATCGTATATATAATTTAATCTTTCAGGATCTGGTTTTAAATCAGCCAAAGGATTTTCTCTTTGAGATAAAGGAATATCAAACTCAGGACCTCTATCAGTAAAATCTAATCCCATTCCCATCGCGTATGGAATTACCAGAATATCAGAAAAAAGAATTGCTGCATCCACACCAAGATCATCAATAGGTAGGAGTGTAACTTTTGCTCCTAATTTAGGATCTTGCATCATCTCCCAAAAAGAGTATTTTTCCTTTAATTGCATATAAGAGGGAAGTACTCTACCCGCCTGTCTCATAAACCAGAATGGCGGTCGTTCAGTCTTTTCTCCAGCAAGAGTTTTTAATAGAATTGAATCGTTCATAAAAGTTTAATTCTTTAGCTGCTTCAATGCGTTAAAGCTTGCATCAATCGTTTTCTGTAAATCCTCTTTAGTGTGAGCAATAGATACAAAGCCAGCTTCAAATTGAGACGGCGCTGTATAAATACCACTTTCCAGAGATAACCTAAAGTACTTTGCAAATAGTTCCGTATTACATTTCATCACATCAGAAAAGTTTTGAACTTCATTTTCTTTTGTGAAAAACAATGTAAACATAGAACCTACACGATTGATAACACCAGGAAACTTAAGTTGTTCAAGATTGTTTTGAAGTCCCGAAGTTAAAAACTGCGCTTTTTCTTCAAGTTGCGAATAAAAATCCGGAGTGCTATTTAATAGTTTAAGTGTTGTTAGTCCGGCAGCCATAGCCATTGGATTACCAGATAATGTTCCTGCTTGATAAACCGGACCATTAGGAGCTAAATAATCCATAATTTCTTTTTTACCACCATATGCTCCAACAGGTAATCCTCCACCAATAATTTTTCCCAGAGTTGTCAAATCAGGAGTAATACCCAGTACTTCCTGAGCACCACCTTTAGCAACTCTAAATCCAGTCATTACTTCGTCAAATATTAATAATGTACCATTTTCAGTACATGCTTTTCTTACTCCCTGAATAAAATCATCAGTAGGACGAACAACACCCATATTTCCAGTTACTGGCTCTAGAATTACAGCTGCAATTTGATCCTTATACTCATTAAATAAATTTAAAACAGAATCCAGATTATTATACTCAGCTGTAAGTGTATCACTTGCAGTTCCTTTTGTTACTCCAGGTGAATTTGGTGTTCCTAATGTTAATGCTCCGGAACCGGCTTTAATTAAAAACGAATCGCCATGTCCGTGATAACATCCCTCAAACTTAATAACCAGGTCTCTTTTTGTATAACCACGAGCCAAACGTAAAGCACTCATTGTAGCTTCGGTTCCTGAATTAACCATTCTTACACTTTCAATTGATGGAATCATCTCGCAAATAAGATTTGCCATTTCTGTTTCCATAAGTGTAGGAGCTCCAAAACTGGTTCCGTTTATCGCTGTTTGATGCAATGCTTCTATTACATCAGGGTGGGAATGACCCAAAATCATTGGTCCCCAGGATGCAACATAATCAATATACTCGTTGTTATCGATATCTGTAATTTTTGCTCCTTTGGCACTTTGAATAAATAACGGATCTCCTCCTACAGAATTAAATGCTCTTACAGGCGAATTTACTCCACCAGGTATATGTTTTACTGCTTCCTGAAATGCTTTTATGCTATTTTCTGTGTTCATATTTATTAAGTCAAAAGTTAAAAGTAGTGAATTGAAAGTTAAAGGTTGAATGTGTTTTAATTAAGTGTAAATCACACATTAATCTTATAGTCTTTAACCTTTTCTCCTTGTTTTAGTCTTTACAATTGATCAATAACATCTTGAGTATGGTACGAAATAATTAAATCAGAACCAGCTCTTTTTATTGATGTTAAAATTTCAAGTGTAATTCTGTTTTCATCAATCCATCCTTTTTCTGCAGCAGCTTTTACCATTGAAAATTCACCACTCACATTATAAGCCGCTATTGGCATATTAAAGTTATCTTTTACTCTTCTGATTACATCAAGGTAGCTTAATGCAGGTTTAACCATAACAATATCTGCGCCTTCAAAAATATCTTGTTCAACTTCTCTGATTGCCTCGTTACTATTTGCTGGATCCATTTGGTATGTAGCTCTGTTTCCAAATTGAGGAGCACTTTCTGCAGCATCTCTAAATGGACCATAAAATGCAGAAGCATATTTGGCTGAATACGCCATGATTGGCATGTTAGTAAATTGGGCCTTGTCCAATTCGTTTCTGATAAAACCAATACGACCATCCATCATGTCACTTGGGGCAATCATATCAACTCCGGCCTCAGCTAAAGAAACAGATTGTTTTCCCAATGTAATTAAAGTTGAATCGTTATCTACATCGCCATTAATTATTGTTCCGCAGTGACCATGAGTAGTATATTCACAGTTACAAACATCTGCAATGATAAATAAATCAGGTAATTCTTTTTTTATGGCTCTTGTTGCTTGTTGCACAATTCCATTGTGTTCACATGCAACCAATCCATGCTCATCTTTATGTTCTGGAATACCAAATAAAAGAATCGATTGAACTCCTCTATTGTAAAGGTCCTTACATTTTTCAACTAATAAATCAACAGAAAGTTGGTAATTCCCCGGCATTGAGTTAATTGGATTTTGAATTCCTTTTCCGGGACGAACAAATAAAGGCATTATTAAGTCATCACGTGTAAGACGGGTTTCCCTAATCATATTTCGGGTGACTTCTGATTGTCTCATTCTTCTTAATCGTGTAATTGGAAATGCCATATCATTTAAATTTATGTGATATTATTATTTTGAGTAATATTTTTTAATTGCATTAAATATACCAATAGCATTAGGTTCTTTAGCAATAGCTAGTGGTGTAATTTTATGTTTTAAAGTAGCTTCAGCTGTTACTTGCCCAATACAAGCTACTTTTAGTTTACTTGAGGTAATTGGTATCAGATTATTAATGGCAGATGGGCTAGCCAGTACAATCATATCGTAATTACCATTATTTATTTTTTCTACTATTAAAGAATTGTAATTAGTAGGCGCTGTGTTTTTATAAATATTAATTCGGGTAATTTTTGTAATCGATTTAAGCGTATCAACTATATGGTTAGGAGATAAATCTCCAGTAGGCCATAAAATATTAGTTTGCTTTTCTTTTAAATATGGATATAATTTATCGATAAACTCTTTGCCAGTTTTAGAGTGTCCATCAAAATCAATATTTAATCCTTTCGATTTTATTTCCTCAGAAGTTTTATAGCCAATACTTGCAATTTTTAATTGGTTCAGAATTTCATTTGGATTATCTTGATTTGAAATAAGTTTATAAAAAAAGCGAAAAGCATTGGCACTTGTAAAAATAACATGAGTAAAGCTTTTTATTTGACAGAGTGTATCTTTTATGGAAAGATCCTCTTCTGATTCAGTCAACTCAATCATTGGAAATTCAATTAATTCAGCACCTTCTCTCTCAAAAAGTACTTGAAGATCTTTTGATTTGCCTAGTGGGCGAGTAGAAATAAAAACTTTACCTTTTAAATAGCTATCCATTTTTAACTTCTAGGCGTTTCTGATGTTGTTTAATATATCATTAGCCCCTAGGTCTATTAATTGTTGAGCTAATTCTTGCCCCATTTGTTCAGCCATATCAACATTGTTAGATATGGTTTTTCTGAGATATTGCTTCCCATCCAATGATGATACAAATCCGGTGATTGTAAGTGTATTGTCTTCTAATTTACTATAGCTTCCTACAGGAACCTGACAACCACCCATTAGCGTTTTCATATAAGCTCTTTCTGCCGTAACCTGATTTAAAGTATCCTGATGATTTATTAGTTTTAAAAACTTATTTATTTTATCATCATCCGACCGTGATTCAATGGCAATAGCACCTTGAGCTACAGCGGGAATAAATTCAGAAGGTTCCAAAATTTCTGTGATGTAATGATCTAATTCTAATCGTTTTAAACCAGCCGCCGCCATAATCATAGCATCACAATATCCATCTTCCATTTTTTGAAGTCTGGTATTTACATTTCCTCTGATATCTACAATTTTAAAATTTGGATTGATTCTTTTTAAACCTGCAATTCTTCTTAAGCTAGAAGTTGCAATTGTATGTTCTGAGGTTAATTCATTAAGCTTTAAACCATTTTTACTTACCAAAGCATCTCTAAAATCGGCTCTTTCCAATACTGCACCAACGCAAAACTCAGAAGGCAATTCTGTAGGCAAATCCTTTAGGCTGTGTACTGCAAAATCAATTTCTTTATTTATTAAAGCAACTTCAAGCTCTTTAGTAAACAAGCCTTTATCTCCAATTTTTGATAAGGCTACGTCAAGAATTTTATCACCCTTGGTTTTAATTATTTTAACCTCAATTTGAATATTGCTGTCAATATTTTCTATCTCAGATTTTACCTTGTAAGCTTGATATAACGCAAGTTTACTACCTCGCGTTCCGATAGTTATTTTATTTGGATACATGTTTATCAAAAGTGTTAATCGTTGATGTTATCGTCAAAATTAAAAAGTTGATTGATTACATCAAGAGAAGCTGTTGCATTTCCATTGTTTGTAACCTCTTTTAAATTTTTGATAAGCATTCGGATGTATTTTTGAGTCAGTAAGCCCGTATATTTTTCAATTTGCGCTATGGTTTCTTCGTCCATGTTTTTGCGATATTCTATTAATTCGTTATCGCTTAACTGTTGCATGTTTGTGGTGATAGATTTAATAACCGGACGCAAAGAACGACTGTTTAACCAAGTAATAGATTCCTCAACAAGCTCATCTATAATGATATTAGCATTGTCGACACTATTTTCTCTCATTTCCTTATGGTCGTCCAATATTTTTTGTAAATCATCAACACATATTAATTGAGTATGATCAAGCTCACCAATTTCAATATCAATATTTCTAGGAACAGACAAATCAATAAACAGTTGTTTTTTATTTTTACGAATTTCTTGAATTTGTTCAATATCTTCTTTGGTAATAAGATATTCACCAGCACTTGTTGCAGTTAAAATAATATCCGACTGAGCTAAGTGATCTTTAAAATTCCTGAATAAAATAGGATTTACATTTCTGTTTTTTGCAACTTCCAGGGTTTTTTCGTCAGTGCGATTTGTGATTGAAATATCTACAACACCTCTTTTTTTGAAATCTCTAAGTGCGAGTTGCCCCGTTTCTCCACTTCCTACAATTAGTATATGCTGATGTTTAAGATTTTCAAAGATCTTTTCGCACATATCGATAGCAACATAACCAACAGAGGTAGCTCCTTGTTGAATAGATGTTTCAGTTCTGACTTTTTTACTGCATTCAAATGATTTTTGAAATAAACGCATTAAGATGGCATCAGTCAAATTGGCTTCAGTGCAAAATACATAAGCCTTTTTCATTTGGTTTACAATCTGGTTTTCTCCAATTACCATTGAATCAATTCCTGATGTAACTCTAAATAAATGTCTGATGGCATCAGCATTTGTATGGTGGTAAAAATTTGAACTGTAATCCGTATCAACATTTAAATATGAATGTAATTCATTTAAAATGTTGTCTTTACATTCTTTAGCAGAGCAATTGTCTTTTGAATAGTAGACTTCAGTTCTGTTACAAGTTGCCAAAACAACTACTCCGGCTATTTCTTTAATTTGAAGAAATCGTTCCGATAAAGGAATAATATCATCACTAGGGATTGCAAATTTATCCCTTATTCCTAATGAAGCTGTTTTGTGATTAATTCCCAGTACTCCCAGCATATTTTTATTTTAATCCAATAAAGATATTAATAACATTTTACGATTTATGTAACGAAGGTTACACAATAGATATTAAAAGTTATGCAAACATTGGAGAAGGGCGGGTAATATTGGGTAACTGACAGTTGTAGCTAGTCCATGTTTTACAATCAAAGGTTTTAAATTTATGCTTAATAAACCTTAGGTTGTATGTTTTTATAGAATGTTCTTTTACAGTGATGTCACTGTAAGAAATACAGGTGCCTTTGCTAACGTAAAAGGTTTTTACTTCTGTAGATGAGGATAGTTTTTGGTATGTAATACTTTTATATTCAGTGATATCCTCACTTTTTTGTTTTTTTGAATTCAGGGCATAAGTACCATAGCCAAAAACATATATTAAAGCTAAAATAATGTACGTAATATGTGTTGAAAATACCCCTATGAAAAACACGACTCTTGTTTTAATTTCAGTTGGTAAAACTAATTATTATCTAATAAATATCATAACGATATTTGTCATACCTATAAAAAAAAGATGATTCGTAAATATACAAATCATCTTTTAATTATTTAAATATGTTGATATGTTTTTATTCTTCTATGTGATCTAACATATCTATTTTTTCTTGTAAAAGTTTAATATTTCTTTTTCCGTTTTCAATTTTATGCTCAAAATCTTTAATTAGAGAAGCGGAACTTTTACTCTTAGCAAAGAAGCCTATGTTATTCTCCCAAACAGTAATGTCGTTTTCTAATTGTTTTAATTTGTTTAATAACTTATGGCGTTCCTGATTAAGTTTATCATCTTGATGATCAGAATTTTTCATATTTTCTAATCTGTTTCTGAACTTTTGTACATTTTTATGATACTCGTCCATATTCAGATTATCGAAATGCTTGTTTATTTCATTTCTGAAGTCCTGATTAATTCTGTCTTTGTCTTTAAAAGGAACGTGTCCAATTTCAGAGAATTTTCTTTGATATTCCTGAAGTTGTTTGAATGTTTCTTCGTTGTCGCTACTGTTTTTGAAGTTTTTTAATTCTTCAATAATAGCTTCTTTAGCTTTTAGATTGTCATCCTGCGACTCATCAACTTTGTTAAAGAATTTTGATTTATTATCAAAAAATGCATCACAAGCTTTTCTGAATCTATGCCAAATAGCATCGGATTGACGTCTTGGTACCGGACCGATTTCTTTCCACTGCTTTTGAATTTTGATAAATTCGTCAGTAGTTTTTTTCCAGTCAGTACTATCCTTCATGGCTTCAGCTTTTTCACAAAGTTTTGTTTTTTCAACTAAGTGTTGCTGTTGCTGATTTTTATACTCTTTGAAAAATGATCTTTTATCTTCAAAAAACTTATCACAGGCAGATCTGAAACGTTCATAAATAGTGTTATTATCCTTTTTAGGTGCAAACCCAATTGTTTTCCAGGTTTGTTGCAATTCAATAAGCTTTTTACTTTTTTCTTCCCATTCCTTTGGAGAGTGAGCTTCTTGTGTTAAAATGGATTCCGCTTTTTCACAAAGATCAGTTTTAAGCTTTAAGTTTTCTTTAAGCTGATCTTTTAATCCTTCGAAATAAGCCTGGTGTTTTTGATTTATTACTGTTGTGGCAGCTTTAAATCTTTCCCATAACTCATCCTTTACTTCTTTAGGAACAGGACCTATTTCGCGCCAACGATCATGATATTTCTGAAGTGTTTTAAAGCTGTTAACAACCATAGGGTCGTCAATTAATTTTTCAGCTTTTTCGCATAAATCAGTTTTTAGCTCAAGGTTCTTTTTCAAATCAAGATCCCTTAATTCCTTGTTGATTTTTACGTAGTTGTAAAAGTTCTCAATATGAAGATTATAGGTGTCCCATGTGTCTCTTACTTTGTTTTGAGGAATAGGACCTATTTCGTGAAAACGTTGTTGTAAGCTTCTAAATTCGTTAAAGGTTTCGTTAAGGGATTCCTGACGATTTACTAAATTTTTAATAGCCTCAATAACTTCATTTTTAGCAATTAAGTTCTTTTCCTTTTCTTCTTCAATTTTTTTAGCATGCTCAAATTTGCGCTGCTTAAATTCATGTATAAGATCCTTAATTTCTAATTCCAACGCATCAATGGGAGCTGCAAAATTTTCAGCCAATTCTCCGGATTCAACGAATTGTTTTTTTAGAACTTCAATTTCTTCATTGTATAATTTATAAAAGATAGATTTTATTTCATCTACTTCATCTTTTATCTCATGAAGATCAAAGTGTTTGGTGATATGTTTTAAACGTTTTACCAATTCTTCTCTTGATAAAGCAGTTAAATCTACTTTATCCAAAACTGGTTTTTCGTCTTCTGTTTCTGTTGATTCTCCATCTGTTGATGTATCTTCAGCATTCGCAGTTGTGCTTTCTTCTGAAGCAGTTTCAGGAGTGTCAGCTATTGTTTTATTTTCTTCTGTTGTTTGATCGTTTGTTGTTTCTTGTTGATTATCAACAGAATTATTGTTGTCACTTTTCGTATTTTCAGGAGTGTTTACTGAATTTAATTCTTTTTCCTCTCCAGATTTGTTTAGATCATTTGCTTCCATCAGCATAAAAGTTCGTGGTACAATAAGCTTCTTAATCAAAATTCAGGATCATAAAATCCTTTCTTTCTGTAGTACGAATATATTATATATAGTTAAAACCTCAAATTTTTTTGGCCTTAACATCATATATTAATTTAAAGTTTATAAAACCATATTCGTTTTTAATGGTCGTTCTTCTGAAAGTAGCAATTGTAAAATATTATATTTGCAGCAAAATTTAAGAGAATGCGGATTGATATTTTAACGTTATTTCCCGAGATGTTTCATGGCCCCTTTAGTGAATCTATTATTAAAAGAGCCCAGGAAAAAGGTATGGTTGAATTGGTATGTCATAACATCAGAGATTATTCTACCAACAAACATAAAAAGGTTGATGATTACGCTTTTAGTGGCGGAGCAGGTATGGTGATGCAGATTGAACCAATTGCTCTGTTAATTGAAAAGCTAAAAGGGGAGAGGAAATACGATGAAATTATATATGTTACTCCTGATGGACAGACGTTAAATCAGGGAATAGCTAACAACCTTTCACTAAAAGGAAATATAATGATTTTATGTGGACATTATAAGGGAGTGGATCAGCGTGTTAGAGATCATTATATAACTATGGAATTATCCATTGGCGATTATGTTTTAACAGGGGGAGAACTGGCTGCTGCTGTTATTGCTGATTCTGTAATAAGATTAATTCCTGGAGTTATTTCTGATGAAACTTCTGCGTTAACAGATTCATTTCAGGATAATTTATTAGCTCCACCTGTTTACACACGTCCTGCAGATTATAATGGATGGAAAGTTCCTGATATACTACTTTCCGGAGATACTAGAAAGATTGAGGCCTGGAAAGAAGAACAAGCCTATAAAAGAACCAAGGAAAGAAGACCTGATTTGTTAAAATAGTCTTCACATCTCAGTCTTTAGTCTTCAGTATCACAGGACTGTAGATCTGAAGACTGAGGACTGAATACTAATGTTTTGCGCAAATTCCTTTGTAGCTGCATATTTTACAGTTATCCGGATGTTCAGTTTGTTTAAATGGAATTTGAGGATCAAATAACATATTCATCTGATTTTTAAATTCAGTAATATATTCTTCTTCAATTAATTTTAGGGATAGCTTTTCTTTACTACTTCTAGCTCCCTTCTTTAATGAATAATCTGGTGAAGTAAATATTTTTTTAATCCAAACCACACCTGGATGAAAACTGATGTTTTCAGGAAAATCTTTTTTAATAATGAAGCTATAAAGTAATGTTTGGAATATGGCTTTTTTGTTTTTGTGTTTTGATTCAAGGAATAATTCTTCTATATCATTAAAGAAATCCTCACCCGATCCGGTTTTGTAATCTATAACTCTTACAATCCCATCTTTTTTGTCAAGGCGGTCAATTGTTCCTCCTACATTTAATGTCTTACCTTCACAAATCTGAATTGTTGATTCAACTTGTTTTTCAAGACCCATTAACAAAAATGGAGCATGTCGTTGTTCAACAATTAAAAACTGCTGAATGTACTTGATGATAATGTCATAGATTAACACGTTTTTCCCTTGAATATCAATAAAATCACTTTGGTTTAGTTGTGTGCTGAAATATTTATTGAAGCTTTCAAGCAAAGCACTGTTTATGCGCTTTTTATCTTTTGCAATAGCTATAATATCTTCCTTCGAAACTTCTTGTCCTAAATAAGGTTTGTATAGTTCTTCTACAGTTTCATGAAAAAGCGTACCAAATATTCTGGGATCAATTTCTTCTGTTATTTCATCAGGTTCTGCAGCTTTTAAAATGTATTTGTAATAGAACCTCATAGGACATTCAAAATAAGAACTCAACGCACTTGGAGATAGTTTTCTACTTCCTTTGTTTAGATATTGATTCAGGATGTTCATTGTTTTTTCATCCTTTTGAATGTAATAGGCCTGAGGTGTTTGAATATTAATGTGATCAACGGCAGTTGAAAAACTTAATTTTTCTTTTGGATATTCATATTTTAGTTGAAATAAAAAGCGACTCATTTCGCCTGTTTGCATTCCCTGTGCTGATGAATTATATAATAAATGTACGTTTTTAGCTCGGTGTATGAGTCTGTAAAAGTAGTAAGCAAATATAGAATCCTGATGCTCTATAGTTGGCAGACTAAATGCTTTTCTTAAACTAAATGGAATTAAAGAATTAGTGGCACCCGATTGTGGGAAAGTGCCTTCATTCATATTCAGAATAATTAGGTTTTCAAAATCCAGAGCTCTGGTTTCAAGTATTCCCATAAGCTGTAATCCTTTAAGGGGCTCTCCACTAAATGGAATGCTTTTGAGGTCTGCAGCTCGTTTAAATAACTTAATCCAAGTATCAATCTGAATATTAACATTAAGTTTACTGATTAAGTCAGAAAGTTGGGTTACAGTTAAAAATAATTGGTAAATAAATTCTTTCTCAATAATTTGACTGTTTTCTGAGTCTTGTAATTCTGTATGAATTAAGTATAATAGATTTGTAAGGTATTCAGAAAACGCATTGCTATCTTTTATAGGATGAAAGATTGATATTAATAGTTTACTTTTTTGTAGCTCATTTGCTTCAATATATGTTTTGTTCTGGCGGGTAATGTTTTTAGCCAATTCGGCATGGAGTTCATTGTTTAACGGCTCTACATACTGATGCGTAAGGATTGGTAAAACGTTTCTAAAATAGAACCAAGTCTTCCCGGCTTTAGTTCGTCTACAGTTTTTTTGCAAATCAAAAATAAGCTCCAATAATCCGTAAGCTGGCGTATTTTTAATGGGATATCCCATCGTAATGTTGATTTTTTGATCATTTTGAGGAATGGCATGAAGAACAGGCAACAATATAGTTTCGTCAGTAAGGATTACGGCGTTTCGTAAAGCAGAATCTAATTCTTCATTTTTGTCATTTTGTAAAGATTTTTTCTTTTGTTGAGTTAAAAAGTCATTTACAATTTGAGTTTGAGCAGTATCAGATGCTACCGAAGTGATTTTAATATTGGGCAGATTATTATTACCTGGAAAATTCCAATCAGAAGGAGATGGAAAATTAACGATGTTTTCTTCTATAAATCGAATCGCCTCATGGGCTTTTGTTCTTTCAAAAGGATTTGGATTTCTGTTTGTGGAACTTAGTAGCCATTCTGGTATATCCCAAATAAAATCGGCCTTGTTTGCAATTTGTAAATGATTAAATAACTTTTTCTCGCATTGGTTTAAGGCATTAAATGCAACAAAAATTATTTTAGGATATTTAATATCTAAAGGTGTTTTTTGTGTTATTTTATCAGCTATAGAACGATAAACAGCACCTTCGTAGGTAATATTTTTCTCTTTTAATTGTTTATTGAATGTATCGTAAACCTCATATAGTTTTTCCCAAATTCTAATAAATTCTTCCTGATGTTCAGAAAGTTTATTAGGATTAAAACTATGCCAAAAACTTTGAATCGTTTGAATTTGTTCTTCGGTTAAGAAACTGTAGTCATCTTCAATTTCTTTAATGGCAAGCAGGTTTGAAAATACCTGTTTGGGGTCAGCTAAGTATTTATCAATATCATCAAAATCACTTAAAATAATTTCACCCCAAGGCATAAATTCATCAAATGACGTTCCTGATTTATATATGGATTCGTAAACCTGATATAGTTCAAAAACTAACGTAATTTTATCCGCAATTTGATCTGTGGCAAACTCCTGAATAAACTCGTTAATGGTTAGTGTGGCTGGCGACCAAAGAGGTTTATCTGTCAGCTTACTAAGGTGTTGCTGAAAAAATAATCCAGATCTTCTTCCTGGAAAAACAAAACAAAATTCCGAGATATTGGTTTGATATTTATTAAAATAGTATTGTGCCAGGTGCTGAAGGAAATTACTCATTGATTTTTGTCTAATATTCTATGCATCTACAAAAGTAAAATAAACAAACAAATTGAGGTGTGAATCACACATGAGAATTTAAAATCAGTAAATCATCGTAAAGAAAATTTTAAGCGTTATGCAAAAAATCAAGAGAATAAAAAAGTTTTTTTTGATGTTATGAAAGTCTACAATTTGCAATGTTTTTAAAATCTAATTACTTTAATTTGACCTTTAATTTACATATTTTATATCTTGTGTTAATAATTATCTCTTTTATAAATGAAGAGATACACCTATTATAAGAATTTAAATCTATGGAAGACTTTTCATTTGTTGGGAATAGTGAAATTGGGACTATAGAACAATTGTATCAAAGTTATCTTGAAGACCCAGAGTCTGTTGATAAAAGCTATCAGTTGTTTTTTAAGGGATTTGATTTTGCTCGTAAAAATTATGATACTCCGGCAAATTCCGGTGTAGTAAAAGAATTTAATGTAGCTAACCTTATTCATGGCTACCGTCAAAGAGGACATCTATTTACAAAAACAAATCCGGTTCGGCAACGACGTCAATATTTTCCTTCTTTAGATATTGAAACATTTGGACTAGAAAAGGCTGATCTTGAGATGGAATTTGAAGCCGGATCTAAATTAGGTCTGGGAAAAGCTAAGCTAAAAGATATTATAGCTCATCTTCAACAAACTTATTGCGAATCAGTGGGTGTGGAGTATTTATATATTCGCCATCCGGAAGTGGTGCAGTGGTTAAAGCACAAGATGGAAACGGTTAAAAATACACCAGATTTTGATGTGGAAAAGAAGAAGTGTATTTACGATCAGTTGAAAGCGGCTGCTGGTTTTGAAAGCTTTATTCATAAAAAGTTTGTTGGTCAAAAACGATTCTCCATCGAAGGTTCAGAGGTTATTATTCCAGGTTTACATGCATTGATTAATAAAGGAGCTGAACTTGGTGTAGAGGAGGTTATGATTGGTATGGCTCATCGTGGACGATTAAATGTTTTGGCAAATATTTTAAAGAAACCTTATAAGAATATCTTTAAAGAATTTGTTGGTGATGAATATGCCGAGGGGATTTCATTAGGAGATGTTAAATATCATCTGGGTTATCAAAATGATATTGAAACCCGTGATGGTCATAAAGTAAGAGTAAACCTTGCTCCAAATCCTTCTCACCTCGAAACTGTGGGACCTATTATAGAAGGGATTACAAGATCAAAAATTAATAATAAGTATAATGACGATTACAATAAGGCTATTCCTATAGTAATTCATGGAGATGCTGCAATAGCAGCCCAGGGAGTAGTTTATGAAGTCATTCAGATGAGCCAGTTAAAAGGATATAAAACAGGCGGAACTATTCATATTGTAATCAATAACCAGGTTGGATTTACAACCAATTATCTCGATGCCCGTTCAAGTACTTATTGTACTGATGTGGGTAAAGTAACCCGAAGTCCTGTTTTTCATGTAAATGGAGATGATGCTGAGGCGATTGTATATGCTTTAGAATTAGCAGTGGAATTCAGGCAAAAATTTAATACAGATGTATTTGTAGATGTTCTTTCGTATCGAAAATATGGTCATAATGAGGGAGATGAGCCAAGGTTTACTCAACCAACTTTGTATAAAGCCATATCCAAGCATCCAAATCCTAGAGATATTTATGCAGATAAACTGTTAGAGCAAGATGTTTTTTCTAAAACAGAAATTAGCGATTTACAAAGTAGTTTTAATCAATATTTAGAAAAGCAGTTAGATGATTCTAAAAAAATAGACAAGGTTGTAATACAACGATTTTTAGAAGATGACTGGCAAGATTACAGATATGCTGATCCTGGTGATTTTGTTATACCTACACAGACTGGAGTTGATGAGAAAACAATTTTGGAGTTAAGTGAAAAGCTTACCAGTTTGCCTGATGATAAGCCATTTTTTAAAAAAGCGGTTAAAATACTCGATGATCGTAAAAAGATGGTGGCTGAAGATCGTTTGGATTGGGCAATGGGAGAATTACTTGCCTATGCAACGCTGGTTGCTGAGGGTAGTCCGGTTCGTTTAAGTGGACAGGATAGTGTGAGAGGTACTTTCGCACATCGCCATGCAGGTTTAGTGGTTCAGGATTCTGAGGAACTTTATTTTCCACTCAAGAATTTATCTGAAAATCAGGCTCCATTTCATGTTTATAATTCATTGCTGTCTGAATATGGCGTAATGGGTTATGAATACGGATATGCACTAGCCACACCAAAAGGACTAACAATTTGGGAAGCTCAGTTTGGTGATTTTTATAACGTTGCTCAGGTTATTATTGATCAATATATTAGTTCAGCAGAAGAAAAGTGGGGATTGATGAATGGCTTGGTGCTGTTTTTACCTCATGGATTTGAAGGACAAGGGCCAGAACATTCCAGCGCGCGTATCGAACGGTTCTTATCATTGGCTGCCAATAACAATATGCAGGTGGTCAACTGTACTACTCCTGCCAATTTCTTTCACTTACTGCGTCGTCAGGTGAAACGTGATATTCGAATTCCACTGGTGGCATTCACTCCTAAGAGCTTATTGCGTCATCCTAAATGTACTTCAAAAGTTAGCGATTTAGTTGAAGGTGGATTTGAAGAAGTGATTGATGATGATAATGTGAAGGTTAATAAAGTAAAAAGGGTAGTATTCTGCTCTGGTAAAGTTTATTACGACTTATTGGCCCGTAAAGAAGAGTTGGATGCTAAGGATATTGCTTTAATTAGAATAGAACAATTGCATCCATTCCCTAAAGATAAGCTAGATGCTATAATTGCAAAGTATAAAAATGCTATTTTACATCTTTGGGTACAGGAAGAACCTGAAAATATGGGAGCTTGGAAATATATCAGGGGTATGTTTAAAGGTGTAAGCCTTATTCCTGTAGCTCGTTTGGCTAGTGGAAGCCCGGCAACTGGTTTAAATGGTCTTCATATGGTAGGACAGAAAGAAATTGTAGACAAAATATTTAAAACTTGTCATTGCGAACTACATAATAAATATTGTGGCTTACAATGTGTAGAAGGAAAAGACCGCAAGGAAATTCTTAAACAGCATAAATATTTCTCAGAAAAATCCCGATTCTCTATATAGAAATTGAAAGGCTTATTAATATAATAATGGCTGTAAGTTTTTTGAGAATTGGTAATAATTGATAGTAAAGAAAGATTAAATACACGAGTCATGATAATTGAAATAAAAGTTCCATCACCAGGAGAATCGATTACCGAAGTTGAGATAGCCAGCTGGTTGGTAAATGATGGTGATATTGTAACGCAAGATCAGGAATTGGCCGAAATTGAATCTGATAAGGCCACCTTAACCATAAATGCTGATAAAGCAGGAAAAATAAAAATTGTTTTAGAAGCCGGAGAAACTGTTGCTGTAGGTGAAGTAGCATGTACAATTGATACATCTGTAGCTCCTGAAGAGGGGGCTGCACCAGAGGTTAAAAAAGAACAAGCTAAAGAAACTGAGGCAGTTGAGTCAAAAAAAGAATCAAAAGCTACAACCGAGAAGAAACCTGTATCGGAAGAATTATCGAAGGTTAAGATTTCTCCTGTAGCTCAGAATATTATGGAGGAAGAAGGGTGGACTATTGATGATGTAATTAATGGTCTTCATCGTATTTCAAAAAAAGAAATTCAAGCCATTAAGGATCAAGGGGTGAGTGATGATTCTGCCATTGTTAAGGGCATTTCATCTGCGCCAAAAGAACGTGAATTGGATCGTCAGAAAATGAGTTCGCTACGTAAAAAACTAAGTGCACGCTTAGTCGCAGTGAAACAGGAAACAGCCATGTTGACAACCTTTAATGAGGTTGATATGACTGAAATTATGGCGATGAGAAAGAAATACCAGAATGTTTTTGTTGAAAAGCATGGCGTTAAATTAGGTTTCATGTCTTTCTTTATCAAGGCTTCTGCTTTAGCTATGAAAAAACATCCTATGGTTAATTCAATGATTGATGGTGATGAAATTGTAACACCTAATTATGTTGATGTATCCGTAGCGGTTCAAACACCCAAAGGATTAATGGTTCCTGTTATCAGAAATGCAGAATCATTAAGTTTAGCTCAGATTGAAGAAACATTGAAACAGTTAGCTGTGAAAGCTCGTGCAGGAAAAATTAGTTTGGATGAAATGACAGGAGGAACATTTACTGTAACCAACGGAGGCGTATTTGGTTCTATGTTGTCAACACCTCTTATAAATCCTCCACAGTCTGCTATTTTGGGTATGCATAATATTGTTGATAGGCCAATGGCAGTGAATGGAAAAGTGGAAATTAGACCGATTATGTATACCGCATTATCTTACGATCACCGTATTATTGATGGAAAAGATTCTGTTGGATTTTTAGTTACATTGAAGAAGATGTTGGAAAAGCCAGAGTTAATGCTTTCCGGAGGAGATGAATTGGAACGTTTGGTCTTAGATTTGTAAAATTTGTTGAAAAGCTAAATTAAAATAGTTATCAGTTACCAGTCTTCAGTACGCAGATTATTATAATAATGTTGTGTACTGAAGACTGAGTACTGTATGCTTTATTATCGTATTCTATCCATCGATCTTATTAAAGCCTCGTCTTTCCCAATAGCTCTAATTGCAAGGAAATTTAAAATAGCTGCGGCAATCGGAAAAACCATTGTAACACTATATGTTAAGCTTTGAGCGTTTAAGGCCTTTAAACCTACCGTTCCAAAATAATATGTTAATGCTGTAGTACCAACAAGTAAGCCAATGTTAGCAGCACATAACCTGATTTGGATCATTCTCTTTTTAAATAAAAATATAGTAACCAATGAAACGGCAGGTGTTAGAAATAATAAAATACTTAACGCAATAGTAGAAATGCTTTTAGTTGTTTCAGTTGCTTCTACGGCATTAATTCCTTTAAAATTTAATACATAAGTTGTATCTGCAATAAATTCTATCTGATTTGTGAAAAACATAGATAGCCCAAAAGCAAATGCTATCAATAAATAAATACTTTGAATTCTTTGTATCATATCTAATTTTTTGGCAAAAATAGAAAGAATATTTTTATAGTATTTGTTTTTTATGATTAATCCTAGGTGTTAATAGTCAAATTTTAACCAGGATTATGCAATAAAGGATTTTTATGAACATTGAAAATACAATTATTGCGATATGCGAGAGCAGAAGCAAAGTTTTCTTTGATTATGCAGAATGAAGCAATAATCATAAATTAATAAAATAAGCACTTACTGAGAGGAGGTAATGCATCGTTATGGTCAGTGGAGGAAAATGTGTAAATCGAATTGTTTAGGAGTGTTTTCAGTGTGTAATCTATTTTTTATGAATATTGATGTTTAATAACCTGAATTCAATAATTTTAATCGAACACAGGTTAATGGTTTTAATGGTTATTCAAAAGAAAGAGCTGCCCCAATTGTTAAATATTATAGTGTGTACTTATTTATTTAATGCTAAGGCTTAATGCTTCCACCTTCATAAAATTATAGGTGAAAGAATCATACAAATGTACGGGGGATGGGGATCATTAAACCATAACTTTTAAAAGTCATAAATACCATTTTAATAACAGCAATTTAGGTACAGCTCCTATGTGTTCTGATCAGAAAAATTATCATGTCTGATAGATATTAACTCATATGAAGCTTTAATAAATGGTATTACTTACCAATCTTAGTATTTTCAACCAGGCGTAGTTCTGTATTTAAATGCTTGATTATTTCTGTATAATGATAAATTACTTTTCATAATGTTGTGTTTTAAAGTTTACAGAATAGAGTGATTGGGAAGAAGTTGAAGCACAAAGTTACTATAGAACCTGATCGAAAGTCAAATATATTTTGAGAAGAAAAAAGTAGGAGAGATCGTAATTTATGAAAAAAATAATACCTTTCGATTGAAAAATAAAACACGCTTTAAAAGAGATGGCAAGACGAATTGAAGAATCAGAATTGATCATAAATAATGATGGAAGTGTTTTCCATTTACACTTAAAACCTGGTGAGTTAGCTGAAAAT
Source organism: uncultured Saccharicrinis sp. (assembly GCA_963667815.2). GTDB lineage: Bacteria > Bacteroidota > Bacteroidia > Bacteroidales > Marinilabiliaceae > Saccharicrinis. Next base: position 4,827,518 of record OY764020.2, read on the forward strand.
ATTATTTTGGTTGGAGACCCGGATAGAGTAAAAGTAGTTGCTTCCTATTTTGATGAAATAGAACTGGAAAAGCGAAACAGGGAGTTTGTTAGTACAACAGGTTTGTATAAAGGTAAACGTTTCTCTGTTGTTGCAACGGGTATAGGAACAGACAATATTGATATTGTAATGAATGAGCTTGATGCACTGGTTAATGTAGATTTTGAAACAAGACAAGTTAAAGACCAGTTAACCACCTTAAATTTAGTAAGAATTGGAACATCAGGTTCGCTACAAAAGGATTTACCAGTAGATTCATGCTTATTGAGCGAAAAGGCAATTGGCTTTGATGGTTTACTTAACTTTTATGCAAATCGGGATAGTATATCGGATATAGCTTTTGAAGATGAGTTTAAATCATACGTAGACTGGAATGAGAAATTAACTTCGCCATATGTAGTTGATGCTTCTCCTGAATTATTAGAAAAGTTATCTAATAATGATTTTAATACAGGAGTAACAATTTCGGCACCTGGATTTTATGGACCACAAGGTAGAGTTATAAGATTGGGGTTGGTAGATTCTGATATCAATGAAAAAATCAGTAATTTTGTATATAGTAATTTTCGGATTACAAATTATGAAATGGAATGTTCAGCTATTTATGGTTTGTCAAAGTTGTTAGGACATAGAGCTGCAACAGTATGTGCCATAATAGCGAATCGAAAAGCAGGTGAATATAGTAAGGATTATAAGCCGGTGATAAAAACATTAATTAAAAAGGTGTTGGATAGTCTTGCTGAATAGTCTATCTAAAAGATGCAGAGAGGAAAAATTGAAATTTAGTTATGGACAAAGACAAGGTACATGCACTAATTACATTGTTAGATGATCCTAATGAAGTGGTTTTTAGTTCGGTTGAAGAGGCGTTGCTACAAGAAGAGCTTGATGTTATCATAGAGTTAGAAAAAGCCTGGGAAGGTTCTGAAAATGATATATTTCAGAAGCGTGTGGAAAATATTATTCATACACTTCAATTAAAGGATGTTAAGAGTGAACTGCGTAAGTGGGTAAAAACCGGAGCAGAGAATTTATTATATGGAGCTTTTTTATTGGCCAAATACCAATATCCCGAATTAAATTATGAAGAGCTTAATCAGCAGATTGATCGTTTAAGAAGGGATGTGTGGTTAGAGTTGAATGATCATCTTACTTCTATAGAAAAAGTAAGAATTATCAATCATGTGCTATTTGATATACACAAATTTATCAGAAACAGCTCAAATTTCTTTTCACCTCAAAATTCTTATATCAATGATGTTATAAGTTCCAGAAAAGGGAATCCTATTTCTCTATCTATTATATATTCAGAGATTTCGCAACGTTTGGGATTGCCAATATTTGGAGTTAACCTACCCAAAAACTTTATTTTGTGTTATGTAGATGAAAATGCCATTACAGAAGATGATGATATTTTATTTTATATAAATCCAGTAAATAAAGGTGCTATTTTAGGTAGGCGAGAAATAGAGTATTTTTTGAAACAACAAAAATTACCTCCTAAAGTTGAGTATTTTACACCATGTTCCAATCAAGATGTTATCAAGCGTGTTTTAATAAATTTAATATACTCTTACGATAATCAGGGAAATGAACACAAAAAACACGAACTTGAAGAGTTAATGAAGATATTTGATTAAAATAAGTCGATATGTAAATAGAAAACAGGCTTTTATTAGGCCTGTTTTTTGTTATTTATTGAATTGTAATAAAAAATTAAACTTATGAATTCATTAAAGAAATTAGTCCCAACAGATATATGGGGATATTTTAATGAGATATGTAAAGTGCCTCGCCCTTCGAAAAAGGAAGAGCATATTATCCAGTATTTAATCAATTTTGCCGAAGAACATAAGTTAGAATATAAAAAGGATGAGATTGGTAATATTCTAATAAAAAAGCCAGCAGCTCCAGATTGTGAAGATGCACCATCGGTTGTTTTACAGAGTCATATGGATATGGTTTGTGAAAAACACTCGCATATTAAACATGACTTTGAAAAGGATGCCATCATTCCTGTAATTGAAGATGGATGGGTGAAAGCCTCTGGTACAACATTAGGAGCTGATGATGGAATTGGAATAGCGGCGCAATTGGCAGTTTTAACCTCCAACGAAATTAAGCATGGCCCTGTTGAGTGTTTATTTACTGTTGATGAAGAAACTGGCTTAACAGGAGCTTTTAATTTAAATGATGGATTTTTTGAGAGTAAGATTCTTTTAAATCTGGATTCTGAAGATGAGGGAGAGCTATTTATTGGTTGTGCAGGAGGTTTGGATACTGTAGCAACATTTGATCTTGAAAAGGAAACTGTTCCTGAAAAGTATTTTGCAATAAAACTTCAAATCTCTGGATTAAAAGGAGGACACTCCGGTGACGATATTGATAAAGGTTTGGGAAATGCTGTGAAAATTTTAAATCGATTTTTATGGCAGGCAACCAGAGAATATAGCCTACGTATACATAGTTTTACTGGTGGAAATTTAAGAAATGCCATTGCCAGAGAAGCATCAGCAATTGCTCTTGTTCCTTCTTCTCATAAGGAAACTATCAGAGTGGCTTTTAATATTTTTTACGATGAGGTATGTTCTGAATTAGAAGTGACCGAACCCGGAATAAAGATGCATTTGGAATCGTGTGATATTCCTGAATATGTTTGGTCAAAAACATTTCAAGCTAACTTTTTAAATGCCATTTATACTTGTCCACACGGAGTAATGGAGATGAGTAGAAAAATTGATGGATTAGTTGAAACATCCACCAACTTAGCATCAATTAAACAAGTTGAAGAACAAATTGTAGTATCTACAAGTCAACGAAGTTCTGTTGAAACAGCAAAAGAAAATATTGCAGCGATGGTTAGAAGTTCATTTGAATTGGCCGGAGCAAATGTTAAGCATGGAGAAGGATATCCAGGATGGGAACCTAATACAGATTCTCAAATTCTTAGAATAACAAGAGATTCTTACGAGGAATTGTTTAAAACAAAACCAATAGTAAGAGCCATTCATGCAGGATTAGAATGTGGATTGTTTTTAGAAAAATATCCAGGTTTAGATATGATTTCTTTTGGTCCTACAATAAAAGGGGCGCATTCTCCAGATGAAGGACTGGAAATAGAAACCGTTCAAAAATTCTGGGATCATTTATTGGATGTTTTATCAAAAATCGGCCAGGAAGAAGCATAAAAAAATCAGAGATCAATTTGAGTTTTGTCTCTAAATAAAAAATCCTCAGTGTAGTTTATATACTACCTGAGGATTTTTTTATTCGCTAATAATGAGGGTTTTTCAAGGAATCATTAAAATGTTCGATATTTTAGTATAATTTAGATCTTGAAAAATACGTTATTTCTTTACGGTTATTTCTGTTTAAAATTCAAATTAGTCATTTTATCCTTAAATCCTGTATTTTTTAAGGTACAAGCTATTTAGTCCTACAAAATAAGATGTTTAACAGCTAAATATATGAATAGTAAATTCAAATATATATTTGATAGTAAATCCAAGGTATTAACAAAATACTATTTTGGGCCAATTACTATTAATGATATTAATTTTTCATGGGAGTATGCTATTCAAAATGACTTAATTCCGGAAGATACTATAGGATTTATTGTTGATTACCGAAAAGCAAGTTTACAAATCAGAATAGATGAATATACTTCTATTTCAGATTTTTATAAAAAGCATCAAGAGGTATTTGGTGATTGTAAAATTGGAGTATTAACCGAAATTCCAAGAGATATTATAATACCAATGTTAGTTCAAAGTGAAGATGAGGGTTATAGTTCTAAGCCATTTAGTACTATGGAATCTGCTATCGATTGGGTATTAAGTTGATTTTTTATACCTCTATTCTAAATATGAAATAGAATTTAAACCTTTGGAAGTTTGTTAATTAAAACGATTTAACTGAAATAAGGCATTTAGTATTTGCGCTATCTATTATAAGACTTCTGTAATACATTTACTAGTTAAACTACCTGTTTTCTTGCTTCTGATCACTACTTATACATACAATTATCGCAAACATATGCTGTACATGTTGTGTACAGTTAGTGTTCCGGTTGTGATGATTTGCGAAGCTGTTGCGTAGCCAACTAGTTCCTGGGGCGATGCATTTGCGTATACTTTGCGATAAATTGGCCTGTATTTGCGATAAATTTGCGATGCCGGGCGCAAAAAAAGGTCTTAAAATGGCCAAATCGAGAATGTTTTTTGCCTAAAACAGCAAAAATAAGAATATTGATCCCTTTTGAACTAAAAAATAACCATTACTGATATTGAATAAAAATTAATTGATAGATAATCAGAAGTATAAGATGGATAAAAGTAACCGTAAAATTACAGTTACTTTTTTTATATCTTATCATAGTGAAGCTCTTCCTATCTCCGAAACGAAGTAGAGGGAAGATTTTAATATTTAATTTCCACGCTGATGATGGGTGTTCTTCGTGTGCTATTAATTATTGGTTTTGTTATTAATAATAAAACACTTAAATGTTAAGGATATAGTAATGTCTTTTCTCAAAAGAATTTAAATCATAGGCATAATAATTAAGATCAGTTCTTGTTCTCTTTTAATAACATTTCGGAATATTGTGTAGTCCAATTATTGAGTGTATTTATCTGATCGTTGCTTAATTTTGCCTTTTTATGAATTATTGTATAAGCTTTCAATGGCATCTTTTTATCCTTAACCTCTTCGCTTATTTCATCCAGAATAGCAATCTTGTCATATACATCCATTGATTTCCAATTTGAGAAATTTAAATCTTCTTTTCCTTCTTTTATATGTCCATTAACGATCCAAGATACAGGCGAAATTTTATGATACCAATGATAATTGGTTTGATTTGAGTGGCAATCAAAACACGATACTGAAAGTATATTTTTAATGCTGTCTGAAATAGCACTTTCATTAATTATGTGGTTTTTATCTATTCCCATTGTGTTTTTGTCCGGTTGAAAAAACTGCATTAGAATAAATACAATGGGTAGTGCTATAATTAAAAGAGTTTTAAATTTTTTTTTCATAGATCTACTTTTTTTCTAACTCTTTATTAATCCACTGAAATAATATTTCTTTTTCTTCTTCAGTAATTGTTTTCTCTGGATTACGCTTAAGGTATTTCTTAGGAGGCATTTTGTCTTCACGAATTTCCTTTTCAATTTTTTTATATGTGGCAATTTTCTTTACATCTTTTAGTTCTTCTAATTTATCAAAACTAAGTTTCCCTTTGGCAAGTAGTTTTTTTGAATCACTATGATGACAATCAAAACATGATCTTTTTAATATGGCGTTTACATCCGTAGGAATTATATAAGTTTCTGAAGATGGCATTTGCAGGCGATCATTTTCATTGTCAGCTTTTGAAAAACTAAATAGCATCAATAAAATCACAGAACTACAAATTAATTTTATGTTGTGCATAATTGGTGGTTTTAGGGTTTATAACAAGTGTTATATTAAAACTCTTACAAGTAAATTTAAACTTTTGAGCAATGTTTTATCTACCTCAATATAATGATATTAACTTGATATATAAAGAATCTATTCAATCAATTTATATTGAATTTAGATATTATGCACTATGAAGTTATGGATTAAGTAGGCTCAGGTTTATATTAGCGTTGTTAATCACAATGTTTCCTTTGTCCCACAGTTTACTATTGGGGTTGGGAGGCAGAAGGAGGAAGGTAGAAGTTTGAGTAATTTTATTCTCCTAAGTAATTAATGTACTTCTGGCTTCATGCTTCTTACTTCCAATAAAATAATTAATACTTGAAAACAATATTGTTGTTTAACTAAGTTATTATAAACTACAACTATTAACTATAATTGGTAGTATGTAACTCATATTTGTATCAATTATGTATCTATGATTAGATTAAGGCTAAAAAAAAATGTATTATGAAAAACGGATTTTTGTAATATTCTACCTAAAAATAGTAATGTATAGCAAGATGAATTCATACATCTTTGTGATGTAGAACTAAGAATAGAAAAAATACAATCATGAAAATTTTAATAGTAAAATATTTACCATCCTCAGAAAAATCAAATACAGTAAAGCTTTTAAACCATTTAAAAGAACAATTAGGAAATCAGGAATATTCAGAATTAGATCTAATTCAAAATCCACCGATGTTTCATAATGAATTGAGTATGGAAGCCTATAAAGTAAGAAATTTTGGAGGCGAAAATTTAAATGCAACACAACAGCATGCTATTCAGGCTATGGATGATATGACGCAACAGTTTGTTGAAGCAGATTTAATTGTTTTGGTTACACCAATGCATAATTTTTCGTTGCCAGGAATTGTTAAAACGTATTTTGATGCCGTGATGCAAAGTGGACGCACATTTAAATACGAAGGAGAAGATCAAATTGGATTGATGAATAAATCGAAGTTTTTGACTATTTATACAAGCATGGGGTCTTATAAAGGTGGATATGGTTTTATGGATAATCTAAGAACAATTACTAAAATTGAACTTGATTTTATGGGATTCAAAGAATATGAATTTATCCATGCAGCAACAGGAAATAAAACAACATATGATTTTCATATTGATAAGGCCAAAAATAAAATTACTACAATTTGTGAATCATGGTTGAATTAAAAATAGGTTAAATAACGAAATAAAGAATTTTACTTTTACTCACATCAACTAAATTAGAAGAAGCTGAATGTTAATTATTAACATTCGGCTTTTTTTATGTCTCTTATTTAATGATTAATCCATTTTCAGGATATATTCTATTCTTAGTTTAAATGAATGATTAGTTTAAAATAACTTTTCAACTCGAATATTGAAATAATCAATAATATTCTGAATATCACTCGACAATGTCTGATAATATTTTTAAATTTAGTTGAACCTAATTTGAAGATATGCTCGAAAAAATAATAAGTTTTAGTATTCGAAATAAGCTCATCGTAATCCTATTTACAATTACTATTGTTGGATTTGGATTATTCGCAATTTATAAAATACCTGTAGGTACAGTTCCGGATATTACTAATAATCAGGTTCAGGTAATAACAACTTCAGGAAATTTATCAACCCAGGAAATAGAGCAATTTATTACAACTCCTGTTGAAATGGAGATGGCTAACTTACCTGGAGTTACCGAAATTCGTTCTATATCAAAGTTCGGAATCAGCTTGGTTACAGTTGTATTTGAAGATGAAATGGGCACTTATTTGCCAAGACAGTTAATTGCAGAAAAAATTAAAAGTGCATCAGAATTAATTCCTGAAAGTTATGGAACTCCTGAAATGGGGCCGATTTCAACCGGGCTGGGTGAAATCTATCAATATATATTAGATGTAAAACCTGGTTATGAAAATGATTACTCACCAATGGATTTACGTACCATTCAGGATTGGATTGTTAAGCGGCGGTTGACTGGTGTTACCGGTGTAGTTGAAGTAAATAGCTGGGGTGGTTATTTAAAGCAATATGAGATTGCACTCGATCCCTTGTTGTTAAAAAGTTTAGAGGTTAGTTTGGTGGAAGTGTATGATGCACTGGAAAAAAATAATAACATCAGTGGCGGTTCGTATATCGAAAAAAATAATCAGAGCTATTTTATACGAGGAGATGGACAGATAAAAAGTATTGAAGATATTAAGAATATTGTAGTCACTTTACATGCTGGAGTTCCTGTTTATGTGAAGGATGTGGCAAATGTACATTTTGGATATGCCAATCGTTTTGGAGCGATTACAGCAAATGGAAAGGGCGAAACAATTCTGGGGCAGGTAATGATGCTTAAAAATGCCAATTCAAAAGAGGTTATTAATGCGGTTAAGGAACGAGTTAATGAAATTCAAAAAAACTTACCAGACGGTGTATTTATTAATCCTGTTTTAGAACGAGGAGAACTTATTGCAAAAACCTCTTTTACTGTTGCTGAAAACTTAATTCTTGGGGCAATAATTGTATTTATTACGGTTTTAATATTATTAGGTAACATGCGCTCTGCACTGGTTATTGCCTCAATGATTCCTTTGGCTTTGCTGTTTACAATTTCTATGATGTATATATTTGGTATTGACGCCAATCTTATGAGTCTTGGTGCGCTAGACTTTGGTATCATCATCGATGGAGCTGTAATTATAGTGGAATATATTGTTCTTCGAATGAGCCAAATGACAGAGAAGGCTATTGGATTAAATGGTGAACAGAGCCGGGATTTTGCGGACCAAATCTCAGAAGAAGGTGCTTCTAAAATGATGAAGTCAGCTATTTTTGGTCAAATCATCATCTTAATTGTATTTATTCCAATTTTATCACTTCAGGGTGTGGAAGGAAAAATGTTTCATCCTATGGCATTGGCATTTTCATTTGCGATTATAGGAGCAATGATTATGGGATTAACCTGGCTTCCCGTAGCTTCTTCGTTGTTTTTAAAGCCCGGAGATCTGCATAAAAGAAATCTGTCGAAATGGCTCTTAGATCAGATATATAAGTCTTATTATCCTGTAATTAAATGGTCGTGTGGACATAAAAAGATCGTTCTTGGAGCTGCTATTGTTTCATTGATAGTAACAGGTGTTTTATTTGTAAAAATTGGGGGAGAATTTGTACCAACTCTTGATGAGGGTGATTTTGTGATTCAACCAGCATTAAAAACAGGAACTTCTTTATCTGAGACCATTCATATGACAACCAAAATGGAAAATATATTAATAAAAAAGTTTCCTGATGAGGTTGATCAAATCGTTTGTCGTATTGGAGCCGCAGAAGTGCCTACCGATCCCATGTCAATGGAGGAAATTGATATGATCATAAAATTAAAACAAAAAAAACAATGGGTAAGAGCCAGAAATAAAGAAGATTTAGCTGTTGAATTCAAGGATGAGTTAAGTATTATCCCAGGCATTGAATATGAGTTTACCCAACCTATTGAAATGCGTTTTAATGAATTGATTACCGGTGTACGATCAGATATTGCTATAAAAATATATGGTGAGGATTTAGATTATATAAATGAAAAAGCAAATGAAATTAAAAAACTGGTTTCTGATATTCCAGGAGCAGGGGATGTGATATTAGAGAAAACTACTGGTTTGCCTCAAATAAAAGTAAGTTATAACAGAGGTCAGATGGCATATTATAATGTAAGTGTGGATATGTTGAATACTTATTTGTCGACAGCTTTTGGAGGTGAAACAGCAGGTGTTGTATTTGAAGGTGAAAAACGTTTTGATATGGTGATGCGACTACAAAATACCAATAGAACAGATATTGAAGATATACGTAATCTGTTGGTCACTATTTCTTCAGGTGCACAGATTCCTTTATCGGAGTTTGCTGATATTCATTATACCAAAGGACCTGCAAAAATATCAAGAGACAATACCAGGCGCAGAGTGGTTGTAAGTGTTAATGTAAGAAACAGAGATTTGCAATCGGTAGTTGAAGATATTAGATCAGTTATTGATGCTGGCATAAAGTTGCAGCCAGGAAATTATATAGAATATGGAGGTCAGTTTGAAAATCTTCAGAATGCAACCAAAAGATTATTAATTGCAGTTCCGGTAGCTTTATTACTCATATTTATATTTCTGCATTTTGCATTTCAATCATTCAAAGATGCATTAATGATTTTTACAGCTATTCCTTTGGCAACTGTAGGAGGAGTTGTTTTACTCTGGCTAAGAGGAATGCCATTTAGTGTTTCTGCAGGGGTGGGGTTTATTGCTTTGTTTGGAATTGCGGTGTTAAATGGTATTGTATTGATTGAGCATTTAAAGGAGTTGCAGAAAAAGGGCGGGGCTACAATGAGAGAAATTATTATTCAGGGTACAAAAGACCGTTTGCGTCCAGTATTACTAACCGCAGGAGCTGCTGCTATGGGTTTTTTGCCAATGGCAATATCCACAGGTGCAGGAGCTGAAGTACAACGACCTTTGGCAACGGTTGTTATTGGAGGTTTGGTTACATCAACCATGCTTACTATGATTGCTTTACCTTTGTTTTTTGAAATATTTTATAATGTAATTGGAATTAGATTATTCCCATTCAGATTGATTAGATCAAAGGGATTAATCGTGTTGTTATTATTACTGCCGGCAACTTCATTATTTAGTCAGGATAATGAATTAAACTTACAGCAATTAAAGCAGATTGCTCTTGAAAATAATAAGCGTATAAAAGCTTATGAATTAAAAATATATCAAACTCAGGCTGAACTTAAAACCTCATTTTCTATTCCCAAAACATCCGTTAGTTACAGTATGGATGAAAATAATATTGCCGAAAATAACCATCCATTAAAAGTGTGGGCAGTAGGACAGGAGTTTTCTTTTCCTGGTTTTTATATTGCGCAACATAAAGCAAATCAGGCATATTCCTCAATTGCACAAACTTCATATGAGTTAGAAAAAAACAGGATTTATAAAGAAGTGTCTATCTCTTATTTTAGGTGTTTGTTGATAAAAAATAAAGTAAATATTTATAGGGAGTTGGATAGTGTTTATACTGATTTGTTGCAGCAGTTTGAAAGAAGATATGAATTAAAAGATGCCAGTAGGCTGGAGTACTTGAATATTAAATCTAAGAAAAATGAAATATATTATCTTCAGATAGAGTTGGATGCTGCGTATTTAAATTCATACAGGCAATTAAAAATGATATTAAACTATACTGCTGATTTTACTTTACCTTATAAAATGGAGGTTTTAACGCATAGCGAAATGGGTGCAGATTCAACTCTAATCTATAATTTTCTTCAGCAGCAGAATTTATATGCGGAAACTCTTGTTAAGGTAGAAAAGAATAAAGTATTACCTGAGTTTTCGGTAAATTATTTTGTGGGGTCCAACTCCTATGAAAATGCAAAAAAATATCAGGGATTTGAATTAGGGGTATCTATTCCTGTCTTTTATAAAAGCTATAGTAATACTGTTAAATCAGCAAAAATAGCATATGATGCACAAAAAATTATTTCAGAAACGGAAATGGATGAGATAAAGCAAAAATTACGAGTCCTCAATTCAGATAAACTCAAGTATCATATTAAATTAAAGCAGTATCAGGAATCAGATTTACCCTTGGCAGAAGAAATAAAACGAACAGCAGTAAAAGCATATCAATTAAAAGAAATTGATTTTTTAAGGTTGGCAAACAGTTTGGAAACAGCATTTCAAATTGAATCAGATTATTACGAAAATATTTTCAACTATAACAGCGCTTTACTAGAACTAATTTATTATACAAAATAGCAGACCATGAAAAAGGATTTGATATATATATTAGCAGGAATGATGTTTTTAATACTGTATTCTTGTTCTACAAAACCTCCCGTTCAAGAAGATTCAGATTCTGACTTAATTGAGGTTACAAAAGTTCAGTTTCAGTCAGAAAACATGGTTTTTGGTAAAACAAAGCAATATCTGTTTAAAGAAAAAGTTCATTTTACGGGAAAGGTTGTGCCTAAAACTGATGGAATGGCAAAAATTAGTGTTCCTATTGGTGGTATAGTGAATGATATTTTTATTCAGACAGGTGAGTTTGTGAAAAAGGGGCAAAGGATAATTGCGATAGGGGGAAATGCTATCATTGATATACAACAGGAATTTGCAGGTTCTGCAGCAAAATTAAAACAATTAAAAGCGGATTATGACAGAGCCAGGATTTTATTTAAAGAAAATATAAAAACAGAAGGTGAATTTCTAGCCATTGAAAGTAATTATAAGACTGAATTAGGTATCTATTCTGCATTAAAGCTGAAGTTACAAACGATGGGAATGAATATTGAAAATATTCAAAATGGTTTGTATCAGAAATCTTATTTGGTAAATGCTCCAATAAATGGTCAGCTTGTTCATTTTGATTTTAGCATAGGACAATTTATTTCATCAGATCAATATGCTGCAGAGATCGTTAATAATCGTGAAATAAAATTGCAAATTGCTGTATTTGAAAAGGATTTACAAAGAATAGGAGTTGGACATTCTGTTGCATTTAGTTTGTTGGGAACTAAAGAAGAATATAATGCTAAGATTAATTTTATAAATAATATTATAGATCTCGAATCTAAATCATCAAATTGTTTTGCAGAAATATTGGAAGAAGATAAAGGCTTTGTAATTAATCAAATGGTATATGGAGACATAATTGTGGAGGCGGATTCAATTATTGCTGTTCCAATTGAGGCTGTGGTTAGTTCTGGTGATATGGATTATGTATTAGTAAAAGAAAATGAGAGTGAAACCAACTACCAATTGCAAAAAGTGACTATAAAAAGAGGTAGAGCAAATGAAGATTATATTGAGTTACTAGGTTTTTCAGAGAATAAAGAGATTCTTGTTTCTGGAGGTTATAATTTATTGTCATTTTAAGTAGATGATATAATAATCTGTTTTTCAAAAAATCTATTAAGCAAAAAAATATCTTATTTTAAATAAAGAATTGCATATTTCCTGCTATATTTCAGATGTTATTATAGATAAAATATACACTGATTAAGAAATAAAAGTATGGCCAGGTTTCTGAAATCCAAAAAAGAACTAATAGGGATATCTCCGGATGATATATTATTTAAAGGGGAGCAGAAAGTAGAAAAAACCCGCTTAAGATTAATGGATTATAACCCAGAAGAACTTAGGGAATCAGAATTAAATAGTGTAGATGAAATTATTAATTCTTTAAATGAAAATAATACTTCGTGGATTAATATTGATGGGCTTCATGATACTAATGTAATGAAAGAAATTTCAGTTCATTTCAGTATAGAAAACTACATAATTGCAGAAGTATTAGAAACTCATAAACGGCCTAAAATACATGACTATGATGATTATATCATGTTGTCGACAAAGATGTTGCAGTTTAATGCAGAGACAGAAAAAATATTTTCAGAAAATTTATCGATCATATTTAACAACAATACATTAATATCGTTTCAGGAACGAGTTGGAGATTTTTTCAATCCGGTAAGAGAACGAATTCGGAAAAATAGAAAAAGGATTAGAAATTCTGGTACAGATTATCTTGTTTTTGCCTTACTCGATATTGTTGTAGATAACTACATACATACGGTTAGTATGTTAGGTGAAAAAATTGAGGAATTGGATGATGAGTTGATAAGAAAACCATCCACCGACAATCTTGAAAAGATAAATAAATATAAGGTTGAAGTAAGTTATTTAAGAAAAACAATAAAACCTTGTAGAGAGATGATTTTGGGATTATGTAAATTAGATTCTGAATTAATAAGTGATCATATTCAAAGTCATTTACATGAACTTCAGAATAATATTGAATTGGCTAACGAATCGATTGATAACTATAGAGATATTTTATCTGATCAATTGAATATATTCCATACCACCGTAGCTTATAAGTTAAACGATATTTTAAAGTTTCTGACAATATTTTCAGTTATCTTTATCCCAATTACTTTTATTGCAGGTATTTATGGAACTAACTTTGACTATATTCCTGAACTTCATTATAAATATAGTTACTTTATAATGTGGGGTGCCATATTATTAACAGTAATAGGAATGATCACGTATTTCAAAAGAAAAAAATGGTTCTAGATGATGCTAATAAAGGCATAAAATACTAGGTAATATTGTTACTTTCTTTGTAAATTAAAGCAAATTAGTTTTAAGGTTATGATGCAGATGCGTGAGGAAATACAGCTAAATCCAAGAAAATTTGTTGCACCGGAATATATTTACGGTGTAGATTCTCGTCTTATGGCAGGTGTTTTTTGTAAAAAGCTTGGTGGAAGAAAGATTCTTTTAGTTACAGATAAAATACTTGAGAAATCCTTATGGTTTAAAGATGTTGTAGGAGAGTTAGAAAAGCATTCTATTGAATATATCGTATTTTCATCAATTTCACCAAACCCTCGTGATTATGAAGTGATGAATGGGAAAGCTGTTTTTGATGAAAATAAATGTAATATGATTCTGGCTCTTGGTGGCGGAAGTGTAATGGACTGTGCCAAAGGAATTGGAATTGTCTCATCAAATTCAGGACATATTATTGACTACGAGGGAGTAGATATGATAAATGTACCTATTCCTCCATTGATTTGTATTCCAACAACAGGAGGAACTGCTGCAGATGTTTCGCAGTTTGCAATTATAAACAATACTGCTGAAAAATATAAGTTTGCAATTATTAGTAAAGCCGTTGTACCTGATGTAGCCCTAATTGATCCTTTTATTTTAACTAGTATGGATCCGTTTTTAACTGCATGTACTGGTATGGATGCTTTATCGCATTCATTTGAAGCGTTTGTGTCTAATGCTAATTCACCTTTTACAGACTTGTATGCTTTGGAATCAATTCGCCTGATAAATGAAAATCTACAAGAATGTATAACTAATCCGAATGATTTACAGACTCGTGGAAAAATTATGTTGGCTAGTTTATATGCTGGTTTAGCCTTTTCTAATGCAAGTTTAGGGTGTGTACATTCATTAGCCCACAGTTTAGGTGGTTATCTTGATTTACCTCATGGAGAATGTAATGCCATTTTATTACCTCATGTTGTAGATTTTAATTTTGATGCGGCAAGCAATCGATATTTAAAAATTGCAGAAATATTTAATATTTCAAAGTCAGGTAGAACAACGAATGAAATAAAAAAACACCTAATTGATTATTTATTAAACTTTAAAAGTCAATTAGGAATTCAAACTTCTTTAAAAGATAAAGGAGTAAGAGCAGATTATATTACACCTATTGCCGCAAAGGCAATTAATGATCCTTGTAATGCTACAAATCCAAAGCCTCCGGTAAAAATGGATTTAGAAGCAATATGTAAAGAAGCATTGTAATAAATGGAAAACGAGTGGGATAAATATCGAGATAAAATTATAGGTTTAGGAGAGCATTCTTTACACAAGAGTTATTATCCTGAATTGCAGAAGAAGATAGATAGTTTGGAGGCATCTCAAAATAACCTCCAAACAATTCTAAATAGTATTAGTGATGCTATTATAATTCATGATCTCGATGGTCGTATTTTGTCAGTAAATGACCAAACTCAGGCCATTTTTAATATTGATAAAAACGAATGTGATAAGTATACCGTATTTGATATTACCTCTCCAGAACAAGATACAAGTAAATTAAGAGCCATTTGGGATGACGTAATAGGTAATAAACCTCATATTTTTGAATGGATTGCCAAACCAGTTAATACTTACTCAGAAATAGAAATTCAGGTATCGCTTAGTCCTACTATATGGAATAATCAAAGTGCAATAGTTGCTGTTCTCAGAGATTTTACAGAACGTAAAAAGTTTGAACAGGAACTTATTTTAGCTAAGGAAAAGGCAGAAAAAGCGGATCAGTTAAAAACAGAGTTTCTTAAAAATATGTCACATGAAATTCGAACTCCAATGAATGGAATTATGGGGTTCTCAGAAATGCTGACAGAAAAGGATTTGCCTGAAGATTTAAGAGATTATTACGCTAAAATAGTACAGGAAAATAGTTCTGATTTATTACGGATTATTGATGATATACTGGAAATATCAAAATTGGTAGCAAAACAAGTTTCTGTAAACAATGAAGTATTTTGTTTAAATGAATTATTAATTCGAATGCAAGCAGAGTATACTTTAAGGTCTAAAAAAGAAGAAGTACCAATTCGAATTAATGAAGCGATTAAGCAGCATAGTTTTAGGATTTTCACCGATAAACTAATGCTGACAAAAGTAATACAAAACATACTTGAAAATGCAATTAATTTTACGGATAAAGGTTTTATTGAATTAGGATATAATATAGTTGGAGAAGAATTGGTATTGTATGTAAAAGATACGGGAATAGGAATATATCCGAAAAACAGAGTGCTCATATTTGAAAGATTTTCAAAAGTAAATAAAGAACTATCCAGACCAGGAGGTTTAGGACTAGGATTAGCCATATCCCAGGAATATGTTAAGCTTTTGAATGGTTCAATAACAATTGACTCTGAAATTAATAAAGGTTCAATATTTTACGTTAGAGTACCATATAAAAAGAATTAATCGTGTTAATTGAGGTGTTGTTAAGTTGTAAGTAAAAGCATGAATAATACATTAGAGTTTAATTGCTATGAGATTGTAATCGTATAACAATAATTGCTTACAGCAAAACATTGTAAATTTAATATTAATGAAAAGAGTTGCCTCAATAGATAAAGAGTTAGAGCATGTGGAATTTCTTGATTTGTTTGATTTAGAAATGATACAAAAATTGCAAGATTCATTTTCTTCAGCAACAGGGGTGGCATCAATAATAACCAAACCTGATGGAACGCCCATTACAAAACCTAGTAATTTTTGTCGTTTATGTAAAGATATTATAAGAAAGACCGAGTTGGGGGTAAAGAATTGTTATTATTCAGACTCAATAATTGGAAGACAAAATACCTCAGGCCCTATTTTTCAAAACTGCTTAAGTGGAGGTTTGCTCGATGGAGGAGCTAGCATTTCAGTTGGCAATAAACAAATTGCCAATTGGTTGATTGGACAGGTTAAGAGTGAAGAAACACACGATGAGGAAATAATGATGTATGCTGATGAGATTGGTGCAGATAAAGAAAAGTTTAGAAATGCCCTATCAGAGGTAAAGATAATGTCAGTCCATCAGTTTGAAAATATAGCAGACTCACTTTTTATCTTTGCGAACCAACTGTCAGAAAAGGCTTATGATAATCTGCAGCTTAAATTGAATAAAGATCAGTTAGAGTTATTGGTTCAAGAAAAAACAGTGGACCTGGAGGCTGCCATCGAACAATTAAGAGCTACAAACGAAGATTTATCATTTAAAAACAATATTATTCACGAGCAAAATGGTAAGTTAAAAAAAGCACTAAAAAGGTTAAAAGAAACTCAGAAACAATTAATTCAGTCTGAGAAAATGGCTTCTCTAGGTGTTTTAACTGCTGGTATTGCTCATGAAATTAATAATCCACTCAATTTTTTGCAAGGTGCTTATATTGGATTAGAAAATTATTTTGAAGAATTCGGAAGTGAAGATGAAAATACAACCCAATTGCTTTTGGATAGTATTAAAACCGGAGTTGAAAGAGCATCTAAAATTGTTAAAGGATTAAATCAATTTAGTAGAGAAAGTACTACGCTGGATGAAGAATGTAATGTACATTTGATATTGGATAATTGTTTAATAATGATGTTTAATCAATTAAGACACCGCGTTGTAGTGCTTAAAGATTATTGCAATGAAAGTCTGATTGTAAAAGGTAATGTTGGAAAATTACATCAAGTTTTTATAAATGTATTATCAAATGCAGTTTATTCTATCCAGGATGAAGGTGAAATTCATATAATCACAAAAAAAGAAAAGGAAAATGTAATTATAGAAATCATTGATAATGGAATGGGTATTTCTCCCCAAAATATTTCTCATGTAACGGAACCCTTTTTTACGACAAAACCTCCTGGTGATGGAACGGGTTTAGGTTTATCAATCAGTTATTCAGTAATAAAAGAGCATCAAGGTATTATTGAATTTGAATCAGTAATTGATAAAGGTACAAAAGTGATGATTATACTGCCTGAAAAGGAATCATAAACAGAACACAAAAAAATAGCTGGAAGTTATTTAACCGCCAGCTATTTAATATTTTTAAGTATATATTAGCAACTTACTGTTTTTTCAACTAATTCTCCTTCAATTGAAAATTTTGCAGCACTTGTTACTTTTATTTCTACAATTTGTCCAATTAAGCTTAAATCATCAGACTCTATCCTGATTACAATTTTACCGTCAGTATGTCCTGATAAATAACCAGGTTTTCTGTCTTGTTCGCGGATTAAAACTTTAACGGTTTTACCCACAAGAGATTTGTTATATTCGTAAGTATGCTTTTGAAGTTCATCACTTAATACAGCAAATCTGCGTTTCTTTTCTTCTAATGGGATGTTATCTTCCCATCTGTAAGATGCAGCACCAGGACGAGGTGAATACATGGCAATATAAGCCATATTGTATTTAAACTCTTCCATTGCTTTTCTTGTATTTTCAAATTGTTCTTCTGTTTCATCAGTAAAACCAACAATAATGTCCGTGAATACTGTTGCCTGAGGAAGAATTTTTCTGAATGATTGCATGGTTTTACGGTACTTCTCCAATGAATGTTTACGATTCATTTTAATAAGCACTTTTTCATCACCACTTTGAATTGGGAAATGAATTTGTTTTCCAAGGCAATCATATTTTGCAATGATATGAAATATATCATCTGTCATATCACGTGGGTGTGGTGAAGTAAAGTAAACCCAGAATTCTTTGTTCACTTCTTCTCCAATTTGGCCTACTTTTTCAAGTAATTCGGCGAAAGTCATTTCTTCACCTTTTTTATCCAGGCCGTATGAATTTACATTCTGTCCTAAAAGTGTAATTGATTTATATCCCTTTTCTGCAAGACTTCTTACTTCATCAAGAATTTCCTGAGATGGTCTTGATACTTCTCTGCCTCGGGTATATGGAACCGCACAATAGGTACAAAACTTATTACATCCATTTTGAATTGGAATAAAAGCTTCAAAATTTGAGTCGTATTTAGGTTTTACGTTCCAAAATAGTTGAATTTCATCAATGGCATTATTGGGTTCAGCAATTAATGATAATGGATTTGTAACACCATATTCACCTAACATTTTAGGGAATTGGGGTAATTCTGGCATTGCAAAAACAATGTCAAATAATTTTAAAAATTTTTCCTTGTCAGCAGGAAGAATACAACCGGAAATAAATGTTATCAGGTTTTTTTTATTCTTCCATTTATTCCATTTTGAAATCTTATTGTAAACCTTGTCAATTGCTTTTTGACGCACTGAACAAGCTAAAATACCAATAATATTGGCATCTTCTTCGTTATCCACTTTAGTGCATCCTGCTGCATCCAGTACTGACGCCACACGCTCCGAGTCACTCAAATTCATTTGACATCCCAATGTCAGTAAAAAGTACTTCACAATTCTTTGTTTTGATAATTTGTATAAAGAAAAAGAATCTGAAAGAGGTTATCCTTCAGGTTATCAATCTTTAATGTTAAAAATATACTTCTGCATGAATCTGCTCATTAGATATTCCTTTTTCCTCTAAAATATCATAAGCATCATGTATCATATTACAATTTCCGCACAAATATACTTCAGAATCTTTATCAATCATTACTTCTTTTAAATAATTTGTTATTCTTCCTGTATAATCTCCACTTTGATCTCTTGAAGAACATAAAATATACCGATCTTTCTTATATTCATCACGTTCGTAACCTTCTTGTGCAGTTCGTACTCCATGTAAAATTTTATAATCCAGTTCAGGAATACTTTTAGTCATGGAATGAAAAGGTGAAATACCAGTACCCGTTGCAATAAATAAAAATTTCTTCGATTTAATTTTTTCATCTTGTAAAGTAAAATACCCTACAGGCTCTTCTACCACAACATTATCACCTGCTTTTAATCCCTTTAAAACTGGGGTAACCAATCCATTCTGAACTTCCTTTACTAATATTTCAACAAAAGGTTCTTCTTCGGCACTATAAATGGAGTATTCCCTGGTGTGTATTCCATTGGGCGGACCAACACAAACATGCTGACCAGCTTTAAAGTCCATGCCGTTTTTCTCAAAACGTATTACAAAAGTGGAGTCGGTTAAATGACGAACTTCTAATATTTCGTGCAGATTTAATCTTTTACGTGACATATATTTTATTATTATTTATTTAAAACTCAGATAACTTGTCTGTCTAAACCCGAATATTAATAAAATGTTCATCGTAAATTATCAGTTTTTACTGTTTTCAATTGGCAGATAATTTCTATTTTTAATCTATGGAAACTTTGAATGCAGATTTATTCCTCAAAACAATAAATTTTAGATAGGTATGACAATAGAAAACTTTAGAAGTAAGGAAATTAGCTGGTTATCGTTTAATGATAGAGTATTACAGGAAGCATCGCGGAAAAATGTGCCACTAATAGAACGTATAAAGTTTTTAGGCATCTATTCTAATAATATGGATGAATTCTTTAGAGTTCGGGTAGCTGTATTAAAGCGCATCGTTCAGCTGGATAAAAATACAGTTTTTGAGGGTGGTGCTGCAAAAGATATTCTAAAGGATATACATAATGAGGTGATCAGACAATCACGTAAATTTGCTAAAACTTATGATGATATTATTGAAGGATTGCAGGAAGAAGGTATATACCTTATTAATGAAACTGACCTGACAGAAGACCAAGGTAATTTTGTAAAAAGATATTTTCAAAAGAAAGTGCGAGGTAATTTAATGCCTATTATTATCTCTAAAAAGCGTGAATTACCTGATTTATCGGATAATGGAATATACTTAGGAGTTTATTTGCAGGAATTATTAAACGGAAAAGATCATTATGCACTAATAGAGATTCCATCTTCTTTAGATCGTTTTGTTTTGCTGCCATCCAATGACGGGAAAAAATATGTAATGCTTTTAGACGATGTGATCCGTTATGAGTTGAAGGATATTTTTTACATGTTTAAATTCGATAGAATCTCGGCTTATACATTTAAGTTAACCAGAGATGCAGAATTAGATATTAATGATGATATTTCAGAAAGTTATGTAAAAAAGATTGCCAAGGGTTTGGAGAGAAGAAAAGAAGCTAGTCCGGTAAGGTTTGTACATGATAAGAATATGCCAGATGAAATGCTTTCGTTACTGCTTAAAAAGTTAGATTATACAACTGAAGATGCAGTTATAAGGGGAGGGCGTTATCATAATTTTAAAGATTTTATTGACTTTCCGAAATTTGGAGCTAAGAATATGACCTATGATTCATTGCCTACAATATATCATAAACATATTCAGCCACAAACATCATTGTTTAAGATTATTGCAAAACGTGATATATTATTACATTATCCTTATCATTCGTTTTCTCATTTTATTGATTTTCTTCGTGAGGCCTCCATCGATCCTTATGTTCGCGAAATTAAAATAACAATTTATCGTGTAGCAAAGAATTCTGCAGTAATGAAAGCTTTAAGAAATGCTGCAAGAAATGGGAAACAAGTTGTGGCAGTGATGGAGTTACAGGCTCGATTTGATGAGAAGGCAAATATATCATATGCCAATAAATTAAAAGAAGCTGGGGTTAAAGTTATTTTTGGTGTACCAGGATTAAAAGTACACTCAAAACTTTGTTTAGTTACCCGTAAGGAAAAAAGCAATTTAGTTTGTTATGCCGGAGTTGGTACAGGAAATTTTAATGAAGATTCAGCTAATATTTTTGCCGATCACTTTTTATTAACACGACATGTAGGTATAGCCAAAGAGGTTTCTTCTGTCTTTGACTTTTTCAGTAAAAACTATAATATACCTACATTTGAGCATCTTTTGGTTAGCCCGTTTATCATGCGAAATGCGATTGAAAAGTATATTCGTAATGAAATGGAAAATGCTTCAATAGGTAAAAAAGCTTATATCTATATAAAGGTGAACAACCTTGTTGATTACGATTTAATACAGCTTTTATACGAAGCAAAAAAGACAGGTGTTGAGGTTATTTTAAATGTTAGGGGAATGTTTTCATTAATTTCTGAATTTGATAAACCGGAAAATGCCATTGAATCCTTTGGATTGATAGATCGATATCTCGAGCATTCAAGAATCTTTGTTTTTTGTAATGGAGGTGACGAAAAAGTATACATTTCTTCAGCTGATTTTATGACCAGAAATTTAGATAGAAGGATAGAAGTTGCATGTCCTATTTATAATAAGGAATTAAAGAAGGAAATATTAACGATGCTAGATATGCAACGAAAAGATAATTGTTCTTCCAGATTATTAAATAATGCTTTAGATAATACCTTGAGAGGAAAGAAGGCTGACGAAGCGGAATTTAGATCGCAAATTGAATTTTATGAATGGTTACGTGATAAATAGGGATTTGAATATTAATCATTGAGATTTATCATTGAAGTATGATAAACTTATACTCACCTTTACATTATTATATAATTATTGAGTTGTCAGCTTCATAATTATACTGAATTATTAAAATTTTACATTTAATAGGGCTAGGAATATGACAAAAATGAAGGCTTTGGTAAAGGCGAAACCAGAAAGAGGAATCTGGATGGAAGAAATAGATTTACCAGAAATAGGTGTAAATGATGTTTTAATTAAGGTTGCTAAATCTGCTATTTGTGGTACTGATCTGCATATTTACCTTTGGGATGAATGGGCTCAAAAAACAATTCAAACACCAATGACTATAGGTCATGAATATGTAGGTTATGTAGCCAAAGTCGGTTCAGAAGTAAAAGAGTTTAAAGAAGGCGACAGAGTGACTGGTGAAGGTCATATATCATGTGGGCATTGTAGAAACTGTAGAAGAGGAAGACAGCATATTTGTGAAAATTCAATTGGTATAGGTGTAAATACGAATGGCGCATTTGCCGAATATGTAAAGGTGCCTGCTTATAATGTAATGAAAGTTCATCCTAATATTTCAGATGAAATAGCATCAATAATGGATCCTTTTGGAAATGCCACTCATACTACATTAAGTTTTCCAATTATTGGTGAAGATGTAGTCATTACTGGCTCTGGATTAATAGGAAGTATGTGTGTGGCAATTGCAAAGTTTGCAGGAGCAAGATATGTTGTAGCTACAGAAACCAATGAATATCGTGCTGAATTAGCCCGAAAAATGGGGGCTACCAAAGTAGTAAATCCATTGAAAGAGAGTTTGAGTGATGTGGTAAAAGAGCTGAATATGAGAGGTTTTGATATAGGGTTGGAATGCTCCGGTAATTCAGCTGCATTAAACTCTATGCTAGATAATATGTACAACTCTGGTAAAATTTCATTATTGGGAATTCAACCAGCAACAACACAAATAGATTGGACCAAAGTTATATTTAAAGGATTAACTTTAAAAGGTATCTATGGTAGAGAAATGTTTGAAACCTGGTATCATATGGAACAAATGTTACTTACAGGTATTGATTTAACTCCAATGATTACGCATCGTTTTCATATTGATGATTTTCAGAAAGGTTTTGATGTAATGGAGTCAGGAAATAGTGGAAAAGTAATCTTAAATTGGGATTAAATCTTTTTAATAAAAGTATATATTTCAACCTGAACTCGATATCATTTCGAATTCAGGTTGTTTTTTATTATTTAACAGTTATTACAAGTCCGGCAAATGAGCCGTAAAGTATACTATTCATTGGGTTTGACGTAATAGGGCATGTTCCTGAATTACACCCAACAAAATAGTAATAGGCATACCCTGCTAATCCCCCAATAATAATTCCAAGAGCCAACTTTTTAAAATTTTGCTTTTTTATTTTTTCCCAAATCTTCATAATTTCGAAGTATAAATATTTTTACAAATATATTAAAATATATAACAATGTACATATGTAGGCTAATTGTTTTGTTGTTTTTATTAATAGGAACTATATCTCATGCTCAATTAAAGATGGAAGATCTTGAAGAAAGAGTAAAAGATATTTCTCTTTTGGATGATCCGCATGAAAAAGAATATCAATTAGCGGAGTTTGAGAAAGTGTTTAGTACATTTTTAAAAACTTATAACGAAGACATTTCAATACCTGATTCTGCTTATATTCAAGTTACAAAGTCAAGTGATTCAAAATATAGGGTTTTTTACTACAACACATATAAAGATGGTATTGTATACCGATTAGATTGGTATATTGTATTTGGTGGTGTGTATAACAGGCAGGTTTTACATTTCCATGATAATAGCTTTTCTCATAAAGATAAAAGGGGTGTTGGTGAGTTCAGATTGCATTTATCAAGACTAATAGAAGGAGATGTGGATTTGTATCCTTTAACATTTTCTTTCAAAGCCGATGGTAAAATATATCGTGAATATAGAGATATTGCATCTATATGTATGTTTGAACAGATACTGCTAAGAGAAACAGAAGAAGAAAAACTAGCACTTAATGATTCAATCATTGATAGGATGAAGGTATTATGGGCAAATAAAGAATATTTTAATGATAGTTTTAAAGGGCTAACAAGAATATCCACCTTAATATCTGAAGATAAAAAGGTAAAAGTTTGTACCTGGAATATTCCTTTACCAGATTCTAATCATAAGTTTTACGGAGCTGTTGTTACCAAAAATAAAGATGGTGAAATAAAATATTATGAATTACATGATGGTTCAGAGAAAATGCGTTCTCCGGAAAAAGCAGTTCTAACGCCACGTAAATGGTACGGAGCGGTGTATTATGATATGATTTCAGTAAAAGATAAAAACTATGGTGTGTATTATGCCTTAATTGGATTTAAACCTAATGATGAAATGACTAAGAAAAAAGTTGTTGACCCTTTGATTGTCGTTAATAATGCGACACCAAAATTTGGATATTCCATATTTCAACAGGATAGAGTCATTGATAAAAGACTTGTTTTTGAGTATTCTGCAAGCACCAATATGATGCTGAAATACGATAAGCATAACGAGCGTTTCATTTTAGATCACTTGTCTCCTCCAAGTAGTTTGTATAAAGGTAATTACCGTATGTATGGTCCTGATTTTTCCTATGATAGTTACGTGCTTGAAAAAGGTAGATGGGTACTTCATAAAGATGTGGATGTTAGATCTACAGGAAACCATTAGTAATCAACATTGTTTATGTAACAATAGAGTTCAGAAGATAATTTTTATTGAAATTATAAAATATGGAAGTTTTCGCAGAAAAATTTGATGATATAAAAATTCTAAGGTATGAGATACCTGGATTTAAAAATATAGAACTTAAAAAGAAATTATATATCTATTATTTAAGTCAGGCTACAATAGCAGGTAGAGATATTTTATGGGATCAACATGGCAAGTATAACTTATATCTTCGTGATATTCTTGAGGCTATTCTAGTAGGAGTAGATGATCATGAAAATCAAGAATGGGAAGATTTTTTAGTTTACCTAAAAAAAGTGTGGTTTGCCTCAGGTCCTCACCATCATTATAGTACAGATAAGTTTACACCTTCTTTTAGTCAGAAAACATTCATAGGTTGGCTTAATAAGCTAAATGCGGAAGAAAATAATATTTCAGAAGAGCATTTAAAAACAGAAAACATTCAAAAATTACTACAATTAATTTTCGATCCCGAATTTTGTGCAAAAAGAGTAAATACAAATCCAGAATTAGATTTGATTACCACATCTGCAAACAATTTTTATGAAGGAGTCAATCAGGTTGAGGTAGAGGGATTTAATAAAAAACAAAAGGAAACTGCTCCTAATAAAAAAATATCTTTTGGCTTAAATTCAAAGCTTGTAAAAGGAACTGAAGTAGAGGAAAAAGTATATAGAGTTGGTGGCTTATATGGATCTGCAATTGATGTGATTGTTGAGAATTTGGAAAAAGCAAAAAAATATGCCGAAGATGAGGAGCAAGTTCAGATTATTGAATCACTCATCAACTTTTATACAACAGGTGATCTTGAAGCCTTTGATGCATTCAATATACTATGGGTAAAAGCCCTTTCAGGAGATGTTGATTTTATCAATGGTTTTATTGAAACATATGGAGATCCTATGGGAATGAAAGCAACCTGGGAAGGTGTGGTTCAAATAAAAGATGAGGAAGAGACCAAAAGAGCTGAAGTCATAGCTGAAAATGCCAATTGGTTCGAAAAACATGCTCCTGTAGATTCTAAATTTAAAAAAGATGAAATTATAGGTATCTCATTAACAGCTATTAATGCAGTAACGCTAGGAGGAGATTGTTACCCGGCAAGTCCATTGGGTATTAACTTACCCAATGCTGAGTGGATTCGGGAATCACATGGATCAAAATCTGTTACACTCACCAATATTTCTAATGCTCATCATAAAGCATCTTTGAGTACTGGATTTTCTGAGGAATTTAGTTTTACAAAGGAAGAGGTGGAATTAGAAAAAAAATATGGATCTATATCAGATAATTTGCACACTCATCTTCACGAATGCGTAGGTCATGGTTCAGGTAAAATGTTGTCGGGAGTTACATCCGATTCCTTAAAATCATTCGGTTCTGTTATTGAAGAAACAAGAGCTGATTTATATGGTTTGTATTACATATATCATCCTAAAGCTCTGGAATTAGGTTTAATTCCTGATTTAGATGCTGCAAAAGCGCATTATAATGGATATTTACGTAATGGATTATTAACGCAAATTACAAGGATTAAACTAGGAGATAAGGTAGAGCAGGCACATATGCGAAACCGTCAGCTTATTTGTAAATGGGTTTTTGAAAAGGGGAATAATGAAGTAGTTAAGAAAATAATAAAAGATGGTAAGACTTATTTTGTTATTCAAGATTATGACAAGCTACATGAATTATTTGGTGAATTATTAAATGAAATTCAGCGGATAAAATCAGAGGGAGATTATGAGGCAGCCAAAAATATTGTAGAGGGTTATGGTGTTGAAATTGATTATGATTTGCATAAAGAAGTTTTAGAAAGATTTGAAAAATTGAAAGTGCCACCATTTACCGGATTTTTGAATCCAAATATGACTTTAGTACATGAAGATGATGATATAACTGATGTTAAAATAGATTATAATACAAATTATACTGAGCAAATGTTAAAGTATTCAAAATGTTTTAATACACTTAAAGCCTTTTAAATATATGCTTCGTAGGTATGCAAAGGGATGTAGCGATATAATTTCGGATTTTTAAGTCTTTTTTTTGTAGGCGTAATTTTTGTTTATTTTAAAAAACTCCTTTTCTTTGCATAAAGATGTTTGATACAGAAATTATTAAAAGAAATACATATGGAAATTTCAAGAAACAAAATGGTAACTCTTTCTTATGTGTTACGATTGAATGGGTTTGAGGGGGAGATTGTAGAAGAGACTACTGAAGAAAAGCCTCTTGAGTTTATTTTTGGAACAGGAAGAATGCTTCAAATGTTCGAAGATAAATTAGAAGGTTTAAAAGTTGGTGAGGAATTTAAATTTGAGCTTAAAGCTGATGAGGCTTATGGTCAAGTAAATGAGGAAGCAAAAGTAAGTATTCCAAGAAATATATTTGAAGTAGAAGGTAAAATGGATGAAGACTTAATTAAAGTTGGAAACATGGTACCAATGCAAGATGCTCAAGGAAACCGTTTGAACGGAATCGTATTAGAAATTACTGATGAAACTGTAAAAATGGATTTTAATCATCCTTTAGCTGGCGATGATTTATTCTTTTCAGGTTCAATTAATGAGGTTCGCGAAGCTTCAGACGAAGAAATCATGGCTGTAGTAGGTGGTGGTTGTGGTTCTGGTTGCGGATGTGGCGACGGAGCACAAACAGGATGTGAAAGCGGTGCCTGTGGTTCAGATGGTTCTGGATCAGGTGGTTGTGGATGTTCATAGTTTGAATAAAGAATTTATGATCAAAACATCCATTTAGGATATTGATCGTTAAAAATATTAGAAAAAGCCTGTTTTCAATTGAAAATAGGCTTTTTCATTTTAATAACCTTTCGGAACAGGGTTATATACAATAACTTTTTTATTTTTGTGATTTAAATCATAAAAATAGATTATTAAGCGTTCAATAAAGATTATGATGTGCTACAGTATAAGATCTTATAATTCTAAATGTAGTTTTTATCATTGATCTATAATAAATAAAAATATGGCAGGTAATTCTTTTGGTCAGTTTTTTAAACTAACGTCTTTTGGTGAATCTCATGGTAAGGCTGTTGGTGGTGTAATAGAAGGCGTTATGCCTGGTTTAGATTTAGATATGGAATTTATTCAGGGAGAACTGAATCGTCGTAGGCCGGGACAGAGTGCAATCACAACACCACGAGATGAAAAAGATAAGGTTGAGCTTCTTTCTGGTGTTTTAGATGGAAAAGCAACCGGAACACCAATCGGTTTTGTAATTTGGAATGCTGATCAACGTTCAAAAGATTATGGCAATATCAAGGATGTTTATCGTCCGTCTCATGCAGATTATACTTACCAAAGTAAATACGGAATTCGGGATTATAGGGGAGGAGGCCGTTCTTCTGCTCGCGAAACAATTGCCCGTGTAGTTGCCGGAGCTATTGCAAAACTAATATTAAAGAAATATGGCGTTGAAATAGCAGCATATACCTCACAAGTTGGAGGAATTAAGCTTGAAAAATCTTATAACGAATTAGATTTATCTAAAATAGAAAATAACATTGTTCGTTGTCCTGATGAAGAGGTTGCAGATAAAATGATTGAATATATTGATCAGGTTCGTAGAGATAAGGATTCTGTTGGAGGAGTTATTACGTGTGTGGTAAAAAATGCTCCAATTGGATTGGGAGAGCCTGTATTTGATAAATTTCATGCACAGATGGGAAAAGCCATGTTGGGAATTAATGCGGTAAAAGGTTTTGAATATGGTTTAGGATTTAATGCTACAGAATTAAAAGGATCTCAGCATAATGATGAGTTTTTTATGGATGGAGATCAAATCCGTACCAAAACAAATCGTTCAGGAGGTGTACAAGGTGGTATTACCAATGGAGAAGATGTTTATATGAATATTGCATTTAAACCTATTGCAACCATTTTGAAAGAACAAAATACTGTTAATAAGCAAGGTGAAGAAATTGTATCTACGGTAAAAGGTCGTCATGATCCTTGTGTTTTACCAAGAGCTGTGCCTATTGTTGAAGCAATGGCGGCTATGGTTATGGTCGATATGATATATTTGAATAAAATGTATTCTTAAATAAAGATTTGATTTTCGGAGATAATAGATTTTCTATTATCTCTTTCTTTTTTTCTCAAAACCACTGCAAATTATGATGAAGAACATTCCCCTTTATGGTAAAATAATTTTTGGAATTGTATTAGGTGCTCTTTGGGCTGTGATATCTGGGTATTTAGGATGGCAGGATTTTACACGTGATTGGATTGATCCATTTGGAACTATTTTTATCAATTTACTTAAGCTTATTGCAATACCTTTAATTCTTTTTTCAATTATAAGTGGAATAGTTAGTCTGGGTAACCCAAAGGATCTGGGTAAATTAGGAATCAGAACCTTAATTTTGTACTTATTTACAACAGTGATGGCTGTTTCCTTAGGATTAATTTTAGTTAATGCATTTTCACCCGGTAAAGCACTTTCTGATGAGGTTCGTATAGAAAACAGAATAGCATATGAACTTTGGGCTCAGCACGAAAATGTTGAGATCAGAGATGATATCAGATTGTCTGAAGATGTGACTTATCAGAATTTGGTTGAAAAGAAAAACGAGCAGCTTCAACAAGAATTAAAAAATGATGTCACTTTAAAATACAAATCAGATAGAAAGCAAGGTCCCTTGACTGCATTAGTTGATTTAGTACCTGTTAATATTTTCGACTCATTAGCAGGAAATGGCTCTATGTTGCAAATTATATTTTTTGCCATCTTTTTTGGTATAGCACTGCTTTATATACCATCAGATAAGTCTAAGGTTGTTATTCAATTTGTAGATGGTGCTTCAGAAGTTTTTATAAAAATGGTAGATATCATCATGAAAGGGGCACCATTTTTTGTTTTTGCATTAATGGCAGGCGTTGTAAATAATATTGCAGGCGATAATCCAGCTAAAATAGTTGAGATTTTTAAAGGATTGGGATGGTACGCACTTACAGTATTAATTGGACTTCTTTTGATGGCTTTTGTAATATATCCCACTATTCTTAAATTATTAGTACCTAAACGTAGGTTTTTTGACTTTCTAAAAGGAATAAGTCCGGCACAGGCCCTCGCTTTTTCTACAAGCTCAAGTGCTGCGACTTTACCTGTTACTTTTGAATGTGTAGAAGAAAACTTAGGAGTGGATAAAAAAACAGCAGGTTTTGTTCTTCCGATTGGAGCAACAGTAAACATGGATGGAACAAGTTTATATCAGGCCGTAGCTGTTGTTTTTCTGGCTCAAATGCACATGATTGATCTTTCTTTAGGACAGCAAATAACAGTTGTTTTAACTGCAACTTTAGCGAGTATTGGTTCTGCCGCAGTTCCCAGCGCAGGAATAGTAATGTTGATGATTGTATTGAATTCAGTCGGTTTAAATCCTGCATGGATTGCGATTATTTTACCAGTTGATCGTATTTTAGATATGGTTAGAACTACAGTAAATGTGACAGGTGATGCATCCGTTGCTTGTGTTATTGATAAGTATACCAACGAAATTACGGACTGATTAATAAGAACTGAAAAAAAGGCATTTGAATGTGTCATAAAGACCTGTTGTATAGTTGTTTAACTGTCTTTTTGGCGTAGTGTAAATATGGTATTTTTTTACCAAAAAAATATTTTTTTCGAATAAATTGATAATCAATAATTTATTTGAAACGCAAGTACTTCACATTTTTTTCGGCATTTAAATTGATCTAATATTGACGCGAATAATAATAAATGTTGAATTAAATAATTGGAGGATTTAGTTATGACACTTGCAAAATTATCAAACAATTGGATTCCATCATTTCCTTCATTAGTAGATAGATTTTTTGATGGAGAATTGATGGATTGGAATAGTTCAAACTATTCAAGTACAAATTCTACATTACCAGCTGTAAATGTAAAAGAAAATGAAAATGAATTCTTAATTGATGTTGCAGCTCCCGGACTTAAAAAAGAAGATTTTACAGTTAATTACGACAATGGTAGATTAACCATTTCTTCAGAGAAAAAGAACGAGAAAGAAGAAAAAGACGGAGAAAAAGTAACACGAAGAGAATTTAGTTATCAATCATTCCAAAGATCATTTACTGTTGCACAAAATATTGTAGATGCTGAAAAAATAGAAGCTCATTATGATAATGGTATTCTTCATATTAGCTTACCAAAACGCGATGAAGTTAAACCAAAACCAACAAAACAAATTGAGATTAAATAATTGTATTGACTTCTATGTTTAGAACTGATTTTAGGGGCGGATTATATCTGCCCTTTATTGAAAATAATTGTGTAGCGATCAACAATAAACTTTTATAAAAATGAAAACACTAATATCATGTTATAATCCTTATTATGGTATTAGTCCTTTTTTTGACCTTGAATTATACGAACCTGTAATATATAGAAGTTCCGTATTTGAAAATATTCAAGAATTACCCGATTCTTATCAGTTAGAATATGAGATACCTGGTTTTAAGAAAAGGAACTTAAATATTAAGGTTGAAGGAAGTCGACTAAGGATAGAAGGGATTAATAATCAAAAAAGTGGTTTGTTTAGAAAGAACAAACACTACAGCGATTCGTATTTTATTAAAGAAACATACTTAAGTAAGGATATGGATGTTGACCGTATTTCAGCGAAATATAGGAATGGAGTTTTACAAATTAGCATTCCTAAAAAAGGATATGATAATAAACTTAGGGAAATACCTGTTTATGGAGAGGAAAATTCTGAAATTGTAAAAAGCTTAAAAAATAAACTTTCTATAACAGATAAGATAAAGCGATTTTTCAAAAAATGAAATAAAAAAAAGCTGCTTTGAATAGTTAAATCAAAGCAGCTTTTTTAAAATTATGGGGTGGATACTTTATAGTAATTCTTTAACAGCTTTTAATGCTGCATCGTAATCCGGTTCGTTTGTAATTTCAGGAAGATACTCTACGTATTTTACTGTGTTATCTTTATCAATAATAACAGTACCTCTTGTTAGTAATCTGAACTCTTCAATTACAAAACCATATTTTTCACCAAAGTCTAAATCTTTATGGTCAGAAAGAGTGATAATATTATCTAATCCTTCAGCTCCACAAAAGCGTGATTGTGCAAATGGTAAATCAACAGATATTGAAAGTACAGCAACATCTTTTAAACTGTTAGCTTCTACATTAAATTTTCTGTTTTGAGCTGCACAAACTCCAGTATCAATTGAAGGATATACAACGAGTACTTTTACCTTACCATCAAAATCAGATAATTTAACAGACTCTAGTTTTTCATTTATAACTGTAAAGTCAGGAGCCTTGTCACCAACTTTAATCTCATTTCCTAATATAGTTACTGGGTTACCAGCAAATGTTACGTTTAAATTTGTCTTGTTCATTGTATATTTTATTTGTTTGGAAGTTAAACATTGGTATATGCAAAATGTTTAATTTTTATTGATATTTTATCACTATTAACCGACTAAAGTCTGGATATTAAAAATTATCTTCTGTAACGCCCATAAACAGGGCATTCGTTTTTTAATTAAAAATCAGACCCCATTCCAAATCAACTTCAATTGTCCAGGGGATCCGCTAATTTGCTTTGTAAAGCTTCTATTCTTATTTCGCAATAGTTCTGTCAATTCAAGCATGCTAATCAGGTGTATCCTTACTAAAGACGCAACTACAGAAAATGCTTTCTTTGTTTGGGCCTTCTTCTGTATTACAGTCATTAAAAGCTGAGCGATTAATGTGCACCAAACCTGGGTTCGGATTGCATTCTCGTTCTCACCATAGAAGTAGTGAAGCTGAAAGTTCTGCTTCATCTTTTTGAAAAGCAGTTCTATACCCCAACGCTTCTTGTATAAAAATGCCACTTCTTCTGCTGATATTTCAAAATTATTGGTTAAAAACTCAAAATAACGATTCCGATCATCTTGGTAAGCCACTTTTCTAAGTCTTATAGTCTTCTTTATTTTATATTGCTTCCCTCCATCTTCGTTTTCTGGATAGTATTCCAACTCTATGGTCTGATCTTTTAGGACTTTGGCGACACCTTTCTTTTTATATCCAGTCTTATGTGTTTCTATAATTGTGTAAACTGCATTTTTCTTTAAACGGGTTACAAAATAGACTTGCTGATGAGTCCATAAAGCAAACTGATGATAATAGTTGTAGGCCTTATCAAAAACGATCATGCTATGCGATATTAACTCTAGGCTTTTAAGAAAGTTTTTGTCATGTACCTTAGCTGCTGTAACTTTTACGAACCTCCCTACTGATTGTACGGCATCAATAAGCATATGGACTTTGAGCCCACCCTTCTTCTTGCCATCACCTTTGGGGTTTCTTCCCACTCCTTTAAGAACATCACTAAACAATCGGATGGTTGTTGAATCAATCAACAAAACCTCTTTAAAAGTCAGTCCATAAGTCCGGCTGTCCGACAAAAAAGTTTGGTATTTCTTAACCAGATCAAAATATAACGACTCGAAAAAGCGGTTGTCTCGATTACGCAATCCATCACCAGCAGTACTTTTAGCCGGTGCTTTTTCCAGACCTAAATGATTCAATTTTCCGCCCAATGCACGCATTCCTTCACAGATTTCAGTCATTGAATCGCAACGACTAAATATTCCAAACAGCATGGTAATAATATGCGTTTGGGTCTTGAATGCCTTGTAATAGCGGTCGCTATTGTGTTGCTTAATTAAGGATGGTATGTCTACTACTTTTAACAAATCTATTATCTGTTTGAATATCGGCTGACCGACAAATTTTATTTCACTATTTTTGCTCATGTTGTAAAAAGTTTCGCAAAATCAATTTACAACTTTGAGGGGAAACCGAAAGGGACTACCCTCTTTTATTTTTTACTCGGTCACTAGTGATATTTTATCTCTATTAACAAATTATATTTTCAGATTAAGCTATTTCAAACTTTATTAATGTATTTACAAATAAGTATTTGTGTATTTTTAGAGTGAGTTTTTAGTACAAATTATTTTCCATGCTTTTTAAATAATTTATTAATGCCGTTATGATTTAATTTATTGGCAATATCTAAAGCTGAAATTTTATCATTAGCAGTTTTATGATGAATGTCTGCACCTGCTTTTAACAAAATTTTTATAATATTCTTGGTTTCTTCTTTGTTTAATAGATCTGAATTTTGATCAATCTCTTGCATGCACATTAATATTGGAGTAATGCTATTGTTAAAAATTTGATTATTCTCATACATTGAGCTAACAGGAGGAGCTAGAATATGATTCACATCAGCACCATGTTTTATAAATAATTTTAATGCTTCAACATTTTGATAGTGAATTGCATAAAAAATAGGTGTAACTCCTTTTTTATCGATCATATTTACATCCATATTATAACTAAGCAGTTTTTTTGTTAAGGTTAAAGTACTATCTCTAACAATTGATACAGCTAAAATTAAATCATCTGCAGGATCAGTGTAGGCAAAATATGGAAGATGGTCTGTTTTTAAATTATGTTCTTTGATTTTATTAAATGAACGATTTAGCCATTCCGGAACTTCTTCAGGGTGATTTTCTTTTTTATTTAACCAATATGTCATACTCTCAATGTTAGGATCAAACCCGTAATCAAGAAGCATATTAAAAATATCAACATGACCTTTTTT
Source organism: uncultured Saccharicrinis sp. (assembly GCA_963667815.2). Lineage (GTDB taxonomy): Bacteria > Bacteroidota > Bacteroidia > Bacteroidales > Marinilabiliaceae > Saccharicrinis. The sequence goes on from OY764020.2 coordinate 4,861,889, forward strand.
TTCCAATAACCAATTTCCAACAGTTCCATATCTCGAAATTACATTGGGAGAAGCTCCTTTTTTTAATAACCAACTAATAAATGTACTGTCCGGTTTATGACAAGCCAAGAATAATGGAGTTACATCAATAATTGCAGAATTAAAATTGAGGTTATTTTCTTTTAATTTATTTTCTAACCCGATTGAGTCCTTTTTTAAAATGAGACTTTCTATTTCCGTATAAGTATCATATTGATTTTTATCCTGACAAAAAATATTAAAATTGTTCAGTAGTATGTTAAACGTGATTATTAAAGCAATTGAAAAAAATCTTCGTTTTATAGAATTCATTTAAATGTAATTGATGATTAATAAATGGGGGGGGTACGAATATATTGAATATAGTATTAGGTTGACATAAACTAGAGGTGTATTTTATCAACATGTAGTAATTGGGGGTATATTAAATTCAATAATGAAACTAGATCCTTGGCAATTTTCGGACAGCACAGTTATGTTTCCATGTAAAATTTTTACAATCTCTGAGACAATGGCCAATCCCATTCCTACACCTCTGTATATTTTAGTTTTATCACTAGAATATTTATAGAATTTCTTAAATATCAGTTTATGAAATTCTTTAGGAATGCCAATGCCTGTATCCTTGATTTCAATGCCCCATTTGTTGTTTTTTATAAAACATTCCATAATAATTTCACCTTTAAGGGTAAATTTATAGGCGTTGTCGAGCAATATTTTGAGCGATTTTATAATTAAGTCGTAATCGGTGTGTACACAAATATTTGTTTGGCTAGATGGTAATATGGTTTTAAATGTGATATGTTCATTTTTACTGTCAAAAGGAGGTGTTACATTTTGATGTATTTTGATAAATAATTGATCCAGATTATATTCTTGATTTTTGGAGTGCAGAATACCTCTTTCTAATTTTGAAAAGGTGATTACATCCTCAACGAATTGTAATAGATTATCATTATTCTGCTGAATGGTTGATAAAAATTCATCTTTTTCATTTTTAGAAAAACCATCTGTGTTTAATAATTCTGCATACCCTACAATTCCAGTCAATGGGGTTCTTATTTCGTGACTTAAATTTTCAAGGAAAGCAGTTTTCAATTTGTCTGATTCAATCGCCTTTTCTTTTGCTTCAGTAAGGTTAATCTCTTTTTCTTTCAACTGGTCAATCATGGTTTGCATTTGTTGCAAAAAATAATTGAATTGATTACCCAGTTTTTGTAATTCATCATTGGAGTTTATATTGCATCTAACCTCTAGATTTCCATGTTTTGCTTCATTAAATAATACGCCAAGCTTCTCAATTGGCGATGTAATTGTTTTACTAAAGAACATAGCGATACCTACAGAAATTAATATAACTAACCCCAAAATTATAAGTAATGTGTTCCCTGTTTTATAAATAGGTTCGTATATTTCTTTAATAGGAACAACTGCAAGTAAGGCCCAACCATTTGTTAGATTTTGAAAGGTCATTACCTTTTTTATACCAAACAGATTATAGTTAATATGACCATTTTTGCTTTTAAAAACATTGTCATTTAAATAGTTATAAACATTACTGGGGATGGTTTCATTAGCATCATTGTCGTTGTATTGAGGATGCAAAATAAAATGAAAATTTTGATTGATAAGAACTAAATACCCACTCTTATAGAGACTCATATTTGACCACTCAGTTCTTTTTTTTGTAAAATCAATATCAGAACCAATGCAGCCAATAAATACTGAATCTATGTAAATAGCTTTTGAGTAGGATATTAACTCCATATCCCAATCTTTCCAGTAATATGGTTCTGTCCATGCTTCTCCGTTTGTAATAGCGTCAGTCCACCATTTCATCGTTTGTGATTCCATGTTAAAATTATTGATGTTATATGGATCCGCTTTTACAAAATTACCATCTCTGTTTTTATCATAGAAATCAATGTTTTGGTTTTGAGGAACTAACTCAGGATTAAAAACAACCCACAGACTTAGCGCATTCATTTTTTTCCCAATCATTAACATGTGTTTTGTTAAATCATCTTTAACTTTATTGAGGTTGTTTTCATTTAAACCTTCTTTGGGATAGATAGTTAGGAGCGATGCTTCAATTGAATGTGTGATAGATCGTAAATGAGATAATTCCTGTTCGAAAGTGCTGGCTTGATACTGAGCCTGATATAGCATTTTTTCAACAGCATCATCTTTTAAAATATGACTGCTCCTCCACAAGGCCAGAGAGGCAACTAAAACAGCAGCAATTACTGCAATTGAAATAAATAGTCCGGTTGTTTTAGTTTGAATTTTAGTCATTGTTTTTTTGATGAAATCAAGATGAAAATATAAGAATTAATCCAGATATCATGATGAATTTTACCAACTTCTATGAAATAATGGTGAAATATACAAAAATGCTTACTTATGGTTTGTTTTTAACGATGGAGAATTTAATAAAAAAAGCCTGCTGTTCATTCACAGCAGGCTTTATATCAATATATAATTTCGATACTAAACAGTTTTTAGCGCTTCTACTTTTTGACGATAATTATTTATGGCAACATGATAATCCGGATCTTTAAGCACATTGACATCACATATTTTTTCAGCTTTCTTAATTAATTTTACGCAATCAGAAGATAAATATCTAAGGTGTACATTGGTTCCTATTAATTGATATTTTTCTGCTAATTTATTGATGGCCTCAATAGCTGATTGGTCCATGATTCTTGATTCTTCAAAGGATATGATCACTTCTTTAGGATCGTTTTTAACATCAAAGCTATTGATAAAAGATGTTGTTGCAGCAAAGAATAAAGGACCATGAACAATATAATGTTTAACTCCCTGATCATCCATTACGCTTGAAACTCGAATTTTAACCGCATTTTCCCATGCAAATACAAGGGTTGAAACAACTACACCAGCTGCAACAGCAATCGCTAAATCAAAAATTACAGTAAGTGCTGTTACTAAAATAATAACAATAACATCAGCTAAAGGAATTTTATTGATGATTTTAAATGTACTCCATGCAAAAGTTCCAATAACAACCATAAACATAACTCCAACTAATGCTGCAATCGGAATCATCTCAATATAGCTTGAAGCAAATAAAATAAACATTAACAATGCAAGTGCAGCAACAATACCTGAAAGACGACCTCTACCACCAGACTTGATGTTAATGATACTCTGACCAATCATGGCACAACCTCCCATACCACCAAAAAAACCGTTGGTGATATTTGCAACACCCTGAGCAACACACTCTCTGTTCCCACTTCCTCTTGTTTCAGTTAATTCATCAACAAGTGTAAGGGTCATTAATGATTCAGTTAAACCAATTGTGGCTAAAATTAGAGCATATGGTAAAATAAATTTTAGAGTCTCCAAGCTAAATGGAATCATAGGTACGTTAAACGTTGGTAAACCTGCTTTTATACCAGTACCTCCTTTTGAAACAACAAAAGATCTTACTGTTTCTGTTTCAATTCCGCCTAATATTACAATTAAAGAAACAACTACAATACCAACAAGGGCAGCAGGTATTTTTTTGCTAAACATAGGTAAGAAATACATAATAGCCATTGTTAATGCAACTAATCCTAGCATGGTAAATAATGGTGAACCACTTAAAAATTCTCCACCAATTTTAAACATTCCTAACTGAGAAGTAAAAATTACAATGGCTAATCCATTAACAAAACCCATCATTACAGATTGAGGAATCATGCGGATAAATTTTCCAAGCTTTAGGAATCCTGCAGCCATTTGAAATAACCCGGCCAAAATAATAGTAGCAAAGAGGTATTGAATACCCATCATATCACCAGCTGCACCCATTGCATTACCTTCGCTTACAAGACTTACCATTACTACTGCAAGAGCTCCGGTAGCTCCGGATATCATTCCTGGGCGACCTCCAATGATTGAGGTAACTAATCCCATCATAAAAGCTCCATACAAACCTATGATAGGTGAGATTCCTGCCACGAAAGCAAAGGCAACCGCTTCCGGAACAAGTGCAAGTGCAACAGTAAGTCCTGATAAGATATCATCTTTAACAGAACCCTGTCGTTTGTCGATAAAAGAAAATGTAAATTTCATATGATTTATTATTTATTTTCAAAAGTGAAAAGAATTGTATTGTGTCTATATGATTGAAAAACAAATGACTGTTGTAGGTTTTTCAATAGTAATACAATCCCAATTGTGATTAAATTGTTACAAAGATTAATGATAAAGGTATGTTTAAACCTTATAAAACAGCCGGCAAAATTAGCAAATTCATATGACTTTAATCAGTGATATTGAGATTAATAGGCTGTTAAAAAAATAAAGTATGTTAAAAAATGTTTATTAATTATATCCGGCTTGGATTAGTTTAAGTATGTAGTTTAATTGGTTTTCAGTGTTTTTATGGTTATATTTTTCTCCCAAATAAGAGGGTTATGATTTCATCAGAAGGTGGCTTGTTAATTGGAAAATTGAAGGAAGAGTTAAGCAGGGTTCAGGAAAAAATGCCTGATGTAGATTTAGCTGCCATTTTTTCTATAGTGGATCAATTAGAAGAAAAAGAAAAAGCACCAACCAATCGGTTACAAATTCCCAACGAATTAGCATTCATACTAGAACATATTAATCTGGGAATATATATTAAGGATTTATCTTTTAAATATGTTTATGCAAATAAAAATTTCCTTTCAACTTTTGGTTATCAGTCTGTTGATGATGTTTTAGGAAAATCAGATTATGATTTGGAGTTTGATGAGAATATCAGTAAACGTTCAAGTAAGATGTATCAAAGGATACTGGAGGAGAAGCTACCAGTAAAACGTGAAATTAGTTTCTATTTAAGAAACAGCAATAAGGTTGTATATATAAATACCCACAAGTCTCCAATTTTAGATGAAAAGAATAAGGTAACAGGATTTTTAGGTGTTATTGAGGATATTACAGAACGAAAATCCGCTATTCAAGCATTAATGCATAGTGAGGCCAGATTAAAGAATTACTTTCTTAACACTAATGATGGCATATTTATTTTAGACTATAAGTTTAATATAGTGGATGTTAATCCTGCTGTTTTTAATATTACCGGGTATGAAAAGGAGTTTCTAATTTCAAAAAGTTTTTTTTCATTGTTTGTTGATAATGAAGATTTAGATCGTTTTAAAAAAGCTTGTAGTTCGGTTGATGTAAATTCAGAATCGCAGGAATGTGCATTGATTTCAAAGAATAATAAAGCACTAAAGCATTTAAAGCTGGATTTGTTAAACGTAGAAATTGATCATTATATTTGCTTTGCTTACGATATTTCGGACTTGAAAAGAGCGGTTAAAAAAGCCGAAGAAAGTAATAAATTAAAAACTGCATTTCTTCAAAATATTAGTCATGAAATAAGAACTCCATTAAATGCTATTATTGGTTTTAGTAATATTTTAGTTCAGAAATTATATGATTCAGAAGAAGATGCGGATAGTTATAAAAAAGTAATATATACCAATTCTGAATATTTGCTTGGTCTTGTGAATAATGTACTGGATTTAAGTAAAATAGAAACTGGTCAAACAACATTATATCCTGAAAATATTATAGTTATTCCATTTATAAAAAATGAGGTTTTACCAGTGATTGAATCTGAGAAAAATAGATTAGATAAGATTAATGTGGAGTTGAAGGTTGATCTTCGTGAGGTTTCAAGCGATTGTGTGGTTTATACGGATTCTGGTAGATTAAAACAAATAATTACAAACCTTATGCATAATGCCTTAAAATTTACTTCAGAAGGAGAGGTGTTATTAAAAATAACCGAACATGAAGATGCATTACGTTTTGTAGTTTCAGATACTGGTGTTGGAATTCATCATGAACAGATAGGCCGTATTTTTCATCGATTTTACAAAATTCAGGGTGATGGAAAAGGATTACCTGTATCTAGTCAAGGATCAGGTTTAGGGTTGGCTATTGTAAAAAGACTACTGGGATTAATGGGAGGTACCATAAAAGTGGAATCAGAAGTTGGTAAAGGATCTAAATTTTGTTTTGAAGTGCCTATGCATTTGTAAATAAAAATGTGGGTTTGAATTGCGTTATTGTAATGAGAATATTCTTATATTTGGGAGCTGGATATTTCCTGAAAATAAATAATATTATAATATAACTTATGAAGAAAGTAGCTATACCTACTAAAGGCACTATGATTGATAGTCATTTTGGTCATTGTGAAAAGTTTACCATTTATACTTTATCAGACGATAATAGTATTGTTTCAACTGAAGAATTTAAAGGACCAGAATCTTGTGGTTGTAAAAGTAATTTGGCAAATGATCTAAATGAAATAGGAGTTAATGTTCTTTTAGCAGGAGGAATGGGACAAGGTGCCATCAACACACTAAAGCGAGTAGGTATTGAAGCTTATATTGGTTTTTCCGGTGAAATATCTGCTGTTTTGAATCAATGGTTATTAGGAAGTAAAGGTAACTTTTCTGTTTGTACAGCACATGCAGACGGCGATCACGAATGTTCGCATTAACAGGCGTTTTTAACTGTGGAATTTATAAAGCCCTTGATTTTTAATATATTCATGGGCTTTTTGGGGGATTAAATAACTGTAATTTTTATCTTGATATAATCCTTCTCTAATCAGAGTAGATGAGATGTTAAAAACCGGAGCATCAATAATAGAGATAGAATCCGTTAATAAATCTTCTTTAATTGGATACTCTGGTCTTGGGTAAATTTTTATACTGCATAACTTCATTATCTCATCAATGTTCTTCCATCGGTGTAAATTGATTAGATTATCAGAACCCATGATGATAGAAAAATTAAAATTAGAATATAATGAAGTAAGCTTGTTTAATGTTTTATAAGTATATGAAGGAGTAGGGAGTTTTAGTTCAATATCGCAGACCTTAAACTTGGGGTAACTCCCAATACTTTCCTCAAGCATTTTTACTCTGTGCTCAGCATCAATTAGATCACCTGTTTCTTTAAATGGATTTTGAGGGCTTACCACAAACCATACTTCATCTATTTCACTATTTTCGGCGATGTAATTTGCTAAAGCAAGATGACCTACATGAACAGGGTTGAACGAACCAAAAAACAATCCGATATGTCTTTTTTTATCACCCATTTAAAAAATCAGATAAAACCATTTCAACTTCACTTATAGCTTGCTCAAGTTTGTCATTAACAATAATATGATCAAAACCATGAGCATAACTAATCTCTTTTTCAGCCTTATCTAATCTTTGCTGAATAACTTCTAATGAGTCAGTACCTCTGATTAATAGTCTGTTTTTAAGTTCCTGAACAGAAGGTGGCTTAATAAAAATAGCAATAGCTTGTTCGCCATACATTTTTTTTATGTTAAGCCCCCCAATCACATCAACATCAAATACAATATTATTTCCTTGCGAAGTAATTCTTTCTACTTCACTTTTTAGTGTACCATAATATTTATCCGTATAAACTTCTTCCCACTCAAGCAGGTCTCCCGAATCAATTCTTTTTCTAAATTCATCAGGAGTTAAAAAGTAATAATCAATACCATTTTTTTCTTGGCCCCGAGGATCTCTGGTTGTAGCAGATATTGAAAACTCCATATTAAAATCTTTTTCTAAAAGATGCTTAACAATTGTTGTTTTACCTGTACCTGATGGAGCAGAAAATATGATTAACTTTCCTTTTTTTGTCATTTACCTACTTTGTTTATTGTTAAAATTATGATTGTCTATTTACAGAATATTTAAGTTTTGTTCTTTTATTTTTTCCAGTTCATCTTTCATTTGGATTACCAATTTTTGAACCTCGGAATGATTTGCTTTTGAGCCTAATGTATTTATTTCGCGACCTATTTCTTGCGTAATAAATCCTAATTTTTTACCTACCATTTGTTCATTGGCAATGGTTTCTAAAAAGTAATCCAGGTGATTTGCCAAGCGTACTTTTTCTTCGGTGATATCCAATTTTTCCAAATAAAAAATCATTTCTTGTTCAAATCGGTTCTGATCAACTTTAATTTTCTCTTTTAATTCATTAAGCTGATCAAGTATTCTTTCTCTGATTTTTTCAATTCGTTCTTTCTCGTATGGTTCAACCTGTAAAGATAAGCTTCTTATATTTTCAATTCTTGAAGTAATATCATTCTTTAAAGATTGTCCCTCTTGATTTCTAAACTCATTTAAACAGTTTAAAGCTTCACTAAATGTTTCAGCAATCTTTTTCCATTCTTCTTCATCAAGTTCGGCTTGCTCAGTCTTAATTGTATCAGGTAATGGCATAATAGCCCTTAGTATATCTGTTTTATCATTTAGGCCAAGTTTATCGGCAATAGGAGATAATTGATTAAAATAATTTTCAATAACCTGGGCGTTTATAGAAGTATTTTTTTCATTCCCTAAAAAGTCAATATAAAAACCAACGTCAACTTTACCTCTACCTAATTTATTAGCAATCTCATTTCTTAAAACTAAATCCTTTTCTCTATAAATATTCGGCAAACGCATACTAACATCTAGTTGCTTGCTGTTTAAAGATTTTATTTCGATGCTAATCTTTTTTCCGGGTAGTTCACAAGTGGCTTTCCCAAAGCCCGTCATTGACTTTATCATAATTTGTATTTTCTTATTCAACGCACAAAGTTAAACTTTTCTTTGAAACCCACTATCTTCTATGTTAAAGACTAAGTAATTCATTTCTTTATTAATGGTATCCACAGTATATATTTATTCGTTTAAAATAATAGTGTTTAATAAAAACGCAAAAATAATGAACAAAAGTTTATTTGTCGGGTTTTACTTATGATTGCAATTGCTAGTAAGAAAATCTTTAATCAAAAAATTAAAAGGCGCTTATAGGTAGTATTGATAATTTTTAAAATTCAGCACCATGAAAAAAATTAAGATTTCCCACAGCATGTTATTTATTTTAACAATGGTCTTTTCTCTTTTTATATACTCTTGTGATGATGATGATAGTAAATCAATGATCGAAGAAGAAGAAAAAAATACTATTGTTGATGTTGCAATTTCTGATCCCACCTTTTCAATTTTAGTTGAAGCACTAACAAAAACAAATTTAGTTGACGTTTTAGATGGTGAAACCATGTACACTGTTTTTGCCCCAACAAATGAAGCATTTGGATTATTGTTGGATGATTTAGGAATGTCTTCATTGGATGATATTCCAACAGAAGATTTGAAGTCTGTCCTTTTATATCATGTTTTAGGAGGAAAAATGAATTCATCTGCACTAACCACTGGATATTACTCTTCCATGAGTGAAAAAGAGGATGGCTATTATTATTCGATTTATTTTAACAAGGATAATTTAAAATTAAATGGGAGTGCAACGGTTGTTTCTGCAGATGTAATGGCAGATAATGGAGTAATTCATGTATTAGATCACGTTATTACACCGCCTTCAGTTGTAGATCATGCAATCGCTAATCCTTCATTATCAAGTTTAACAGCAGCAGTAGTTAAAGCAGAATTGGCAAGTACTTTAGATGATGAAAATGCAAATTTTACAGTTTTTGCACCTACAGATGATGCCTTTGCAACTTTCCTTTCAGAAATAAATATGACATTAGATGATCTAACTAAAGAAACACTTACGCCAATTTTATTATACCATGTATTAGATGGTTTTATACCAGCACAGCTTGTAGAGTCAGGATATGTTAATACTTTATCAATGGCTCACGATTATTACGTTTCCTTAAAAATCGATGCAGATAATTCTGGTGTTAAGCTAAATTCAATGTCTAATGTAGTTTTAACAGATGTTGTTGCTACCAATGGTATCATACATGTAATAGATGAAGTGATAACTCCACCTACTGTAGTAGATATTGCTATTCAAAACAGTAATTTTTCAATATTAGTAGATGCAGTTCTCAAAGCAGAGCTAGCTGAAACATTATCCGGAGATGGACCATTTACAGTGTTTGCACCAACAAATACAGCTTTTGAGACCCTATTTTCAAATCTTGGAATATCAGGGATATCTGATTTAACCAAGGAGGAACTAACTCCTATATTATTGGCTCATGTTGTAAATGGAAATGTGCAGTCTGGGGTATTAACATCAGGAAGTGTGAACACACTAAATGTGAATAAATCAATTGAAATAGATGTTTCTAATGGTGTTACAATAGATGATGCTATTAATGTAATTTTAGCTGATATTCAGGGAGGGAATGGTGTTGTTCATGTTATAGATTATGTCATCGTTCCATAATAATTATTTATATAATTTTTATATAGCAGACTTATGTATCTTTAAAATATACAAATAAGTCTGCTAATTGTATATTTAAGGGATTTATCCTTTTTGAACAAACACGAACGTTAGTTGGTTATTGAGATATAGTTATTGATTATTTTTTCAATATAATATGTAATGTATCCTTATAATCGGGATTTAATAATAATTTTTAAGTATTAAGTAGTATTAAAAATGGGAGTTTATTCAATAAAAGATTTAGAAAAGATTTCTGGTATTAAAGCCCATACTATAAGGATTTGGGAGAGGCGGTATAATATCGTTGTTCCTAATAGAACAGAGACAAATATTAGGTTGTACTCAGATACTGATTTAAAACGACTATTAAATATTGCTATTCTAAATAAAAATGGTTTTAAAATATCGCACATCGCTAATTTAGGAGATGAGAATTTAAGAGCGCGTGTATTAGATTTGTGTTTAGATGTAAGAAAAGCAGATATACAAATAGAAAGTTTAATGATTTCCATGCTGGAATTGAATGAGAGTAAATTCAATAATGTGCTTACTCATTCAATAATTAAAAGAGGATTTGAGTGTACAGTAGAAGAAATTCTATTTCCTTTTTTAGATAGGATTGGAATATTATGGCAAGCTGGTTCAATAACACCGGCTCAGGAACATTTTATAAGCAATTTGATACGACAAAAGCTTATTGTAGCTATTGATAATGAAATGGAAAATGCCAAGGTTGATAAGTTAATTGTATTTTTTCTTGTTGAAGGAGAAGTTCATGAATTGGGATTATTGTTTTATAGCCTGATTGCTCGTAAAGAGGGATTTCATGTTTTATATTTAGGTGGCTCAGTACCTTTGGATGATCTCATGAAAGTCAATGATATTCGTAAGGCGGATGCTTTTTTTAGTTCGTTTATTTCACCTCCTGAGAATAACGATTTAGAATCAATATTATTAAATCATAAAGATAAATTTCCTAAGACTCCTTTCTTTGTTAATGGGCTGCAAATAAAAGAATATAATAAAGAATTACCACAAAATTTTACGGATGTTTCTTCTGTAGAGCAGTTTAAAAAACTGCTGAAAGAAATATAAAATTGATTTGCAAAATTAGTGTCGTATTCATGATTATCCTGAATTATTACCTTATATTGCACACAATTATTTCTTACGAATTTATTACTAACTAAAATAAATATGAAGGACATTTTGATTGGTAAAGGGTATGGTGATATTCGATTTGGTATGACCCGCTCTGAAGTAAAAAAAGTTTTAGGTGAACCAACAGAAGTTGACCAATATGCTTCTAGCGAAGAATCTGATGATAATACAGAAGCTTTTCACTATGATGAAATTGAGTTGTCTGTTTCTTTTGATGAAGTTGATGACTGGAAATTAGGCTCTATTGCTGTTAGTGATCCGGAAGCTATTTTAGAAGGAATGAAACTAATTGGTATTTCAGAAGAGGAACTATTAGAAAAAGTTGAAAAACTGGAATTAGGAGAATATGAAAGAGAAGATGTTTCATCTCCTGAAAGTCCGGATAATGAAGTTATTTCATTTTTCGAATCAAGTGTTAACTTCTGGTTTGAGAACGGAGAAGTGACAGAAATTCAGTTTGGCCCATTTTGGGATGACGAAAATGAAGAGTATATATGGCCTAACTAAAAAGAGGTTGTTTAAAAATAAAAAATAAACCCCAATCAATACACTAGTTGATTGGGGTTGTTTTTTATATTAAGATTTTTATAACCACTTTTTTTACTGGTTTTGATTCTTCAATTTTAATTCCAGGAGCATGGATGTCGTTAGGAAAAAAGATGGCAAACATTCCTTCTTCAACTTTTACCTTACTAACTTCGGCATTGTAAAAGGCAACATCTTTTTCAGGATTGTATGCCTGAGAAATCTCCTGATCAACAAGTGGAGCATAACCCATATATTCAGCGCCTTTGTCTACATATTGTATATCAATATATCTTTCGTGAGTTTCAGGTCTTGCATTCTCTGGCTCTTTTGTATCATACTCCTGCACCATTGCATAAATATTATCGCCATCAATATTGTATCTTCCTGGCTCTATTTCACTAAAGTCAACTTCTTCTAAAAATTCAAGTCCTTTATTAATTCTTTCACTAAGGTTGCGATAATGTTTTACATTATCTAAACTATCTATAATCATATCTTAATTCTTAAAAATTGATGGAGTAAATATACATCTTTTACTTTTTAAATTTGATTATGCGCTTACCATTTAAAATTTAAGAATATATTATCTTCGAATATTATTTAAGTAAAGGTTTATTTATGATACGAAAGGATTATATATTAAGAATGATTGAAGAGATAGCCAAAGTGATTGCTGCTATTTTAGGATTGTTAAAGAAAGGGGATATTGAGCAGGCTCAAAAGTTATATGCAGGCGCTTTAAACAGAGCCTTTAATTTAGATGAAGATAGAGTGTTAGATATGGACGTAGAGCAACTTCGTGCCATCTTTGAAAATCAATTTGGAGAGAGCTACGAAGGTCTTGAAATTATTGCCGGTTTATTGGTTAAAGGTGGTGATATTCACCTTGAAAATAATGATGAAAACAAGGCTGAGTTATGCTATTTGAAATCATTATCCCTTTATAATTTAGTTGAAATGGAGTCGGGAACTTATTCATTAAACCGTCAGGCAGAAATGAGAAAAGTTACTCAGTTAATTGATGCTTTAAAAGACCGTGTTTAGGACACAGATTCTCTTCTGTGATCTTATTTAACTACATCCTCCGATTCACGAAGTAACTTATTACTTACTCCGGCAATATTATATAATAATCTAAGCTGTTGTTTTTGCTTGGAATCTTTTAAATGATCAATCTGATCTCTTAATTTAATTAATAAAGGTTTCAACAAAGGAACTTTAACTTCAGTATCCTTTGGTTGTATGTTACTAATTCGACTTGCAGCTTCTTTAAGTGTCAGGTTTATTGTATTGATAATACTTTCTGTATCCAAAGGTAAGGCCTTTAGTTCATCTCTTTGAGCTCCAAATGCAGATATATAAGATAATAAAACATGATTCAGATATGTTATTGTAAATGCATTATCCAGTGCATGTTTTCTTTTCTTAGGTTCAACACGCATACTTTGCCACGAAAGTGTTAATGCATTATCTGACTTATGAGCCAAACGCCTTGCTAAACGGTAATTGTAGTCATCTTCTTTAGGGTATTTATATTCGTCCCAAATTTCAGATAAATAAAATGCATTATTCTTTAATGCAGAAGATAAAAGGTTGGGTAGTTGTTTGTGCTGCCAATTGGGCCATAAAAAACGTATGGATAAAAATGCCAGAGCAGCACCAATAATGGTATCGATCAATCTGGGTAACATCACTTCTACGCCCATATTTCTTGTCATATTATTACCAGCTAAAACATATATAGTTATAAAAACTACAGCATAAGAGTAGTTTGAACTTCTAAAGTAAAAGAAGAAGTAGATACTTAGGAGTATTAATAATATTTGTCCTGCAAAAGTAGGCATAAAACTTACGAGTAATATTCCTAAAACTACGCCACTTAGTGTACCTAATATTCTTTCAAGTAATCGTTTTTTTGTTTCACTATAGGTGGGTTGACAAACAAATAGGGAAGTGAGGATAATCCATTCTCCTTTTTCCATATTATTGGTAATTACAATGATGTATCCAACTAAAAAGCACATACTTAATCTAATTGCATATCTAAATCTTGGATGTTTTATCGTAAGCTGATCTTTAATTCTTTTCCAAAAACTTCTTTCATCTTGCCCTAAACGAGGGATTGATGTACTTATTTCAGGATTATACAGGTTTTTTAAAGATGTATGAGAACGTGTTAAATTATGAAGTAATAATTCAAGCAACTCTCTGTCGTAATCGGGTAGCTTATCAATTTCAAATTCCAGCGCCGATATAATCCAGGCTATAGAAACCGGATGGTTATATTTTTGACCGGTTAGCATGCTTTCTGCCAGTGTTTTGCAAGCATGTGATAGTTGATGTAATAACTCAGCAAAACCTTCCAGAATTTCTTTATACTCAGTTTTGTCTTTTAACTTTTCATAGCGTTCATGACTAGAAGCAGCTCTTTCATGTAAACTTTGCAAAAGCATAAATCGTTGCAGAAAAGGAGCCAATTCCTTTTGGTCTTTTACTTCTTCTCCGTAGTTGTTAATTACCTCTTTACATTTTTCTAGAGAAGTAACCACGTTTACGTTAAGTATGGCTAATTTACTGCTAATGTTTGATTCTTTATTTTCACTGATTGGAAAAAACTTTGCTTTTTCTTCAAGATAAGCAGAGAGTGCGTTGAAACCTCTTGATAATTGTTCTTCTACAAGTCTACCTGGCTTTTTATATAATAAAAACAATGAAAGTGCTCCATAAAATAAGGCACCCGAACATAAAAGAAGAGGTTGTAAATACCATTCCATATTTTTATCAAGACCCAACATGGCATAAATACCAATTAGTATTGCTCCGTATGAAATACCTCTGTATCGTTCACTAACACCACCAATTAAAACAAACAGGATAGTAGATGAAATAAAGCCAACACCAAAAATAATAGGGTAGGGTTTTAAAACTGCTACCGAAGTTGTTGTAATAGCAAAACTTATTATAGTTATAATTAATGCCTTTAATCGACCTCTAGGGTGGTCATCAGTTTCAGCTAATGCTGCAGCAACAGTTCCCAGTGATAAGGTAGTTCCCCAAAATGGATTGATAAAAATTGAGAATGGGATAACCTGTACAATAGAAGCAATAACAACTTTTAATGCAGTTAGTCTGCTGGGTTTTCGCCAAAATTCTTTTCTTAAAGATTGATACCAACTTTTTTGAGTAAGGTTATATGTAAACGAGTGCTTTGTCATTGCATTAAATGCTTTGATTAATTTTTGGTTTAATCTACGAGGGGAATTATTCGGACTGTAATGTTATGAAAATTTTCAATCGATAAGTGTATTGATTGTTTGAATTTTGTGAATCTATGTTAAAAATACAGGGAGTTTTTGTTGTTTAGTAAAATATATACATATTTGCATATGTAAGATAATGGAGTGCTTACTCAATGATTTGTATATAGAGAAAAGAATAGAGGGAACTAAATATGGAGCAAAATATATTTGTGGAAGACCAGATTAAGGATGCATTTAAAACAAATAAAAAAGAGGAAGAAAAAGATAAGGGATTGTATTATACTAAAAAAGAACCCAAAAAATCTTTGACTAATTTTCAAAGGAATCAATATAGGGCATTGTTTAATTCTATGGCATTAACTGATAGAAAATCAATGATTTTAGTGAGGATAAATACAACCTTACTCTCTGTTTTAATTGTTTTTAATCAGTATGTTGTGGATCATGTGCCAATGGGAGCATATATTATTGTTACAGCATTGGTTGGAGTTGGAATTTCTTTAATATTAAGTATGTTATCCTCAAAAACACCAGGCTTTTTGATCAAAAGAACATTGAATAATCAAATATTACCCAAATATCCGGATCTAAAAGATAATATGTTGATCACATTTTCAAATCCATCCTTACAGGATTACGAAGAGGCAATGGATGAAATAGTAAATAGTCAGGAGTTACAGATTGGAAATCAAACGCGATCCAGTTATTTATTTAATAGAATATTAATGCGTCAATATAAAATGTTGGATTTATCGTATAATGCATTTATTGCGACTATAGCCATGGTAATATTAATTTTTATTGCAGGTTTTGTGGGGACTAATATTTTAACTTAAAACATTTAGTTTTTGGGGTATTTGTGTTGGGAGTATAGCATTAGTATAATTGCTGATGTTAAGAAAATAACGCCTACTCCATAAGTAATACTAAAGCCAAACAATTCGTATAGTTTAATACCAATGATAGGAGCAAATAAAGCTCTGGCTCCTGTTAAAAACAAGTGAACAGACTGGTAGTCGGCTGCTTCATGAGGTTCGCAAAAATAGCTGCTACCAATTCCCCATAACAGAGGCATACTCCCCATAAAAAAACCATTGAATATTACAGCTATTAATAACATGTGATATAACTTTATACCAAATATTTCTGAATACACAGGAATGTGTTCAGAGAGTGCTGTAAATACAATAAAAAGCATCAGCGAACCAAAAGTTATGATACCAAACCTTCTGGGATCTCTTTTACCAATCAGTCTTCCAAATATTGGTAATACAGCAATAGCTACAAGGTTAAAAGCATTATTGTAAAAAGATACAGAAGAGTAGTTTAAGTCTAATGCGTCTTTATAAAAAATAGTAATTACAGCGTGGGTACTCATCCAGGCGAAACCATATAGCATAAAACCTAATTCAAGGTGTTTAAATGGCTTATTATTTTTTAAAATATTGAAAATTCTTTTAAATGAATCACCCAGAGCTTTACCTATTGGTTTTACTACAGGATCAAGTTTTTGTTTAAACTCAATTTTTGTGAGTTGAAAGATGGAAACGACTCCTAAAATACCTACCATAGGATAGAATATTCGATACGAATTAGGATCTATATCAAGTAAAATACCAACTGTTAATGTACTTACCATGGTAAGTATTTTGTTTACTGTAGTTGCATAACCAAATAACTTTCCAAAGTTATCATGTTGGTAATTTCCTTTTAGGTATTGATTAATTGACGGAACAACAGCAATTTGTGAGGTGTAAAAAAGCAAAAATACACCTAAGAATAAAAAATGGAATTTAGGAGATAGGCCTGCAGTTTCATTTACTGCGGGGAAAATGGAAAATATTACCAAAGGCAATCGAGTTATTATACCAACAGTCCTTAGCAACTTTTTTCTATTGGGGTATCTGCGCATGATTTCATTTGCAAGCATGGCAAATAGAAATACAACCATGCTAAACTGAAATAAAAAGGACAATTGAACATTAGAGCCTTGTAAAGACTTAATAAAAATAAATTCATTAAGAATTAATGCTCCTCTGGCAATTCCATCAATACTACTGTAAAATAGGTGCAGTTTAAAAGCTTTTTGCTCGCTGCTATCAAGTTGTTGAAGTATTTTCATATTTTAAAATGAGGATGCAAAATTACTACAAACATCAATATGCTTTATAGTCAACCTCTTTAATTATCGTTAAAATGTTACTTTTGAAATATTACTCTATTCATATTATATAATCAACATCAATAGAATAATTGTAATGTCTATTGGCTTAAATGGATTGATACAGTATTGCGTCAATTGGAGCGTTTAAAGTAAAAGTCATTATATTTTAATTTGTATTTATTGGGTTTTTAATACATTGTGTATTTTTTTAGTAGATATTAAAAACTAAAATGTTAAAAGATAAAATATTAAACTATTTTGAGAGGTTTAGGTTCACATATGCCTATTGAAAAAAGGCGTTTTATACATAGTCTGGTCTTTCCAGTATTATTTGTTCTGATTATATCAATAGTTAAACTTATTGAACAATTGGAGGGTGTTAGATTCATTGAATTTGGGGTGAGGCCATTAACTAGAGAAGGTTTGATCGGTATTATTACATCACCATTAATTCATGGTGATTGGTCACATTTATATTCAAATTCAGTATCCTTTTTAGTATTGGGGATTACCTTATTCTATTTTTATAATAAAATTGCATACAAAGTTTTTTTTCTGATATATGTATTAAGTGGATTTGGAACTTGGTTAGCGGCTCGAGATTCGTGGCATATAGGAGCGAGTGGAGTCATTTATGGATTAACAGCTTTTTTAGCATTAAGTGGAATAATCAGAAAGTATTATCGTTTGATAGCCATATCATTTATAGTTATATTTTTCTATGGAAGTTTGATTTGGGGCGCATTACCATTAAAAGTGGATTTACCTTACTCTTGGGAAGGACATCTTTGGGGTGGATTAATCGGTTTTATTTTAGCCTTTGTGTATAAAAATGAAGGTCCTCAAAAACCTCGTTCGTTCATTGAAGATGAGGAGGATTCAGAAGAAGATGAGGATGATAATCCATATTGGATGAATACGGATATTGAACCATAGTGAATAAAATACCGTTATTAATATTAATTTTGTTCTTGATACCTAAATATGATTAAATGAAAATGATGAAGAATTATTGGAAACAAATAGTAGCTTCAGCAGTGGTACTAGCTACAGTAGTTGCCTGTTCAACAGTACCTATCACAGGCAGAAAACAAATTAACTTATTTCCATCATCCCAAATGACAGAGATGGCATTAACCAATTATAATGCTTTTCTTGATAGTGCGAAAATTTCTGCCAATAAGGCCAATACAGAGATGGTAAAAAGAGTCGGAGCCAAAATTGCAGCTGCTGTTGAAAAGTATATGAAAGATAATGGACTGTCGAGTGAACTGCAGTATTTTGATTGGGAATTTAACTTAGTGGAGGATGATACTCCCAATGCATGGTGTATGCCTGGTGGAAAGGTTGTTTTTTATACTGGAATATTGCCATTTACTCAAAATGAATCAGGTATAGCTGTTGTAATGGGACACGAAATTGCTCATGCTATTGCTCGTCATGGTAATGAACGTATGAGTCAGCAAATGGGCATTCAAGCTGTGGCTGCCGGTTTACAGGTGGCTTTAAGTGAAAAACCAGAGCAGACTCAGGCTATTTATATGGGTGCTTTTGGATTAGGTGCTCAATATGGTATGTTATTGCCTTATTCACGTACTCACGAAACAGAGGCAGATAAAATGGGTTTGGTATTTATGGCTATGGCTGGTTATAATCCAGAAGAAGCAGTTGATTTTTGGACTCGTATGGCACAGGGAGGAAGCAGTGTTCCTGAATTTTTGAGTACACACCCTTCAGATGATACACGTATTAAGAATATAAAGGCGTTTTTACCTAAGGCTAAAAGTTATATGCCTGCAAAATAATAGAAAGATGATTTCTTAATATATAATAAGGGCTGTCTGAAGTTAAATCGGGCAGCCTTTGTTTTCTATCGTGTTTTAAGAAAATATTGTAGGTTTTAAGGTACAGTTAACTAGCTATGTAATCGTTGTGAAATGCAATGTAAAACGTTTCCATGGCTAGTCTATAGGTGATGTTTCAAGATATTCAAAGTTTAACTTTTAACTTAGTTTTAAATCTAATGATCTAATTTTATAGTGGTCTCAAATCTTTTACTACATTTGTGCTCATAGATTTTTATAACAGAATAGATGAAACGAACAGGTTGGTTTTTCTGTGAAAGAGTAAATTCGCTTGTAGAATTCAGTATCTATAGAAAAAGATAAATTTATATATCAGTGAAAGAATTGTCCAAATTTAAAGTATTAAGCATTACGCTTTTGGTTACCATGTCATCATGTGTAACAGGGACAATTGATCTCAATGCCGAAACATTGCGTTCCTATGGTTTTGAATTTGATATATCTTCTGTTGATAAAGTTCAATCTGTTCAGCGCTACAAAAAGTCTAAATCACAAAATAGCAATAAGTTTCGCTTTAATCGTTTAGTAGAATCAGGTCGAAAGCATATTGTTTTTAAGGGATTAACAATAGACTATATCCCTGTTACTCTACATTTAAGTTCCGCATATTTTACCGATCCGTTATTGAATCAACGGGTTTTGGGTTCAAAAAATATATATAAAACATTATATACAGGTGCAAGCTTTTTTAATAGAGCCGGACCTTCATTACTTCTTTAATATCCAGCTATAAATGGTTATCTGGATTCTGTTTTATTGATTAAGGAAATATTAATCACTTTATTAAACAATAACCACATATAATAGGTTATTGATCCGTTTTGTATATAGAAATAAATAAAAATAATAATGGCATTTATTAATAATATCGTTACCAAATTATTCGGTAGCAAGTATGAGAGAGATTTAAAAGAATTAAATCCGATTGTGGATTTAGTTAAAGCAGTTTCTCCTGAAATTGAAAAACTTTCAAATGATGAATTACGTCAACGTTCAGAAAGTTTAAAAGAAAAGATTCAGGCTTATATTAAGGATGATCAGGATAAAATAGCTGCTTTAAAAGCAAAAATTGAAGGTAATTCAATTGATATTACTGAAAGAGAAAAGATTTACAACGAAATTGATAAAATCGAGAAAGATATTGAGGAAAAAATAGAAACTGTTTTAACAGAAATTCTACCTGAAGCTTTTGCGATTTTAAAAGATACAGCTCGAAGATTTACTCAAAATGAAACAGTTGAAGTTTCTGCATCTGATTTTGATAGAGATTTAGCTGCTGTACATGATTTTGTTGAGATTGAAAATGATAAGGCAGTATGGTATAATTCATGGGAAGCTGGAGGTAATACTGTTACCTGGGAAATGATTCACTATGACGTACAGCTATTTGGTGGAGTTGCTTTACATCAAGGGAAAATTGCAGAGATGGCAACAGGTGAAGGTAAAACGCTTGTGGCTACTTTACCCGTATTTTTAAATGCATTAACTGGTAGAGGTGTTCATGTAGTAACTGTTAATGATTACCTGGCAAAACGTGACTCCGAATGGATGGGGCCATTGTATCAATTTCATGGCTTAAGTGTGGATTGTATTGATAGGCACCGTCCAAATTCAAATGAGCGTCGTAAGGCTTATAACTGTGATATTACTTTTGGTACAAATAATGAATTTGGTTTCGATTACTTAAGAGATAATATGGCCACGTCTCCTGAAGATTTGGTACAGCGTAAGCACAATTATGCTATCGTCGATGAGGTTGACTCTGTTTTAATTGATGATGCACGTACTCCATTAATTATTTCAGGACCTGTACCAAAGGGTGATGATCAGTTATTTGAAGAATTAAAACCAAAAGTTGAGCGTTTAGTTGAAGCACAGCGTCAATTGGTTTCTGGTATTTTGGTTGATGCCAAAAAGAAAATGAAATCAGCCAATAAGAAAGAGGCTGAAGAAGGAGCACTTGATCTTTTACGTGTTTATAAAGGTCTTCCTCGTAATAAGCCATTGATCAAGTTTTTGAGTGAGCCTGGAGTAAAAGCTCATATGCTTAAAACAGAAAACTACTATATGCAAGAGAATAACAAGAACATGCATATAGTTACTGATCCTTTATATTTTGTAATTGATGAAAAACACAATTCAATAGAGCTTACTGAAAAAGGTATTGATTTAATTACAGGAGATTCAGACGATCCAAATTTCTTTGTACTACCTGATATTGGTTCAGAAGTGGCAGAACTAGAAAAGTCTACTTTGGAGGAAAAAGATAAGTTGGCTAAAAAGGATGAATTACTTCAGAGTTATGGAATTAAATCAGAAAGAGTTCATACAGTTAACCAATTGTTAAAGGCATATACTTTGTTTGAAAAAGATACCGAATATGTGGTAATGGATAACAAAGTTAAGATTGTGGATGAGCAAACTGGTCGTATCATGGATGGTCGTCGTTATTCGGACGGACTTCACCAGGCTATTGAAGCTAAAGAACGTGTTAAGGTAGAGGCTGCAACACAAACTTATGCTACCATTACTTTACAGAACTACTTTAGAATGTACCATAAGCTTTCGGGTATGACAGGTACAGCACAGACTGAAGCAGGTGAATTATGGGATATCTATGAATTGGATGTAGTTGTAATTCCTACAAATAAACCAATTGCTCGTGATGACCGTGAGGACAAAGTTTATAAAACCAATCGTGAAAAATACAATGCAGTAATAGAAGAGATTGTCGGATTGGTGAAAGAGGGGCGTCCGGTATTGGTTGGTACAACTTCTGTAGAAATTTCAGAGTTGTTAAGCCGAATGTTGAAGATCAGAGGAATTAAGCACAATGTACTGAATGCGAAATTACACCAGAGAGAAGCAGATATTGTAGCCGAGGCCGGAGGAAAAGGTGTTGTAACTATTGCAACAAACATGGCAGGTCGTGGTACCGATATTAAATTATCTGATGAGGTAAAAGCAGCAGGAGGTTTAGCCATTGTAGGTACAGAGCGTCATGAGTCTCGTCGTGTTGACCGTCAGTTAAGAGGTCGTGCTGGACGTCAGGGAGATGTTGGTAGTTCTCAGTTCTTCGTTTCTTTGGAAGATAATTTAATGAGATTATTCGGTTCAGACAGAATCGTAAAATATATGGATAGATTAGGCGTTGAAGATGGTGAAGTTATTCAGCATTCAATGATTACTAAATCTATTGAAAGAGCTCAAAAGAAAGTTGAAGAGAATAACTTTGGTATTCGTAAGCGATTATTGGAGTATGATGATGTAATGAACTCGCAACGCGAAGTAATTTATACGAAACGTAAGCATGCTCTTTATGGAGAAAGAATCCAGGTTGATTTATCAAATATGATTTATGATACTTGTGAGAGTATAGTGAATGAAAATCATCAAAATGCAGACTTTGAAGGTTTTGAAATGGACTTGATCAGAGTGTTTTCAGTTTCTTCTCCTTTTGAGCAAGATGATTTCTTAAAAGGCAGCCCTGCTGAGTTGGCTGATAAGTTATATAATGATGTATGGAGCGCTTATTTAAGAAAAATTGATACGATTAAAGCACAGGCAATGCCTGTAATTAAAGACGTATATGAAAACAGGGGACAACAGTATCAAAATATTGTAGTTCCATTTACTGATGGACAAAAGGTCTTCCAAATCAATACAAATCTTAAAAAAGCATACGAAACAGAAGGTGCCGAGTTGGTTAAATCATTTGAGAAAGCCATTATTTTAATGACTATTGATAATGCATGGAAGGAACACTTACGTGAGTTGGATGATCTACGAACAGCGGTACAGAATGCTTCTTACGAGCAAAAAGATCCATTGCTAATTTATAAGTTCGAATCATTTGAGTTGTTTAAATCAATGTTAGAACAAAGTAACAAAGATGTTGTTTCAACTTTGGTTAAAGCCAGTATTCCAGTTCAGGATCCAAATGAAATTAAAGAACAGGAAGAGCGTAAACGTCAGGATTTAAGTAAGCTTAAGGCTAGTAAAGATGCCTATCCGGGAGCTGGAGGTGGTAATGCTAAAGAAAAGCCTAAAGCAGAGCCGGTAAGAGTGGAGAAAAAAGTGGGACGTAACGAACCTTGTCCATGTGGTAGTGGTAAAAAATACAAACAGTGCCACGGTAAAGGTCAGGTTTGATTTTAAATTATAAAAAAATAAATATAAATATGAAGATAAAGAGGCAAAAGATGATTTCTTTTGTCTCTTAGATTAATAGCTTATGGTACTTGATTTCATTACATGGGGGGTAAAACCTGAAATTTTTCATTTAGGCCCTTTTTCAGTTCGATATTATGGTTTGTTTTTTGCCATTGCATTTTTGTTAGGCTATCAGCTTATGGAAAAAATGTTTAAGTGGGAAAAAATTCCATTGCCTTGGTTGGAAAAACTATTTATGTATGTAATTATAGCTACTGTAATTGGAGCTCGATTAGGACACGTTTTCTTTTATGGATGGGATTACTATTCTCAAAATTTAGGAGAAATTATAAAAGTATGGCATGGTGGATTGGCAAGCCATGGGGGTGCTTTAGGAATTGTAATTGCGATTCTGATCTATTCTAAAAAAGTATCTAAAAAATCCCCATTATGGACCTTAGACCGTTTGGTTATTCCAACGGCTTTAGCTGCTTTTTTTATCAGAATGGGAAATTTGATGAATCATGAAATTTATGGACATCAAACAGATTTACCATGGGCTTTTAAATTCGTAGAAAACGTGCACGAATGGATGGCTGGCGGACAGCCAATTTATTCTTTACCATCGCATCCAACTCAAATTTATGAAGCTTTATCATATTTAACTTTATTTGGAATCATCATGTGGATGTATTGGAAAACCAATGCAAAAGATCGTACTGGATTAATCTTTGGTGTATTCTTAATTGGTACATTCCTGTCTCGATTCTTAATTGAGTTTGTAAAAGAAAATCAGGAAGCTTTTGAGAAGGATATGATTTTAAATATGGGGCAATTATTAAGTATTCCTTTTGTTTTAGCAGGAATCTATTTTATAGTAAAGGCTCCAAAAATAGACAAAACAAAGTCATAAAAAATATAATCAGGAAATTAGAAAGCCGTTCTTTATATACTTAGGTTTGATAAAGAACGGTTTTTTAGCATATATAACTTTACAAATAAGTAAATAATGTACACTACAATATTTTATATAATAGTTTCAATTATTGTTATCGAGTTTATTTGGGATCGAATTTTATTATATCTGAATACTACACGATGGTCAGAAAATGTTCCGGAGGAGCTTGAAGGTATCTATGATAAAGAAAAATATGCCAAGCAACAACGATATTCAAAAGTTAATCATAAGTTTGGATGGCTTACCGGTGTATTTAATTTGGTATTGGTTTTAGTAATGCTTTTTGCCGGAGGTTTTGCCATTGTTGATCATTGGGCGTTGGATGTTTCGGATCATATTATTTTAAGAGCTTTGGTTTTCTTTGGAGTGATTGGTTTAGCTTCAACAATTTTAAATTTACCTTTTTCAATCTATAGTACTTTCGTAATTGAAGAACGTTTTGGATTCAATAAAACTACTGCAAAAACATTTATTGGCGATTTAATCAAATCATTAATAATTGGGGCCATTTTAGGTGGAGGAATTATGTCCTTAATCATTTGGTTTTATTCAATTGCAGGTTCGTATTTCTGGCTGTATGCATGGGGATTGGTAACTGTTTTTATGTTATTTATTACCATGTTTTATACATCAATTTTGTTGCCCTTGTTTAATAAGCAAACACCATTAGAGAGTGGAGAACTCAAAACAGCGATTGAAGAGTTTTGTAAAAAGGTGAATTTTAAATTGGATAACGTATTTGTTATGGATGGATCCAAACGAAGTACTAAAGCCAATGCATTTTTTAGTGGGTTAGGTTCAAAAAAGAGAATTGTATTGTACGATACATTAATCAATGATTTAAAAACGGATGAAATAGTTGGTGTGTTAGCTCACGAAATTGGTCATTATAAAAAGAAACATACCTTATGGGGAATGATTGCAGGTATTTTGCAAACAGGTGTGATGTTGTTTATTTTTTCTGAATTTGTGGATTCTCCAGCATTGTCTCAAGCCTTAGGTATAGACGAACCCGTTTTTCACATTGGATTAATTGCATTTGGTATTTTGTATAGCCCTATATCAGGGATCACAGGTTTAGTAAGTACCTTGCTATCTCGTAAAAATGAATATGAGGCTGATGAATTTGCAGCTAAGAATCACAACTCAGCTTCTTTAATTAATGCTTTAAAAACTATATCAGTGAATGCATTGAGTAATTTAACTCCACATCCTCTGTATGTGTTTTTTCATTACTCACATCCTCCATTACTAGAAAGAGTAAGAGCTTTAAAAACGTTTGGAAAGTAAAGTGTAGTAGCAAAGATGTATAAGTAGTTTGATACTGTTTACTACTCTAAACTATTTAATATTGTGGATTGAATTTTAAGTTTTATAATAATGAAAATAGAAATAGTAACCATAGGAGATGAACTTTTAATAGGTCAGGTTGTGGATACCAACTCTGCCTGGATGGGACAAAAGTTAAATGAAGCAGGTTTTGAGGTCGCTAGAATTAATTCGATAAGTGATACAGAAGAAGAAATTCTAAATATTTTAAATGAAACATCAAGTAGATCTGATGTTGTTTTATTAACGGGTGGTCTGGGTCCAACTAAGGATGATATAACCAAGGTTACTATGTGTAAGTTCTTCAATACTGAACTTGTTTTTAGTGAAGAGGTTTTTGAAGATGTTAAATCATTGCTTAAAAGATATGTACCAGATATTAATGAGCTAAATAGGGCTCAGGCTTTAGTACCTGCCAATTGTACAGTCATTCGAAATCCAGTAGGAACAGCACCTGTTATGTGGTTTGAACATGAGGGAACTATTTTTGTTTCAATGCCTGGTGTACCTTCTGAAATGAAGCACACAATGGAGCATAATATTATTCCAAAATTGTTGGAGCGTTTCAATATTGGAAGTATTGTACATAAAACGGTTTTAGTTCATAATATTCCAGAAGCCGTTTTGGCAGAAATGTTAGAGGATTTTGAAGACACAATACCAGAATATATTAAGTTGGCATATTTGCCTGCTCCAGGTCGAATCAGGTTAAGATTTACCGGTAGAGGAAATGATAAAGCTTTATTGGAATCAAAGATTGAAGAATTAGTTCATGACTTAAAACCTATTATTGGTAATAATATATTGGCTTATGATGATGTATCAACAACAGAAGTAATCGCTAAGTTATTTACTGATAATAAATTGACTTTGGCTTCTGCAGAAAGTTGTACAGGTGGAAATATAGCTCATATGATTACGTCTTTATCAGGAAGTTCTGTTTACTTTAGAGGAAGCATAGTGGCATACCATAATGAAGTGAAACAACAGCTATTAGGAGTGCAAGAAGATGATTTAATTAAAAGTGGAGCAGTGAGTCAGCCTGTAGTAGAACAAATGGCTATTGGGGCTAAAAAGGCATTAGGAACAGATTATGCTGTATCTACATCTGGCATTGCAGGCCCTGATGGAGGTACAGATGAAAAGCCTGTTGGTACAGTTTGGATTGCAGTTTCGGGCCCTAATAAAACAGTAAGCCAAAAATTTCAGTTTGGACATATTCGCGAAAGAAATATTATTCGTTCTTCAGAAATGGCTTTGGTAATGCTTAAGAATATGGTGGATGAGGATGTGAGATAACTAATTCTTATATTCAAATAAATAAAGGAAAAGCTGTAATCATTAAGGTTACAGCTTTTTTGTTGTTGGTATTAGTATTTAAAAATCAGTTTATGGTGTAATGATTTTGTGCTTTGACGTAATTCTAATATAAATCGAAAATGGAGTTATAAATCTTTACGTAAATTTCACTATTTTAACATATCGAAATTTATTAAGTGATTTTTAGTGTTTGCTTATCACATTAGTATACGTTTTTAAACGAAAGATATGTCTGATTTTTTTATTAAAACTAAGTTACTTGCATTGGTTTGGCTATTCGTTTTTTGCGTTACTAATGTCTTAATATCACAAGAAAGGAAAATTAATTTTGAACATCTCTCCACAGATGATGGCTTAAATCAAAACTCCGTATTAGATATTTATCAGGATCAGGACGGTTTTTTATGGTTTGGAACTTATGAAGGGATCAATCGCTTTGATGGCTTCAGAATTACAGAATACCTGCATAATTATATTAACAATCCCAATATTGCCGACATGCACGTAAGGAGTATCTGTGAAGATACTTCAAGAATTTTTTTCGTTGGTACTATGCTCGGTTTAAATCGATTTTTTCTTGATACGAAAGAAAATGTGAACTATTGTCATAATCCTATTAATCCCGAAAGTTTATCAAACGACAGAGTCTTTCGTGTTTTTAAAGATTCAGATGGAGATGTTTGGCTATGCACAATGGGAGGAGGTTTGGATCGATTAGAAAGGGTAAATAAAGATTATGAAAAAGAGCAGGATGTTCAGTATCGATTTATTCATCATCAGCCATCAGAAAATAAAAATAGTATTAGCTCATTGTTCGTATCCAGCATATGCGAAGGAAAAAATAGAATATTATGGATTGGTACCCAAGGCGGTTTAAACAAGTTGAATAAAGCCACTGGTAGATTTGAAGTCTTTACACATGATCCCAATAATAGTTACTCTCTATCAGATAACGATGTTAGTGCTGTTATGGAGGATGAGAATGGAATCGTATGGGTAGGAACCTGGGGAGGAGGATTAAATGTATTTGATCCTGCCAATAATCGTTTTTATCGTTATGCTTATAGTGATGAGGATAAAAATAGCATTAGTTACGATGTGATAACTAAAATCTATAAAGATAAGCAAGGAAATGTTTGGATAGGAACCTGGGGGGGAGGACTGAATCAAGTTGATTATTCAGATTTGGATGGAAAAGATTTACCACTCGATCAATTAAAATTTATTCGATATAAAAATAACAGTTCTGATCCGCGAAGTATTAGTGGAAATTCAATCTATTCCATTTTTGAGGATCAAACAGGTTATATGTGGGTTGGTACAGATTGGTGCGGTATAAATAGGTTTAAAGTTGGAGGAAGACAGTTTAAGCATATCTATGCAGAAAAAAGAGATAATAATAATATCGTCAGTAACATAATACACTCACTGGTACTTGATGAAGACAATAATGTTTGGATTGCTACCGATAATGGTTTAAATGTTTATGACAGGGATAATAATATCTTTAAGTTATATCAACATAAAGAGGGAGATAAAACTTCGTTGTCAGAAAGTATAGTTCGATCATTGCTGAGAGATCATGAGAATAATATATGGATCGGAACAGAAAATGGTTTAAATAAATATGATAAAAAATTAGATCGTTTTATTCATGTGGATTACATTTTTGGTGAATTAGAAAAGAAAATGATCAGAACGATGTATGAATCCAGTGATCATGAACTTTGGATTGGTACAAATGGAAATGGAGTTATTCGTTTTAATCCTGCAACTAAAGAGTATAAGAGTTATCAAAAAATATCCAATGGTATTCAGTCAGGACTTCAAGGAAATACTATTGAGGCTTTTGTTGAAGATAAGTTCAATAATCTGTGGATTGCTTCGGAAGGAGGTTTATGTCAATACAATGTAAATAAAGATCAGTTTACATCATTTCAGTTTGATGCTAATGATTCAACTAGTTTGAGCAATAATCTTGTTTATACATTATATCGGGATAGTGATGAAAATATATGGGTTGGTACCCGAAATGGTTTAAATAAAATGGTTTTTAGTGATCATGGTCAGGTTAGTTTTATTCGTTATAATGAAACCAATGGCTTGTCTTCAGAAACAATTACTGGTATTGTTGAAGATGGAAATAATAGTTTGTGGATTGCAACTTCAAATGGATTAAATCATTATGATCCTAAAAGTAATAGATTTTCAAGATATTATAAAGCTGATGGTTTGCAGGATAATCAATTTACAAGCGCTATTGTATATGATAAATTTTCTAAAGAAATTCTTGCCGGAGGTATAAATGGGCTTAATATTTTTAATCCAGAAAGCATTGGTGAGGACGAGTTATTGCCTAATTCTAAAATAGTTGATCTTAGATTATTTCATCAGTCGGTTAAAATTGGTCAGGAAATAAATGGTAAAGTAATATTACATAAAGACATTTGTTACCAGAAAAATATTGAACTAAATGAAAATAATGATCATATAATTTCATTTGAGTATGCGGCATTAAATAGTATATCAAGAGAAGGAAATCTATTTGCTTATATACTTGAAGGGTATGAAAAGAATTGGAATTTTGTTCAGGATCAACATGTGGCCACATACAGAAATTTACCTTCAGGAAGATATCAGTTCAAAGTTAAAACAGTATCAAAAGGTGGAGTATGGGAGCAGAAGCCTGCGGTATTAAAAGTTTACATTAAGCCATCGTGGTGGAATACGGTATTTTTTAAAATAAGTATTGTAATATTGTTTATATATCTTGTTTACAGTGCCTATCTTTTTCGGATTCGATTTATGAAAAAGCGTCAATTACACCTTGAAGAAATGGTAGCGCAACGAACTGAAGAATTAAGCAATGTAAATGTGCTACTCGAAGAAAAACAAGAGGAAATAACCATTCAGAATGAAGAACTTGTAAGGCATAGAAACGATTTGGAATTAATGGTTCAGGAAAGAACATCTGAATTGGTTAAAGCAAAACGCAAGGCTGAAGAATCTGATAAATTAAAGTCTGCATTTTTGGCTAATATGAGTCACGAAATACGAACTCCAATGAATGCTATTATCGGATTCTCAAGCATTCTGGTTGATCTTGCAGATGATAAAGATGAACGAGAGTATCTGGCTAAAATGATTAAGAATAGTAGCGATAGTTTGTTGACTTTGATTAATGATATTATTGATATTTCGCGTATTGAGGCTAATCAGCTGGTGTTATATAAAGAAAACTTTTGTGTAAACGACGTTCTAAAAGAGATTAATGCCTATTTTAAAATTAAAAATAATAAGGAAATCGATATTGAACTGGTTACAGGAGGTGAGGGATTATATTTGCATAGTGATCCGGTTCGTTTTCGTCAGATAATGATTAATTTGATTGGTAATGCCATAAAATTTACGGATAAAGGTTATGTCAGGTTTGGATTTAATGAATCTGAAAAAACCTTGGATTTTTTTGTTGAGGATACAGGTATTGGAATTAATGCAGAAGATCAGGAAAAGATTTTTAATCACTTTTATAAGTTGGAAGATAAAACCAGATTATATGAAGGTACAGGTATTGGTCTTTCAATCAGTCAACATTTGGTGTATTTAATGGGAGGCAAGTTAAAACTTAAGTCAGAACCTAATAAAGGTTCCTTGTTTTATTTTAGTTTATCCAAAACAACAAATGCAGAAAAGAGTGATAAAATGGAGGAGTATCATACCATCAAATCCTTGTCGCTAGATGATCTTATAATTGTTGTAGCAGAAGATGAATCTAATAATTATTATTTATTGGAGCGCTTGTTAAAGAAAACAAAAGCAGAACTTTATTGGGCACACAATGGTAAGGAAGCGGTAGATTACATTTCAAACTTATACATGAAGAAAAAATGTATGGTTTTGATGGATATTAAAATGCCGGTAATGGATGGGAAAAAGGCCACAAAAAAAATAAAAGAAATTAATGAAAAGATTCCCGTTATTGCTGTGACTGCCTTTGCTCAGGTTGGTGATAAAAGAAAACTGATAGACAAGGGATTTGATGGTTATATCTCCAAGCCAATTAATACCGAAGAACTATTTGAAGTGCTTCAAATGCATTATGCTAAGTTGTAGAAGTACAATTAGGGAATTAATTGTAATGTACAACTCCTATGGAGCTGTACATTGAATTATGGTTTTTAAGCTTTCACTTGTCGTTCAATTTCTTTTAAATTACTCATCTTCTTATTTTCTAAAAAGTGGTTGATATCACCAAGATGTTCCTTCACTTTTTTATTTCCGAACTCATACACTTTTTCAGCTAAACCATCCAGAAAATCTCTATCGTGAGAAACCAAAATAAGTGTACCATCATAAGCTTTTAAAGCACTTTTTAGTATATCCTTGGTTTTTAAATCAAGGTGGTTGGTAGGCTCATCCAGTATTAGTAAGTTGACTGGTTCAAGCAAAAGTTTTATCATGGCTAATCGGGTGCGTTCACCTCCGGATAATACTTTTACCTTTTTAGTGGTATCATCTCCACTGAACATAAAGGCACCCAGAATATCTTTTATTTTTGTGCGGGCATCACCTTTTGCTACTTCATCAATAGTATCAAATACAGATAATTCTTCATCAAGTAACGAAGCCTGATTTTGTGCAAAATAGCCAATCATAGTATTGTGCCCCAACTGAATCTCTCCATCAAAATCAATTTCACCCATTATAGATTTAACGAGTGTAGATTTACCTTCTCCATTTTTTCCTACAAAAGCAATTTTTTCGCCTCTTTCTATAGTAAGACTGGCTTCTTTATATACCAAATGATCATTGTATGTTTTGGCAACATTGGTAGCAATTACAGGATAATTACCTGATCGGGGTGAAGGAGGAAATTTTAGTTTAAGGGCACTGTTATCCACTTCATCAACCTCTATAATTTCAAGTTTTTCAAGCATTTTAACTCTTGACTGAACTTGAAGGGTTTTTGAATAGGTGCCTTTAAAACGTTCAATAAACTCCTTGTTTTCAGCAATCATCTTCTGCTGATCGTTATATTGTTTTAATTGTTGCTCTCTTCTTTCTTCGCGTAACTCTAAATAGCGACTGTAATTTACTTTATAATCGTAAATACGCCCCATGGTTACTTCAATGGTTCTGGTAGTAATATTGTCAACAAAAGCTCTGTCGTGACTAATAACCACAACCGCTTTACCACATGATATTAAGAACTCTTCTAACCATTGAATAGATTCAATATCCAGGTGGTTGGTAGGCTCATCCAATAAAATTAAATCTGGTTTCTGTAAAAGAATTTTTGCCAGCTCAATACGCATTCTCCAGCCACCACTAAATGTTTCTGTTGATTTACTAAAATCTTTGCGTGTAAATCCCAAACCAAACAATACTTTTTCAACATCAGCATCAAAGTTCGTTTCTTCAATAGCATAAAATTTTTCGCTAAGGGTAGAAACTTTTTCAATTAAGGCATAGTAACTGTCAGATTCATAATCAGTACGTGTAGTAAGTTCCTGATTCAGTACCTCAATTTCTTTTTGCATATCAAAAATATGGCTAAAAGCTTGCGAGGCTTCATCAAATACCGAACGGTTACTTTTATTCATCAAGTGCTGTGGAAGATAGGCTACAACCCTTTCTTTAGGTACCGAAACGCGACCACCCTGAGGAGACTGTGCTCCTGCAATAATCTTTAGCAAGGTTGATTTTCCCGCTCCGTTTTTACCCATTAAAGCAATTCTGTCTTTTTCGTTAATTACAAACGAAATATTTTTAAAAAGAGTGGTTGCTCCAAACTCAACCGTTAATGCATCTATTGAAATCATCAGCTTAAATAAAAATTTGGCCGCAAATATAATAGGAAACTATCATTGAAAAAAAGTGCTAGAGTAATTAACCTGATTTTATTTTTTAAGCACATGAGAATATGATAATTTATTGAATACTTGAATTTAAAGATGCATTGTTAAATAAATGGTAAAAATATCGTTACATTAGCCGTTATGGAAAAATGAATAGTTGGTGTTTGGTTATTTATAGGAGCTAAAGTTTAATTAAAATATTGCCTTATATTAATGAGATTGATAACTAACAATAGAAATGTTAATATGGCCCGTTATGAAGAGCTAATTGACATACATTATGAAGCCTTAAAGGTTGACTTAAATAAAAATCGCAAAAAAATCATTGAGCTATGTCATGCAGCCAAGTTTCTTATGCATTTAGACCTATCTTTTGAAATTAGGGAGCTTAGAGAACAACCTGATTTTTTGATAGGTAATGGAACTCTTGAAGTTGGATTAGAGCATCAGGTTCTATTAAATCCTGAAAAAAAGCAATTAGAGGGGTATTTTGAAAATATAGGTCTTAAAATTGAAGATGAACTAAAAAAAGATCCTTTATTTCCCGATATTCATATTAATATAATATTTAATCGTTATTCTAGTACCAGGCAAATAGATAAAAATAAATTAATTAAGCATTCGGTTGTTATTATTAAAAATAAAGTATTTAATGGTTTTTTTGAGCGTAATATATACATTGATAGTTTATATATTATGTCACATGACCGAATTAGTATATCTTCTAGTCTTGGAGGTTGGTTTCAGAATAAGTTAAACCTTAAAATTTTAAATAACTCAATTCGACGTAAAGAAATGAAATTAGATAAGTATAAAAAAAATCTTCAATTACCTCAATGGCTACTTATTGTAATAGATAGTTCCGGAGAAAGTTCTTATGTATTCGATGACGATTTTATATTTGATAAGGATTCAAAGTTTGATAAAATATATTTGCTTGAAGATTTTGCAAATAGAGTATATGAATTAAAATAGTAATAGAGTTGGAATCCTTATATAAGTTTAAATTTTAATAAATCAAACCAAAAACTATGAAAGTCAATCTGAAAAACCTTATAACTCTATTTATTGTGCTAACCATTTTTGCCAGTTGTGTAACTCAAAAATCAAGTACAATTGTTGGCAGCGAATACAATGAAGCAAAAAACGAAACCGATTATTTTGTATTTCCATATGGTTCAGTTAAAATTCCGGGTAAGTGGGAAAAGACCAATTATAACTCTAACAGTAGGCAACAGTATTTTCAAAATCAGGATTCTGTATTAATAGCCATTGCATTTGGAAAAATTGACAAATACGAATTTAATGTGGAAGGAAACAAGGTTGGGGCAGAGTTTGTGAAAGCATATTACGAGTGGGATTCCAACTACTTTATGGATACCTACGGATTAAAAAGACAAGTGTTGGAGCAGGATAGTACTAAAAACTTTATGATTTATCGGATTTTTGGACCAATAGAAGGTAGTAATTTGGATACTTATTTTCTTGTTGGTGAACATAAAGGACTCACAAGTAATTTCTCAATTTCTAACACTGATAAATGGAATGAAATTGAAAAAGTATCCTTTTTAAAGAGCTTGTTTGTAACATGGAATGAATAATGAAAAGGATGTGGGTTTCTTTAAAGCAGATTTTTTTCTTTTAGCACTTCTTCAATCTGATTGTGATCTTTCCAAAAGTTCTTTTCTATTTTCTTCCAGACTTTATCAAAATCAGGATGTTTTTGAATTTCTTTTGATAAGGGATCGAGTTTATAAAACAGAATAGTCCAATAGTGATAGTGCTCATATTCAGAGAACTTTTTTAAATACTCAATAGCTTTATTTAAATCACCTTCAATAATATAGCTTGCAGATAACATAACGTCTTTGTAAATGGATTCGTCCTGAGAAGCTCTGGTTTTATATATTTCAAATAATTCCGTGGCTCTTGCTGTGTCACCGTTTTTATCAAAAACATAACTTATCTTGATATTCTCATACCAAAAAATATCCATTTGGTATTGAATGCGCTTATGATCAAATTTTTTGTAATACTTATACGAGGATTTGTAATCGCCCAGCATATAGTATAATTTACCCACTTCCTGCAATACATCAAGTCTGGTCGTATCCATTTTATAAGTTTCCAGTAATAAGTCTTTGGTTTCATTCAAATCTTTATGGATGCCGAAAAGAATATAAGCCTTTACGTAATAGGCCGAAATATTATCGGGGTTGTAATCCAGTGCTTTGTTGATGTATTTTAAAGCCTGATCTACAAATGCATTTTGAATGAGAGAATTGCTGAGGTGTAAATAAAGTATGGATGTTGTGGCAGAATCATTTGTCGCAATATGAAGTCGTTCGCCTTTTAAAGCATACTCAAGATATTTTTGTGTGTCAGGTTGATAGGTGGTATAAAAATCAGATAAAAAGTTAATGATCCACGCTGAATTCGGGCTGTATTTATGTGCTTTTTCAAAATGAGGTAATGCTTTAGCATACTCGCCCGAATTCATATAAAAAAGACCTTTGGCTATTAAACTTTCCGGAATACCAGAGTTGTACAACATGGCTTTGTCGGCATATTCATTTAACTCCTTTAGGTGTTGTTTGTCAGCCTGGAAAACATCCATGTAATAATAAGCAATGGCAATATAAGCATATGCCTCAGCAAACTCTGAATCATGATCTATCGCTTTTTTAAACCATATGATGGATTCTTTTAAACCAATGCCGGTTTCATTTCTTATATATTCTAATCCCTTTAGGTAATTATCATAAGCTTCCAGGTTATCGGTTGGTATGCGCTCTATACGTTGCTTTTCTTCAGGAGTAATTATAACCTGAACTTCGTTGGCAATGGTTTGGGCAATATTGTTTTGTAGTTCAAATATATCTTTAACTTCCCTTTTATATTGTGCAGCCCATAAATGTTTATCATTATCGGCATCAATAAGCTGAACATTCAATAATATTTTATTCCCTACTTTTTGTCCACTTCCTTCAACAAAATAGCTTACGTTTAATTCGCGTGCTATTTCAGGAATCGTTTTGTTTGTATTTCTGTATTTTTCAACTGAAGTTCGGCTAATAACCCTCATGTTTTCAATTTTTTGAAAGTTATTTAAAATGGCCTCCATCAGTCCGTTGATAATGTATACGTTGCTCGAATCGTTACTGTCATTTATAAATGGTAAAACAGCAATAGACTTCTCTTTGTCAATTTCACTTCTTTGAAAGGGATTAATAAAAAATAAAAGTGCCAGAATTATTAATCCTGCTACAGTAATAACTGCGGTAATGTAATTTATTTTAGGTTTATTTTTTTTATTCGGTTCATGGCTAATATCCTCTTCTTTTTGCTTGCCATATTCACCCGGTGAATAGCCATATTGTTCCCGAAAGCATTTAATAAAGTAGGAGGTACTTCCAAAACCAACTTCAAAACCAATTTCCGAAATCGTTAAACTACCTTCGTTTAACAGGTCAACAGCTTTTTGTAACCGGACTCGATTTATAAATTGACTTGCAGATAAATTGCTTATTTTTTTAACTTTTCGGAGTAGATTTGATCGACTCATTCCAATATGATCAGCTAATTCCGCAACTCCAAATTGTGAATCGGCTATTTTATCCTCAATAATTTCTTTGAGTTTTATCAGAAAATCATCTTTAAAAAGAGAGTCGTTATCCATATTAAAAAGTATTGATCGAAAGATAAAATATTTTGGTAAAAATACCGCATGCATGATGGTTTGCATCATAATTTATATGTATGCGTCATAGTTTTTATTGAGTGTTAAAACTTTATGCTATTGTCTGCATGATTGATTAACAGTGCGTCACAGTATTATAGAACTTTACAGTATCAGATTAAACGTTCAAAATCAATTAAAAATTACAATCATGAAAACAACAATTTTAATTAGCGGAAAAGTTTTAATAATGATGTTATTCACAAGCTCTTTATTAATATCATGTAATTCTGGTTCTAGCAATAATCAGGATGCTGAAAATTTTACAAAGGAAGTGAAAGCTCCGGGTATCGATTTAAATACAGCTGTATATATGGGTAATCTTGCTGCGGTACAACAACATATTAAGGCAGGTACTAATTTGAATACTAAAGAACCTTTAGGAGGGTCTACACCACTATTAACTGCTTGTGTTTTTGGAAAAACAGAAATAGCAAAAGCACTCATTAATGCCGGAGCAGATCTTGACATGGTTAATAATGATGGCTCAACTCCTTTGCATGTGGCTGCATTTTTTTGTCACACCGAAATTGTACAATCATTAATAGCAAATGGTGCCAATATTAATGCGCTAAATGGTCAGGGAGCAACTGCACTGCAGTCTGTAGCCGGTCCTTTTAGCGAAGTAAAACCTGTTTACGACTTTCTACTTCAGCAACTAGGTCCACTAGGTTTAAAACTCGACTACGAACAGATTGAAGCAACCAGACCTGTTATTGCACAAATGTTGCAAAATAGTAGTGTAGAGTAGTTTTTATGGTTGATGTGCGGTTGTATATATTTTACAAAGTATGATCAATTTACATATCAACCATTCATCTTGTTCACTTTTAAATTTACAATAATGGAAACTCAATACAGAAGGTACGATATAGATTGGTTAAGAGTAATTGCTATTGGTTTACTGCTTATTTATCATGTTGCCATTGTTTTTCAACCTTGGGGAATGTTTATTGGTTTTATCCAAAGTCCTGAACCTATTGAGGGATTATGGAAGCCTATGACTATGCTTAATATTTGGAGAATTCCATTGCTGTTTTTTGTTTCCGGTATGGGTGTGTTTTTTGCCATGCGAAAACGAAATATAAAAGAATTGTTGTGGGAAAGAACAAGGCGTATTTTAGTTCCTCTTATTTTTGGTGCTGTGGCAATAGTGCCCATACATATATTTATCTGGCAAAAGTTTTATTTGCAGGATTTCAGGTATATGCCTGGCAGAGGTCATTTATGGTTTTTGATGAATATTTTTATTTATGTTCTGGTATTATCACCCTTGTTTTTTGTTTTGCAAAAGAATGCAAAAAATGGCTTGAAACAGATGCTATCCAAAGTATTAAGTAATCCGTTTGGATTACTTTTAATAGCAGTGCCATTTATGCTCGAAACAATATTGATAAAGCCAAATCCCTATGAATTGTATGCAATGACCTGGCATGGTTTTGTGCTAGGTTTCCTTTCTTTCTTTTTTGGGTATTGCTTTGTTATGGTGGGTGATATATTTTGGAAAACGATTTATAAGTATAGGTTTGTCAGTTTATTGATAGCCTTATTGCTTTATGGCATGCGATTATATGTTTTTAATCTCAAAGCTCCGGGGTATCTGATGGCGCTAGAATCCATTATCTGGATATATGCGATTTTAGCATTTGCTTATAAATATTTTAATAAGCCAGGTAAAATATTAACTTATTTGAGCAAAGGAGCCTATCCGGTTTATATTTTACATATGATATTTTTATACCTGGGATCTTTAATTATTCTTCCTTTGGCATTGAATGTGTTTGTTAAGTTGCTAACTATTATTATATTTAGTTTTACAGGTTGTTTTGCCAGCTATGAATTAATCAGAAGAACTAAAGTACTTCGCCCTCTTTTCGGACTTAAATAAAAACAGGAAAAGAAGTAAGTAAATATTAAACATAAATATATGTTTTGGGAGTCTGCTAGGATATGGCTTGGGGTCGCGTTCGGGGCATGTTCGGGTGGCATAGGGTTCTGTTCGGGTTGTGTTCGGATAGGCGTAGGATTATAGCATCCGAACACATGGCTAACAAATTCTGAATACAAACCAAAGCTACTGAAAAGTTAAGTGCTGGTTGATACTTGCCAGACTGCAGTATAGGTTCTTTATTTAGGTTGTTGATTCAACTTTAATGTTGTAATCATTTCAGAAAAAGTTTCAAATAAAGGGGCTTCCAGCTGCATTGTATCGTTGGTGTAGGGATGCTTAATCGTAATTTTTTGAGCATGTAGTAACATGGTCGTCATATTCCATTGCTCCTTAAATAATCTGTTTTGTTTGTTACATCCATGCGGGCGATCACCAATAATCGGGTAGCGTAAATGATTTAAGTGTTTACGTATTTGATGCATTCTACCGGTTTTGGGGTAGGCCTCAATCAAAGAATAACGAGATGTTGGAAACTTTCCAAAAGGAATATCAAGCTCTGTTCTTTTTAATGTTTTAAAAGAGGTAAAAGCATCTTGTGTTTTGCCTTTGTCATTAGTTAAAGGATAGTCTACTTCAATCTCATCAGGAAAGTATCCTCTGACAATAGCTAAATATGTTTTTTGAGTTTCATTGTTTTCAAGATGAGCCTGAATTTTTTGAGCAGCATCACTGCTTAATCCAAATAATAATAAACCCGATGTTTTACGGTCTATACGATGTACCGGAAATACTTTTTGCTGAAGTTGGTCCCGGAGCATTTGCATGGCAAATTCTTCTGCATCAGCAGCTATCGGACTTCTATGAACCAATAAGCCATGAGGTTTATTAATCACAACCATAAATTCATCTTGATATATTATTTGTAGCATTGGGCTTATGACTATATTTTGTAATCAGGCCGCAAAGATAGAAACTTTACAATCAAGATGAATTTGTAATTGCGTATTTATGCTAATTGTTGTAAGCAATCTCTTTAAAATGAACTAGTCGCTGCCTTTTTTCATCCCATAAATGTAATTTCAGTGACTTTAACGCAGAAAAAAACGTGATGGGTTTTATCTTTTGAAAAAGCTCATTCTCTTTATGGCATTTGGGTAAATTATAAAATGGAATAATTGGCGAAAGATGATGTATATGATGAAATCCAATGTTTCCGGTAAACCATTGTAATAAAATGGGTAATTTAAAATATGAAGATCCCTCAAGTGCCATGGTTTTGTAATCCCAGTTAGTTGCTTTTGTCCATACTACACCCTCAAACTGATGCTGAACATAAAACAACCACACTCCATGACTAGTAGCAATGTATAAAACAGGTAACTGAATTAGTAAATAGGTTTTCCATCCCAATAACCAAATCAATCCTCCAACTAATACAGCCAGTGCCAGATTTGTAAGATGAACATATTTTTTAATTTTTTTGGGTAAACGTTTCACAGTAAATCGGCTTTGTAATCCAAAATGTAAAAGAGGAGCCAGGCCAAATAAAAATATTGGATGTCGGTAAATGCGATATCTTATTCTTTTCCATTTCGATAGATTTAAATATTCAGTAACCGTTAAGGTTTTTACGTCGCCAATACCGCGCTCATCTAAATTTCCAACTGTATTGTGGTGTATTAAATGATCGTTTTGCCACCTGTGAAAAGGAGTAAAGGCAAATAGTCCTAAAAATACACCCACGTATTTATTGTATTTTCTCTTTTTAAAATAAGCTCCATGTACACAGTCATGAAAAATGATAAAAATTCTGATTAAAAAACCAGCAGCAAATACAGAAAGCAATAAAGTTAGCCAATAGGATACTTCAATGCTTTTTACCATAAGAAACCACAGAACTACATATGGTATAAATGAGTTTATGATTTGCCAGACGCTCTTTGATATGGATGGTTTGTTGTACTTCGAAATAATTTCGATCCAGTTCGGTAGTTTAGAATTGTTTTTTTTCTGTTCTTGTGTCATGTCTATAATTTAGTCTATCCATAACTTGCTAATTCATTATGGTAATGCAAAAGTAATAAAATATAATAAGATCTGCATGTCCTAAAATATGAAAGTTAAAATGATCTTTGGTTGTTTGCATTATTAGTATTGAATATGAATTGAATGGATTCCTTCCTCAATAAGTGAATTATTAGTAGCAATAGAGTCAATATACATCACTTTAAATTTCTCATAAGGAGGGGTGAGTTTTATATAATTACCATTGGGTATGTCAATTATGGCATCAAAATTATTCGAGTCTAATTTCCATTCAACATCTATTGTTTTTGAATTTTTTAAAGGCATTTTGCCTTTTGCCCATTTTAAGTTCATAGGATTAGGATGAAAAGAAAATGTGTTTGGTTCACCATTAATGATATCTAATCCTAAAATACTGTTTATGAAAAATATATTAGGAGATGCGCCCCATGCATGACTATAGTCTCCTTGATATCCAGATTCTGTAATATTTGACCAATTCTCTTGTATTGTTTTTGATTCTTTGTCAATAATGTTATCCCATTTTAGAAATAGTTCCAATCCATATTGATTCAGCATATCTGTTTTTTTTAGAGCAGATAAGAAAAAATACATAAAGTATGGTTGTATTTCAATATTGCTATTTAAACAATAGTTTAAAATTCCCTTATGATAATTTTGTGGTGCTAAATTATATAAAACTGCAAGTATGTTTACATGTGGTGAATATGTTGTTTTATTAATGTCTTTTGGTAATGCCCAGTTCTTTTTTGATTTAGTTATGTTAGAAATACCATCTTTAAATATTTTTAAGTTATTGTCCCATAGTAATTTGTTAAATGAGGATTTAATTTTTTTTGTTAGGATAAAATATTTTTCTTTTTCAATAATGTTGTCTTCTAAGGTATTCAGCTCAATTCCGATAGTTAATGCTTTGTAGTATAGTGCTGTCATATATCCCATTCCAATTGAAGCAGGAGGATGATGACAGTTTTGACCTTCAATAGTTGTCCAATCCATAAACATATAATCTGGACAATTAGATAGCAAAAACTCTTTACCTAGATACGATTC
Organism: uncultured Saccharicrinis sp.; assembly: GCA_963667815.2. Lineage (GTDB taxonomy): Bacteria > Bacteroidota > Bacteroidia > Bacteroidales > Marinilabiliaceae > Saccharicrinis. The sequence continues at coordinate 4,903,467 of OY764020.2, forward strand.
AAACTTATCTAATAAGTTATTTACATGTATTAGATTGTCTTTAATAATTGATTTGTTTCCCGTAAATAAATAGTAATCATATAACATTTGAATCCAGAGAAGAGAATAGCTAGTATGGAAAATATCATAATCAAATTTTTCCAACATTAAAGCGGTTTTGTAGATATTATTCCTTGGTAATAATGTATCTCCAAATGAAGCGTAATTTGCTCTAGATATTATCAGATAGTCTCCGGTACACGCAATGGGTTCTTGATGAATTGGAGAATCTAGTATTAGATCCTGCATACATAGTTGAGTAATCCATTTTAAAGTATTCCAAATTGAGTTTAATGTAGAATCAGAGCAAATAAATTCTCCAGTTTGTTTAACTGGATAGGTTGAAAATTTAGTGTGTAATTTTGTTAAATAAATAGGCTCAATAGAGTTAGATTTAATCTTTAAGTAACGATATGCAGTATAAAAAGGGGTTTCATATTCGTTTATCCCTTCACTGCATATATATTTAAGGTTTCGGTGCGATGTGGATTCCAAATTTTCAAAGGGAAATATTGAAACAGATGATTTTTGGGAAGTTTTAACTTCAAGGTTAATATATCCAACAAGGTTTTTACCATAATCAATAATAATACTATCATTAGGATTAATCTTTATTGGAAAAGTTTTAGAAATAGTATCAAAATTGTGAATAATTGATTTTGGTTTAATAGTAGTTTGATACATTTCAGGTATTTGTCTTTTAATCAATTTAATACCTCTTTCTTTATTATCACTAGTTTGAGAAGCATAATCCCAGTTATCATCATTAAAATTAAGTGAATTCCATTTGGAAGGCTGTGATGATACATTCATAATATAAAATCCATCTTCAGTTGAAAATGATTTGTCAAGGTATGTTTTCCATGATTCGTTAGTTGAAATAATTACGTTGTTATCTATCAACAGATCACAAATGAAACCTCCATATGTGGTGGTTGTTTCGGATAAAGATAAATTAAAGCTGTATACTTCTGCAGATATTAAGTTTGTACCTTTTTTTAAATATTTATCAACCTTAATCGGACTATAAAACCAGTGTTTAGGGCCAATATTATCAACTAAATCGCTACCAATATTGGCCGGTCCTGAAGATATAAGGTGTCCATTTAAATATATTTTACAACTTACATCAGCAGAGAAATATATCATTGCAGACCTAAAATCTGAATTAATTGAAAATTTTTTTCTAAAAAGTACTCTATACTCTTTGCGCCTATTAGTCATGAATTTAGTATAGGTTCTTTGGTGTCTAAAATATTTGAATTTATTTAACCAAATCCATTGACCATCCCAGTTTCTTTGTTTAATAAAATTATTGTGTTGGTTTATACTTCCATAGTATTTATCTTCAGAGGTAAAAAGTATATTTTTTTTTCTTTTTATATTAATACAATTTGTAAAAAATAAACAACAAATGAATATTATGAAAATTTTATAAAATGAAGATGTTGTCATATTTACTAAAAATTATTGTTTCAAATGAAAAAAAGATAAATATAACGAATTGCATATTGATTATATTTTTTGATTTACAATATTTGTATTAATCACTCTTTTTTATTTGTTTTATTTAGGTTGGTAGTATACAATTGAGTTGTTTGTTTTTTAAGGAAGTTGGTTGTGGTTGAATATATATATATAGCTTCTTATATTTAATTTTTTAACTAAATACCTTCTTTATTTCTCTGCCTGAACAACCTTTTTTATGTACCATTGCTTTTAAGCGGTCACCTATTGAGATTTGCTCTACCTGCACAATATGAGCTTCCACAGCTCTAAGCTCACCCTTTTGGTTTTGAAATACCATAAATTTTTTTTCTTCAAGCCAACTTTCTTTTAAAAATGTAAGTTCCTCTAATTCTGTCTTCATCTTTAATTTTATTTATAGGTCTGGTTACATAAATTGAACCATTTTTTTAAATCATGATCCAAGTTATTTATACAGAATTAATTAAAATTGTTACAATAGAGTATAGCTCTACTTAAATGTAGTTTTTCATGATTATAAATAACAAAAAGGTTAATTGTTAAGGTTAAATCTGTTAAATCCTTGCATTTAATAAAGTTTAATACAAAAAACTAATACGTTTTATATCAAAACTATAATTTTGAGGCCTAAAATTTTAAAATATGACTGATATAATACCCGCTTCAGAGTTGAAGGTGAGAATGAATCGATTTTGTCAAATTATGGATCAGCAGCATCCGGATTGGGAAATGGCTGTTGTTTTTAGCAAAATTAACATGCTGTATTTTGCTGGTTCTATGGCAGATGGTGTGTTGATTATTGAAAGAGGTGAAGATGCTATTCTTTGGGCCCGAAAAAGTTATGAAAGAACATCTAAAGAGTCAGAATTTGAAGATATTAGACCAATAGGAAGTTTTAGGGATGCTGCTGAAAATTATGCTAAACTTTCCAAACACGTTTATCTGGAAACAGAATTTGTACCTTTGGCAGCTTATCATCGGTTTCAGAAACATTTTCCATTTGAATCATATAAATCGCTAGACTTTCAGATTGCCCAAACTCGTTCGGTAAAGAGTAACTGGGAAGTTAAACATATTGAAGAGGCAGGTGTTATACATCGCAGGGTATTAGAAGATATTGTGCCTACCATGCTTAGAGAAGGTATGACAGAAACAGATCTTGCTGCTGAATTGTATCAGGTAATGGTTAAAGAAGGACATCATGGTACAGCTCGTTTTGGAATGCATGATACTGAGGTTGTAGTGGCGCAATTGGGATTTGGAGATAGCTCTCTTTATCCAACTAATTTTGATGGACCAGGAGGAAACAGAGGTTTAAGTGCTGCTGTTCCAAGTTTGGGGAATCGAAAACGTAAATTAGCCAAAGGAGATTTGGTTTTTGTTGATATGGGACTTGGAGTAAATGGTTATCATTCAGATAAAACCATGACTTATATGTTTGGTGATTCGTTGCCAAAAGATGTTATTGAAATTCATCAACAATGTGTTAACATTCAGGATAAAGTGGCTGCGATGTTAAAACCAGGTAATATCCCTGAAGTAATTTATGAATCAATTATGGATGAATTGAGCCCTGATTTTCAAAAGAATTTCATGGGGTATGGTAATCGTCAGGTAAAATTTATTGGGCATGGAATCGGCTTGACAGTAGATGAAATGCCTGTTTTGGCAAAGGGATTTAAAGAACCGTTGGTTGAAAATATGGTGTTTGCTGTAGAGCCTAAAAAAGGTATTGAAGGAATTGGGATGGTAGGCATTGAAAATACTTTTTTAGTAACTCCTGAAGGAGGACGTTCATTAACGGGAACCAATCCCGGATTAATATTTGTTGAGTAGATTACTTTAGAAGTATTAAATATTGAAAAAAATAAAATATTTCTTACTTGTTTATTTGTTATTTACGATAAAAATAACGTATTTTGCGCTCTGTTTGAAAAATGTATCCGAAAAAACGATTGAAAAATGTCAAGAGTTTGTCAAATAACTGGAAAAAGGTTCATGGTTGGGAACAATGTTTCTCACTCGAAAAGAAGAACCAAAAGAAGATTCGATGTGAATCTATTTAAAAAGCGTTTCTTTCTTGTAGAGGAGGAGCGTTGGATTGATCTTAGGGTTTCAGCTTCTGGGCTTAGAATGATCAACAAAGTTGGTTTGTTAGCAGCTTTGAAATCCGCTCAGGAAAAAGGTTATATAACTAAATTTTAAGGGGGATTAAAAGATGGCTAAGAAAGCAAAAGGAAATAGAGTTCAAGTAATTCTTGAATGTACTGAGCACAAGGAGAGTGGAATGGCTGGAACAAGCAGATATATTACTGTTAAAAACAGAAAAAACACTCCTGATAGAATGGAACTAAAAAAGTATAACCCAATTTTGAAGCGTTATACTATTCATAGAGAAATTAAATAAATCTTTGAATCATGGCTAAGAAAGCGGTAGCAACACTACAAAAGGGAGGCGGTAAAGGTCACGCTAAAGTGATTAAAATGGTTAAATCGCCTAAAACTGGTGCATACTCTTTTAAAGAAGAGATTGTAACCAATGAAGAAGTGAAAGATTTTTTCAAGAAATAATTTTGCATTGCAAAAGACTTTTTATCAAAAAAGCTTCCTTTAATTTTTAAAGGAGGCTTTTTTGTGTTAACAACTGTAGCTTAGGTTGTTATTTTTTATATATTTAACTCATTCATTCAGCAGTAGTTTGATTAGTTAATAAGAATCTGATTTAGGAATTTAAATTTGAATCAGGTTAATAGTTAAGTTTGGAGTCTCACTTCAATATTTAATGATTTCTATTCTCTATTGTCTCAAAATCTAATATTCTATTTTAATTAAGATATGGGATTATTTGGAAGTTTTACAAAAGAAAAAAAAGAAAGCCTTGATAAAGGGTTAGCTAAAACCAAGGAAAGTGTTTTTAAAAAGCTGACCAGAGCTGTCGCAGGTCGTTCAAAAGTAGATGATGTTGTTCTTGATGAACTGGAAGAAGTATTGATTACCTCAGATGTGGGTGTTGATACGACTTTAAAAATTATCGAAAGAATTGAAGAACGTGTTGCTCGTGATAAATTTTTAAGTACTTCTGAATTAAATAGAATCTTAAAAGAGGAAATAGTAGACCTGTTATCTGAAAATGAAATTGACGGTGAGGGTGATTTTGAACTTCCTAAGAGTGATGATCCATATGTAATTATGGTGGTAGGAGTCAATGGTGTTGGAAAAACCACGACAATTGGTAAGTTGGCTCATAAATTTAAAGCTGCGGGGAAAAAGGTGGTTTTAGGCGCCGCTGATACTTTTAGAGCGGCAGCTATTGAACAGCTTCAGGTTTGGGCTGATAGGGTAGATGTTCCTTTAGTAAAACAAAGTATGGGTTCAGATCCGGCATCTGTTGCTTTTGATACTTTATCGTCTGCAAAATCACAAGGAGCTGATGTTGTTATTATTGATACAGCTGGTCGTTTGCACAATAAGGTTAACTTAATGAATGAGCTAACCAAAGTTAAAAAAGTAATGCAGAAGGTTGTTCCTAATACTCCAAATGAAATTATATTGGTTTTAGATGGTTCTACCGGGCAAAATGCTTTTGAGCAAGCAAAAGAGTTTACAAAGGCAACTGAAGTAAATGCGTTAGTTATTACTAAGTTAGATGGTACTGCAAAAGGTGGAGTTGTGATTGGAGTTTCTGATCAATTTCAAATTCCTGTAAAATATATTGGGATTGGAGAAGGAATGGATGATTTACAAGTTTTTAACCGCAATGAATTTGTAGATTCTCTTTTTAATTAGTGCGAATTTATAGAACATTATATTGGGCTGCCTGTTTAGAAGGTGGCCTTTTGTTTTTTTAGATAATGGAATTTTAATTAGGTTATTATTGTGAGGTCTTGTGATTGAACTCCATTATCGTAAACTGTAAATAATGAAGAAAAAGATTGATGTTGTAACCTTAGGGTGTTCCAAAAATTTAGTGGATTCTGAATCCTTAATAAAGCAGTTTGAAGCTAATGGTTTTTCAGTAGCTCATGATGCTTCAAATCCGGAAGGGGATATTGCTATTATTAACACATGTGGTTTTATTGGCGATGCAAAAGAGGAGTCTATTGAAACTATTTTGAATTTTGCTGAGGCAAAAAAGAGGGGAGAGATTGAAAAGTTGTTTGTTATGGGATGTTTATCCGAAAGATATTTTCAACAACTTAAAATGGAGCTTCCTGAGGTAGATGCTATTTATGGTAAATTTGATTGGAAAAAAATTGTTGCCGATTTAGGGCAATCGTATAGGGCTGATTTAAGAAATGATCGTACATTAACTACTCCTGATCATTATGCTTATTTTAAAATTTCGGAGGGATGTAACAGAACCTGTTCGTATTGTGCAATACCTTTAATTACTGGAAAGCATAAGTCTCGCCCCATGGAAGAGTTGATTGATGAGGCTCAAAAATTGGCTTCATCCGGCGTGAGGGAACTGCAAATGATAGCTCAGGATTTATCGTTTTACGGATTGGATAATTACAAACAAATGCGTTTGGGTGAATTAGTGCGTAAAATAGCTGATGTGGATGGTATTGATTGGGTGCGTTTGCATTATGCTTATCCTGCAGGTTTTCCGTATGATGTTTTAAAAGTGATGAATGAGCATCCAAATGTTTGTAATTATTTGGATATTGCATTGCAACATATTAGTGATCCAATGTTAAAGATCATGAGAAGAAATGTAACAAAGGCCGATACTTATAAACTTTTGGAAAGAATGCGTAAAGATGTTCCGGGTATTCATTTGCGGACAACTTTGATTACAGGGCATCCGGGTGAAACTGAAGAAGATTTTAAAGAGATGCTTGAATTTGTTAAGGATATGCGATTTGAGCGTTTGGGTGTTTTCCCTTATTCACACGAAGAGGATACACATGCATACAGAACCTATAAAGATGATGTTCCGGAAGAGGTGAAGCAGGAAAGAGCAGATATTATCATGCAAACTCAGGAACAGATTAGTTGGGAAATTAATCAGGAAAAAATAGGTAAGGAGTTCAAGGTAATTATTGACAGGAAGGAAGAAGATTATTTTATTGGAAGAACAGAGTTTGATTCACCAGAGGTTGATCCTGAAGTTTTGATACCAGTGGAATCGGCTGAATTAAAAACAGGAGCGTTTTATCAAGTGAATATAACAGATGCTGAGGCATATGATTTGTTTGGAGAAGTGGTGAATTCGTAGGTTGTTAACAGGCGGAAGCAGACTGAGAACCAGGAACTGGAAACTAATAAATGATGAGATATTTTATTGAGCTGGCTTATAATGGTAAAAATTATCATGGGTGGCAAATTCAACCCAATGCTATTTCTGTACAAGAAGTATTAAATGATTGTATTAGTAAGGTTGTTCGAGAGAAAGTAAATGTAGTTGGTTGCGGACGAACGGATACTGGTGTTCACGCTTCTTATTTTGTAGCTCATTTTGATTGTGAAAATGATTCCATTGATTCGGCTCAGTTTTGTTATAAGTTGAATCGTTTTATCCCTAAAGATATTGCCATTTATTCATTGATAAAGGTTGAAAGTGAAACCCATAGTCGTTTTTCAGCTGTCAGTCGAACTTATGAATATCATGTGGTAGAAAAGAAGAATCCATTTTTGCAGGAATTTGCTTATCAGGCTCCTGTTGCTTTGGATTTTGATTTGATGAATAGTGCAGCTCGGGTTTTGTTTGATTATAGTGACTTTACTAGTTTTAGTAAACTGCATACGGATGTAAAGACTAATAATTGTAAAGTAGTGTATGCGAAGTGGGAGTTTGTAAATGGAAAGTGGGTATTTACAATTAAAGCCGATCGATTTTTAAGAAATATGGTCCGTGCAATAGTAGGTACTTTACTTGAAGTTGGGCGAGGTAAGATGTCTATTGATGAGTTTAGGAGTGTTATTGAGAAACAAGATAGGGGTGTAGCTGGGACTTCAGTTCCTGCTCATGCATTGTATTTAGTCGATGTGGGATATCCTGATGATCTATTTCTTTCACAGATTAAGAAAATATAGTTTATATAAGAAAAGCGACTCATTAAAAGTCGCTTTTCTTTTTATATTATTATTTCAAAATATTATTCTTGCTACTTATTCCATATTTCCCATGCAGCTTCAGCTTGAAGGTGAAGCATTTCTAGTCCGTTTTTTATAGTTGCTCCATTATCTTGTCCTGCTTTTAAAAAAGCGGTTACTTCCGGGTTGTAAACTAAATCGTAGAATAAATGATTTTCATCGCAATAATGATATGGAATTTCAGGCTTTGCTTCCATGTTTCCATACATGCCCAAAGGTGTTGTATTTACAATAACAGTGTGTTCATTCATTGCTTCTTCATTTAATGAATGATAACTTATTTGATTTTCTCCTTCTGGTGTTCTGGAAACTAGTTTATATTCAATGTTTAAACTTTTTAAGGCGTATCCTACAGCTTTGGCTGCTCCACCAGTACCTAAAACCAAGGCCTTTTTATGGTTTGGTTTTAGAAGGGGTTTAATTGAGTTTGAAAAACCAATGATATCGGAATTGTATCCGATTAATTTAGGTTTTGTTGGATTGCTCCAGTCAACTTTTATTACGTTTACAGCTCCTGCCTCTTTTGAAATAGGATCCAAATCATCGAGGTATTGGATTACTTTTTCTTTATAGGGAATTGTTACGTTTAGTCCACCAATGTATGGGTGGTGATTTATCAATTCAGGAAATTCGTCAATTGAGGCAATTGGAAAATTAAGATATCTTGCCTTAATTGTTTCTTTTTCAAACTTTTCGGTAAAATACTTCTGCGAAAAAGACTTTGAAAGAGGGTATCCAATTAATCCAAATGTTTTCATTCGTTGAGGTTTGTAATTATTCAGTTAATAAAATGCATAAGTTAACTTCTCTATCCGTATAGTTTTGGATAATGAATTTGATTAATGATTTTATAATCTGATAATTTTAATTAGTAATTAAGCAGTCTTTGATTTTTTTGAACCTAGAGTTTCTGTAAGCCAAATGCTGGCTATACCTAATATAATAAAAACTACTGCAATAAAAAACTCTGAGTCAGCTTTAGGGATAAACCAATCGTATCCAATAGTTTTTACTTTTTCTCCAAATGTTTGTGTAATAGTTTCTTTCCATGGCCATAATATACCTAGTGAACCTAAAACAAAACCGGTTAACATAGCTATTGTTTGGTTGTGGTATTTTTTTAATAACCATGATAGAAAGTGAGAAAAACCTATTAATCCAAGTCCTGCACCAGCAGCAACCGGAAGTAGTACTTTCATATTAAATTCACTCACTGCATTAATCATTACTAATTGGTAATTTCCCATTAAAATCAAAACAAAACTACCTGATAATCCAGGAATGATCATACTGCATATGGCTACAATTCCACAAATAAACAGATAGATCATTGAGCTATTTTCTGATGCTGGAGTTAAAACGCTAATGGCTATAGCTATGGCACTACCTATTATAAATGAAATAATACTGCTTAGGTTCCATTTCTGTACAGACTTTCCTACGAAATAAACGCTGGCTAAAACAAGTCCAAAAAAGAAGGCCCATATATAAACAGGATAATTTTCAAATAAAAATTTAAATAATCTGGCTAATGAAACAATGGCAACACCAACTCCAAGGAACACAGAAACAAGGAACCATAAATCGATATGTTGTGCAAACTCTTTGAATTTCCCTTTTAACAAAAGGTTAATGGCTTTAAGGTCAAATGATTTAATGGCGTCAATTAATCTTTCAAAAATGCCTGTAATCAGGGCTATTGTACCTCCTGATACGCCAGGGATTACATTGGCTGCACCCATGGCCATGCCTTTAAAAATATTTGAAATAAATATTCTAGAGTTGTTCTCTTTCATTTGTTCTTGAATTATTTTTTAGATAGGCTTGTGAATTATCTTCTAATTTTCATCTTAAGTTATACTGAGGTTATCAAGCTATAATTAAAACATAAATTAGATCGATCTCATGATTTTCTAGTAATAATACATGTTATAATTGAGAATTGATATATTCTGCAATCTCTGGCATTGAAACTAAAGCTGGATATTTATTTAAAACAAGTTCTAAATCTTCAGGTAATAACTGACGGGCAATTATTAGATGTTTTAAAGATTCTTTTTGCATCTCAAATTTGTTATAAATAATTGCTGCCAGATAATGTAATGCACCATTCGATTGATCTTTACTTAATAGTAATTCAAGAAATGGTATGGCATTAAAGTCAGTTTCATTTTCCTCCAGAAACTGATACATCTCAATCCAATTTTTAGTATCCTGATGTTGATTAATTAAGGCTCTTTTTAAACAGCGTTTTGCTTCTGCTGGTTTTTTTACTTTTTTATAGCTTTTACCTAAGGCTCTCCAAAGCTCAGCAGATTTGGGGTTGATGCCTACAGCTTTGTCAAAGGCATAAATACTTGTTTCGTAATCCTGAACGCGATAAGAAGTTCTTCCTAATGAACGTAATGATTCAATGTGTTCAGGATCCAAATCAACAGCAGCTTTGTAGAATTTGGTAGCTAAGTTATAGTTGCCTAAATTTTCCCAGCAATCACCCATATAAAAATATGAAATTGCATTAGGATGTGAATGTGATAAATATTCAGCGTAAGCATTAATTGCTTCTATGTATTCGCCAGTTTGGGCAAGACTATTTGCTTTATTAAAATAAGCTTCTGATAAATTTGGTGCTATGGCAATCGTTATATTGTATGCTTCAATAGCGTCTGTATAATTTTCCTGCTTATTGTGTAAAATACCAAGATTATACCAGGCATTCTCTAAATATGGATTGAGGTCTAAAAGTTTATTGTAGATGTCAATTCCATGTTCAATTTCATTTAACTTGTCATATGCATAGGCAAGTTCGAATAATAAGTTTTCGTTTTTTGAAAACTTATTTTTGTAGTATTTAATCAGATTTCGAGCTTCAACAAAATAGCCTTCCTGATTAAGATTGAAACTAATTTCAAATACGTAATCTGCTAAATCTTCTTTTGAACAATGTTTTAAGGCTATTTCAAAATTCTTTATAGCCTCTGTTTTTTCTCCAAATCGGGTTTGTATAATTCCCAGATTTAAAAAAACTTCAGAATTATTGGATTCTACTTGTTTTAAATACTCTAATATTTCTATAGCTTCATCATCTTTATCCAGTTCAAGATAAAGAGTGCTAAGTTTAAGTTTTAAACATGTAGAATCGGGATGCTGTCTTAGGCCCATTTCAATGGCTAATTCAGCTTTGTCGAGCATGCTCTTTTGGTGATAGTAATCAAATATAGATTCAATTTGGAACACATCAAAATAGGATTCCTGGTTAAGTTGAACCAGTTCCTCAAATCTGTCAACAGTCTCTCTTGTCCCTTCTTGATCTGCGTGAGAGTATTCTTGCATATATTCACTTTGATTTTAAGTGACAAAAATACCATTAATTTAGGTTTTTACAATAGGATGTTTATAATTAAAGGGCATTGTTAATAACTATTTAATAAACAATGCCCTTTAGTGTTATTGTTAGTGTTTTTCAACACCTTCAGGTTGGTGTTGAACGCGTAATAAATCATTGACAGTTTTAACCGGGTTGAAAGTGCTGATTGGCACTTCAATAAAAAGGGTTGTCCAATCTGACATGGCACCATTCCATAATCCGGGTAGTTCTAAAGCTTTTAATTCTTTTCCGTTAAGTGATTTGTTTGAAATGAATCCAGTTTTTGGATCAACATAATCCAAAAGGTTGAATTTTTCGCCGGCATAATTTTTTGTGCTGCAAATTAAATCTACAGGATTGAAATGAGTACTTTGTTGTAATAGTTTCTTTTTAGTATTGTCATTAAGGTCTATTTGAGAACTTTCAACAACCTGTAGTGAAATTTCGTTGTTTTTACCAATTCCCCAAAATGGCCCGCCACCTGCTTCACCTTCATTTTTAACCATTCCGCATACTCTTATCGGACGGTTTAATTTTGATGTGATAAATTTCAGTTTTGTTTCTTGTGTGGTTAAATTTTCTGGAGTGATAATGAATAGTTCAGCTTGCATAAAATCTAAAATCTCATCAATTAAGTCGCTATCCGCTGTTTCGTTTTCAATAGCTTCAAGAAAATCATATATTTTTTGTTGATAAAAATATAGTACTCCAGCCAAAGCTTCTTTATATTGAATGGTATCTTTTAGTCGGTATGAAGGAACAACGTTATCAATGTTTTTAATAAAGATGATATCTGCATCCAGATCATTTAAATTCTCTATTAATGCACCATGTCCAGCTGGTCTAAATAATAGTTCATTATTATCTAGTCTGAAAGGTGTGTTGTCAGGATTAACAGCAATAGTGTCGGTATATGATTTTTGTGTAGAATACGAAATATTGTATTTTACATCATATTTAGCTTCAAATAAGGAAATATTTTTATCAACAATTCCTTTAAATAACTCAATATGATCTTCAGATACCGTAAAGTGTAAGTTTACGATGCCTTCATTATCTTGTCCATACAAAGCACCTTCAATCATGTGTTCTTCAATTGGAGTAGTAGATTTGTCTCCATCGTTGTGAAATTGTAAAACACCTTTTGGATATTTCCCGTAGTTTAACCCATCAGGTAAAAGAAGTTTTTCTACAATTAGGGCTCCGTTTTCAAAAACAGCCTTCTCATCATTAAAGTCAATTCCGCATATAGTTTCCAGATCTTTAGAAAATGCAAAATATTTAATGTGTGCTAGAAAATTATTTATTGGACCTGATTTTTTTTGCTCTTCTTGTTCTGGTTGGTCTGCATTTATAAAACTAAATAAGTCTTTAAACATACGGGTGGCAGCTCCAGAAGCGGGAACAAATTTTAATATTGATAAACCTTCATCGATACCATTTCTGTACTGATCAGTAAACAACAGTTTTTGTTCCTCATCAAGAGTGAGGATACCATCTCCAATTGCAGCTGGTTTCTGAATATCCATAAAAGGAAATCCATTTTTAAAATGATTGAGTTGTAGGTTTACTTGATCAAGGTTAATACCTTTTTTGTTAAGGAATTCGTGGTCTGTTTCGTTAATCATATGTATGTTTTTTGTTTTAGAGTACTATAAATATAAAAAAGAAATTGAGTAAATATCCTGTCTGGTATGGATTTTTAATTAGTAAGTTTTTAATCAGCATTGGTCTATTTTGCTACATTTGCGTGCTAATTATTTAAGAATGAAATGAACCGGGATTTTACTACCGGAAAATGATAGTGTGATTTTTTGTGTAATAACAGATGTGTTACAAGTAAAGAAGAATCTCAGATATCAAAAAAAAGTATAGTTATGATATATTCATGGGGACATTCCAGAAGATTTAATGATTATAGTTCATATATAAAAAGAACGTTTGATGAAAGGGTACAAAAAGTTTCTGTTGATGCAGGCTTTTCGTGTCCTAATAGAGATGGAAGTAAAGGGCGTGGAGGGTGTACGTTTTGTAATAATTCCACATTTAATCCCTCATATTGTGGCGATGGAAATTCAATAACACATCAAATAAATACTGGAATTAATTTCTTTTCGCCAAAGTATAAAACACAACATTATTTAGCATATTTTCAGGCTTATAGTAATACATATGAAAGTGTGGATATACTTCGAAAACGTTATTTAGAAGCTTTGGAGCATCCAAAAGTAATTGGTTTGGTAATTGGGACCAGACCAGATTGTGTTAGTGAAGAATTATTGACTTACTTAAAAGAATTGAATCAGAGTTATCATATCACTATTGAATATGGAATTGAATCAACCTTAGATTCTACTTTGGATAGGATCAATAGAGGGCATCATTTTCAGGAAGGTGTAGATGCCATCATAAGATCTGCTGAAGCAGGTTTAAAAGTAGGTGCTCATTTGATTTTGGGTTTGCCTGGAGAATCAGAGGCGGATATTTTAAGTCATGCCACAAAGATGTCAGAATTGCCTTTGGATTATTTGAAACTTCATCAGTTGCAATTGGTAAGAGGGTCTGTGATGGGGGAGGAATATTTACGAAATCCTTCGCAGGTTAAATTGTATGATGTGGGTGAGTATATTGATTTGGTAGTGAATTTTCTGGAATTGCTTAATCCCGAAATTGTAATGGAGCGATTTATAAGTCAATCGCCTAAGGAGTTATTGATTGCACCAAAGTGGGGGTTGAAAAACTTTGAATTTGTGGCTAAAGTTGAGAAGAGATTAAAAGAAAAAGATTCCTGGCAAGGGAAAAAATATGGCTGTTAGTAATTTACTAACAGCCTTCTGTTTTTATTTAAAAACACGTTTTAATATAGCTGTAACACGAGCTGCCGGATCTTTTCTGATTTGGCTTTCTTCATTTGAAATTTTCAGGAATAATCCATCAAGAGCTTTTTGTGTTAAGTAGTCATTTAATTCAACTTCTACTTTATGTAAATCGGCTAATTGACCAACAAAAGAACCAGCAAGCTGATTGTATTTGCTGGTTAATGATTCCCATGTTTGGCCTGCAGAATAACCCGCAATAATTTTTTTATCTGTGGATTGCTTTATTTTGGGACTGTACAAAGCAAAAAGTTCCTGGTATGTTTTTGATTTGAAATATTCAGTTGCAGCATTTTCTTCACCTCCTAATATCTTTACAGCATCAGTAATGGTCATTTCTGTTATCGCCTTATAAAATATAGGGCCGGCCTCTTTTGCAGCATCTTCAGCAGCACGGTTAATGCTTAAAATTACATCATTCACTAATTTTTCACCTCCCGGTATTTTTTTTGCATTGTCCACAATTATATTTGCCTCTTCAGGTAGTAGGATTTTGACAGCTTCATCACCAAAATAACCATTAGTAACAGATAATTTGTGTGCAGCAGAGTCTGTTCCCACTCTTAATGCTTCTTTTAAACCTTGCGCTATTTCGTTTTCAGTTAAAGGCGTTTCAAGTTCAATAGTGTTTGCAATCTGAATTAATTCAGCACATGAGTATAAGCTGAGTAATGAGATGATGGTAAATAGTTTTAGAAATCGATTCATTTTCTTCTTTTGGTTGTGTTGTTTTTATGTTTCTTTCTGTAGTCAGGTTTTGGCTTTCCTGATTTTGGAGAATTTTGAGTTTCTCTTTTTTCTTTATAAAAGAGTTTACTAACTAATTCAACCTGATTTTTTTGTTCAAGTAATCTTGTTATTTGTTTTTTGTATTCAGGCTTGTACCAAAAAAGGAAAACTCTTTGATCCAGCTTTTCTTCTTTTGATTTTGCGGTATAAGTTTCTTTTAATGTATATGGATGAACTCCAGAATAGAATATTACCGTTGCAACAGTCATGGGTGTTGGTGTAAAATCCTGAACTTGCTCCAGTTTAAAATCTAATTGTTTTGTTTCTACAGCAAGATTTGCCATATCTTCTATTTTACTTCCCGGGTGGCTGGAAATAAAATACGGAATGATTTGCTGGTTTAAATTGTTGCGCTTATTGATTGCTTCAAAATCTACTTTAAATTTATGGAAAAGTTTAAATGAAGGCTTACGCATTTGTTTTAATACGTCATCAGAGGTGTGTTCCGGGGCAACTTTAAGTCTGCCTGATACATGATTAGAAACGAGTTCTTCCATGTATAATTTATGACTTTCCTGCTCTTTTGTTGATGCCATTTTGTTGTATAGCATATCGTATCGGACGCCACTTCCAACAAATGCTTTTTTTATAACGTGCATTCGATTTACTTTTTTGTAAATCTCAGTCATGGCAGTATGGTCAGTATTTAAGTTGCTACAGATGTTAGGGAAAATACAGGAAGGTCGTGTACATCTTTCGCAAATCTTTAAGTCTTTTCCTTTCATTTGATACATATTGGCACTAGGTCCACCTAGGTCTGATATGTATCCCTTAAAATCAGGCATTTGAGTTATTTGTCTGACTTCTTTTAATATGGATTTTTCAGAACGGCTGGCAATAAATTTACCCTGATGAGCTGAAATAGTACAAAAGCTACATCCACCAAAACATCCACGATGCATATTTACCGAAAACTTGATCATCTCAAATGCTGGAATATTTCCTTTTTTATGGTATTTAGGATGTGGTAATCGGGTATATGGTAAATCAAATGAAGCATCAAGCTCCTTTGTTGATAAAGGAGGGTATGGGGGGTTAATAATAATGTTGTTGTTTTTATCACAACCTTGTATTAATCGTGCAGCTTGCCATCTGTTCGATTCTTCTTCCACATGTCTGAAGTTTCGGGCATATTTTATCTTGTCTTTTAAGCATTCATCATGCGAAAAAAGTGTAATGTCACTCCAGTTTTTACTAGCTTTAGTCTCGCTTTTGCTACATATGTATGCAGTTTGTGGAATGGTTGTTAGTGAATTGAATGGTACACCTTTATTTAATAATCTTAAAATTTCTTTTAAAGGTTTTTCTCCCATTCCATATACAAGAAGGTCTGCCTTGGAGGAAGCTAAGATACCAGGTTTTAATGTGTCTTGCCAATAATCATAATGTGTAACTCGTCGTAAAGACGCTTCAATTCCACCTATAATAACAGGGGTGTCAGCAAATAGCTTCTTAAGAATATTAGTATAAGTCACGGTTGCATAATCAGGTCGAAAACCAGCTTTGCCTCCAGGTGTGTAAGCATCGTCTGATCGCAGACGTTTGTTTGCAGTATAGTGGTTTACCATGGAATCCATACTTCCGGATGAAACTCCAAAGAATAATCTTGGTTTACCTAGTTTTTTAAAATCTCTTAGGTCATCTCTCCAATTGGGTTGAGGAACAATAGCTACTTTTAATCCCTCACTTTCTATAATTCTGCCAATTACGGCTGCACCAAATGACGGATGATCAATGTAGGCATCTCCACTAAATATGATTACATCCAGTTCTTCCCAACCTCTTTGTTTTACTTCCTTTAATGTAGTAGGAAGCCAATCGCTTACTTTATATGGTGTTTCCAATATTATAAAATTTTGGCAAAGTTAATTAATAAAGATATACATTAATGTTAAGAGCTGTATGTTTAAGGAATTTAATACATAAATGTTTAAATATGAGGCTATATTTATTGTTTTGTGAGTTATGTAGATTGGGGAGAAAATGCATCAGGCTTTGGTTTCAATAAATTTCTTCTAATTTTGACTTGAATTTAAATAATTATATATGGCTAAAATTGCAAGAGAAGTTAAAGTAGGAATTATTGCTATTTCAGCACTTTTTATAAGTATATGGGGTGTTAGTTTTTTAAAAGGAAGAGATATTTTTCTTCCCGGATATAAATTATATGGAGTCTATTCCCGGATTGATGGATTAACGGAAGGAGGGCCAATTTACTATAAAGGTTTTAAAATAGGAACTGTACGAACAATTGATTTTGAGGATGCAGGTCTGGATAAAATTATAGTAGTTATGTCTGTTGATGAAGACGTTAAATTTCCGGACAATACTGTTGCGCAAATTTATAGTTTGGATTTAATGGGAACCAAAGCTATTCGCTTTGTTTATGGCGAAGGGCAAGGAAAGTTATTGATGCCAAACGATACGATGAAAACTTCTATAATGGGTGGATTAGCAGATCAGGTAAGTCAGGAAGTGTTGCCATTAAAGGATAAAGCTGAAAATTTGGTTGTAAAACTGGATTCGGTATTGACGAATTTGAATTCGTTATTTGATAAGGAAAATAAGGCAAACCTTACCAGTGGGGTTAATGATTTTGCTGCAATGATGACCAATTTAAATGAGTTAAGTGCTACTTTAAATCAAAATTTACAACCTCAAGGTTCTGTTGGCTCTATGTTGGCAAACCTTGATTCTTTTGCTGTATCATTAAATGGAAATAGCAAGTCTATAACCTCGATGATGAAAAATCTGGACTCCTTGTCCGGGCAATTGGCAAAGGCGCAGGTTGATAGTCTGGTTTATGAAGTAAATCATGTAATGACATCTTTTAATGGTGTGTTATCTTCAATGAATGATAAAGAAGGATCATTGGGAATGTTGTTAAAAGATAAAGAGCTTTATAATAATATCAATGAAGCAGCTATTAGCTTAGATCGATTATTGAATGATGTTAGATATCAACCAAACAGATATGTGCGTTTTAGTGCTTTTAATTTTGGAGGAAGTACAACGGTAGTTGATAATTGTGATGAAGAAACCGTATTTAAGGTTTTAATAGATAAATCTAAAACGCCTTTAGATTTAAGAGGAAAAGAAGTTATGGATGGTGAATTTGTATATGAAGGTAGGGATGGTAAGTATTATCTGTATACGGTTGGAGAGGAGAAGAATTACGATAGAATTTTGGTACTAAAAGACTCAATAGTCGAATTTTATCCTGACGCTCAGGTTATTGCATTGCGAAATGGTGTGCCTATAAAATTAAAGGATGCTATAAAGTAAATTTCTACTGGATTTTATGATTATAATGTTAAGCAGTGAGGCGTTAAAATTTTATGCAAAAAAATTCAAAAAAAAATCAGGTTACCCTAAAGTCTTAATTTATAAGACTTATATAATCTAGTCGATATTAGCAATAATTTGTTTAATTTACTGAATAAGTGGTATTTGTGATGTGTTTTGTGTAAAATGTTCTAAACTGTTGAAATGATTGGGGTTTCAAAAATGCAAGTATTTAATTGTTTTTTTTTCAATTATTTTTTCACAATTTTTGTCATCGGAAAAACATTAGTATATAACATAAGCACCTAGCAGAGAAAACAAAAAAATGAAGCCCAATTACGAAAAAGTTTGGAATAACTGTTTAAATGTAATTAAGGACAATATTCCTCAGATAAGTTTTAAGACTTGGTTTGAGCCTATTGTACCATTAAAAGTTGAAAATGATATTTTAACCATTCAGGTACCAAGTGCATTTTTTTACGAATACTTAGAAGAGCATTTTATTGATCTTTTAAGAAAGACAATTCGTAGAGAACTAGGCGCATCTGCAAAATTGGAATATAGTGTTGTGGTAGATACGCCACATCAAAAAAATCAACAACCATTAACACAAAGATTACCATCTAATAATAAAACAGATTTACGAAATCGTCCGGTTTCTATGCAGATGAATTCTGAAAAACCGGTAGTGAGAAATCCATTTGTTATACCAGGGATTAAGAAGTTAAATGTAGATCCTCAATTAAATTCTGATTATTCGTTTGATAATCATATAGAGGGTAATTGTAATAGATTAGCTCGTTCAGCAGGAATGGCAGTTGCTAAAAATCCTGGAAAAACAGCATTTAACCCTTTGCTTTTATATGGTAATTCAGGATTAGGTAAAACACACTTAGCACAGGCTATTGGGATTGATATTAAAAAATATCACCCTGAAAAAACTGTATTGTATGTAAATGCAAATAAGTTTCAAACGCAGTTTACTGAATCAGTAAGAAATAATACACAAAATGATTTTCTGAATTTTTATCAGATGATCGATGTATTAATCATTGATGATGTTCAAGAGTTTGCCGGAAAAGAAAAAACACAAAATACATTTTTCCACATATTTAATCATCTTCACCAAACGAGTAAGCAGTTAATATTAACTGCAGATAAAGCTCCGGTTGAAATGAAAGGTATGGAAGATCGTTTGTTATCGAGGTTTAAATGGGGATTATCTGCAGATGTTCAAATTCCGGATTTTGAAACTAGATATGCTATATTAAAGCATAAGGTTTATAAAGATGGAATTAATATATCAGAGAAGGTGTTGGAGTTTCTAGCTTGTAATGTAGATAACAATATTCGTGAACTTGAAGGTGCGCTGATTTCATTGTTAGCACAGGCAACGCTGACTCAAAAAGAAATTACTATGGAGGTGGCAATATCTATAGTTAATAAATTGGTGAAGAAAACGCAAAAAGAATTGAGTGTGGATTATATACAGCAAATTGTATGTGATTATTTCGGTTTGGCTGTTGATTCATTACAATCTCGCTCAAGAAAAAGAGAGTTGGTTCAGGCACGACAAGTAGCGATGTATTTCTCAAAAAGTTTAACCAATTCTTCTTTATCTACTATTGGTTCAAAGATTGGAAAGAAAGATCATGCTACAGTATTACATGCCTGTAAGCAAGTAAATAACTTATTAGAAACTGATAAAGATTTTAAGAGTCAAATGAAAGAAATTGAGGCTCAGATTAAAATGTAATTATTAGATATTAATTTTTTAGAAAAAAGTTGTTGGAATATGTTTTCAACAACTTTTTTTTTATTCTATAATATAGCTTTGTTTTGATGGCTCTGTTTTTATACTTTTGATGGCGATAAAAATAAATGATAATGAATAAATTAGTTTATAAGCATATTGTATTGGTAATATTTCTTTTAATTGGCTCATATACTGTATTTTCGCAGCAGGCCGACAAAGTGATTATCGATGGCAAGACTTATTATTTACACATAGTACAAAAGGGTGAAGGATTTTATGGTATAGCCAAAAAATATGGTGTTTCTCAAAAAGAGATCCATGATGCGAACCCAAAATCAATTTTTGGTCTAAAACCTGGTGATGTATTGCATATTCCTGTAATAAAAGGACGTAATAATGATGTAAGTCAAATTGAAGATAGTAACGAGTTTGTTTATCATACTATAGAAAAGGGGCAAACTTTATATTTCCTATCACGAAAATATAATGTGACTATCGATGATATTAAGAAATATAATGTTGGTGCAGATCAAAATTTAATCATTGGTAGTATTTTTAAAATTCCTGTTAGTAAGAACGTTGATAATAGGATTAAAAACACCTATCTGTTTCACACTGTTGAACCAAAAGAAACACTATATGGTATTTCTCGAAAATATGATGTGGCTATTCAGGAAATAATAAAAAGCAATCCGGCCCTTCAAAATGGGATATTAGAAATTGGCTCAAAGATTCGTATACCGAAATCTGCAGTTTCAAAAAAAGAAAGTGAAATAGCAGCTAAGCCTCAAAAACTAGAAGATGAACAATATATTTATCATAGAGTGCAAAGTGGTGATACTTTTTACTCCATAAGTAATAAATATAATATTTCAAAAGAGGCAGTTTACAATGCAAATCCTGACTTAAATCCTGATGATATAGCATTGGGGTATTTAGTTAGAATACCTAAAGCTGAAATATCAAGAGAAAAGCAAAGAATAAGTCAGAATGACGATTTTAAAATACATGTAGTAAGAAGAAAGGAAACAGTATATTCTATTGCTAATAAATACAATATAAATGTTGAGGATATTGAAATGGCAAATCCCACATTAATATTATCTAACATAAAAAAAGGTACAAAGCTGTTTATACCGTCTCCGGAATATATTGCAAGGAAAGAGCAGGAGAAAATTGTTGAAAAACAGGAATTAACTCAGGAAAGAGTTGTGCGTAATCTGGACTCCATGTTTGTAGATTGTAGTTCATATGATTATAATACTTTAAAAGAAACGATTTCGGTTGCAGTAATGTTGCCTTTTGATGTGGAGGCCACAAAAAAAGCCAATATTATAACTAAGATTGTTGATGATGAGGAGGTGGAAGTAGATAGAGACGAGCCTATATTATCAACACGATCTCGTACTTTTGTTGAGTTTTATGAGGGTATGTTATTGGCCTTGGATTCAATTAAAAAACAAGGTGTAAATGTTCAGGTGTTTACATATGATACAGCACCTGATACAAACAAGGTTAAACAAATTTTAGCGCAACCGGAACTAAAAAGTGTTGATTTTATTATTGGACCAGCTTTTACCAGTAATTTAAAATTAGTTTCCGATTTTTCATATGATCATGGGATTAAGCTTATTTATCCATTGTCAAATAAGAATCCTGAAATCAAACGGAATCCTTATTTAATTCAGGTGAATACACCAGATTCTTTAATGTATGATAAATATGTTTCATATATCGTAAATAAGAGCCAGGGATCAAGGATTTTGGTATTAAAATCAAAAGAGCCGGAATCGTTGGAGAACCAATTTTGTAGCGCCTTAAAAGATAAATTGTACATGGATTATATTCCAAAAGGATTGTCTCCAAACTATATGGAAGTATCTTTTTCGCAACAAGATGTACAGGCCATTGATGCCTTATTAGATTCCGAAATTCCAAATCTTGTAGTAATTCCATCTCCCAAAGAAGCTGATATTTCAAAAATACTTACCACTTTGCATGGGGTTGTTGAGTTATCATCTGACAAGCAGGTTAAATTAATTGGTTTTGGGGATTGGTTAAAGTATCAAACCATAAATGCAGAAGAAATTCATGATTTAAATACAGATATATTAACATCTTATGCATTAGATTATGAAGATACTGTAACAAATGAATTTTTAAACAAGTACAGAAGTTGGTATAATACTGAACCATTTGCAGTGGCTCCATATTTTATACGTCCAGGAAGAAATTCTAAATTCTCAAAATATGGTATTTGGGGGTTTGATGTAACTTATTATTTTATGAGCGCAAGAGTAAAGTATGGTAAAGAGTTTGAGTATTGTTTGCCTGATTTTTCATCAAAACAAATTCAGTTTAATTTTGATTTTGAAAGAATTGAAAATTGGGGCGGAATTTATAATAGGGGATTATATGTTTTAACTTTTAATTCTGATTTGGAAGTACAAAGAAAGAAATTATAAGTCCCTTTAATCGTATTATTTAGTAGATAATTTAAGTTGTATATTTAATGGTTTCGGTAAATCAGTTAGCCGTAGAGTTTGGAGGTTTTTCTCTGTTTAATGATGTTTCATTTTTAGTAAACCCTAAAGATAAATTAGGTTTGGCAGGGAAAAACGGAGCAGGAAAATCAACTTTATTAAAAATATTGGCTGGAATTCAGTCACCTACCCGAGGAGTTGTTTCTATACCTAAAGATATTAAAATCGGATATCTGCCTCAGCATATGAAGCATGATGATACCGGTACGGTTTGGGAAGAGGTTGAAAAAGCTTTTGGAGAATTAAAAGTTCTTGAATCTGAAATAGAGAAATTAAATCTTCAGTTAGCAGAAAGAACAGATTATGAATCCGAATCATATTTAGATTTAATTCATAAGCTTACAGAAAAAAACGATCGTCTGAGTTTATTGGGTGGAGGTAATTATGCTTCTGATATTGAAATAACACTTAAAGGGTTAGGTTTTGAAAGAACCGACTTTGAAAGGTTAACCTCAGAGTTTTCTGGAGGTTGGCGAATGCGAATTCAGTTAGCTAAAATTTTGCTTCAAAAGCCTGATGTATTTTTACTCGATGAGCCAACTAACCATCTTGATATTGAATCGATTCAGTGGTTTGAGGATTTCTTAAAAGGTTATGGAGGCGCTGTAGTTTTGGTTTCTCACGATAGGGCTTTTCTTGATAATATTACTAAAAGAACCATCGAAATTCAGATGGGTAAAATATATGACTATAAAGCATCGTATACCGAATATTTGAAATTAAGAGAAGAGCGAAGAGAACAACAATTGGCTGCGTATCGTAATCAGCAAAAAATGATTGAGGATACGGAAAAGTTTATTGAGCGATTTAGATATCAGGCAACAAAGGCAGTTCAGGTTCAATCAAGAATTAAGCAATTAGAAAAGATTGAACGTATAGAAGTTGATGAATTTGATAATTCAAGTTTGCGAATTAAATTTCCTCCGGCTCCACACTCTGGTTCAATAACGATAGATGGAAAAGGAGTATCAAAGAGTTATGGTTCTCTTGAAGTTTTAAAAGATGTAGACTACACCATAGAACGTGGAGAAAAGGTTGCTTTTATTGGTAGAAATGGTGAGGGAAAAACCACAATGGCTCGTATGATCATGAATGAAATTGATTTTACGGGAAATCTAAAGTTAGGTCATCAGGTTAAGATTGGCTATTTTGCCCAAAATCAGGCTGATCTATTAGATGAAAATTTAACCGTTTTAGAAACTATCGATCATGTTGCTGTTGGGGATATCAGGCTAAAAATAAGAGATTTACTTGGTGCTTTTATGTTTAGTGGTGAGGCTGTAGAGAAAAAAGTATCTGTACTCTCAGGAGGAGAGAGAACTCGCCTGGCTATGGTAAAATTACTGCTTGAGCCAGTAAACCTGTTGGTTCTGGATGAGCCTACCAACCATTTGGATATTAGATCTAAGGAGTTGTTGAAACAGGCAGTAAAGGATTTTGAAGGAACGGTCGTGGTAGTATCTCACGATCGAGAGTTCTTAGATGGTTTGGTAGATAAGGTTTATGAATTCCGCAATAAACAAATGAAAGAACATTTGGGCGGTATTTATGAATTTCTGGAGCGTAAGAAGTTGGAGTCTTTACGTGAGTTGGAAGCTCAGACTGCAAGCAAAAATGTGAAGGTTGAAAAGCCCGATGATATTAAGAAAGCAGAAGGTAAATTATCCTACGAAGAGCGTAAAGATATAAGTAGAAAGCATAAAAAAGCTCAACAATTAGTAAGTAAGTGTGAGGAGGAGATTGCCTCAATTGAAAGCCATATTGAAGAGCTGGATATACAAATGCAAGATGTAGCAAATGCTAGTGATCCCGATTTTGTAAAAAAATACCAGGAGGTGAATTCCTCGTTGGAAATAAAGATGCAAGAATGGGAAGACTTGCATGAAGAATTAGAAAAAGTAGAAGTATTAAAAAAACAATTAGACTAGAAGTGACATTGATCTTCTTGTTTAAAAAACATCATAATTATGGCAGGCAAAAGCGATTTTTTATTTGGAATACGATCTGTAATCGAAGCAATTCATTCAGGTAAGGAAATTGAAAAAGTATTAGTAAAGAAAGGTTTACAGGGTGAATTGTACGAAGAGTTGATCGAGACAATGAAAGAGGCCAAAATTGCATGGCAAACAGTGCCTGTTGAAAGAATAAACAGAGCTACCCGTAAAAATCATCAGGGTGTTATAGCTTTTGTTTCTGCGATTACATACGATAACATGGAAAATAAACTGATGGATGTTTTTGAACAAGGTAAAACTCCGTTAGTATTAGTGTTGGATGGAATTACTGATGTTAGAAATATGGGGGCCATTGCACGTTCAGCAGAATGTGCTGGAGTAGATATGATTGTTGTTCCAGAAAAAGGAGGTGCATCAATCAATGCTGATGCAGTAAAAACTTCAGCAGGAGCCTTGCAACATATTCCTGTGTGTAGAGAGAAAAATTTATTTAAAGCAGTAGATTATCTAAAAAAGTCAGGATTACAAATTGTAGTTGCGACTGAAAAGGGAAGTGATGATTATACAAAAGTAAATTTTTCTGGTCCAACTGCTATTGTTATGGGAGCTGAAGATAAAGGTGTTTCGAGCCAGATATTAAAAATAGCTGATGCCGGAGCTTGTATTCCTATTCTGGGAGCTATTAGCTCATTAAATGTATCTGTTGCAGCAGGTATTTTTATGTATGAAGCTGTTCGACAACGATCATTGTAAATGACTTGTTTTCAATAGGCTTTGATTGTTAAAAAATATCACTATTTAACAAAAAGTTTTTGTTTTTAATTAAAATCTTTATAATTTCGGAAGGTTTTACTTGGAAAACTTGTGATAACAATAGCCTAAAAAACATCATTTATGAACCACAAAGAAAGAGTTTTAAAAGCTCTGAACAAGGACATTCCGGATCGGGTTCCATTTTTTTATTGGGATACACCGGAATTTGGTGAGAAAATGATGTCCTATTATGGTTTTACCAATCGAGATCAACTTCTGGAGCATCTGGATGTTGATTTTAGATGGGTGGAACCAACTTACATAGGACCTCAGCTTGTTGATGAAGCGAAGAAATCCAAGAAGGATATTTGGGGAGTGGGATATTCGCGGATTCAAACTGGAGAATACGAATATTGGCAAGCTGATCATTTTCCATTACAGGGTATTACAGACCCTATTGCACTAGACGATTTCGCCTGGCCTACCAATAGTCTATTTGACTTCACATCGCTCGATGAACAATTAACACGTTACAAAGATTATGCTATTATGACAGCACCTGGTTATTCATCGCCAGGATTGTTTCGTATTGTTCAAAGATTAATAGGACGGGATTCTTTTATGGAAGTGATGATGTCACATCCTAAGTTTTTTGCAGCCCTTTGTAGTAAAGTAACTCAATTCTATGAATCCTTTATAGAGGAGTTTTTTACGGTTGCTAAAGGAAGAATTGATTTTATTAGAGTTGCTGATGATTTTGGTAGTCAGACAGGATTAACGATTGGTAATGACCATTGGGAGAACTACATCCGGCCAGCCATTGATGCATTTACAAAAGTACCAAAAGAAATGGGTGCACATTTTTATATGCACAGTTGTGGCGGTGTTAGAAAATTGTTGCCCAATTTTATTAGTGCTGGAGCTGAAGTGTTAGATCCAATCCAAACACGAGCGAGTGGTATGTCGCCTGAAGGTCTAAAAAAAGATTTTGGTCAATTAATTACATTCTGTGGAGCCATGGACGAAGAATTACTTCTAAGGCAAGGAACTCCAAAGCAAGTTAAGGATGGAGTTAATGAATTATTAGATGTTATGGCACCTGGAGGCAGATTTATTCTGGGACCTAGTCATAAAATCAAAGTTGAAACTCCGGTTGAAAATGTTATTGCTATGTATGAAGCAGCAAGACAATGGCAACCGGTAACAGTTTAGAGACGAAAGTTTTTAACAAATTATATAGCCTCTCCCTTTTTTAGGAGAGGCTTTTTTGTAGGTTTTTGATACTAACCTTATTTTGAGATTTCATATTTACTTCAGAAAGAATAAGTTCTAATAATGGTAACATGTGTTTCAATCCTCCTGTCTGAATAATAAGATTCCATATTTTTTCAAACTTTTTCCATCCTCCGGTATATGCAAAGTGCTTAATGATATGCTTTATTTTATTGTGTTGTAATGATGAGTTGACAATGTTCGACCATTTATAAAATTCTTTATAAGCCCAGTTGTATCCTTGTTCTAAATCCTGTGAACTAAGGTTAAGTGGTTTAAAAACAACATGTCTTGTATCATATAGTGTCCAGTTTTTTGTTGTAATTCTATTTTCTTGTTCCATTGATTGGTATAATTGAGTTCCCGGATATGGAGTTAAAACATGATAAGTTGAAGTTGTTATTCCATTGGAAACACCCCAATCTACAGTTCTCTTAAAAACATCTTTATCGTCATTGTCCAAGCCAAACACAAAACTTCCATTAATCATTATGCCCAAATCATGTAATCGTTGAACTGCCGCTTCATATTTGTACTTTTGGTTTTGTAATTTATTACTAAGCATTAAGTTTTTATTTGAAAAAGTTTCAAAACCTACAAACAAGCTTCTTAATCCGGCTTTTGCTGCTTTTTCAATTAAATTACCTTCTAATATAGATTGTACCGTAGCCGCTCCCTGAAATACACGATTCATTCCTGTCATACCATTAAAAAGGTCAAATGCGAGTTTGGGGTTTCCCAATAGATGATCATCCAAAAAGTATAAATGTTTTCCAGGTAATTGGTCAATTTCATTAAGAATTTCATCTACTTGCTGGGTATAAAATGATTTGCCTCCTTTGAAGAAGGAATCTTTATAACAAAAATTGCAATGGTGCGGACAACCTCTTGAAATAACTAATGAGTTAGGAACAAGATATTTATTTCGTTTGATTAAATCCCTTCTTATTCGAGGCTGATTTTGAATGGTTCTTCCTTCGGTTGAAATGTATTTCTTTTTAGCTTGTCTTTTTTTGAAATCAGTTAAAAATGCGGGAAATGTTTGTTCTCCAGGACCAATGAATATTGTATCAGCATGTTCCAAAGCTTCATTAGGAAGTGATGTTACATGTAATCCACCCATGGCTACATATATACCTCTTGATCTGTAGTGTTGAGCTATTTTGTAGGCTCGGTATGCATTTGTTATATAAACCTGAATAACCACCAAATCTGGTGAATCGTTAAGGTTTATATCTTCTACATGTTGATCTCTAATTTCTGCTTCATCATTTGGGTCTAAATAAGATGCTAGTGTAGCTAATCCAAGAGGTGGAAATAATGAATATTTAATAGGTCGCCAAAATGGACTTTTTGCTTCAGTAAGAGATGGAAGAATAAATTTTACTTTCATGTTTATAGAGGTAATGAGATATGTATTAAAAGTAAAATGGAGTATGAACTTAAAATGTAATTTAATCTAGAATTGACCATACTAATATTAGTTTTTTCTATAGAGTTTCATACTCAATATTATGGAGGCTAGTTTTTTTGTTATTTGAGTTGAATTTTGCTACTTACTTTCATTATAATAGCTAATATGATAAACAGGCCTATATTTCCAGCCAGAAAAGCATAATCGTTTAATTGAAGAAGAACAAATAAAAAGGTGTATAAAGAAGTGATTAATCCTCCAATCCAATAAACAATTTGCTTATCGTTAAGTAGAAGTTTCGAGTAACTTGTAATAAGTGCTATTATCGCTACTGAAGCAACAATGTAGGCCCAATTAAAACCAATGTGTTCACTTAGAGCGGTGAGAACCGAGAAAAATAAAACCAAAGCCAAAGATACCAGAAGATATTGTAAGTAATGGATTTGCTTTTTCTTGTATAGTTCAATAAATAAGAATATAAGTGTAGTAAGAATGATAAAAAGAATTCCATATTTTGCAGATCTTAGTGATTTTTGATAATGATTATTAGGGATATATAAATCTACTCCATAAGAGCTATTGAAAATATTGTATTTACCACCAGTCCATTGCTGAGGGAAAGTTCTGTTTAGGTTTGTTATTTCGTAATGGGCAGAAAAGCCTTCATCATTAATAGTCCTGGTTATGGGTAAAAATGAACCTGAAAATTTAGGATCATTCCAAGTTGATACAATATCTGTTGTTGTTTGTTTCCCAACGGGAAGAAATTGTAATGAAGTAGTGCCTGAAATAGAAAAATTTAAGTCATAGCCAATTTCTTTACTATTGATTGTATCAATTTGATTCATTTTAGCATTTATGCCATTTTTCATCAAATCCTGACATATTAATCCTGGTTCAATTTGTAATGGAGTCTTATTAACAGTAAATTTAATTTTGCCTTTAATGCCTCTGTTATCAGTAATGCCAAGAGACAAGATAGCTTCGTTATATAAAACTTCACCTTCCTGCTCATAATTGTCAAGTACAGGTTTGAAAAATCCACTCATATTAATTTTTGCGGTATAAACGGTGGATTTAAATATGCCTCTTTTGCGCGTTTCCGGATTGATATTAGATGTAATGTTAAGTTCCTCTGGCATTATGTGTATCCATTTTTTTAAATACTGTACTTTGCCATCATTATCCTCGTAGATGTATCTTACCGGTATTTGTATAATGGGACCAGATATATTTTGATGATTACCCCATAACTCTACCATCTCCTGATCTACTTGTGAATTGGATTCTTCTCTTTCAAGAATAATGTCTTCTACCATGTTTAAAGGAATTAGTAAAAGAAGTATCATTACGCCAATAATGCTCAGTTTAAGTGTTAGGTTGTGGGCCCAAAAATCTTTTGATGTGATTTCGTCTATTGTTTTCATATTTATATATTTTAAAAGTACTTTGAAATGCAAAGTGTATAAATAAAAAAAATTAACTTCCCTTAATTAGCTTTTCAAGTGCATCTAAATGATTTGAAAACTCTATTTTTCCAAATTGAGTTGCTGCATATGTAGTATTTGGTTTTTTGCCTATAAATTGTTTATTTACAGAGATATATTCGTTTTTTTCTAAAGCTTTAATGTGACTGGCAAGGTTTCCATCTGTTACGTTTAATAATTCCTTTAATGTATTAAAATCAAGAGAATCATTAACCATTAGAGCAGACATGATACCAAGTCGAATACGACTTTCGAAATTTTTATTTAATCCTTCAATTAACCCCTGCATCTTTCATATTTTAAATACATTACAACACCATAAATAATATGAAAAAGCCCGAATCCAATGCTCCAGAAAACAATGCCATATGATAGATATATACCAGCCAATAGGCCTAAAATGGCTTCTGCATATCCAAGATATTTAATGTCGTGATGAGTGTATTTTGCAATTGTAATTAATGAAATTCCATAAAATAGGAGCGTAGCCGAGGCAACTAATCTTAAATCGCCCTGAAAAATTAAGATGATGCAAAAGACTCCTCCAAGGAACAGTATTGTTCCCATTTCTGTTAAAATTTTCTTTGCTGTGTTAGACCAAAATTGAGTGCCAGCTTTTTGAGCCTTTTGTTTTGATAAGAAAAAAGTACTGATTGTAGCAGATAAAAACACAATTGCAGCAACAACTAATAGAGAAATCCGGAATTCATGAGTAGGTTTTCCGGTAAGCGAAATCATAAATTCGTTATAAAAGTGATTGCCGCTATCAAAAATATAAAAATAGGTATATCCTGCACCTAGTAATGCGTATATGCCAGCTAATACTCCTGATAACCCGCTTAATGAAAGGAATTTGCTGGAATCTTCCATCATTTGCCTGATGGCTTTTATGTCTTCTAAACTTTTATAATTTTCATTCATAGCAAAGAACTTTGAAAAACAAAGTAATATTAAATTTTCATCTAATACAAGAGTTAACTGTAATTTATTTATGAATATTCATTTTATGAATGTGTAATAGCTGTTGTTTTAGGTAGGATATATTTTGATTAGTATGATAAATTCTATTTTAAAGCGTGTTATTATTTAGTATTTTCGTGCATTGTTTCAGAGAAATATTTTCAGATTGAAACACTAAATGAATTATCAAGAAACTATCAAGATATAAGTCTTAATCATGGAGATGTAAGTAACAGTTATTGGTTAAAATGAGCCAGTATCTTCTTTTGAAACTTTTATCTTGACATTAATTAAAAAATATATGAAAGTTACCAAAGAATTGCTTGATAAATATAATATTCCTGTACCCAGATATACAAGTTATCCACCTGCAAATTATTTTACAAGTGATTTTAAATTAGATGATTATCATGAGTTAATTGAATTGTCGAATACTGATGATCCTAAGCTTGTAGCATTTTATATTCATATTCCATTTTGCGCACAAATTTGTTATTACTGTGGATGTAATGCTTTAAAAATGGAGAAAAGTGATGTGGTTTTAAAATATGTTGAAGCTGTAAAAAAGGAAATATTAATGCTTTCAAAACGTATTGATAAATCTCGTAAAGTTTCGCAAATTCATTATGGAGGAGGGACTCCAAATGCAATTAAGTCAGAATATTTAAAAGAAATAAATCAAACTATATTTAATGAATTTGAATTAATTGATGGGGCTGAAATTGCTATAGAATGTAATCCTGCTTTATTAAGCTATTCCTATTTAGATGCGCTTTTAGAAGCTAAATTTAATCGGTTTAGTTTTGGTATTCAGGATTTTAATAATGATGTGCTAACTAATGTAAATAGAAAACCTTCAGCTATACCAGTTAAAGAATTAGTTGAATATGTGAAAGGGAAGAACCGTAAAATTGCTGTGAATCTTGATTTTATTTACGGGTTACCAGGGCAGTCCTTAAATAGTTTTAAAGATACAATTAATAAAGCTATTGAGATTAGGCCTGATCGTTTGGTTACGTTTTCATATGCCCATGTTCCCTGGTTAAAGGAAAATCAGAAAATTCTGGAAGAAAAAGGATTGCCAACAGCAGATGAAAAAATGGATATGTTTATGGCTGCATATGATTTGCTTACTGAAGCTGGGTATATTAGTATTGGTTTAGATCATTATGCATTGCCACAAGATGAACTATGTGTTGCACTTGAACAACATCAATTGCACCGAAACTTTCAGGGATATTGCACCAAAAAAACAACTGGACAAGTTTATGCTGTTGGAATTTCAGGTATTAGTCAGTTGGCTGGTGGTTATGTTCAAAATACAAAGGAGCTCTCCGTTTATACAACTTCAATTAATGAAGGGGTTTTTCCTGTTGAAAAAGGTATTGTGGTAACTCAGGAACAAAAAGTAATCCGTATGGTTATTAATGAGTTGATGTGCAATAAGGTGTTGAAATGGAGGGAGATAGCTCATGTATTTAAACTAAGTATACCTGATGTTAAAGACATTGTTTGTTATTCAGAAAAGGCCATGAAAGATTTTAAAGCGGATGAATTGATTGAATTTGACGATAATCAAATTCTGATTAACGAATTGGGAAGTCTATTTATCCGAAATATTGTTGCTGCTTTTGATCCCGCTTTAAAAAATAACGAAAAAAGGTATTCAAAGTCCTTGTAGTTATAATAAGAAATACTTTGAATTTGAAAGACCCTACCATCCTTAAAGATAAATAATAAAGTACATGAATAATAAGATAGATGTTGTTGTAATAGGTTCTGGTTTAACTGGATTAACCTTAGCCTATTATCTAAATAAATACGGTAAAAAAGTATTGTTATTGGAAAGAAATCCAATGGTTGGAGGTGTTATCCATACGCATCATAAAGAAGGTTTTACTTTTGAGGGTGGTCCAACAACAGGTGCACTTGGCTCCGAAGAGATGGTAGAGTTGTTTGATGAACTCAAAGGAGATTGTGAATTTGAAGGTACAAGTGATATAGCAAAGGAGCGGTGGATTCTAAAAAATAACAAATGGAAACCTATACCAGCAGGATTACTATCCGGTATTAAAACTCCACTTTTTTCATGGAAGGATAAGTTCAGAATTTGGGGTGAACCATTTCGTAAGAAAGGTACCAATCCAAATGAAACATTAGCCGAAATGGTGAAAAGAAGATTAGGTCAGACTTATCTAGATTATGCTATAGATCCATTTATTTCAGGTGTTTATGCAGGAGATCCTAATTTATTGATTCCGCGTTATGCATTGCCAAAATTATATAAAATAGAGCAAGACTATGGAAGTTTTATTCGTGGAGCGATAAAGAAACGAAGAGAACCTAAAACAGAATTGCAGAAAAGGGTAACACGTGAAGTATTTTCTGTAAAAGGAGGTTTATCAAACTTAATAAAGGCATTAGAAAAGAATATTCCTTCAGATAGTATTCAGTGTGGAGTTGAAAATATTAATATTCAACCAGCTGATAAATCATATCAAATTTCTTACAGTAATAGTTTTGGAGATGAGTGTAAAGTAGTTGCAAATAAAGTTGTTACTACAGTTGGTGGATATGCCTTAAAGGAGGTGTTGTCGTTTGTTAAAGGTATTGAACTGGATGCCGTTTTTAATGTGAAATATGCTAAAGTAGTTCAGGCTGCAGTTGGTTATAATAAATGGCGAGGTTTACCAATTAATGCTTTTGGTGGTCTTGTTCCTGGAAAAGAGAAAAAGGATTTTCTTGGAATTTTATTTCCTGGATCCTTATTTCAAAATAGATGTCCAGAGGGTGGAGCTTTACTTTCTGTTTTTATGGGGGGAATAAAACGACCTGATATAATAGAAAAAAGTGATGAAGAACTAAAAGAAATTGTTTTAAGAGAGATATCTTCAACTTTAGGTGAACAAAAAACACCGGATTTACTTCATATATTCAGATATCAGCATGCCATTGCTCAATATGATATTAGTACAGAAGAGAGATTAGAGGTCATCAAAAGAGTAGAGGCAAAGTATCCTGGATTAATTTTAGGTGGAAATATCAGAGACGGAATTGGAATGACAGATAGAGTTAAACAGGGTAAATATATTGCTGATCAGATAGTTAATTAATTTGATGATAATATTAAGGAATGAAAAAGGCGCTGGTTATTATTAACATAGGAACTCCGGATCAACCTGAAAAAAAGGCAGTTAAAAAATATTTAACAGAGTTTTTGAATGATGGATTGGTTATTGATATTCCCTGGATATTAAGAAAAATATTAGTTAATCTGATTATCATTCCTTTCAGAGTAAGCAAATCAACAGCTTTGTATAAACGGTTGTGGACAAAAGATGGTTCTCCATTGCTATCGTATCAAACAAATTTGGCATATAAGTTAGATGAAAAATTAGGTACTTCAGTTGATGTATATTCAGCTATGCGATATGGAAATCCTTCTATTAAATCGGTATTTAAGGAAGTAGCAAAAGGTAATTATGAAGAGGTTGTTGTTTTGCCCATGTATCCACAATATGCTACATCAACAACATTATCCACCGAATTAAAAGTAAAAGAGGTTGTTCTGGAACTAAATCTGGATCTAAATATTCGAATTATAGAACAGTTTTATAACCATTCATCCTTTATAAATGCTTTTATTTCAAAAATTAAGGATTGTAATATTTCAAATTTTGACCATGTTATTTTTTCATATCATGGATTACCTGAACGTCAGGTGAATAAAATTCATCCTGGTATAGAAAGTACAAATTGTACCTGTCATTTACAGATGCCAAAACATGGAAAAAACTGTTATAAGGCAACTTGTTATGAAACGACTCGCTTAATTGCTAAGAATTTGGGTATCGAAAAGTCATTTTATTCAGTTTCCTTTCAAAGTAGATTATCAAAAAATTGGCTAACTCCTTTTACCGATCATAATATAAATGAACTTTTGAAGCAAGGGAAAAAGAATATTTTGGTTGTAGCACCAGCTTTTGTTACCGATTGTTTAGAGACAATTGTGGAAATTGGTTATGAATATAATCTGGATTTTATTCAAAATGGGGGAGAACAACTAAAATTAGTTGAAAGTCTTAATGATGAGGATATTTGGGTAAATGCTATTATTCAAATTGCCGAATTGAAATAGGAATTACTGCTTAAAGAAGTCATCTTTAAGCATTGGAATGACTTGATTGAGGTAATACTTTAAATGGTGGTTTTTGAAGAAGGCTTTGTGCCAACCGACTTGTTTTACTAAGGGATATTTAAAATTCCAAACATAAACAAATGCTTCAATTGGTATTTTATCAGAAAGTGAAATAGGCCTTGTAACTCGTTTATATTCCTCACCT
Source organism: uncultured Saccharicrinis sp. (assembly GCA_963667815.2). Taxonomy (GTDB): domain Bacteria; phylum Bacteroidota; class Bacteroidia; order Bacteroidales; family Marinilabiliaceae; genus Saccharicrinis. The sequence goes on from OY764020.2 coordinate 4,937,893, forward strand.
TCGTAAAAATCAATAATTTTAAGACTTTCGTCATCAATGTCGTACAGTAACTTCCCATTAACATTCGAACCTGAATTTTCAATTATTGCGGGATATTCTTCATAGCTGTTAGATGTAATTACTTTGTATCGGATGTAATTTTCAATGTGCGCATCTTCACTTCGAAAGTTTTTTCCGGTTAAAGCATAAACCAATTCAGGAAACATTAATGTGCCGTATGTAAATACGTTGTTCATTTAAGAAGTATCATTTTATATCCTTAAGTTAGATCTTAATTGCTATATGAAACTTTGCACCATTTTATTTTCCAGAGCTATAATCTATCCCATGCTTAGTTTCATCTATTAGCTCAGTTTTATAATGATTGCTGTAATTGAATGTTACCATACATTCCATTCCTGATTTGAGTACATTATAATATTTTTCATCAATTAAAAATGAGATAGCATAATGCAAGTTTACTTTAGAGATTTTATTTATTTGAGCTTTTAAATCAGCAATATGAGTGTTAAAGATGCTAATCTTTATATTGTTAATGTGTTTAATCTGATGATAGTCTTTTTTATGTACAACCGTTAATACTTCATAACTTGTTTTTAAACTTATTTCTTTTTTCTGTACAATTCCAATTGCTTTTAGTTCTTCTTGCATTGTCTATAAATTTTTTGATTTTTCTTTACATCGCTCTTTAGTACCATAATAGCAAATAAAACCAACAACTATTACGGATAAAGCAACTCTAGACCAAAGAATTACAGTTTCATTCATTAGATTATAAGTTTAATTTCATATCAAAAATAAGATAATCGAAGGATCCGATTTGGTTTAAACTTCGTGAACTGATTAATTATTAGAATGAATATGAAAATATCTAAACTAAAAAATATTAACCAATAAAGTTTTACGATTTTATTAGAGCCAAAAAAAGCCACATATAATAATGCAGCTTTTGATGTATTTAATTTATAAGCTTTTAAAAATCTCTATAGATATTTTTTAGAGAAGTTCTGACTGCAAACCATACCGTTTGTGTGTTTTGTGTTTCAATTTCATTGTTTTCTTTTCGATATCTTGTTCCTAGTGCAATGTTAAAATTGTTTCGTGGATTAATCATATAGCTGATGTTTGCATCAAGAAAATGAAGGTTAGTTTTTAAGCCTTGTCCAATTGTATTTCCATATTCATTGGGGCGAGAATCATTATCCAGAAAAATATTGCCTCCATAACTTTCATCATCAGTAAAATCTTTTCCTTTCATAGCTGTCATAAACTCCAGATTAAAATGCCAGCGTTTGTATTTATATCTTAAAAAGGAAACACCTTCTCTAAAATTAGCTCCTAGAGGATGAGCTAACTCCTGATTATAATGTGCATAGTTGGTAATGGTTTCTCTATGTGAGTAGGTGTAAGGTCTAACCTGATTATACTCCGCCTGAAAATATAAATTGTTTATTCCAAATAGGTTAAAGCACTTCATGCCTAATTGAAAACCTTGCTTGTTTGCCCACCATTTATTTCCTGAGAATACTTCATCTGATTTAAATTCTCCCATTACAAATTGGCCATATAATACATTGTGATTGCCTACCATGTACTTCATATTTGCTCCCATAGTTATGTTGTCAGGAGATCCTATAGAGTATTCAGCCGGTCTGTAAAATATAATTGGATTCATGTAGGCCCAATCAAAATTTCTTTCACCAGCAGCATCCTGAGCAGCCCAAACAACACTTTCGAAAAGACCAACAGACCATCTTTTACCAATATTTACAGTTAAATAATGTGATGCTGAATATTTAGTAGGGTATCGTGTATCATTGCTTTCTGCAATTGGATCGATATTGAACAAATCTCTGTGTTGACCCCACATAACCATATAATGTACTTTTTTAAATTCAGCACTAAACTTTAAATAAGGATAGCTGAATGAGTTATCAGACAATAATAGGGATCGATAACCATCACCAATAAAGTTTTTACCTTGCCCAAGTTGAATGTTAAACCACTTTATAGGGTTAAATGAAATAAAACCAGTTGATTGTCCGTAGTCATGAGTTCGTTCTCCTTTGCTTCGTGTTTTACCCTGACCAGGGACTACTTTTCTCTCAAATATAAAATCGTTATAATAATTTGGGAATACAGCTTGGTTTTCAAGAAAATCAGTATAAAAATAGAAATACTTACCTATGTTTCCTTCAATAAAAACACCTCTTGTGTTTGTCCATGTTTGCAGGCTTTCATCCATTTCATTACCAACTTCAAAATCAAAAAGCGGATTTACTCTAATCGAAATGTCTTTATCTTCCCATTTTAATAGGTGATCTTTAAATATTCTACGCCAAAAATTTAAATCCCCACTAGGTTTTCTAATTCCATCATAGATAAGAGAATCAACGTTTGCAATTGCATTTATCTTATCAATTCTAAAAGGTTGAACTGAGGTATGGACATTATTACCAGGCTGATAAACTGTTTTATAAAATGGGTTGTATTCGTGGTTTTTATAATAACTAATTTGTTGTGCGAATGAAGATGTTGATACAACAAAAAGTAGTAAGGTTATTTTTATAATATTGGAGTATCCTGATTTAAATTTCATTGTATTAAGTTATATGAGATAAACTACTTTTTAAAAAACTGTGGAATTTTCGATAAGTTTTTCCAAATTAGAGTTGATACGCCACCTATTTTATTTTGTTTCAAGGCAGAAATATCTTCTTTAGATTTTTGAATAATGTTTTTGATATTTTTATTACTTGCTCCTCCAACCCTCATTTTAGTAATTACTTGTGGTATGTATTTAAAGCTATATGTGGGATTAGAAAAAAGACGAAGGATAAAATCATAATCGGCAGCTATTTTATATTTCAAACTGTATTTACCAATGTTATTAAATACTTCCTTTCGAACAAATAATGTGGGATGAGGAGGCATCCATCCCAATTTTAAAAGGGATAATTTATAATCGCAACTTTTCCAATAACGAATTACTTTGTTCGTATTTTGAGCATTTACATATTGCAAATCGCCATAAACACCACTATAATTACCTTGTATAAATTCTTGAGCTATCTGTTTTATAATGTCGTTATCATAAAACAGGTCATCAGCATGAAGTACCCCAATTATCTCACCGGTTGCTATTGATATACCTTTGTTTATCGCATCGTATATACCTTGATCCGGTTCCGAAATAAGATGTTGAATATGGTCTTTATGTTTTTCTATAACTTTTAAGGTACTGTCTGTTGAGCCCCCGTCAACTATAATGTATTCAATATCAGAATAACTTTGATCAGAAATAGAGCGAATTGCAGATTCTATTGTTTTTTCTGCGTTGTAAGTGGCTGTTATAATTGAAATAGTCATTTTATCTAGCTTCATTAATGCAAAAATGATGCTTTTTATTGTAAAAACCTATTTCCTTAATTTTATACTAAATGTGACATAAGGGACTTGCTTATCGTAAAAATTGTTTGAACCACTTGCCAGAGAGTTTTATGGTTCGTTCCTGAGTTTTGAAATTATTATGCACCAATCCAAAACGAGGACTAAAACCTTCTCTCCATTCAAAGTTATCAATCAGTGTCCATATTAAATATCCGTCAACAGGTATTCCTTTTTTTCTTGCTTTCAATATTTCTTTTAATATTTTTTGATGATACTTTAGCCTTTGAGTATCCATAATTTCTCCATCAATAATCTGGTCTGGATAGCAAACGCCACTTTCTGTTAGTATTATCTTTTTTATGCCATGATATTGATTATAGAAGTTTAATACTTTAGATAAACCTTTAGGATAGACTTCTAAATTCATAGCATTTAGGTTTTTCGTTCTATCTTTTGGTAGAATTTCTGTGGCAAATAATACGGGTGGTAGCAGGTTAAATTTTACAACTACTCTAAAATAATACTGTAATCCGATAAAATCAAAATCAAATTTAATTAACTCCTCGTCTCCATCTTCAAAATATCTATGAATTAATGAGAGTCCTGGTATATGATCTGTAGGATATCCTAATCCCAGTACAGGTTCAATAAAAAAGCGATTTAGAAGCCCTTCAACTCGTTTGGCTGCTTTTTTATGAATAACTCGTTTGTTTACAGGTTTTACATTGGAGCAGCTTAATGCCATTCCAATTTGAGCGTTGCAAACATTTTTACGTGTAATTCTACCACCAATTGCATTGCAGAGTGTTACATGGTGGGCAGCTTTTAAAAAATTATTGAGGCCGCTTTGGGCAGGAGCATGATATCCATTATAATAACCTAATCCAGTAAAAGACATAGGTTCATTAATAATAATCCAGTTTTTAACTTTATCTCCATATTCTTTGGTGCAAAAGTCTACATAATTACTAAACCAATCTATAATAGCTCGGTTTGTCCATCCTCCAAGATCTTCCAATTTCTGAGGTAAATCCCAATGATATAGGGTAACCCAAGGAGTTAATCCCTGGCTTAAGCAAGAATCAATTACCCTATGATAAAAATCCACTCCTTTTTTGTTGATTAAACCTTTACCTTCAGGGAATATTCTTGGCCATGAAATAGAAAAACGGAAAACTTTAAAATTTAGAGAGGCTGCCAAACTAATGTCAGAATGATAATCTTTGTAAAAGTTTGAGGCATTGTTAATTTGATCGTGGTTTTTTATACGATTTGAATCTGATGTAAACCTATCCCAGATTGATTCCCCTTTACCGTCAGCATTAGCCCATCCTTCATTCTGAAAAGCACTCATTGCAGTTCCCCAAATAAAGTTTGAACCAAATTGTTTCTTCTTTAGCATATATAATAAATATGCACAAGAATACAGAATCAAAGTAAATTGATTGTTAACGTAATATTATTTAAGAACCTCCATCCATACTCCAAATTTTGCATTTTCGTTAGGTGGACTCATATTAATAAAACCACTTTCTATTTTATCTTTCACAATAATAAGAGGATTTGTTTCTTTATTTCTTTGAATAAACAGATTCCATTCTCCTGGTTTAAAAGATCCAACAAGCCACTTGCCAATTGATTTTTCATAAACAAATTGTGGAAGTTTGATATTAATTAGTCCCATGTTATAGCGCCAGTTTATATCTACACAAGGGTGAATTTTATATTTTCCTATGTCATCCAAATAAACAATGGCATCAACACCAATGGGGCCTTCGTAAAACTCATGAGGATTGATACATTTGATTGCTTCAATAAGTAGTCTCGTAGCTTCTTCTAATGTTTGATTATTTAAAAAATCACTTATGGAGTTTTTTTTATGTGGCCAATTAATATTTCCACCCATAAAATGCCCTTTAGAGTCATTGATGAAATAAGAATAGCCTAAGCATTCAATCTCTCCACTACGTTTAATATTTAGCTGAAATGAAAAGTCAAAGACTTTATTAAGAAGAGGTTCCGTTGTAATAAAACCTTGTTGTTTTATGGCTCCTTTAATCCAATCATAATTTATGTTTTTGCCAGATTCATCATCAATGATGTGAATTCCTCTTCCAGAGCTGCTCCATGGCATTTTTAAAATAGCCTTTCTATTGTTTTTTAGCCAGTTTTGTATCTCTTCTATTGAATAAATATTTATTGCAGGACAAGGAATGCTAACGACATGATGATTAACAATATTTTCTGAAATGCTTTTTTGTACTCGATTTGCGGAGTTTCTACTAAAAAAAAGCTTGTGATCATTATTCCAGATGTAATTAGGCGATCGTTTAAAATCATCACTACAGTTTGTTAGTATGTTTTTGAATTTATGATGAACAGTTTGATTCCAACTCCAGGGGCGTAAATGATTGTATTTTTCAGAAGCTTTTAGTTCTGATAAGGAAAGATAGTTTAAATGGGCTAAACCCAATCCCTGCCACATCCTGATATAATCTTCATCAGGTTTTACATCCATGATAATTATATCATCATTTTCAGCAAAAAAAGATGGTAAAAATGCCAGATCTTTCTCAAAAGTTTGTAAATTTTTAGGAGGCATATAGCTTACGGTGCCGTTTGCCAATGCCATTTCACTAGTGGGATTATAAATATAAAGGTTGTTCATCATTGCATTTTGAGGAGGCAAATGTAATGAAATCTAATATATGTTTTAGTACATCTATTTCCTGACGAAATGCAGCTTTTTTGAATGATAATATTCATAGTACAAATAAGAATAATTCTGCTATTTTGCCTTAGTGAACAATGAAAATTAAGATATAATTACCATTAATTATTTAACCATGATAATAGGAGTTCCAAAAGAAATTAAACCTGCTGAAAATAGAGTAGGTATGACACCTTCAGGTGTTTTAGAAATGACAAAAGCAGGTCATACTGTTTATGTTCAATCCGGAGCTGGTTTTAGTACCGATTTTTATGATGAGGATTATGAAAAGGCAGGAGCAAAAATTTTACCAACAATAGAAGAAGTTTATGCTATAGCAGAGATGATTGTTAAGGTAAAAGAACCCATTGAACCAGAATATAAATTGATTAAAGAAAATCAATTGTTATTTACATATTTCCACTTTGCATCATGTGAGCCTCTAACAAAAGCTATGATTGAGCAAAAGGCAGTATGTTTAAGTTATGAAACAGTAGAAACACCAGATAGAAAGTTACCATTATTAATTCCTATGTCTGAAGTTGCAGGACGTATGGCAACTCAGGAAGGAGCTAAATATTTAGAGCGAACATTCAGAGGTAGAGGTGTATTATTAGGTGGCGTTCCTGGAGTACCTCCTGCTAAAGTTTTAGTTATTGGTGGAGGTGTTGTTGGTACTCAGGCAGCCAAAATGGCTGCAGGTTTAGGTGCTGATGTAACTATTATGGATTTAAGTATTGATCGTTTGCGTCAGTTGGATGATATTATGCCAGCTAATGTTAAAACAATGGTCCCTAATGAAATGAGAGTTCGTGAATTTGTAAAAGATGTTGATCTTATAATTGGAGCAGTATTAATTCCAGGAGCAAAAGCACCAAAGTTAATAACTAAAGATATGTTACCAACCATGAAACAGGGTACTGTTATGGTTGATGTTGCAATTGATCAAGGTGGTTGTTTTGAAACTTCAAAACCAACAACTCACGATGATCCAACTTATATTATTGATGATGTAATTCATTATACAGTGGCGAATATGCCAGGAGCTGTTCCATTTACATCAACATTAGCATTAACAAATGCAACCTTACCTTATGCTATTCAGTTGGCAAACAAAGGATGGGAACAAGCATGTAAAGATAATTCTGCGCTTAAGCTTGGTTTAAACATTATTAAGGGAGATGTTGTTTATAAAGCTGTTTCGGAAGCATTTGATTTACCATTTATTCCTGTTGAAGATGTTTTAAAATAATAAAGTGGTATCGTAAAAATATTTCGATATATGAATTTGAAGTCGGTTTATTTAAAACCGACTTTTTTTGTGTTAATACTATTTATTTAAATCCACCAATTTTATCAGGATTGTTGCACCTAGATTTTTTTGTCCATTCTTTTGGATAGCCCTCCAGCCTTTTTGTTTTAAATTTTTAGCAATGGCTCTGTTAAGCATACCATGAGCAACCAGTATGGCCGTTTCTTCTTTGTTAGCAACATTAATTAATCTTGATGCAGCAATAGAAGCTCTTTCTATTGCTTCTTTGTGAGATTCAATTCCGGAAGGTTTTCTTCCCAATACCCAAGTTCCTCTGCTTAAAATCTGCCAGCAAATTAATGGCTGTCTAATAAAACCAGGAGATTTAATAATTTTATTTTCAAACTCATTAAATATACTATCGCTAATAATTAGGTAATTGTCTTTAAAAATAGCTCGAGCAGTTTCAATTGATCGTCTTAAGGCAGAACAATATATTGTATGTTCTTTATTTAAATTGATACCAATAAGGTTGGAATCGAAATCTTGAATAGGGACATGGTTGTATTCGTAAATATATTTCTCAGCCTGTTTGCGAGAATATAGTTTTCGTTTTTGGATATCTGGTTTGGCATGGCGAATTAAATAAATCTGAATTAACTTTTTATTTTGTTGTTTTAATTCATTTTGAAGAGTAGGATCAATATCCCGAATGCAAGTGAAATATTCACAATGGTTTATTAATGAATTCTGTTTTGATGCGGAATTTTGTAACACCTTATAATTTTTAGGCGAACAAGCTTGTATTGCTATCAAAACCAATATTGTAATAATATAAAGGATATTTTTACAGTTCATGTTTCGTCGTTCAATTTTAGTATTAGTTGCAAAATATGTTTAATTGAATTATTTAATTCCATCAAATAAAATTTTTATAATCTTATCATATTCTCATTAAAGTTCATAAACAAAATTAAATTTTATGAATGCTCGGTCATAAATCTCCTTAAAAAGTTTATTTTTGTTGATTCTTAAGCTTAAAAGTCATTAATCTTATTCAGATTTAACACATGAACAAACAAAAGAACCATATTTGGTTTCCATTTCTATTGATATTATTTTTTGCATCCTGCATTCCTCAAAAAGAAACCCTTTATCTTCAGGATAAAGAATCGCGAATGGAATTTAAAGAATTAACTGAAATTACTGGTAAATATATCTTACAAACGAATGATTATTTGTTTATCAGGGTTTCTACTTTTGATCCTAAAATTTCAGAGTTTTTTAATGCGTCTCAGGGAACAAGTATGAATAATACAAATATGCAAGGAAATAAAATGTTCATGTATATGATTGATGATGATATGAATATTGATTATCCGTATGCAGGTAAAATCAACCTTGCAGGATGTAATATCTTTCAGGCAAAGGATAAAATAAAGGAGGCATTAAAACCTTTTGTAAAAGATGCGAATATTTTAGTTCGATTGGGTTCAAACTCCTATACAATTCTTGGAGAGGTTGGAAGTCCTGGTGTTCAAAAAATGTCGAAGGATCAAATAACAATTTTTGAAGCCATAGGGCAGGCAGGAGATTTGAGTCCTGTTGCAAAACGAAAAGAAGTGACTATTGTTAGGCCAACAAGTGATGGTAAAACACAAACTTTGGTTGTGGATTTAACAGATCATAAAATTGTTGGATCAGAATATTATTATATTTATCCAAATGACTTAATCTATGTTAGACCAATGAGAGCAAAGCAATGGGGTATAGGTGAGTCATTTAGTTTGGGTATATTGTCTACACTTTTAAGTTTTACCATTACTATTATTGCATTAACAAAATAGATTAATCAATCCCTAATTCAATAGCTATATATTTTATTTAAGTCCATGAATAAAAGTCCAAACACTAAGTTAAGCACAGATTCCGGTTTTAATTTTAGCCTAGATTATAAAAAACTAATTAGGGACGTTATACAATACTGGTGGTTATTTGTTATTATTATTCCAGTGGCTTTAGGTAGTGTTTTTGCCATGCATAGATGGGTGACACCCATCTATAGTGCATCCATGCGAATTTTGATGGAGGAGAGAGGAAATGATATGCCTCAAACGGACATGATGGAGGGATTTGGATTAACTCCCGGATTAAGAAGTGTTGATAATCAATTAGCCTTGTTAACTTCCTGGGACATGGTTCATAAAGCTATTGATAATTTAGATTTTAACCTGTCTTATTATGCACAAGGAAATGTAAAAAAGACAGAAATATATCCAGCCTCAAATTATAGGGTTGAGTACGATACTTTGCATCAACAGTTGGTTGGTGTTTCGTTTTATATCAAACCAATTTCAAAAACAACTTTCGAATTAAAATATTCCGGATCTGGTAGTTATTCCTTTAATTATTTAACAAATCAGTCATCTCAAGGATTAGATGATAAAGAATATGTTGAAACTCATAACTTTGGTGAGTGGATTACTACAAGATGGTTTCGATTTAAAGTGTTATGTGATGGTTGTAGCCTGAATAATGATATGGAGCATTATTTTGAGTTCAATCATCCAAATTCCCTAGTTGGTAAGTATGTCAGCAAATTACGGGCTTCCAAAATGAGTGAAAGTTCATCAATTATACGGATATCTATTACTGGTGATAACAGGACAAAGAATGTTAGATTTCTGAATACTCTTGCCGATGTTTTTATCGCTTCTAATCTGGAAAAGAAGAATCAAATAGCGACAAATACCATTAATTTTATTGAATCACAGTTAGTTAATATTAGCGATTCGTTGAGTAATACAGGCTCAGAATTAAGTAATTTTAGAACTTCAAATCGAATCCAGAGTATCTCTTCAAAAGCTGACTATCTTTTAAATAAACTTCAGGATGCCGAGCAGAAGACTGCTAGCTTGATTATTTCTCAAAATTACCTTGATTATCTAACCAATTACTTTAAATGTGATACTTTGGATAATGATATTTTAGCGCCTGCAATATATCAAACAGCCAATCAGCTTTTTGCTGGTCAAATTCAAAAAATTATGGAGTTAAACACGGAAATGCTTGCTGTTTCTAAACCTTTAGGAGAAAGTGTTAATCCTGTAGTTGAGCAACTTAAAATGGAATTGGAGCTGGCAAAAAATGTATTGTTAACCACCATTGCTAATCAAAAGGAAGTTTTAAAAGAAGAGATTAAAAGAGTAAATAGTGAAAAGTTAGATTACGAACAGGCTTTATATAGTTTACCAGAAACAGAACGAAAACTGTTAGGAATTGAACGAAAATTTCAATTGAATAATGAGGTCTATACCTTTTTATTAAGAAAAAGATCAGAAGCACAAATACAAAAAGCCTCTAACACACCAGATCATCAGGTATTGGAAAAGGCCCGAAGTGGAGGAATGGTTTATCCGAATACAAGAGGAAATTATCAGAAGGCACTAATGGCTGGAATTTTGATACCATTGTTGTTATTGGTCATTAAGCAAATTTTAAATAATAGAATCACTTCAGTAGAAGATGTTGAGAAAATTACGTCTTTACCTATTATTGGACAGATTATCCATAGTACAAAGCCGGAAACTAATGTTGTAAAATATCACCCTAAATCTGTAGTAACTGAAACATTTAGGAGGATACGTACTCGCTTGGATTTTATGGTGGGAGAAAAGGAATCTCCGGTAATTACCATTACCTCATCCATGCCTGGAGAAGGAAAGACCTTTTGTGCACTTAACTTGGCATCGGTTTTTGCCTTGGCAGGAAAAAAGACTATTGTCGTAGGATTTGATATGCGAAAACCAGGTTTGAACAAAGTGTTGAATTTAAATGATCATGATGGTCTTTCTAATTATTTGATAGGAAAAGTGAAATTATGTGATGTTGTTATTCCAGCTCCTTCAGGATTAGATAACCTCTTTGTTTTACCTTCTGGTCCTATTCCTCCAAATCCATCAGAATTGATTAGTTCAGCAAAAACTGAAAAGCTTTTTGGCGAATTAAGAGAAGAATATGACTTCATTGTTCTGGATTCTCCTCCTATGGGAGTGGTTGCAGATCCATATATTCTTGGAAGAATGTCTGATAGTTTGGTGTTTTTAGTTCGACATAATCATTCTGTCCGGGAGGTTTTTGCACATACAGTTCAAAATTTAAAAGAAGAGGGTATAGAACATGTAGGAATTCTATTAAACGATGTGAATGTGAAGCAAGGAGGCTATGGTTCCAACTATGGTTATGGTTACGGATATGGTTATGGATACGGATACGGACACGGCTACTATGAAGAAGCATAGTGTATTATGCTAATTCATAAATTTTACTTCAACTCAGATATTAATATAATTTTATTTCAGTTTTTTTGTGTAAAAAATAAGGCAATTAATAGCTTTTATTAATGTAACTGCCATTTTCTTCATCCTGTACTATTTTTAAAAATAGTGGAATTTCTTGTTGTAACTCTTCTACGTGAGAGATGATTCCAACAATTCGGTTCTCCTTTTTCAAACCTTTTAAGGTATTGAAAACTATTTCCATAGATTCTTTATCAAGAGAGCCAAATCCTTCATCCAAAAAGAAGAAGTTCTGATCTGTCTGTGTAAGTGCTTGAACATTATCAGCTAAAGCTAATGCTAAAGAAAGTGCTGCTTGAAAGGTTTGTCCTCCAGAAAGCGTTTTTACGCTTCTTAACTTACCTCCATTTAAATAATCACGAACTTCAAAATTATTATCATTGCTAAGTTCCAGACTTAACTTTTGTTTGGTCATTTTAAAAAAACGTTCATTAGCAGCCAAGCATAAATTTTGCAGGTACACAGAGGAAATGTAATTTACAAAACCACTTCCATGAAACATTCGTTTCATGATTTTAATATTTTCGCCTCTTTCGTCTCTAATATTTAAATCCTTAATAAGTTTACTTTTCAAGGCGAGCTTATTGCGAATATCCTTTAATTTTGTGCTTATCTCTCCCTGAATTTGATTGGATGTATTAATCTCTGTTGTAATCGATTTTAATTCAGCCATGCATTTAGTATGTTCATTTGTATCATATTTTCTATCATGAAGCAGTGATTGTAATTCTTTAATTTTAAGATCTACACTTTGGGTTTCTTTATGATAATTCGAAATGATTTCCTTTTCTTTATTGATGTCAATATTTTTCGCAAGTATTACTCTTATATTGGACTGATCTATAAAGTCTGAAGTTTGTATTTTATCGTTAAGAATTTGTTTTTGCTTTATTTTTTCAGATTCTTCTGCTTTAAGAAAATTTAAGTTAGCCTGTAAACTTCCTTGCATTTGGTCAATCTTCTTTTTAATTGACTCAATTTCTTCATGAAGTACTTTGTGCTCTTTTGTGATTTTATTGATATAACTATTTGTTTTGTCAAATGCTTCCTGAAGCTGACTGCTGTTAAATGATTCATATTTTTGAAATACATGACTTGGAATTTGACCGCTTAAAACTTTTATAGTGTTTTTTTCTGCTTCAATTTCTGTTTGTATTTTCTGTAGTTCTGTTTGGTATTTTTCTTTGTTTTTTAATGATTTTTGATAGTTGGTTCTGATTTCAGAAAGTCCTTTTTCCGTTTTTTCAATTTTGGATTCAGTTTCTTTTATTTTGGCAATTGCTTCATTAACAATACTAATGTCTTTAAACTTTGTAATAATAGATTTTTGGTGTTCCTCATATTGAAGCTTAATATCTTGTATTTTATTTTCTATTAAAGTAAGTTGCTCTTTTTGAGGTTGTAAAACAATAATCTTATTGTTAATTTGTTGTGAGAGCGTATTTAGTTGTTTTACTTTGTTTTCAATTTCTGATTTTGATTGTTTTAAGTTGTTTGTCTTTGCGGTTAAATTATTGTTGCTAAATGGTTCAGGATGTTTTTCAGAACCACATAAAGGACAGGGGGAACCTTCTTTTAAATTTGTTGCAAAGCTTTTCAATCCAGAATAAATTAAATTTTCTTCAATCAGAGTATTAATTTTTTTCAGCTCTTGTTCTTTTTTATCCATTTCTTCAGATATTAATTCCAAATATTTATTGAAATCATTTATCTTTCCATAGTTAAATGCTGAGTTTAGTATAATTTCTGTGATTTCCAGGGAGGAAGTTTGGATGGTCTTTTTTAGTTTTTCATACTCAAGAGTTATATCACTTAGTTGCTTTTTAAAATTGTTGTTTTCATAATGCCATTTTTGAGCGAGGCTTAATTCTTCGATATTAGGTAATGACTTTCTTAATGTTTTTAAGTGATCGGAGCTTTCATTTTCCTTTATTTCTAGATCAGCAATAGCCTGTATAACATTATTTACCGCTTTTTCACCATTTTCCTTTCTAGAAGCGTTTTTATTAACCTTGTCCTTCGCTATATAAATATCTGTTAATGTTTTAATAAACTCCAATTCCTTTTTAAGATCCTCTATTTTTTCGTATTCAGATTGGACTTTTGTATAGACTTTACTTTTTTGCTGGAAAGTTTCTTTTAGTTGATTATTGGTATCTGTTTCTAATTTTAAAGTTTGGTTTAGTTGATCAATTTTAGTTTGATGTCTGTCAATGGCATCGCAAATACTTTTAAAATGAATGGCGCAATACTCGTAATCAGTAATATCTTTTTCTAGTTTTTTTATTGCAGTACTTTTCTCTTCCAAAACTATTTTCTTGTTGCTGAATTCATTTAGCAGAAGGGTATTTTCTTTTAATTTATCCAGTTCTTTTAAAAGATTAGTTTGTTTATTATGTCTTTCATTAAGAGTAGTAAGTTTACTTGCTGTTTCTTTTTGTTGGGCTTCTAGTTCTTTTAATTGTTCTTCAGAAATATCACCCAATTGTTCAAGGTTTCCTTTTAATTTATTAATCGACTCGTTATTTTTCTCTTCTAACCGTTTAGTTTTGTTGTATAGTTCGTATTTCTCCAGATTAAATAATTCTTTCATCATTTTTGTTCTTTCTGAATTACTTAACTGAAGAAACTCCTGAAATTTGCCCTGTGGAATAATTACAGTACGTTTAAAATTTTCGTAGCTTAATCCAATGTAATTTTCAAGTTCTTCTGTTGTAATTGGAGTAAAATCATCTCCGGTTTTAATGTACGCAGTTCTCGAAAATGTTTTAACATCATCAAATTTCTTACTATTTCTTCTACCTTCAACAATTACCTTAAAGGCTTGCATACTTTTTCCTGTAATGAATTCAAAATCAATAAAAAGCTTATCGGATTTCAGGTTCATCATATTATAATTACGATTATCTCCTGATTTTAATAAACGATCTGTTTTTCCAAATAATGAAAATATGATGGCTTCTAAAATTGTGCTTTTACCACTACCTACACTACCAAAAATTCCAAAAAGATGGTTGTCGCTTAGTGTTTTAAAATCAATTGTTTGCTTTTCCTGGTAGGAGTATAGTCCTTCTATAGTAAGTTTTACAGGTATCATAATAAAATATTATTCAGAGATTACTTCATTAAATAACTTCATTAGCTCATCATTAGGTTCAACGCCCTTTGAATGTTTAAAATAGTCAATGAATAAATCTTTCATGTTTTTATTAATATCGATCGTATGCTTTGCATTCTCAATATTGGAGTGGTTGTTTCTAACTTGTGGGATTAACGTAACAATTCCCTGATGAATGTGATTCAATTGTCTTCTTTCTTTTGCAGTTAAATAGGACTCTGTTTCAATAGTAAGCTCTAGTAAATCGTTTATATGTTTTTTGAGTAGAATTTCAGCTTCGTTTATACCATTAGCTTTTAGGCGCAATAGTTTTTTGCCAGAATTCAACTCTTTATACTTAATTTGAGCATCTTCATTGGGATTTACATCAACTATGGCTACATATTTTTTTTGATTAGATTCTGCAAAAGAATAGGAAATGGGACTTCCGGAATAAACAACAGGTTGTTTATCAGATGAAATTTCTTGTTTTCTGTGTAAGTGGCCCAAGGCCACATATTGAATTTCATCAGGGAAATTTTCTGTGTATATGGCCTGTGCTCCGCCGACATGTAAAATAGGTTTTTCATCATCAGGTTCTTCTGATATGCTTGCTCCTTTTTTTATGACAAATAAATGCGTGGTTAAAATGTTTACTCCTTTTTTATCACAATGGTCTTTGGCAATACTATTCCAAAGGTTTTGTAAAACCATACGTAAATCCTCTTCCTTATCTTCAGTATTTAACATGGTCTTTAACCTGTGCTCATTGGCATAAGGAGTTGTAATTATTCTTAATGGTGTATTTGATGTAGGAATAGCTATTTCCATGAATCCCGGGATTGATTTTGTTACAGCTAAACCAGTTTCGAGTTCAATATTTTTGAAATGAGTATTAGGGTATCCAATGAAAAATATTCCACATTCTCTGGCTAAAGGATCAGCAGTTTCAATTCTGTCTGGAGAATCATGGTTTCCGGAAATAGCAATAACAGGTCTGTTACCCTTGTTTGTCAACTTTTTTAATGCTTTATAAAATATTTCAATAGCTTCGGTTGATGGAGAAAAGGTGTCAAATAAATCGCCTGCAATAATAATAACATCTACTTTTTCATCTTCGGCAATCTGAGCAATTTCATTCAAAACAGCTTTTTGTTCCTCTATACGTGAAAAGTTCTCTAATTTTTTTCCAATGTGCCAATCTGCAGTATGAAGTATCTTCATTATATAATTAGAATTTATATTGTGAGTAGACTATTATTGTAGCTCAAAATTAGAATATTTTGAGCTGTGTATATAATAAAGTTTTCAACAGACGAAGTAAAAATAGATAAGGATACCATTAATTATGGATATGATTTGTTTAAAAAATATATAAAACAGATGTAATCCTTTGTGTACAAGGGGGAAATAAAAAGAGAGCGGTAATGTTTTGATTAAAAGGTTTAAATAGCTTGGTTTTAGTATGGTTTTTTATGATAAATGGAGCTAGAAACAATCGGAAATGTCTGAATACTACAAAAAAAAGCGATTTTAGTGGCCTGTAGATTTGGTAAATACTAGGAATAATCTATATTTGTAGAGCAAATTTTGGTGAACTTAGTTGTTAACCCTAAAAATTATCAGTTATTATGAACAAAGCTCAATTAATTGATGCTATCGCCGGAGATTCTGGTTTAACTAAAGCAGACGCTAAAAAAGCGTTAGATTCATTTATTAATGTAACCAGCGAAGCACTTAAAGGTGGTGATCGTATTTCTTTAATCGGTTTTGGTTCTTTTTCAGTTTCTGAAAGAAGTGCTAGAACAGGTAGAAACCCTCAAACAGGTAAAGAAATTCAAATCGCAGCTAAAAAAGTTGTTAAATTCAAAGCTGGAAGCGAATTAGGTGATGCAGTAAACTAATTCTCTGTTCGGGAAAAAATACAAAGAGAGTGCTTCGAGTACTCTCTTTTTTTTTGTACCTCAAGAAATTAAAATTATTCATTGATGACAAATAGCCATTTATGAAAGAAGAACTCATTAAATATCTGGTTGAAAATATCACAGAAAACAGAAACGCATTATTTGATAAGGTAATAGAAGACAGAACCAAGTATATTACGGTGGTTCTCGAAGATATTTTTCAACCACACAATGCCAGTGCAGTATTAAGATCTTGTGATTGTTTTGGAATACAAGATGTTCATATTATAGAAAATAGAAATAAATATAATGTAAATCCAGATGTTGCACTTGGTTCGTCTAAATGGCTAAGTATGCAAAGGTATAATGAGCAGGATAATAATACCAGAGAAGCACTAAGAAACCTAAAGGAACAAGGTTATAGAATTGTTGCAACGACACCTCATACAAATGATGTGGAGTTATATGATTTTGATGTTACTAAAGGAAAAGCTGCGATTGTTTTTGGAACAGAATTAACAGGTATTTCTGATATTGTAAAAGAAGAAGCGGACGAGTTTGTAAGGATACCTATGTATGGATTTACAGAGAGTTTTAATATTTCAGTATCTGCTGCACTTGTTTTACAACATTTAGCTCATCAGATACGTATAAGTGATGTGGATTGGAATTTAACCTATGAAGAAAAGTTAGATCTAAAATTGGAGTGGTTAAGATCTACGGTAAAAGGTGCGCCTTTAATAGAGCAAGAATTTTATAAAAGAAGAATGTGATCAATAAACTAAAACTATTGATTAATCATTTTGAATTGTTGATTAATGTATATTTTGCTATATTAAGCAATTAAAAATGAAGAAAAAGACTTTTTCTTTGGGCGAAAATTTTTATTTTTGAAAAAAAGAGGGAAGTATGAATTGTATAATTATTGATGATGATAAGTTCTCCACAAAAATTATAGCTGAATTTGTTGAAAAAACAGATGAGCTTACATTGGTTGGAACCTATGAAAGTGCAGTTTCAGCAATAAATGATTTAAATAAAAGTGGATCAAAAGGTATTGATTTGATCTTTTTAGATATAGAAATGCCAGAAATGACTGGTTTGGATCTTCTGAAATCATTAAATGTTTTACCACAAGTAATCATTTATTCTTCGCAAGAAAAATATGCACTTGAGTCTTACGAATATAACGTAACAGATTATCTGCTTAAACCGGTTAATTATACGCGTTTTCTAAAAGCAATTAATAAAGCTAAAGAGCAAAACGAAAAGCGTGATGAATTAACCAAATCAACGAATGAAATTTTTATTAAAAATAACTCTTCGTTAGTTCGTATTAAGTATGATGATATTTTGTGGATTGAGGCTCTTGAGAATTATGTGGTACTAAATACATTTACGGATAAGTATACGATTCATTTTACAATGAAATCTATTGCTGATAAAATGCCTTCTAATACCTTTATTAGAGTACATCGTTCTTTTATCGTTAATTTGGCTAAGATTAAAGTTATAGAGGATAATTCAGTTATTGTAAAAACATCTGATGGATCTAAAATTATTCCTATTGGTAAATCATATAAGGATAAACTAATGAATGATATTAATTTAATTACGAAATAAATTAAGATTAAACGTATTTAAATAAAAATCCCCGTTTGAAATTTTCAAACGGGGATTTTTATTTTGCGAAAGTTATTCTGGAGTATTATTTAAAATACTCCAGATTCTTTATTCATTAATTTCCATTGTTATAGGAAACAAAATCTCTTTGAGCTTTTAATAAATTCCCAATATGAAGAAGTAAGTTTTGAGTTTCGTGTAACAAGTTTAAGTATAACATACTATTTTGAGTGCTTGTTTTCTCTTTCTTAATTCTTTTAAGCTGTGCTTTTCTTAAAGATTTCAGGTTTTCTGTTTCTTTAACGATTTCATCAAGAAGTTCATCTAGGTTTTCAAAAGAAGAGTTTCTGATGATGTTGTTTGCTTTACTAATTAAAACCTGTATATGACCAATTAATATACTTAGATCTTTAAATTGATCTTTATTAAATGGTGTGTGGTTATTATCTAAGTGCTCAAAACAAGGCTTTACAACAAATGTAAGGGCATGTGCTGTTTCTCTTAAATAATCAATAACCTGAACGTAGTACAAGCTAGAATCAATATCACTATCCTGCAGTTTTTTAACAGTCTTGTATATGTTGTTTTTGTACTTCTTAATCTTCTTGTTTACCTGATTTACAGCCTTTAATCTTTCTTTTAGATCTTTTCTGTTTTCTGCTTGAAAATCA
This sequence comes from uncultured Saccharicrinis sp., assembly GCA_963667815.2. Classification (GTDB taxonomy): domain Bacteria; phylum Bacteroidota; class Bacteroidia; order Bacteroidales; family Marinilabiliaceae; genus Saccharicrinis. Next base: position 4,956,898 of record OY764020.2, read on the forward strand.
GTTAATGAACTTGTGTAAAGGTCTGAAATTTCAGTAAGAGAGTTGGTAACATTTCTGGTACACTTATCAAGAACTTTTTTAGTGTTAATTTCTTCACCTTCCATTTCCTCAATCTCAAACTCTTTCACATCAATTTCTTCTGCAGAACGTTTGTGGCTAATAGCATGAGTTCTGTACATAAAATATATTGCTATTGCAATTAATACAAATACCGAATAAATACCACCAATATTAATAATCATAGCAACAATAAAAGCAACTGTAAAGGCTGAGAATGCAGTTAAGAACCATCCGCCAATTACAGAAAGTACTCCTGTTACTCTGTATACAGCACTTTCGCGTCCCCAGGCACCGTCAGTTAAAGAACTACCCATCGCAACCATAAAAGTAACATAGGTTGTTGATAATGGTAACTTGTAAGATGTGGCCATTGATATTAATATAGATGCAACAACCAGGTTAACAGATGCTCTTAACATATCAAATGCGGGTGCATCTTTACCCAGTGCAATTCTTTTTTCTTCGTACGATGAATCATCAAATTGCTTGTTGATTACTTTTTTAATACCTGAAGGTAATACATTGTTAATTGTAGTAGAAGCATTGATAGAAGCTCTAACTAATGAGCGTGCAAAAAATGAAGATCCAAATCTTTCTTCTCCTTCTTGTTGTCTTGAAAGATCTAATGATGTTTTTACTACATTCTTTGCCTTTTTAGAAGTCCAAAGTGTAATTATCATTATAAAGCCGGCAATTACAAGTAAATACGTATCTGTTTTTACTTTTCCTGCCATAGATTCCATTAATAATGCGTCAGGAGCAATACCTCCGGAATTACTAAATACCTTAAATGATTCGAAACCTGCTAATGGAACTCCAATAAAGTTAACCAAGTCATTTCCGGCAAATGCCATTGCTAAAGCAAATGTTCCAACTAAAACTGTAAATTTTAAGATATCAAATTTAAATATCCATTTACATAAGTACAGTAAAACAGTCCAGCAAACGAAACTATAGAATATGATTTGTATAGCATTTCCTTTTATCCATGTTTTAGTAGCATCATTCATAAAGGAAGCACCTTTTGCTCCTTTTACAAGAATAAAGTATGTAATAGCTGTTATGGCAATTCCACCCCATAAAGCACTTAGATATTTTAATCTTTTATCGTAGTTGAATGAAAATACCAAACGAGTAATGTATTGAACAATAGCTCCAGCAGAAAATGCTACAATAACAGATAATAAAATACCTGAAATAATAGCTAAAGCTTTGGCTGTGTTAATGTAATCGCTTAAAGGAAGAGATGGATCATTTGAAACTTTAATTAAAGAAACTGCAATTGCTGATCCTAAAAGTTCAAAAACAATAGATACAGTGGTTGATGTTGGCATTCCAAATGTATTGAAGAGATCTAGAAGTAACACATCGGTTAACATCACTGCGAGAAAAATGATCATTATCTCTGAAAAATAAAAGTATTGGGGATTAAATATCCCTTTGCGGGCTACTTCCATCATACCACTTGAAAAGGTGGCTCCCACAAAAATACCTGCGGCTGCAATAATCATAATTACCTTAAATGATGCAGCTTTAGAACCTAAAGCGGAATTTAAGAAATTGACGGCATCATTACTAACCCCTACTACTAAGTCTGAAATAGCTAATGCAAATAGCACTACTACCAGAATTAAATAAATATTATCCATTTATAAATCTATTTGAAAATAAAATTCGCTGCAAACATAAATAGACCAAATACTTTTGGTGTTGTTATAATATTAATATAATGTTAACACAATGTTAACTGATGTAAAAATGTTCGTTAAAGTAATAAATAATTAAATAAAACTTTAATCAAACCACCTTATTTGTAGTTTTTCATTTTTATGGATGGCCTAGTTTTCATGCTAATAAGCAGAATTGTTGAATTGAAGTTGTTAAAAGTTAATAATAATGATCTTATTGTTTTCAGGTTTTTAAGATTCAATTATTTTTGCGATGCTTATAAACAGTAATATTCGTAACTTGTTATATAAGTACTAAATGACAGATTTGCATAATTGCTTTGATTTTAGAATAAAATGATATTAAAATATATTTTAGACGGCATAATAATTGGATTTTCAGCTTCAGTTCCTTTAGGTCCTATTGGTGTTTTGTGCATACAACGGACTTTGAATAAGGGAAGATTAGCTGGATTTTTTTCTGGTTTGGGTGCTGCATTTAGTGATACTCTGTATGCTATTATTGCAGGATTTAGTTTGTCGTTTATTGTTAGTTTTATTGAACAGCAACTTTTATATATTCAAATCTTTGGTGCTGCAATACTTATATTTTTAGGAATTAAAATATTTTATAGTAATCCTGCAAAACAGCTTCGTAAGCAAAAAAGAGGTAAGGGTAATTTATTTCAGGATTTCGTTTCAACTTTCTTGATTACAATTTCAAATCCATTAGCAATATTCTTATTTCTTGCTTTTTTTGCAAGTTTTGGAGTAGTTAAAAAGGGAGGTGATTATTTTAGCCACATGCTACTAATTATTGGAGTTATGACCGGAGCTTCTCTTTGGTGGTTTATCCTTACTTCCGTTGTAAACTTATTTCGTTCGAAAATTAATTTGCGCCGACTCTGGTGGTTAAATAAAATAGCAGGAGCTACTATTGTTATATTGGTTGTGATTGCTTTTGTATTCTTTCTTATTGAAAGTCCTATGAATTAAATTTTGGCTGAAGCAATTTATACTTCAGCCTTATGTGTTTCAAATTATTTTAGTGGGGAGTCCGGCTCTTTGGCCATGTGATTATACGTTAGTTTTTCTAATAACCTGGGCATCCATTTTTTAAGCCATACTGTTAGTTTACCTTCAACAAAAGTTAAAATGAGTGTTGATTTGCGTTTTTGTATAGCATTAGCTACATGTTTTGCGACTTCCTCCGCACTCATCATTTTGTCCTCGTTACGAGGTGTTTCACCTTGAGCACTTCCATCAGTTGATAAGGCTGTTTTTCTAATGTTTGAAGCTGTAAATCCTGGAGCAGCAATTAATACATGCAAACCAGATTTAAGATTTTCAACACGCAAAGTCTCTAAAAATCCATGCATTGCATATTTACTTGCAGAATAGCCTGTGCGTGCAGGTAAGCCAATAAATCCTGCAATGGAAGAAATTCCTGTTACTGAACCTTTGGACTCTAACAAGTATGGTAAGGCGTATTTAGTACAATAAACCGTTCCCCAAAAATTTACATCCATTAATTGTTTAAGAACATTCAAATCAACATCTTTAAATAAAGCCCGCATTGAAATACCAGCGTTGTTTATTAAAATGTCGATTCGTTTATATTTACTGACAGTTTGCTCAATTAAATTTTTACAATCCTCTTCTTTGCTAACATCGATAGCTATGCTTATTGCATCAATACCTTTATTTTTGAATTCGGATTCAATTTCTTTTAGCTTATCAACCGATCGGGCTGCAAGAACCAGTTTTGAACCTCTTTGTGCATATTCTTTTGCCAGCGCTAAGCCAATTCCAGAGGATGCACCTGTAATAACTACTACTTTATTTTGCATGATATTATTTTATGAGGCTTCAAAAATATTAAATAAGTTAGTAATGCATCTATATTTTAAGGTTTGCTTTTAAATTTTTCTAAAATCATATGTATTGACAATTATTTGAGTTAACACCAAAGGGAATTTTATCAACAAATAGACTAATCCATTAAATGTGGTATTAAAAACAAGTTTATCTTTGTCTTGTTCTTTTGTTTATTAGAGAATGATATTTAAATAAAACGATAAAATTGGTATTGGCATGAAACAGTATATTTTCATTTTTGTCCTTATGTTTACTGCGTTGTCTTGTAACACAAAGGTTATTAAGAGTACTTCTGAAAAAGAGAGTTCTTTAAAAACCGAAAACCTTGCGAATACTAAAGGGTTTGAAATGCAAATGAAAGGAGTTGATTTTAGTGCTTGTGGTAATGATTCTGATTGGAGTTTAGAAATCGATTTTGATCAAAAGGTTAAATTTATATCTGAAGAACTAAAGCAAGATATTGTTATTCCGATTAAGTCAAATATTATTCATACTGATGGAGAACAGAGCTATTATGAATTTAAAAGGGGAGGAAAGGCTATCAAAATTAGTATAAAGAAGAATGATAATCCTTTTTTATCTGATGAGATTAATAAACCATACGTTGTTAAAGTAGACGTTAAAACAGACTCAAAATCTGAATTTGTGTCGAATTCTGGTACGGGTGAATATTATGGAAGTTTAGTAATGCATGATATTTGGGGGCTTGCATCTATTAATGGTAAAAACGTTTCTGCCTACCAATGTAACAAGAGACCTTATATTGAAATTCATCTGGATAATAACCGGATTAGTGGTTTTTTAGGATGTAATACATTTGGTTCTAAAGTTTATTTTGGATTGAATACGATTACATTAAATCATTTAATGAGTACCAAGATGGCCTGTTTAAATTCAAACATTGAGGATGATTTTGCTGAAGCATTGAGTAATCAAACTTTTCAGTATAAAGTTGAAAATGGCATATTAACACTTGTAAATAAAAGTGAAGCATTGATTTTTAAAAAGATGGACTAAGAGATAATGGAGATTAAAAGATTTAAGGAACTGGTAGAACAGTATAAAGTGGTTTTTTTTGATGCATATGGGGTTTTAAGAAAGCATCATGGAATGATTAAGGGAGTAGAAGAAATGCTCTCTTTTTTAGTAGAAGAGGGTATAGATTTTTATATTATAACAAATGATGCATCCCGGTCACCTAGATTATTAGCAAAAGTATATCAGGATTATGGTATTGATCTGGTTAAAGAAGAAAATATGATTTCTTCAGCCATGATGAGTGTGGAATTTTTAAAAGAAAATGTTTATCCGGGTTCTATAATAGCTTATTTGGGCCGCGAAACGTCAGAACATTTTATTAGAAGTGCAGATTTGATACCAATTCGCATGGAGGATGTGGTTGAAAAAGATTATCCAGAACTTGGCGGTATTATGTTATTCGATGATGGAGGATATGAATTTCATCCAGGGATTAATAAAACTTTAAATGTTATTAGAGGTACTGATGTGCCTGTAATTGTAGCAAATCCTGATAAAATATATCCGGTAAGTGATGGGGAATTTGCCATAGCAATAGGTAGTATTGCCAATATGATGGAGGCTGTAAGCAATCGAAAATTCTTTTATTTTGGAAAACCAGATGTAAGTATATTTGAGTATGCTTATGAAATAGCCAATACAAAACGCAAAGTATCAAAAAGAGAAGTGTTAATGGTAGGAGATACTCTTGATACTGATATTATTGGAGGAAATCAGTTTGGAATAGATACTGCCTTGGTGTTATCAGGAAGTACTATTGAAAAACAAGCTGAATCTTTGATTAAGCAAATGGGAATTGTACCAACGCATATATGTAAATCAGTAGTGTAATAAATTAATAATCTTTACAAATACTACCTTTTGTGAATTATGGAGAATGTGCTCAATTATTTTAGATCATTAAAGCCTGATACGGTTAAAACTATAGATAATAAGGATGTATTACATCAAATTTCGGAGTTAAATCATTACGATAGAAAGCAGTTACGAGAGAGTTTATTGCAGGATTCTTTGCGTTTTAAAAGTAATAAAGAAGCTGTAGAGTGGTTACAGGGGTGTTTTGATATAATTGATAAACATACATTTCGTATTCACAAGGTGTTATTTAGTCCTGGTACTGATATTGGTAATACTTTAAACGATTTGCTCAATAAGGCGAAAAAAAGTGTATTGCTTTGTGTTTTTTCAATAACAGACCATCGATTGGCAAAAGATATCTGGGAATGCCATAAAAGGGGTGTACAAGTAAAGGTGATTACCGATGACCGAAAAATATTCGACAGAGGATCTGAGATTCAGAATTTACGAAATAAAGGTATTGATATAAAGATAGACCACTCCGAATATCATATGCACAATAAATTTGGAATTATTGATGACAGGATTGCTTTTACAGGCAGTTTTAACTGGACTTATACGGCTCAAAAACATAACCAGGAAAATCTTTTGGTTACAACAAATCAATCTATTGTAGAGCAATTTAAAAGTGAGTTTGATCGTCTTTGGCAGGAGATGTTTAAGCTTTAATATTTGTACATATTGAGGTCTGGTGATATATACGCTAAAACATTAAGCTAATTAATTATCTTTGCAGCATAAAGTAAATAAAGCAATGGCAGAAATAGGTAAATACAACGTTTTAAAAGTTGTTAAAGATTTAGATTTTGGATTATATCTTGACGGAGGTGAATTAGGAGAAATACTTCTTCCTCGCAGATATGTACCCATTAACTGTACAGTAGATGATGAACTTGAAGTATTTATCTATTTAGATTCTGAAGATCGTTTAATTGCAACCACAGAAATGCCAGAGGCTGAAGTGGGAGAGTTTGCCTACTTAAAAGCTGTTGAGGTTGGTAAAGTAGGAGCATTTATGGATTGGGGTTTACCCAAAGACTTACTGGTTCCGTTTAGAGAACAAAAAGCTGATATAGAAAAGGGGAGAGGTTATGTGGTTTATGTTTATCTTGATGATGAAAGTAAAAGAATTGCCGCATCTTCAAAAGTGGAGAAGTTTTTAGATAATATTCCGCCTGAGTATGAGGAAGGTCAGGAAGTTGATTTATTGATATATCATCAGAGTGATTTAGGTTATAAAGCCATTATAAATAACACACATTCGGGAATGATATATGCCAATGAGGTGTTTAAAAAAATAAGAAAAGGTGACAAATTAAAAGGATATGTCAAGAAAGTGCGATCTGATGATAAAATAGATTTAATGCTTGAAAAATCTGGTTATGAAAAAGTGGATTCAATAGCACAATCTATTCTTGACAAACTAAAGGATCATCAAAACTTCTTAAAAATAACAGATAAAAGTCCTGCCGACGAAATTTCAAGTATGTTTGGAATAAGTAAGAAGAACTTTAAAAAGGCAATTGGTACACTTTATAAGCAGCGTATTATTTCTATTGATCCTGATGGAATCAGATATATTAAAAAGTAGTTTGAGTACAATCAACTACTGATTTGTTATAAAATATATTAGAATCACTTTGTGAAACCTTTATGGATTCCAAAGTGATTTTTTTTGAGTTAATATTTAGGGTTTTTGGTTGCGTTACCAATGTAATATCAAATATATCTGATAGAATGGTTTGGCCCAGTTTAAAACAACAGGGCTACGCCCCTCAATTGCAATATGGACGCTATGTGCTACTAAGAAATCAGGCCTAACGGCCCTATGGAGCGTGTAGCAATATTATTTACCTCTGCATTAAAAATTCTAAATGCAATCCTTTATACTTTTAAATAATTACAACGCTGTAAATAAAGGGTCATAGGCCTGTTATCATATTAGCCATGGGTGGATAGCCCATGGTATAAAATATAATGTAACACAATAGCCACGCAGTGGTGATGTCTTTGTAGCTTTCAATTTTTAACATACAAATTCAAAATAACCTCGGTTTCCAATACCATTTTGAATGGTATAGCCATGGTTAAGACAGCAGGGCTACGCCCCTTGAACACAATAATATACCTTTTTTCTACCAAGAAATCAGGCCTAAAGGCCCTTTAATTGCAAAGCTGAAAATCAAGGGCCATAGGCCTGTTATCTTATTAGCCATGGGTGTTAGCCCAGGGTATAAAATGAATTTTAATACAAGAGCCACGCAGTGGTGATGTCTTTACAGAATTCCCCAAATTATAATACGGACGTTATATTCTACTAAGAAATCTTTAATTGCAAAGCTGAAAATCAAGGGCCATAGGCCTGTTATCTCATTAGCCATGGGTGCTAGCCCATGGTATAAAAACCAAATGTAACACAATAGCCATGTAGTGGTGATGTCTTAGAAGAAATGAATTAATAAATAAACATTCTTTATTATTGGCTATTAAATTTTATCCTGTTCTTTTTTAATGTAATCGGCAATTTCAACTAAAGGAGCTACCCAAATTTTCTTTTGATGTTTGGCTATGTAATGTATCAATTCCTGGTGAGCCTTAAGAGATACGTTAAGACTATGCTCTCCACCTACTCCGTGGAATAAGAAAACCAATAAGGTATGAGTTTTTGATGCTTGTTTTACCAGGTCAATCATTTCTGCACCAGATTGACCATTCATCATATAACATTGAATATCATTTAAATCAATCTCATTAATGTGTTGTAAGCCAGATTGAACACCTCTGGCTCCAACAAAATCATTTTCTAATGATTTATAATAATTTACGGTGTCTATAAATGCATCTCCGCATGGATAGGCAAAAGTACGCTCTTGTTTTCCATCGATAGCTTGCAGTAGTGTATTTGTAATTTTAATTTCATTTACTGCTCTATAAACAGAATATGTACTTAGGTCTTTTTCTTCAGAAACCCATTCTCGTCCCTCAAGTTTTCCGGTACAAGGGTGCGTTAAAGAATGATTCCCCAGTTCGTGGCCATTTTCTGCGGCAAGTCTCCATTCGTTCATTCTATTTTTAATAACAGGAGATTCGCCCTGCAAGTAAAAGGTACCTTTAATATTACTCGAATCCAGACATGGAATCACATGATCCAGATGCACATTTAAGGCATCATCATAGGTAAGTACTACGGCACATTGTTTACCGTTCCACTTAGCGTGTTTTTGTGCATTTATTATAGGAGTAATTAATGATAAGATAATAATGACAAAAGAATGGATAAGCTTCATGGTAAAACAAGTTTATTTTAGTAGATGATTGTAATTATCAACCAGGTCATTTATGATTTCAGAAGAAGATAATTTTTTGGTTTTTAATGCCTTTTTAACAGGAGCTCCTTCTCTTCTTTTTGTACTGGTATTCAATGTTTCTGCTATATAGTATACCTCTTTACTTGATTCTTTAAGTGTGATTAGAGCAATGTGCTTGCATTTGTATTGTGCCCTGAATTTTCCACAGATATAACTTACAGATCCGTTTGAAACACGATTTGCAACCTGAATATTGTATTTTTCTCCAAATCGTAAAGTCATTTTATCAATAATTGCTTTAGCTAATTCCGTTTTGTTATCAGGGCGAATAGCAATAAGTAAAGTATTTTCAGCCGGAGGTGTTTTTATTAAAGGATTTTGCTTTACTGGCGTTGGTTGTTGCACTTGTTTCTGAGGAACATAATTGCCGTTTTTAATGAGTTTGTTGGCAATTTGCTGACTCACTTGTATTAAATCGTTAGTACCTTGTTGAGTAGATCCTGTTGCTTGTAAAACAACTTTGGCTGAAGTTACATTAACCATTTTAAGCGATATGTAAAAGTTATTGCCTAAAGGAACCACAGAACCATAACAAACTAAATCAGCACCCATCATTTTTCCCAGTTTACTAATCTGAGAATCATCAACTAAACCTTTACTTTGAAATTGTGCTTCGGCCAATACCTTTTCAATCATTGTACGTTCAACCACTGTATATGAAGGAGTATTAACTATAGCATTACTAATTTCTTCTCTAACAATGCTTTTAATTCCATTAGCTACTTCTCCATCAGGATCAAAGACAGCCACTTTTTTGTCGTCTTGTGCAACTAAAGATAAGGTGTAAAAGCAAAAGATGATTAGGAATAGATGTTTCATGAGTTTTAATTTTCTTTTTTAGGCCGTATTGAAATAACCAGAATAATCAGTCCCCGATTTAAGGTAAAGATATGGTTGATATTTCAATTTAAATGGCTCGTTTCAAATCATTTATTAATTTACATTAAGACAATACTGATTTTATAGTAATGCTCTTTATGCTGTAGTTTTTGTTATGTGAGATACAAAAATAAACTAATTTTTAATCCGAGTAAGTAAATCTTTGACTAAAGTAGCAGCAATTTCTTCATAGGCATCAACAGCTGCCTCTTGGTAACTTACCATACTATTGCCTTTTTTACTTATTTTATTTTCGTATTCAGTTTTTTGATTATATACTTTGGTAAGTTTTATTTCAGCATCCACATAGCTCGAATATACATCCAGATATAACTTGTTTTTACGTGCCGACGCCTTTATGGCTACAATCCAATCAGCTAGTGTTTTATCGTTTGTAAAACTACAGCCATTATCTGATAATTCAGCTTTAGTTTTGTTTTCAAGTGTGTTGTCCTTATTACCAAATAGTAAGGCATTACAATCAAAGTATATGTATATACCCTGCTCAAGTTCACTAAGTGTTTGAATAACGGTATTTCGTAATTCAATTGACTTGTTTATTTGTAAACCGCTATCATCTATGTTTTTATCAACCGCAGTAAGTAAACCCTGTGCGTATTCATTTTTAGCAAAAAGCGCAATGGTTTTTTGAAGTTCATCCTGAGCCTTTGATTTTTCAGCAGTTGATATTAGCTCATTTGCCGTTTTTATTATTCCTTCAATTTGCTGAATGTTAATGTTGATATTGGCTTTGTAATAACCAATTACCTCGTATCTGTTAACATAAGCAAACGCATAAATAAAATCGTTTTGGGTGTTATGATAGGTTTCAACCTTAATGTTGTTTATTTCTGCATCTGTCTCAGATTGAGTATGAGTTTCAAACGTATTTTTGATTTCTTCATTATCGCCAAATGAAGTGCTTTGTGCATAATTTTGTGATACTGTTTTTACTGAAGAAACAACACTTCTGGCCAAATCTCCCACAGCCATATTTTTAATTCGTTGCAGCGATTCTGACAATGATTCATCTTTATCTTTTACATCCTGAGCAAAACCCGACAAGAATGTATGATTAGGATATTGTGTTTCTCTCCATGTTGAATTAATCCAGTTCGGCTCTTTTTGTGCTAAAAGGCAAAAGTTTATTGAAATAAGAGATAATAGAATAAAGTATCTAGTCATAGGTTATTATTTAATATGCTAAAGATAAATTAAATTCAATGTGTGTCAAATACTACATAATTATATTGCGGCCTTTTTTATCTATTTATATATAGTTAATAGGTGTTTTCAATGTTGTATTAGTTAAACCCATCATTGTGCATTATAAAATCTATTAACCATACCCCTACAATAATACACTTACTAATCAAGCATTCTGTTTTCTACTTCCTGATCACTACTTTATCGTGCTGTTATCGCAAATCTATGGTGTACAGGTTGTGTACAGGTCGCGTAGCGGTTGCGATCATTTGCGAAGCAGTTGCGTAGCTGTCTAGTCCCCTTTGCGATGCAGTTGCGATAAATTTGCGATAAAATGGGCTGGATTTGCGTACACTTTGCGATAAACTTGCGATGCCGTAAAGTTTTTAACATTAAGATATTCAGGTTAACGCCTATATGCTATTAACTAATTTAACAAAAATATCACCACTACGTGGCTCTTGAATTACATTTGGTTTTTATACCATGGGCTATCACCCATGGCTATTGATATAACAGGCCTCTGGCCCTGGATTTACAGCTTTGTAACCAAAGGGCTGTTAAGGCCTGTTTTCATAGTAGAACAGAACATCCGTATTGCAATTAAGGGGTGTTAGCCTTGTTATCTTAAATTTACCACAGTAATCAAAAAGATATTGAAAACCAAATTTGATTTTGTTTTATGCCAGGTTGCAAGTCCGGATATTATTTTTTGCTGTTCGTTTCATATGATAATAATTTGCTTTTAATTACCATATGGCATTTATAGAAGCTCTACCATAGTGTAATGGAGTAGCCTTTTTTAGTAATAAAAAGTCCGTTATGTAATATTAATGTGTTTAAAATAATTATTTTAGCAGATCAGTTTGAAATATTTATACACACTAATATCATACAGATTGATATATCGAATTTACATTGTAATTTACAACCTTAAACATTGAATAATTATGATTTCTCATTATATCACATTTAGTATTTCTATTACATTCATTTCCTGGATTGTAGGAATGATTTTAGGTGAAATTTTAAAAAGAGCAACTTTCTATAAAAAACTCTCCAACTTCAATTTTTTCAAAAGTAAAAGACTGAATCAAAGAATTGGAATAAATGTTTTTAGATGGATTGTGAAGAATACATTTTTTAAATTCTTCAATTCAAAAATAACCTTGAAGAATAAATATAATACAGCTGACTTAGAGGAAATCAGAAAAGAAATGACTTATGCTGAAATAAATCATTTAATAGGGTTTTGTATCGTGACTGTTTTTGCTTTTGTAGAATTAATTAGGGGGAACTATTTATTTGCATTGATCTTTATAATTGTGAATATACTAATGAATTTATATCCATCCTTATTGCAACAAGAAAACAAAAGAAGAATCGATAGACTAATTAAAATCGTTAGATAAAAATATAATCTGTTTCATCTTTATGCAGAAGTAACGCAAACACTTTTTATTCAAAAAATAAACCATCACCCTCAAATAAACCAATAACATATGCCTTTCCCCGTAGAAGAAAAATACATTAGAAAGACTGAGAATGAGTTGGGCGTTATATTTCCATCGTCTTTTACTGCGAAAATGAAAATCAAAAATGGAGGAGAAATACTTATCGGGAATAACGATTGGATTATACATCCTTTTTTTGATATGAAAGATAAAAAGAGAATCTCAAGGACTGCTAATCATATTGGTTATGAAACAAATGAAGCAAAGAAATGGAAAGGTTTTCCCAAAAATAGTATTGTAATTGGAAGTGATAGTTATGGTAATAAATTGATTTTACAATCACGTCTGTTAAATAAGAAAAGGCTTAGGGATACTGTGTATGAATGGAGTCATGAAACAGGAAAAATTAAGAAATTACAAAAAACGATCACAGAATTATTAAAATAATCATATCTCAATCATCAAATGAACAAACTTATAGTCATAATTCTATTCGCTGTTTTAATCATCACATCATGTGAGAAGAATAATTCAGAACTTTCAGACTTAAATAATTCTTCAGAGTGGAACCTTAATGATGAATTTAGTAGTTTGGAGCAGAGTTATTTTGATACATTAAACTTTAATAATACCGCAGAGTATATAGTTGAAGAAACTGAATATTTGCAGTCTGATCCAATTATTAAATTTTATCCAAATCCTTTTACAGAAGTTGCTTATCTATCGTATAACACAGCGCCTATAATTAATATTGCAATATTAAATAGTCGTTATAAAAAAATATTGGAAGCACGGTTTGAAAATGCGTATGAAATTGCATTTAACCTGTCCAACCAACCATCGGGTACTTATAAACTGTATTATGTAATTCAGGATAAAGATTATAATATAGTTCATCTTGGTCATGGAAGTATTGTAAAGCAATAATTCTGTTACATTATAATCCTATGTGTACGAACTTAAAACTTTATGCTTATAGGATTTATTTTTATGCTTATAGAAATAAATCCTATGCCTATAGAAATTTTTTTTATAGGCATAGAATAATAGACCAATAAGAATGCTTTAATTAACCTATTGGTTTAATTAAGCCAAAAATTCATAAAAACCATCAATGTTGGATTATATAAATTAGATATTAATAATGTAAACCTTAAAAAAAACTATGAAATTAATTCTTTATTCAATCTTGTTCACCCTTTGTATTAATTCAATAGCAGGGCAGAAAATCGCACGAGTAGAAAATGTAAAAATTCAATCAGAAGCCCTAAATCAGGAAAGAGAAATATTAATATATACCCCAATTGATTATGATTGGAGAGTAAACGAATACTTTAATGTAATTTATGTTTTTGATAGCCAAAGCAGAGAATTCTTTGATTATACAAGTTCTATCATTTCCTTTTTATCCGATAATACAAAGCCATTTATTGTTATAGGTATAACTTCGCCTTATAATGAGAAATTAGATTATGCCCGAAATAATGATTTGTTGCCGGTGCTGGAAACCCAAAAATCGATAGATCGTTATGGTACGTATTCAGGAAATGCTGATAAATTCTTTGATTTTGTGAGTACAGAGGTAATTCCATTTGTGGATTCACATTATAGAACATTGAATAACAGAATAGCTGTTGGGCACTCATTAAGTGCTTCATTCGTTCTGTATTCATTCCTTCAAAATTCAGATATCTTTAATAATTATATCGCCATTTCACCCAATTTGGCTTATGATGATAATAAATTAGCTAATGCTCTGATTGACTATGATTATTCCAAAATAAAAAGTCCAACTTATTTTTATTTAAGCCATGCAAACGAAGGTATTGATTATTGGAAAGAATGGAAACCGGCCCGAGAAAAACTATATTCATTTTATAATCAGACGTTAAATAATCATAATGTCAATGTTCATATAGAGGCATTTCCTGAGAACAATCATTGGAGCACTTTTCCACCAAGTTTAAACAAAGCATTTAATTTTTATTTTGATGAGGTTTCTGCATTACAAGAAAATGAATTGAGTGAAGTAGAATATAATGTAACTATACGGGTTAAGGTTTTAAATAAAAAGGATAATGTTTATATAACCGGAAATCAGACTAATTTAGGAGACTGGAATCCGAAGAAAATCAAAATGGAAAAAACGTCTGATCTAGAGCGGGAGATCACACTAAAACTTAAAAGTCCGGCACAATTTAAGTTTACCAGAGGAACATGGGAGTCTGAAGCAGAAGTAAAAGGTACTTATGGTAACATCACCATAAAACCTGAGAAAGAGTCCGTTTTTGATTTTGAAATAGAAAGCTATTTTGATAAATAATAAGGACTTAGTATTTTACACCTAATCAGTACCTTATTATTTTAGATTCGATTTAAAAATGAAAAAACTTCTATTGATTACCCTGACTGCAATTACGGCTTGCTCACAGCCAAAGTTTGAAATAACAACCACAACAGAATCAAACCCTTGGTCTGTAACAAGTATTGAAAGCAATGTTTCCAATTCAGATGCTACGGATATCATTATTGAGTCGACAGATACTTTACAGGAGATTGACGGGTTTGGTGCTTGTTTTAATGAGTTGGGGTGGACTTCGCTTCAAAGATTAAGTACGGAAGATAGAGACGGAATTTTTAAGGAGCTGTTTGAACCTGGTTTTGGAGCTAATTTTACTATTTGCAGAATGCCTGTAGCAGCTAATGATTTTGCCAGAGACTGGTACTCCTATAATGAATCAGAGGGCGATTTTGAGATGAATAATTTCAGTATTGCTAATGATAGGGAAACCTTGATTCCTTTTATAAAGAGTGCTCAAAAGTATAATCCGAAGCTTAAATTGTGGGCTTCACCATGGTCGCCACCTCAATGGATGAAATACAATAAGCACTATGCCGCAAAAAGTGTATTGGGCAATTCTGAATTTCAGTCGGAAGAATGGGGAATGGATTTACGTGGTATTAATAATGGTTTACCACCAGAACGAGAAGGAAAAGAAGGTACTGATATGTTTATTCAGGAACCGGAATATTTTAAAGCATATGCACTGTATTTTAGTAAGTTTATTGAAGCATACAGAAAAGAGGGCATTGAAATATTTATGGTTATGCCACAAAATGAGTTTAATTCAGCGCAGGTTTTTCCTAGTTGTACATGGACGGCAGGGGGATTATCTACCTTCGTAGGCAAGTATCTTGGCCCTGAAATGAAGAAACAAGATGTAGATGTTATGTTTGGAACAGTAGAACGTGCCACAGAGGAATTGGTTGATACCGTTTTAAATAATGAGCTTTCTAAGAAATATATAACAGGTGTTGGTTTTCAGTGGGCCGGTAAAGGTGCCATACCAGGAATTCATAAACGCTATCCGGACTTGAAGTTATTCCAAACAGAGCAGGAGTGTGGTAATAGTAAAAACGATTGGAAAAACTGTGTTTATTCCTGGGATTTGATGAAACACTATTTAAAAAATGGTGCAAATGCTTATATGTATTGGAATACCTCATTGGATGAAGGTGGAATCAGCACCTGGGGCTGGAAACAAAATTCATTGGTTAGTGTGGATACAACTAATAATACCTTTAAGTACAATCATGAGTATTATTTACTAAAGCATGTTAGTCACTATGTGCAGTCCGGAGCAAAACTTCTGAAAACATCTGGCACATTTAACAATTCGCTGGCCTTTGTAAATCCAGATTCCTCTATCATACTCGTATTAAGAAATGAAGAAACTGAAGACCAACATATCAATATATCCATTGATGAGAAATCTTATTCATTCTTCTTAAAAGCAGATTCGTTTGTTTCTATAAAAATTTAGGTGATTAGAATGATGCCAGAGGCATCACATGTTTATAGTAAAAGTTAATAGATAATTTGACTCCAGCGGAGTCACACCTATATAATTATACATCAAGGATATTTAGATTATATAACTGTAAAATTATATTACAATTAAATCACCTAATTAGAATTTCAAAATTAGGGTACAATCATTATCACTTAATAGTTAATCAAAAAATCTTTGAGTCTTTGAGTCTCGGTGGTAAAACAATATTGGTATAAAACCAATATCAGGATGCAGTCATTGGTTTTCAATCCTTAGCAAGAGTTCAATATGTTATAAAAACGAAGGCTGCCCTGGTAGATCAGTAGGACAGCCTTCAAGTGATACGGGGATTTTTAATATTTAGGATTTATCTAAAATCAAAATCTAAGATCATTCTGATACCTTCATCACCCACTTTAATACGGATATTTCCAGGCTGACTGTGCGGCCCTTGTTGAGATGTAGGTTTAAATGACTGTATAGCTGGTATATCATAAAGGAATGAAATATCTCCTTTAGGAAAACCAGGCATTGTA
Organism: uncultured Saccharicrinis sp.; assembly: GCA_963667815.2. GTDB lineage: Bacteria > Bacteroidota > Bacteroidia > Bacteroidales > Marinilabiliaceae > Saccharicrinis. The sequence goes on from OY764020.2 coordinate 4,973,675, forward strand.
TGTCTGCCTTGCATACGACCTTTAGGTTCTTCAGGTGTTAACATTCTTAAAAATACACCATCAGTTTCTGCATAAACCGTAAATGGAGCTTTATCCGATTGAACTGTTGCCCAATATAAATTAGCATGATATCCTTTAAACTCAGGATAAGTTAAACCAAACTCACTTTCGCCGGTAATAGTATTGTTATAATCTTTTTGCCATAAATTATAATTGGTTCCTTTAATCCTGTTTTTCCAAACACGATAAGGTCCGCGACCAAACCACTCCATACCTTTAACCAATTCCTCAGGATAGTTGAAAGTAAGTCCTAAACTGTAAATATCATTATCGGTAAATGCATCATCAAAGCCTTTTCCTCCGCGAGCTCGGTTTAGCATTACCGCATTCATATTTAAAATACCATCTGCATTCATTGTCCATACAATAGAATCCATCGCACCTAAATATTTGGCAACAAACATGGCTTTATCATCAGTTTGTTTTGTATAGCAGCTGGTATATTTCATTTTCATTCCTACAGCTACAGGTCCATTAGTTAAAGGAATAGTACCATTGCTGTTTGTTATTTCCTTAATCTGACCAGTAAGCTGACTAAAAGAAACAGAAACGCCATTAGCCGTTAAAGTAGTAATACTATCCATTTCTGATACCTTAACATCGCTTTGAGTTTCAGCTTTTGCTATCTGAGTTTTAAAATACTCATCAGTATATTTAACAGGCCAGCTCCAGGTACAAATTGACTTTCCTGTTTTATCAAAAGCCTCAATTTCCAACACATCAGCATTAAAGAACTGATCAGGTAACTCCATTTTAGCTTTTCCCATTTCTCCCGGAGCTAAGGCTGGTAAGTCAACTTTACCTGTTGTAATCACCTCTTTTTTACTTCCTTTTAATGGCGAATCTACCTGGTATAGTTTGTAACTCATGGTACACTCACTAAGGTTAGTGTAGATGTAATGGTTCGAAACTGAGAATTCTCCTTTAAAAGATGGAGTGATATACAACTGCTTAAACTGTATTGGCGCCCAAACTTCACGAACTGTAAATACACTTCCTTCTTTTTCGCGATAAGGACCAACAATACCGTCCGGAGCACGGAAATCATCAGAATCAAGAATTCCTCCTTTGTCTGTTCTTTTCACAGCACAATCATTAAAAGCCCACATAAATGCACCTGCAAATAATGGGTGAGAAGTCCAGTTTAACCAAAAATCTTCTAATCCGGCACCATGACCCTGATCGTACATACCATGCATAAATTCAGTTGGCATAAATACTTTATAACCATTGGTTAAACGAGCCACACCAGTTAAATAAGTGGGGTAGTGGTGTGCATCTATACCATTAAAATCAGCCCAGGGGTGAATTACATGACGCTTTTGAGGATCATAGTCTGCAAAGTGAGCATCTAAATTGTAGTTCCAGCCACCTTCGTTACCATTACTCCAAAGCACAATACAAGGATGGTTTACATCTCGCATTACCATTTCTTTCTGCAGTTTAGGCCCTACTTCAGAATCGTAGCAATTTTGCCATCCGGCTAATTCATCCACCACAAACATTCCCAATGAGTCACACATTTCTAAAAAGTGTTGATCAGGAGGGTAGTGGAAACGTACCGCATTCATGTTCATTTCTTTCATTAATAACACATCGCTTTTGCTGATTTCGCGATTGGTTGTACGACCACCTTCCGGATGAAATGAGTGGCGGTTAATTCCCTTCATTACTATTTTAGTACCATTCATGTAGATACCATCTTTAGCCCTGAATTCGATAGTACGGAATCCCATGCGTGAGGTCCATTCATGAACAGTTTTATTGTTGCTGTCAATCAGTTTTAAATCCAATACATACAATTGTGGATTTTCTGGATTCCAGGCAATTACATGATCCCATTTTGTAGAGATTTGTTGTTTTAAATCGGGATTGCTGATGGTAAATGTTTTGGTTTCGAAAGAACCTGATCCTGTTAAAGGTTTAATAGAAGCAGTAATTTTACCTCCTTTTAATTCCTCAGAAAGATCTATTTCAGCAGTCAGGCTTCCATCACATTTGGCATCTAAAGCTACATGATCAAAGGCTGTTTGAGGTTTAGCCTCTAAATAAACAGGACGGTAAATACCTCCGAACGTCCACCAGTCGGCTTTACGCTCAGCTGCATTAATACTGTTATTAGCCGAATGTTTATGAACGATTACTTTTAAGTTATTCTTTTTACCTGCAATGATTTTATCAGTAATATCATACGAAAAACGATAAAAACCTCCCTGATGCGTATCACCAGCTTTTTGGTCGTTAATAAACACTTCTGTATCTATCATAGAACCTTCAAAAACAATGGTTATTTGTTTTCCGTTCCAATCCTTTGGTACTTTAAAATCGTACTTATAAGTACCTACTTCTTTAGATGGCTCTTCACCTTTTTTGTAGAATCGACCGTAAGTATAAGTTCCAAAGCCCTGAAGTTCCCAGTTACATGGCACTTCGATCTTACTCCACTTTTTACTGTTTTGTCCATCAGAACAATAAAAATCCCAGGTTTTGGTATGGTATAAACCCGTCCCGGACAAGTACTGTCTTTCTGTATTTTGACTTGCCAATCCCAATGGAATCAGCACTAGCATACAAATAATAAAATTGATATATCGCATAATTATTTAGTTTTCAAATTGAGCAATAAATACTAATTGTATAAAATAACCACCTCCCCACTCATTCTTCGTGGTACTCCTCCTTGGGAAGGAGGAGAGTCGCGCAGTAAACTCCCCTCCTGATTTTTAGGAGGGGTGCCGAAGGCGGGGTGGTTTATTAAATTCTAATCCAAACAGCTTAATAATTAAAACTTAATTTTCTTTGTTTTTTCAAGTTTTAATTCATCCTTACCTTTTACTGTAAAGTTATTACATTTCCAATTTTCGGCATAACGGATATAACCAGCTTTTTCACCTTCAAACGAAACATTGGTAAACGTAAAGTTATCTATAGTACTTTCTTTAGTTCCACCAATGATAAGAGCCGTTTTAGCGTTTTTGACATTAATATCAGTAAAGGTCATATTCCTGAATTTAGGCGTTCCAATCTTAGGATCTACAGGTTCAAGCATTTTTAACCAATGTTCTGGTAAACTGTCTCTATCGTAACCTTCTGGTAAAAGAGAATTACTATATGCAGGGTTCCAGTTTAAATCAACAGAAAGAGGATATTTTACATTCTCCATTGTAATATTGGATAGATGAATATCTTCAATAACACCTCCTCGTTGGTTGGTACTTTTAAATCTTAATCCAAAAGTAGTACCTACAGCTTTTAAATTATATGCCACAACGTGCTTAATACCTCCAGATGTTTCACTACCGCATGTTACAAGTCCTGCACCAACTCCGGCATAACAATCTCTAAGAACGATGTATTCGCATGGGCGATTCACTCTTAGTCCATCACTATCTCTTCCTGATTTTAAGCAAAAGTTATCATCATTACAGTTAATACTGCTATTTTCTACTAGTACAAAAGATGAAGAATCTATATCAATACCATCAGTACTTGGACCATGACCTTCAATGTTGTTACTAATAGTAATATCGTTAACCGTAACATGCTCTGAATATAAAATATGTAAACTCCAGAATCCTGGCTGATACAATACAACTCCGTCAACGGTAACATTTTTACATTCTGAAATCAGAATTCCTCTGGGGCGATCACAGTCGTAATCTACGATCCATCTTAAACCCTTCTTTTCATAGTCTTTACGCATGGTCCAGTATTTATCCCAAAATACCTTGCCTTTTCCATGAATAACACCATCGCCGGTTATGGCAACATTCTCTTTATTTAGAATATTTACCAATGCAGAAGGCCAGTTCATTTCAACTCCGGCCACACGGGTATCAATGTATTTGTAATCTTTTAAATCCTGACTACCCATTAACATAGTGCCTTTGGGAATATGAAAATTTACGTTGTTGCCAATAAAAATGGAACCGGTTAAATAAATACCAGGTTCAAAAGTAACCATTCCACCACCTGCAGCTTCTGCATCATCAACAGCTTTTTGAATGGCTTCAGTATTCATTACCAATGCATCGCCAACTGCACCATAATCTTTTACATTAAAAACTTTCTCTCCGTCAGGAAAACTTTTTGCACCCACTTTTTCCATCCACTCAAAATTTGGGATGTTATTCTGGGCATAAATACCGGTACAAAGAGCAATGGTTATAATGAATAAAATATACCTCATAACTTATGTTTTATTTTGAATATTTAATAGGTATTAGTTTAACCTGACTGTTTAAACCTGCCGGCATGGTTTCCCAATTGGCATAACCTGTTTTTTTATAGTTTAAGTCAACAAAATTGATCTCTTTGAAAATTCGCCATTCAATACCTTGACGATCAATACTGGCAACGTGATTGGCAGGTAAACCTGTTACTTCTACTTCAATAGAATTTAATCCGTGTTTAATATATTCGCCAACAGAAACCAAATAAGGAACCGACCATAGTGTTTGCACTTTCTGGCCATTTATTTTTACTCTGGCAGTTTCTCTAACATCTCCTAAATCAAGAATCCATTCGGTATGTTCATCTTTATTAATGGTAAATGTTGTAGAGTAAACGGCTACACCCATGTTTTCCTTAGCTTCAGGAACATTTAATTTGGTCCAGGGAATTAAAGTAGGTAAGGTAAAGGTATCTGTGATAGCCGGAATACTTTCTTTGAAATAAACTTTCCAGTTGTTATTGATTAAATATGGTTCACCGGATTCAACAATGTAAGGCCAGTTTTCGCAATTGACAGGCGATTTATAGGTTCTTAAAATGATGGATTCACCAGATTTTAACTGTATGCGAACTTTGGTTTGTCCGTTCTCTTCTTTAGTCATGGCTTTTCCTATTTTTCCTGTCATAGGATCAAAGAAAACGACTGTATTTGCAGATTCTTGCAGAGCAATCCAGGTATCTGTATCCTGATGCTTTAATGCCGAAATAAAATAGTGATGTCCGTTGTTGTTTTTACGACGAATAAACTGAAGGTCTGCTTTCTTTTTAAATTCTTCGGCAACAACACCTGTTTCATCTAAAGTTTTCTCAAAATCAACACCAGTAATAATTTTTCCTTTTTTATAAACTGTTGACGTTGTTTTTGTAAAATCAGTAGCAGGAAGTTCGCTGATTAAACCGTTGAAGTTATCTCTGCGCTCTTTTAATTTCCCAAACCCTGGAACATCGTTTGGATAGTTTTCAAGGAAGATGATTTGTGCACCTTCAGAAGCTAGTTTTAACAGGTTTTTGAGTGTTTCAACCGGAATTTTATTAGCAGCAGGTACAATCAGAGCTTTATATGAAGCACCACCTTCTGTTACTAAACTTCCATTTTTAACTGTTGTTGAGTTTACAAAATTGTCAGATATATAATCCATGTCGTAGCCAGCCTTGCTAATTGAATTTACCACACTGATAAATTCGGGAGCACGTTCTTTCATGGCATGAATATCAAACATCAATAAACGACCTTCTTCATTATGCCACATGTCGTAAACAGGAAGATAAACCAGAAAATCATTGTCCGGTTGCCCCATTTGCATAAAAGATTGTACACGCGAAATATATTTGAAGAAAGGCTGGGCATCGCGCCATAATGGGTTGGTAGGACTCATATCAACAGATGCATAAAACTTCCAGCCTGGCCACGCAGCGTCTTCAGGACTATAAGTCGTTCCATGAAAATAAACATGATTTACACCCGAAACATACATCAAATCCAAATCGGGTTTACATTGAGAAAACGAAGTGCGGAAGTGTTCTGTTAACCATGTAAAAGTTTCAGATGAGGTATATTGCTTTCCTGAAATATGTGCAGCCGATGAGGCATATTTTAACATTGATAAATCAGAGAAGTTATGACGGGTCATAGAATCTTTACGCAGGCCTTTAATATCGAAATCTGATAATCCAAAACCTTCGCATTCCGGAACATCAACCGCAGCATAAATATCAATTAAATTACCAGGAGATCCATGGGCCTGATTACGTGTTTTACTGTTTAAACTATGTGCCCATTCTGTCCAGGGAATTGTAAAGTTGTTGACTAACATGCTCGAAAAAGTTTCTCTGTAATCAGAAATAATTCTTGCAGTAGTATCGTTATGTTCTTCACTTAAAAACCAAGGAAGATATTCCTCTAATTTATAACCATGCATTTTTTCAAAAGCTTCCAGTAAACCCGGAGTCCAATCGGCGCGATACACTTCGTAACTATCGTTGAAGAAATAGTTGGGAGGAGTAGCATTACTTTTTGTAAAAGCCTTTGTAAAGCGATCTAAATAACGTTCAACGCCATCTTTTGAGAAGTGATTTAATACCAAACCTTTTCCACCTGGAGCTGCTCTTTTAACCTGTTGGAAAGTATGCCCTTCAAACAAAGCAATTAACTTCCAGTTACCTTTAGGTGCTGTCCAGTTCAATCTTTTGTTTTCAACTTTATCTGTAAGATTTAAGCATTCTCCTGCCTCAGAGTATGCCATTAATCGTGAAAGAACCGCAGTTGCCTGTTGTTTTTTATCATCAGGAATGATTTCATCCTTTAACTGTTTCCCTGTGCTTAAGTTATATTCCTTAATCAATAAACGACCTGCAGCATCTTCAACAGTTACTTCTGGACCACCAAAAGGCCAGCCGGTTCCGGTATTCATGTCAATGTTAATACCTAGTCTTTTGCCTTCATTTTGAGTGTGAGTATACAACTCCATCCATCTGTCTGACAAGAAGTCAACTTCATTGGAATCGTTACCCTGAATACCATAAATAGGTGTAATTTCAAGGGAACCAATTCCTGCATCAGCATATGCTTCCATGTTTTTAGTAAGGTTGGTTTCGTCAACAGCATTTCCCATCCACCACCAACGTGATCCTGGTTTTGTGTCAATTGATTCCTCAGGCCATTCAACCTTTTGTTGACACTGAGCAAATAATAATGGAATACACAAAAGTGTTGTGTATTTTGCCAGTTTTTTAATGGATAACAACATGATCAGCAATATTTTTAAGGTTTTGTTTTTTAATTTCTTTTGCTACAATCTCAGCAACGGCCATGGCTCCCGGAGTTTGAAGGTGAGTATCGTCTTGCGACCCATTAGGACGAATAGAATCAACACCTGCCGGAATCCACATATATAATTCTTTTGAAGGTTCATCACCCATCATAATAATCATGTCTCTGGTTTTTACGTAAGTATCAATCAGAGGTATATTTAATGAATCAGCTAGTTGACGCATGATTGCAGGGTAACCCAACAAACGGTCATCCACAAGAGATCTTCCATTAAAAGTTCTCATTACAATTGAAGTTGCAAGAATAGGATTGGCTTGTTTAGACTGAGCCTCCTGAATCATTTTTAACAAGTTATTTTTATAGTCAGGGTAGGAGGCATGTCTTTCCGGTTTAGACGAAGCATCGTTGTGCCCAAATTGAATAATAACATAATCATCAGGCTTAATAGAATCAATAATTCCTTGCCATCTGTTTTCAGCAATAAAGCTTTTGGTACTTCTTCCGGCTTTTGCCTTATTAACTATAGTAACATGCTCATCAAAAAAACTGGGTAACATCTGTGCCCAACCTCTCATTACAGTTCGTGTAGTATCGTACCCTTGAGCTGTTGAGTCGCCAGCAATATAAATACTCACATCTTTAGGTTTGGGTGTGTTACAGCTAACAAGTGCAATAATTGAAAATAGAGCTATTATTGTTTTTTGTTTCATTTTTTAAGTGTTTTCTATTCTTCATAAGAAACAAATAACCAAAACTTATTGTGTTATGCCATTTGTTATCTATGTATGCTATTTTGATTATTTATTTTCGTTCACTAATTTGATATCAACCGGTAAATTTCTGTTACAGGTTATTTTATTGTCTTTAAAAATTAACTCACCTACTTGTATGGATGATCTTCTGGTTTCGTAGTTATCTTCCTTAACACCTTCTGTTCTTCCCGGATGTGTAAAGTAAAAGATGTAGGCTCTGCCATTGTTAACAACAACATCAGCATGACCGCCTTTTACTTCGTCATCAGTTCCAAAACCTGGTTTGGCAAGGATAAAATCCTCCTGAAGATGCCAGTTATCCATATTTTTGGAGCTGTAAACAGTAAGTCCTCTCCATGAATCAATAATCATGAAATACCTGTCTTTCCAATAGAAAACCACAGGACCTTCGCCACGCCTTTGAGCAGCAGCTAAACCTTTATCTTTCCAAGTGTATAAATCATCACTTTCAGCGTAGTATATTGATTTATTATGACGCTCGTTATTGTAATACATTCTCCACTTTCCGTTTGGTGCTTTTATCACTTCAGCATCAATCACCTTATCAGACACAAGATTAATCTTTGATTCAAATTTCCAGTCAATTAAATTACTACTGGTCAGATGAATGATTTCGCGAGGATGACTCCAATCCGAAAATACACCCGGAACAATTGTTAAATACATATGGTAGGTTCCATTGTGTTCCATAACATCAGGAGCCCAATAGGTAACATCTTTACCTCCGTAACTTATCTTTGCGTCGGTTTTGTATTTCCATGTTAATCCGCCATCTTCAGATTCTGCAATACCAATAGGTGTACCATGAACCCAATCTACGCCCTGAGTATTTTCAAGGTTCGCTCTACGATTGGTATAAAACATAAACCATTTTTGTTCTTGTTTATTCCATATGATAACCGGATCTGCAGCACCATCGAAAACAGGATCGCGATAAAGAGGTTTTGGAGCAACTTTGGTAGGATTATCTATAGAATCCTTATTCATGTAATTCTTTAAATCGCAATTTTCAAGATTGTAAACTGCTTTTGCTATAGTATTTCCGTTTAAAATGGCGCCGATATAAGAAGTATGTACATTATCCTTATAGTAAGATTTGGTTGCTTCCTGACCAATTTTTTCGTATTCCTTAGCACATAAATCATTGGCATCGATGTAGCATACATTTTCTTCTTCAGCTACTTGTTTGGTCCATTTAGCATAGGTATCCGTAACTCTGGCCATTTTTTCATCCTCCCAATTGTTACGTGGAGTATGAGATAATGCTATCACTTTAACACCATGTGCTTTGGCTTGTTTAATATAATGACGCATGTAATGACCAAATGTATAAACAGTTTCCGGACCTCCGGTTGCTTCCATAATATAGTCCTGAGATTCTTCTCCGGCTCCTTTTATCGAAGCACGAGCGCGTCCAGTATTAAAAGGACCACCATCATTATGTCCGAATTGAATAAACAAGTAATCTCCTTCTTTTAGCCCTTCCAATACATTCTGCCATAAACCTTCAGTAAGGAAAGTACGACTACTACGACCACCCAATGCATGGTTTTCAATAGATATTTTTGTTGTATCAAAGAAATGGTCAAAGAAACTGGCCCATCCCCATTGACCTAAATCACCTCGATCGCGACCATTTTTAACGGTAGAATCACCTATAACAAAAACAACAGGATGATCTCCTTTACGAGTGCTGCCAGCTTTTAAATAAGGTGGGTGACGAGGATCACCAACTTCAAAAATGGGTTGAGTATATGGTTGTCTTTGTCCGTAGAAATGAACTGCACTATCGTTCATTTTAGGAAAGTTATGATTCAATAGCTCAATCATTTCAGCTCCGGCAAATAACATAGGTCCATAGCCATGTGCAGCAAATGAGCTTGTTGGACGGTGGTAATAAAACGCAGGATCAAAGCCCATTCCTGTTCCTACACAGGTACCTTCAACTTGCCCCTGTGCATTGATTTTTTCAGACAGTGCATTCCATCCTAATGTGGCAACAGGTCCATAAACCTTTGCATTTAGCCATCCCTGGTTAATACCATGAGCAATGGCGTAAACATAAATTGCAGAGGCAGAGGTTTCAAGATATGAGTCGTTTTTATTGATTAACTGATGCCATAAACCTTCTCCTGACTGATATTGCACTAAAGCAGCAATATGTTTTTGGTATAAGTCTAAAATCCACTCACGATCTTCATTTCTATCAGAAAGAACATCTAAAGCTTCACATAAAGTAAGTAAAGCCCACCCATTAGCTCTGGCCCAGTAAAATTTAGGTTCCGGATTTAAACCTTCAACCCAACCATGACGAAACAGGCCATCTTCATCAACAAACATCTTTTCTTTAAAAAGCCTGATCTGCTTAATGGCTTCTGAGGTGTATTTATTGTCGCGCTTATATTTTCCCATTTGTAGCAGGGCCGGGATTCCCATAAACATATCATCTAACCATACCGTATTATGAAGAGGACGTTTCCGGGCAAAAGTACCATCTTGTAATCTGTATTCATGGTACATAATATAGTCGATGTAATTTCCTATTAAAGTATCTAGTTCAACCGATGGTTTATCATAAATAGAAGCTTTGATCATAGAAGTGCACATTGCCCCGGCATCATCCAGGGCATGTGGTTGTAACACACTTCTGATTACAGGGTCTATGGTTCCCTCCTGGGATAATATGTTTTGAAAATAGGGAGCAACATCAGATAAGAACTTAAAGCGATCTTTCACATACTTAAGATATTTGTTATCATCAGATATCTGGGCCATTCTTATCAAGGCTGCATAAGTTACTCCCCACTCATAAGATGTCAATCGAAAATCGCCTTTTTTCAGATGGCAATTGTTCGTAATATTTTTATAATCGGTAACGACTTGTTGATTGGTTGAATTAATGATTTGAGTTGGAGTAGTTTTTGAAAGATATTGAAGGATGGTTTCCATTTTTGTTCCAATCTCAACCTGATTTGGAACATGATAATTTATAGGATAATCAGGCTGTAGTAGATGTAAAGGTGTGTTGGCATCATTTACAGCATTATTTGTGATTGTAATTTCCTTTTTCTTTTTTTTCGATTTTGCTTCTTTTTTTTCGGCAAACGAAGCAAATCCCATAAAACTTAATAGAAGGAATATGGAAATGGTTTTTAAATGAAATTGATTGTTGCTAAATATAGTCTTCATTGTTCAAATATATTTTTCATCTTTTAAATGAAATCTGTCAAATTTGATCATTACTTCTGTGAGAAAGATATGATTTGTCGAAATGATATTTTATGACTCGTTTCTTCAGATTGTATTTTTGATCTCTTTGATGATATGTTTTTACAATTTCAAAAATATACATCTGCATTGTTTTAGCAGATGTATATTCTTCCATAAACCTGTGTTTTTATACTTAAGATTATTTTACCCTCATACATGTCTTTTTCGATTCAGAATATTTTGTTTTGATAACGAGCTAGTCTAGAGGGTGTTTTATTATATTTTGCCAAATGTTATCAATACTGATATCATCCATGTTTATTCTGAGATCGTTTATTCAGGTGTTACTGGCCAGTACGGAGAATCAGTTCTACACCCCGAAAGGTATGTTTTAATCTCTTTAATAATCTCTGGATGTCCACTTGAAATGTCATTTTGTTCACCTATATCTGTAGATAAATCATATAATTCCATTTTTCCTCCAATAACAACAGCTTTCCATTTACCGTATCGTACAGCTTGTTTATAGCCTCGTTCAAAGAATTCCCAATACAAAAATCTTGGTTTGTCCGAAGTAGGTTGATCCAGTATTGAAGAATATACACTAACTCCATCGGTTTTCATTTTGTTTGTTTTATAATCTGCTATTTCAGAAAACGTAGGCATAATGTCGGCAAAATACCAGGGTAGGTCTGATTGAGTTCCTGCTTTTACCATTTTAGGAGACCATACAATCATTGGAGTCCTGATACCACCTTCGTACATATCTCTTTTGTAGCCCCTAAGCTGACCATTTGAATCAAAGAAGTCTACTACTTCGGTTAACTTATCAGAGTAGTTTGATCTTGGGCCATTGTCGGAAGCAAAAAATACAATGGTATTTTCACTCAATCCTTCATTAATAATAGCTTGTTTTAACCTTTCTATGTTTTGATCAAGATGATATATCATAGAGGCATAAGTTTTCATGTCATCAGGCCAGTCTTTATCATCATAAATAGCATTATCCGGTGCATCAAGAGGGGCATGGGGATTTGAATAGCATAACATCACCATAAAAGGTTGATCAGCATTTTTATTCTTTTTAATAAAATCAATGGTTTCATCGGTACATATGTCAGTATGATAATATCCTTTTTTACTATCTGCATTCTGAGGAATATCAATCATTACATCATTTTTCATCCTTTTATCTGGCCAGTATGTACTTGAATAGGTTTGTGGTTTATTAATCAACCAGCCATAAAATTCATCAAATCCATGATATAATGGGGTAGCAGTAGAATCAAAACCTCCTAGATGCCATTTTCCAACCAGGCAGGTTTTGTAACCAGCATCGTGCATTAAACTACCTACTGTATAATCATCAGAAGCAATATTTGCCCTGTAAATAGTTTTAGTTCCTTTTTTACCTTCTTTTCCTCCTGTAATAGTAGTATTACCTCTAACTGTTGTATGGCCTGTATGTTGACCCGTCATTAAAACACTTCTGGATGGGCCGCATACCGGAGCTCCGGCATAGGTGCTTGTATATATTTTTCCTTCTTTGGCAAGTTGGTCAATATGGGGTGTTTGCATTAGTTTCTGACCTGCATAACCAACGTCGTTGTATCCTAAATCATCGGCAAGAACAAAAATAATGTTTGGCTTTTTTGTTGTTTCTTTTTGGGTTTGGGAAGAATGGGATGGATTAGTTGTACATCCACAAAGAATTGATAGGATAATTATAAGGACAGAAGATATTTGGGTTCTTAGGAATGACAATAATTGGATGTAAGTCTCTTTAGTTATATAATACATTGCAAGTAAAAATGTGATAAATAATAAAACAAGTATGATAAAAATGGGCAACTCAAATAAATGAGTTACCCATAATCTATTTACATTTTAATACTTTTTTAGTATCCAGGATTTTGTATTGCTTGTTTTTGATCTGCAGTTAGAGCATTACCGTTTTCATCTGTAATCGCATCAAGAAATGATTGAGGAAGAGGACGGTAATAATGAGTATTTGCATTAAAAGTAGAGTTACCACGAACCCAACCGTCATTGAAAGCCTTGAATCTGGCTTCAAGTGTTTTTGTTCGTGCAAGATCTTGCCAACGCAATTGTTCTCCACAAAGCTCACGGGTTCTTTCATTTAATAAGAAACACATCATCATATCAGCATTACTAGAGCACCCTAATTTAGCATATATTGGAGCATCTACCTCAGAGTTGTAAATATCATCTACAGAGTTGATATGCATTTCTGTTAAAGTTGGGGCCGTTGTTTCAGCCATGTCATTATTTGATTCATAATAAGTATTTGTATCAAAATATACAGCACCGTCAGCTGAATATCCACCACCTTTACCTTCGCAATATGGATTGTTTTTATAAGCCTGACCACCATCTACATGAACAGAACGATCTTCACCTTCTGCAAATGCAGCTCTGTCTCTTAGTTTGTTAATCCAGAATATGGCATTATCATATTGTGACTCGCCTTGACGAATATATGCCTCAGCCACCATTAAAACATCATCAGCAGATCGGGCTACCACTCCATCTCTTGTTCCAAATGAAGAAGAAATAGATGTTCTATAACCATCTCTGTATTTTGATAATGCAACTGATCTTTTTTGAATTCCATAGTAACCTTCATTTCCATGTTCACCTACAAAGGCTTGATTTTCACCATCAAAATATCTAACAAAAGTATGAGTATTCTGCATTACTCCATTTTTAAGAACTCCGGTGGCATCTCCCTCAATATCACTAAATCTGTTATCTCCTGCATCATTAACAATATACTTTATTGCTAAATCACCCCCAACAAAACGTTTTGTTCCAGCTACTGTCCCATCAGGACCAAGAAGAGCATTTGTTTCAGACCATTCAGGTGCTTTGTCTGTTGAATTACATCCATATGTTGTTATAAACGATTTCCAGAATCTTGAATCATTAACCCTATCAAAAACATCCATTGTGTAATTGGTTGATCGTGCAAAGGAGAATTCTCTATCTCCAGAAATATCTCTTACGGTTCCTGCAATATCTTGATAAACTGAAGGGTACATTAAATGCATTGTATTTCCAAATCTTCCCCATGTTGATTGATCATCTGAAAATTGACCAGCTAATACTATTTCAGAAACGGTTTCGTTAGGACTGTTTGCATATTGGTAATCCCATAGTTCAACGTAATTAGAACATAGTGGATGTGAATTGTATACTTCTGTACCATATTTAATTACCGCCTCCAAGTCATCATCAACATAGTTTGAATTCCATGAACTATATAATTCACTAGCTCTTGTTAAGTGTGATTTAGCTAAGAAGTGAGCAGCAGCGGCTTGAGTTAAACGCCCTGTTTGTGATGCTGTTGCAGGTAGCAAGTCATATGCTTGTTTTAAATCTGAGATTATTTGAGAGAAACAATCTTCTTCAGTATCGCGAGCAAAATAAGTTTCAACACTAGTTGAAGGTTTCAATTTTAAAGGCACTCCACCATATTGAGTAACTAGTTCGAGATAAAAATATCCTCTTAAAAAGTATCCTTCTCCTAAACGAGTATTATAGTTTTCATTATCATTATCGTAATATAGCGGAACATTTTGGATAAGAGTATTGGCCGATTCGATAGCACCATACATGTTATCAAAAAATGGTTGATTCGACCATCCTGAGGTTGAATTTAAATCAGAGCTATAACAATTGAAGTTTGCAATAGAGTTGTTTCCATCAGTAAATTCATCAACTCCAAGGTTATACATCTCAATACCCCAAAAGTAATTAAATTTAAATTTAAGTTTTTGATAGGCACCTGTCGCTAATTGGTCTAGACCATCCTGAGTAGTGAAAATACTAGTACTGTATGTAGTAGTAAGTTCTTCCTCCAAAAATTCATCTTTACATGAGGTTGTGGTTGTAGCTAATAAACCTATTATACCTAATGCAGTTAATATTTTATGTAATTTCATATTCAATTTCAGTTTTTAATTTAGAATCCTACGTTAACTCCAAATACTAAACCTTTTAAGGTTGTAGCTGATCCAGTAGAGGTTGTGTTATTATTGTAATTTGAAAGATCAGTATCTAAATAATCGCACTTAGAATAAATCATAAATGGATTTGTACATTGAGCATATACTTTTAGTTTACTAATACCAATCTTCTTTAATTGTTGAGAAGTGAAATTATAACCTAAGTTTATGTATCTCATTTTAATAAAAGAACCATCCTGATAATTCATTGAAGAACTGTATGTGTCTGCAGCTTCTCCATTTGATCCGGGTGAATAGTATTCTGCATCTTCGTTAGAATTTGCTACCCAATAATCAATTTTGCGTTGTTGATATCTACCATCCAAAGTTAAAGCTCCATTTCTAAAGGTATTTCCCCAACGAGAATAAATAAAGAATGAGAATTCAATATTTTTATAGTTGAATGTATTTGTAATACCTCCTGACCAATCAGGTCTTTTGTATCCAACTATTTTTCTATCGTTACTTCCGTCTATTGAATTATCGTTATTTAAATCTTTAATTTTAATTTGGCCAGGTTTACGTCCATAAATTGCCGCTTCATCAGCTTCTGATGTTTTCCAAATACCATCATATACATAATCGTAGTAAATCCCAATGTCTTCTCCTACAAACCAACCATTATTAATGTCTTCAGTGCTACCATTGCTTAATTCAATAATTTCACTTTTATCGGTTGACCATGATAGATTAGTAGACCATTTAAAGTCATTGGTTTTTACGTTAATAGTATTAATTTGTATATCGATACCAGAACCTTTTGTTTTACCAACATTTGCATAGGTTGAAGTATATCCGGTTAGTGAAGGAATACTCATTGCCATTAATAAATCGTTAGTTTCTGTTTTATAGGTGTCGAAACTACCTGTAAGCCTGCTGTTAAACAAAACGAAATCTATACCAACATTATATTGAGTAGTTTTTTCCCAGCTTAACTCTGAATTAGCCATTTTTGATGGACGTCTTGAAGATGGATCTGAAGCTACATATCCTAAAGAAGATGATGAGCTACTCCAGTTATAGTATAATGCTTGTAAGGCTCCTTTAGTAGCATATGCATTAATTGCAGAGTTACCTGTAATACCATATCCTAATCTTAGTTTTAATCCATCAATCCATGTCATATTATCCATGAATTGTTCCTGATCAATACGCCATCCTAATGCTAATGATGGGAAACTAGCCCATTTATTACCATCAGCAAGCTGTGAGGCTCCATCCCATCGAACAGAAGCTGTTAATAAATATTTATCTCTATATGAGTAATTACCTCTTACCATATAAGATTCCATTTGTTTTTCAGATAATCCAGTACCTAAACTATAATTATCGCCACCTGATGCAAGGTTATACCACAATTCAGCAGTTGATGCAACATCTGTTGCTTTCATGTTACCATTTTCATAGTGGTATTTTGAAGATGACTGCATTAGAGTTAAACCAACTTTATGATTGTTAATTGTTTTATCATAAAAAATCAAATTATCTAAAGTCCAGGCCTGTGTATTGTTTGTATTGTATTGAGCAGCATTATTACCATCTCCATTAATACCATCAGCAGCATTAAATACACCTAAACGATAATATTTAAATTCAGGACCAAACTGAATTCTGTATTTTAATCCATTTAAAGGCGCCCACATTTCACCAAAATCAACTTGAGAATAGAAACTTCCTGTTGCCCTTAATGTTTGGCGGTTATTTGTATTGTATTTAAGTTCATCTATTGGGTTGATGATATTAACATCACCTGCAGCGGGATTTCTGATATATTCGCCATTTTCATCATAAGGAACTGTCCATGGTAGCATTGATGTTAAGGCAGAATAATAATCTCCAGGACCTGTTACAGATTTAGTAAAACTATATCCATAATCTTGAAGACCCCAACTTAGATTCATTGTAGTACCAATTTTAAACCATTTAGTTGGATTAGCTTCAAAGTTTGTTTTTGCTGTGTATCTTTGATAAAGTTGGTCTGGCTGAGTACCTTCCTGACGTAAGTACCCAAAAGAACCATAACCTTTAAATTGCTCTGTACCACCAGAAGCACTAATAGTATGCTCCGTAGATACTGCAGTACGTTGCCCCTTTTCGCCCCAATCATAACTGCCTACTTTCGATGGATCCCATGTTCCATTAACCCAACCTTTTTCAATGTTTGCAAAAGAAGCTCCTACTGATCCCCAGGTAGCCAAATCAGCCTCGTATGAAGGGGTTGAAGATGCATAGGTTCCCATGTTGTATTTTGCAAGTCTTGCATACTCTAACCACTCAGCTGCATCCATAAGTTCAGTTACTTCATACATTTTTTCGATGGTAACTGAACTTGAGTAGTTTAAGGTAACTTTACCAGTCTTACCTTGTTTTGTAGTTACTAGTATTACCCCATTTGCACCTCTCGATCCATAGATCGCAGTAGCAGATGCATCCTTTAAGATGTCAATACTTTCAATATCACTTGGGTTAATGTTATCAATACCACCACTTTGCACTACCATCCCATCAACAACATATAGAGGATCCTGATCTGCATTTAAAGATCTGATTCCTCTAATTTTAATACTTCCATTTTCTCCTGGACGTTGGTTTGTTGTAATGTCAACACCAGCAGTTTTTCCTTGCATAGCTTGTACTGCATCTTTTACGGGCATTGCCTTTATTTCATCGGCACTAACACTTGTAACGGCTCCTGTTACATCACTTTTCTTTTGAACACCATAACCAATGGCTACAACCTCGTCAAGACCAATAGATCCAGCTTCCAAAGTGATGTTTATTGTTGTTTTCCCTTCAACAGGTATAGTTTGTGTTTCTAAACCTATAAAAGAAAACATTAAATTACTACTTGAAGGTACATTTGGTAATTTATAATTTCCATCAATATCAGTAATGGTACCCACAGTAGTGCCTTCAACAACTACAGTTGCACCTATTACAGGTTCCCCAGTGTCATCTTTGACATGACCTGTTACGGTAATCTCATTTCCTTGAGCATAAATAGTGCCTTGGTTGGCCATTAAGGAACAACTTGTTATAAATGCTATTAAAAGCACTTTAAGTTGTTCCCTTTTTAACTTCATTAGATTCATACTAATAGATTTAATTTATTATATAAAAGGATAATTTCAGTAAGCATCTTGTATTTATGCATCTGAATCTTTCCTGAAACCGATCCAAAAGTATTGTGTAAACAAATGTTAAAGAATAGAAAATAATACTAAGGCCTGTAAAAATGTGTTAAGTATTTGTTGAGTACTATTTTTAAGGTTTGCGTATGATTTTACATGCATAAATTGATTGACTCAGATATATTTGTGATTTGGTTATTATTTAAAAGAATGTTTTAAAATGAGAGTAGTGAAAAGAAGATTAATACTACCTACCTTGCTATTGATGCTATGTTTTTCGTTAAACATATTTGCAGTGCATGGGCAGAAGAAGATGGATAGAAAAGAAACTTTAGATGCTGTGCTTAAAGTGAATAAATATTTCATGGAAAAATATGCTGATTACACAGCAACATCTAATGTAGGTAGGGTTAGACCAAGTAACATATGGACGCGTGGCGTTTATTATGAAGGATTGATGGAGTTATATTCAATATATCCAAAAGAAGCGTTTTTTGATTATGCATATGGTTGGTCTGAATTTCATAAATGGAACTACAGAAATGGAGCAGTAACTCGTAATGCTGATGATTATTGTGCCGGACAGACATACATAGATTTATTTAGATTGACAGAAGATCCTCAGCAATTGGTATCAGTGAAAGCTAACCTTAATATGTTAGTTAATACACCTCAAAATGATGATTGGGACTGGATTGATGCTATTCAAATGGGAATGCCTGTTTTTGCAAAATTGGGTGTAACCATGAATGAGCCTAAGTACTTTGATAAAATGTGGGACATGTATGAGTGTACACGTAATGAAATAGGCGGTGGCTTATTTAATTTAGAAGATGGTTTATGGTGGAGAGATGCTGATTTTGTACCTCCTTACACAGAACCAAATGGTGAAGATTGTTATTGGTCAAGAGGTAATGGTTGGGTTTATGCTGCATTAGTCAGAGTACTAAACGAAATACCAAAAGATGAAAAACATTACCAACAATATATAAGTGATTTTAAAATAATGACTGAAGCTTTGGTTAAATGCCAAAGAAAAGATGGTTTCTGGAATGCAAGTTTACATGATCCTAAAAACTATGGAGGAAAAGAAACAACAGGAACATCTTTGTTTATATATGGTATGGCCTGGGGCGTGAATAATGGAATTTTAGATAAGGATATATATACTCCAATTATTAATAAGGCCTGGAATGCAATTGTTGAAGATGCCATTCATGAAAATGGATTTTTAGGTTACGTTCAGGGAACAGGAAAAGAGCCTAAAGATGGTCAGCCTGTAACATATGATAGCATGCCTGATTTTGAAGATTATGGTATTGGTTGTTTTTTATTAGCTGGAGTTGAGGTTTATAAAATGAAGTAATTAAAATACAGCCAGAATGTTTAAAGCAACAATTAGTTTAGGATTAATATTATGCTGTATTTTACTTTTATCATGTAAAGAAGAAGCTAATCCTTACAAAATATATAAACCACTATCTAAAGCTTATAATGGATTTATTTCTTTTGATAGTATTCCGGATGGGAACTACAGAGTACATGTAAGAGTGGGTTCTGAGGATTCAGAAGGTCATACTGTTATCAGAGGAGAATCTCGCAGGTTGTTTTATGATGGAATTAAAACAGCTAAAGGTGAGTTTAAGGATGTTTATTTTAACATCAATAAAAGAGATACCATAATTAGTCAAGGGAAAGTTGTTCGCATTAAAAGCAGAGAACGTAATAAGCTTAACTGGGATAGTAATTTAACATTTGAATTTAACGGAGAATCTCCACAAGTTGATTTTATCGAGATTAAACCAGTTGATGATGTAATAACTGTTTTTTTATGTGCCAATTCAACTGTAGTAGATCAGGATTATGAACCCTGGATTGGTTGGGGCCAAATGTTGCCTCGCTTTTTTAACGACAAAGTGTGCGTTGCAAACTATGCCGAATCCGGTGAAACAGCAACTGGATTTATCGCTCGCGGAAGGTTGGCAAAGCTCTTAACTCAGGCAAAAGCCGGAGATTATATTTTTGCTGAGTTCGGACATAACGATCAAAAAGAAAAAGGTGAAGGAAGAGGAGCCTATCTTAATTTTACCGACAGATTAAAAGATTTTATTGTTAAAGCACGTGAAATAGGAGCACATCCTGTTTTTATCACACCTACTCAACGCAGAAGTTTTAACGATGAAGGTAAAATCATGGAAACTCATGGAGATTATCCTGATGCCATGCGTAAACTTGCAGCAGAGGAAAATGTACCATTGATTGATCTACATAATTATACCCGTACATTGTATGAAACATTAGGAGTAGAAAAATCAATAAAAATATTTGTTCATTACCCTGCTAATACATTTCCAAATCAGGAAAAAGCGTTGGCAGATAATACACATTTCAGGCCATATGGTGGATACCAGATTGTACAGTGTGTTGTAAATGGTATGAAAGAGATAAACCTTCCGTTAGTAAAGTATTTAAGGGATGATGTGCCTGCTTATGATCCGGCTCATCCAGATAAATATGAAGATTTTAAATGGTATCCAACACCATTTTCAGAAATAGAGAAACCAGATGGAAATTAAATTAAGAGTAATAAAGTTTTCTATGTTTATAGCATTTTGCCTTTTTATAGGGCAAAATGCTTTTGCACAAAATCCGGATTGGTCAATGTTAGCTCCTGAATTAGGAGGAACATTACGATTAGGAGTAGCAAACGGTAATTCCAGTAAGTGGTTTATTGATTTTAAAACAATTAAAGAAAAAGCACAAGAACATGAAGTTATTTTTACTTTAAAAGATGAAATTATAGGTAAAGGTGAAATAAAGTATCATATTAAATCCCTTAAGGATAGTAAAGGTGCTGTAATTAAACTAACAAGTAAAAATATACCTGAAAATATTAAGCTTATCTGGGTTTACGGAGGAGCTTCTAACGATGTAAAACCTGAAGGATGGCAATCTGCTTTAGAGCCTCAGGACTGTTACAAAAATGTATTTAGTATTGAAGGTAATTCTTTTACGTTATATTACGGAACCAGTCGAAAATTAAGAGTTTTAGAGGCTTTGGTTCCTCCTGGAGAAGAACCTGAATTAGCAGATGCAAAACAGCAGGATTCGCCCATTAAATTATTGCGTTCCGGAAAAAAAACAGATGCTCAGGTTGTGGCTTCTCAAAGCAAGCTTATTGCTGATGAAGCACTTTTCTTTTGCTTTTACTTTTTAAATCCTAAGGCTGATTATAACTATTTTATGTTACCTAAACTGTTCGAAAACAGATCTTATATAGTTAATAAGCAAACCGAATGGATGAAATCTACTCCAGACTAATTTGATATTCAATAAAGAAATACATTATGCGATTGATATTTACATTTCTTATTATACTAGGTTCTTTTTCAATTAATGCAGCTATTCATAATGTAAAAGATTATGGAGCTAAGGGGGATGGAGAAACTATTGATTCTCCGGCTTTCAATAAAGCAATTGAGGAAGCAGTAAAAGATGGTGGAGGAACAATTTATGTACCAGCCGGAACTTATGCCTGTTACTCTATACGATTAAAAAGTAATATTACCCTTTGGATTGAGTCTGGTGCCGTTGTACAGGCTGCCTTTCCAACCGAAATAGCAGGATACGATGAAGCAGAGCCGAATCCGGATAATCCATTTCAGGACTTTGGACATAGTCATTGGAAAAATTCCTTATTATGGGCCATTGGCGAACATGATATAACCATTTGTGGTGCAGGGCTAATTTATGGCAAAGGATTGAGTCGTGAAGAAAGTCGTTTACCCGGAGTAGGTAATAAAGCCATTTCATTGAAAGAATGTTATAATGTAACAGTTAAAGATGTGTCAATGGAGCATTGTGGTCACTTTGCCATACTTGCAACAGGGGTTGATAATCTTCATGTTTTAAATGTTAAGGTTGATACCAATCGCGATGGTTTTGATATTGATTGCTGTAAAAATGTCCGAATTACTGATTGCACAGTTAATTGTCCTTGGGATGATGCAATTGTTTTAAAAGCAAGTTATGGATTAGGCTACTTTAAAGATACTGAAAATGTAACTATTAGTGGATGTTATGTTTCAGGATATGATAAGGGTTCTGTTTTAGCTGGCAAGTGGGAAACAGATGAGGCGGTTGCTCCTGATCATGGTTCAAATACCGGACGAATTAAACTGGGAACAGAATCGAGTGGTGGTTTTAAAAATATAGCTATTACCAATTGTATTTTTGAAAGAAGTAGAGGTTTGGCTATTGAAGCAGTTGATGGCGGTTGGCTGGAGGATATTGTTGTGTCGAATATTACGATGCGTAACATTGGTAATTCACCTTTCTTTATTCGTTTAGGGGGTCGTCAGCGTAGTCCAAAAGGAACTCCGGTAGGGAAATTAAGAAGACTCCAGATCAGCAATGTTAATGTGTTTGATGCAGATTCTCAATTCTCATCAATAATAAGTGGTATCCCCGGACACAACATTGAAGAAGTTTCTTTTTCAAATATAAATATCCATTATAAGGGAGGATACACTGCAGAGGATGGAAAGATAAATCCAACCGAAAGTATTAAAAATTACCCGGAACCCTGGATGTTTGGAACCATTCCGGCTTCAGGTTTTTATGTTCGTCATGCAAAAGATATTTTCTTTGATAATATTCGATTCTATTTTGAAAAAGAAGATGGTCGACCTTTATTTATTTTGGATGATGCAAATAATGTGGATGCTTCAAATATCAGAGTTGAGGGAAAATTAATTGAAAATCCTCTTCAGACAGATTAAATATTAAGACTAGATATATGGTTAAGGCTGTTTCTAATATTGATTTAATTCAATTTGAAATAGCCTTATTTGTTTATGATGAGTATTTAGTTAACCTTTTCAAAATTTTTAACAGATAACGTTTAATATAATTTATAATGTCAATTTTAAAGAGCCTGATTAAGAGTTATATTTTTTTATTATTAGTAATATTCATCAGTGGCTGTTGCAATACAAGTACAGAGAATCAAACTGGAGTATTTAAAGGATCAAATTATTCATCTTCACTATACAAAGAAAAATTGGATCGCGGTTTTGTTGCCATCAATCAGGGTATGGGTCGTTTTTCTCTAAGTTGGCGATATTTACCTGAAGATTCCGTTAATATGACCTTTGATATATTTCGTATTGCTAATAATAAAGAGGTTAAAGTTAATCAGGAGCCTTTACAAAAAAGTACTTTTTATATCGATTCTGTTTCAGATGTAAATCTGGTTAGTAAATATCTTTTAAAAGATGCTTCCAATCATCAATTACTGGCTAACTATATCATTACAAAAGATAATATTAGCAAACCATACTTATCCATTCCTATGCAAGCTATTCCCGGAGATGATCATTGGCGATACAGTCCCAATGATGCATCAATAGGGGATTTGGATGGTGATGGCTCTTATGAAATCATCCTGAAAAGAGAAAATAGTGGAAAAGACAACTCACATCGGGGCGTTTGTAATGGCGGACCAATAATTGAAGCCTATAAGTTAGATGGAACTTTTTTATGGCGAATTGATTTAGGCATTAATATCAGGCAGGGAGCGCACTATACGCAAATGGTTTTTTATGATTTTGACGAAGATGGAAAATCAGAACTTGTAGTAAAAACTGCAGAAGGATCTCAATTTGCAGATGGACAAATTATTGGGGATGTTAATCAGGATGGAATTACAGATTATGTAGACAGGGATCCGGAATCTCCAACTTATGGAAAAATTATGAAGGGGCCGGAATTCTTTTCTGTAATAGATGGAGAAACCGGCCATGAGTTGGCCAGAGCTGATTATATTTCACGAGGCACACCTAATGAATATGGAGATACCAGAGGAAACAGGGTTGACCGTTTTTTAGCTGGGGCCGGATATTTTGATGGGCAGCATCCTAGTATCTTACTTTGTCGTGGTTATTATGCAAAAACTGTAATGCAGGCATGGGATTATCGAAATGGAAAATTGACACAACGATGGCAATTTAGTACTACTGATAATGATGGCGAATATAAAGACTACGAGGCGCAAGGAAATCATAATTTAGCTATTGGAGATGTGGATGGAGATGGTAGGGATGAAATTACCTATGGTGCTTGTATGATTGATGATGATGGTTCTGGTGCTTACAATACTAAATTAGGTCATGGAGATGCTATGCATTTAACCGATATTGATATTGAACGTCCGGGATTTGAAGTATGGGATTGTCATGAACATGTGCCAACCCGGGCAGGTTCTGAATTAAGAGATGCATGTACTGGCGATTTAATCTGGGGCATTCCTTCATACGAAGATGTGGGAAGAGCTATGGCTGCCGATATCGATCCCAGATTTAAAGGTCTTGAGGTTTGGACTACGCATTCACAAGGCGTTTATACTGCAAAAGGAGAGTTGATTAGTCAAAATACACCTTCAATTAACTTTGGGATTTGGTGGGATGGCGATTTAAACCGTGAACTTTTAGATGGTTCAGGTGTATTTCATCGTGAGTTTGTTGGCGTTACCAAATGGAATGGTGATGGAGTTGAAACATTACCTCTGCCTGATAGTAATGATCTGGCCGCTAATAACTGGACTAAAGGAAACCCTTGTTTAAGTGCCGATATTATTGGAGACTGGCGTGAAGAAGTAATTGCCAGAACCAAAGACAATAAGGAGATCAGAATTTACATGACTCCATACGAAACGCAGTATCGTTTTCATTCTTTAATGACAGATGTTATGTATCGTTGGTCTGTACTAACCCAAAATGTTGCCTATAATCAGCCTCCTCAATTAGGCTATTATTTAGGATCAGATTTGGGTACATTCTGGAATAATACCTATCAGTTACAAAGAGGAGCGCATTCCAAATCTGGTACCTCAAAAGAAGGCCATATAAATGATATGAATACCAGATATCATGGTGCAAAACGTATTATTAAAGAAGAAATTAAGGTTAAGGCCACAGAGTATACTTTGGATGCCGGCTACAATTATGATCATTATAACTGGATGATTAATGGGGTAGAAACTAATGGTGAAAGAAGGTTAAACCTGAAAGCATCAGATTATAAATCAAATGAACCCATAAATATTTCACTACAGGTACAATATAAAGGTGCTGTTTTTTCGGATAGTGTAAAAGTTGAATTTATAAAATAGCACTCAGGTAATTAATAGTGCATTACAATTAATTGGTTCCATATACAACATCATTTAATCATTGTAATGTTTAATTTATATAAACTTTTGATTCAAAAAGTAACGGATATTTTACGGTTATTTTTTATTGTGTATATGTGATAGAAAATGAATGTGTTATGTAGTGTCGTGTTTTAGTTGTGTAAGCGTGACTGTTTTAAAATGGCCTATTTTAAGGTCAATTATGCATGTTTTGGCAAAAACGGCAAAATATTGTGCACAAAAGTGTTAAAAATAGCATTTTACTGTGCACGAACGGACTGTAAACGGACTTGAATTATACCTGCTGCGGACAGGCTGCGGATAGGGTACGGGTTTCTGCGGGTGGTCTGCGGATAGGCTGCGGGTGAGCATCGGTCTATAGTACCCGCAGAAATGCCGTTGACCATCTGGTAACCATCCGCATCAGTATGCTCTTTGTTATATTTGTAGTCCGTTTGTATGATATAGATTGTTACTCTTTAGTATTTTTCATTGATTGTGTATGTAATCGCATGAATGTTAAATTGTTATGTTATTTGTAGCACTTTTTTGCTTAAATATATTTTTATATCATTCATAATTCTATATTTGCTTCCATGATTTATTTAGATTTTTAATAAAATAACATGGTAAGATTTCCAGCAGAGTGGGAGGAACAAAGCTTTGTTCAGTACACTTTCCCACATAAAAACAGTGATTGGGCATACATGTATGCTGAAGTTGAAAACTGTTTTGTTAATATCATTAATACCACTGCAGCGTTTGTTCCTGTATTAGTGATTTGTAATTCTGTGGATGAGGTTAAAGCTTTATTTAAAAATAAAACAGCTTTCCCTATTCATTTTGCACAAGCTGAATCAAATGATACATGGGCAAGAGACCATGGTGCCATTACTGTTTATGAAGATGAAAAGCCTGTATTATTAGACTTTGTATTCAATGGTTGGGGGCAAAAATTTGAGGCTGGACTAGATAATAAAATAACCGAAAGACTGGCTCAGACTGTTTTTTCAGACTCAAAAATTAAAAGTCTTGATTTTGTTTTAGAAGGAGGAAGTGTTGAATCAGATGGCGAAGGAACCTTATTAACAACAACAGAATGTTTGTTGTCTAAATACAGAAATCCGGATAAAAGTAAAAGAGCTATCAGCGCATTGTTGAAAAAGCAATTTGGAGTAAGTAAAATTTTATGGTTAGATCATGGTTATTTAGCCGGAGATGATACCGATTCTCATATTGATACTTTAGCGCGTATCTGTAATTTAAATACTATAGCCTATGTAAAATGCGACGATGAAACCGATGAGCATTATGCAGCTTTGGTAGATATGGAAGAGCAACTTCAAAAATTTACCAATGCAAAAGATGAAGCCTATAATCTGGTTGCATTGCCTTGGCCTGATGCATGTTTTGATGAAGATGGGCAAAGACTTCCGGCTACTTATGCTAACTTTTTAATTGTAAATGGAGCTGTATTGGTACCTACTTATGGCGTTACTCAAGATGAAGAAGCAATTAATATAATACAATCTATCTTTCCAGATAGAAAGGTTGTAGGCGTAAATTGTCGTCCTTTAATTGAACAACACGGATCTTTGCATTGTATTAGTATACAATATCCAAAGGGCGTAAAGTTGTGTTAAATTACCAATAATTAATAGTAATATTTTTCTGTTCACATAAAGCTCAAGCAGTAATAATTATTATTGCTTGAGTATATTTCCTCTTGTTACTTTTTTGCAAAAAATCTATCTTTGATCGTCAACAAAAAGTTGATACTCTGCAAATACATTTTACCACCAGTAAAGTTCAGACTTATAGTTTTATACGTCTGTTTTTAGTTATATCCGATAATTACAAATTCAAAATAAACTAAATTATATAACAATGGAAGGTAGAATGAAAGAGCACCAGCTCACTAAAGAACAAATAGATACTTTATTGGCAGAAGCAAAGGTAGGACATTTAGGAACTCAAAATGCAGATGGATTCCCATATGTATTACCTGTTCATTTTGCATATACTACGGATTGTATTTATATACATGGATTAAATCAGGGACAAAAACTGACCAATATTAAAAACAATAATAAAATTTGTTTTGAAACAGCTGATATGGAGGGGTTAATTTTAGATGATAAAGCTTGTGATGTGAATACAAAATATAAAAGTGTCGTTATTTTTGGAACAGCTGCCTTAGTTGAAAGTAAAGAAGAAAAAATAGAAGCTTTAAATAAAATTGTAGGTAAATATACACCTCATCTTTCAGGACAGGTGTACCCAGATAATATGTTAAAAGGTACGGGTGTAATAAAAATTTCAATTAAAACTATTACAGGTAAATATTATTCGTAGTCAATTCTGATAAGGTATAGAAATCTATAAGAAAAAGGCTTAAAAAATCAGTTGTTATCTGACTTTTTAGGCCTTTTTTTTAATCTATATTGAGTTATATGAATAGGAAAAATATTTTCATTAATTTAAATTTTTGCGAATAAGAAGTAATAATCATTGGAAAAAATATGTTTATTTGCGATGTTTTATAGTAACTTATTGTTTTAGGTTAATTTTCACAAAATGAGTAAAATAAAGGTGGGAGTAGTACAGCAGACTTGCTCCAACAATAAGCAAAATAATATAGATAAAAGCATTGAAGGTATTAGAAAATGCGTTCAGGATGGGGCTGAATTAGTAGTGCTTCAGGAATTACACACCGGCATTTATTTTTGCCAGGCAGAGGAAGTTGATATGTTTGAATGGGCAGAACCATTACCAGGTCCATCATACGATCAGTTTGCAGCCATTGCAAAAGAACTGAATATTGTTTTGGTAACCTCTTTATTCGAAAAAAGAGCTCCTGGTTTATATCATAATACATCAGTTGTTTTTGAAAAAGATGGATCAGAGGCTGGGCGTTATCGTAAAATGCATATTCCTGATGATCCTGCTTATTACGAAAAGTTTTATTTTACTCCGGGAGATATCGGTTTTCATCCTATTCAAACCTCAGTGGGTAAATTAGGTGTATTGGTATGCTGGGATCAATGGTATCCGGAAGCTGCTCGTTTAATGGCGATGGCAGGCGCTGAAATGCTGATTTATCCAACGGCTATTGGCTATGAGAGTACTGATACCACTGAAGAGAAAGCACGTCAGCGGGATGCATGGATGATTTCGCAAAGAGCCCACGCTGTAGCAAACGGATTACCTGTTATTGCAGTCAACAGAGTGGGAATAGAACCAGATTGGACAGGTGTTACAAATGGTATTGAGTTTTGGGGAACCAGTTTTGTGGCAGGTCCTCAGGGTGAAATTCTATGGCAGGCCAATCAAAAAGACGAGTTACATCAGGTTATTGAAATAGATAAAAATAGAACAGAAGATGTACGTCGAATATGGCCATTTTTCAGAGATAGAAGAATTGATGCCTATGGAGATATAACTAAAAGGTATAGAGATTAATTAGACAATATTAAATATTGATACTGTATTAAGGGGTGTTATTTTTATAATAACACCTTTTTTGTTTTGTGGTGTTTAATTAATAGGAGGATAGGTAAAAAAGTAAATTCTTTTAAAAGCCCAAAAACAATTAAACATTTTTAGGTAGATAATGCTTTTATATTGAAACGGACTTAAACTTATATAAATACCTAATTATGTCAGCAATAGATAAAACTAAACCAGTATTGGTTACCGGGGCTTCAGGATATATTGCCGGAGTTTTGGTGAAAAGATTACTATCAGAAGGAATTACAGTACATGCAACTGTTCGCAATATTAGCGACGTTAAAAAAACGTATTACTTAGAAGAAATTTCAAAGAGATTACCTGGGGAATTAAAGTTATTTGAGGCTGATTTACTTGACCGTGGATCATTTGATAGCGCCATGGAAGGTTGTGAATTAGTTTATCATACAGCTTCACCATTTAAGCTTCAGGTTGTTGATCCTCAAAAGGACCTGGTAGAGCCAGCCTTAATAGGAACTGCAAATATTTTAGAGTCAGTGAATAATTGTAGTACTGTTAAAAAAGTTGTTTTAACCAGCAGTGTAGCTGCTATTTATGGTGATAATGCTGATATCAGGAATTGTTCAAAAGGGATGCTTACTGAGGAAGATTGGAATTCAACTTCTTCACTCAATCACCAACCTTATTCCTACTCTAAAACTGTTGCAGAAAAAGAAGCATGGACTATTCACAATGCTCAAAACAGGTGGAAATTAGTTGTCATTAATCCTTCATTTGTAATTGGGCCAGGCTTGTCTGTTGTTACTTCTTCCGAAAGTCATAATGTTTTTCGAAAAATTTTTAATGGCGATTTTAAAATCGGTGTTCCTGATTTTAGAATTGGGATGGTGGATGTAAGGGATGTAGCAGAGGCTCATTATTTGGCTGGTTATAAACCAGATTCCGAAGGTAGATATATTGTTTCAGCAGAGAATTCAAGCATGTGGCAGGTGTCTTCAATTTTAAAAGAAAAATATAAAAACGGATTTCAATTTCCGAAACAGATTATACCTAAAACTATAACCTGGCTTTTGGCACCTTTAGTGGGGTATAAACGTAAGATGATTTCACGAAATATTGGTTATCCTTTTATTGCAGATACATCAAAAAGTGTTTATCATTTAGGATTAAAGTACAGGCCTCTGAAAGAAACGATTATTGAATTTTTTGAACAACTTAAAACAGCTTGAATTAAAACAGTTAATTATAAAAGTGGGCATAATTAAATAGATGGTATTAATTTAAAGGTAGTTGTATTTTAAATATGCTACCTTTTCCCAACACACTTTCAACATCTATACTGCCGTTATGTTTTTTTATAAACTCATTAGCCAATAATAACCCTAATCCGGTTCCAGATTCATTATTGGTTCCTTTAGTCGATATTTTTTCTTCTATTTTAAATAGTTTATCTATAATTTCCTCCGACATGCCAACACCGTTGTCTTTAACTACAAATACAATATTGGCATCATTCTGAATTGCATTAACTTCTATTCTGCCATCTTCAGGTGTAAATTTAATGGCGTTATTTATTAAGTTTCTTAAAACAGTATTGAGCATATTTTCATCTGCATAAACACTTAACTCTTTATCCACATCAAAAATAATACTGATATTTTTAGCCGAAGCAACAACCTCTAACTGCCGTATAGTTTTGAATATTATTTTTTTAACATTAATATTTTGGGGTTTATATATAGTTTTTCCGGTTTGAGCTTGCGACCAGGTTAAAAGATTCTCTAAAAGACCATACGTATTTTTAGCTGAATTATCTATTACCTTAACATATTTCTTTATTTCCTCGGGAGTGTATAAATTAAAGTTGTCTAATAGTGTGCTTGTAAATCCTAATATGGCATTAAAAGGACTTTTTAAATCATGGGCAACAATTCTAAAAAACTTGTCTTTAGTAGCATTGAGCTCTTTAAGTAACATGGCATCTTCTTCCACTTTTAACTTTGCCTTTCTAAGATGTTTTTCAGTATTTCTAAGTTCTGTAAGATCTATTCCAAAAGCCCAATTTTGTATTCCAGAACTTATATATCCCCATTTAATGCGTTTTTTAGATCCGTTTTTACAAGTAACTTCAACTTCTATAGGATTAATTTTTGAGTTGTTTTCGTTGGCTCGTTTTACTCTTTCATTCCACTCATTACTAATTTTATCAGAGGTGTTTTTATCTGGTATTGCGATTGACCACCATTCAGGTATAGTGCTAATATCGTCAATGGTATAACCAAATAGTTTCATAAATACAGGATTGATATAATCAATTTTCTGTGTTGTACCGGTAGACATAATAATAGCTATTGGAGACATGTCTACAATAGTTCTGAGTTTGTTTTCAAGTAATTGGTGGTTTTGAATTGAATTGGATAGATCAATATTTAATCTTTCAATTTTATCTTTATATAATTTTCGTTCTGTAATATCATGCACTATTGAAATGAGCTTTACATTATTATCAAATTTAATGGGTGATGAATAAACCTCAACATCTCTTATTTCTCCACTAGCTAATTTATGTTTAAAATTAAAATAGGCTTTATTGTTTATGATTACAGTATTTAATTCATTTTTTACTTTTTCTCTGGGTAAAACATTTAAATCATAAATTTTTAGATTTGAAAACTCATCTTTTGTATAGCCATAAAATTCTAGAGCTGCAGTGTTAGCATCTTCTATTTGATAGGTTTGGGGATTAATGATGATCATAATAGATCTGTTATCTTCATAAATGGTTTTAAAACGTTTTTCACTTTCCTCTTTTTGTTTGTTTAATTCTAATAATTGGTCAACTGTTTGGTTCAGTTTTGCTGTTTTTTGAGCTGCTAGTGTTTCAAAATATTCACTTTTTTGAAGATTTATCAATTGCTTTTTACGATGAAAGATATATAAGATTAAAACTAAGCTAGTTAACAATAGTAATGTAATAATAGATTGATTCTTATAAAATATATTTAAATCGTGAAATAATCGTTCCTGAGAAATACTAAATTCAAAATTGGCATCCAGAAATTCAGATTTAATATTACAAATGGCACTATCCCTGGAATAAAATACTTGGTTATCCTTAATGGATGCATTCATTGGTAAAATATTAAATTTAATTTCCTGATTAGTAATTTTGTTTAATACCGAATTTGTATTAAAACAAATAACATCCTGGCCAATTATTCTATCGTCATCCAAAATAGGTGATGATACATAGGTAACGAGTGTTGTATCGTAAATAAAAGCCTGGGCATATGTTGCTTTTTTGTTTGTTTTGGCAATAATAGAATCTATATTCTGATTACAATTACCTTGCTCAACAAGAATATCTGATTGAATATATCTTCGAGCCCAAATAATATTTTCTAACGCTGTTATGCCATCTTTATATTTGGGAAGCGTAAACGTTTTTAATTCCTCATAGGAAATTTCACCATTCTGATATTCTATAATCTTGTTTCGTATGGTAGATCTGCTACTAATACTTTTTACACCTTGAATGTTTTTTGAAAGCGTATTATCTAATAGTAATGCTTTCATTTTCATATCACTGGCAAACTGGTGTTCTATTTGAGTTTTTATGACAGATTGATATTGCTTAAAAACAAAATTGTAGTAGAGAAAAAAGATAAATATGATGATGATAGAATATATAATGTTTGAATAGTATTTTTTTATCCAAGTACTTATTTTATCGTTCATAATCAGATTAGATTAAAGTTAAACTAAACTCAATAATATTTTATGAAATATTAGATCAACCGCGTAATGTTTGATTGCTAGAATTTAAGCATTTTTTTTCAAACACCAATAATATTATAATTAAGTATTTTAGAGTCGCAATTAGTCTCCGTATAAATGAAAAACAGATCTTTACTTAATAACACTACTGATCTTCTTCATATTGCTATTGTCATATTGTCCTTATATTTGCATCTGAAAATAAATCAAAACAAGTTTCGATGAAATTACTTAAAAACCTGGGTTTTCAGATTTTAGTAGCTATGATTATTGGCGCAGTTGTAGGTATTGCAATGGGAGAACAAGCTTCTATATTTGCTCCATTGGGTGATATCTTTATTAAACTCATAAAAATGGTGGTGATTCCGTTAGTGGCTATATCCATAGTATCAGGAGCTGCTTCACTAGGAGCAACTAAATCTGCAGGAAAGCTAGGAATTGGAACCTTTATATGGTACATGTTAACCACTGCCGTTGCTGTAGTTTTAGGATTAGTTTTAGGTGAAATATTTAAACCAGGTACAGGTCTTGATATTGAATCTGTTCGATATTTATTTAATGAAGAAACAACAGAAAAGATAACACAGCCCGGATTTTGGGATACAATAATGGGTTTTATACCCGAAAATCCGATACAAGCTTTGGTGTCGGGGGATATTATTCAGATTATTTTCTTCTGTTTATTATTAGGAATAGGAGCCAGTACTTTACCTAAAGTTAAACGAGAAAAAATAGTAAAGGGCTGTGATATTATTCTTGATGCATTGATTTGGGTTATAAAAGTGGTGATGTATACAGCCCCAATTGGTGTATTTGGATTGATGGCTAATAGTATTGGAACATTTGGTTTTGATGTACTTTACCTTGTTTTAAAATTGTTTTTAGTATATCTGGGAGGCATAATACTCCATATGTTTGTATTTTATCCTGCATTGATCAAAGGATTTTCAAAGCTGTCTGTTAAAGAATTTATGATCAAGATTAGTAAAGCGCAAATCATGGCTTTATCAACATCTTCGAGTATGGCCACATTACCTGTAACAATGGAGGTGTGCGAAGATGAATTAGGTGTTTCAAAAGAGGCAGGTTCTTTTGTGCTTCCTTTGGGAGCAACGATAAATATGGATGGAAACGCCATTTACTATGCTTTGGTTGCTGTTTTCTTTGCGCAGCTTTTTCAAATTGATTTACATATGGGACAATACATCGCCATTATACTTACGGCTACCATTGGTAGTATTGGCCAGGCAGGTGTTCCCGGACCATCTTTATTGGTTGTAGCAGTGCTTATTTCTGCAGATATTCCTATTGTAGGTTTACCATTATTGTATGCTCTCGATCGTATTTTTGATATGTTACGAACAGCCTTAAACATTACAGGAGATGCTACATGTGCAGTAGTTATGGATAAGTATGCTAAAGGGGAATAGGCATAGTGCGCGGAGCGCGGAGCTTAGAGAAGAGGGCAAAGGGTGTTAGTTATAGTCAGTTGAAGAAGAGATCTGAAGGGCATTTAGATATTTTAGTATTTGGCGGAGACCTTAAGTGTTTGAAATGAGTTTTTTTATTATAAAAAAATGAGTGTTACGGAAATCAACTCTCCACCTTGAATAAGGATGAGAGCTGATGTACAGCTTTCTGGTTTTTGAAAATAATAATGTAGATATTTTTTCGATTACTTAAGTAGAAAGCCCAATGATTAAAGTACAAATAGATTATTATGATTATATATATTCATGGATTTAACTCTTTAGGAGGAGGAGAGAAGTTTCAGAAATTGAAACAGTTATTTCCTGATATAGAAATGTATTCACCATCATATGATAGTGCAGATTTTGATTCCATAGAAAAACTGATGGATGGTATTACTCCTAATGATAATTTGTTATTTATAGGTAATTCTTTAGGAGGTTACGTTGCCATGTATTTAGCCCATAAATACAATGCAAGATGTATATTACTAAATCCTACAACAAATCCTATTAAAAGTTTGATCCCATTTATTGGTAAGAATATCAATTTTGTATCAAATGCAGCATATGATTTTACCAATGAGAACCTCAATAAACTTAAGAAATATAATATTCAGAATTTAGATGCCTTACCTGTTCACGTATATGTAACCTTAGATGATGATCTTATTAATCCTCATGAAACAATAGCTTATTTTAAGGGCATTAAAAAGGTTAATGTATTGGAAAAAGGTGGACATCGTTTTAGTAATATTGAGGATATTAAAGATGATATCTTAAATATTTATAATGAGGGGTGATATCTGTTTTTTCAGCTCAAATAACTTATATAAAATAAAACCACCTTATTCCAATTATAAATAATAGAATAAGGTGGTAGAACTTATTTTGTTGTATTTTTTTTAGAATCACATCTTTCCTAATTAAAAGGAATATTTCAATTCTTTGGCAGATTCTACTTTGGCCTCAGCCAGTGAACCCAAAAACAAGGTTAAATTGACGGTTAAAAATCATTTTTGTTTGAACGTAGTGAGTTTAAATGATTTCAGTCAAATAACCGTAGTTTTTTGAGAGAAGTGGGTGCAGCCTTGATCTTTTTTGCTTCCTTTTTTAGCTTGATCTAAAAAAGGAAGTCGGGCTGGGTGAAACGCCAGTATAATACTTTATTTAGGACAGATCAGAATTAAAATGATTGGTATTCTTCATTCTCAATATATTCTTTTTTAGTAGGTATATCAATATCCAGTTTTAATTCAGTACCCTTTCGTTCTTCTTTTTTCTCCTCTGTTATAATAGGTTGCTCAGCTGATTTTTGTGTAATTACTTCATTTTTATCAACCTTAAAAAAGGAAATAAGATCTTTTAATTTTTCTGCCTGGGCAGATAATTCTTCAGAACTAGAAGCCAGTTCTTCGCTGGCAGCGGCATTTTGCTGAGTTACATAATTTAATTGCTGTACAGAACTATTGATTTGTGTTGCTCCTGTATCCTGTTCCTGACTCGCAGCTGTAATCTCTTTTATTAAATTGGTCGATTGCTCTATTTGAGGTAACAACGATTTCATTTTATCACCTGTTAAAATTGCTGTTTTAACACCATTATCTACATTTTTTATAATGTCTTCCGATGCAATTTTACTTCTTTCAGCCAGTTTGCGTACTTCGGCAGCCACCACGGCAAACCCTTTTCCATGTTCGCCTGAATTAGCAGCCTCAACTGCAGCATTTAAGGCCAAAATATTGGTTTGCTTAGCTATTTCACTAATGATATTAGTTTTTTCAGCAATGATTTTGTTGGCTTGAATAGTTTGTTCTGTATCGCTATTTAATTCATCAATGCCCTGGCGTGTACTATTGGAAATAGATTCGTTTTTTCGTGCATTACTTGTATTTTCTGAAATATTGGAAGCAATTTCTTCTATACTACTTGAAATTTCCTCAACAGAAGCAGCCTGTTCATTGGCATGCTGGCTTAATTCCTGCGAAGCATTAGATAGCAGTTCACTGGCGTTAGCTATGTTATTTGAGCCATTAATTATTTCTGTGATGATATGCTTTAATTTTTCAGTCATGCTTTTTAAAGATGAGGCAGTTTGTCCTATTTCATCCTTACTATCAATGTTTATTTGTACATCTAATTCGCCTTTTGCAATTTTTGATGATACCTCAGCAACCGTATTGATTCCGAATAAAACCGGTTGAAGTAAAAAGTATATGCCAATAAAAGCTAATATTAAACTGATAATACTACCAACAATTATAATTTTATTCAAAATCATTAGGCTCTCGTACATATCCTTTTCGTACAAGGATACACAGATATAGCTATCATATGGTGCAAAATATTGAAAATACTGTTGTTTCCATTCCCCATCTTTATTGTCCGGCCATTGATATCTGGAATGACCTAGGGTATTCTTAGCAGCACTCTCCATTTGCTTAAAGAAAATATCTTTAGATATATTTTCACCTTCTGAGTTAGGGTGGATTAATAAATTACCATTCTTATCTACTAAATAAGGATATCCTTCTGAAAAATAGGTGCGTGAAGAAAACTGGTGTTTTAAATAATCATAATTTTTCTCTTTAATACCCACATATAAAATAGCTTTGATTTCACCGTTAATTTTAATGGGTTCGTAAGCTGTTAAATACCAGTCGTCAACAACAAATGCTCTTCCGTAATAGGTTTTGTTTTGCTCAATGGTTTTAATTACTTCCGAAGAGTTAGGGATATAGGTGTTAACCGCTCTCTTTCCGTCTTTGTTTAAAACGTTAGTGGAAATTCTGGCATAACCGTCTTTTATTTTCTGAAAAATAGTAATGGATTCTACCGATTGTGATTTTATATGATCAACAAGCTGGTTGTTATGATAGATGGCTTGACCATTAAATAATAGTGTAGCTAATGAATAATTGCTCGATTTATTGTTATCCTGATTGGTAATGGATGTGTTGATTTTTTCTTTTGATTCAGTTATACCTCCTGAATTAAATATTGAATTGTGCGCAATTTGAAGAGAAAGGTTAATAATTGATTGCTGACCTTCTACATGAGTATTAAGTATATCTACCAAATCATGTAAATGTGTGGTCATTTGTTTATCTGCATTGTTTACAATGCTTTTTTTAAGATAACTTGTAATTACTAATGCTAATACAGTGAATACAAGAAGTAATAACACTGCAAATGATGTATTAATACGTGTTTTAAGTTTGATGTCTGTGAATTTCATTCGGAAAATTTTAAAACATTGTAATTTTGATGTTTAATACCTTATTTGATACGCTGTTTTTTGTAGATTTTATTTTCACGCCACGAATATAATATGAATTATTGGGGAACATATGACCCGTATTACTGTTGCACCTACCTATATTACTTAAATAGTAGGATAAGTTGTTGTTGGATAGTAATATTGCCTCATGAAAATATTTATGTTTATAAAAGTTAAATATTTATGGAGTGGAAAGAATGTGGTATGAAGCGACTTTAGAAGTTGAATTGGATATAAGAATGCAACAAAGAATAAGTTTATTATAATATTTTACATAAGGAATTACACTAGGACATAGTTTGGCATCCTTGTAACATAGTTTTGTGATACGTACTTTAATTATACTAACTATGCAAAAACCTATATATCTTTTAAAAGGAACGTTTTATCGTAATACAGAAGATCTCTCAGATTTAGTAGAGGTCTGTGAAGAATTTAGCGCCGAGAATCCAATCAAGGCAAGAAAGAGGGCTTTTAGTATGTTTCAAAGCTACATTGAAGTATTATTAGAAAGTAAAGAACTGTCATACCAATCGCACCAACTGGCAGAGCAACAAATAAATTCGTTTGTTGATTCAGGCAAGAAAAGTTTTGCTTTAAATAATCCGGAATTAGAGATGGACGATGATTTTGACAAAGGCTTATTTCTTTACTTTATTCCAAATCCGGATCATAAAACTTATACCAGGGAAAATGAACCTTATTATCCTGAAAAATATTGCATACATTTAATAGATAATAATAAGACAGATTTAAGAAAACATATACTAAAATTTCTTATTTTTGAATATAATTATTACGTTAATTCCAATTTTTCTACAGGAGATCAGGAGTGTTTTGCATATACAGAGGACAAGTCAGAAGATATGAGGAAGATAGCAATATTGAATACTCCAATTACTGATCTTTTTGAAATATTATAATTTACATGCATTGGATATGAATAGTTTATTGCTAAAGATACTATGACTTAAATTTATCATAAATTGTCAGGTTATTGGTATTGTTTCTTATTGGTTTATTCATCAGTTTTACTCATGTTTATTCTGTAATTGATTTTTCAAATCTGATCCTTTAGGTGTAAGACGATACTTTTGATTGGTACTTTTGGGTGTGTTTGGTATGGTCATTTCAATTACACCCGCATTTAATGCTGGATTAAGATAATTTTCTCTAAAGGTAGGACGATGTTTTAGTTCTAGTTTCTCCATTAGCTCTTTTCTGCTCATTTCACCCTCAATAATAAACACTAAACGATGTATAGGCTTATCAAAGTTTATAACTTTCTTATCATGGTCGGTTACATGGTCGGTTACATGGTCGGTTACATGGTCGGTTACATGGTCGCTATCAGTTGAAGGACGCCAAATTATTACACGAAAACCTTCATTAATATCTATTTGGGGTAATTTTAATCCTCTTTCCTTTGTGAGCTGAAATATTTCAAGCATACCAGTTCCAAACCTCTCAATGGCTCCGTATAAAAACATACATTCGGCCAATAGTGGATTGTGAGGATATGAACCATGTGGTATTTTTAAGTCTGCAATATTTAACTCTGCAGGTAGTGAACCCGGATTTAGAATTTCGATACGATCGCTAAATACAGAAACCTGAATGCTTCCTTTACTATAATATTCACGATGTGCAATGGCATTAATTACAGCCTCAGCAATTACAGCTCTTGGAACTTCATATACAGTTTCGACTATATTAGCATGACTTCTAATACCGGTTGATAAGCTAAGTTTTGATAGAATAAAATCAACAGCTTCATCAGCCATGTCAAAAACATTACCTCCAAACTCTTTATAATCAGGTATAGGTTTTTGAACATTTTGCCATGAAAGTGGGCGCACTTAATAGTGGCTGAAGGAAAATACAGTTGCGGATTTTTATTAAATACCAGTAATGCACTATTTACCAGTTTATCATTTCGTAGCATTTTGAGTGCACTTAAAATTTGTTCAGGAGGATCTGATTCTCTAAATGGAAAATTCCGTTTTGCTTTAGCAATTTGGGCAAACTGTTTTAAAAAATCAGTATTTATGTGCTCAATGCCAGCATCTCTATTTAAACTACAATCAAACTCTGTTGATTCAATAAAACCATTTTGTTGCAAATACAGAATACATGAATGATAAACGGCCTCTTTTAAAGTATTAAAATCATTGAATTTTTTTCGAGAAACATCTTGTTCAACTTTTTTTATAAAATTTATCTCTTTAGCATGTCGTTCATCAACTTCTTTAAGGTAAATCCATCGTTGCACGTGATCAGATTTCGCCTTTTCATATTCCCTCTCGGTAGGAGATATACCTTCTTTATCTTCATAACCATAATTCTTTCCAAGTAATCCCAGGTAAATATCTGATTTTTCAACCTCTCTCAAATAAACTTTGCCTGGATGATGCGTATTAGCAGGAACCTCTTCAAAAATAAATGGTGTAAAAAATTGATTTAAAAGCGGATCTTTTCTAAAATATTGAGCCAATAATTTTCTTTCCTCTTCAAACTCAACCTGCACACTTGATATAAATACCTGATGTTTTTTCATAGATGTTAGTTGTTTAATTTTTAAACTCTATTGTTAATGATGCTTTTCATAATTAAAAATTTTAAAAGCTGTAAACCTTGTTTAACTATGGAAGAAGTTGACTCAGGCATATGGTACTAGGTTTTTTAGGAGTTTAAAGATAGTAATTCTGGTGACTAAATATTTACCTTTAAGTTTCAAATTATATGGTTATAACAATTAATATATAGGTAAGTAATTATTAATAAACACTTAATTAGTTAAGTATAATGCATATGTCAAATGCTTTAGGAAAGTTATAGCTATTATAGAAATACCAAACATAAATATTTATCTGCTTCAATGACAATCTTCCATATTTTAGCCAATATTTTAATTTTGATGACCATTTTATAAAAGGTAAAGCCAGTATTTTGCAGCAAAATGCTATTCTCATAAAAGGGGAAGCTAATATTTTAAAGTGAAGTTGTATTCTTATAGAGTGTAGAACCAATATTTTAATATGTAGGGTCAACTTATAAAAGGTAGCTTCAATATTTAACCAGGAAGTTCATTATTTAGGTGTAACTGCCGATATTTTGGGCACTACAGAAGGTTCTGATTCAAAAAAAAGCTAATAAAAAATCCCCGGAGGAAATAATTCCCCGGGGATTTGCATCTAATCAATAACCCATTCCCATTAGTTATTGTTATACCTTTTGTTAACTAATTTGGTGTACTGACTTCTGTAACCCACCAATCTGCTTTTATCTTTCCAGAATAAAAACTTGCCACAATCTTTAATTTCATCAACACTTTCTTTTAACAGGCTGTATATTCTGTTTCTGATATCTAATTTTTCATTGTTTTCGTATTTGTCACCATTAGCCTGTGCTCTTATATCAGCTAATCTGGCCGACAGGTCTGCTGCTGTTCCTAGTTTGTCTTCTGCAAAACCAATTAATTTTAATGGCTCAATGTTATGCTGTCCTAAAACGGCAAGGTCGTTTAAATCCTGAATCATATCGGCTATATCATCACCTTCGGCTATAGCTGAAACATTAGCTAATAGGGCAGGTGATTTACGAAAGGCATAGCGAAAAGCATGTACCAATTCATCTCTAAAATCAAATGCTTTTGGCGATTCGTCTTCCCATTGTTGCTCAGCTTCCTGTCGGCTTTTCTTTTCTTCGCTCCATAAACTCTGGGCATGACGTAAAGCACCGGCACAGGTATTTAAATTTTCAAATACGCTTTCTGTAATACCGGCACTCATTAATTGTTCTTTGTCTTTGGTGCTCCAGATAAATAAATCTTCAGCTTCCTGAATGTAGGTGCCAACCGGAATCAAAGGCTTTTTAATTTGATCTTGAGTTAAGCTTTTTGCTGCTTCGAGCATTTGGTCATAAGATTCTTTATTTCCCATGTTGTTAAAATTATTTAGTTAATAAATTAACCTTATGACTATCGCTTTTAAAATGAAGGTAGGTACTCATAGTGTAGCATTATAGCCACAAGGTTACTGTTTTTTAAAGATTCTGTTAAATTAAAAATTTAATGTGATATAACAGTGATGTGTAAGGAGAATTGTTATGAATGGTTTAATAATGTGGATGAAATAAAAAATGTGTGTGATTAGTGTCGTGTAAGGGGCTTGTTAATATAAACATAAATAGTACTCTTATATATGCTGTTTAACAAATTGTTTGTACAGCTTTACCTTGATTATAATAACTATTCATACCCGAAGGGTTATTTTAGATGGTTATTGGTGTTGAAGGTTTGACAAAAGCGACTGCTTTTTTATGCCATTTCAACAGGTAGTTCAACCAAGTATATATAAAATATTAC
The DNA here is from genome assembly GCA_963667815.2 of uncultured Saccharicrinis sp. GTDB lineage: Bacteria > Bacteroidota > Bacteroidia > Bacteroidales > Marinilabiliaceae > Saccharicrinis. The sequence continues at coordinate 5,015,435 of OY764020.2, forward strand.
ATCTGTTAATAATAAAACAAGAGTGTCTGACATAATTTGGCTTACCATTATGCATTATTTGTAAAAATGAGCAATCAATTAATGTACAATCTAATATTACTCTATATAAATACGCTATTTATCATTGTAAATAATCATTTTACCTATTTAGATTAATTATACAATATACTTATGAAACCTTTGAAAATTTATGAAGTATATTCGGATTCCATTCTAGATAACGTGATTTTGCTATGGAAGATAAGGAAAACATTATCATTTTAGATATATAATTTACTATTGTCGAAATGTAACCTATGTATAAGAATACAAAGAGAACACTATTATTTGAAATTGAATTTTTAATTAATTGAGATATGAATACTTGGAAAGAATATATTATTGAAGCATTTAAATTAATAGGTGGAGAAGGTCATTATGTCGATATATATGAGGCGGTTGAAAGAGTAACACCTCAAGAAAAAATGACTAAAGATTGGAAAGCAACAGTTCGAGGAAGAATAGAACACTTTTCATCTGATTCAGACAAATATAATGGAAAGGAGGATATTTTTTATTCAGTAAAAGGACTTGGGAAAGGAATTTGGGGATTAAATAACTTTCAGGAAAAAGAAACTGTGATTGATTTAACAGAAGATGACATTGAATTCCCTGAGGGTAAAAAGAAATTAAGGTTGCACGTAACAAGAGAAAGGAACCCAAAACTGATTAGACTTGCAAAAGAGAGGTTTATTAATAAAAATCAAAGACTTTTTTGTGAAGTATGTGGATTTGATTTTGAAAAGGAGTATGGTGAAATAGGAAATGGATATATTGAATGTCATCATTCAATACCTGTTTCAGAAATGGACATAAATGAGAAATCAAAAGTTGATGATATTGTTATGGTCTGTGCTAATTGCCATAAAATGCTTCATAGAAAAAGACCCTGGTTGAAAAAAGAGGAATTAAAACAATTGAAAAGTATTATGTATAACCAGGTAAAAAAGGCATATTAAATAATAATAGTTTATCAGATTATGTGAATATTAAACTAAAACATAAGGAGCCCTTTCATTCCTTACAGATCAACATTTAAATCATGAGAAAATTTAAACCTAAATGCCACAACATATAGATATTCATAAAGAATTTGCTCGATTCATTAATGATAAAAAACTAGAACAAGCCGCTTATATTGTTTCACAAAAACTTGCTGAAGGGCATACTTGTTTGGATGTTGATATAAGGGGGATAAAAAGAAAAGTACAAAAAGAAAAAACGAAAAATCTTTTTAAATCAGTTAGTTAGCTAATTTTTGGTGTTTTTTGAAAAGTACAAAAACTGTAATCTCCCTTTAATTTTAGTTTAATAATTTAAATGTGAAATAAGGTAATAGAGCCTATAACTTTAATTATACTGCCAATATAGCCCAAAACCTTTAATATATACGCCTTTTTAATGATATAAGCCTCCATTTGTGAGGCTTTTTTTATGCCCTTTTGTTTGCTGCACATGTAGTAGTGGAGTAGTGCTTAAAATTGCATAAAAAACAGCTTAGGTGGACATTTAGGTGGACATTTAGGTGGACAAAAACAGCTTAAAAATAGAAAATAGCACCATATATAAACCCTAAAAAAGGCAAAAAAAGCCATAAAAAACCACGATAGCACCATACCTATGACCTTAAAAATATAAGTATTTACCGTTGTATGGCACTGATAATTAGCGCATTATCAAAATAAGTATAATTTTACACTAATGAAAAGCTGTTCGTACTACTTTGGATTGTATACAAAACAGACTCTTTGTATTTCTATAATTTCAGATTTGTATACCTTGAATTTTGGGTAATTTGGACTTACACACCACAGTATTTCAGAGTTATCTTCATCGTGCTGTATTCTTTTTATCATTCTGTCGTCCCTGGTAATAATAAGATATATTCGTTCAGTATTGAGTGTCTCCCAATTATCTATTTTTCGTACTCCAATAATGGCCGATGAAGAAACTTCCGGTTCCATGCTCATCCCTGTTACTGGAAAAATGTTTTCAGCAATATCAGCTCCTGGTAATCCAACAACATAACCGGCAGGTTTAACTTTACCTTTTATATCTGTTAATGAATGTCCGGCAGATACAGGTAGATCCCAAAAAGGGACTCCCTTTTCCTCTTTTGATTTTGTAATATAACTTATAATACTACGCTCTCTTAGAGTATTTATCTCTTCATGGGTACTTTTTAACACATTACCTTCTCCTGAAAGAAGCCAAGAGGGATTAATTAGTAAACATTTTGTGTATATAAGTTCTGCATCAAAAGTATTTCGCTTTTTCCAGTTTGATAGCGTTTGCTTTGTAATACCTAAATGATCAGCAAATTCACTGTCTTTTTCGAAATTTAAATGTTTTTGTATTTCATTTAACATCAAGGCTTTATTCATAACAAGTAAACATTATGTGAATTTTATTCTGCTAAATATTTTGAAAGTAAACAGATTGTTTACATATTTGTATCTGTAAAACATTTACAGGCTTTAAACTTAAATATAAAATATGGAACAAACAATCATAATGGTCGGGCACGGAAAGGTAAGTGAGATAGCGAAAGTATTTGGTTGTACAAACGGAATGGTAAGCCTTAGTCTTAGAGACAGAAGGAAAGGTGATTTAGCAAAAAAAATACGCCATGTGGCGTTAACACAGTTTGATGGAGTTGAAATGAAACCAGTAAAAAAAGATACAAACAATAAATAAGGCAATTATGGTACTAAAGAAAGTAGTTTATAAAAACGAAGAAATAAACGGCCTGTACACAAGTGTAAAAACCGTTTATGTATTAGGGATTTTAATCACAAAACGTGTGTTTGTTCATCCCGATCAAAAAAAAGCCAGAGACCTGAAAATATTTGAAGTTATTGGCTAATTCCATGAACTTCAAAATAAGTCGAACAATTCAAGTTAAAAAATAACATTATTCATCAACTCGTTTATCAATATGTTTCTTGATATAATTGGATACTTTATTGGGGCGTTTCTTGTAGTAGAGGTTCACTATTGGCTGAAGAAAACCATATACAGACACAACTGCTCCACTTGTGCAAAATGCAATAATAAGCCTACTATAAAATGTAGCATCTCCAAAAAAATAAAAAATGGGAATACAGCACAATAATGCTAAAAAAAGCCCAATAACAATCTGAGCAATATCAGATTTACTCATAATGAATCAATTTTAATGTTTAATAAAAAGTTTTAGTACACCAAAGTTAAACATTCCCGCCAATAACGGCGGGTAAATCTCCCGGACGGTCATTTGAAGTGGTTCGACTCCACTTCCGGGAGCACCTAAAAACACGCATTTTAATATGGAATATTATAACGACATATTGTGCATGCCTGCACACGATTATTATCACGTTTACAGTGATGGTCCGGGTAAAGGCAAAGTGATTGAAAAGCACTTTGTTAGTTATGCGTCTTATCAAAAACAAGCGTATAGGAGAATTATCAATATTGTACGTTCTGGTAAAGGTGAAGGAAACTATGCTTTAATTGCATTTGATAGTATACCACCTAAGTACCAGGATAAAATAAGGACAAAACTTGGTGATGTTGAAAAGCTTGCTAAAGTTAATGAAAGGTTTGTTGATAAGGTTACAAAAGATTATGCTGCTGTAGCATATTTTACAGACTATCGTTACCCTGATGGATCGGCTATTTCAACCGACAATGTTGATAACATTAAACTTTGGAGTAATAATGCATCTATTTTAAATACCATTTCAAAGGATTTTAAAGCACATGTAAAAGCACGTACACGATTAGGGAAAAGGCCTCTTAAAACAAAATTCTTTACTGAAAGAGTTGAGACTCTAAAATCGGAAGAGTTAATGGCTCGATACCCTCACAATTTACCACTAAACTACCGACGGTTACAGGATAAATATGAGGCATATGTACATAAAGATGGTGGTTATCACACTTTAATTAAACAATACAAAGGACAAAAAAACAACCTTAAGATTAAAGATAACCTATTACAACTATTGGCCTACATAGCAGCCTTACCTACACGTCCGTATAATACTAAAGTTAACGAGTATTATATGCAGTTTATGCGAGGAGAACGTGATATTGTTGATAAAAACACTGGTGAGGTATTTAATCCAGAAGATTACCTTGATAAAAACGGTGAAATTGTTGATTTAACCGAAGGCGCAATATGGAATCGCTTAAACAATCCGGCATTACAGGCTAAACTTGATAAAAAACGTATGGGGACTAAAGATTTTAATGATACTCATAGACCACACCGTCACCGTCATGCACCTGAATATTCATTTAGTAAAATATCAATGGATGACCGTGATTTAATATGGAAAGATAAAGTAACCGGTAAACGCGTTAAAGCTTATTATGCTTATGATGTTACAAGTGGTTGCCGTATTGGATCTGCTTACAGTATGGATAAAGACGAATCATTATTCCTTGATTGTATGCGTGATATGTTTGTATTTATTGATCGACATGGTTTTGGTATACCTATGGAGGTTGAGGTTGAAAATCATCTTGTTAATAAGTTCTTTGGAGATTTAGAAATGATGTTCCCTTACCTGACTATTTGTGCACCTGGAAACTCTCAGCAAAAAAGAGCGGAGCATTTTAACCGTTTTGTAAAGTATCAGGTTGAAAAAAACAACCATCCGGGAGTTGGACGTTGGTGGTTAAAATCAAAATACAACCGTGTCTCTGTTGATAAGGTTGATGATCAGTTTAAGCAGAAAATGAAAACTGCTGAAAAGATGATTGTTGATGATATTCAGGATACATTGGAATATAACAACTCCTTGCATCCTAACCAAAAGCTTTATCCGGGAATGACACGCATGGATGTATTGGTAAGCAATTTGAATCCTTCTTTACCTCGTTTAAACAAGGCCCATATTTACCGATATATTGGATTTGAAACCGAAACAAGTATTGTTCGCAATCAATATGTATCCTGTCAATATGCAAAATATCAATTGCCACACCCAAATGTTTTAGCGCAATTAAAGGCAAACAATCGCAATGTTACAGCTTATTGGGTGCCTGATAATGATGGAACTATTAATGAAGTGTATTTGTACCAGGAGGGTAATTATATATGTACCTGTAATAAGCTTGAATCATATAACGAAGCTGTAGCAGAAAGAACCGAAGCGGATAATGCTGCTAAGTTGGCTCAGGATAAATATGTAAGTCAGTTTGATAAATTTATCAAGGATGGCATCGCCGATTTTCCTAAACTGGATATAATAAAACCACAACAAACAGAATTTTCAGAACCTGAAATAATAGAAGAAAAACAGCCCGAACCTGTAGAGGAAGGGGCTGCAATAGATTATTCACAAAAAGCTTACGACGACTTTTTTTAAATGAATTATCATGGTAACAAAAGTATTTAAACAACATGTAATTAGCAAGCTTAAAGAGCTTGAGGCAAATTCAGGATTAAGTTCCGCACGTTTTGCTGTTAAAATAGGTATAAACCAGGCACAGTGGTCCAGGTTGAAAAAAGGTGATTTAGATGGTGTATTAGCAGATAGTAGATATATTACTATTGCTCGTGAAAACGACATTGTTATGGGTGACTCTTTTGAATGGAAAACCGCCAAAACACCGGCTTTTAAATATATCTATTCAATGATTGAAATTTGCCAACGTGAAAGCATTAGTGTTATGTTGGTGGATTTAGCCGATATCGGTAAAACACATACGGCAAAATACTATGCAAGAAACAATCGTAACGCTGTTTACATGGATTGTTCTCAAGTAAAAACAAAGCAGCTCTTTGTTCGTGAAATTGCCCGACAATTTGGAGTGACTCATACAGGACGGTATGCAGATGTTTACAGGGACTTAGTGTTTTTTATCAATACCATTGAAAACCCCATAGTTATTGTTGATGAAGCCGGGGATTTAAAGTACGATGCCTTTTTAGAGTTAAAGGCGTTATGGAATGCAACTGAAGGCCGTGCGGGCTGGATCATGATGGGAGCTGATGGTCTTAAGGCTAAAATGAGTAGAGCTATAAACTGTCAAAAAGTAGGATACACAGAGATATTTAGAAGATACGGTAGCGATTATCGCAGGGTGTCACCTCAAGGACGTGAGGACTTAATTGCTTTCAAACGTGAACAGGCTGCAATGGTAGCAAAAGCAAATGCTCCTGAAGGAGTAGATATTCAAAAACTTTTAAATAAGAGCCAAAACTCTCTCACTAACGTGTACAACGCTATACGTGTAATGAACTTGACAAACAAACGAGCTTAATGAACAACGAGACCAGGAACAAGAGAAAACGAAGAGTAAAAAAACCAACAAATGGAGGTATAGCATGGAGTATTTACAATGTTTTAAAAGCCGAATTTGAGGGTATACAATTAAAAGGAAAATGGAGAGATGCTATAGGTTCACCTGAACTTGCCCATAGTTGGATTATTTGGGGACAAAGCTCAAGTGGAAAAACAACATTTAATATGCAATTAGCAGAACATTTAAGCCAGTTTGAAAGGGTTGTTTATAATAGTATGGAAGAGGGACTAAGTGCAAGTATAAAAGCCGCTTTTAATAGAGCCGGATTAAACGAAAAGAACGACATGATATTGGTTCAGGAGACTATGGCGGATTTAACCAAAAGATTAGAAAAGCCCAAAAGTCCAAATATTGTATTTATCGATTCTGTGAGATACACAAAAATGAAATGGGCAGACTATCAAAAATTTTGTGCTCGTTTTCCTGATAAAATACTCATTTGGGTAAGTCATGCAAAAGGGAAAGAACCTAAAGGTGCATTAGCTGAAGATATTCGATATGATGCATTTGTAAAAATATATGTTGAAGGATACAGGGCTTTTGTTAGCTCCAGATATACTGAAGGAGGAGAATCAACTATAGATATATGGAAAAATGGAGCAATTGAATATTGGGGAGAATCACTTAACTAATTATTGAAATGACTACAAAAAATATAAATACTCACGCTAAATTCTATGTCCTGTTAAAACAAATGGGCATATCAACTGAAGATAAAAGAGACTTTATTATCGATTATACTGATGGCGTTACTGATAGCCTGACTGAATTATGGGAAAAATATCCTGCCTTCTATACAGAGATGATACGACATATGGAGGCATCGGTTAAGCAAATTAAAGCGAACCATAACAGTGACGAATTGCACAAACTTCGCAGACAAGTATTTGGAGCTGTTGGGGGTTGGTTAAAACTAGTTGGCAGAAAAGGAAATAGTGAATTGATAAAATCTATTGCTTGCCGCTCAGCGTCAAAGGATAATTTTAACAAATTAACTAAAGAGGAACTAAGAAAAGTATCTTTTACTTTCTCAAAAGCTCAAAAAGTTTGGAAAAATGGCAACCAGGAGATGACAAGATTATTAAACGAACAGATAGGTGTAAATTAATATCATCATGAGTATTTACGAAAAAAAAGAAAAATCGCAACTCCAATTAATGCAGGAACAATTGAAACGAATAAATAAACGGTTGATAGCATTAAACAAAAAGCTTTTAAAAGAACAAGATATGAATTTAGCTGTAGAGCTAGTCCGCTTACGCTCTAACCTTTTATATAAACAGGAAGCATTAAAAAACAGACTGTCGGGTTCTACAAAGGGTAAAGATGTAATGAATTATAGTATAACGATTGTACAATGACAAATGAAGAAAGACTAAACGCACAGGCGGCTGTAGTAGCAAAATCATGGAGAGATGTATTAGAGTCCTTTGGTGTAAAAAACATCAAGAATGTATCCTTTAATGGCTCATACTTTAATATTGACTTTGCTTCAAAAACATCAGCAATGAAAGCATTAGAATGTAGTTTGCTTTCAGATTATCAATACGACCTAATAGATAAGATGTTTAAATATCGACATCGATTAGTGGGTGCAGCAAAAGGTTAATAACAAGAATTAAAATCAATTTAAACATTATAAAGAACATGGAAGGAATAAACATTGATGAGCTTTCATTAGAAGAAATGGAAGCACTGGAGCAAAAGATTAAAGCTAAAAAGAATGCTACTAAAGAGCAAAACCAAGCTGCCTACTTAGAGCTAAGAGAGGGCTTTATGAGCAAATTGAAAGGCCGTGTATTAAAAGAGGCTTCTGAGATTGAAGCATTCGCAAATTTTGTGCGCAACGAGTCTCAAGGCTTTTTAAATGTGATGAAGGAATATGGACAACTACGCCGTTCCGGACAAATGGGTTATGTATTGGTACATGATAACTTTAAGCTTGAGGTAAAAGCCAATAAAGTGAAAAAATTTGATGAGCGTGCGGATGTAGCTGCAGAAAGGTTAATTGAATTTTTACGCCAGTGGATTAAAGGTAAGGACAAAGGTGCTGAGGATCCACTTTACCAATTAGCCATGACTTTTATTGAGCGTAATGCCAACGGTGATTTAGACTACAAGCAAATATCAAAACTTTATCAGCTTGAGGAAAAGTTTAAGAGTCAGGAATACTCTGATATTATGGATTTATTCCGTGAGAGTCATGTAGTAGAAGATACAGCAGTACACTATTATTTTTCTCAAAAGGATGAATATGATGTGTGGAGAAAAATTGAAATTTCCTTTAATCGCTTTTAACATGTATTATCTAGGAACTCTGATAATAGTGATATTAATAGCCTCGGCTTATGCCGATAAAAAATTCAAAAAAGAAAAAGCCCGGAAAACTCGCCAAAGTATAACATCCGGGCTTAACCAATTCGATAAAAGAATCGAACAGTATTAATTAAGACCCGGCATCCGCCGGGCAATTAAACAACAAATGTAATATGAATACTTGGTTTGAATGTAAAGTAAAGTACGAAACCATTGATGAGCGTACAGGAAAAGAGAAGAAAGTAAATGTTCCATATTTAATTGATGCGGTAAGTTACACCGAAGCTGAAGAAAGAATACATAAGGAAATGGAGCAGTACGTTAGAGGTGAGTTTTCTGTACCTTCAGTAAAAAAAGCTACATACACAGATTTGTTTTTTTACGAAGATGGAGACTGGTGGTTTAAATCAAAAGTTTCTTTTGTAACTATTGATGAACATGCCGGAAAAGAAAAACGTGTTTCTAATATGATATTAGTGATGGCTGATGATGTTAAACAAGCCTTTGATCGAATTGATGAAAGCATGAAAGGCATGACCGTTGACTACGAGATAGAGGGAATTAATAAGAGTAATATCCTTGACGTATTTCCTTACTTTAAGGATGATGAAGAGGTAGAAGATAACAAGTCTAAAGCTTATAAAGATGAGTAAGATGAACTATTTAGTAAAGGTAAAAATTACTCCTCGAGATCCTAAAGATCCTGATGCTCTATATAAGTCAACGTTTTTTACAGGACAATTTGTACCCAAAGGAAAACGTGCAAAGCGTGATAAGATCGAGGATCAGGTGAAGGCATATCTTTTGAAAAACTTGAAAACCGAAGATCCTGAAATGACTTTTGATATTAGGATAATGAAAGTTGATGGCTTCAATAACAGTTTTGTAGTAGTTGAAGATAAAGTGTAGTTATGAGTGAATTTACTGTTGATTGGCTAGAGGTGGCACGTAGGAGAATATGTGGTGCTAGACCTGATGGAAGTAGGTTTTTTAAAAGCATTTTAAAGCTTGATAAAAACTTTCATGTTTATGTACATGGAAACAGAAAAAATCTTCAAGTCCAAGAGGATGAGAACGGAACTTATCTAAAACTATATTTTAAAATCATTAAGTGATTATGGAAGTATTCAACGGTTTAAAACATGGTTTAAAAGCAATTTAAAAAATGCTGATAATGGATAATAATAAGCTATATAAAAACAAACTTCACATACCAAGTAAAATGACGGGGTTTATTGATCTTCAGAAATTATTTTGTGATGAATCCTTAGGCTGTGCTTCATGTCATGAATGCTTGTACGATCGAAGAAATTTGAATGATTTTAGAGAATGGTTAAATGAAAGTTTAAAATTTGAGAAAAGTGAAAGAAAAGACACATAACCATGAGGTATGGCACGAGTGTACCAAATGTGGAGCTGAGTTTGATTTAAGGATTAGGGTAATTTGTCCTTATTGTGGTACAACGGCTAAAATTAGTGAAATAAAGAGTGTAAAATGAAAAGTCCAGATTGGTACTTAATAATACTAAAAGCTCTTGTTATAATAGTGATTATGCTATTATTATGGCTAATTGCCTCGTTGGTATTTAAGCCAAAAGTAACATCTACGAAATCCATAACCGTACTCACGTTTAGCAATCTTTTCGTCATCTTCAAACTCATTTTCCTTTAATTTATTAAGTTTGGTATTAATTTCTTCTTCGGAAGGTAGCAACATAGCCATAACATCAGCTATATGTAATGCCTTTCCGTCCTTATCAAATATTTCTAAATCTTTCATCTTTGTATCTTTTAATTAAGTTAGTGTAGTTTTGTAAAAAGGCACTACACATAGCCTTGTCCATTCTTAGCTATTTATCTAACTACAAATTTGAAATTATGAGTTACTACGACGACTTTGACGAAGAACAAAGAATGATGTTTGAGAGCGATCCATATATAACCGGATCTGGTGATGATGATGGGTGTATGCTGCCCATTGTAATACTTATACTAGTAATAACATTTGCTATACTAATTGTAAAATAAATGACAGAATATATTTTAGAACATGATAAAGGCGTTATTATAGCTACATACAGCAAAGGAGGTAAGTTAAAACGTCTTGATGCAAAAAAAGGTTTTATATGTGATGCCAAAGGCTATGTATTTGCCCAGGAGGAGAAAGATATTGAACGTGAATTTTGGAAACCATATCATAAACAAAAAGATCCGTTTTTCAGTACTGCTCAAAGCTATTGGTTAAGCTCATACAAAGAGCGTACTGAATTATCTTACAGGTTTAAACCACAATGTGGTAAAGCTTTGAAAGAGATAGGTAAACATTTGACCGAAATAAGCGGCAATACAGAACAGGCCTTACAAACTTGGTATCACTTGTGTAAAAAGTGGAATACGCTTCCCGATTTTTATCGAAACAAACCAGAGTTAACTTTTGTAAATAGCCAGTTAAATACAATTTTAAACTTACTGAAGAATGGAAAACAAACTAGCGAAACGGCAAGTTGCAGTGCTGCCGATGATCTCCGCCGGAGCTTCCAGTCGTGAGCTGGTTAAAACATTTGTGAAGCTTACCCCTGAAAAAGTACTCAGGGGTAACTTTCCAAGTATGGCACTACTTAAAAAAGAGGAAGGCGAAAAAAAATTATCTGAGGCCTTGGCCATCATAATCATTGAAACCTCCATGAGTTTTGGTGATGCCATGCATAAAGAACGAGCTCTTGATTTAGCAACTGAAATACTCACCGATTACTATTATTTGACACTAGAAGATTGTTTTATTGTACTTAACAGGCTTAAACGTACAAAGATTTTTAAGTTTACAATAAATGTTGTTTTAACTGCTTTTGAAAAGTATGACCAGGAACGATTGAAAGTGATAGATGATACTAATTATAGTAAGCATTTAAGTCAGAAAGAAAATAGATTGACAGTAAGCAAAATAGATGATTTTGTAAGAATAATTAAACAGAATCATAATTCTAAACCTTCTAAATGAAAATTCAATTGCATTAATAAGCTTTATGGTTATTTGCAACTTTAAGGCTTTTTTATTGACGAATTTCTATTATTTTTGTTTAAAGGTTTGAATTTTAGAGGGGATTTATGGCGTATACTTGTAGAAACCGACTGCAAAGAATAATAGACATTCAAAGTATTACATTAGAGCATACAGTTAAAGGAGTTACACAGGAGCATGTGTATAACACTTTGATTTACCCAATTTACAGAATTAGCAGACGAACTTATTATAATTATTTAAGTTCAAATGCTAAAGCCGATCTTAAAAAATTAGAAAGCAACAAAGCCAAACAAATGGCTCTATTTAATTGAAAAATAAAATGAAAAAAGAATTAATTTTACTTGCTGCCATTTTGATGGCTTTAGTATCATCTTGTTCAAAAGATGATGACGAACCAACCAACAAACTAGTTGGAACAAGTTGGACAGCACCAGATGACATTGCTTCATTTTTATATGGTGATGGGTGTACAACAACAGTTGAATTTTTAACAAATACAGAATGTCAAGAACTTGAATTTTATCCTAGAGGTTTTCATGAAGGTACTGAAGTTTTTGAAGGGACGTATACTATTAAAGGTGATTCTGTTTTTTGGACAGCTAATGAACACGATTGGAAAGGAAAAATATCTGGTAGTGTCATTGTTACAACAATGAAAACAATGTCAGGCGGTTTTAGAACATATATAAAAAATTAAACATTTAAAAGAAAGCCCCGATACATTTTTGTGTCGGGGCTTTTTTTATGCTTCATCAAATACAGTTGTAGCAAACTTTATTTGATACTGAAATAAGCCATTACGGCTATTCTTTTTACCTTGAGAAGTACGTATTAAAGGTTCAATATTCATAGTTTCTAGCCCCTGTAATTTCTTTTGCACCTTATCTATGATATCATAAGGTTGTAAACTTTTAGAAACAACATCTTCTGGAGCTGCTGTATTTGTTACACCAAGGGGTTCAAAGCCTAAAGTTATAGTTACTGAAGTATTACAATTTTGAGCATAACTACTTCCGTCCTGGAACAATGTTTCTGTGTTGTTAATATTGGTTGCAACAAGTAAACAAGGTAAAGCAACTGCCGGGCGTTGTTGTGTATCTAATTGTCCGCAATCTAAATCAATCCAATTCAGCTCCGGTACTTCAGCTTTTAGTAAAGCCTTTATTTCATTGTAAATAAGTTTGTCCATTTTATACTATTTATCAGGTTTTAAAAAGTCGTTTAAACGTTGTTTAATTGTTGTGGCCAACTCTGTAGCTTTACCCATAAACTGACGTTGTGGTATGTTCATTTTGCGTGTATGTTGCCTTACTTTTTGTCCGTTTTTTCGGGTAAAAGGATTAATGGTCACTTCACCTTTGTAGCCTTCGTTATGAGCCTTGGCATAGTTCACCTTATCATTACCGGCACTTATTACAACTCGTTCCCTGGTTATTTCTGAAGGTGTAATACTGTTCATTAAGTTTCCGCCCTCAACCAAAAGGGATCCGGAATCTTTGGGCTTTCCATCTTTCCATGGATTACCATCAAAAGCCTTTTTAGTAAAGGTTCCTTTAAAATACTCCACCGCTGTTTCTGCCACAATTTCTGAAGTATCGTCCATTACCTTATCCGGGAGTTGGTCCAGGAACCGTTCTAAATCATCAAATGTTGCCATAGTATTAAGTTTAAAGTAGAAAGTCAAAAGTTAAAAGTCGATTTACATGATGCAAATATTCTTACATCTTTTGTCTTGATACTTGATTCTTTTTAGTGTATATTTGTTCTAGTTAGCGATGCGGCATTAAAGAAGTGCCATTAACCTGGGGAGGAGGGACACGGATGACTGCATAGCAGCGTATCGCTTTCAATCCCCACTAAAAAAGGAGGAGACTTAGTTTCCTCCTTTTTTTATTAGTACTCCAGATCTGTACCTTTTAGTTACCTTATTTTCAGCTACGGGGAACCATGTTTTTAAACGATATACAGTCCCTTCTTTTACCTCCGCAATAGCAACTATTGATACATCGTTATAATACTTTATAAAAGCATATTCATTAAAATTATTACTACTTGTAGTTATCCAAACTTCATCTGGATTTAATAAAGTTTCTTTTGCTGATTTTATGAATGGTGAACGCTGTTTTACTTTGTTTGGTTTGTGACCTTTTTTCCATAATTCTAAATCAAAAGTCACTTTCCTGTTGTTATAATCAGTAAAATACGACAGTTCATTTTCCTTTGGTAAACTATCAACAAAATTCTCCAGAGTACCTTCGTATCTTAGAGCGTTGCTTTCGGCTAAAGCTCTATTTTGTTTGTAAGAACCTAACCTGTATGTTTGGTAATTAATACTTGATAATAACTTTCCGGCTCTTGTAGGAAACTTGTTTATATACATTTGGTTTGCTCTGAATAACTCAGGTAATAAAGCCCTGTTAATACCAAAACCTTGTTTATCTACTTTTTCCCATTCTCCGGACTCAAGATATTCATCGGCACGTTTGCGCATCTCCTTAAGATCTACTCCTTCAATTTCAGCACCTAACTTAGGAACAATATAACAGCGGCACTTCCATCCATTTGGTGGGAATATTTTATTCCAACGTGGATCATTAGCCGGAAGAATAAGTCCATGTAGTTTCACATGTTCCGGACGCACTCTTCCATCATCAACGGTACGATATTCCCAGTACGGAAAAATATGAGACTTTTTCTTGAGCCTGTTATACGTTTCTGCAGCTGAGCTTGTATTGGTTGCACTGGCATACTCTGTTTGTTGCCATACCTTATTAAATTTATTACAAAGCTCAGTAGACTTTTTATAAAACTCTTCAAAGCTTTTACTCTCTCTGTATAGTTGATTGAGTTGAGTTATTTCCTCAAGGCTTTTAGCTGCTGAAAATTGAAATATATTAAGCTCCTGGGCAGTTCTGAAGGCATCGCTTTGGTATTGATAAGTAAAACCTAAATCAGCTAACCTTGTAGGCTTATCATCTAAAGCCTTTAACAGGTTCTGACTGATATAGTCAAACAATTCAATATCAAAAGAGGTAGAGCCATCAATACGCCCGATAATACGATCGTTTAAATCTGCATCATTCAGCGTAAGGTGGTTCGAAGCTGCCCCCATCAGCGTGGGGGCGTATGCGAAAAAATCCCACAGTCGTATTAAAAAGTTACGGTCAGCCTCTACTGATCTTTCTAATGATGATGAATCAGATTGCTCAATCTTCTCCTCCTTTTTATCCTTTGGCTGTTTAGGATCCTGAGGTGGGTTATTATCTTCGCCTTTTGGTAAAGCTTGTTTTCCGGCTATTTGATCGTTTGCTGAGGGTTCGGGTATTGCGTATTTTTCGTAAAGATAATAAGCCGGGATATCTAAAATTTCACTCAAGCTTACCACCTCGCTAACTTCAAGATCCTTTGTCGCTTTAGGAAAAACAAACCTTCCCCCGGACACGGGAAATCCTCTTTTTTCAAGAATAGGTAAAACTTTCCCATTAAGAATGCGCTGAACAAAACGAATATCGCTTTTGTTTTTACCTTCCTCTACAAGCTTATGAACTTCGCCCAGGCTTCGTGCTCCCTTATCACCTTGAATAGATGTTAACGTTTGCCCTAGTATGGTTATTAATAATTCCTCGTTACAAGCCTTTCGGAAATCATTAAAGCTTTGCCCACTATTACCATTGCCTGTATTATTAATGGTTTCTATTTCGGCCTCTTTGGGTACAACCAAATAAGGAGCACTACCGGCATTCTCCATAGCTTGTTCCAATAGCCTTCGACTTTCAGTATCGTAACTATTGTATTTACCTATTCTTTGTGGCATTCCGAAAAGCTCAAGCCATTGAGCATAATCACCAAAACCTCCACGTTTGTAAATGGCAAAAGGAGCTGTTTTTAAGAATAAACCAAAGTCACGTTTTTTACCTAAAACAAGAATATTGTCGTCAGCTTCATAATCAAACCCTGATTCATTAAACGCATCAAGCTGAATGATTTTTTTATTAAGATTGATATGCTTTTTAGGAAGTTCGTAAACGTTAAAGCCATTCATGAAGTCAAACTCAACAGCCGCACGTCCCCAAAAACGAACATGCATTATTTGAGTTATCAACTCTTCCATAGCTGCAGTATCAATAATATCGGTAATAGCCTCTACTTCTTTACCTTTTGCGTCTACAAAAGTTAATTCGGAGTTTGTTACAGCCCCGATACGTTTATCCATTGCATCGCCCAGGATGCCGTCAATAAGCAAATCCTCATAAAGATCATACAAACGATTAATATGTCCATTATCTGCACCACTTAAAGCATTACGCCACTCCGACACATCACTTGTTTTACGTAATGGTGCTTTTATGATGACTTGATTTACTACCAAATTTTCCTGTTTTTTTACAGGTGTATTCGTGTTCTTTTTTCTCCTTGCCATATTAATCTGTTATATAGGTAAGACAATAACAATAACTACCGAAGGTGTGAATTTCGGGAGCTTTCCTGGTGCATGTTCCATTATCGTAATAGATGCACTTATCCATAGCACATTGTTGCATAACTAAAAGTGTTGATTACGTTTTGTATTACTACCATAAATAACACCGCCTGTCGTTACTTCGCCTTCTTCATCAACAGGCTTTGGAAGATCAGGAGACGTATCTCCACGTTGAACAGCTTCGAGCCAGTCAACGGCTCTTTTGTATCTGTCTTGTCGTAACTCCAAATCACTTCCGGCATTACACAGGTTAACAAAATGCCAAACCGCCATGTCTTTAACAAAAATCAATAACAGGGCGTTTCTTTCATTGGCTTGAGCTGCAAATATGGTATCCCTATCGTATGCTCCCAGATAACTTTTTGCTTCCTGAACAGCTCCATCAATAGCAGCTGTTAATATGGTATTATCATCACGAGCAATAGCACTTATATTTTCGGCGTATAAGTGTGTTTTTAATTCTTCAGTATTAATAAACATTTATACCTCCTTTCGTTATTTATCAAGATTGTTTGTATCAAAAAAAGCAATGCTATCAAAGTCCTCACCTGCTTTTAAATCACGTTTAAACAATCCTATATTTTTACGCTCTTTGATATCCTGACGTGTCCATACTCTGTACTTATAGCCGAAAAAGAAAACACGATAACGCTTGCCTGTTTCCTTATGTAGTTGAATGGCTTTCTTTTCGGCTCTTTTTAGATTGCCAGGACGCATACAAAAGCGGATATACAGTTTGGTAAAAAAGTTTTTAATTAGAATCTTCATTTTAATATCGTTTTTTATGATTGTGAGCCTTTCGGCCAATGGTAATATTGTCATCACTAAGGTCTGTGAGCTTTTGGTTGGCAACCCAAACACCTCCTTCAACACAGTCGGGTCCATCTGCCGGAAACTTCATTTTAGCATTGAGCATTTTAAACTGTTCCTCCAGACGTTTCATGTGTGGATTTTCTTTTTCCTTCTCATTTAATATGAGCTGTCCTAATCGGTTCTTTGGTTCAAGGTTACCCTCGATACGGCTAAACTTGTCCGGCTTTTTTCGAGTGTCAGGAACAATACCAATAATGCCTTTTTGTTTTGCAGCAGTTGCAAATAGAGGAATAAATACCTGTTCATAGAACGGATCCTGAAGGGTGTTATTCTCAATGTAATTATATACTTGAGTCTTTTCTCCTACAAAGTCTCTTATGCCGTAATACCACTCTACATATTCAGCATTGGTCACATGATCAAGGTATCCGGTGATTACATAAAAGCGACTATCACGACAACCGATAAGGAATATTGATTTAAAAGAACCTTTGCCGTTTTTGCTGTTACTGGGTGCAGGATCTCCATAAGCAATAAGGAATTTGAAATAATCAAGTCTTGGAACTTTACCCCAGGTCATTTCTTTAAAAATATCACCTTCGCTTAACGGGTTGTTCATGTATTCGCCCTGATAAGCTTTGGTGCTTATATTCTTTTTAATACGCTCAATGTGGTGTTGCTTGTTCTTTTCAGGCCATGTACTATTCCCGTTTTCATCTTCCAGATTAACAATGTCAACCTTATCGGCCATTTTCATGGCTCGTGCCATACAACAGTCTTTTGCAATGAGGTTATTAAGCCAAATATATTGTGTAGCCTTACTTACCGAACGAGTACCGTATACTGCTTTTTCAAACCAATCCCAACGGTCTTGAATCAAGTCAGGGTTACGAGCATTTTCATCTGTATCAATATCGGAAATAATAACCTTGTCAGGCCTTACTTCCTCCTGACGTTTACCACGAGGAGATTGTCCTGCACCAAAACCAAAAAATGCTACGCCTTTTGTGGTTGTGAAATTGCCGTCCTTCCAATTGCCACTAGATTCTTGTTTTCCATAATCGTTAATAATACGCTCGTTATTCTCAAGGTTAAGTTTGTAAGGCTTTAAAAGGTCATCGGCATTATCATTACTGTTTGATATAAGTATGATACACTTTTTAACTCCGGTTAAAGCCTGATATAATGTTTCAATCATACACACTACATCCTTAGCCAACTCTCTTGACCAAACACGGCACTCATACCATTCAGGATTTCGTAAGATTCGCCTTGAAGCTCTTTTTTGAAAATCGGCGGCAGGTGATGTACAGTATTTTGGAAAGTAGTACATCTTCCATTCTTCAAAGTCTTTTTCTAAGCGTTCAATACGGTTCTTTTTTTCTTCAGGAGTTTCATTTAAAGCAGCTCCACCGCATGAAATATAGTTCTTGATATAATTATCCCAGTCAGCTTCAACCTGCCGTTTGTTTACCTTTTGCTTTGCCATGCTTATTTATTAAGATTGTGTTTTACAAACTCATCATATAACTCTGCAACCGGCATAGCTTGTGAGGGATTGTATGAGCGCAGATAATTAAGGAACCTTTTGCCTACTTCGGTAATTTCAGCAATGGAGGTTTCGGTTTCAAGTGTTTTAATAGCTGAAGAAAGTTTGACCAATGTATCAGCCTCTTTGCTGTTAGAGAATCGTTGTCCTTCTTCCCTGGACATGATAGCGGTGTTTAGCTCTTCCATTTGCATGTAAAAGCGATTCAATTGAGCCTCACGTGTTATAAGTAAGTTGCGTTTTTGCTTTTCCCAATTGTTGTCTTTAAACCATTTATTCATAGTCACAACTGAAACCCCAACCTTAACAGCTGCTTCTTTTTGAGTCAGTCCATCACGACAGATTAGTGTTTCTGCCCATTCCTTTTTTTGCTTATTGGTTAGTCCTGCCATTGCCTCTTTTTACGTGCGAATCTAATAGTCAAAAAAGATGCTAACTAACTTTAGTGCAAGCCTTTCAGGTTGTAGTGCAAGCCCTGCGCTAATAGTTGTAGTGTGTGATTTTTCAATATTTCTTAGCTGAAAATTACTGGTGAGACCAGAACTATTAATAATTGATATGAGCAAAAGAAAATCTGTTGTTTTACATGATGAATCAGTAAATACTCAAGGCTTTAGAATGTTGACTTCGGGAGCTGACTTAAGTGAGTTCAAGAAGAACCCTGTGTTATTGGTTATGCACGATGATTACAGTTTCCCTATTGGACGTTTTGAAAACATACGCAAAGAAGGAGGCAAAATATTGGCAGATCCTGTTTTTGATATGAAAGATGAAAAGGGAAAGACAGCTGCACAAAAGTTTGAAGACGGATTTTTAAGAGCTTTTTCAATTGGTGCATGGCCTCCTGAAGAGACATCGGAGGATCCCGATTTGATGCTTCCTGGACAAAAGTATCCAACAGTTACAAAATGGAAAGTTCGTGAAGCTTCAATATGTACAATTGGCAGTAATCACAATGCCTTAGTGCTTTATGATAGAAAAGGTGAGAAAATAGACATGAGTGACATGTCTAAAGTGATAAAGCTATTTGATGTTAAACCGCAAAACCAATTTAAAAACGAGAATAAAATGAGTCAAACTGTTTTAAACACATTGTTAAAGCTTAGTGATAGTGCAACTGAACAGGATCGTTTAAGTGCCATTCAGGGAATCATTAATTTGAATGACCAGTTAAAGGATACTAATGCGCAATTAAAACAAAAGCTTGAGGATAAGGAAAAGGCTGAAAAAGAGTCTCAGAAAGCACAAGCTATTGTTTTGTGTGATGCTGCTGTTAAAGATGGACGTATTAATGCAACCGGAAAAGATCAATGGATAAAGTTATTTGATAACGACTTTGAAAGCACAAAGGGAATTCTTGAAGGATTACCAATTCGTAGAAGTGTTAGTCAACAAATCGAAGATCATCAGGATAGTCAAAACACAAATTTATCTGACATGCAAAAAGCTTCCTGGGACGAACTTGACAGAGGTAACAAACTAATTGCATTAAAGGATAATCATCCGGATATCTATAAACAAAAATACAAAGAGAAGTTTGGTGTAGAGCCTAAAATATAGGCATTTCGAACTCTTGTATTATTCTTTTAAAGACTATTTAAACACCAATAAAATTCTAAAACAATAATTATGAAAACGAAATTTTCAATTGCGCTACTCTTTAATATGCTTGTAGCGGTTATGATTAGTACTGCCACTGGCATACCTGTTGGTTATGTTGCAGGTGGTGGAGCTATATTATCTTCCTTTTCGCAAAAAATGCAGGGAGTAATGCCAATGGCCATTCAAAAAGAAATTTGGATGAATACCATTGTAGAGGGCTTGTTTGCTGACAATTCCTTTTTAGCTAAGGCTATTAATGCGGATGAGTTTGTTACCGGGGGTAAAACGGTTCATATACCTAATGCCGGTGCCGGATCAGCTGTAGTAAAAAATCGTAATTCATTTCCCGCTACTGTAAAAACACGAGCTGATATTGATTTGACTTACGATATGGATGAATTTACAACTGATCCAATTCGTATACCTCATGCCGAAACTGTTGAGTTGAGCTATAACAAACGTGAAAGTATCATCCGTACAGATAGAGCAAAACTTCTTGAGGAGGTTTCTGAAGGTATTTTGTATTCATGGATGCCGTCGGCCGATAATTCTATTTTAACTACTGGTGATGCCGTTGCAGCTCATACTCCTGCCGCTACAGGTAACAGAAAAGCCTTTACTAAAAAAGAGGTTAATAATGCTATGAAGGCTTTCAACAAGCAGAATATTCCTCATATAGGGCGTTACATGTTGCTTGATGCTGATATGTACTCACAGTTATTGGATAGTTTAACTACTCAGGAAGCTCAGGCTTTTCATGCTGCTATTGATGTTAAAAAGGGTGTTGTTGGAGAGCTTTATAGCTTTAAAATTATGATGCGTAGCCGTGTAGGTGTGTACACCGCTGCCGGTGCTAAAAAGGAATGGTCAGCAGACGGCGCTACAGATGATGCTGCTGCTGCTTTAGCATGGCACGAAAACAGTGTTTGCCGTTCATTAGGAGATATTACTGTATTTGAAAACGAAGGAGATGCAACTTATTACGCTGACATTCTTTCTTTCTTAGTACGTGCAGGTGGTAGAGCTATGAGAGGTGGAGTTCAGGGTTTATTGGCTATCCGTCAGGATGCAGCTGCTTAATCGTAATTAGTTAAAAATATTTAGAAAATGAAAGACGCTCTTTACCCCTTAGTTGGATCCGGCAGTAGTTTATTAGGGATGATAATAGGTATTATTGATGTCCACAGCTTATTGAATGCATTTGTAGTCGGTGCTGTGGGGGCATTGGGCGGCTTTTTCTTTAAGTTGATTAAGGAGCTTATTATAAAACTATGGTTCCGGATAGTTAATGATATTAAAAAACAACTAAACAAATGAAGATATTAATGTTAAGCCGTAATTTTTCCTTACAGGAATTCATCCATAGCCAAACAGCAGCCAACTTAGGTATTGATAACATGCCAGATAAAAAGCAAGTAGATTCATTACAGTCACTTTGTATGAATGTGCTACAGGAAGCCAGGGATGTTTGTGGACCGATTTTTATTTCTTCTGGTTTCAGATGTAAAGAATTAAACGAAAAAATTGGAGGTAGTAAAACCAGTCAGCACATGAAAGGTCAGGCTGCTGATATTTCCTCAAGAGACAATAGCCGTCTTTTTCATCACATAAGACAATATCAGTATTTTGATCAGTTGATTTGGGAGTTTGGGGATGAAGATCAACCTCAATGGGTTCATGTAAGCTATAATCCTTTTGGTAAAAACCGCAGACAGGTGTTGAGAGCTGTAAAGGATGATGAAGGTAAAACCAAATACGAACCTTACTATGTCGAACAAGAAGTTTAAAGATACAAAGGTCGGTCGTTTTCTGGCTACAGCTGCTCCTACTGTATTGGATATGGTAGGTGATGCTTTTCCTCCTGTTGAGATTTTGGCTAATATGGTTAATAAAACCAGTCCTGAACTCAAGGGGGATCCTGCTTATGAAAAAGCTCTCGAGCAATATAAAACCGAACTTGAGTATCAGATTGAAAACACAAAAGGGGCTCGTAATATTTATACACAAAGTAAGGATATTACTGATACGCTAGCTAACAAGATTATGAACTGGAACCTGCCTTTAATATTGGTTTTAGTAGTTCTTAATATTGTTTGTGTTCGTTGGCTCGACTCTACATTACTGGCAATAGTATCAAATGTAATTGGTATGGTAATGCAAAAACTTTTTGAGGAAAGAAGTGCTGTAACCAACTTTTTCTTTGGTAGTAGTCAGGGTTCAAAACAAAAAGATAACCTTATAAATTCAAGTAAAAATGGCTGAAAATATTCTATTAAAAGCCCGGGTTGCAAAAATTGAATTTGCAGACCCTATTGCAGCTTCAGCTGATATTGTCGCTGCTGTATGGGAAGCACAACCGCTTACCCTACGTGATGATGAAGTAGTAATTAGTGAAGATGATCCTGAAGAATCGGAAGTGTACTCACATGAGAATGATGCAGTAGAGGATTATGATGTAGCCGGATCTGGCTTAACTGCGAGTGGATCGTTTATTAAAGCTACCTATGATCAATTGGTAAGTTTATTAGGTGGAGAAAAAGCCGGAGTGGATCCTGATTTCACCTTCCAGAAATCGGCTAAAAAGCTATTGCTAAATAAAGCAATCAGATTTACGCTGAAAGATGGTGGTACAATCATTATTCCTAATGCCAAAGGATTTGTAAACACCAACCTTAGTTTAGGTTATGGTGGTGTAAGTAAATTCCCATTTAAGTTTAAGGCTATGGTTGCCGCTTCGGATTGGGATTGTGATATCATTTGGTAATATGAAAACACAGCAAAAGGCTGCTGAAACGATATTGGACAGGGGTGTGCGTTTTAAAATGCCTGCCCCTGCTTTTGTTCGATTTTTGCGGCTCAACCGTTTAACGATACGTCCATTTCGCCCAGGAACAATACTGGAGTTTTCAATAGTTGTTTTAGAAAATGACTTAGGGGAAACAATGACCATTGAGCAAATGGTAACTAAGCTTAAACCAATGGCAAAATGTATTGCTATAGCAGTGTTAAATAGCCGTTTAAAAATCAAATGGTTTGCCAATATCTACACTCATTGGCTGTTATGGCGTTGCCACTATACACAGCTGCTCGAAATGTTTGCTGTGTTATCGCAAATTAACAGTGTACAGGATTTTACAAGTATTACCAAATTCTTTCATCAACAAACAACGATGATGATGAGTCCGAGGAATTTGGGTCAGGAAAACGGGAGGTAACAGGTTATACCGATGGCCTTCATAGCCCGTGGGGATTATTCGGACAAATTAAAAATGAAAGGGGTTATATACGCAATCAACTCCTTTGGGGTGATTCCTGGTTAAACCTAATGATGGAAAACGCAGACGCTCCACGCTACGTCAAAGGCAAACGCCCCGCTCCGGTAGCAAGTAGTACAGAAGATATTAAACGCATTCTTGAAAATCGTAAATAAAGATGGATCCGGTAGAGATTGAATTACGCATGAAACAAAACCTTGATGCTGAAGCTCAAAAGGCAAAGCAAGGTGTTGATGGTTTAAAAAAATCATCAAAGCAGGCTGCTAATGCATTTCATGGAGGCTCTACATCCATTAAAAACGATTTTGTTGGTATCAGAAAAAAAGCTGAGGAAGAAACCAATAGGATGAACTCCCTGTTTAAAAAAGTTGGTGCCGGTATGGCTACATACTTTAGTACAATGGGGCTGATTAACTTTGGTAAAGAAGTTGCCAATGTCAGAGGGGAGTTTCAACAATTAGAGATTGCATTAAATACAATGCTTAAAAGCAGAGCAAAAGCCGATGCTTTACTTTCTGATGTTGTGCAAATGGCTGCAACTACTCCATTTAAATTAAATGAGGTTGGTCAGGGAGCAAAACAGCTTTTAGCTTATAGAATTGAAGCAAGTAAAATAATTCCTACATTAAAAGCAATGGGTGATGTGGCCGCAGGGCTTAGCGTTCCTATTGATAGGCTTATCCTTAATTATGGTCAGGTTAAAACTCAAGCTAAACTTACAGGTAGAGAGTTAAGAGACTTTAATGTAGCAGGTGTTCCATTAGTTGCGGAACTAGCTAAGAACCTTGGTAAAACAGAGGATGCCATTGGTGATATGGTAACAGCCGGAAAAATTGGTTTTAAAGATGTTGAAAAAGCATTTGTAACTATGACCAGTGAGGGTGGTCAGTTTGCCAATTTAATGGCTGAGCAAAGTAAATCTATACCGGGACAGATCAGTAACCTTAGCGATGCCATATCTCAAAAGTTGAATGATATTGGTAAAGCTAACCAGGAAACAATTGGAGATGTTATTTCGGGAGCTAAGTACCTTGTTGAACATTACGAGGATATACTTGATATTGTAAAGGTTCTGGTTGCTACTTACGGAAGTTATAAAGCTGCACTAATAGCCGTTTCAGCTGCTCAAAAAGCATCTATTACCATGGGTAATATCAAAGCCTTTTTTCAACTGGCAAAGAGTATAAGATCGGCTAAAGATGCACAGCTTGCTTTTAACTTAGTTTCAAAGGCTAATCCTTATTTTTTATTAGCCTCTGCAATTATTGGAGTTGTGACCGCATTAGTGATATTTAATAAAACAACTAGTAAAGCTGCTGAAATAAGTGCTGAGATGTCCGAAAATATGAAGGTTGAAACGGACGAAGCGAATAAACTTTTTAGTGCTGTAAAAAAAGCTAAAGAAGGAACGGATGAGCGGAAGAAAGCAATTGAGCAAATAAACGGTAAATACGGCTCCTATCTTGATAATATGCTCACAGAAAAGTCAACTGCTGAGGATATCGCAAAAGCATACGACAAAGTAAAAGAGAGTATCACTAATGCTCAATTAGAAAAAGCTAAGGTTAAATTCTTAGAGGATCCCAAAGAAGATTTGAAAGAAACATCAAAAAGGATCTGGGAAGAATTAGGAGACTGGAGTAAAGAGTTAAACTCAGAACAACAAGGACGTTTTAATAGTTATGTTTCTGATATTTTACAGGAGATTGAAAAAGGAAACAAAACTTTTGATTTAGATGAAATTGAAAATGCTTTCCAAGCTGCACAGGCTTCTAAAAAATATGATAGTCTTGAACAATGGCGTGAGTCTTTAAGAAATGGTGAATCGTATGGAAAGTCAATATTCGATTTTAAAACATTTGGTGGTGATATAGCCGATGTTGAATATGCAGGAAAAGATTTTGAGCGTTTTAGTAAAAATGTTATCCAGGCTAAAAACGATTATGAAGAATTTAAAAAGGGATATATAGGTAAACCTGAGGAAAGTAACAATGAGGATCCTGTTTTACAAAATATCAATGAGCAAATAGAGTCAACACGTAGACTTATTAATACCCTTAAAACAGCCTTAACTGATCTAAGAACAGGTAAAACATCCTCTACCGATTATGCAAAAGATATTGATGAAACGGCAAAATCGTTAAAAGCCGCTCAAGAAAAACTTGAACTTTTAACTGGAGAAAAGAAAAAGAAAAGCACTAAAACCAAACAATATACCGATCAAAAAGAACGTGATGCCCTGGCAAAGAAAAACAGGGAATTAGAAATCGCTACAGAACAGGCTCGTATTGATGCTATGAAAGATGGCATTGAAAAAACACTGGCTTTAAATGAGCTTAACCATAAAAAACGATTGGCTCAAATTGAAGGCCAAAAGGTGGAGCTGCTCCGATCGTTACAGGATCTTGAAAAAGCCACATGGGTGAAAAATGGTGGAAAAGGTGTTTTTACATCTAAAATTACAGAGCTACCAACCGAACTGAACGAAAAGTTTATAACTCAAACCAAAGCTTCAATAAAAGAACTTGAGAATAATAATGCAACATCTATAAAAAAACTTTTAGCATCCTCTGAGATTAAAGGCAGTTCTGTAGGTGCTATACTTAAGTCTGTTGCAAAAACACAACAGGAAAAACTAACTAATGTTGGTCAGTATGAAGCTGTACAATTAAAGGAGTTGGCAAAAAAAGAACAGAGCCTTGATGCTGACACATACAAAAAGAAAAAGGCTTTAATTGATAAGGAAGTTAAAGAGTCAAAACAAGCCATTCAGGAGGAAACATTAGAGGCATTAAAAGAAATTCCTCAAAAGATGTTGAATGACCTATTTAATGATTTTGATCTTTCTTTTACCAATTTGGATCATGCTACATTAGGACAATTAAGTAAGGTTGCAGATAAACTTGAGAAACTTAGTTTTAATAAATCACAGCTATTAGACTTAGGATTAGATGAATCGCAAATTACCAAACTAGAAAGTATCCTGGATAAACTAAAAACTGAAGGAGCTTCGAATATTCAAACCGCCGAAATGAAGAATATTCAGGAGGTGTTTGGTGAGATAGGATCTGTAATGTCTGAGGCCGGTGATGAAATAACTCAGGCCGTTGGTCAAATGGTTACTTCTTTATCCGGGATGTTAACAACACTATATGACTCTAATGCTTCAGGATTTGAAAAGGCATCGGGTATCGTTTCTTTGGCTATTACTGCCGGTAATGAGTTAGCCAAAATCCGCAAGGATAGCATGAACAAAGAGGTTGATGCTCAAAAAGCAACCAATGAAGCTTTAGCCGAACAGTTAACTATTGAAGCTAAGATTAACGAAATAAGACGGGAACGTGCCGAAATGGAATTAAACTCAAGTGCGTTCCTGGACCCATCATATAAACAAGAGTTTTCAAATGCTCTGCAAACTGCAAAAGAATCAGAACAGTTATTGAATGATTCGTTATCCGGATTGTTTGGTAGTGCTGTTTTTAGCTCTAAAGGTAAAGCTAAAAGACGCTTGTTTGGTACAAAAACAGGTACTTACGAGTTTACTATGGAGCAATTGCTTGGCGATTATGTAACAAGTTACGCCGGTGAAGGTGCCGGTGATTTATTGCCACTGCTCACTGGTAGTGTTGGAGGTATAGCCACTGGTCAATTATTTAACGGAGGTTCATTTCAGGATATTATAGGTGGTTTATTAGATCCAATGGGGGTTTTTGGTGGTTATGCCGATTCTAAGGCTCAACAAAATGCACTCGATAATTTAAGGGATTCATTTGATGATACTCTTACAAAGATGGGTAAAACCTCTGCTGATATTGCAGATATGACCGCTCAGGATTGGGTTGATTTTTATTCCATCATGGAAGAAGCCGGGCATATTACCGATGAAGGCACAAAGGAAATGGTGGCCAATGCTAAGGCAGCCTCTGAAGAATATGCCCAGGCAATGGAGGATATGAAAGCTGTTATTAGTGATGTAGCCGGACAATTAGGTGATAACATAACCGATAGCCTTGTATCTGCCTTTGAAAATGGTACGGATGCAGCGGAAGCATTTAAAAGTTCAATAAATGATGTTTTAAAAGCCATGTTTATGGAAAATTTACGAACATCAATGTTTCAATCATATTTTGATAAGCTTCAGCAAGAAATGAACGCCTCAATGGATGGAGGTGATGGTGATTGGAGTGATGACTTAACAAACTTCTTTAGTGAAATAGAGCCTGCCATAGGTCAGGCAGAGGAAGCCATGAAAGCATGGGATAAACAAATGGAAGCGACCGGGTATGATGGATTTGGATCAGATGGTCGTCAAGCACAAACAGGCGGTTTGGCTCAAGCTTCGCAGGATAGTATTGATGAGCTAAATGGTAGAGTAATGGCCATAAGTGGCAATGTTTACAAGATTAATGAAGGTACTATGCAGTTGATTAATCTTGAACAAGAGGCTCTTTTGGTAAACAGAACCATCACCGCTCAATTGGATGTTATCGCGGAAAATACGGCTTACTGCAGATACTTGCAGGATATAGACACAACATTAGAAGATATTAAAACTAAGGGGGTTAAAATACGATGACTGGAGCTTGTATAATAGATGGAACAGACATAGCTACCTTAGGTATGTTCATATTAAAGGATGGAGATAATGACTTTGTGTCGTTTCCCTCCAGGAAAGAACCATTTAAAAATGATTGGTTTGAATATGATGGTGTAGAGATTGATTGGGGTAGTTTGACATATAAAGCTAAATCAGTAAAGGTTAAATATTATATTTCTGCTCCTGATTCAACAACGTTTAATAACCGTTTAAACGCCTTTAAAAATCTTCATTTAGTAAGTGGATTAAGGCAGGTTTATATAAGAGAATTTGACTATACTTTCAATCTTCAGTATATAGGTGTAAAAGACTATAATCACAAAGGTGGATTATATAAAAGCGGTAAAAAATCAGGTCATATTACAATTGAGTACATAGATAATGATCCGGCGGCTCTGTTTTCTTCAGCAATAACTCTTCCTCTTGGTGGTGGTTTAGCTACTAGGGTTCTATTAAACGGTATTGATTTTGCCGACTATGGTATTATTATAAAAGAGTTTTATAGTACTGCCTTGAGGTTTTCCAATCCAAAACAAGGTATTAGAAGTGAATCGGCTTATGCAAATGGAGTCATTGCCGATACGGGGTTTGCGCCAAAAAAACAACCGAGACAGTTTAAAATGGAATGTTCCCTTATCCTGGACACGCTTGAAGATTTTTGGGTGAATTATACAGCTTTATTTAATGAATTATCTAAAAAAGAACCATTAACAATTACGCTTACCAATGGTACACAATTAAGCTGTTATTACTCCAGTATGGATAATGTTAAAAAGATGCGACCAATTAATCAGAAGGTGCATTTAAGTTTTAACCTAAATTTTAACGAACTATGATTATTCAAAATATAGACGGTGTTGGTGGTAGTTTGGATATTGCCGTAACAGATAAAAGTTACAGGTTAAGACAAATTATGGGCGAAGATAGCTTGTACTTATATTTTACATATGAAAACTATATTGACGTTGCTGTAGGTGCTTATGTCGATTATCAAGGTGTTAGATATTATTTATTAAAGCCGGATAACTTTAAAAAGAATCATTCTCGTAATTATGAATATTCCCTTGTTCTTGATAGCAGCCTGGGTAATTTGTCTAAGTACAAGATGCGTGATTCAGCTGAGAAGCTTTTAAAGTTTCCTTTTACGGCAAAACCTCAGCAACATTTACAAATGTTGGTTGACAACTTAAACGATCGTGAAAGTGGTTGGACAGTTGGATCCTGTATTGATGCAACTGAAAAGCTCATTAGTTATAACCATACCAACCTAAGAGAAGCTTTGCGAATGATTGCTGAAGCTTTTGATACTGAATGGGAGGTCCTGGGTAAAACCATAAACCTAAAAAAGGTTGAATACAATAAAACCACGCCACTTGCTTTAAGTTATGGTAAAGGTAATGGTTTTAAACCCGGCATTGGTCGTAGTAATGTTGATGAAAAAGCAGCTATTGAGGTTTTACATATACAAGGAGGAGAGCGTAATATTGATTATTCAAAATATGGTAATAAGGCCTTATTACTGCCAAAATCTCAAACCTATACTTACGAGGGACGTGAGTATGTTGTTTCTGCTGATGGTCGTTCCATTCAGCGAAACGATAAAGCTCTTGTAACTGGTGTAGAAGATAGTTTATATTGTTCACATATATATCCTTCTCGTGTTGGATCCGTTTCTGAATTAATCATAGTTGACCAAACGAATCACTTTTACGATTTTAAAGATTCTTCTATACCTGAAGATTTAGACTTTAACGACTGCTTGATGGAAGGCGAAACCATGACCGTAGTTTTTCAGTCGGGTATGTTGGCCGGTCGTGAGTTTGAAATAGACAGTTATGTACATGCCGATCGTTTATTTAGAATAGTTCCCCAGGAGCAGGATGGATTATTGTTACCGGATGATACTTTTAGACCTGCTTTAAATGATGAGTATGCCGTGTTTGGTATTCAGTTACCTGATGCTTACATACGTGATGATGCAAGCAAAGAAGGTGCTTCGTGGGATATGTTTAAGGAAGCAGTACAGTATTTTTATGAAAATGAAACACCTCGTTTTACCTTTTCGGGAGAGCTTGATGGAATTTGGGCAAAACAAGATTGGTTAAATATTGGTGGTAAAATTGTACTGGGTGGTTTTGTCAACTTTTCAGATCCTCATTTTTTCCCTGCAGGTGAATTAATCAGGATTATAGAAATAAAGGATTATATCAACAATCCTTATTCTCCCGAAATAGAATTATCAAATGTTGTTACAGGATCTACTATTGTTTCCGAAATAGGTAAGGTAAAAGCCCAGGAGGTTGTTGAAACTGAAAACCACAAACAAGCCTTAAACTTTACTAAGCGCAGATTTAGAAGTGCTCAGGAAACAATAGCTTTATTAAGCGATGCTATAGATGGTTTTGGTAAAGGGATCAACCCTATTACTGTTCAGACTATGGCCTTACTTGTAGGTGATCAAAGTCTACAGTTTAGGTTTGTTAATGGTAATACTGATCCTATTGAGATAATACATAATATTACATTCAACAACACAACAAAGGTACTTAATGCTGATGCCGGTTGGATACAGCATATGACTTTAGGAATAACTGAAGTTAAAGCCGGTTCTCGTGCAGATTCAGAATATAGCTTTTGGAATGTTTCCTCCTTTGCATCTCCTGCTTTGGTGGAATTGGATAAAGCTTACTACTTTTATATAAAAGCCAGTAAAACCGATGATACGGCAGTATTCTATTTAAGCGAAAATGCAATAAAACTGGAGGAAGTTTCAGGATATTATCACTTTTTAGTTGGGATCCTAAATTCCGAAATTGATAGTGAACGTTCATTTGCAAAGCTTTATGGATTTACTGAGATTTTACCAGGACAAATATCGACTTCAAAGATTCATGCTGATTCTATTTCTGTAACAGAAGCTTTTGCTACTCAAATTTATGGTTCTGGTGCTCAAATTGGAGGTGTAGATATTAATCCTCAAACTTTAATAGATAATGGGATAACAGGTCTTAGACTTGGAAACCTTGAGACATTTAATCCTACACAAGACAAAGAAGGAATAATGTTTGGGAAGCAAAATGACAAATACAAAATGTTTGTTGGAAATGCTACTCAAAATATTGTTTTTGATGGTGCTCAGTTGCTTTTATCCGGTTATCCGATGATTGGATCTGGAGAGAGTATTGGTGTTGGTGAGTTAAGCCAGTATTTTGAGATCGTAAATAAAGGACAAGCCAATCAATATTTAAGGGCAAAAGTCAGTCTTGCATCCGTTGGGCAAATGACCGCTTATGAAGCTGGTGGCGTTGATATTCCATCATTGTGGGATAGTATGCCTGTTGCAGGAACTGATGTACTAGGAGCGATTAAGGTAGGCGAAAACTTAAGTATAGATGCAAACGGAGTATTAAGCGCTCAAGCTGGAGGAGTTTCTTCCTGGAATGATCTTACCGACAAACCTGCAACTTTCACACCATCGGCACACAATCACACCATTGTAGAGATTACCGGCTTACAATCCGCATTAGATGGTAAAGCAGCTTCATCACATAATCATGCAGGTATTTACGAACCTGTGTTCAGTAAAAATTCAGCTTTCAATAAGAGTTTTAGCGGAAGTGGATCCGCTTCAACAGTTTCTCGTTCTGATCACAACCATAGCGGAACTTATGAACCCGTGTTTTCAAAGAACTCAGCATTTAATAAAAACTTTGGTGGTACAGGTTCAGCTACAACAGTATCCAGGAGCGACCACAACCACACAGGCATATATGCGCTACTTGCCGGACAAGGAACACAAGATTTTGCAGCCAAAAACCTTAGTGTTGCAGGAAATTTAACCATAAGTGGCAATATTAGTTATGTAGATACTGAGCGAGTAAGAAGTGAGAATGATTTAATTATTACACGTTTTGGAGCCACAGCCGGACTAGTAGCCGGAACATACACAGGAATACAAGCAACTTTGTACGATGGCGTAAACGATGGTCAACTGGTATTTGGTTCAGATGGTTTTGCTCGTGTTGGTGATGTTCTTGATTTACAAATATTAGCCACTCGTGAAAACTCTCCTATTTCAAATGGCATTGCTTATTTTGATTCTGCGACAAATCAATTTAAAACTAAAACAGAGAGTTCATTGTCGGTTGCCTGGGCGGTCCAATCAAGTAAGATAACCGTCACAGATCATACTGTAAATAATACTAATTATCCCGTAGTTTGGCATAATGGAAGTAATCAATTATTCGATAGCGTTAGTAGAGGTTTTACTTTCAATCCGAGTACTGGAAATTTAAATGCAACAACATTTACAGAGGGTGGTACATTATTAAGTAATAAGTATTTAGGGAAAACTGCAAAGGCGGTTGACTCCGATAAACTAGATGGTCTTAACTCTAGTCAATTTGTTAGAAATGATAGTCTAAGCGCTGCAAATTTTTATCAAAGTGCAATCATTTTTAGCTATGCTGATAATAGTAATATAGATCATATTTGGCACGATGATAGTTCTAATACTTTTCATTTTATTTCAGATGGTAGTTTTAAAGTAAATGGTAATAGTACAGTTAGAGCAGGCGCATTTAATGAGGGTGGTACGCTTTTGAGTGCTAAATATGCTCGCAAAGCTAGCGATGAAACTATTACAGGTACTTGGAGTTACGAAAAAGGCGGTGTTCAAGCTGTTTTTAGAAACCCATCAAAACCAAATGAAAGGGGTGAATTTAATTGGGGTAGATTTGCTGTATATGACGAAAATAATAACGCTAAAGCTAGATTTGCAGGTTACGGTGTTAACTACATTAATAGTTATTTAGGTGTAAATAAAACAAGTGCCGATTATACTTTAGATGTAAATGGTCACGTGCGAACAACTACGAATTTCCTTGTTGGAGATGGATATACATTGATAACAAAAGGTTCGAGCAACAGTGTTAGACTTGCAACTGATAGTGGTTATGTTGAGATCGGACCACAAAATACTTCTCATAATCATTTTGTAACAGATAGGCCAGATCATTATTTTAATAAAGAAATCAATTTAGGTAGTAATTCTATTAGGTCTTACAGCGATGATTTAATACTTAAAAGAGCAGATATAGAGAAGCTTAAATTGGGCGATACTGTAAGTACTTTATCTACTGAACTAACTATATCAAGGTCTAATCCTAAAATAAACCTAACATCAACTGACGATAATTCTCCTTATAGTGGTACTATAGTTTTTAACGAAAATAGTTTATCGAGTGCTGCTTGGATTAAATATGACGGTAGTGCCAATAAGATTCATATTGGTACTTATGAGCGAGGTAATAAAGCGTTTACTATTATTAGAGATAGTGGTTTAGTTGGTATAAATAGAGAAGATCCTGCCTATACCTTAGATGTTGTAGGTACAGTTAGAGCTACAAATACAATTAAAGGTGAAAATACTGGTGCTGATGCATTTGATTCTTACGGAGGTTATTCTGTAAGAGCAGGAGATGGTAGAGGTATTAGATTTTGGGGAAGCGATAATTACAAAATCTATATGTCTAAGTATAATAATGATACTTGGGGCGATTTTCTTTCAAATTCTGGCGATTATAATATGTACTTTAGAATGTCAGGTGGTGATGATAGAGGTTTTGTTTTTCGTAATGATACAACTGCTGTAGCTCATATATGGAGAGGTGGACTTCGGCTAGGAACTACTGGTGTTCTTTCTCGTACTGCTCACAATACAGGTCATTTAGTAGGTAGTTATAACAATGTAGGTGTTAATTCTACTGCAACTAACCCTATTTATACAATCGGTAGTAATTACAACCCTCTTGTATCATCGTTGAATAGTATGTACGGTATTGGGTTTACTCACACTAACGCATCTTTTTTATCTAATTTTAATGATAATGGTTGGGGTTTGTATGTTGCTGCTGATGGTGACGCTAGAATATTTTTAAATGGTTCTACTGGTGATATTAAGGCAACTGGCAATATCACAGGTCAAGGCGAAGTTACAGCCTATTCTTCTTCAGATATTAGATTAAAAGAAAATGTTAAACCTGTAAATAGTTCTCTATCTGTAATAGATCAGCTTAATGTAGTAAGTTATAATTACAACTCTACTGCAATAAAATTAAAAGGAATTACACAAGATAAGAGTTACGATGTAGGTTTAATTGCTCAAGCGGTTGAAGATATCCCAGAACTAAAACATATAGTTGGCACCGTATATCAGGAATATAAAGCGATAAATTATGTCAAGCTAGTGCCGTTTTTGATTGGTGCTATTCAAGAATTAAAACAAGAGCTTAATACGCTCAGAAAGGAGGTGGCATAATGACTTTAGGAATAACAGATATAACTACTACGTTAGTAGCTAATATAATAGGTGAAAATTCAAATGATGTTGGTACGCTTAGGAACAGCTCAAAAAATAATTATTGGGGTTTTAAATCTGAATATGTAGAGGACAAATATTGGGGTAAACCTAGAGACAGTGTATTACCTGTTTTTTATAGTCTTGGCGATTACAGGGGGTATGATCATTATTGGAGGTGTTGGGCTTTTTCTAGCCTGGTTAATTCAAGCGGCTATTATGAGGCTGGCACTACATTATTAATATCTCTTATAAATTTTCCGAGTTGGGCTAATGCTGATGGTACAGAACACCATTTCAGTGTAGAATTTAAACGTACAAATGATTACCAACATGGAAGCGGTACATTTATGGAAACTGATAGATACACAACAGGTAATACATCTTTTTCTACGTCATTTAGTAACACTTCTCCACCAGACGGAGGTGCAGCGTTAGTAGAGGGGAGTACTGTGTATATAAGACTAGTACATCTTTCAAGTGAAGAAAGGCGATGGGATGATGATATGTCGTCAATTCCAGCCACAAATGGTAATGAATATATTATTCCAATTACAATAAAAAATAAAGGTTGGTCAGGTGATATATATCCATTTTCTATAAGTTGTTGGGGAAGCACTTTAGAAAATCAAGTGGGAGCGACAATTCAAATAGGAAATGATAATAGCTCAGATATTTGGGTAGATTGGAGATGTGAGTTAGCAAGTGATTCAAACTTTACTTTAGACAAAACAACTTTAAACGGAAGCTTTCAAGCTGATGGACAGCCTACACCTTTAGGAGGTGCGGTTTTGTCATCTGATAACGAAATTGTAACAAGTAAGATATACAGCACAGGACAAACGGTGTATTATAAAGCTTACATAACTTATGCTTCAGGTAATAATTACTCATCCGCACAATTAACAGGTAGTTTTATAATGAGTTCTGCTCCACCAATGTAATTAATGACAACAATTAACTAATCAAGAAAACATACAATAATGAAAAACAAAGATCTATATCTAATTAAACAGGTAATTACTCAAGTAAAGGATAAAGGCTCAAATAAATTTAAGCTGGCTTTAATCATAAATGAAATTGAGCTTGATAAAAGAATTGAGGCCCTGGATAAATTACGAGAACAAGGAGAGGATGTAAAGGCATTTGAACAAGAGCGCATTAAAATAATGCAGAAATATGCAGAGAAAGATGAAGCCGGTAATGTGCTTGTTTTTTCCGAGCCAGATGGTAAAGGAGTGAAAAAGACAGACGGGTACGGGTTTACATTTATCAAAAAAGATAGAGAAGCCTATGAGAAGGAACTTGAAAAGTTTCAGGAAGAAAATAAAGAGCTTTTGGAGAAAGAATTGAAAAAGCAAAAAGAGTTTAATAAAACGCTTGAGCAAGATGTTGAGCCAAAAATTGAGTTAACAAAAATTGATTTTGATATTGTTCCGGAAATTGGTTTTGATCAGCTGAAAGTATTAATGCCTATTATTAATAACTAATAACTAGAGAGGGAAAAGAGCCCTCGACTTATATGCAGTTAGCTTCTCACTTCTAACCTGCAAAATTTAAGGTGCATACACACCACGCCGAGGGCAAATGCCTTTGGTCGGTGTGTATGCACCTTTTTTATTTAACATGTGAGAAGACCACAAAAATAGAAATTTAAACACCATTTAAAAATAATTTAAACATACAAATAAATAACACACATGAACACTAAAATGTACACAACTGCTCCATTGCCATTTATGGGGCAAAAAAGGAGATTCGTAAAACAGTTTAATCAGGCTTTAAAAGAATTCGAAAATGTACCCACCTTTGTAGACTTATTTGGTGGTTCTGGATTGCTATCACATACAGCAAAACGAATACGTCCTGATGCTCAGGTAATATATAATGATTACGATAATTATCATTTGCGTTTATTGAATGTTGATAGAACCAACAGAATACTTGAAAACATTCGAAATTACACAGTTAATTGTAAAACAGACAAGAAACTACCAACAGAAGTTAAAGAGGTTATTATTGCATATCTAAAAGAACAGGAGTAAACTGGATATGTAGACTATATTACATTATCATCTTCGTTACTGTTTAGTATGAACTATTCAACAACGTTAGAGGATCTATCAAAGCAAACAATGTATAATTGTGTCCGTAAATCAAATTACAATGTTTCAGGTTACCTTGATGGCTTGGAGGTTGTGAGATATGATTATAAAGAACTATTTGATAAGTTTAAAGATAGAAATGACGTTGTTTTCTTTGTTGATCCTCCCTATTTATCGACTGAGCAATGCACATATAAAAATTACTGGAGGTTATCAAACTATCTTGATGTTCTCAATACATTAAAAGATACATCATACTTTTATTTTACTTCTGATAAATCCAGTATTATAGAGTTATGCGAATGGTTAGAAAAGAACCTGGAGGCTAATAACCCATTCAAAGGAGCTGTTAAATATGAAATGCCTGTTAAGGTAAACCATAATGCCGGTTACACCGATATTATGCTGTATAAACAGAACACTAGTGTATCAGGCTCAATAAATCAAATAGAGTATCAAAGTACCATGACATGAAAAAGGCAGCTATTTAGCTGCCTTAAATGATTATAAAAAAAGTATTTATTTGTACATTTCATTTTGAAAATGTGTACATTTTAATTTTTCGATTATAGATAAATACAATAAACAGGTTGAAGAAACAGAGCAGGAGGACAGTGGGTATACTCAACGCATTGACAAAAAAGTATTACAGTCTAGTGATTTAGTATCGAGCGATGATAGAAATGTTCAACCCTTTGTGTTTTATAATGATAAATTATACTTGCATCGTTATTTTTCGTATGAAACTGAGATTATTGATTCCATAAAACGCCTGATTGAACAGGGGAAACATGAAAAGGGAAACCGAATAGCGCTATTAAATAAGCATAAAGCTATTATTCAGGAACTTTTTAATAATCATTCCACTGTTAAAGACCTAAGTATTGAGGAAAATACCAACTGGCAATTGGTAGCAGCATTAACAGCCTTGCTAAGTAATTTTTCTATCATTACAGGAGGACCCGGAACAGGAAAAACAACTACTGTAGCTAAGATATTAGCAGTTCTTTATACTTTAAATCCAAAATACAAAGTGGCGTTAGCAGCACCTACAGGTAAAGCTGCTGCCCGTATGAAAGAATCTTTAAATAACGCCCGTAATTTTTTATCCATTAACGAGGAAGTAAAAGAGAAGTTTGATTCAATAGATGCAGCTACCATTCATCGTTTATTAGGCTATGTTAAAGATTCACCATACTTTAGGCACAATAGCAATAACCCTTTAAATTTTGATGTGTTGATTGTTGATGAGTCCAGTATGATTGGATCTTCGTTAATGGCTAAACTATTATTAGCTGTAAAACCTCAGTCACGAATTATATTGCTGGGCGATAAAGATCAACTGGCATCGGTTGAGGCGGGAAGTATATTAGGTGATATATGTCTCACGCAAAAACAATGCATGAACCAACTTACAAAGGAAAATGCAGATTGGATCAACCAGTTTACAAATGAAGAACAAGCACAAATTCATTCTTCATTTATACTTAATAAGGAGCTAGCAAATATATTACAAGAACATATTGTTGAATTAAAACGCAGTCATCGATTTAAAAGCAATGAAGGTATTGGTAAGTTTAGTAAAGCCGTTATTAATGGAATGTTGGATGAAGAAATGATTACCTCTTCTATTCCTATAGATGGCGAATATGTGCAAGTCTGCAATAATTATAAATCAGATGAATTATATGCTTTAATGGATCATTATAAAGCATACATTACAGAGCCTGATATTAAAGAAGCATTGCAAAAACTGAATGATGTTCGGTTTTTATGTGCAGTGCGCAAGGGTGATTATGGAGTTAATCAATACAATCAATTCATAGAACAGTATTTGAATGATAAAGGCTTGATTCAACCCGGAAGTATATTTTACGAGAATCAACCCATCATGATCACCCAAAATGATTACAATTTAGGATTGTTTAATGGTGATATCGGTATCATTCGTAAAGATGAAGAAGGTAAATTAAAAGCATGGTTCGAAGATCCGGAAAGTGGAATTAAAAGTATTCATACCGGATATTTAAATGCTTACGATACTGTTTTTGCCATGACCATACATAAAAGTCAGGGATCAGAATTTACGCATGTTGGAATAATACTACCAAAGGATGATAATTCACCACTATTAACTCGAGAGCTAATTTATACTGGTATTACAAGGGCCAAAAAAAGCGCTGTTATATTTACTTCAAATGAAGTGTTGATTAATGGCACCCGGAAGATGGTTGAGCGTGCATCGGGTATTACGGATAGGTTGTTGCAAGGAGTATAGGGTAGAGAGCTTAGTGCTTAGCGCAAGGAGCATAGGGAAAAGGGAATAAGAAAAAAGGTTAAAGGGTATCGGAGATTAAAAGTACAAGATGCAATCTTGCACCAGCGTAAAATGTTAAAGGGTAACAACTAAGAAATAGTGTTTCAATCTCGAATGGTTCTTCCGGCATCAGCTGGTGAGCCAAAAAACAAGATGCTGAAGTCGGCCAAAGCGGTGTTGTTTGAAGCCTCGAGGTACGAAAGGCAAGTTTCAGCGCTATCGATGTAAGCACCGTAGTTTTTTGAGCTAGGCAGGTGCAGCCGGCGGCTCTTTTGCCTACTTTTTGAGCTGTAGCAAAAAGTAGGAGCCCAGCGGCTTGAGCGAAAAAAGAAAAAAGTTGAAAAGGTTAAAGGGTATCGGAGATTAAAGGTACAAGATGCAATCTTGCACCAGCGTAAAATGTTAAAGGTTAACAACTAAGAAATAGTGTTTCAATCTAGAATGGTTCTTCCGGCATCAGCTGGTGAGCCGAAAAACAAGATGCATAAGTTGGCCAAAGCGGTGTTGTTTGAAGCCTTGAGGTACGAAAGGCAAGTTTCAGCGCTTAAGACGAAAGCATCGTAGATTTTTTGAGCTAGGCAGGTGCAGCCGGCGGCTCTTTTGCCTACTTTTTGAGCTGTAGCAAAAAGTAGGAGCCCAGCGGCTTGAACGAAAAAAGAAAAAAGTTGAAAAGGTTAAAGGGTATCGGAGATTAAAGGTACAAGATGCAATCTTGCACCAGCGTAAAATGTTAAAGGTTAACAACTAAGAAATAGTGTTTCAATCTAGAATGGTTCTTCCGGCATCAGCTGGTGAGCCAAAAACAAGATGCATAAGTTGGCCAAAGCGGTGTTGTTTGAAGCCTTGAGGTACGAAAGGCAAGTTTCAGCGCTTAAGACGAAAGCATCGTAGATTTTTTGAGTGAGGCAGGTGCAGCCGGCGGACTTTTTGTTTCCTTTTTTGACTGTAGAAAAAAGGAAAAGCCCAGCGGCTTGAGCGAGAAAAGAAAAAAGTTGAAAAGGTTAAAGGGTATCAGAGATTAAAGGTACAAGATGCAATCTTGCACCAACGTATAATAGTTAAAAGTTAACAACTAAAAAGTTGAAATAGAAAATATAAATTAAGGTGGCAGTTAAATACTATATATCAAATAAAATAGAAAAGTTAATAAACCAATTTTCTATTAACATAAAGCATAAAACCGATGCTTTTAAACCCGAAACAATCATTACACAAACTCCGGGAATGCAACAAATGATTACCAGTGAGATAGCTGTTAAATCGGGCGTTTTTGCTAATTATACTTTTCTGAAACCGGATGACCTTATCTGTAAATTATTTTCTTTGGCAGACTTGCATCCGGGTTATCAATATTCCAGGCAACAGATGCAGTGGGCAATCTATAGCCTTTTATCCCAAGATGATTTTATTTCTGAATTTCCACATATTGCATCATACTATCACGATGATCTTATTAAGCAGTCGCAGTTGGCCTCTAAAATAGCTGACTTATTTGACCAGTATATGGTATACCGACCTGATTATATTGAAAAGTGGAATTCCGGTTTACATCCTGAGATTAAAGAAACAAATTCAAGTAGAAATTATCAGCAACATGAACAATGGCAGTCATGGCTCTGGCTAAAGTTAAAAGAACAGGTCAAGGTTAATCCGATTGACCAAGTGGAGTTAAAGAAACAGTTACTTGATAAATTTAAAGACAACTCCTTTGTTGAAAAGATAAAATCTTCCTTTGAAAGAATATCAATTATTGCCCTTTCAGTACTCTCCCCATTTCATAAGGAAATATTTGATCATTTATCTGAAATTATATCCCTCCAATATTACTTGATAGATCCAGCACCGGAAAGCAATTGGTATTTATCAGATTCAGAAGAGGTACACAGTAATGATATATTAACAAGCTGTAAAACTACAGGACAACATTTATTCTC
Organism: uncultured Saccharicrinis sp.; assembly: GCA_963667815.2. GTDB lineage: Bacteria > Bacteroidota > Bacteroidia > Bacteroidales > Marinilabiliaceae > Saccharicrinis. The sequence goes on from OY764020.2 coordinate 5,056,142, forward strand.
AATGTTATTTGAAGGTAAAAGTGTTGATATTGAAATACTAGAGGATGAAAAACAGAAAGGGAATACATTACTTGAAACAGTACAGAAAGATATTTGCCATAATAATCACAATGGAATAAATAGTATAGCTGTAGATAGTAATGACACTTCATTACAAATAGCCTCATCATATACACCTGTGCGGGAGGTAGAATCTTTATACAATTACCTGTTAAAATCCATGCAGGATAATTCTGACTTACAATTAAAAGATATCGTAGTTTTATTAACCGAACCAGAGAAATATGCTCCCTATATAAAAGCTGTTTTTAATAATGGGCCCGTTAAAATACCCTATCGAATAAGTGATCAGGCTTTTTCTGAAGGAGATACCTTAATGAATGCTCTGGAAAAATTCCTTTCCTTACGCCAAAGCCAGTTTAGTACAGAAGCTGTATTTCAATTGCTCGAATCGAAATATATACGTGTTAAGTTTGATATTGAAGACATAGAAAGTCTCTCATCTCTGGTACAACAAGCCAATATCCGATTTGGTAAAAATGGAAGAAAAGAAGATGATACATATCTGATGAGTTGGCAACATGGATTGTCAAAGTTAATATTGAGTTATGCAATAAAAGGAGATTTGGCTTATGTACATGATGAAGAAACCTATTATTTGCCAGATAATGTTGAAGGAAACTCAGCCAGTGATCTGTTTAGATTAAAGGCTTTTATTGATGTAGTTTTTAGCATACATGACCGATTACATTCCCCACGAACTTTAATAGAGTGGAAGAAGTTTTTGACGAAGGAAGTGATAGATGTTTTGTTTGAAATAAATGACTCCAGTAAAGAAGAATATACACAGATAATAAAAACACTCGACAGCATTAATTTTATTAAAGATGATTTTAGAGATAAAATACCTTTTTCTGTTTTTCGTAAAACATATATAAGTGAGTTATCAAATGAAATTAAAAAACCGAGCTATATAGGTGGAGGAATTACGTTTTGTCCTATACTTCCTGTCCGCTCCATACCATATAAGGTTATCGCTATGTTGGGTATGAATGGAGATATATTTCCACGGAAGCAAACGGTGTTAGGTTTTGATTTAATGAATTTTGAAGAACGTATTGGTGACAGGAATGTAAGAAATAATGATAAATACCTGTTTCTGGAAACAATTTTGGCAGCCAGACAACAACTATACCTGAGTTATATCGGTAAGAGTGCGCAGGATAATACAGAGTTACCACCATCATTGCTTGTTGAGGAATTAATAGATTATCTCAAGTTGGGATTAACTAAGGAAACTATAGAAAAGTATATCATTTTTAATCATCCTCTACATGGTTTTAGCGATAAATATTATTGCAAAAATTCAAAATTCTATACGTATCTGGGAGGAGAAACACATAATGAAATTAGGGGGTTAGATACATCATTTACTCCGGATACAGAATTTGATTTGTTACATCTTGACAGCTTAATTCAGTTCTTTAAAGAGCCGTTTAAATGGTTTTACAATAAAACGCTAAGCATATATTATAGCGATGATGATCATTCTTTTATTGAAACAGAACCCTTTGAACTGGATAAACTTCAGGAGTGGAAATTGAAATACGATTTGGTTACTCTCGATGAAGAAAGACAACAAGAGTATATGGAACGAGGCAAAAGTTATAGTCTTTTGCCCCTTGGAAATATGGCTAATTTAGAATTGGATAAACAACAAAATGAAATTGCAGCAGTAAGAGCATTGTATTGTGAACTCACTTCTAATAAAGTACAATCTACGTTTTATAATGAAATTGAATTTAATGGACTAACACTTAGGGGAAGTGTTTCTCGACTTTTCGATACAAATCTTGTAGTTTTTAATGCTTCCCAAAGCAATAGTCAAGCTAAATATATTATCGAGGCATGGATAAAACATTTGTTTTTAACCGCATCTGATAAATCGATAACCACTCACTATTTATCAAGAGACCTGACATTTAAAATACCAGAAACATTAATTGATGGAGCAGGAGCAAGGTATATGCTGAATCAGCTGACTGGATATTTTAGGTTAGGGCATTCCGAAATCATTCCTTTTACACCCAAAGTTGGTAAAGCATTATCACAGGGTATTTATTATGATCCGGATAAAAAGGATGAATTGATGAATAATGCAATTAACGATATTAAAAAAGAAGGGGAATTATCATATGGTCAATCATTTTTCGATTTGTATATCGAAAAAGAAATAGAGCAAGGGTATTTTAATGATGCTGAAAAGATTAATTCTGATGCATTACTCAATATTTCTGACCTGTTATTTACACCTCTTTTTCAATCTCAAATACTAGAATAAATGGCAACTAAAATATTACAACCATTTAACAGTCTGACTGTACCTTTACAAAATACCAATCTTATTGAAGCAAGTGCTGGTACAGGAAAAACATACTCTATTGCAATATTGGTTTTACGGTTAATTGTTGAGCGAAATATTGAGTTAAAAGAGGTGTTAATGGTAACATTTACCAAAGCAGCTGTTGCAGAATTAGAAACTCGTATTCGCAGGTTTGTTCGTGATGGTTATAATCATATAATCGGTCATCCAGCCTCAGATTCTAACATTCAGGAAGTATTAGACTCTGCTGTAAAAGCATTTGGAAAAGATGAAGTAATAGTGCGTTTAAAAAGAGCCAGACAACAATTAGATGAGACTTCTATTTTTACCATACATGGATTTTGCCAACTATCTCTTAGTGAATTTGCATTTGAAACTGGTCAGTTATTCGATAGTGATGTGATTGAGGATGAAACCGCTATTATTGAAAAAGTAGTGAACGAATATTGGCGTAAAGAAATAACTACCATAGAAACTTCTTTATTACAAATACTAAGAGATAATGGACTTAGCAGGGCTGAAATTATTGATGTTGTAAAAAAAGCACTTTCAGGGAAGAAATTTGTATGTAATGAGTCCTTCGTTTATAATAATGGATTGGAAACGTTAAAGAAAGCAGAGGAAAAGGTTAAAAAGAATGTTCAGGAATTTAATCATTGCTTTGAAACTAATGGTGAAAAAGAAAATGTGAAGAATAACGGCAATGCCATGAAGTCTTTTGGTAATTTTCTAAATGATGCTGAAGGATTTAGGAGAACATTGCTTTTGAAAAAAGGGACTGGATACGTAGGCAAATTATTCAGTAATTTGCTTGAAATCGCTCTTTTTTGTGAGTCTGCGGAGGAGGAATTAGAAGAGATCGTAAACGAAATTAAATATTACCATTACAATAATGCAATAATCAATACTGAAGGTGAAATAACACGTATAAAGAAGGAGTTGACTCAATTTTCGTTTGATGATTTAATTACCAATATGCATTCTGCTATAAATTCAGATACAAGCGATCAGTTAATAACAAATCTTCAAAACAAATATAAAGCTGCATTTATTGATGAATTTCAGGATACAGATAAATATCAGTACGAAATATTTAACACCATTTTCCAAAATTCAACAGTCTTTTATATTGGTGATCCAAAGCAGAGTATATACCGTTTCAGGGGTGCAGATATTGAAACATATTTAAAAGCAGCAGATCAGGTTAAAGCAGCTTACACCATGAAGCATAACTTCCGATCTACTCCAAATTTGATAAATGCTTTAAATAATTTCTTTACAAATGTTACTGATCCATTTTTTGATAACAGGATAAAATACGAGGTAGTTGAAAATGGACTTAATCTAAAAGAATTGACACAAGAAGGAACTTCGTGTATTCCTTTGGTTTTATATTCAGAAAGTTCAAAACAAAAAATTGCGCAACAAACAGGTTACAAGGTTTTAGAGTTATTAACTCAGGATTATAAGATTAAAGATCGCTCTGTAAAACCCTCGGATGTTGGTATTCTGGTCAGGTCAAAAACAGAAGGTAATGCTATAAAAAGTGTGTTGGCCAGGTTAAATATTCCAGCTATAACTATCGATGATACAACTATTTGGAATACAAAAGAGACTGAAATAATTAAATATGTATTAACAGCTATTGTAGATCCTAATAAACCTAATATCAACAGAGCCCTTTTTAATTATCTGGTTTCAAAAACAAAAGATGAGCTTATAAATCCTAATAATAATACTGATCTTGAAAATTTTAGAGAACTTAATAAAACCCTTAACGGAAATGGTGTTTTTACTGCACTCAAGCAGTTTATGGAAATGTACAATGTGAGTGAGTGTGTTTTTAAAACCAATCCGGATCATGGAGAGCGTATCATAAGTAACCTACTTCAGGTAAGCGAAATTTTGCATAAAAAAGAAGTTCAAACAGAACTTTCGCCTTCTGAGTTGCTTATATGGTTTGGAAAGATGATAATAGATAGTTCTAATGATAAATCAGACGATTATACACTTCGACTTGAGAGTGATGAGGATGCAGTGCAGATTGTAACCATTCATAAAAGTAAGGGACTGGCATATAATATCGTTATAGCCCCTCATTTGGATTTGCATGCAGAACCTAAATATTCTCCCATTGAATATAAAAATCCGGATAGTGATAAATATTGCTTTTCGTATTACAAAACAGATGAGGAAAAAGTCTGGTACGGATTGCAAACAGAACAAGAAAACAGACGACTTATATATGTGGCTTTAACAAGGGCTGTTTATCATTGTATTATCTATCAGAATACAAGTAGCAGAGGGGGTAATGGGAGCATCAAAAAGTTTTTTGATACAGCATCGAACAATAAATTTATAACTTTTGGCAAAAGTTTACCTGAACCAACAACAAAATACATTCAAAACAAGGAAGAAATTCATAAAATACCTGAGGTTTTTGATCTTAAAATCAATAACAACTGGCAGATTTCAAGCTTTAGTAACTTAAGCAACAAACATGCATTCATTACTGGAGGAGAGAAAAATATTATGGATGATTATAGTCAGTTTGTATTTGAAGATATGCCTCGGGGGCCAATACCAGGGAATTTTCTGCATCAAATATTTGAATACGCAGATTTTAAAGTTGACGAACATACAGAAGTAATTAAGAAAGCTGACAGTCGTTATCCGATAGTTAAAAACGATAATATTCAAAACTATCAGGATTTAATTAATCATACATTGAAAGCAAAGTTGGGGAATGAATTAAATTTTCGACTTTCTGATATTGGTAATGAAAGTAAGCTAAATGAATTGGAATTTTACTTTAGTACCCATGATTTTAATATGCAGGAATTAACAAAGCTAATTCCGGATTTAAAGTCAGATAAATATTCAACAATAGAAGGTTTAATGCATGGTTTTATCGATTTAGTATTCAAGCATAAAGGAAAATATTATATTCTGGATTGGAAATCCAATTATCTGGGTAGTTCATTGAAAGATTATACATCAGATAAACTAGAACAAGCCATAAGAGCCAATAATTACCATTTACAATACTTAATATATACAGTGGCTTTAACTCGTTATTTAGAACAGCAAATACTTGATTTTAATTATAGTGAGCATTTTGGAGGTGTGATATATATTTTCTTAAGAGGATGTAGATCCGGACAGGATTCGGGCGTGTTTTTTGATAAACCAGAACAAGGTTTAATTAAAAAAATGGATGCTGTATTTGGGAAAATATCTACTGCGACATGATATGACGCATAGGAGTCCTATCTTTGTGGTATAATTTATTACTTATGAAACAAAAGAAAATTCTTTATATAGATATGGATAATGTACTGGTTGATTTTCCATCAGGAATAACCAGAATTCCTAAAGATATTCAACAACAATATGAAGGTAAATTGGATGAAGTACCGGGAATTTTCTCTTTAATGGATCCAATGCCTGGTGCTATAAATGCTTATAATAAACTAACTGAAGTATATGATACCTATATTCTTTCTACTGCACCTTGGGAAAATCCAAGTGCATGGAGCGATAAACTGTTATGGGTGAAGAAATATCTAGGTAAACCTGCATATAAGCGACTTATCTTGTCACACAATAAAAATCTGAATAAAGGGCATTTTTTGATTGATGACAGAACTAAAAATGGAGCCGGCGATTTTGAGGGAGAGCATATTCATTATGGAACTGATCAATTCCCGGATTGGGATAGTGTTTGTAAATATTTATTATCCTTATAAAAAAACAATAATATCAGTATATAATGGCAGATACTTTAACAAAGAAGAAAGCAAAAGAAGAGATAGATAAACTCAATAAATTCACGCTTATTTTGTGGAATGATGATTTTAACACCTTTGATTTTGTTATTGAGTGTTTAATAAAATATTGTAAGCACACACAAGAGCAGGCTGAACAGTGCTCACTGATTGTACATTATAAAGGTAAATGTGATGTTAAATCCGGTTCAGAAAAAGATCTATTACCAATTAAGAACATTTTAATCGATTGTGGCTTGTCTGTGACTATTGAGTGATCCGTTAGTGTGAGTATGTAACTTATGCTTGCTTGAACAATGACGAACAAAGCAATAATCTCAGTGAAAAAAGTAAGTTGGGTTTAGGACAAGGTCCCAATTTATAATGCTGTATTTATCTAGAGCCTATTAAATTATTTTACATATTAAAACCAAATCATTATGACAGATAAATTTAAGAATGTACCTCTTGATGCGGATACTAAAATTAAAAAGCAAAAAGAATGTAAAATTGCTGATTTTGAGGTGTTATACCAAAAGTGGTTATGGGATGGCGTGTTGGGAGAGAGTATCATTTTTGCAGAAGAAGATGTGAGGGATTATAACGAGCAGGAAATAAAACAATTAGTTCTGTATTCAGAATTTATTAACACCAACGATGTAAAGATGACCTTTAATAGAGGAGGAAAAGGCTTTGTATTTGTTAATTTTGGTTTTGAATATTGATAAAATAAAAACATGATATACCCTCCAAAGTTTCCTAAAAGTATAGATAATCCTGCAGAAGAAAATGTATTTAAAGCTTTAGCAAAGCTTCCTAAAGATGATTTTGATATTTACTACAGTAAATGCTTTAGTGGATCATCCGGCAATGAAAGCAGCGATTATGAAATAGATTTTTTACTCATTGATAAACGGAACAATCGTTTTAATGGCCTATTAATTATTGAAGTAAAAGGTGGAAGTTTAAGTTATTCAGCTAAGGAAAACTGCTGGTTTCAGAATAAGCGCAGGATGGATCATGGTCCGGATGATCAAGCCAAAAAGAATAAATACAATTTATTAAAGCGTTATAAAAATATACTTAGAAATGTTCCCACAGAATGGGCTTTATGGTTTCCGGAGGGATTAAGTTCAGCAGGTAGCTTTACTCCAACACATCTGGCACCGTGGCAGGTAATGGACTATCAAGCTATAGATGAGGTTGAAGATGTTATTGACAATATTTTTAGTAACATACAAGAACGTTATGCCTATCACGAAGGAGAACCAATTGAAACATATAATAATAAATTAGAGAAGAGTCTGCTTAGAGGTATGGGTATTGTACAGCCTATGAATATTCTATTAAAGAAAAATGAGGAAAAGTATATTTACCTGGAAGAAATGCAGAAAATGTTTTTTGAACAAATGTATCAGCAAAAGCGAATTGCTGTATCAGGAGGGGCCGGAACAGGAAAAACAATTATGGCTACAGCTGCGGCTATAGATTTTGCGAATGAAGGAAAAAACGTATTATTACTTTGTTATAACCGCATGTTGAGTGAAGTTTTAAAAAAAACATGTGACCATGAAAATATTAAGGCAGTTACGTTTCATACCTTTGCGTATGATTTTATAACAAGCATAGAACCTGATTGGTTTGAGGATAAAGACACTAAAGATCACTTCTTTAATATAGAAACCTTACCTAAAAAGTTTGGAAAACTAATTAAGAGCCATCTCGATAAATTCCAATATGATGCTTTAATTATTGATGAAGCCCAGGATTTAAGTGAACATTGGATGGAAACAGTGCTCAAGCTAACTTGTAAAGATGCCAATATTGTTATTTTATACGATGAAAACCAGGATATATTTGAGCGTCAATTTCAGATTCCTGAACATGATAGTTTTATTAAATTGCAATTGAGATACAATTTCCGAAATACTTTGGCCATTTCTGAGTATGTTACTAACAAAACAAATATTCCGATTTCATCAAAAGAAACTCCTGAAGGTTTGCCTGTTGACACAATAAACTACTCCAACAATGAAGAGTTAACCAGACAACTGGAAATTACTATACAAAGACTTGTTACTATTGAAAAAATAAGTTGTAGTGACATTACTATACTAGTAGATGGCCACTTAAATGAGCATCCATTAAATCAGATTGAAAAAATAGCATTTTATTCTCTTTTACCTTGGCACAATGATGTTGAACGGGACAGTAAAACTTTGCATTTTACTTCTATAAATCGTTTTAAAGGATTGGAGAGTCCGGTTGTACTATTAATTCTTAATGGTAGTATGGAAAATGTAAATGCCAAAATGTTTTATACCCAAGGCACGAGAGCCAAAAGTATGTTAAAGGTATTTTGTAAAAATTAAACAACTATTTACTTAATTGCAATCCCTGATAAAATTTTCAATATGTCAACCAGAGAGGCTATTGCCAGATTATATTTAATTATTAACAGGTTAAGGACACAACAATCGTCTTTTAAAGAAATACTAAAATACTTAGAATTTGAATCAGAGTTACAAGGGTATAACTATACAATTTCAAAGCGTACTTTTCAGCGTGATATAGATGATATCAGAGCATTGTATGATTTAGATATACAATACAATTCTTCAAGTCGTAAATATTACATTGCAGAAGAAAACCAGTCTTATGGTTCAGATCGTAAACTGGAAGCTTTTGATATATTTAATATTTTTAAAGTTTCAGATCAACTAGGAGAATATATTCAGTTTGAAAAAAGAAAACCACAAGGGACAGAAAACTTATTTGGAATAATACAGGCTATAAAAAACAAGAGGAAAATTGAGTTTACCTATAATAAATTCAATCAAAATGAAGAATCTTCACGCCTTATAGAGCCATATATTGTAAAAGAGTTTAGAAACAGATGGTATGTGTTTGGTAAAGATAATGCAGATTGTGAAGTAAAGAATTTTGCCTTAGATCGAATATCTACGTTAGCTATAACTGATAAGGAATTTAAAAAATCAGATAATTTAAATATTGATGAATATTTTAGAAATAGCTTTGGTATTTATATTCCTGAAGATAAAACAATATATGAAGTAATACTTTCTTTTGATCCATTGCAGGGTAAATACATAAAATCATTACCCTTACACGAATCACAAAATGTATTAATAGATAATGAATCAGAGTTTAGAATTAAACTAAATATTTATTTAACATACGATTTTTGCATGGAAATACTATCCTTTGGAGATCGTGTTAAAGTAATAAGTCCCAATGAGCTCACTAAACAAATCAAAGAAATATTATTTGGGGCCTGGGATTTATATGAAAAATCATAATACTTATATGCCCATTAGTAATCATCATTAATATAGCCATTTACTTTGCTTTGAGGATATTTATCTTCACTTATTTCCATAACAAGGTTAGCTGAATTTAGATTATTTATCCATTGTGATGGAATTCTTTCGGGTGCATTGTTTAATCCTAGGATATTTCCAACTATAGAACCTGTACTATCGCTATCTCCACTATTATATTTTTGATTTGTTTAGTGTTTTTGACCTGTATATGAGTCTCGTTTATTCATATAATGAGCAGTGCGAGCACCAGAATGAGCAAAACTTAATACAGTCTTTAAAAAGAATATCAGTAATACAGCTGTTAAAAATAATATTGACATATATATAGCAGGAATACTCATTATTAATCCTACTGGTATAATCCAAACTTTTTGATTTTGCTTACTTCTGATAATTTTCAAACTAATTATTGTTGTATATATAATAAATGGAAGAATTAAAAATGCCAATAAGAATGCCAATAATGCAGAAGATTCTATATGAAACCCTAAAAACTCATAACCCATATTATAGGGATTAGTTAATTGATGGTTTATTGGAGTAATAAACATAAGTAATGGTAAGGATATTATATATATACCATCAAATATCCAATATAGTATTAAAGGAGAAACCTCATCTCCAAAGAATAGTATTCTGACAATAAATGAGTGTGTTTTTTTTAAAATAGAAAAAACACCGGGTTTTAAATTTGTAAAAGTGTCATTTTCTTCAACCCAGTTAACTCTTTTTAAAATTTGATTGCCTATAATCAATAATATCCAGGATACTATAAATAAGAAAACGCAGAAAATGCCCCAATCACCTTTAATAGATGAAATCAATTTAGATTTTTTGATAGTAATAGGATGAATGTATTCAACAGATACATATGCATCCTTATCTTTATATTTTATTTGAGCAAAGGATTCAGTTAAACTAAGCTTTTTAACAATTAAAGTATCCCCTTTTGAAAAAGTTCCTATTTTATTACTGCGTAAAGATGGCTTTTCTCTAATGTTCAAAGTGTTTACATGAACAATGGATAGTATATCTTTTTCAACCTTTTTACATCCAGATATACCTATTAAACTCAAAAATGTTAAAACATATAAGTACAGGTTTTGTTTTAATAATTTTATGGTTTTAATTCTATGAATGATCATTTAGTTGTTTTGTTTGTTATTATTTGAAAACAGTAAAACATACCACGTTATATTTACCATAATTAAAGGGAATCCAAAAGATGATTTGGTAGTTCTATGTTTTTAATGGCTAAAATTACAATTTTACATTTTAAATATCTAAAATAGTTATTAAAAATATTTTATCGAGATATTAAGTTATTTATATCTTGGTGCTTAATGTTTGAATAGGTATAATCACAAGTCAATTAAGATACTTATAACCCCAACGATAATCATCATCGCCATATCCACTACCTTTGTTTTGATGATGTAAATCCTCTGCAATTTCCATTACCAGGTTAGCAGAATATAACTTATTTACCCATCTGGAAGGAATATTATCCGGACCATTAATTAAGCCTAATATATTACCCACAATAGAACCGGTACTATCACTATCGCCACTATGATTTATGGAGAATAATACTCCTTTTTCAAAGTCATTTTCATAAAGTAATGCTGCAAAAACAGACATAGCCAGAGCTTCTTCTGCCACCCAGCCTTCACCTAGTTGTTCAATCAATTCAGGAGTAGGTGTTAAACGTTGATCAATCACACTATTGTATAAATCCAGTGCAGCTTCTACTGCTCTTAATGTTTCTTCATGTTGCCTGTAGGTAATTAATATTTCGTTTGCTGTGTTAATTGCTTGTCTAAGTTTTTTACCTATAGCTAATTCTGAGATTATGGCAGCAAAGAAGCCTCCTGATAAATAACCACTAGGATGGCCATGTGTTATTGCTGATAGTTCACATCCTAATTTAAAGTTATGTTCTGTTTTTCCAGGCTCGATTAATCCAACCGGAGCCATGCGCATTATGGTACCACAACCTTTACTGTTGTTTATGGGTCTATCTATGGTTCCCATTGTTCCACTTCTTAATGCTGCTAAACAAGTATTGCCGGGAGCACGACGTTTGTATAGTTCGTTTTGTTGTATTAACCAGTTTGATATTACTCGATCCTCATTTTTTGGATGTTGATAATGTGAATTTTCTTGTGTGTGTAACCATCTTAATAATGATTCGTGAGAAATATCGTAAACAGCTCCCCATATACCCTTACGACTGGCGCGATAATAGGCTCTTAATAATCCTTCAGCTGTAAATAATGTCATTTGAGTATCATCAGTAAACTCACCACATCCATTTGCATATTCTACATAGTTTGTAATTCCTTGTTGGCCATAATTATTTTTTATCTTATTGATTGACATAAATTCAATTGGAGCACCTAAAGCATCGCCAATAGCTCCACCAAGAAGGCATCCAACATAGTTATTTAGAGGTAATTTTGAATCTTTATTCATGTTTAAGTTTAATACGTGTATTAATAATACTAATATTATGTGACGATTCTTGTGTAAGACTCTATGTTTTATTTGTTATTTATGATACTGTTCATAAGTAGCTTTACTTACTTCCTTTATCTCATCAATTAATGATTGCGGTTGAATTACTTTCACATTATTAGCCATGGATAATATTTCCATAATAAAATCATGAGTTATATATAATTTTAGTTTAATCCGATATTCTTTATCACTATCAATAATAGGATCTTGAGTATGATGTAAAGGCATAGATTGAATGTATTTTCCCTGAAAAGGAGTAAAGGACAATATAATTTCCTCAGGCTTGTCAGCATTAGGACTTATTATGCCAAAGCTGTATTTAAAGTGCTCATCAATATCAAAGTTGGTATCATCAATGAATTTAGTTTTTGTAATCTGAAGGTTGTTGATACGATCTAATCCGAAACTTTTGATACAATTGTCTTTGTGATCCAATGCCATGATGTACCATCTGTTTTTGTATTCCTTTAAAGCCAATGGATTTACTGTTCTATGGCTAATTTGATCGTAATAAAATTTGTGATAATTAAACTTTATGATAAATTGGTTTTGGATAGCATGCACCATGCCGTGTAGATTTTCAGTGCCCTTTGACTTTCTCGTTTCAAAATGAATACCTTTTGAAATTTTATCACTAAGATTTAGCGCATTAAAAGTGTCAAATGCTTCTAATAAACGGTTATGAACACCATCTCCTTCATCTTGGGCTATATAATATACCTTTAATGAAAAATCATATTTGATTTCAATATTGTATATTGATAAAATATCTTTCCTGTCGCGATCAAAGGTTCTTTCAGAAATACGAAAATTATAACCTTGATTTTTACTCTCCTGATCTAAATAATCATCAATTTCTTTAAAGGATGAATCTTTTAAGCGTAGTTTGTTTATAATTAAACTGTATCTAAGTATGGCTTCTTTCTTCGACATAATGATTGATGTTTTTGATAGTGTAAAGGTAATATATGAGTCTGTCAAAATGTGACAGGGTTATGATTTTTCTTTTTATGCAATTGAATTGATAGGTTGTTAGAACTTAGATAACAGACAAAAGATATATTTAGAATATGCTTAATTTAAAATTGAAGTACGTTGATTTGATAATGTTTTATTCATATAACTAATATGAAAAGATTAAAAAAAATATACTCTGACATCATTTGGCTTACCGGAGGTATAGGTTTGTATCATTATTAAAACAATAAAAACAGTTATGGATACAAATACGAACATTAAGTTACTGGGTGAAATATTATCACATTCTTTTTCCGGATTTAATTCAACATTAGACTGTGATCGACTGTCTGTTTTTAGTAAGAGTTTAAAGACAAATGGGCAGTATATTATGTTGCAAACACGTTTGTTGGAGGATGTGAAGTATGCTTTTAAAACCGTAGTGTTAAACCTTGAGGATTATCTGGGATACAATAAGGAGAAAATTGATTATTCTTTATTATATAGTTTTCTTGATGAGGAGAAAAATAAGGCGCTAAAAACAGGTAGTTTTGAAAATGCTACTATTATATCATATGTTAAAAAGCGGATATTTGAAATTGAAAAAAGCGAAAAAGGTACAAATGAGATTGTAGAGCTTTTTCAATTGTTACCACCTTATAAATTAATGAAATATGATATAAAGGAAAATGGAGATAATTTGCTGTTAACTGTGGTAACTGCATTTGAACCATATTTACGAAGTTTGAGGGAGATGCTTGGAGATTAATAAAATCATGATTTTAAGTTTTATAGTTTGTTTTAATGCCGGAAAGAATAATAATTTCATCCGGTATTTTATTGTTGACAATATTTTAGAAAGGAAAATCAGGTAGTCTATCATTTGTTTCGTCATTATTAGCATTATAGTTTACTAAAAAGAAATGTTGATTTTCTTCTTTTTTGATAAATTCAGCCAGGATTGCAATGGAATTGCTTGATGGCCTTTGATTGTTATACCGATAGGCTGATTGGATATGAAACCATTTCATATATGGATCCTGATCTATCAAAAATGTGACTCTTTCCGGGAATCTCATACTGACAATAAAGCATCTTTTATTTGAAATGTCTTCCCAATAATCATAAATACAATGGTTCATCTCTTTACCCTCCTGAAATAATGCAATATTGTTTTTAATCAGGTTGCATTTTTGAGGTAGAATTAATTCTCCAAGGTAAGTAATAGAATTTCTCTCTTTAAAATAGTATCCCAGTAATTCATTGATATGATTATCGGATACGAATGGATTGATTTCCTTATTTGTTTCAATAGCTTTTTCTATAAAATCTTTGAAATTAGAATTATGGATATATCGAAAGACAAGGGATATCATATTTTCAATAGCATGCTGAATATTTTTAGACACCAGATAAATTTTGTAGGCAATATCCAATTTTTCGAGATTGTCAATTACAGGATTCTTCAATACTATTTTGTAAAAAAGTTTAGCACAAGGGATGGGATGAATTCCTTTTTTATAAGTGATGTAATTTACCACCTCAACCGGATTGTTTACTTTATTATGAAGTATCAGATCAAAGAGATTTTCAAAATCGAGAATTAGTTTTGGATGAGGAAATGCTTTGTATACCCAATCTATTTGAAGCTTGTTTAAAAGTTCAGGTGTGTATTCCATAGTAAATATGTCTGAAGTAGTCCTGGTTGTCATGCTTTGATGTTTAGTTTAAAGCAAAGAAAGAAAAGGACTATGTCAGGAGGTGGCAGAGGAAATGGAAAAAATATTTATAAATTTTACTCAAGAATAATTACCCAGATATTTGGGTTTTATTGATTTAAACTCGCATAGTTATAAACTATAAGTCCATATATGTTAAAATTTATAGGTTGTGTTAATTCTTTATGTGTTTGATTGGTAATGTGTTGTTAAGGATGTTACGACCTCAGACAAAATGGTAGTTTTTCCTGTAAATTGCTGGTGATATTTTTGTTATCTGTTTAAATACCCTCGAAAAATGATATCTGTCTGCAAAGCCACAAAAAGAAGCAATTTCATCAATTGTCAGGTTAGTATGATGAAGAAGAATACAAGATTCATCGATTCTTTTTTTTTGTATATATTTTTGAGGTGCAACTCCTGTTTCATTTCTGAATAAACGAGTAAAAGCGTTAGTGGCTAAAGATACCCTCTTTGCTAACTTTTCATTGCATAAGTCTTCTTTGAAATTATTATCAATGAAATTAACCGAATCTAATATTCTGTAATCAGCAGTTATTACATGCCTTTTTTCTTGATCTATTTCAGAGAGCAGGTCGGTAATTAATGATTGAATATTCAGCATTACATGAAAATCAAAATGATGATTTTCATTCATTAAATGATGTTTGATTATATCTAATTTATTTCTAAGGTGTTCTGTAATATTAAAAACAAATATACTTGGTTTAATATTGTCATAAAAAGTTCCAAGTTTAAAATGGATAAATAAATGATAAACATATTTGCCTTTTATGTCTTTTATAGAATTATGAGTTATTCTATCTCCATTAAATAAATATCCGTTTTTAGGTATAGTATGATCAAATAAATAGGTTGAAAAACTTGTGTTTGGTGGAATTAAAATTATCTTATTTTCATCAAGTTCATACGTCTTACCATCATGTTTAATAATAGCCCCATCGTATTTGTTATTGTATATCCTCCAATATGGATAAGATAATTCATTATACTCCCAGTTATTAATCCACCAGTACCTGCAACAAAGTAGTTCAATGTTTATGTTTGGAAAAAACTGTATAATATCTGAAGGATCCCCTTTATCGGGAATTTTTTTTAAGGGTATCATAAAACTCGATGTTTAAAATAGATACAAAAATAAACTAAATAGACATTTTTTAACAAATTTATCTGATACAAATTTGTATGAAGAGTAAAGTGTCTATTCTCAAAAGTTAGGTTTGCTTTATTCATGTAATAAAAATTAACTCATTAATAAACATTCAAGAATAAAAATAGTTATGGCTAACAGATTAATCGGAGACCTTCCTAAAGTAGGTATCAGACCTGTGATTGATGGTAGAGAAAGAGGAGTAAGGGAATCGCTAGAGGTTCAGGTAATGGATTTGGCAAAAGCAGCAGCGCAATTTATAGAAACTCATTTAAGGTTTCCAAGTGGCGAAAAAGTTGAATGCGTAATTGCAGATACATGTATTGGGGGTGTTGCTGAAGCAGCTATGTGTGCAAATAAATTTAAAAAGGAAGGTGTTGGCGTTTCACTAACAGTTACACCTTGCTGGTGTTATGGTACAGAAGTAATGGATACTGATCCGTTATTACCTAAAGCTGTTTGGGGATTTAATGGAACAGAACGCCCTGGGGCTGTATATTTAGCAGCAGCGCTTGCAGGATACACGCAAAAAGGCTTACCTACTTTTGGTATTTATGGCCGTGATGTACAGGATGCAGGTGATACAACTATACCTGCAGACGTGGAGGAAAAAATTCTTCGTTTTGTAAAGTCAGCCCTAGCTGTTGCTCAGATGAATGGAAAGTCATATTTATCTATTGGTTATAGTTCAATGGGTATTGCAGGAT
This sequence comes from uncultured Saccharicrinis sp., assembly GCA_963667815.2. Lineage (GTDB taxonomy): Bacteria > Bacteroidota > Bacteroidia > Bacteroidales > Marinilabiliaceae > Saccharicrinis. The sequence goes on from OY764020.2 coordinate 5,072,709, forward strand.
CTATGGTAGATAGTAATTTTTTTCAGGATTACCTGGGTATCAGAACCGAGTTTGTTGAGTCTGTAGAAATTCTACGTCGTATCGACGAAGGTATTTATGACGAAGAAGAATTTAAAAAGGCATTAGCCTGGACTAAGGAGAATTGTAAGGAGGGTAATGATTTAAATGATCCGGACAAGCAAGCGGATGCAGCTCGTAAAGAAACCGAATGGGAGACTGTTGTTAAAATGACATTGATTTGTCGTGATATGATGATCGGTAATCCTAAGATTGTAGAGAAAGGCTTTAGAGAAGAAGGGTTAGGAAGAAATGCTATTCTTGGAGGGTTTCAGGGACAAAGGCAATGGACCGATTATCAGCCCAATGCTGATTTTACTGAAGCTATATTAAATTCTTCATTTGATTGGAATGGAATACGCGAGGCTTTTGTGTTTGCAACTGAAAATGACAGCCTAAATGGTGTTTCTATGTTGTTTGGTCATTTATTGACAAATACAGCACAAATATTCTCTGATGTAAGAACCTATTGGAGTCCGGATGCTGTTAAAAGAGTAACCGGAAAGGAACTTTCAGGAACTGCTAAAGGTGGTGTTATTCACTTGATTAATTCAGGATCAACTACTCTTGATGCAACAGCTCAGCAAAAAGATGCAGATGGTAATCCTGTAATGAAACCTTATTGGGAAATTACTGAGGATGAAGCTCAAAAGTGTTTAGATAATACAGTTTGGCCTCCGGCAAATAAGGGATATTTCAGAGGTGGAGGTTTTTCATCTTTATTTAAAACTCAGGGAGAAATGCCTGTTACCATGTGTCGTTTAAATATGGTTAAGGGGTTAGGACCTGTACTTCAAATAGCAGAAGGTTGGACAGTAGAACTTCCTGACGATATTCATGAAGTATTAGATAAGAGAACAGATCCAACCTGGCCTACAACCTGGTTTGTACCAAGAACTAATGGGGAAGGTGCTTTTAAGGATGTATATTCTGTGATGGCTAATTGGGGTGCTAATCATGGTGCGATCAGTTATGGACATATTGGTGCAGATTTGATAACATTGGCTTCAATGTTAAGAATACCTGTGAATATGCATAACGTTAGTGAGGATGAAATTTTCCGGCCTAGCGCATGGGCTTCTTTTGGTGAAGATAAAGAAGGAAGTGACTATAGAGCATGCAGCACTTATGGACCATTATATGGCAATAAATAAGAATTGAGGTTTTACAAAAAGTACTTTCATATTTATTTAATTTGATTAAGTAATTATGGGAGTACTTTCATATTCTAAAGAAATGGTAAAAAAAGATCTTGCTATTGTTTTTGATTGTGGAGCTACTAATGTTAGAGTAGTTGCTATTGATGTTTCCGGGAAAATTATTGCATCTCATTCTGTAAGTAACGAAACCGATGAAGATCCTTATTTTAAAAGTGGAAGAATTTGGGATTTAGAAAAGTTATGGAAAAAACTAAGTACTGCATCCAAGAATGTTACTTCATTAATTGATTTAAATAGAATAGCGGGTATTACGTTTACTACCTTTGGTGTGGATGGAACTTTTGTAGATAAAGAAGGTGAAATACTTTATCCCGTAATCTCATGGCAATGTCAACGTACGGCTCCAATTATGGACAATATTGAAAAATATATTCCATTAAATGAGGTTTATAGTTTAAGTGGAGTGTATCCATATGCTTTTAATACCATCAATAAAATGATTTGGTTTAAGGAAAATCGAGCTGATGTAATTGATAAAGCTTATCAATTTTTGTTTATACCATCATTATTGATTCAGAAATTAACCGGAGCATTCATTAATGATGCTACTATGATGGGTACGTCAATGATGACAGATCTTAAGAACCGGATTTTTTCTGAAGACATATTAAATTCTTTAGGTATCGACAAAAGCTTATTTGGAGAAATTGGTGAACCAGGAGAAAGGGGTGGAGTCGTATCAGATATTGGATCCAAAGAAACCGGATTACCAATTGATATTCCTGTTTTTTTAGCTGGACATGATACTCAATTTGCTATTTTTGGTTCAGGAGCAGATTTAAATCAACCTGTATTAAGTTCTGGTACCTGGGAAATATTAATGGGTAGAAGTGATGATTTTACTGCCTCATCAAAAGAGCTCAATGCTAATTTAACTACTGAAGCAGATTCAATAAAGGGTATTTATAATATTGGACAAAATTGGCTAGGTTCAGGTGTGTTAGAATGGTTTTCCCGTAACTTTTATCCTGAATTAAACGGGGATGAATTGTATCAAACTATGATTAATGAAGCGGAATCTGTCAATCTTGGCTCTAATGGATTAATGGTTGATCCTGCGTTTTATGATGATGGTTCAAGTGAAAATAGTGGTACCATTACAGGATTAACAATACAATCAAAGCGGAGTGAAATATACAGAGCTTTTCTCGAAAGTTTATCATATAGATTAAAAGAAGGATTAGAAGCTTTAGAGTCTGCAGGAAATTTTAAAGCAGAAAAGATTATTTGTGTGGGTGGGGGATCAAAGAATAATTTATGGAATCAAATTAGAGCAGATGTTTGTCAGATACCTATTCAGTTAATTGATCAAAAAGAAACAACTGTTTTGGGGGCTTCAATGTTTGTTTTTGCAGGAGCAGGATTGTATAATTCTGCAGGAGAAGCAAGAGACCAAATCGTTTATAATCCTAAATTGATTAAGCCTACCCTACAAAGTAAATATTACCAGGAATATTATAAAAAATACCGAAGCCTTAAAAAGAGTTCAAACTACTAAATTAAAAATCATGTTAAAAGGAATATCCCCATTAATGAGTCCTGAGTTGTTAGCCGTTTTATACAGAATGGGACATGGCGATGAAATAGTTTTGGCTGATGCACATTTTCCTGCAGAAAGTTTTAATCATCAGGTAATTCGCGCTGATGGAATTGGAATACCGAATTTATTAGAAGCAATATTACCATTATTTGAACTAGACCAATATGTGGATCAACCACTTATGATGATGGAAGCTGTTAAAGGTGATACATTGGATGCTGGTGTTGAAGAATCTTACTTAAAGAGTATTTACTTAACAAATCCTAATGTAGCTCCTATTGCAAGGATAGAACGATTTGCATTTTATGAAAGAACAAAAAGTGCTTTTGCTGTTGTAATGACAGGGGAAACCGCTAAATATGGTAATATAATTCTTAAAAAGGGTGTTACTCCCATATTGTAATTCTTTATCATTAGTCCTCATTTTAAAACATTTAAAACACTTCATTCTTAATTTTATTAGGATCAAAATTTTCTCTTAGACAAATTAAAATTATATTTGCACACGTGTGCATAAATAATTAAAAGAGTCAATATCAAATTTTAAATTCTTTTAATTCATTATAAGTGTTAGAAATTAAGATGATTTAGGTTGTGATTATAATCATATGAAAAAGAAGATTACGATAAAAGATATTGCAAATGAATTAGGAATTCATCATGCTACGGTTTCAAGAGCTTTACGTAATGATTCTCGTATTAGTCAATCTACTAAGGATAAGATTGTAAGTTATGCAAAAAGTAAGGGATATAAGCTTAATCAAAGTGCTGTAAATTTAAGAAATACACATTCAAATGAAATTGCAGTAATTGTTCCTAACATTAGCCATTATACGTTTGCAAATTTTGTTAGTGTAATAACCGATTTAGCAGCAAGAAATAATTTTATTGTTTCAATGTTTCAAACTCGCGAAAATTACGAATATGAAAAGGATGCAGTAAAAACAATTATGCAAAACAGGGTGGCCGGAGTTATTGCTTCTTTATCTCTGACGACAACAGATACAGATCATTTTAAAGATTTAATTGATTTTGGAATTCCAGTAGTGTTTTTTGATCGTGTTCCATTAGATATTAAAGCTCCTAAAGTAACTACAGATAACTATAAAGCAGCTTACGGTTGTGTAAACCTGTTAATAAACAAAGGATTCAAAAAAATAGCTCATTTAACCGGCCCACTGCATATCAGCGTTTTTAATGAGCGAAATAAAGGTTATCAGAATGCGCTTAAAGACCATGTTGTTGAATATGCCAATAATGTAGTTATCCCTAAAGAGTTTGAAATTAGTGATGGTTTTGACGCTATTCAAAAACTTTGGAAGGAAGATGAAAAACCTGATGCTGTTTTATGTGATTCTTTCACTCTTTCTGCAGGAGTTAATATGTTTTGCCGAAATCAAAATATAATAGTTCCAGATAATTTAGGAATCATAGCCATTGCAAACGATCCATTTAGCGCATTGTTAGAACCTGCTCAAACGATAATGAGTCAGCCTATTAACGAGATGGCAAAAATTGCTTTTGATCTGTTGATTCAATGTACAAAAAGTGAAATAATCGATGTTACAAAATCTATTCAACCCGAATTAATAATTAGAAAATCAGTGTAAATAAATAATAAATCAGTTTGTTAAAAAAATCTTATGGAAAATCAGAGTGCAAAATTATTGGATAAAAAGTATATCCTTGCTTTTGTCTTATTGTCAAGTTGTTTTATGTGGTGGGGAATTGCCAATAACCTTACAGATCCGCTTGTTCGGGTTTTTAAGGCCGTATTCGGGCAACTGACCACATTTCAAGCTTCATTAATTCAGTTTGCTTTTTATTTTGGTTATTTCAGTATGGCTATTCCAGGTGCTGCCATATCTCGCAAATATTCATACAAGACGGGAGTATTGGTTGGATTAGGAATCTATGCTTTAGGGTGTTTCTTATTATATCCATCCATGCTTATACAAGAGTTCTTATTCTTTTGTATTTCGTATTATGTTTTAGCTTGCGGATTAGGGATTCTGGAAACTAATGCAAATCCTTACATTCTGGTACTGGGGTCACCAGAAACTGCAACTCGCAGGTTAAATTTTGCTCAATCATTTAATCCGATTGGATCTGTAATTGGTATCTTTTTATGTCAGATATTGATTATGGCAAAAATGCCATTGGATGGTGATGGTAATATTGTAATTGCTTCAAATCAAATTAATGAAACTTTAAATATTGTAATCTTCCCATATTTATCAGTTGCAGGAATACTTGCTATTGTTTGGATTTTAATAGCAGTAACCAAAATGCCAATGGTTTCAGATGATCATGAAAGTGTTCATATCTTCCATACTTTTAAAACATTATTAAAAAAGAAAAATTATGTATTTGCTGTAGCAGCCCAATTTTTCTATGTCGGAGCCCAAATTGCAGTTTGGACTTATACAAACTTTTATATACCTGAACAATTAGATGTAACTCCTGAAGTAGCACTTCAATACCATACTGTGGCATTAATTCTATTTGGTATATCTCGTTGGATATTTACTGCTCTTATGAAGAAAGTAAAAGATCATACCTTATTATTAATAGCCTCAATTGCTGCAGTAGTATTATCATTTAGCGTAATTTTTATTGGTGGAATAATAGGAGTTTATTCTTTAATCGGAATATCTGTCTTCATGTCTTTAATGTTTCCTACAATTTTTGGAATGGGTAGTGATGGTTTAAATGATGAGGAAACCAAAGTTGGATCTTCCGGATTGATTATGGCTATTTTAGGTGGTGCTTTAATTACACCATTACAAGGTGCTTTAATTGATGCTGCAGGAGTAGAAATCTCATACGTGTTACCATTAATATGTTTTGTAATAATAGGTTCTTATGCATTTTTCAGATCAGGATTAAAACGAAATGTATAAAGTATTAACGCTTTATGTATTGATATAATTCGTGATTTTGAATTGGTAAAGAAAAGAATGAAACGACCAGGAGGATATGGGAAGCCAAATTTAATTGAGTGTTCTATTGGGCGTGGAAAACAAATGAGAAAATATGAAACGAACATGTAAATTTTAATCTTAAAAATTACACACAGTGTGATGATTACAATTTCTTGTGAGTTCCATGTGACATATGAAAGAAAATTAGAGTATATGAAACTAACTATAAAAAACAAATTAGGAAATACCGGATTAGAAATTCCTCCGATTGTATATGGAACGAGCTATCTAGGGAATTTATATCAGGATCTTTCTTATGAGTATAAAAAAGAACTGGTACAAGGGTGGTTTGACAATACTGAAAAACCTGTTGTAATAGATAGTGCTGGAAAATATGGAGCCGGTTTAGCTTTAGAAATGATTGGCAAAATATTAGGTGATTTAGAGATTAACACGGAAGATATAATTATAAGTAATAAGTTAGGGTGGTACAGAGTTCCATTAGAAACAGAGGAACCTACTTTTGAACCGGGTGTATGGTCTAATATCAAAAATGATGCTGTTCAGAAAATTAGTTATGAAGGTATTCTTGAATGTTGGAAACAAGGAAATGAATTACTAGGTGGCAGATATAAAGCTAATGTTGTTTCGGTACATGATCCTGACGAGTATTTAATGGCTGCTACCAGTAATGAAGATAGAGTAAAAAGAATAAAGGATATTGAAGAAGCATATACTGCTTTATTTGAATTAAAAAGGTTAGGTCATGTAAAAGCAGTGGGTATAGGATCAAAGGATTGGAAGGTAATTCAGATGTTATATCAAAAGGTAAAGTTTGATTGGGTTATGCTGGCTAATTCTTTTACTATAATGAAACATACGCCTGAATTTCTTGAATTTATTAATCAATTACATATTGATGGGGTTGGAGTTATTAATTCAGCAGTATTCCATGCAGGATTTTTAACCGGAGGGGAATTCTTTGATTATCGTAAAGTAGATCCAAAATCAGAAGAAGGATTATCTATTTATCCTTGGAGAGATAAATTTTCTGAAATGTGTAACAAACACCATGTTGCCCCAAGTGATGCGTGTATTCAATTTGCCTTATCTCATCCAGCTGTTGCTGCTATTGCATTAAATACAAGTAAAGTATCAACGATGCAAAAGAATGTTGAAATCATTTCTTCAATAATTAAAAAGGAATTTTGGAATGAAATGAAAGAGCAGGGATTAATTAGTTCATCATATCAATTTATATAAGTTTTAGTATGATAATAGATTCACATCATCATTTTTGGAAATATGATCCGGTCGAATATGATTGGATTGACGATAAAATGAATAAAATCAGGAAAGATTTTTTACCCGGGAATCTTGAAGAGGAAATCCATAAATCTGGAGTGAATGGAGTTGTAACTGTTCAGGCTCGTCAATGTATTGAGGAAACAGAATGGTTGCTAAAAATGGCTTCTGAAAATGACTTTATCAAGGGTGTAGTAGGATGGTTACCAATAGGCAATGATGATTTTAAATATTATTTAGAGCAATATGCCTCGCATGAAAAATTAGTTGCCCTTAGGCATGTAATTCAGGGTGAAACAGATGAAAATTTTATTCTTCGGGAACAGTTTAATAAAGGAATATCATTACTAAAAGCGTATGATATGGTTTATGATATTTTAATATTTGAACGTCATCTTCCTCAAACGATTGAATTTGTAAAAAATCATCCAAATCAGGTATTTGTAATGGATCATATTGCAAAGCCATTAATAGCAAAGAATGAACTTTCTCCCTGGAGAGAGAATATACTTAAGCTGGCACAATTCGATAATGTGTATTGTAAAATGTCGGGGATGGTTACTGAGGCTGATTTTACTAACTGGACTGAAAATCAATTGCAACCTTATTTTGATACTGTTATTGAAGCCTTTGGTTCAGATAGGTTGATGTTTGGATCTGATTGGCCTGTTTGCTTAGTCGGTGTTGAATATAAACAATGGTTTGAACTGGTAAAAAAGCAAGTTTCAAAGCTATCAACTGATGAGCAAAAATCTATACTTGGTACAAATGCCATTAAAGCATATAAATTAAAAATATAAAAGAATAATAAATATATAGTAATGAAAGCAGTAGTGATAGAAGAACCAGGAAAGGTTCAAGTTATTAATACTCCAAATCCTGAAGTAAAATCAGGAGAGGTTCTGTTAAAATTAAAGTATGTAGGGTTTTGTGGATCGGATTTAACTACATATTTAGGAAAGAATCCAATGGTTCAATACCCTCGTATTCCAGGACATGAAATTTCTGCTGTAATTGAGGAGTGCGGAGACGAGGTTCCTGAATCGTTTCAAAAAGGAATGTTGGTAACAGTGGTTCCTTACAGTAATTGTGGACAATGTCCTTCATGTAAAAGAGGACGTGAATATGCATGTCAATATAATCAAACTCTAGGTGTTCAGCGCGATGGTGCGATGTGTGAGTATATTAGTGTTCCATGGCAAAAGCTCTTGGTCGCAGAAAATTTAACTGATGTTGAATTAGCATTAGTAGAACCTTTAACGGTCGGATTTCATGCAGTTGACCGAGGAAGAGTTACTGATAGTGATACTGTAATGGTATTTGGTTGTGGAATGATTGGTGTTGGAGCAATTGTTCGATCTGTATTAAGAGGTGCTAAAGTAATTGCTGTTGATATTGATAATGATAAATTAGCCGTAGCTAAAGAATTAGGAGCACATTATACAATAAATTCAATGGAAGCAGATTGGAAAGATCAGCTTAAAAAATTACAGCCGGATGTTGTTATTGAAGCTGCGGGTAATCCAATTACATATTTAGCTGCAGTTGAAGAAGTTGCATTTACAGGAAGAGTTGTATGTATTGGCTATGCCAAAGATAATGTATCCTTTGCAACAAAGTTATTTGTTCAAAAAGAAATGGATATTATGGGATCAAGAAATGCCACAGGTTCTGATTTTAGAGCAGTGATTTCATACCTTCAACGTAAAACTTTTCCAATTGATAAAATGGTAACAAGCATTATCAATGCAGATGAAGCAGGCGAGGCTGTGCAAAAATGGGCTGATAACCCAGGGAAAGTATTTAAAATATTATTAAAATTATCTGAATAAGATATTGTTTCAGTAGTTTAAACATATATGCTAAAAAACGAGGCTGTCTCATTTGAGACAGCCTCGTTTTTTTTAATAATACCAGATCGCGTGAAATTAGCGAAGTGTAATACGTGCAATGGACTTGCTGTAAATTTATATAGGAGTCACAATTTTGAATAGTTATAGCTCTTTTTAATACAATCGAGAGAATGTGCTCATTTTGTCATAGGTAAACGGAAATGCGTACTGTATACCAATGACAACTATATACCTTTGTTTATTATTTTCTAATGGATATTATTTATTGTCATTTGTTTTTACCTGACGAATGAATTAGTTTCCTATCATGCTTGATAGGTTGGGATTAAAATGTAATTCATTAATTATTTATAGAACTACATTTCTTTTTTAGTCATTAAATTTATATGTGAATCATAAAATATTTCTGTGAAAAATATCTAATTTTTTATTAAAGCATCTAACTAACCTTAATGTTATTTTAAATCATATCTACAAATGATGTAACATTAATGATACACAGGTAACATATGTTATATCCCTTTAAAATAAAGGTCTTGATGTACTATAGTTGATAGTAGTTGTAACATAGATGCCATACCAAAATTGTTTCTCAATTTACATTTGTTAAGAGTTTTTAATACTCAAAAACAATAAAGTGTTAATTCTTTAAAAGAGAGAAATGAGAAAAAATAGGTATTTATATTGGATAACATTTATTGCTGTATTAAGCGGATTAATCTTCGGCTTAAATATGGCTGGAATTTCAGGAGCAGTATCTTTTATTCAAGATTATTTTGTTTTAAGTGATGTCAGTTTAGGTGCTGCTGTTGGATCTATAATGATAGGGTGTTTGGTTGGAGCTTTGGCCATTGGTTCATTGAGTGATAAATATGGTAGAAAACCAATGATGATAATTGCTGCAATTCTTTTTATTCTTTCATCATTAGGGTGTTCACTTGCTCAATCCATAGAACTTTTTATTGCAAGTAGGTTTATTGCAGGTTTAGGAGTTGGTGCTGTTTCTGTTTTAGCACCTACATACATTTCTGAAATTGCGCCTGCTAATATGCGGGGAATGTTAGTTGCTAATAATCAATTTGCAATAGTAATTGGAATTTTACTGGCGTATGTAATCGACTTTGCTTTTGTTGATGTAGCAAATGGCTGGAGATACATGATGGCCGTTCCTGTGGTATTCGGATTAATTTTTCTGGTGTTGTTACTGACTTCTTTCCCTGAAAGTCCCCGATGGTTGGCGAAAGAAGGCAGAGATACTGAATCAGTGAAAATATTAACCCGATTGGTAGGAAAAGAGAATGCTAAAACAGAGTTTGGTAATATTAGCAAAGCTCTACGAAAAACTGGAAATAATAATAAAGTAAAATTTAAAGAGCTGTTTAAGGGTAAAGTAGCAAAAGTTGTTTTGTTGGGGAGTTTGTTGGCTGCATTTCAGCAAATTACAGGAATTAATGCAGTGATTAGTTATGCACCAACTATTTTTAGTCAGGCCAATGTAGGTAGCGATCAGGCGCTGTTACAATCCGTATTAGTAGGAGTGGTTAACTTGGTTGCTACTATTGTGGCCCTATGGTTAGTTGATAGAAAAGGGCGTAAAGTATTGTTGTTATGGGGAACAGTAGGAATGACCATATCATTGATGTATATGGTTTATTCATTCACTTTTGAAACTGCGGGTAGTTTAGGTATTCTGATTTCGTTGTTAGGTTATATTGCCTTTTTTGCAGCATCGTTAGCGCCTGTTATGTGGGTAGTTACTTCCGAAATTTACCCTAATAGAATACGTGGTTTGGCAATGTCCTTTTCAACAGGAATTAGTTGGGTATGTACATTTTTAACTGTGCAGTTTTTCCCATGGATGCTGAATAACTTAGGAGGTGCTTACACCTTTGGCTTCTTTGGTCTGTTCAGTCTTATCGCTTTTATTTTTATACTAATCTATATACCCGAAACAAAAGGTAAAACTCTGGAACAGCTTGAAGTAGACCTGGCCTTAAATTAATCTAATGGAAAAAAATACGATACAATGGAAAAGAAATTTTATGTAATAGGCATGGGTGAGCTCTTGTGGGATATGCTACCCGATGGAAAGCAACTGGGAGGTGCACCGGCAAATTTTGCCTACCATGCGCAGCAAATGGGTGCGAAAGGAGCCATCCTAAGCGCAGTAGGAAATGATACTTTGGGAGATGAGATCTGTGAAAACATTGAAAAGCTAAATATTAGTTCTTTAATATCCAGAGTAAATTATCCAACAGGAACGGTTGCTGTTACAATTAATGGTAATGGTATTCCAGCCTATGATATTGTTGAGAATGTAGCATGGGATATGATTGAACTTACTGATATTGCAAAAAAGGAATTGAACCAGGTGGAGGCGATTTGTTTTGGTTCATTGGCACAACGTCATGATGTATCAAGAAAGGCTATTGAAAACGCAATGAGTTATACTTCAGATAAATGTCTGAAAGTATTTGATATTAATTTAAGGCAATACTTTTATAGTAAGGAGGTTATTGAAAAATCGTTGGTGTTGTGTAATGTGTTAAAAATTAATGATGAAGAGCTGGATATTCTTTCTGGTATGTTTGGTTGGGAAGGTTCGGATATTGCAAAATGTCAATTCCTTATTGATCACTACAAATTAGAAATGTTAGCACTTACGTGTGGAGAAAAAGGTAGTTATTTGTTTTCTAAAAAAGAACATTCATTTATTAAAACTCCAAAAGTTGAAGTCGCTGATACAGTGGGAGCAGGTGATTCATTTACCGGGGTAATGATCATTGGTAAGTTACAAAACAAACCACTGACTGAAATACATCAACTGGCTGTAATGGTATCTGCATTTGTTTGTACACAAAAGGGCGCAACTCCTGCATATTGCATGGAGGAGATCTGCGATTTTATCAATTGTTAAATCAAATAAAACATTGGTTTTCATTAAAGAAGCTGTCGCTGACGGTTTCAGTCTATGGCATATAGATCATAATGGAAGGAGATGCTACTAAACGAAAAAAAATGAAGAAATCTTATTATTTAAAGAATTGGCCAAAGAAATTCTTTACAGTATTTCTAATGGCTTTAATTTCTACACTTGCCATGGCGCAAGAGAAAAATATTACAGGAAGTGTGACTGAATCCGGTACAAATAATGCAATTCCGGGAGTTACGGTTGTAGAGGTTGGTACAACAAATGGAACAATAACTGATGTAAACGGGAACTTCGCTATTAAGGTAAGTGCAAATGCCCAACTTGAATTTTCATTTATAGGAATGAAGACGAAAATAATAACTATTGGTAATGAGTTAATTATCAATGTTGAGATGAAAAGTGATTTAGTGGGATTGGATGAAGTAGTTGTTACCGGATATACTTCAGAAAAAATTGCTGATTTAACAGGAGCTGTTTCAATCGTTGAGGTTGATGAAATCATGAAACAAGGTGAAAATAATCCCATTAAGGCAATGCAAGGTAGAATCCCGGGTGTTAATATTAGTGGTGATGGTAACCCTAGTGGTTCATCAACAGTTAGAATCAGGGGAATTGGTACATTAAATAATAATGATCCATTGTATGTAATTGATGGAGTTCCTACAAAAGGTGGAATGCATGAACTGAATCCTTCTGATATAAAAAGTATACAGGTACTTAGAGATGCATCTGCGGCAAGTATTTATGGTTCAAGGGCTGGTAATGGTGTAATTATCATAACAACAAAGCAAGGAAAAGAAGGAAAAACGCGGGTTAATTTTGACATGTTTCAAACCTTCTCTCAATATGGTGATATAATCGACATGTTGAATACCAAACAATTTGGACAGGCTCAATGGCAGGCAATGATAAACAGTGGCGTTGATCCAAATAATAACCAAATTGGGTATGTATATGATTATGACTATGATAATAATGGTAATGCCGTTTTAAACGGAATGAAATTGCCTAAATATATTGATTCAAGAGATGGAACGAATACCATGTTGACTTCTGATACAGATTGGTTTAACGAAATAACTCGTCCTGGATTTGCACAATCATACAATTTATCAATCAGTAACGGAACTGATAAATCAAATAACTTCTTTTCGTTGGGCTATTACGATAATAAAGGAACCGTTAACAATACTTACTTTAAACGTTTTTCTTCTCGTATTAATACTAGTAGAAAAATATTAGGCGACTTAATTACCATAGGAGAAAACCTGACTATCAATAATACATCAGAGTTACAAACACCCGGAGGTGTACTTGATTTGGCGATATTATCACTACCTGTGATGCCTGTAAAAACTGTTGATGGAGATTGGGGAAGTGTTACATCAGGTATGAGAGACAGAGACAATCCTGCCAGAATACTAGATGCGAATAAAGATAATCCATATAACTACTGGAGATTATTTGGTAATGCATACATCGATATTCAACCCATTAAAAACCTGCATATTAAAAGTAGTTTTGGACTTGATTATTCTAATTTTTATCAACGTGTTCTTACTTATAGCTTTACGGGAAGATTAGGATCAGATCTTACTTCTTCAAAAATGATGCAAAGCCATTCAATGAAATGGAACTGGACCAATACAGCCAATTATGTTGTTCAGCTTAGTAAAAACAGGCTTTCTTTTTTAGTGGGTACGGAAATGCTTGATAATTCTGATATTAACTTTTCTGCAGAAAGAAGAACATACGAAGTTGAAGATCCTGATTATATGTGGCCTTCAGCAGGAGTTGGAGAGATGTATGCTACAGGCGGCTCGACTGGTTATACGCTGAACTCATTTTTTGGAAAAATTGATTATGGTTTTGATGATAAATATCTGGCCTCAGTTACACTGCGACGAGATGGTTCTTCAAGATTTGGTAAAACAAACAGATATGCAACGTTTCCTGCGTTTTCTGCCGGATGGCGTATTGATCAGGAAGGTTTTATGGCAGGAACAGAGGGTGTTATTTCAAACCTGAAGCTTAGAGTTGGCTGGGGACAAACGGGAAATCAGGAAATAGATAATTATGCCAACAGAACATTGATTTATGCGAATTATATTGGAGAAACAGGTGCTGGTATTAATACAGGAACTGCATATGATATCACTGGTTCTAATTCCGGAATATTGCCATCTGGTTATTCACTGACTCAAAGAGCTAATGATGAAATAAAGTGGGAAACAACTACTCAAACAAACATCGGATTTGACTTTGGATTTTATAATCAAGCTCTGTATGGTAGTGTGGAAGCGTATCTAAAAAATACTGAAGATATCCTAGTGAAACCTCCATATCTGGGAGCTATTGGTGAAGGTGGAGACCACTGGGTGAATGGTGCTTCTATGGAGAATAAAGGTTTGGAAATATCACTAGGATACAGGAATGAAACATCAAATGGTTTTTCTTATGATATTATGGCCAATGTATCCGGATATAGAAATAAAATTACAAAACTGCCGGAAAGTGTTGTGAATAGTTATGGAGGAAACGGAACTACAGATAATATTTTAGGCAGACCGTTGAATTCTTTCTATGGTTATGTTTCTGATGGATTATTTCAATCACAGGATGAGGTAGATAGCTATGTTGATCAAACAGGAAAAGGACTAGGTAGAATCCGATATAAAAACATGAATGATGATGAGGTTATTGATGAAGATGACAGAGCATGGATAGGAACTCCACATCCTGATTTTGAATACGGACTGAACTTAGCACTTGGATGGAAAGGTTTTGATTTTACTGCCTTTTTGCAAGGAGTTTATGGTATTGATGTTTATAATTCAGTAAAGAGATTTACAGATTTCTGGGCTGTTGATGAATTAGGTTCAAATAAGGGAACAAGAGTTTTAGATGCCTGGAGTCCTACAAATACAGGTTCAGATATACCTGCATTATCGTACAGTGATTTAAACAATGAAAAGCGAACTTCTTCATATTATGTAGAGAATGGTTCTTACTTGAAATTGAGACTTATACAACTTGGATATTCATTGCCTAAAAGTGTATTATCAAAAATTAAACTGTCGAAAGCCAGACTATATGTTAGCGGACAAAATTTGATGACAATCAAAAGCAAAGATTTTACAGGATTGGATCCGGAAAATCCTGCTCTGGCTTATCCAATTTCTACATCTTTTACAGTTGGAATGAATATCTCATTTTAAGAACTAAATCAAAAATCAGAAATCATGAAACGAACATATAAATTAATATTCATTTCACTCATTGCTTTAAATCTGGTATCGTGTGATGATTTTTTAGAAGTACCATCTTACGGAACCCTGACTGAAGACAACCTTACTGGTGCTGAGCAAATAGAGAATGAAGTGATATCTGCATATGCAGCTATTGGAAATGATGAAATCAACAGACCATTAAGTTTATGGAACTATGGTAATGTCAGGTCTGATGATGCATATAAAGGAGGTAATGATCAGAATGATGGTGACTTTTTACACTTTCTTGAAATATCATCTCCTTCAATAGGAAATGAAACCTGGTATACAGATGTATTTTGGTACAGAAATTATGTGGCTATTTCCCGAGCTAATTTTGCATTAAGTCTGCTTAATAAAATCAGTGAAGATGATATGTCTAACAAGAAAGTCAGAACAGCAGAAATGCGTTTCCTACGTGGGCATATGCATTTTATTCAGAAGATCATATTTAAAATGGTACCATTTGTAGAGGAGTATATGTCTCCTGAAGATATTTCAAGCCTTTCAAATGTTGCATATACAAATGATGAGTTATGGCAAAAAATAGCTGATGATTTTGAATATGCATATAATAACTTACCTGAAGAACAGGATGAAGCAGGGCGAGCCAATAAATATGCTGCAGCTGCATACCTTGCTAAAGTTTATCTGTATAAGGCATACAGACAGGATGAGATGCATAATGTGGTTTCAATAGATCAGGATGATTTACAAAAGGTATTGGATTTAACTGCATATGTGATGACTTCTCCATATAAACTGGAAAATGATTTTGCATACAACTTTTTACCTGGAGAATATGAAAATGGTTCTGAATCATTATTTGCAGTTCAGTATTCACAAGATGACGGAACAACTTATGGAAGATTGAATATGGGAAATGCATTGACAACTCCTACACCAGGTGGTGATTTTAATAAACCAAGTCAGAATCTTGTAAATGCATATAAAACAGTTAATGGTTTACCTATGTTTGATACTTTCAATGATGAGAATTATAGTGAGAGTACAGATAAAGTAGATCCAAGACTTTTTCATACAGTTGCTATTGCCGGAAAGCCTTATAAATACACTGATATCAATTATGAAGAAAATCAATCTCGTAATCCCAATATGTATGGTTATTATTCATCCTTAAAAGAGAACGTAGATCCCGCAAGTGATTATTATGTAAAAACAGGTCCATGGTATGCTAACTCTAAAAATAATATTATAATTCGATATGCTGATGTGTTATTGATGAGAGCCGAAGCGTTGATTGAAATGGGAGATTACACTGCTGCACTACCTTTAATAAACCAGGTTAGAACAAGGGCCAAAGTAAGTACTTCATTAATCAATTTTGCAACTAATCTGGACATTCAAACTTATCAGGATGGAGTGAATTGTGTATGGACACAGGATTATGCCAGAGAAGCTTTAAGGTGGGAGCGCCGTCTTGAATTGGCTATGGAAGGCGGTAGATTCTTTGATCTGGTTCGTTGGGGTGTCGCAGATGAAGTTATGAATACTTATTATATAGGAGAAGCTACCGACCATACTTATTATCAGGGAGCTGAATTTGAAAAAAACAAGAATGAGTATGTTCCTGTCCCTATTCAGCAAATTAATTATAGTAAAGGTAGTTATGAGCAAAATTATGGATTTTAATTATGAAGAATGTTATGAAGAACAATATTTATAAATTTATCATTATCCTGTTATCAGTAGTTTTATTTTCTTGCGAAGAGGATGCCAAAGAAAGCCTTGATTTTTCAGGAGATACAAGTATTCATTCATTTGTTGTGAATGGAGTAGAAGGTACTATTAATGAAGAGAATTCAACCATATCTGTAATTCTTCCTTCAGGTTCAGACCTAACAGGTTTATCACCTGAAATTACCATTGCTAGTGATGCAGAAGTAACCCCGATTAGTGGTGAAACTATTGATTTTGCAGATGCAAATGGAAATTTATTGGATGTAACTTATACTGTTACAAATACAGATTTATATCAAAAGTATACCGTAAATGTGGATGTTGCCAGGGCTAAGATTTCAAGTTTTAAAATAGGATCAGTAGAGGCTACAATTGATGAGCAAAATAAAATAATTGTAATCTATTTGCCTGAAGGTACTGATGTTTCTTCCTTAATTCCAATTGTAGAATATACAGATGGTGCTACACTAACACCAGAAGCAGGTTCCGTAGTTGATTTTACCAATCCGATAACTTATTCACTTGATTATTTGGGTTCTGTATTTAATTATGAAGTTACAGTTATTTTGGGCGATGAACCAACTCCAATTCTTGTACTTTATAATGGAGAAGATGTATCTCCAACATGGGAATCTATTGCAAGCTCAGTCAATAATGGAACGGTAAATCCTGTAACAGATGGCATTAATTCAACATCTATCTGCGTATCACTTCTTCGTACAAACACAGGTACTGATGATGGCGGAAAACCATGGACAAGTGGTGTGTTATGGAATGCCAATCAGGTAAATGTTGATCCAGCCATTTATGGAAGTATAACAGTTATGGTGTTGAAAGATGTTGCTGGAGATGTACAGCTTGAAATACAGGAAGCAGGTGAACTTAACAAGGATTGGTTGCACGCAGACTATTCTGCTGATCACGTGGGCGAATGGCAAGAGCTAACCTTTGTAATTCCAGAGAGTCGTACTGCTGTGATTAATAATATTCTTGTTATGCCACATACTCCAGAGACAGGTTTTGAAACACAGACAATGTATTGGGATGAAGTTAAAGCGCATCCAAAAGAATAATAAATAAAATATGCGGACGGGATTTTCCCGTTCGCTAATAAAAATAGAAGTTATGAAGATTCTACCACTATTATTAATGCAGATAATTCTATTCTTAAGTACAAGTTGTTCTAAGGATGAAAAAGAAGATACAGAGGAGGTTCTGATAGTTGTAGACACAACAACAACATGTAGATCAGTTGTTGAGAGTGGTGGTTATTCTACATTTTACAAACCTCAGAGTGGGTATGTTGGTGATCCAATGCCATATTTTAATTCGGATGATAATAAGTATTATTTGTTTTATTTGCAAGATTGGAGAAATGGTTCAACTACTGAACATCCAATCTATTGCACTACAACAAGTGACTATAGCACATTTACAGGATTTACTCAGTCAATACCAACAGAAACAGCAGATTCCCAGGAAGCATATTTGGGAACTGGAAGTTTTATAAAGAATTCAGAGGGTAAGTTATATGGTTTTTATACCGGACATAATGGAAGTTTATATCCTGCCGAGAAAGTAATGCTGGCAACTTCAACTGATATGAAGACCTTTACAAAAGTTCCTTCATTTACTTTTGAAGCTCCTGATGGATATGATAAAAATAATTTCCGTGATCCATGTGTGTACTATGATCCAACCAGATCTGCTTATGTAATGTTGGTTACCTCAATAAAGGATGGTAAAGGCGTATTGATTCGATATGCATCATCTGACCTTGAAAATTGGGATTTAATATCTCCTCTTACAGACTTTAATTCAGATGCTGAAATTCTGGAATGTCCGGATATTTTTAAAATGGGTAATAAATGGTATTTGGTATTTTCCCGTATTAACAGGGACGAACACCGAAAAACATTTTACAGAGTATCTGATAGTCCGAATGGCCCTTGGGTACGTTGTGAAGATGCAAGCGGTCACCATGAAACAATAGACGGATTGTATTTCTATGCAGGAAAAACGGCTTCAAATGGCACTGATCGATATATCTCAGGATGGTGTTCAACAGGACAGGAAGTAAATGGAAATAACGAATTGGATTGGGCAGGAAGTTTAATAACGCATAAACTGGTTCAACAATCCAGCGGAAAGTTATATCCAATGATACCAGAAGCTGTAGATAATAAATTCAACACGCTGACTCCATATTCAATGTTAAAGATTCAGGGAGATGTAACAGGAGATGAGGGAGCCTATGTCATGAATTATCAAGATGAGAGATCTTACGCTTTGTTTAATAGAAATACAGCACCTGTTAAAATTGAATTAACCATTGATGCATCACAATCTTCAAGCTTTGGATTTTCTTTTGGTGCATGTGATGATTTATCTGGAGTGTATTCTGTTGCTTTTGATCTGACTTCTACGAACAGATGGTCAATGCCATGTCTGTTTCTAAATAAAGAGTCGAATTATTCAACAGGATCCTATACAACCGAATTAAATTTTACTCCCCTTATTGTTCCGGATGATAAGGTTTTCGATATAAAGATTGTCATTGAAAAGTCAATTTGTGTGGTTTATGTTAATGATAACGTTGCCTTTACCAACCGTATTTACAAAATGGATAAGAATCCATGGACCATTTTTGTAGATGAAGGTACAATAGACGTTTCAAATCTTTCTGTATATGAAATAGGAGATTAATGATAAATGCAAATCAATAGTTGAAAAAAAAGAATAACGCAGAGACACAAAGGCGCAGAGAGTATTTTATATATAACTCATATAAATTGCAAAAATTAGAAAAAGAGAAGTAATCAAACACCATTATTATGAAATTACAAAGAGTTCACAGGGGTAAATCCTTGCGGATTTAATGAATTTAATAAAAAAACTCTGTCTCTCAGTGCCTCAGTGTTCATTTTTAACATTTGATTGACATGATAAGAATATAAAAACAAATTTGCTAGCTAACATCAATATCTATGTTTAATTTTTAAAAATAAAAAAATGAAAAATCTAATATTTACCCTCGTATTAATTGTTTCAAGTACTATCGTAAAAGCACAACCTTACAATGTTACAATATCAGTAGATATGACTTCATACGTAGGCTCTACTTATGATGCCGTTGTAATGGGAGGAGGCATTAACGGATGGAATGGAGCAATTACATTAATAAATGAACCAGGAACAGATATATGGTCAGCCACTGTTCAAAAAGAAGGTTGGATTGATTACAGATTTGAAGTAACAGGCGGAGTAGTTGGATGGAACTGTGAATTTCGTGACGAAGCTACCGGAGCAGAAGGAGCTGGAGAAGGATCTTGTTTTACAAACCCATGGGACGGAAATCAAACAAACATGCATTGGTTTGAAGTTACAGATGATGTTGTGTTACCTACCGTTAGTTGGGAATCATGTGATTGTATAAGTTGTACACCAACAAGTACAAAGTCTGTTGAAGGCAATCTTGTTGATGTTTTTGTTAATTCAACAAATAGTTTAATAGTTAGAGGATTAGATGAAGGTGATGTAAGTATCCGCATTTATGATGTACAAGGCAATTTGAAAATTGCTGAGACTGTTCAAAATATTGGAAGTGAAATTATAATGGATAATTCACAATCCTTATGTGATGGATTATATATTGTAAAAGTTGAATGTGATGATAGTAATATCGTTAAGAAAATATTGATACACTAGTGTATTGTTTCACATACAAGTTGCTAAAGAAGTTTTAGTTGTTTAATACTGGTCCCTTAAAATCTGTTTAATGACCTGAATTCGATTTATTTCGAATTCAGGTTATGCAGATCGTGTTTTAATTAAAAAAAAAATGAAGAGAAAATGATAAAGAAAAATATAATAGCCTGTGCAATAGCTACTTTTCTAATTGTTTTTTTACAAATGAGTTGTAAGAATGCTGACATTTCCCATGGGGCTGTAGAAAAGGAGAAGTTTCGACCACAATTTCATTTCACTCCACAGGCTAATTGGATGAATGATCCAAATGGAATGGTTTATTATGAGGGAGAATATCATTTGTTTTATCAGTATTATCCTGATAGTACGGTTTGGGGACCAATGCATTGGGGTCATGCTGTAAGTAATGATTTACTACATTGGGAACATCTTCCTATCGCTTTATATCCTGATTCACTTGGATATATTTTTTCAGGGAGTGCAGTAGTTGACTGGCAAAATACTACGGGTTTTGGTACTAAAGAAAATCCTCCAATGGTGGCTATATATACTTACCATAATATAGAAGGAGAAAGAGCCGGAAAAAATAATTATCAATATCAGGCACTTGCATATAGCCTTGATAAAGGTAGAACCTGGAAGAAGTATAAAAACAATCCCGTATTACCCAATCCGGAATTAAAAGATTTTAGAGATCCAAAAGTCATCTGGCATAAAGAATCAAATCAATGGATTATGATATTGGCTGCTGGCGACCGAGTAAAATTATACGCTTCCAAAGATTTGAAATCGTGGTCTTTTAAAAGTGATTTCGGTGTAGGAATTGGTGCGCATGGAGGAGTTTGGGAATGTCCTGATTTGTTTCCAATATATGTAGAGGGAACTGAAGATACTAAATGGGCAATGTTGGTGAGCATAAATCCAGGGGGGCCCAATGGAGGTTCAGCTACACAGTATTTTATAGGAGACTTTGATGGAAAGACTTTTATACCAGAAAAGAATGAGAGCTATTGGCTTGATTATGGTAAAGATAATTATGCCGGAGTTACATGGTCCGATATTCCTAAAGAAGACGGAAGAAGATTATTTATTGGATGGATGAGTAATTGGATCTATGCACAAACAGTACCTACTGAAACATGGAGAAGCGCGATGACTTTACCACGTGAAATAAAACTTATAAAAGAAGATAATCAGTATAAATTAACGACATTTCCCGTTAAAGAGTTTGAAGATTCCAAAATATTGAAGATGCACATAAACAAAATGCTATTTTCAGGAAAGTCAGAAATCAATAACATTGACCTGAATTTGAGTTCTTGTGAATTAAATTTTGTTTTTAAACCGCAGAAAGGATCATTAAATGGCCATACAACAGCTTTTGGTTTGCTATTAAAAAATGATGCAGATGAGGAGTTAAAGATTGGCTATAATATGTTGTCAAAACAAGTATTTATAGATAGAACAAAAATTAATACACAATTTACAGATTCTAATTATTTAAGCGAAGATGTAGCTCCGTATAATATTGATGATGAGATGAATATCAAAATAATAATAGATGCTTCATCGGTAGAAGTATTTATCGATGAAGGGAAGTTAGCTATGACAAATATTTTATTTCCAGAATCACCTTTTAATAAGTTATCTCTTTTTTCAAATTTAGGATCAGTTGAACTGGAATCTGCAACGTTTTTTAATGTAGAGTAATAGAGCGTAGGGCATAGTGCGTAGAGTTAAGAGTGTAGAGCGCGGTATAGTGTTTAAAATTAATAGAGATATCTGGCAATAAAAATTTATGGGTTTTGTAAATCAATTCTCCTCCTTACAAAGGCTGTATGTTTGTAATAAGAGTAATGCATAAGCTTCTAAAGTTTTCTAAATTAGATATGAAGAAAAGAATTCTAATTACCAAAACACGAAGCTTATGCAAACGAAAGGTAAATCATTAAGTTTTAAAGGACAAAATATTTATATCGGAATAGATGTCCATTTGAAAAGTTGGGTAATATCCATTATGGCAGATGAAATTTTGTATAAAACATTTTCACAAGATCCAAGTGCAACATTATTGTTGAAATATCTAGAGAAGCATTTTCCTGAAGGGAATTATTATTCTGTTTATGAAGCTGGGTTCTGTGGTTTTAGTACTCATAGAGAGTTGTTATCAAAGGGTATAAAAAATATAGTAGTAAACCCAGCAGATATCCCAACAACAGATAAAGAGAGAAAGCAAAAAGAAGATCGAAGAGATAGCAGAAAGTTATCACGATTATTAAAAAATAAGGCTTTGGAAGAAATTTATATTCCACCTTTATCAGTTGAAGAATTAAGAAGTTTAGTTAGATATAGAAAAACTACAGTAAATGATTTAGGAAGACAAAAGAATAGGATAAAATCATATTTATATTATTCAGGAATTAATATACCTATAGAGTTGAGTGGGCCATCTAAACACTGGTCAAAGAAGTTTTCAGATTGGTTAAGCACGGTTATTTTATCAACAGAACAAGGAACGATGGTAATAAGCGAAATGCTGGAAACTGCAGGATTTTTACGACAAAAATTACTAAGAATTAATAGAGAACTAAGGAAAATAAGTAAAGAATCTAGTTATTCAAAGCTAATAAATCTATTACGAACCATACCAGGAATAGCATTAATTACAGCATTAACGATTATTACAGAATTAGTAACAATAAACAGATTTAAAAATTTAGATAGATTATGTTCTTATATCGGTTTAGTTCCAACTACAAATTCTTCTGGAGAAAATGAAAAAGTAGGAAATATAACAAAAAGATCAAATAAGGCATTGCGTGCAGCAATTGTAGAATCATCTTGGATTGCAATAAGGCATGATCCAGCTCTGACATTAAAGTATTTAGAATTAAGGAATAGAATGGAAGGATCAGATGCAATAATAAGAATAGCAAAAAAGTTATTAAATAGAATAAGATTTGTAATTAAGAACGAACAAGAATATGTTAAAGCAATTGTATAGTCAACAAAATAAATTTGATTATAAAAGCATCCAAGGAATAAGAAAACTGATTTACTCCTCCTGCAGCCCTTAATGGTGTCTGTTTTTTAAAGGCTTCAGCTCTTATCTGTAAAAATTAGTATAGAAATGCGGCTTTATTAAATGTCCGTTAATAGAAGGTTGTTTTTATAGATCAAATTTATTAAGCCAAGGAAGAAACCGACGGCGATAGTTTTATACCGACGCAAGGATTCTTTTTAAAGGAATAAAGGGTGTCGAACCCCTTATTCCTTTGCCAAGGAAAGAAGACCTTCTTGCTCCGTATTGCCCGAAGAAAAGATTTTGAAAACATAATTCACTATAAATGAGTAAAAAACTTATAAATAATTTGGATTACAACATAGAAGGAGGAGTACCTCGACGTAGGAGAGGGGAGGTGGTTTTAATACTTACATTCCGTTGTTGCAGATATATAATTTTACACGCCTATATTTCTTACATAAAAATTAAAGTTTTAGGCTTACTTTGGAAATTACAGACAAGATTAACAGGATGTTTATGTTTCAACCAGAATTGAGATTTATAGGATATTTTCTTACTGCATTTACTTATATTTATATCGAATTCTATAAATAGCTTTCTATGGGGAAAAAGTTTATCCTTGTTATAATGGTGATATTGTTTTCACTAACATCATTTGCTCAAAAAATGCATAGAATTGGTTTTTCTCAATGCTCAAGTGGTGATTGGCGGCAACAAATGGAAAAAGAAATGAATCAGGAGTTGATGTTTCATCCTGATTTAGAATTAATAACCAAATATGCAGGTGATAGTACTCTTCTTCAGATTAAGCAGATTCATGAGTTGGTTGATGAGGGAATTGATTTATTAATTATTGCGCCTATTGAAATTAATGCTGTTCAACCTGTAGTAGAAGAATTATA
The DNA here is from genome assembly GCA_963667815.2 of uncultured Saccharicrinis sp. Taxonomy (GTDB): domain Bacteria; phylum Bacteroidota; class Bacteroidia; order Bacteroidales; family Marinilabiliaceae; genus Saccharicrinis. The sequence goes on from OY764020.2 coordinate 5,097,145, forward strand.
TGAAAAAGGAATACATATTGTTTTAATTGATAGAAAGATCGAGTCCAATAAATATTCCGCATATGTTGGTGGTAATAATTATTTAATTGGTTACACAGCAGGTATGTATATTGCTGATATTTTAAATAAGCATGGAGAGGTTGTAGAAATATTAGGTGCATTAAGTTCCTCGCCTGCTAAGGAAAGAATGAATGGCTTTGAAGATGCTATTATGCAGCATACAGGAATATCTATTGTTGATAGACTTTACTCGCATTGGAATAATCAAATAGTACTGGATAGTTTATCTAATTTTTTGCAGTCAAACCCTAATGTTGAAGCAATTTTTGCACATGCTGATTTTTTAGCTGCAGCAGCTAGTGAAGTAATTGGCAGAGACTTTTCTGATCGCAATATTAAAATTATTGGTGTTGATGGTTCACCTAGCGTAGGTGGAGGAGTTGAATTAGTGGAAAATAATATTATTGATGCTACATTAATTTATCCTACAGGAGGAAAAGAGGCTATAGTTGTTGCATCTAAAATATTATCCAATAGTCCGTATAAGAAAATTAATTTATTACCAACAACCTTAATTGATGATGGAAATGTTAAGATTACCCGTTTACAATATAATAACATTGAAAATTTGCAGAATGATATAGACAGGTCCAAGGGAATGTTAGATTTGCTCGGAGGAAGATTTAAAAAGCAGCAGATATTACTATTGGTTACTTTATTTTCTTTTGCATTAGTTGTTGTTTTGATTATTCTACTTTTTATAGCCTACAAGCATAAAAAAATTGTGAATAAAAGTCTCGAAGAACAAAAGGAAGCAATTTCCATTCAAAATGATGAGCTCAAACAAATGTCAGAGCAACTTACGGAGGCAACACAAGCCAGAATGCAATTTTATACGAATATTTCTCATGAGTTCAGAACTCCGTTAACTTTAATAGTTGGACCACTGGAGAATATAATCAAAACAAAAAAGACAGATGAAGTTTTAAATAAAGAATTGACTCTTATCTATAATAACTCTCTGCGATTATTGAGGTTAGTAGACCAAATAATGGATTTCAGAAAAATTGAAACAGCCAAAATGAAATTAAAGGTTGGCCATTATAATTTGGGTGAGTTTATGCATAGTATAAAAGAAGCATTTATCAATTTATCTACAGAAAAACAAATTGATGTTGAGGTTGTCAATAATAGTGCAAAATTATCGCTTTGGTTTGATTGGGATAAGATGGATAAAGTAATGTTTAATTTAATGTCGAATGCTTTTAAGTATACTACAAAAGGAGGAAAGATTCAAATAGTTTTGGATCGAATGAGCATAACAGAAACAGAAGAGTACGCAAAAATTGAGGTAAAAGATAATGGAGAAGGAATTCCTCAAGAGGAAGTAGAAAGAATATTTGATCGTTTTTATCAGGCTGATTCTACTGTTTCCTATAAAGGAACAGGGATAGGCTTGTCTTTAACTAAAGAGTTGATTTTATTGCATAAAGGAAAAATTAATGTAGAAAGTAAATTAGGAGAAGGAACTTGCTTTAAGATATTATTACCCTTGGGGAAAAACCATTTTACACAAGATGATATACTGACTGAGTCTAAAATGAAAGAGCATCTAGTAATGTCAGGTTTTACTGAATTTGAGAAAATAGATGAGCAGGTAGAAGATGCAACAATTGAATTAAAAACCAGCCATGCAGAAGGTGAAAAACCATTACTGCTTATTGTGGAAGATGAACCAGATATCAGGAAATATATAAAATCCTGTTTTCCGCCTGCTTTATATTCTATTATAGAAGCAGAAAATGGAAATGAAGGATTAAAGTTAGTGGAAACAGAAGGACCTGATATCATCATTTCTGACGTTATGATGCCTGTAATGGATGGCTTAGAACTAACCAGAAAAGTTAAGAGCGACCTTAGATATTGTCATATTCCAATGATTCTGTTAACAGCAAAGTCTTCACTAGAACATTTACTTGAAGGTTTGGAAGAAGGAGCCGATAGTTATATTGCTAAACCTTTTAATAAAGAGCATCTGCAATTAAGAGTTAAAAAACTGCTAGAGGCTCAGGCTAAAATGAGGGAAAAATATCAGGAACCCATAAAATTAACTAAAGAGGAGAAAGGAATGAGTCGAATGGATAAAAATTTCCTTTCAAAAATAAGCAATATCATTATAGATAATAAATTAGATTCAAAAGTTAATGTTGAAGAGTTAAGTAATCTTGTTGGTCTGTCAAGGGTTCATTTATACAGAAAGATAAAAAAGATAACAGGCTTATCTGTTAGTGAATTTGTTACTCAAACCAAATTGAAACAATCATTGACATTGATTAAAAATACAGATAGTACTATTGCTGAGATTGCCTATAAAGTTGGATTTTCAACACCATCATATTTTACCAAGTGTTTTAAAGATCATTTTAAAATATCACCGAGTGATTACAGGGAGTCCATCTAGTAATTGTAAAATCCTAAATAATCATTTTTGTGTTATTTTGTAAGTAGATATTTTAATCTAAAGTAATTAATATAGACTTAACAAAGAAACAATAATCTTTTACAACCAATGATTGTCACTGCAAAAGAATTGCAATAATAATTGAAAGCATAGCATACTCTTTTTCCAATTTTTTTCTTAATTGTTCTTTTGCAAGGCTGATGTGTTTTTCAACTGCTTTAACTGAGATATTTAATTCTTCTGCAATTTCTTTTTGTTTTTTACCTTCAATCTTATTTTTTATAAAGACCTCTTTGCGCTTTGTGGGTAATTCTTCAATAGCTTCTTTTAGTGATGAGATTAATCTTTCTTCTAAGGATTTTTCTTTCTTGTCAGTAAAATCTAGCTGATATAAATACTGGATTTCATTGATAGCTAAATCTTCTATATTTAGATTATTTACTGATAATTGTTTTTCTTTTAAAATTCTTAAACACTTATTTTTTAAGATAACAAATAAATAGCTTTCTATAGATTTATGAATATCAATATTTTCCCTTTTATCCCATAAATGAATAAAACAATCTTGAATAAGATCTTTAATCTGGTCTTCATCATCTATAAATAGTCGACAATAACTTTTCATCCTGGGCTGTAGTTCTTTAAATAAATTAGAATAAGCTGTAGGATTACCTTGTTTTAATTTTTTGTTTAATAATATGTCGTACATGAATTTTTTCTGCCAATTGTGGTAAGTGCAAAATAAAGTAAATTAATAAAAAGTAACAAAAATTAATAAACAATAAAGTATATATTCATGCTTATCATTATTTTGGAAATATTGGTTAATCCTTTGAAATTCATATTTATATATATGGTAAAAGTGAAATTTGGTAATTTATTTGAATTAAAGAAATAATTCTGTTTTAAGATAATGTGAAAAAAAATCAAAAAATGTTATAAAAATAGGGTAGGGTTTTTTAAAAAATAGGCTATTACTAATGTAAAGCAACAAGAAATGAAGGATATTATTAAAAAATATTTTGAAGGTACAGCTAATGAAAAGGAGCAAAAGCAATTGCTTAACTGGCTTGAGGATAAGGATAATTTTAAAGAATTTAAAATAGAGAAGAAAGATTGGAAAAAAGAACGTCTTACCTCAATTATTAGTCAAGATACAGAAGCCGATTTAGTTTGTTTTCAGTCGCACATCATGAATGATGAGTTTGCGAATGTTGTCAGATTAAAAAAAGTACGATTCATATATAGGTATGCAGCTGCAATTATGTTGGTAATGCTTATAGCCTTAGGTGGTGTTCTTCTTAAAAATTTAATGGTTGAACCAATGTATACAAGTGTGGTCGCTGACAACGGCCAAGTTTCTAAGATTGTTTTACCAGATCATTCTGAAGTATGGTTAAACTCAGGCTCAACGTTAACATATAATGATAAATTTGCAAAATCAAATAGAGATTTACAATTAGAAGGTCAAGCATATTTTAATATTTCACATAATAAAGCGTTGCCATTAATTGTTAAAAGTAAAGGTGTAAATGTTAGGGTTTTAGGAACTAAGTTTGAGGTTGAGGCTTATGAAGTATCAGAAAAGACTTCTGTTTTACTTGAAGAAGGATCTATAGAAATGTTACTTGAGAACAATTCTAAAAAAATGAAGCTAAAACCAGGTCAAAGAGCTGTTTTCAATGCAGAAACAGGCAAAATAATTCGAGAAGCTGTGAAAACTGGGAAATATACATCATGGCGAAAAGGGATACTTAATTTATACAATTGTCCTTTATCAGAAGCGGTTTTAAAACTTGAAAGAAGATTTAATTATAAGTTTATTGTGAATGAACGCTTAAAAGGGAGCCGGATAACCATGTCTATTGAAAATGAGAAATTTGATGATGTGTTAAATATTTTGGAAAATATAGCAGCAGTAGAAATAAAGCACCGGCATGATACGATATATATTGAATCGCGGAATAATTAAAAAAAATTAGGAAAGTGCTGCAACACTTTCCTAATGAATTCTAAATAATCGGCATCAGGATTATGATGCCAAATTAATTAACGTAAATACAAATTTATGAAAAAAGTTGGTATTGCAAGGGAAGGTACGACTTCTTTTGCGCGACGTAAAATTCTACGGATTATGAAAATCAGTATGTTTTTATTAACTATTTGTTTATTGCAAGTTTCAGCCATGGGGAGTTATGGTCAGAATGCTAGATTGACTGTTGAAAGAGGAGAGATAACAGTAGGAGAAGCGTTAGATATAATTCAGGAAAAGACTGAATTGAAGATTGCATTTAGTTCAGAGTATGTAGATCTCAATCGTAGAGTGATTGTGAATTATGAAAACGAACCATTAGCCAATATACTTGATAATATATTTGAAGGTACAGATATAAGCTATAAAGTTGTAAGTAATCAAATTGTTTTGTATGATGTAAGTACACAACAGCAGAAAATTAACATATCCGGGAAAGTTACAGATGATAAAGGAGAACCTATTCCTGGGGCCGCAGTAGTTGTAAAGGGAACCACAAATGGAACAATTACAAACTTTGATGGAATATATCAATTGGGAGATGTACCTTCAGATGCGGTAATTCAAGTAAGCTTTATAGGAATGTCAACAGTGGAAAACAATGTAAATGGTTTATCTATTATTGATATTGTAATGACGCAAGAATCTATTGGGCTGGATGAAGTTGTTGCTGTAGGGTATGGAGTACAGAAAAAAAGTGATTTGACAGGATCAATTTCTCAAGTTAAATCTGAAGATATGGAAAATCGTACTATAGTACGACCAGAGCAAGCACTTCAAGGAAAAACAGCGGGAGTTCAGATCATTAATACATCAGGAGCTCCAGCTTCGGGAGCAACAGTTCGTATTCGTGGATTTAGTTCTAATACTGCATCCAACCCTTTATATGTAGTGGATGGATTACGTACAGATAATATAGGTTTCCTTGATCCAAATAATATAGCTTCAATGGAGGTACTGAAAGACGCAGCATCTGCAGCCATTTATGGAGCAGAGGCAGGAAATGGTGTAATATTGATTACAACCAAAAAAGGTAAAAAAGGAAAAGGGACATTTTCGTATGATGTGCAATACACAACAAACTCCTTAGCTAGAATTCCTAAAGTTTTAAATGCAAAAGAGTATGTTAATTATATGACAGAGGCAAATTATATTACTCAAGGTGAACTTTCTTCGCTATGGGATGGTGTTACAGACACAGATTGGACTGATATTGCATTTGAAACTTCAGTAAGAAAAAAACATAACATAAGTGTACAAGGTGCAAATGATAGAGGTTCATTTAATCTTTCTCTATCCTATTTAGATGATGATGGTATTGTAAAAGGGGAAAAGGACGTGTATGAGAGATGGACCGGAATGATCAATGCTGATTATAAGATCAAAGATTGGATTAAAGTAGGTACTACTAATTCATTGGAGAGATGGAAAATGAAAAGTGTATCAGAGAACTCCGAGTATGGTAGTTTACTAGCTGCTGTATTAACGATGGATCCTCTTACTCCAGCCTATTATGATGCCGATGATTTACCATCTTATATGCAAAATTTAGTGGAGGCAGATAAAAAGCTCCTAAGAGCTGAAGATGGAAGATATTATGGGATCTCTCAGGTATATCAATCGTATCAAACTCATCCTTTAATAATGAGAGACAGAACAGATTCCGGATGGGAAGGTTTTAATATGTTAGGTACAGTTTATGCAGATATAACTCCTGTTAAAAATTTAGTGATAACATCAAAACTAGGATATCGAGCTTCTTACGGTAGTGGATATACATTTGATCATATTTATTATGCAAGTGATGTTGCTAAAAACGATCAAGTAAATATTTCTCGTACTAATTACAATAATTTTTACTATCAATGGGAAAATTTTGCTAATTATATTTATGAAAAAGGGGATCATACATTAACAACAATGGTTGGAGTTTCGTATACTTCACCTTACTCAACAACAGTAACTGCTAGTGGAAATCAGATTATTAAGGATGATCCTTTATACAGAGATTTGGATTACCTGGCAGATGGGGCTAATCGAACTGTTTCTGGAGGATATTCAAATGCTCGTCGTCAGTTTTCTTATTTTGGTCGTATGACATATAGTTATGGACGAAAATATATGCTTCAGGCTTCAGTTCGTAGAGATGCGAGTGATATATCAATACTTCCGGCAAAAAATCGTTGGGGTACTTTCCCTGCTGTTTCTGGAGGCTATACTATTTCAAATGAAGATTTTTTCCCTCAGAATACACCAATAAGTCACCTTAAACTACGTGCAAGTTGGGGGCAGAATGGTAGTACAGGGCCGTTAGGTGGATTTGCTTATCGTGCTGGAATTATTTCTGGAAACTCATATCCTTATAGTAATGCCCTGAATTATCAGGTTGCATCTGCACCTACAACATTGAGCAATAATGAATTAAGTTGGGAAACTTCAGAACAACTTGATTTTGGTTTAGATGTTCGCGCTTTCAATGATAGATTGACTTTGGGATTTGATTATTTCGATAAGCAGACAAAAGATTTATTAGTAGCTATTACTCCTCCATTAGAAACAGGAGTTAGTACTACCTCTGTTAATGCAGGTAATGTAAAAAATAGTGGATTAGAATTTGAATTAGGGTGGACTGATAAAATTGGAGATTTCTCTTATAGTATTCGAGGAAATTTGGCCACACTAAAAAATAAAGTAACTTATTTGGATCCAAGTATATCTAGGATAAATGGTGCATCACTTGCTCAAGAACAAGGTATTACAGTCTTTGAACAGGGATTTCCGATTTGGTATATGAGAGGATATGAATTAGAAGATATTGATGATGCAACAGGTGATCCTATTTTTGTTGATCAATTAACTGTAGATACAAATGGAGATGGTGTTGTTGATTCTGCTGATGGTACGATAAATTCGGACGACAAAGTAATGCTCGGAAGTGGAATACCAGATTTTACGTATGGTATAACGTTAACTGCTAGTTATAAAGGTTTAGATTTTACAGCCTTTGGAACAGGATCTAATGGGAATGACATTTATAATGCATTAACACGTATTGATCGTCCAAGGGGAAATAAACTTAGTGTGTTTTATGATGATCGTTGGACTCCAAATAATACAAAGGCATCAAAACCAAGACCTAATGCAAATGGTGAAGATAAATATTGGATTAGTAGTGATGCCGTTATGGATGGTTCTTTCTTTAAAGTAAAACAAATGCAATTAGGATATACTTTCTCTCAAAATTTATTAAGCAGATTAAATATAAAAAATGTACGTATTTATGTTTCATTAGATGATTGGATTACAATTTCTGATTATCCTGGATTTGATCCTGAAGCGTCAGCTGGATCTGCAGAAAATTTAGGTGTTGATAAAGGAGCGTATCCGACTTCTAAGAAAACTGTATTTGGACTTAATCTAACTTTTTAAAAAATTGGAAAATGAAAAGGATATATACATATATATTATTAATATCTGTAATATTTTTTACAGCTTGTGAAAATTTACTTGATGATGTTGATCATCAGGGGGCAACATCTGTTGAGAATTTTTACAAAACAGATGATGATGCAGAACAAGCAATTGCTGCAGTTTACGTACAATGGAGGTCAATATATTTTGTTGACTTTTTCTTAAAAAACTTGCTTTCGGATGATATGATAGCAGGTGGAGGATCCCGGGGGGATCAAACAAATTATGAAGGTGTGAACGAATATACGTTTAGTCCTCAAAATGGTTTAATTGCTGAGTATTTTACGGGTTTATATCAAATCATTTACAGAGCTAATTTAGTGATAAATAATATTGATCCGGAATCTGAAGTTAAAAAGTTAGCAATTGCAGAAGCAAAAGTAGCCAGAGCATGGTCATATTTTAATCTTATTACCTTGTGGGGCCCTGTACCTCTTGTAGTCAGTGAGTTAGATCCTAGTGAATATCAACAGCCTAATGGTGATATTGATGCTATTTGGGCTTTGATTGACAGTGACCTACAAGATGCTATTAGTGCCAACATACTACCTGAAAAAAGTAGCTCTATTGATCAATCTACCGGAGCAAGGATAACCAAGCAGGCTGCTCAGTCATTTTTAGGTAAATCACTATTATTTCAAAAAAGATATGGTGAGGCAGCAAATAACTTGAATGCAGTGATTAACAAGGGTCTTTATGATTTGATCGATGATTATGAAAATATATTAAGATCTGTTGAAGATTTTAGTTCTGAGAATATTTTCGAACTTAACTTTGTTAATGACAGTAATAATCCATGGTCGCAAGGAATGCCAACCTTCCCTAATTTTATTGGTTGGAGGGCTGACAAAATTGATCTTACAGGGTATGATTTTGGTGTTCATGACCTATATCCAAATGGCTGGGGATTAGGAAATCCGACAAAAGATTTATATGATGCTTTTGTAGCTGAAGAAGGAACTGAAGGATACAGATTAAATGCATCAGTATTATCGTATGATAAAGTTATAGAAATAGGAGCACCTTCTCATCCTGCAACTATTAATCCGGGTGCAACATTGTATGGTCATGAAGGATATTTTTCATGGAAATGGCGCTTTATCGGTTCTGAAGTTATTGAGAACTCAGGTGGTTATAGTACTGATGCTAACTATAGAATTATGAGATATTCCGAAGTGCTTTTAATGGCAGCAGAAGCGTGTCTTGAGTCTGGAGATGCAGGTAGAGCATTAACGTATATTAATGAAGTACGTACGCGCGCTCAGTTAGATAATCTGTCAGCAGTTACATTAGATGATATAAAAACAGAAAAGCGTCTGGAGTTATGTCTCGAGGGGGTCCGTTTTCAGGATCTTATACGTTGGGGAGATGCTGCTATAGAATTAGCGGATCAAGGGGCAAAAGTTCCATCGTTTTCTGGTATCGATGAAAATGGAGAATTTATTATAACATATCCTTATTCAAATGATACTTATGGTTTCAAAACAGGAAAACATGAACTACTCCCAATTCCCGAACAAGAAATTCTTGTAAATAGTAATATTAAACAAAATCCAGGTTATTAATTTTATATATCAATGAAGACCATTAATTAACAAAAAGGGAATGATAAGCACAGGTAGTTAGTTAATGGTCTTATTAAATAAAAACTATAAATATTTATTAATAATGTTTATAGTCTCACAGTTATTCAATATTAACATTTATAGAAAACTATACAGTAGATTTTGGTGCTATTGCGCATGGTGCGTTATATTAATTATTCCTGGTTTTATAATTTTCGATTTTTAGATTAAAATAATGCCATGAAAATTATTATAATATTTCTAAGAGTGTTAGATAATCAGGAATCTACTGTGATAATAGATTAATACTGAAGTTAATTTAGAGTTGAGTTAATTAACTATTGGGATATATGGATTTATCTTAAATGGGATTGGTATGGTATGATGCTAATGTTAATTGTAGGTCTAATATCCATATGAAAAGACAATAAGAATTCAAAAGAAAAATAAAAATTTTTAGTTTATGAAAATTGATAAAAAAAATAAGTATAGGTTAATTGCATGGATGTGTGCGATTTATATAACTGTAAGTGCAACAGGGTGTTCAATGAAAGGTGATGATAAAAACAATGATGAGGAGACAGTGAGTCAGATACTTTCATCAATGACCCTCGATGAAAAAGTAAAGTTAGTGATTGGAACATGGAGACACGGCGGATGGTGGGCAAGTGAAGAAGAGAAAGCTTCGGAAGATCCAGATCCTGAATATACAAAGATGTATGATAGAGTTCATTCTTATCTTCCTGGTTCTGCCGGATTTACTGCTGAATATTTAGAAAAAGGTATTACAACACAATCTTTATCAGATGGTCCTGCGGGATTAAGAATTGAGCCAAAGAGAGAAGGTGATGATAAAAATACATATTATTGTACTGCATTTCCTATTGCTACAGTATTGGCCTCTACATGGGATACAGATCTTGTTTACAGTGTAGGAGAAGCTATGGGTGAGGAAGTCTTGGAATATGGTTCTGATTTTTTATTAGCTCCAGCCTTAAATATTCAACGTAATCCTCTTTGTGGGCGTAATTTTGAGTACTATTCAGAAGATCCATTGGTAGCCGGTAAAATGGCAGCAGCAATGGTAAATGGGATTCAATCTCATGGAGTAGGTACTTCGGTTAAACATTTTATTGCAAATAATTCAGAAACAAATCGTCTATCGGTAAATGAGATTATTAGTGAACGTGCATTACGCGAAATTTATTTGAAAGGTTTTGAAATTGCCATAAAAGAGTCAAATCCATGGACAGTAATGTCTTCATATAATAAAGTAAATGATAAATATACCTCTGAAGATTACGATCTTTTAACAAAGATACTTCGAGAAGATTGGGGATTTGAAGGATATGTTATGACAGATTGGGGAGCAGGTAGTGATGCCGTAGCACAGATGAAAGCAGGTAATGATTTAATTCAACCAGGACAAAGGTCTCAGTATGAGCAAATTCTTGCTGCAGTAAACGATGGTAGTTTGGATGAATCAATATTAAATCAAAATGTTTCTCGCATTTTGAATATTATGCTTAAAACTCCAAGATATAAAGGTTATCAATATAGTAGTAAACCAGATTTAGATGCAAATGCAAAAGTAACTCGCCAAGCAGCAACAGATGGTATGGTTCTTCTTGAAAACAAAGATAATACATTGCCAATGTCACAAGCAACAAACAATATTGCTACCTTTGGAATAACTTCATATAATTTTATTTCAGGAGGAACAGGAAGTGGAGATGTAAATGAGGCTTATACTATATCATTAATAGAAGGTATCTCTAATGCAGGTTTTAAAACAGATGCAGAATTAACAAATGTTTATAATGATTATATAAAAGAGCAAAAAGTTATTCAAGATAAAAAGTATGAAAATGTAAATGCTTTTTGGGGAAGGGAACCTCTTCCGGAAATGGAAGTAGATAAGGCGTTGGCATTAGAAATTGCACTTAAAACAGATATCGCTTTAATTACTATTGGTCGTAACTCAGGCGAAGGTGGTGATCGTAAGGCTGAAAAAGGAGATTTTTACCTCACACCTGTTGAACAGGAAATGATTAAGAATGTATCAGAAGCATTTCATGCTCAAGGTAAAAAGGCAATTGTTGTTTTAAATATTGGAGGAGTTATTGAAACAGCAAGTTGGACAAAGATTCCTGATGCGGTATTATTAGCTTGGCAACCAGGACAAGAAGCAGGTAACTCGGTAATGGATGTTTTAACAGGAAAAGTGAATCCTTCTGGAAGATTGGCTGTTACCTTTCCTGTATCTTATGATGATGTGCCTTCATCGAACCAATTCCCTGGGTATAAAGTTGATGGAGAAGAGGATGATGCAGCAGACCTTTCTGGTTTTTCATGGGATAAGCGTATTCCTTTTGAAATGATTTACGAAGATGATATTTATGTTGGCTATAGATATTATAATACTTTTGATGTTCCAGTGTCATATGAATTTGGTTATGGATTATCGTATACTGATTTTAAACTCAGTAATCTGAAATTGAATTCAACTGAATTTAACGATAATATTACTGTAAATATAGATGTTACGAATTCAGGTTCAGTAGCAGGACGCGAAGTAGTACAAATATATGTAGGAGCACCTGATGTTAAACTGGAAAAGCCGGAAGAAGAATTAACAGCTTTTGGAAAAACAAAACTTTTGCAACCAGGTGAAACAGAAACCATGACTTTTACTATTCAATCAAAAGATATTGCTTCTTTTAATGAAGATAATTCTAGCTGGATCATTGAACCAGGTACATATAATCTCAAAGCAGGTGTTTCATGTTTAAATATTATGCATAAATCTAATTTTGTAGTTGATGCAGAGATGGTTGTGGAAAAGGTTAATAAAGCTATGATACCTCATCGCTCGATTAATAGACTAAATAAACTAAATAAAAACAAGTAGAAACTTTATTTAAAAAGTAAATGCCTCATTCATTAATAATGAGGCATTTTTCTATGTCCGAAGTTCTAAAATTCTATTTTGATTTATTACTTATCTCTATTAATCTAATTCCAAAATGTTAATCGAAATCAGGTTGTTATGTTTTTGTGTGAATTATTCAAAATAGCTCATTATCTAATCGTTACAAAATTCGAGTAAGCTGAGTAGATTGAATAAAATTAAAAAAGAATTAATCAGGATTCGAAAGCAGTAATGAATTTCAGAGGTATAGTTATAGTTCTGTTATCAGAGATGTTATAGTACAACAATACAAATATTTATATGTATATAGATTTTTCTTATCCTCTTAATAATAGTTTAATTAAAGTGTCGTTTCGTCGTTTATATATTACGTTTTTAGCTTTGGTAATTGTAACATTAGTACAAGGACAAAATAATCCCAGTATTAATGTGCGATATACCAATGATGCTATTTGTATAGATGGAAAATTGGATGATATATCTTGGAACCATGCTGATGGTATTAAAACGTTATGGCAATTTTTTCCTTCTGATTCCATAGAAGCAGAAAATCCAACTGAATGTAAATTTTTATATAATGATGAAACATTATATATTGGAATTTGTGCTAAGGTAAAGAGTAATAAATATACTGTATCATCTTTACGTAGAGATTTTGAACCTAATGCCAATGATAATGTAACAATGATGTTTGACACTTTTAAAGATGGTTCAACGGCATTTATGTTTGGTGCGAGTCCTTATGGAGTACAACGAGAGGCTTTTATTGCGGAAGGAGGAGAAAATCCCAAAAACTTTAGTGTAACATGGGATCAAAAATGGCAGGTTGAAAGCTCAATGTATAAAGATCATTATATAGTAGAGGCTGCGATACCTTTTTCTTCTTTGAAATTTCGTGATGGAGAAAGAGAATGGCGTATGCAGATAAATAGGTGGGATATGCAAAGTAACGAACAAAGTGTATGGGCAAAAGTTCCCCAAAATCAAGAGATTACAAGTCTGGCATTTATGGGGGAAATGATGTTTGAAAAGCCAATACACAAGAAAAATAGTTCAATTATTACAATTCCATATGTAAATACTTTAATAGCAAAGGATTTTGATAATAATACTTCAGAGCAGAAGTTTAGCTTTGGTGGCGATGCAAAAATTCCTGTTGGGAATAGTATGAATTTAGATGTTACTATTTCACCTGATTTTTCAAATGTAGAGAACGATGATATATTCACGAATCTTACACAGTACGAAATATATCAGATAGAAAAACGACAATTCTTTATTGATAATAATGATTTGTTTGGTAGTTATGGTGATATATATAATATTGCAAAGCCATTCTTTTCAAGGAGAATTGGAATGGCTAGAGATACACTTGGAAATATCATTGAAAATCAAATTATAGCAGGAGCAAGGTTAAGTGGAAATATTACTGATAACTGGAGATTAGGTTTTTTGAATATACAAACAGCCGAAGATAAAATCAATCATATACCTTCTAATAATAATATGATGGTATCAATACAAAGGAAAATGTTTGCACGTTCCAGTATGGGATTTTTTGTTGTGAATCGGGAATCTTTTAAGAATTATGATTTTCTGAAAAGATCAGATAAATACAATCGTGTTTTAGGTCTTGATTACAACCTTGCTTCTAAAAATAATAATTGGACAGGAAAGTTTTTTCTGCATAAATCGCTTCAGCCTGATGATACTAAAGGAAACTACTCAGCTCAAACCATGGTTAAGTATAATAATAGAAAGTTCTACTGGATTGCAGATTTACAGTTTATCGATAAGGATTTTCGTGCTGATTTAGGATTTGTTCCACGAAGAGCGATATTAAAATCATGGAATTCAATTAAATTAAATTTCTATCCGAAAAAAGAAAGTTCAATAAGTAGTCATGGACCTGGTTTTAATAGTTTGTTTTATTGGAGAACAGATATGAGGTACATGAATACAGATCATTTCTTTAGATTGCTTTATGATTTTAAATTCAAGAATCAATCTACATTACAACTGACTGTAGATAATCAATATATGTATTTGACTAATCCGTTTGATCCAGCCGGTAAAGTAGGAGGGATTCCTTTACAAGCGAATAAAGATTATTATTTTACACAAATGACGGGTATGTATCAATCAAACCCGGCAAAGGTTATCTCCGGTAATTTGACAATAGGAGGAGGTCAGTTTTTCAATGGCCAGAGTTATTATTATAGTAGCTTGTTAAATTTTAGAATTCAGCCATGGGCACAAATAAGTATTAATACCAGATACGATGCCATACGTTTACCTAAACCATATTCAACAGTAGATTATTGGCTTGTATCCCCAAAAATTGATATTACCTTTAGTAAGTCTGTGTTTTGGTCAACGTTGGTGCAGTTTAGTAATCAACGTAAAAACATAGGTCTTAATTCGCGGTTTCAATGGCGTTTTGCTCCTCTTTCTGATTTATATATCATATATAATGATAGTTATCAAACAGATACTTTTGCACCTCGTTACAGGTCAATTAATTTAAAACTTACTTATTGGTTAAATATATAGCTATCTGTATTCTTTAAAAGGTTTATATCTGTAATAAAAAATATCATGCAACTAAGCTATTTAACTACAACTTTGAATTTCGAATTATGCATTAAATCTAATTATTCATTCATTTTACATCACAATACTATCAAAAGCCAATGACTTTTAGTATCTATACAATAGAACAAAGGACAACAAATCAATAAAATATAAGTCAATTGGCAGGTGTAAGTTAAGTGTAGTTATTATTGGTTTGATTTTGTAATATTATAGTTTATAAGATAGTATATTTTAATTCTTGAAAATATGTAGAATACCGTTTTTATTCTAAAATGCTGGTTTTGGATTCCACTTTTGATTAAAAATGCCTGTTTTGGATTCCGATTTTGGCCATTTTTACACTTTGGGATACTTTTCTTCGCACTTCTTCGCATGGTCTTCGCAACTTGTTCGCATCTCTTCTCACCGTCTTCGCACTTTCTTTGCCCCTGCTACGCCCTTTGTTCGGAACGCATTCGCAATTCTCCACATTCGCTACACAGCCTCTACACAACTTTATTGCCCTAAGGGTGCGAAGAGCATGCATAAAACGTGCATTGAAATGGTGTAGAATGGTGAGCTTGTATCGAAGACATTTCATAGCCTTATACTAGTTAATTTATATAATGCGCAATAAAAGTGTCTTTTTTTAACTCAATAATTAATTCCATATGCAGCAGTATAAGCAAGTGTATTTTAAAGGAAAATAAATGTGTTTTGATCAATTTTTTCTGGATAAGAGATTAACCATTAATAATGGTTAGAAATAAATAAACAGTTCTGGCAGATATACAACAAAATGGTAAAGTAGGATTTTTAGTAGGTTGCTTTTGCCGGAGTCAGCTTTTATGGCTTTGGAGTAAATATGTTGAAGTAAGGTACGACCGGAAACTATTTGCGAGAAAGTTATAAGGGCCATGGATTGCGCCAGATTTCCTGATGCTCATGTTTTAAGGCATTTTTAGTGGTGGGGTACGAACTGTGAAATGACTAATATACCGAATGTGAGTTAGGCACTTATTACAAATCAAGCGCCAATTGAAGTAGGCTTGTTTGACACTTTTGAGGTGTTGGGAGTGAATGGCCATCACCTGAGTGAATACACCCTATATACAGAAGCCTGGAAAAAGGGGTATTTAGGGTGAATGAGTGATGGTGAGAAAAGCCATATAGGGTAAGTAAGAAAGTTTTTAATTAGAATTATATGAATTGTGTTTCCTGTAGAATTATAAAATATTTAAAGAACTTATATGTTAATGTATGGTATGTTATTGTTTTTTAGTTGTATAGGAGTTAATAAAAATTTTACTTACCTATAATCTGATTCCTTAATTTATAAATTTATACATTTGTTACAATTTATTAAAAACTCACTACTCGTTAATAATGATATCACAGGAAAATACTATTAATTGTTCAACTGAGAAGGAACCGGAGTTAATAAAGTTACTGCATTGGCTTAAACAAGGTAACGAAAAGGCATTTGAGATTCTTTATTACAAATACCAGGCAAAAGTGTCAAACTTTATAAAACGCTCTATTTCTTGTAAATATGATGTGGAAGGGTTGGTAGATGAAGTTTTTATGCGTATTTGGCAAAATAAAAGCAAAATTGAAGAAGATAAATTTGAACCATATTTATTTAAGATTGCCAAAAATATAATTATTGATACGCTCCGAAAAAAAATAGATCGACTCATATTTTTATCCGAAGGTTTTAATGAATTTGAATCAGGCTATAATGATGTAGAAAATAAGATTGAAACTAAAGAAATAGATGAATGGTACAGTCGGGTTTTGAGCGAACTACCAGAATCCCGGAGAAAAATATTTTACTTGAACAGAGTAGAAAACCTATCTTATAAAGAAATCGCAGATAAACTAAATATTAGTGAAAATACCGTAGATACACAAATCAGAAGATCCTTAAAATACATCAGAGATGAGGTTAAGAAAATTTCATTATTACTAATGATTTTATAGGTTTTTCTGTACCTAATGATAATACAAGGATGCTATATAGTAGGTATAGTGTATTAAAGTATTGATTTTATTTTTCAATTTTGAAGTCGGATTATATTATAAATGTATAAGCTATTAATTCTAATTAATAGGAAGTTACCATGTTTTATATGTCTAGACAGAGCTGTCCTAAATATTTTATATTAATTGGCGTTTCACCCAGACCCGACTTCCTTTTTTAGCTTGATCCAAAAAAGGAAGGAAAAAAGATCAAGTCTGCACCCACTTCTCTCAAAAAACTACGGCTATTTGACTGAAATCGTTTAAACTCACTACGTTCAAGCAAAAACTATTTTTAATCGTCAAACTAACCTTGTTTTTTGGTTCACTGGCTGAGACCAACATAGAACCTATGTTTGAGAGAACCACTTTTTTTATTTAGGACAGATGTGATGTCTAGATAGTCAGCCTTATTGATGACCTATCCAAATCAACTTATAAATATAACCATTATACATAGTACAGAGTAGGAGCTTTTAAAATAAGGTAAGAATATTATTTATTTTTAAAAAAAATTACAATCTCTGTCACGGAAAAAAAAAATCATATCGTTTTTAATAATATACATGCAACAATAATTGAATAATAAATGATTGAATCGAATAATAATAATAATAATAATAATAATGAGCACTTCAAAAAATTAATAAATCGTTTTATTTATAATGATGAGGATTTATCAATTCAAGAGCTTAGAGAATTAAAAGCTTTATTTACTAATTCAGAAGGTAATAAATATATTGAACGCTGGCTAGTTAATAACTGGAATATGCCTGTTGAAGATAATACATTATATAGTTTTGAGAGATTAAGAGAAAAAATCCATAAGCATGAAGATAAAAACAGTAAGACAAATTTTATTAAACAAATATCAAAATATTACCAACGTATCGCAGCCATTATTCTTTTACCGTTATTGATTGCAAGTGCTATATTTTTTTTAATGCCTAAAAAGCAAGAAACAGATTACTTTATAGCAGAAGCACCGCTAGGACAGAAAGCTAAAGTAGAATTAGTAGATGGAACTTTAGTGTGGTTGAACTCTGGTTCAAAAATCAAATATTCTACAAACTATAATAAAGAAACACGGGATATATTTTTAAATGGAGAAGCCTTTTTTGATGTTAGAAAAAATAAAAACAAACCGTTTTATGTACACACAAAACATATTGACATTGAAGTTACAGGGACAAAGTTTAATGTAAATGCCTATCAAAATGAGCCTAGTATACAAACTTCTTTAATTGAGGGACATGTAAACTTATTTGTAAATAACAGCAATGAAAAATATCAATTAACACCTGGGAAATTAATAGAGTATAGAAAAAATACAGGTAAAATAATTGAACGTAGCTTTAAGGAAAATGAAACAAAAAGTTGGACAGAAAATGAACTGGTGTTCATAAATGATGATTTTTCGAAGCTTAAAAGGAAGATAGAAAGGTGGTATAATATGGAAGTCATATATGATTCCATTGCCTTTGCAAACAATAAATTAACGGTGACTTTAAATAAAGGAGAACAATTATCAAAACTCCTGGAAATAATAGAGGTGGCAAGTGATGCAGAATGTTTAATTAAAGAAGATAAGATAATAATAACTAAAAATAATTATATGAAGGGCAAATAAATAAAGTAAAAAGGGAGGACTCCTACCTCCTCCCTTAAAATTCAATTAAAATTAAATTTCAATCAAAATTCATTACAAATTTATGAAAAAATTCAATCATTTTTTCAATAGGGGAAATATTACTCCGTTGAAAAGAATTTCTAGGATTATGAGACTAATTCTATTACTACTAACGTCAACGTTAATGTGTTATGCATCAAATGCTTTTACCCAAAACAAGACATTAAGCATACAGTTACAAGATGCCAATTTATTGGAACTATTTGAAGCCATTGAGACCCAGACGGATATGAAAGTGGCTTATGATCTTTCTATTATTAATCAGAGCCAAAAAATTGATATTTCCTTTGAGAATAAAACAATTGAGGAGGTTTTGGATAAATCATTTTGGGGTACAGATCTATCATATAAGATTTTAAATGACTATATCATAATAACTACAAAAATCTCAAATCAAGTTCAGGATATAATAGAAATAAGCGGTAAGGTTGTCGATAAATCAGGAGTTCCAATCCCAGGTGTTTCAGTTTTTATTAAGGATACTTCAAACGGTACTATTACTGATGTTGAAGGTAACTTTACATTACAAATTTCAGAAAGGGCCTCCATAATTGTATTCTCCTTTATTGGAATGAAAACACAAGAATACCCAATAAACGGGACGAATAATTTTGAAATAATCATGGAGGAAGAAACCTTAGGCATTAATGAAGTAGTTGTAACCGCCTTAGGTATAGAAAAAGAAGCCAAAACGCTTACTTATAATGTGCAAAAAATTAAAGCAAAAGAAATTGTAGGCGTGAAAGATGCCAACTTTATGAACAGTCTTTCCGGAAAAGTGGCTGGGGTTGCAATAAATGCGAGTTCATCAGGTATTGGAGGTGGAGTTAAAGTGGTTATGCGTGGAGCAAAATCAATTTCAGGAAACAACAATGCTTTATATGTAGTTGATGGTATCCCTATGCCTTCACTCCAAACTACGCAGCCTTCTGACTATTATACAGGTATGGGGCAAAGTGGTGACGGGGCCTCTATGATCAATCCTGAAGACATAGAATCCATGTCAGTGCTTAGTGGTGCTGCTGCTTCAGCTCTTTATGGTAGTGAAGCTGCCAATGGGGTTATAATGATTACCACAAAAAAAGGCACTTCCAACAAGATGAAGGTGAGCTACTCAAACAATACCTCCTTTTTTTCGCCATTTGTTACTCCTGATTTTCAAAATACATATGGAGCAAGCAACGGAACATTGCAAAGCTGGGGTGCAAAACTGGCTCAGGAAAGTGATTATGATCCCATGGACTTCTTTCAAACAGGATGGAATGAAACAAACTCTCTGACTATTAGTAATGGTACTGAGAAAAACCAGACATTCCTATCTATGGCAGCTACTAATGCAGAAGGCATCGTTGAAAACAACACGCTCAACAGGTATAACTTCAGCATCCGTAATACTACCGATATGCTTAAAGATAAGATGCACTTGGATTTAAGTGCCAACTTTATGGATATCCGTGAACAAAATATGATTTCTCAGGGGCAATACTTTAATCCTATAGTAGCCACTTACCTTATGTCGCCAAGTTACAGTTTGGATACCTACAGACTGTTTGAAATGTATGACGAAAGTCGGGGATTTAAAACCCAATACTGGCCTTGGGGAAACATGGGTATCGGGATGCAAAACCCATATTGGATTGTCAACCGAGATAATTTTATTAACCACAAAAAGCGTTTCTTAATTAGTGCTGGTTTGAGTTATAAAATAGCCAAAGGCCTAACCTTGGGTTCTCGTGCAAAAATGGATTACACGTCAGCTATTTTTGAAAAAAAATATTCTGCATCCACCGATGCTATCTTTGCCCAAAAATATGGAGCATATTATAAGAATAATGATGCTACAAGTCAAATCTATGGCGATATAATGTTGAATATTGATCAGTACTTTGGTGATTTTTCTTTGACTGCTAATATCGGAGCAAGCATAAAAGATGTTGAGTATGGTTTATCTGGCATAGGTGGTGATTTAAACTCTGTAGCGAACAGTTTTACGTTATTAAATCTGAATCAAAACAATGCGGAGTTTACTCAGAATGATTACCACGACCAGACTCAATCTACATTTGCTACGGCACAGGTAGGATGGCAAAGTAAGATTTATCTGGATTTAACGGGTCGTATTGACTGGTCATCGGGTTTAGCCTACACAGAAAAGAAAAACTTGCCTTATGGATCGGTGGGTCTTTCTGCAATATTAACTGATCTTTTCGCAATACAAAGTAATGTCCTTTCGTTTTTAAAGATGAGAGCATCTTATAGTGAGGTTGGTAATGCTCCTATGCGTTATATTGCTTATCAAACGTATCCATACGAATCAGGAACGCCTACTTCTACTACAACATATCCAAACAATGATATTTTACCGGAACGTACCCATTCCTGGGAAGTTGGTTTACAATCTAATTTCTGGAAAGACAAATTGGAAATTAATGCATCCATATACAAAACATCTACCTTTAATCAACTATTCAATCCTTCTCTTTCTGCATCTTCCGGATATACTTCAATCTACATCAACGGAGGGCAAGTGGATAATAAAGGTATAGAGATAAGTCTGGCTCTGAAACAACCTTTGGGTTCAGTACAGTGGAACTCTTCATTTACTTATAGTTTGAACCAAAACAAAGTAGAGAAGTTGCTTAAATCGACACAACTATCGTCAGGACTTACAGTAGAGCAGGATATTCTTGATGTTGGTGGAATTGGAAACGTGATTTCCCGTTTGACAGAAGGAGGTTCAATTGGCGATCTTTATGTTACAGCATTAAAAACAGATGAACACGGATACATTGATGTAGATTATGTGAACAACACGGTATCGGTTGATAAAAATGCAGGAGAACGTGGTGACGGCTGGATATATGCAGGAAACTCGCAGCCTAAATATACCATGGGATGGCGTAACTCTTTTGGTTGGAAAGGCATTTCACTTGGTTTTTTGGTGAATGCCCGTATAGGTGGCGTTGGTGTATCTATGACACAGGCATTGATGGATGCTTACGGAACATCCAAGGCTTCTGCCGATGCGCGTGATGCCGGTGGTGTATTGATCAACGGATACCTAGTTCCTGCAGCACAAAAATACTATCAAACGGTAGGTACAGGAGCCAGTTCAATGTATGTGTACAGTGCAACAAATGTTCGTTTGGGAGAGCTTTCTTTGGGATATGACTTGCCGGTAAACAAATGGATTCCCTGGATACAGGACATGAATGTAGCCTTTACTGGTCGCAACCTTTTAATGTTTTACTGTAAAGCACCTTACGATCCTGAATTAACACCCAGTACTGGTACCCACTTTAGTGGAATGGACTATTTTATGTTACCAAGTTTACGAAACCTTGGTTTCTCGGTAAAACTTAACTTTTAAAGCACTATTGTAAAGGAACATACCTGTAGAATTATTTAATCAGCAGATTATAAAACGTTCTCACAAAATTGTCTATCCTGATTCTTTGAAATGGACAAATATTTTATGGTGAGTTCCAAATATGTCTGTATTAACAGACAAGGCAATAAAACAAAATATAAACAGATGAAGAATATTTTGAAATATACAAGAATATTAAGCAGTGCATTACTGATGGGAAGCCTGATTTTTTCCTCTTGCACTGACCAGTTTGAAAAATGGAACATCAATCCCAATGAGGTAACACCAGCACAAATGGCACAGGACAACCTTAACACAGGAGCCTTTTTTACTCAAATGGAAAAAGGCGTATTCATTGTTGGAGAAGGTCTGGGCGGTGAATATCAGATTACAGAAATGCTAACGGGCGATATTTTTGCCAGTTATATTGCAAATATAAACACCTATAGTTATACCGATGTACATAACGATCACTATAGATTATATCAAAACTGGTATAATGCCCCTTTCGCAGATGCATATAAGTATATCATGCAACCCTGGAAATCTATTTCGGATGTTACAACAGCGGATTCTCCTGCACGAGCTATGGCAACAGTTATAAAAGTTCTTGGAATGAGCAGGATAACAGATATGTATGGACCAATTCCATACCGCAAGTTCGGAGCATCCACCGAAGTTCCCTATGATTCACAGGAAGATGTATACTATACATTTTTCGAAGAACTTGGACATGCCATAAACGTACTCACGGCATATAGCAATAACAATACTGCTGCCTATATGGAGGATTATGACTACATCTATAGTGGAAATACCGCTAAGTGGATTAAGTTTGCTAATACCCTTCGCTTACGTTTAGCTATGCGCATTTCATTTATTGATGAAACAAAAGCTCAAACAGAGGCTTCAGCAGCAATCAATAATGACTATGGATTAATGGCTTCTGTTGATGATTCTGCTATACTGCATCAAACATCATCCTTTTCTTTTATCAACCCTATTTGGGAAGTGAGTGAAAGTTTTAAGGATATGAGAATGGGAGCTACGATGGACTGCTATATGAATGGATATAATGACCCAAGACTTTCCCATTACTTTAGGGCAGCAAACAATGATGGTAAATATCATGGGGTACGCAATGGTATGTCTGGTATAAGTAAGGATAGTTACTCTTCTGCTACTTCTGGCATAAACGTGGCTTCCGATGATGGTATGTATTGGATGACATCTTCTGAAGCCTATTTCCTATTGGCTGAAGCAGAGCTACGTTTTGGACTTGGTTTAGAGTCTGCTCAAAGCTATTATGAACAAGGTATACGAACTTCATTTTCACAATGGGGTGCTTCAGGAGGGGATGCATATATCTCCGATAACCAAAGCTTGCCTCTTTCTTCATATCAAGATCCGGTATCATCTTATGGCGGCGGAACTACTTCTGCCGGCGACCTGTCTCAACTATCTCCGGCATGGGACGATGCAGCAGGAACTGAAGAAAAACTGGAAAGAATTATGGTTCAAAAATGGATTGCCCTTTTCCCTGACGGTCAGGAAGCATGGAGCGAAATGAGAAGAACAGGCTATCCTGGATTTATTAAAATATATTCTTACAATGGAGTAACAGAAGTAGCCAATGGAGAAATAATAAGTCGACTTAAGTTTCCAACAACTGAATATTCTAACAATACAGAAAACGTGAATGCTGCGGTTTCTCTTTTAAGTAGTACTGATATTGCTGGTACAAAACTATGGTGGGATGTGAGATAGCAGCATGTTCATAAAAAAATAAAAAATAGATTATGAAAACAATAAAATATTTAATGACGCTTGTAGTGTTAGCCTCAATGATATATTCATGTGATACAGATATTGAATCAGAGGTAATTCAAGAACCTTACACTTATAGCGACTTATATTATCAGAATTTGCGCGACTTTAAAAACAGCGATCACTCCATTTCGTTTGGATGGTTTGCTCAATATGGTGGCCAAAATTCCATGGGAGTACGATTCATGGGATTGCCCGACAGTTTGGATATATGCTCAATGTGGGGAGGTATCCCGTCAAAGGAGAATACAGATATGTGGGAAGAAATCCGGTTCGTTCAAAAGACCAAAGGTACCAAAATGTTATCGGTAGCCATTACGCGAATTGATGCAGAAACAGATGAAAAAGATTTTAAGATAGCATACAATGAGGCAAAAGAAATGCCAGAAGGAGAGGATAGGGATGCTGCTATACTACGTTCTATCGAAATGTATGCTGAATATTTTCTAGATCAGGTATTTGAAAATGATCTTGATGGATTTGATGCCGATTATGAACCGGAAGGAGACTTTTTATCAGGTAGCTACTTTAAACACTTTATGAACCATTTAGCAAAATATTTGGGACCAAATCCAAACATTACAACAGAGGAACGCTTGACTTTAATCCAGGAAAGGTATGGTAATGAGATCTCAGACACTAACAAGATGCTTTGTGTGGATTCACCAGGAGATCCTTCCACTGATTTAGTTGAAATCTGTAATTACTATTTTAAGCAAGCATACGGAGGTGGAACTTCAACCGGATGGCCTATCGAAAAAGTGGTTTTTTGTTGTAATATGGGTGATAACTGGCAAGGAGAAATGACTTCTATGTACAATCAGGCACGCTACCAACCCAATAGCGGACGAAAAGGTGGTTTTGGTGCTTTCTTTATCCATCGCGATTATAATGTACATGAAAATAATCCTACTCCATACGGACGTTTCCGCGAGTGTATTCAGATACAGAACCCTGCAGTTCATTAATTCATTAATTAATTAATTAAATTATAAATGAAATGATAAATATGAGAACAGTATATAAACACATATTATATGCAGGCATTATTGCTCTTAGTATTGCCGGCTTTTCTTCATGCGATGAAGATGAAACTTATGATTTCCCCGGCGACCCTTACAACAGGGTGTACATGCAGGATAAATCAACCGGATATAAAATAGTTCAAACACCTATCAGCACACTAAGCAATGTAGATTTTAAAACTTCATTGAAATGTACACAAAAGGCAAGTGAAGATATTAAAGCTACTGTTGAGATTGACAATTCGCTGATTGAAGCCTATAATGCTGAAAATGGAACAAACTACGAAGCTATGCCAACTTCTGCTATTTTGATTGAGAATGCAACCATGACAATACCAGCTGGAGGTATGGCTGCAGTTGATACTCTGAGACTGACCTTAACCAATGACGAAACTGAACTTGGGTCATTGAATAGTGAAAATGGTTATATTATTCCTTTATCAATAGGAACAACAATGGGAGGCGATTCTCAAGCAAGCTCAAATATATACACAAATTATCTTATTGTAACAGTAACCGAAGATAATGTGAATCATGAGGCTGTGGAAAGCGATATAACTGGAGCTTTAGTTGTAGATCAAACAAATTGGACAGCATCTACAAATGGATCTATAAGTTCATGGAATTCTCCTATAGATGCGATTTTTGATGGAGCTATGAGTACTTATTTTTACATTTCTAGTAGTAGTGAAGATTTACATTTAGATATTAATATGGGAAAGGCATATACTTTTAATGCCATTACATTTTATTATGGATATGATTACGGTAGTTGGGGGCGTTATGAATATGATGGTTTATTGGAAGGAATGACTATTTATATTAGTTCAGATGGATTAAAATGGGACTCTGTAGGAGAAGTTAGTTCTCCTTCAAAATTTTGTGTATTCTATGCCCCGATTACGACTCAGTATATTAGAATCGTTAGTCCAGTCAGTACTTATGGAGCCACAATGAGTGGTGGAATATTTAATATTTACGAAAAATAAATACTTAAACGTTATGAATAAATCTATTATAATTCCTTTATTATTTTTATTGCTTAGCATTGCAGGTTGCGAAAATAATACTGATTACGGTGATGCTATATATGTTACCGGTACTTTATCCTCAAATAATATTCGTTTTCTTGTTGATGGCCAGTCTAGCATCGCATTAACAGTGTCTTCCACAGCCAAGGCTGAATCTGATATCAAGGTGAGGATAACAGAAGCACCTGAGTTATTAGAAGAATATAATGCAACTACAGGACGTAGTTGTCAACTACCTCCTGCAGGAAGTTATTCCTTAGATTATTCAGAGGTGATTATCAATGCAGGCAAAGCTATATCAACACCAATTGCAGTTACAGCTGATTCAGAACAATTACAGGAAGGTGTTTCTTATTGCGTTCCAGTTTCAATCACATCAGTTGAGGGTGGAGAACTAGATGTGCTTGAATCATCACGTACAGCTTACCTGATGCTCACTAAGGTTATTAACATTAAAGCTGCATATCTTGCTCGCCAAGGATGTTTCGATATTCCAAGCTTTGGTGGAGAAGATAGCCCTGTGAGAGCTCTCGGACAAATGACTCTGGAGATGAAGGTACTTCCTGTTGCGTTTGGAAGTAATCCGAGAAGTGCTAGTAGTATAAGTTCTCTTTGCGGTTGTGAAGAAAATTTTCTTTTCCGTTTTGGTGATGGAGCGGGAAATCCCACTAATAAGCTTCAATTTGTTAAAGGGTCAATTGGTGCAGCAACTCACCCAGACCAAAAGGATCATTATGAATCATGGGTAGACAAGGAATTTGATACAGGCCACTGGCTACACTTTGCTGCCGTATACGATGGTCAGTATTTGCGCCTTTATCTAGATGGGGAACAGATTCACTTCGTTGAAACCAATAATGGAGGGACTATTAACTTAAGTATGGCATATGACGGTCATTCCTGGGATGATACTTTTGCCATAGGACGTTCAGCAGGTCATTCACGTTTTTTCGATGGGTATATCAGTGAATGTCGTGTTTGGAATGTAGCGCGTACTGTTAACGAATTACAAGATGGAATATGTTATGTAGATCCAACTAGTGACGGATTGGTGGCGTATTGGCGCTTTAATGGAGAAACCCAGGAGGATGGAACGGTATTAGATGCAACGGGGCATGGCTACAGCGCAGTACCTTATGGTACAATACAATACGTAGATTATCAGAAATGTCCATTCTAATCTTTTGACAAAAATTGTATTGCCTCATCATTGTTATTGAAATATAAGCTGATTATATATTAAAGGGGGATGATCAGATATTTTAGTGGTGGCACTGTATATTGTATTTGTGTTTATAATACTGCATGTTACAAAGGCAAAAAAAAATAAGTCAAATGATATTTTAATATTATAAGTTTTAATCATGATCCGATTTTTTCCTAATTATATAATAAGAACATATAATAAAATAAAGAGTAAATTGCCCCCCATCCTTAAACTCCTTATTTAATATGTATAAATAATCTTATTATAATACCAGGATTATCGATCAGGAGGCTGTCTCAATTGAGATGGCCTCTTTTATGTTATAACCTTTCTTTAAATCAAAATGTAACTCGAATCAATTTTGCAGAAAAACTACAACGGATTATAAATGAATACAATTCAGGTTCTTTAACTGTAGAGAATTACTTTGAAGACTTAATCAACTTCTCGAAAGATTTAAGAAAAGAGGAAGAAAGGCATATTAAAGTGAATCTTACATCCGATGATCTTGAACTATTTGATTTGATTCGTCAAACAAATAAGAAGTTGACGAAAAAGGAAGAATAAATTGCAAAATTGGCTGCTAAAGGTTTATTAAAAAGGCTTAAAGAAGAGTAAGATGAATTAGCAAGGTTAACTGTTTTAAAATTTGTAAAACAAGCATTAAATCCTGATTTACCAAGCAGTTATAATCAGCCTGTATATGAACAGACTTACAGTAAAGTTGTAGAGCATTTGCAACGATTAGAAGAAATGGGAAGACAATGTGGTGCGTAAGCCACCCCTATTTGTAAGCACATTGCCAAAGCTCCACGAGACAACGCTCAGACCAAAGCTTGTCACTTTAAGTGTTGAGGTCTTTTTATGGTAAAAAAATATAAATCACCCCCCCAAAAAAAAACGCCCCCATAAAACAACAAAGACTTACAGTCTAATTTTGTAAGTCTTTGTTATTCAATTGTCGGGATGACAGGATTTGAACCTGCGACCCCTGGTCCCCCAGACTGATTTTTATTGATTTTCCTTTATTATCCCTTATTAATTAATAGTGTCTTTTAGTGTCTTAAGTGGTTTAAAACATTGTAGATCAACACTATAAAGATACGAAAAAGTTGCATATAGTGGTTTTTGTTATATCTTTGTTAGCATATATGTTTAATCTATGTTTGCACCGATAAATATATGACTAGTGTAAAAATATTATTAAAAACAGGAAAAACTTATAAAGATGGAACCCATCCTGTTGTATTAAGAATTATTCATCTGCGAAAACAAAAGGTAATAACCTTAGGAATTACGGCAACCTCAGATGAGTGGGTATTTAAAAATAACTTGTTTTCAGAAGAAACAAAAGAACTAGAAAAAAAGAATAGTACTAAAAATGATGCTTTAAGAAAAATTAAAGAAAAAGCTAAAAATATTATTTTAGAAATAGAAAGGGATGATAAAGTATTTAGTTTTGAATTGTTTGAGTATGAATTTAGAAAAAAGAAGGCACAATCAATGTCCTTATTCAAAATGTTTGATATTTATATTAATGAATTAGATAAGAAAGATAAGGTTTCCACTCGTGACATTTATAAGAACACACTGAATGTAATAAAGACATTCAGGAAGAATAAAGACTTATCTCTTTATGGTGTAAATTATGAGTTTCTTAAGGATTTCGAAACGTTTCTATTTGGTAAAGGAAATACAGGCGGTGGTGTAAAACATCATATGCGAAATCTAAGGACTATTGTAAATGAGGCAATTAGAAGAAGTTATATGCAAGCAACACACTATCCGTTTTCTACCCAATTCAATAAAAGTGGTTATTCTTTAAGTCATTTAAAATCAGTAGCTACGCCTAGAGCACTATCACAAATTGATTTAGAAGCTTTAAAAAGTTTTGACATTAATAAACATCCTGATCTTCAGTATACGTATGACTTATTTATGTTTAGTTATTACGGACGAGGAATAAACTATTCGGATATGGCAAATTTAAAAAAAAGCAACCTTTATGATGGAAGGATACCCTACATTAGATTAAAAACAGGAAAGTCAATTAATTTAAAAAATAGTGAAAAGTTAAGGGAGATAATAAACCGTTATTGGGATGAAAATAATGAATATTTATTTCCAATATTAAATAAGTTTCATCAGACTAATCAACAAAAATATGATCGCATTAGAAAATGCAGGAAAAAGTTCAATAAAGAATTAAAGAAAATTGCATCATTAATTAATATAAAAATTGAATTGACCTCCTATGTGGCAAGGCATTCGTTTGCAACGGCTTTACTTAGAAATAGAGTCGGTACAGAATTAATCGGAGAAGCTCTTGCTCATTCAGAATATAAAGTTACAAAATCTTACTTGGAGCCGTTTTCAAATGAAGAAATTGATAAACTTGATGAGCTACTTTGATAAAGAAAAAGTTAATACTATGATAGTTGATTCAAATACAAAGTTACATAAAGATCTTTACAAATATGGATTTCAAAATAAGATTAGCTCAGAAGGGAATAGTTCTAGTATGTTTGAAACTTTAAGAATAAAAATTATTAATTCACTAATTATATTGTTTCAAGAATCAAATATATGCCTAGATTATATAACTGTAAATAAAGTACCTAAACAGGTGTTAGAGAGTCAGTAATGTATTAAAGATCAATTATGTAAGGGCATTTTGAGTAAGGTTTCTACTGAACAGATTGCTGCTTATTTGAAAAGTAATAACAGATTTAAAGATATTGATAATCATGTTGAAAAATTGAGACTTAATCTAGAGTACTATTATAAGAGTATATTTATATACCTAGGGACTCTTAATGGTCTGTATCAAAACAATCATTTTGATAAAAAGGCACTTACAAATGAGTTCTGGAAAGAACTAATTAATATATGTATAGAGGTTATATACTTTAAAAATGGTTTTTGTATTAATGAAGTTAAAAGATTTACATTAGTATCAGATAAAAAGTGTGAAATACTAAATTCAAAATTGAACTCTAAAAATTGTCCATTAAGTGTTCAAGAGCATTTAGTAATGAAAAAACTTTCTTCCTTATTGAGTTATGAAGATGAAGAAAGAGGAGTTATGTTTTTACCTAATCCAATATTGAAGGATTTTCTACTAAATAGAATTCAAAATCTAAAACTGCCTGAAAATAAAATGGAAAAATGGAATGTCAAATTTGTTCCATACATAGAAGATATGAGGTATATCTTTAAATTCTTAAAATTAAAGTATATAGAAAATTCTTGGAAAGAGTTTATTTCAGTAATAGAGAAAGGTGAGGGCAAGATTAAATGGGTAGGAAATGTAAATTCTCTTGTGCAGTTCTTTTTAATTTTAAAAAGAGATACTGTAATTCTAGATAAAATAAAATCAATTGATGCATATATTAGAACGTATGTAGAATTTGATGAATCAAAAAATTCATTTCAGTCGGCTTACTCTAATAGGTCTAAACTGTTAAAAGATAAAAACTGTAAGGGAAAGAGAAGGAATCCTAAAGACTATGATATTTTGATTCAAGTTATAGATCATATACATAGTGATTTATTAAAATATTAGTGACTAGGATTTATGTATTATAGTGACTAGGATTTAGTATCTCTTTGTATCTCAAAGAGATTTATTCTGACCTTTGTTGTCATCGGATCTTAAAAAAATATCAAAATGACAAATGAAAGATTTAGCAAATTAGAGAAAGATATTAATGAGCAAAAAAAATTAATGTCTCAAATTGCTTTAAATACAAGAGCTATTTTTAATATACCTCAAGCTTCTGATTTTAGCGGGTTATCAAAGAGTTATTTATACAAACTCATTCAAAAAAACAAAATAAAAAACTCTCGACCTTCTGGTAAAATGGTCTTTATTAAAAGAGAGGATTTAATTGAATTCCTATGCTCAGGAGAACAAAAAACAGAGAAAAATTATATTGATCAGATTGAAGATCATCTTACAAAGAATAAATAATACAAAACTAGTTAATTTAAGAAAGCCAGCCATGTTTTCCGTAGCGAAAACGTTTTGTAAAACAGCTTAAAATATTTTAATTCTCCATGGGTCGACCTAAAAAGTCATTTGATGAATTACGAATTTATCAGGTCAATTTGCGATTGACAGAAACAGAAAATGAATTTGCAATACAACAAGCTGAAATATCAGGATGCACTTCTGTAGCTAATTGGTTGAGAAAATCAGCTTTTTCAAAAAGGCCTTTAAAGCCTCAAAAGATTACTCCTATGCATAGAGCTTATTACCAACAGTTGGTGGGACTTTCTTCTAATGTTAATCAAATTGCAAGAAAAATAAATTCAGGTGAATACACGAAGATTTTTTATGAAATTCAGGAAGTAAGGAAGTTGTTAGTTGATATAAATAATTTATTTATAAGTAATGATAGCCAAACAGATTAAAGGTCAATCATTCAGTGGAGTTCTCAAGTATATGGATTTTAAAGTTAAACAAGGAGTAGGTGAAATGTTAGATTCTAATTTGATTGCAATTGAATCAGTAAAATCTATGGCGAAGGAGTTTAATATAATTAGTAGTTTGAGATCCATAAAAAATATGGTATATCATGCATCTTTGAGTATACAGAAAGATGAAGGTCTTTCTAACCAGAAATTTTATGAGTTAGGAACGGATTATAAAAATGGTATGGGGTTTAAAGATTCCCAGTTTGTAATTTATCGTCATGTAGACCGTGATCATCCTCATATCCATATTATCGCTAATAGAGTGGATATGAGTGGAAAGGTTGTTAGTGATAAATGGGATTATAAAAGGAGTGAAAAATTAGTTCGAGAACTTGAGAAAAAATATGGACTTAAGCCTGTTGTAAGCTCAAAGGAGGTTATGGAATCGTCATTATCAAAAGGGCAAGTTGGTAAATATAAAAGAACAGGAGAGGTTCCAATAAAGACTCAACTTCAAATTATTGCGAAAGATGCATTGAATAATGCAAAAAACCTTACTGAATTTGAACAAATAATGGCCAAAGGTGGGGCAGAGGTGAAAGTTCATTATAATTCAAAAGGTAATTCTTATGGAATAAGCTTTATGTTGGAGAATGTAACTTTTAAAGGATCTTCTTTGGGTAAAGGATATTCGATAAATAAGATCAATGAACAATTAAGTATAAATTATGAAAGAAATAAATGTAATAGCCAAAGCCAAGGTGGAGGAAAGAGCCAGAATATTGGACGAACAGATTCTTCGAATTCAGCAGACCAATATCTCAAATATTCAAGAATTGAAAACCGAGTTGAGCCCGATAACAAAGGAACTCACATCACTAATATCGGATATAAGGTTGCAGGCTCTGGATCTTCAGGACAAACAGCTGAGAATTTCTCAAACCAACCTTACGCTGAAGGAACTAAGCAAACCTCTGGAGGAAAAACTCAAGGAAATGAAGCAACTAAACCTATATTTCAATCTGAAGGTATTCATGTTAGCGATCTCATCGGCAATATTGGCCAGTTTGGTAGCAGTAATAGTAATAACAATGATGAAATAGATAAGAAGAACAAAAAGATACGTAAGCGTAAAATACGAAGACCTAGGCCTTAAAATACAAAAAGGTGAATGCGCAAATCCACCTTTATAATCTTAATTAATAAGACTTAATATTTTTTTTAATGTACAACAAAGATAATGAATTTCTTGATAATTCAAGAGATAATGGAATTAGTATGATTAATTCTAAGCCAGAAATGCAACTAAAAATTATTCAACACTTCTTGCCACAAGCAGAACTTAACAAAGCATTCAAGACTCATGAAGAGAAAACACCTTCTTCAAGGTTGAAATTAGATGGTACCAAATACTGGTTGAAAAACTTTGGCGCTGGGAAAAAGGCAGTTGATTGGCTCAATATAACGCAAGAAAAGCTTGCTTGTGACACCCGGGAAGCCTTGGATTATATAAACAGACATATTATAATTCGTATAAATCCTTCTCCAAATACAGAAAGCTCTTATTCTCCTTTTGAGAGGAGATTGTTTGCTATTAAAAACAATCAAACAAAGAGGGCAAAAGAGTATTTGGCAGGCAGGTGTATTGAAGTCGACAAATTACCACAAGGATGTTTTTATCAATCGAAAAAAATAGATGGAACTTATGAAATTGTTTTTATTGATAGTCAAGAGCAGTTGATTAATATTCGTGCCTTGGGTCATGAAAAAGGTGAATACTATAACAATGGGAAGCTTAATAATGCATTATACGATAAGCTTTATAAACCTGAAGAGGAATTGGTGTTTTTAACGGAAGGTTGCATTAACGCTCTTTCTATACATGAACACTCAGTTTTGGCCTTTTTTAGCGCAGAAAACTTATTTACAGACTACAAAAAGCTTAAGCCTTATCTTGATGGAAAAACCGTTGTGCTAGCCTTTGATAATGATGATGCTGGTAATAAACTCAATGACCGGATTCTTTCGCTAATGCTCAAGTATGAGTTCAATATAAAAGTTATTTTCCAGTTAAACACTCCAGAAAAGAAGGATCTGAATAACCTATTAGAGGAAGGGATATTAAACGATCTTTTGGAATCAAATGAAAGTTATATACAGTTATTCCCTAAACTGTTGGAGAACTCACAAAATATCGAAGAAGACATTGTTCGAAGAGGGTTTTATAAAAAAGACCACTGCTACTATATGGCTAAGAGCAATAGTAATAGATCTTCTCATAGGAGGGTGTCTAATTTTATTATGGAAGTTTCATATTTCTTACCAAAGGGAAGCGATGATTCCAGTCGTGTATTTTACCTACAAAATGTAGATGGCGAATCACAAGTGATTTGTATTCGTACTAAAAAATTAAAACTTTCAGAGTTTAATACTGCAATTGGGCATTATGGTAATTTCTGGTTTAAAGGACGTCAAAATGACTTGATTGATATTCTTGAAGATGAGTTTCGTTTTTTAAAGGTCGCACATGAAATCAATGTAAATGGACAACAGGAAGGTATAGATATTTATGCTATGTCAAATGGAGTTATTGACAAAGGTGTATTTAGGGAGGCAAATAAGTATGGAATGGTTGATATCCAAAATAAAACATATTTACTTCCGGCCTACTCTTCGTTTAATAAGTATTCTGGATTATTTGATGATGATAGGAATATATATTATCAGAAAGGTGAGGCAAATTTTTCCAAATGGAGTAGTTTATTCTATAAAGCCCATAACAAAAATAGTATGATTGGTATATCATATACCATTGCATGTGTTTTTAGGGATATCATCTTTCGGAAATTAAGGTTCTTTCCGTTTTTATATTTATTTGGAGATCAGGGTTCTGGTAAGACTACTTTTGCCAATTGTATGTTAAAGCTTTTTTATAGGGACTATGATGGTATTTCAATAGAAGGTGCATCAACGACAAAGGCAATTGCACGATCTGTTCATAATTTCCGTAACGGTTTAGTATTTCTAAAAGAATTTACAAATAATATTGAACCTGAACTTACCGGTTTGATGAAAACCGGTTATGATGGATCGGGTCACTCAAGAGCCACATATGACAATAGTACCAGAACTCATTCAACTAAATTTAATTCGGGTCTGGTTGTAGATAGTAATGTAATGCCTCATGTATCATCTTTACATAGCAGGTTTATTTTATTGATATTTGGTACAGACATCTTTACACTTGAGCAAAGTAATGCCATTGAAGAACTAGAGCAATTGTTTGAAAGTGGGTTTGGTAAGGTGTTGCAAGAGATAATAAGTTATCGCTCATATTTTGAAAGAAAATTTCCTGGTGTTTTCGAGGAGGTAAAGAAGGAGCTTAACGAAAATTCTGAGTTTCTGAATGTTTCAGCAAGATCAAAAGCTCACTTAGCCTTATTGTTATCTGTATATAAGGTGTTAAACAGTAAGCTTAATTTTCCTTTTGTATATATAGATTTATACAATTACGCCAAAGAGGTAATTGTTGAGCAGGACAATGACGTAACAAATTCAAGTAGGATCAATAGATATTGGGAAATATTGGATAACCTCAAAGCACAAGGTGAATTAATAGAAGGGGTGCATTACAGATTTGCATCCAGAAATAAAGGACAAACTTATCTTGCATTAAGCCTCCACCTTATTCATCCTATATATAGAAAAAATATTAAGTCTTTTGAAGGTGAGGATATTGCATATAAAGATCTTCAAAAGCTCATTGTAAATGATCCAGCCTTTATACCATCCTGGATGTCGAAGGGAGGAGATGCCATTAATGTTAAATTTTCTGGTAGTACGCAAAGTGCATACGCATTTGATATAAACAACGTAAAACTCAATATAGAATTATGGCAAAAATAATATCATTTATCAACCAGAAAGGAGGTGTAGGTAAAACTACCTCTGCCGTCAGTATTTCAGCAGCACTTAGTATTAAAAAGTATAATGTGTTATTAGTTGATCTAGACCCACAATGCAATGCTAGTAGTTCACTGGGTATCCGTGATTCAGAAGTAAATATTTATAAAGTATTTAAAGGAGAGTCAATAAAAATAGAACAGGTAAATGAACATCTCTTTGTGTTGCCTTCTTCAATAAATGTTTCCAGTCTGGAATATGAGTTGATCAATGAAGCTGGGAGGGAGCAGCTTTTAAATGAAATACTAGAGCCAATCAAGCAGAGTTTTGATTATATCATTTTGGATTGTTCACCAAATTTAGGACTTATAACTATTAATGCGCTTGTTGCAAGCAACTATTTTATTACAGTATTATTGCCACACCACTTAAGTATAGATGGGCTTTCTAGTCTTTTGGAAGTTACTGATAAAGTAACCAGAAGAATCAATAATAATCTGAAGTCTGGAGGGTATATTCTTAATCAATTTAGCAATCGTAAGATCTTGCATCAGCAAACGGCAGATGTGTTAAAGAAACACTTTGGAGATGGGCTTTTTAAAACTACGATTCGTGAAAATATAGCGTTGGCAGAAGCTCCTAGTGTCGATAAATCCATATTTGATTATGCTCCAAATTCAAATGGAGCAAAGGATTTTATGTCATTGACAGAAGAAATAATTCAAAAACTTAAATAAATAACTATGAAAAAACAATTTACAGGTGGACTTGATAGTTTGATTCAAAACTCAAAAAATAATATAAAAGCAGAAAAAGAAGCTGATAAAGAAAAAAGTAGAACTGAAACTCAGAAAGCAACATACTATTTTAATTCCAATGATCTGGATTCGATTAAGGCAATCGCATATTTTGAAAGGCGTCCAATTGGCGAATTGATTGGCGAATTGATGAAAAAATACATAAAAAAATATCCAGACCTGGATAAAGTTCAAAGACTGTATCAATCAAAGGTGTGATACTATTTTTTAATACCATACTAGCCATACCTAACATATCTACTGGTAATGCGATAAACATAATTTATATAGTTCTATATGAATTAGTACGTTTATATTGTATACCTGTAAACTATCTATTGTAATCTATTGATATTCTATCGTATATATGGTTTACATAGCGTTTACGCTGGTTTACAAATAAAATTAATTGTCTGATTTTTAAATTATATAAGTTTACTTTTTTTCTTTATGAGTAATTTTTAATAAACAAGGATGTCTAATGACATCCTTGTTTTATGATTGGAATGTTTTTACTCTTTGATTACCTTTTTAACAACTACTTCATAATTACTTTCTATTGAAATTAAATACAAACCGGAGCCGAAATTAGAAAGGTTAATACTATAATTATCAGCTGGAGATAATGAAGTTAAAGCATCAATAAAAAGTATTCTTCCCGAATAATCCATTAACTTAATAATTATCGAATTGTCTATTTTGCTAGACGGTACTATATATACTTCATTTTTAGTTGGATTAGGATAGATAGCAAAATTATTAATTGTTGTATTTATAATATTTGTTGCATAATCAGATTTAGCTATGATATTCATACTTAATCCATACCATGAACCTAAATAGAAATTACCAACTTGATCATGTACTGCAAATCCAGAATAAGGTAATCCATCAGTTGAATAATGCACATAATATTGTCTTGTTGTACCATAAAAATATTCACCAGACCTTGTTACCATAAAGGTTTGATCGTGTTCAATTCCCATACAAGTTGCCCATGCATCTAAATCTTCTATTGCTGTTAAATCATTCCAATCTGCTATGGTATAATTATCACCAAATTCAGTTATGACCATCTGGTTTAAATCACTTGTTTCAGAATAGCGATTTTCTGTAATTGAAAGGTTATCACAATTATTTTGAATAGAAAGCTCAGTTATCTCAGATTCAGATAATGCATAATTATAAATACTTATATCATCAATAGTACCTTCAAAACTTCTATATAAAGGTTCTCCGTCTATACCTTGATCATCACCGATGTGCATTCCTAATGTGTTTTTATCTAATGACATTAACATATTTTCAGAATAATTTATTTCATTATTAATGTACAAATAGCCCATAGCAGAGTTATCATTATAAATTGACACAATATGATACCATACATCTAAATCTAGTGAAGTAGTGGATGTTAAAAATAAATGTTTACTGTCATTGTCACTATTGTATTTACCTGTAATAAAGCCATTTTCATCAATATATATTTGATAAGGGTCATAAGGTGGATTTGTACCTGAACCAGCATTTGAAATTATATATCCTCGTTTTCCAGACTCAGGATAGGATGATATTTTTAACCATAGAGAGATAGAAATACTACTTGGATATAAATTCTCATTAAATGGAACATCTATATAATCATTAACTCCATCAAAAGAATAGGCTGCATTTTCATTTCCAAATCTATCTGTAGTTAAAGTTGCTCCATTTACAGTTCCGTCATTTCCATTACCACTTTCATCATTAGCATTACCATTAAAAGGATAGTATGCGATCAATCCTTCATTAATATTTATTGAGCCTTCTGAAATCGTTACTGAATTTGAATTGGTAATTGCCCCATAAAGAGGTTCAATTAAGTCATTTCCATCCTGAGGTTGAACAGTTGCATACCATTCTTCTCCAACTTGAGTATAAGTATTATTTACTATTAATTGGTCATTTAATGAAGACTGTAGAGTACCATCCTTATACCATCTTATAAGATCTCCAGATTGATAACTGCCTCCTCCGTCGTCAGGATCCTGACATAAATAATACAATTCCAGATCATCATCTGTTGTTGGCAGTTCCGGAACAAGATCAATACTTGTAACTATTGGCATTTCATTGATATTCAATATTTCTAACTGAAAATATTGTTCAAATGTAGCTCCATAACTATCGGTAGCTGTAACAACCACCTCCATTGTTGGGAATAATTCGTAATCCAAAGCTTTCTCAAGAACCAATTGATTATCGCTGTTTATTGAGAAATAATCGTTATCAACAATTAAGGTATGAGTATCTCCTTCATCAGGATCAATAACGGTGAAGGATGCCATTATTTCTCCTACTCCCCAATCTTCAGGGAAAGAGCTTCTTGATATTGAAATTGAAGTTGGATTATTATTACTAGTTCCTTTTTCTACAATAATGAAGTTTTCTTTTATAAGTAATTTGTCTCCTAAATTATTTTTGACAATAAGACTAACAGTATAACTTCCTTCAGAATTGTAGGTGTGATTTGGGTTTTGATCAGTGCTTGTATAACCATCACCAAAGTTCCAATTCCAGGAAGTTATTGGGTAATCAGATGTGGTTAAGTCCGTAAATGATACAATTAAAGGACTAGTCCCGCTTTTTATATTGGTATCAAAATCAACATCAAAACTTACAGTAGATATGTATTGAGTTTTAGTTTCAGTGGAAGAAAGTATTCCATCACTTACGGTTAAAGATATAGTATAGTCTCCAATATTATTATATGTGTATTGAGGATTCTGGTTAGTATCATCAATTATTCCATCTCCATTGAAATCCCATTGCCAACTTGTTATGGTAGTGTTTTGTGAAACAGATAAGTCACTGAAGTCTACTGAAAATGGAATTGTTCCAGTTGTATTGCTGGCAATGAAGTTCGCAGTAATTGATTTAGATTCAATTACAGCAATTTCAACTTGGTCACTATTATTTATTAAGTTATCGTCTGTGAAATTTAATATTTCTAACAACAAAGTGTATGTTTCTTCTCCAAGGTCAGAGGTGCTAAAAGAAGCACTTGGTGTTATATAACCATTTGATGGTATTATTTCTGAGCCATTTATTTGCTGGATGGTTGTTCCTTGTGGATTTATTAATTTCCATGTATAATTAATAGATTCTGAAGAATTACTAATATTATTAATCTGTGCATTTGTATTAATTATATCTCCTTTTTCGTATTGGGTGTTGCTGGCTGGTTGTATAATATCAACCACCAAATCTTTATCATCTGCGAGAATAGATGCATTAATAATCTTATAGAATTTATATCCACTATTTCCACTAAACTCGATCCAACCTTCATAATCTCCATCTATATCATCTGGGTATGTTATAGAATATTTTTGCTTCTGGGAGTTTATTTCCGCATCATGTACCATCCAAGAAGAAATTAATTCTCCATCTTCATATTTGCTATCTTCATATACGCCTGAGAAACCTGTACCTAAGTCTGTATCTGACGACTCAACTGTAAAATATAATTTATCACCTTGTGATCCAACAATAGGATTTGGTTCTACAGTTAATTCATCGGATACTGGTCCGAAATAAAACCAAATTTCATCACTAGCTGTACTAAACCAATTAAAAATGTATTGATTTTGTAATACTCTATATACTTCATTTTTACTATATGCAACCCAATTACCTCCATTTATTTCAATGTACACGGTGCTATTGTTGAAAGCTTTACAATATATATCTTGACCATATGCATTATCTATTTTTTGGTCTGTTGTAATAGAGAAAAAACTTGCTTTATATTCTTCACTATTTATCCTTTCACCAACATAAATTTTAGGATTTATTGAATTATTACTTCTAGTTTCATCAAGTGTGTTTTTAGCTACAGCATTTACTGTATAATAACCTTCTTCATCACCAACTCTAAGAGAGCTAGTTAATTTTTGAAAAGAATCTTTAGGTATCTCTTGAATAGTATAACTTTCAGAATCAATTATACTACCATCAGGAGCAATCAATTCAAAATCTACACTAAAGTTACTTTCGGTGTATTCCCCTTCATTTCTAACGTTTACAGAAACTTCAATATCTCTATTTGGGCTAGATGAAGTAGGAATTTCTGCTAGTTGTAGTTCAATATCATGTCCATAAGCAGGAGTTTCTACTGTAAATTCTTTAGGTTCAGTTATTAAGGTAGTACTTAAAGTTGTTGTTGCTGCTTCAAAATAATAAGAATATGTTCCAGCGATAAAATTTTGTGAGGTAGAAACATAATAAGCTCCAGACTTAATATCACCTTCTGCATAAGATAGTTCATACCATTGATCATTAATATTTACTCTTATATAGTCAGGCTCTTGCCCAGACTCATCTTTATAACGAACTATAAATTCAAAGTTATCATTAGTTGTTCCTGTTGAAGGACTAACATAACCAGAAATAATCTCACACTTACTCGATTCTGTTGTAAAAGCAAAAGTATAATCTGGACCAGGAGTACCGTTTTTATCTCCATCAAA
The DNA here is from genome assembly GCA_963667815.2 of uncultured Saccharicrinis sp. Lineage (GTDB taxonomy): Bacteria > Bacteroidota > Bacteroidia > Bacteroidales > Marinilabiliaceae > Saccharicrinis. Next base: position 5,137,982 of record OY764020.2, read on the forward strand.
TGAATTACCTACTAGATCTTTAATTCTATCTGTTAGAGTTACTTCAATATTTTCATTGTATGGTAAACGTTCATCAAGTGTAATAATAATATTTTTCGTATCGTCCTCGCTGTAGTCTTTAGAAAATGAATAACGATTTCCATTTGAATCACTAATGATTAAATTGTTAGGATTGACTGTATATTTATCTACAGGTTCACTAAATGTGAGTATAATACTAGTTGTAACATCAGAAGAATAACTTTTTAATTCTAGTGTAGGTAAAGTAATGTCTGGATTTGCAGGCTCAATTCCAATTAACATAGAATGAGCGTTCTTGAAATCATAATCTCCAGGATTTAGAGCGGTAAGCGAAAAAAAATCGTTTGGGGAATTAATTGCACCCCAACCCCAATTTACATGAAATTTATTATTGTCGTCATAACCATCTATTATAAATGAATGACTACCTTTGGGATCTTCTGGATCGATAATATTGTTTGGATCCGTCGCTGAATACATAATAGGTCTACCTAAATCTATTTCTGTTTTTATCAATGAATACCAATTTTCCCAAGAAAATAATGTTTTATCTTTGTAGACAGGTTCTTTAAAATTAAAGTAATTTGGTAAAGCACAATGAGCATCATTAAACAAAGGATGATATGTAAAAGCTGAGCTCTCATTAGGACCATAATTCATATCTACGGAAACGCCACAATAATACAATAGAGTTGACATAGCAAGATTATCTTCAATAATTGCAAGATTATCTTCATCAATATTGTTGTCTTCCATTAATTCATATTGGAACTCTGTTTCCTCGAATGGGGCAAACTCGAATCCATAATCGGAAAAATATGATTTCGTTCCATTTCCAAACCGTGGATATTTATAATAATACATAATTTGAGCCATTGATGTTGCAACACACCCTGCAGGCACATTATTTTGAATTGTTTCGTCATAAGGACACAAACTATTATAAGGTGCATAACTTTGACCCCATTCAATATTTCCTAATAACCAATCTCCTGGAGTGTAACTCTCTAAATCATCATAATAATTAATAATTCCTGATTTAAGGTTTATTTCTTTTAAGTAGCTAATTTCTTCAACAAACTGATTTAAAAGAACTTTTAATCCAGGATTAATTTCACTAATGTTATTGAAATATGAATACCCAAGTATTGTTTTTGCTCTTTTATCTGCCGATATAATTGCAAATCCTGGCTGATCATTTCTGTTGAAAATATAAAACGCAGGTACAGGATTCTGTGTTGATTTTAAAGAAGCATCTCTATTTGTAAAATAAGTTGTAAATGAATCAACTTTAACCTCAATAGTAGATTTAAGATTTGATGAATTCTTGTCAATATTAAGAAATAGTTCAGATGCAATTTGTTTTGCATCTGAATAAGATAATTCTTGAGCACATAAGCTCAGAATCCAAAAGCATACGATTAAAGAGAGTAATAATTTTTTCATACTGAGTTAATTGTTTATGGTCAATGGATGTTGTTGAAATAATTAATGATATCAATTAGATTTCAAGAATTACAACATTGTTAAATATTTTTATATCAACTTTCTGATAGATCTTGAAGGATCACCTATGCCACTTATTTTAAGGTACATTTATTGTAATTTCCTGATACGTTGAGTAATTTTTCACTTGAGTTCTAGGATTAATTGAATATGTATATATCCTATAATTATTTTTCTTACCTGAAATAGGATTCAGATCAGTATAAGATAATTGATTAATTGACATAGTTTCTAAATCTTCCCATATTGTTGAAGAATAAATGGTTCCAACACACTTTTTAATAATTATGCCATCGTACCAATCCTTATTATCTAATGAGTTTAAATTCCAAATAAGTTCTATGTTGTTATTCTCACTATTATATGTTGCATCAAAATCTTCTGGACTTATTAATGCTGGAATATTTAGATAAATTCTTTTACTATTTGATTGTGAATTATTATAATCCCCATTATCAGCTATTGAAATTACGTAGTAAATTGAGCTTTCATTAGGATAAGTTTCTAGTTCATAATAATATTTATTTATAGGAATTAAATCGGAAATAAAGCTCCAACTACTATTTTGAAGTTTTGCAATTTTATATCCATCTAAATAATTTTCATATTTTGCTGCTGACCAGGTTATTGAAGCTTCATAGAAATTGGAATATGTCAAAGTTGAAAAGTCACTTGAAGGGTCATAAACTTCACCCGGTTCTTCATAGATTGATTTAAAATCACTTGCGTCTCCATAATAAGGTATTGCTCTTATTTTCCAAGTGCTGTTTGTAACATCTTCCAAGGTTAGTTCAGTTACGTCTGTACCAAACCTATTCATCAAATTTGATCCACTATAGAATTCTACATATTGATAAATGTTAGGATCAACACTTCCCCATTTAAAATAAATCCTATTACCAGGCATCGATTCAATTGTTATAAAATCAGGACATTCAGATTCAAGAATATATATATTATCTATATGCATATGGCTTCCTCCTTTAACTTCAATACTACATGGTAAAGCAGCTGCATAATTAAATTCTATACCGTCAAATAATATCCCTGTTTCACCTTGTGGTATATCTTTTATGTAGAAAAAACCCTCATGGTCAGTTAGAGAGAATTCTCCAGTAACTGTAGAAACTACAATTTCAGTTAGAGGCTCTTTATCTATGTCAAGTAAAAATCCAGATATCGATCCCCAATCTTTAGCCGGAGAATTCACTACTTTAACAAGTATATCAGATGTAAATTTTTCATTCTTATAATTGACTGTTAGTTCGATTTTGTAGTTGCCAATTTCACTTGGTGCAGTCCAGAATGTATTTGAAGAACTATTATCACTGATATCTCCTTCAGAGCATTTCCAATAATAGGAAATATCTGATAGGTTTGGGTGGCCTACTATCTCAAGATCAGAGTTTAAAACACAACTTTCACCAAGGGATAATACTGTAGGTTCAAGATTTATCCCCTTTAAACATATGTATCCAAAATCCTCATTTTCATCTTTTTCACAAGATAAAAGTAGTAGTAACAAAAGCAGGGTACAAATAGCTTTTAACTGATTCATATTTAATTTATTTTTATTTGAAGATCTAAAAAGTCCTTTTATTTTAATTTTACCATCTTTAAATTACGGTTGTAAGTAGTATAGGTAAATGTCAAATAGAAAGAATAACACGAATATTCTTAATTATTAGATTAAATGTAAATACCTACCGCTAGGTATATGGACGAATGGAATAATTCAAGTGACGAATAAGTGAATGAAATAGACAAACGGTATAGTTGTAATAGTAGCCTTAGTAAATTAAAGTTAATCTAAATTAGAATAGTCTATTTTCTTAGAAAAACATATCAAATTTTACCCAAAATGAATATGAGATGTTGCTGTTTTTTGTGAAATGTTTTCACAATGATTTTCAACTGTATTAGTAAGGGTGGTACAAAATTATAGCAATTAATTTAGAACACGAACCAGCTACAACCATTAACTATCTACTTAATTAAAGAAGCATTCAAAACGTGTTAATTCTACTGGTTTTCTAATATGTAACTTTTTGCATATTCTTTTTCTGTGTGTATCTACTGTATATTTTGAGATGTTTAACTTTTCTGAAATAGTTTTACTATCTAATCCAGAGATAACGTATTGAAGTATTTCTTTTTCCCTTATGGTTAATTTTGAAAACAGACTTAGATTGCTTTTCAATACTCTATTTTCGTTTTTAATTAAAAGGTTTTCCTGTACTATTTTTTCAACCAGTTTTGATGTTTCTCCAAAGACTTCGATTGGAATAGAAAATGAAATAAGAGCGTCCTGGTTTTGTAAAAACTTTGTAAATGTGGCGTATAATTTATAGTCTTTTTCATGACAAGGTTTTATATATTGAAAAAAGCCAAGTACACTATCATTATCTGAAGTTTTTATAAAGTTAGATAGTAATGGAAGTGCTACTTTTGTTGTAGCAGGATGAATAATTTTATTCATAAATGCCAGACCTTCTTTTAATACTTGTTCATTGGTAGCTTGAATTTCGTTTTGCATCGTCTTATTCATCCAAACTAATGAAAAGTCTTCGGTATTATTGATATGCAACCAACCAGGTAAAAAGTCTAATTCTTGCAAATCAATTCTCCCATCACTGTACATTCTTTCCAATAAAGAGAATTCTTCCTCAAATTTTAGATTATTCATAAGTTTGTTTTATAATGTAGTATTCTGGATACTTGAGTAGTATATTTTTTGTCTTTGACTAATAAGTGATATAAATGTTTAATTGTCAAGCTAATTAGGATTAATTCATCAAATTATTTGATGAATGCCATACATACCATATATGCTGGTAGTAACAGCAATAACAGTATTCGTGGTAACACCATGGATTATAGTATTAATATATCAGATGACAACAGGCTATTTATAAAGTTCAAATTAAACAATGATCCATTATAATTGAAAAGAGAAATTTATAATGTCTCATTATTTAAGAATAGGATATTTAATAATTAATCTCAAAATATGAAGTATCTCTGCTTTCAACTTCAATTTCATGTATGTCAGATTCATATCGGGTTGAGTTTTTCCACCATGTCCATGAAACAGAAGTCTTACCTGGAGGAATGTATCTAACGATTACAGTATCAATGAGCTGACCGTCATAGTTTAACATGACCTCTGTCATACAGGAGCTTGTTGGTTTTGTTGTTACCCAAACAACATCTCGATCATTATAAGGTGATATATTTCTTATGTGAATTTTAAGATAGCCTAGGTGTTTCATTTTTACAATACCGGGGCGAAATGGATACCAGCATATTGTCTTATAATCTTTTGCTCCTACAAACAATCCCTGAATTACAGATGTTTCTTTAATGCTAAAACAATAAACTCCATTTTCTTCTTCAGGATTAGTATATGTATAATAAGCTCCACTTGGCATTCTTTTAATGTTCAATGATACATATGCATCATTGATAATATTCCCATTTTCTTCATCAATAATCTCGTAACAAATTTCAATTATTTCAGGAGTTGGAGCAGGTTCTGAATCAGGCCATGATATATCTATACAGCCATTTGATAATAAAATAGTTGATGTAATTAGCCATATATATAAAACTCTTTTCATTTCTTGGTATATACCTATAAGTTACAATAAATTAGGTAGATAGTCAATAATAATTAATCTATGTTATATGCCATATTATATGGTGTTGCCATATATAATGTCATTACCATTATGTATGGCGGTTTGTCATATTATGTTTATCTTTATACGTTCAATTTTTCTATGTAAAGAACTCACATACATATATGGCAAAGAAAGCAAGTGCTAAAACAAAGCAAAAATCTATGGAAGAATCTCTGTGGGATTCTGCAAATAAGTTGAGGGGAACCGTCGAGAGTAGTGAATACAAACATGTGGTATTAGGATTAATCTTTTTGAAGTTTGTAAGCGATAAGTTTGAGGAGAGGAAGGAAGAGCTTGTTGTAGAGGGAAAGGAGAAATTCATTGATATGAAAGAGTTCTACAATATGAAGAACATCTTTTATCTACCAGAAGAAAGCCGTTGGAGTTATGTAGTAGCGCATGCAAAACAAGACGATATTGCATTAAAAATAGATGCCGCTTTAAACACAATAGAAAAAAATAATCCTTCATTGAAGGGAGCGTTACCTGATAATTATTTTTCACGGTTAGGATTGGATTCCAGTAAGCTATCCTCTTTACTGGATGCGATCAATAATATCGATACCATAGCAGACAAACAGGAAGATATAGTTGGAAGAGTATATGAATACTTCCTGGGAAAATTTGCAGCAGCAGAAGGAAAAGGTGGAGGAGAATTCTATACGCCAAAATGCGTTGTAAATTTGTTAGCTGAAATGTTGGAACCTTACAAAGGAAAAATATACGATCCTTGTTGTGGTTCCGGTGGAATGTTTGTGCAAAGTATCAAGTTTGTGCAAAGCCATAACGGTAATCAAAAAGATATTTCAATATACGGACAGGAATATACCGGTACCACATACAAACTGGCTAAGATGAACCTTGCTATACGAGGTATAGCTGCCAACCTGGGAGATGTTCCTGCAGATACATTTTTTAAGGATCAGCATCCGGATTTAAAAGCGGATTATATTTTAGCCAATCCTCCTTTTAATCAAAAGGAGTGGCGAGGACCGGATGAATTGACGGATGATTCCCGTTGGGATGGTTACGAAGTTCCACCTACAGGTAATGCCAACTATGCATGGATTATGCATATGGTGAGTAAGCTTTCTGAAGGCGGAACAGCAGGATTTGTTTTGGCTAATGGCTCCATGAGTTCCAATACCAGCGGTGAAGGAGAAATTCGTAAAAAGATGATTGAGAATGATTTGGTGGACTGTATGATTGCTCTGCCTGGACAGCTTTTTTATACGACTCAGATTCCAGTTTGTCTTTGGTTTATTACCAAAAATAAAAATGAAGATAAAGAGCGTGGTTATCGGAATCGTAAGGGAGAAACTTTATTTATAGACGCCCGCAATATGGGTGAAATGGTGGATCGTACCCATAAAGAACTAACTACTGATGATATTGCCAAAATAGCTAACACCTACCATGCTTGGCGAGGAGAAAGTATTGATGATTCAAAAGGTGATGTAATACAATACGAAGACACTCCCGGCTTTTGTAAATCAGCCAAACTGGAAGATATTACCAAACATGATTATGTATTAACACCAGGGCGTTATGTTGGTGCTGCAGAAGCAGAAGATGATGGTATCCCTTTTGAAACAAAAATGACGGAATTAACCCAAACTCTTTATGCGCAAATGAAGCAAAGTACTGAGTTGGATGATGTAATTCGTAAAAATATGGAGGCGTTGGGGTATGGGGAGTGATTGGGAATTATTTAAACTTGAAGATATTGCTGAAATAAAAAGTGGTAAAAGGTTACCTAAAGGCCATTCTTTAATTTCTATAAAAACTAAGCATCCATATATTAGGTTGGTTGATGTTGATAATAATGTGCTGAGAAAAACAAAAATTCAATATCTAAGAAGTGAAACTCAAAAAGTGATTTCTCGATATATAGTCAACTCTAACGATGTTTGCCTCGCAATTGTTGGTCATACCATAGGTGTTGTATTTTATATTGAAGATGAATTTGATGGCGCAAATTTAACAGAAAATGCAGCTCGAATAACTAATTTTAATGAAGATGTAAATTCAAAATTTGTATTTTACTACTTGTGTTCTCCTGCGGGAAAGCAAGAAATATTATCGAGAAAAGTTGGGTCTGCACAAGGTAAATTACCAATGTATAATATCAAATCATTTGAAATTAATTTACCGGATAAAGAAATTCAAGATGTCATTGTTAATCACATTGATTGCATAACAAATAAAATAGAGTTAAACCGCCAAATAAACCAAACCTTAGAGCAAATGGCACAAACCCTGTTTAAAAGTTGGTTTATTGATTTTGACCCTGTAATTGATAATGCTTTAAAAGCCGGCAATCCCATACCTGATGTACTAAAAGAAAAAGCAGAAAGAAGACAAGCGCTTGGTGATAAAAGAAAACCATTACCCAAAGATATTCAAAGCTTGTTTCCTAATGCCTTTGTGTTTAATGAGGAATTGGATAGGTGGGTGCCGAAGGGGTGGAGAGTAGGTTGTATTTCTGATATTGCAGATGTTATTGGAGGAGGAACACCCTCTACTAAAGTAGAGGAATATTTTTGTAAAGATGGAATATCATGGCTTAGTCCAAAGGATTTATCAGGTTACGAGTGGAAGTATATTTCAAAGGGAGCAACTGATATAACTGAATTAGGTCTAAAACAGAGTAGTGCTAAATTGATGCCCAAAGGGTCTGTGCTTTTTTCATCCAGAGCTCCGATTGGATATGTTGCAATCGCAGAAAATGAGGTTTCAACTAATCAAGGCTTTAAGTCTTTAGTACCTATTAATGGAATGTGTTCAGAGTACCTGTTTTATTTTCTAAAGCAAAATATTAATGATATTGAGGCAATTGCAACTGGCTCTACTTTTAAAGAGGTATCAGGTACAGCATTGAAGAATTTTGAGATACTTATTCCATCAGATGAAATTCTTAATGCCTATGATAATGTTACAAAAGACAATAACGATAAAAGATTATTAAATCAAAAAGAAGTTGAATCATTAACCAAACTAAGAGATACGCTTTTGCCAAAGTTGATTAAAGGTGAATTAAGAGTTAAAGACTTAAATGAATTAACAAACAACCAAATTTGACAATAATTATGAACAATATTCAAAAAATCCAAGCACTTAGTTATCAAGATTTATATAAATGTGTATATAGTTTATTATTGCGATTGGGATATTCTGATATAAATCAATTGGATCACTCTATTACAGCAGTAATGCAGGGACCATTAAATACTCAAGTATCACAATTTTTCATTTATGAAGAAAAGTTAATTGGAGGGCCAACAGTTGAGGATGTTGCTATAAATATTAAAGGACAACTTCCTATAAGTAAACCGAATGTTGTATTTATTGTTTCAAAGCACAATATAAGTAATGGCTTTGAGGTTGCTCTATCAAATGAAATTGACAGTGTACAATTAAACTTTATTGAAAGAGATAAGTTAATTGAATTACTTAATGAAAATTACACTGATTTCTGGAAGCATGATGATGTTGAATTAATTGAGTATGAGAATGACTTTTGTAATCTTATAAAAAAAGAATCTGAAGTAAAAAAACTTAAAATATTTAATGAAAAGTATCAGAAATTATTAGATATATTTATTGAACCCCGCATATTTCATTCATATGAAGATAAGGCAACAAATACTCCAGTACGCAAAAGAATTGAGATTGATGGATTGATAAAGGATAAAAAGAATCAAATTATTTCAGGAGAAGCAGGAACAGGCAAAACAACAGTATTAAAGAAAATAGGAGAAAAACTCATTAAAAAGAATGCTGAATCTGAAGCTAAAAATATCCCTATATTTATTAGTGCTACTGAAATTTTTGAGAATAATTATAAAGTCTTGCCTTTAATAGAGAATTGCATTCTTAAGCATTTTGAAGAAATAAATGACTCTTTCTATAAGAAATATAAAGTAACTCTTTTAATTGATAGTATAGATGAACTAGATAAAGAACAGCAAAAGAAAATACTAAGTGAATTAGGTGTTCTTTCCGAAGTGAAAGGCATTAAATATGTAATTGGAACTCGAAATCATGATAAAATTGCAGCTTTAATAGATAAAAATGGTATTAATATTTATCAAATTGAAAAATTTAATAATGATCAAATCAAACGATTTGTCGCACAATTTTTTCATGATAAAAAGAGTAAAGCAGATGAACTGGTAGATTCTTTAAAAGAAAACAGGATAATTGAGCGAATGCCAATTACTCCTTTAACTCTTTCTTTAATATCAATATTATATGAAGAAAATAATTTAGAAGTTCCTGCTACAATTGCTGACATTTATGACAACTTTAATTCACTAATTATAGGAAGGTCTACGGTAACAAGTAGGATAGAATTTATTGATATTTCTTTTAAGGAAAGAATTTTGTCTCTTTACGCATTGCATATAATAGAGAGGGATGGGCATAAGCCTTTAACAAAAGAGGAGTTTTATAAGTATTTCGAGGATTATTATGAAGGGAAAACATTACCTCTTAAGGAAGGAAAACTTGAGGAGGTATTGGAATATCTAATTGAACATACAGGAATTTTAGTAGTCAAAGACGATAAGTGGATTAAATTTAGTCACGACTCTTATATGGAATACTATGCTGCATTAGAAATATTTAAGCATCAAAGGGAAAAAGAAGCAAGTCTTGTTGAAAATTTCTTAGATCACAATTGGCAGAATGCTGCAATATTTTATGCAGGAAAATCAAAAGATTTACCTAAATTCTTAGAGAAAATTATTGCAAAACTCAGTAGTGCAAACATGATTCAAGATTGTTTTATGGGTGTATTAGGAACTGGCTATTTGTTGCAAGCCCTTTATCAAACGGACAATCAATTGAGAAAAAATGCAGTTCATGAGGCATTAAGGCTTAGTTTATCTGCATATGAGATAACAACAAAACTTGCATCAGATCAGGTAGTACTTTTTAAAAACTATAACTTACCAATATTACAATTGATGAATTTGATGTATTTCTATGAAAATTTTAATTCATTAACAGTAAAGGAACCTTTAAAACTTGCTTTTTATGAGGTTTTAAATGAGTTTAGAAATAACAAAGATTTAAAAGTAAGTGCTTACAAGGCCGTTAAATTGGCCTTGACCCTTGATTCAAAGCGGATTAATGAACCGTGTGCTCTTGCAGAAATAATTGAGGAAAAGGATATTTTCAAAGATCCGTCATTATATGTACTTCTAGATTTTAGTCTGGAATTTCTAGGAAAGGATAAGTACAAAAGTATAAAGGAAGATATTAAAAAGAAGCACTTTAGAAGGATTAGCGAACCTGTACGGGAACTAATCAAATTACCGGCAAGCAGATTAAGATTTACAAACTTAAATACTGTAAAAAAAGATAAAAGAATAAAGTTGGTAGTTGAAGGAAAAACTGACGCAGAAATTATTGAACATGCTTTTTATTGTCTTACAGGCGGAAGTGAGCCATACTGGAGTATTGAGTGTTCTGGAAATGAATCCGGAGGAGCAACAGAGGTTTCAAAAACATTAAATGCAGCAAAACCATTAATATATTCAGATTCAATACTAATTGGAATATTTGATCATGATGCAAAAGGTCTGCAAGAGTATAGGGGATTAAAAAAGAATATTTTTTCAGAGTGTGTAAAGGATACCGTTAAGAAGCATAATAATTGTGAGATTTATGGTTTGTGTTTACCAGTTCCAGGTGAATTGGATAATTACTTACAAAAAGATCAAGCTTTCAATTTTTTTGAAGTAGAGCATTATTTTGATTTTTCATTCTTAGAAGAACAAGAAGTAATAGAGGAAAGTGCAATTCCTGGAGTTTATAAAATAAAAGAGAAAAGTAAAAAAGTGTTTTCTAAGCATGTTAGGAATCAATCAAGTCCAAATATATTTAGACACTTTATCGAGTTATTTAAAACAATTGATAACCTTACAGGAGAAACGGTTGAATATGAAGATTAGTAAGACCTAAAATAGTGAGCATCCTAATAAACATAGAAGAATTATTATACGGGAAAAAGGTTGAAGGAACTAGAATAAAGTATAGGTAGAATTTAAAATAGATGATTGGTTATCACAACCTTATTGATACAATAAATTGAAATAGTATAATATAATTCGTTATTTCTTTATGAAAATATACAATACGCTGAAATATCAAATTATGTAAATAAGTAATTACAGAGTCTTATGACATTTTTTCTTATAATTCACTTTGTTGTATTGTAAATTTCGTTATAAGGTATTAACGCTTGAATAAAACAAATGTGTAATTAAAGTAAATTGAGTATATGCTTTATGCAATTGAGAAGAACAAAGCAGGTCGAAATTTCTCCGATGAAGAGATAAATTGGCGACATTTATTTAAAAATTCTGAAGATTCATTGACTTCTTTTGTTTTTGAGAGATTATTTTATTTACCTGTTGAACTCTTTTGGCAATTAATAAAAGAATCCTGTTATGGCTCCGAATTAACTACATTTTGTGGACCAATATTATCAAAGGAATTTTGGCCACATTGGGATGCTGAGGATACCAATAATACTAACTTTATTGAACCTGATGTATTTATTAGGTTTAAAGAGTTTGATTTGATCATTGAGGCTAAAAGGTTTGATGATAATCAGCAAAATCCAATTCAATGGAAAGATCAGATAACGTCCTATTATAAAGAGTATAAAGAAGACGGCAAGCAGTTATTTTATATTGCTCTGGGAGGATTACATTCAGAGAAATCGGAATTTATCAAAGAAGGTAATGTTTGGGTAGTTAAATGTCGGTGGAAAAGAATATTGGATAATGTAAAAGGACTATTGAAATCTCTAAAACATAGTCAGGGAATATTAACTAGTAACGACTCAATAATTTCAATCTTTGAAGATTTGGTAACTGTTTTTCAAATTCATGGCTATGCTACAGGAGAGTGGTTTGATGAAATTAAAAATATTGAATCCTTAAAATTGAAAGATTATAATGAAGATTGTCTCCAGTTAAATAGATATTTCAAATATAAAGAAAATGAATAATATAAATAATTCAAATGTAGAGGCGTTATTGTGTGATGTTAGAAAAGCTTATAGACTATTACATATTTATCAAAAAAGAGTGTTAGATCTTGTAAACTTCATTAGTAATTATTGGGGATTTAAACTTAATTCTGGAAATCCATGGTTTAGTAATGCTTCTTTCCAAAGATCAAGTGTAAAGTTGAATCAATGGCCTTGGGATTGGTTACCGATGTATTGTTATAATTTTTATTTTAATAGAGAGGGGGACATCCCCTTATGGCTAGGAATAATAATTCAATCAGATACAGGTTACTATGATAATATGAATGTTGATATAAATTCTCCTTTGGAATTTCCTTCACCTAAAGATTCAGACACTCGTATTATTTTATTGATAAATGACAAGCCTTGGCTGGAACGAGAAGATGGAGCTTTTTCTAAAAATAAAATTGAATATGAAGGGGATGATTGTTATGGTAAAGCATATCCTTTGAGTTTATTTTCTAATGAAAAATCGGCAAAAGAACAGATGGAGGATTTTGTTTTGTACTGTAGCACCAAGGGAATAGAAATTGATGTCAATAATATAGAGAAACAATGAGCATCCTAATAAGCATAGAAGAATTATTATCCAGGAAAAAGGTTGAAGGAAGTAGAATGGAGTTTAAGGAGGATTGGAATCCTACTACCATAATGCGGACTGTATGTGCTTTTGCCAATGATTTTGAGAATCAAGGAAGTGGATATATAATTGTTGGTGTAAAGGAAGAAAATGGTAAGCCTGTTCGACCTGTTCTAGGTTTTAATCCGGAAGCTTTAGAGAAGGTGGAAAAAGAGATGATTGGTTATAGCAATCTTATTCAGCCAAACTATATGCCACGTATGTCACTTGAAGAAATAGATGACAAACATGTATTGGTTATTTGGGTTCCTGCAGGTAGCAATCGTCCATATAAAGTACCGGATGATGTTAAAGTAGCAAAAAATAAGAAATACAACTACCGTATTAGGATGTATTCAAATACAGTTATACCTAATGAAGAGCAAGAGGCTGAGTTGATTCAATTGACTGCTAAAATTCCTTTTGATGATAGAGTAAATACGCATGCCAGAGTCAAAGACTTGAACTTTGGATTAATGCGAGAACATTTATATGAAACAAAGAGTAAATTATATAACGAAAGTGCCTCTATGTCGGTTGAAGAACTGGCCGAAGCAATGAATTTATGCCAGGGAGCGGAAGAACATCGTTTTCCTAAAAATGTTGGTTTACTTATGTTTTCTGATAATCCCCAAAAGTATTTTCCTGCCGTTCAGATTGATGTGGTAGAATTTCCGGAAGGTGCGGGAGCAAAACAATTCGAAGAAAAAACATTTGAGGGTCCTATTCAAAAGCAACTTGTAGATGCGTTATCTTATTTAAAGACGAATGTAGTCAAAGGCAAAGTAATTAAATACGCTGACAGAGAAAAGGCTGACAGAATTGTAAATTTTCCTTATGATGCGTTGGAAGAAGCATTGGCAAATGCAGTATATCACAGAAACTATGAACTTAGAGAGCCCATTGAGGTGAGAGTTCTACCAACTGCTATCGAGATTATAAGTTACAATGGAGTAGATCCTTCACTAAAACAAGCTGATTTTGAAAAAGGGAAAAGTATTAGAACCAGACGTTATCGAAATCGAAGAATAGGTGAATTCTTGAAAGAACTGGAATTAACTGAAGGGCGAGGAACAGGCTTACCAACCATTTATACTGCAATGACCAACAATGGTTCTCCAAAACCTTTATTTGATACAGATGAACCGGAAAGAAGACATTTTGTATGTGAACTGCCTATTCATTCTGATTTCATAGAAAAAAATGACCAAGTGACTGACCAAGTGACTGACCAAGTGACTGACCAAGTGGGGGGATTTAGATTTATTGTTAATTCAAATGAACTTTTAAAGGAATTATCTAGTATTTCAAAAGAAGAGATTAACTCATCAAAGATTGAGAAATATAAAGAACAAGCTATTGCATTAAGTGAAGAGCAAAGAAAGGTTCTTATTTATTTATCACAACCCCAAAAGCGTAAAGATATATTAGAAGAGTGTTTAGGTTTAACAAACCATACTACAAACTATAAAAAACATATTGAACCTTTATTAAAGGAAGGAATAATACAACAAACTATTCCTGATAGACCAAATAGTCAGTATCAAAAATATTTTCGTACTGAAATAGGAAAAATCGTACTTTATATTTTAAATAATCCTGAGGAATAAAATACCTAATTTAAAATGAAATTCACCGAAGCCAAACTAGAACAAGCGTTTATAGATCTATTAAAAGAAGAGGGGTTTGATTATTTATCAGGTGATAAAATAGAAAGAGAAGAAGAAGAGGTTTTAATAAAAAAGGATTTGAAGAGCTTTCTTCAAAAACAATATAAAGCAGAAGGAATTACTGAATCAGAAATTGAAAGTATTATTCGAGATTTAGAAAAATTGCCTGCCTCAGATCTATATGAGAGCAATAAAGTATTTATGAAATGGCTCTCTGATGGTTTTTTGTTAAAAAGAGAAGATCATACCCAAAAGGATTTATATATACAGTTGATAGATTATAGTTCTATTGTAAGTGAAGATGAGTCTTATGAATTTAATAAAGGAAATATTTCAATTGCTGCAGATCCCATTGTTGAATATAAAAAGAATAAAAACATATATAAAGTTGTTAATCAGATAGAAATTCAAGGATATGAAAAGCGTATTCCGGATGCTGTGATATATGTAAACGGAATTCCGTTGGTTGTATTTGAATTTAAAAGTGCTATTCGAGAAACTGTAACAATTCATGAAGCCTATGTGCAATTAACAACACGATATAAAAAGGATATACCTGAGTTGTTTAAATACAATACCTTTTGCGTAATCAGTGATGGAGTAAACAATAAAGCCGGGTCTTTTTTTGCCCCTTATGAATTTTATTATGCTTGGAGAAGTACTGGTAGTAATGGTAATACTGTTGGTGCTGGTATGTATGGCAATAATGGTAAGGATGGTATCAACAGTATGTATTCCATGATCCAGGGGATGTTTAATCCATCCAGCCTTTTAAATATTACCAGGAATTTCATCTATGTTCCAGATACTTCACGTAAAGAGGAAAAGATAGTTTGTCGATATCCACAATACTATGCTGCAACCAAGCTATTTAATAATATAAAAAAAGAAATTCGTCCACATGGTACCGGAAAAGGAGGTACTTATTTTGGAGCAACCGGTTGTGGAAAAAGTTTTACCATGCTTTTTCTTACTCGTCTATTAATGAAGAGTAAGTTCTTTTCTTCTCCAACTATTGTTTTAATTACTGATAGAACTGATTTGGACGATCAGCTTTCTGCTCAGTTTACTAATGCTAAAGGATATATAGGTGATGATACAGTTGTTAGTGTTGAAAGTCGTGCTGATTTACGAGAAAAACTTCAGGGTAGAAATAGTGGAGGTGTTTTTTTAACAACAATACATAAGTTTACAGAAGATATAGAATTACTTACTGAGCGAAGTAATGTAATTTGCATTTCAGACGAGGCACATCGTAGTCAAACGAATCTCAATCAAAAAGTAAGAATCACCAGTGAAGGAGTAAGAAAAACATATGGTTTTGCCAAGTATTTGCATGACTCATTACCTAACGCAACCTATGTTGGTTTTACAGGAACACCAGTTGACGCAACCTTAGATGTTTTTGGAGGTGTAGTAGATGCTTATACAATGACAGAATCAGTACAGGATGAAATTACAGTCCGTTTGGTTTATGAAGGTCGTGCAGCTAAAGTGCTCTTAGATAATAGAAAACTTCAGGAAATTGAAGCGTATTATGATAGATGTGCTGAAGAAGGGGCTAATGAACATCAAATTGAAGAAAGTAAAATGGCCACTTCTAATATGAATGCTATAATTGGGGATCCTGATCGTTTAAAAGCATTAGCAGAAGATTTTGTTTCACACTATGATAAAAGAGTAGAAGAAGGGGCTTCAGTAAAAGGTAAAGCTATGTTTGTTTGTAGCAGCAGAACAATAGCCTATGAATTCTATAAAAATGTAATAAAACAGAGACCAGAATGGGATGAGATCAGAACTCATGCAGAAGGTGAAAAACTAACAGAAAAAGAGCAAAAAGATATTAAGCCTATTGAACGGGTTAAAATGATTATGACTCGTGGTAAAGATGATGAAAAGGACTTATGGAATCTTCTTGGAACTAAAGAATATCGTAAAGAATTAGACCGTCAATTTAAAAATCCTAAATCAAACTTTAAAATAGCTATTGTAGTCGACATGTGGCTTACCGGTTTTGATGTTCCGTTTTTGGATACCATATATATTGATAAACCTATTCAACGTCATAATTTAATTCAAACCATTTCTCGTGTAAACAGAAAGTTTAAAGGCAAGGAAAAGGGACTGGTTGTTGATTATATAGGCATTAAAAAACAAATGAATCTGGCATTAGCCCACTATAATAAAAAAGATAATGAGAATTTTGAGGATATTCAGCAATCCATTGTAGTAGTAAAAGATCATTTGGATTTGTTAGCTAAAATCTTCCATAAATTCAATACGTCAAGTTACTTTAAAGGGACTCCTGTAGAACAGCTAAATACTTTAAATATGGCTGCTGAATATGTACAAGCAACTCAGGAATTAGAGAAGCGTTTTATGTATTTGGTTAAGCGTTTAAAAGCTGCTTTTGATATATGTTCTGGTAGTGAAGTTTTTTCAGAAAACGAAAAGGATCATATTCATTTTTATATTGCTGTTCGTTCTATTGTTTTCAAATTAACAAAAGGTGAAGCTCCGGATATAGATCAGATGAATGCCAAAGTGCGCAAAATGATTCAAGAGGCTATTGAAAGTGATGGTGTTGAAGAAATATTCAAGTTAGGAGATGATAATAATTCTGAAGTAGATATTTTTAGTGATGATTACCTTGAAAAACTAAATAAGATAAAACTACCTAATACCAAAATAAAGCTACTTCAGAAACTATTGGCTAAGGCTATTGATGATTTTAAGAAGGTTAATAAAATCATGGGCGTAGACTTCTCCAAAAAGATGCAAACTATTGTTGATCGTTACAATGAACGTAATGAAGCAGATGTGCTAAGAAGTGAAGTTTTGGAAGATTTTACTGACGAAATTATAGACTTGTATCATGCACTCCGTAAGGAAAAAGAATCCTTTGGTGATATGGGTATTGATTTTGAAGAAAAAGCATTTTATGACATACTCAAAGCTTTGGCTGTTAAATATGATTTTTCATATCCGGAAGATAAACTCCTTCTGTTGTCAAAAGAAGTTAAGTTGGTAGTTGACGACAAAGCCAAATACACAGACTGGAGTAAACGTGATGATATTAAAGCCGAACTAAAAGTTGACTTGATTATCCTCCTTGCAGAAAACGACTATCCGCCAGTAGACAGGGATGAAGTGTACAAAGAGATATTTGAGCAAGCAGAAAATTTTAAGAAGAATAGGTAGTGTTACATTAAATAAATATAAGAATGAACATTATTAAAGAATTAACGAACATATATAGTGATAAACTAAGTTTTGGAGAACCTTGTGTATTACAGCAATTGCGAGAAATGAGACGTTCCCCAAATGTAAATGAGCAGCCAGCATATCCATTGTTATTAAAAATAAATGAAGAAGCTTTAGCAAAAGCAGATTTAAGAATTATGATTTTTGGACAAGAGACTAATTCTTGGGAAACTAAAGTGAGTAATTCTGCAATGCTACTTGAAGAGAGTAAATCTATTATAGAAAGTACTGTTAGTGCGTTTATGGATTTTTATAAAGATTCCCATTCAATAAAATACTAAAAAAGGAAATAAAGTCTCCATTTTAGCAAATGCGGGAAAGAATGTATAAGAAAATTTGAAAATGAAAATTGAAATATATAATGTCAAAAAATGATAAACTCATCCCAATAAAAAGAAACTTACCGATAAAGGTTGGAGATAATTTATTAGAAATATTAAATGCTATTTTAAATATTCAAGATTCGGAAGAATGGTATTTAAAAGCATTACAAGCAGAAGAAATAAACCCAGATTTTGCCATTTATTGTTTGGATAAAGTACTTTTATTCAATGATTTTCATTTTAAGTCCGAATTTCGTTTAGCCTATTTATACCACAAAGAACATAAGAGCCTTTTTGTTAGGCATTGGAAAAATGCTATTAACAAGAGATTTGCAATTGAACATTTCAATGATTGGGATACCTTTTTTGAAGAGGATACTTTATCAGAAAAGGAACTAAAGAATTTATTACATTGTATTAACAATGATACCTATGTTGAAAGAAATTTAATTAAAGGACAGATTGCATTTTTTTTAAAAAAATGGAATCATTTAATTGAATTATTTGAAGGAATACAGGAATTATTATTAAAAAATGAGGTTTTCTATTTGCTAAAAGGATTTGCGTTAATGCATAAAGGAAGATTAGATGATGCAACAATATCATTCAAATTAGCATTAGAGATGAATCACTTTTATAGCCCAGCTAAAGTAGGTATTGAAAAGTGTAAGTTACAACAAGTCGAAACAAAATTAATAGATTGCAAACAGAAAGATAGTTTAATTAAAAAAAGAAATCTTGAAAATATAAAGAAACTTATTACTTATGATAATAGGTTTTTTCCCACCATTATCTCGTTATATTTTCCATTATCTAATACAATAATTAAAAAATATAAAAATTATTGGGATTGGAATTGTTTGAGTCGTAATGAAAGTATTCCATGGTCTCAAGAATTAATTAATAATTTTAGAGATAAGTGGAATTGGAAATTGTTATCAGACAATAGTTGCGTTCCATGGACAGAAAAAATCATAGAAATATTTGATGATAATTGGGTATATTATTACGAATATAATGATGGATTATCAAATCCTTCAGGTATAATTATAAATAGATCAATACCTTGGTCTGCAAAATTAATAAAAAATATAATAGCCAAATTTGAAGATTATAAATACTACTATGATCCTAGAGCTTTAAGTATATCTAATTGGTTACCAAATGTATTTTACAATACCTCACTTTGCTTGTCTGATGATCTATTTCACATACAAAGTGAAATATTCAAACCAGATAATAAAGTAATTATATGGAGATTATCAGCAAGTACTACAACAAAATGGAATATTGAGTTAATTAATAAATATAAAGATATTTGGTGTTGGCATTATTTATCCTCAAATCCTTCACTTCCTTGGTCTGATAATCTTATTGAAAAATATGAAGACTATTGGGATTGGTCAACTTTATCTCAGAATACCAAAATAATCTGGAACGAGAATTTGATTAACAAATATATTCATAAAATTGATTGGTATTGGTTATGTAAAAATTCCTCAATTAAATGGACTTCATGTATGATTGAAAAATATCAAAATGAAATTAATTGGGGTAGTATATTGTCGAATGATAATGTAGTATGGGACAAAGAATTAATAACAAAATACAAATCATATATTAAATATAGTTACCTAACATCATGTACCACATTACCGTGGAACGAAAAAATTATCAGTAAAATTAATGGTTTTTGGAATTGGCATAATTTGTCAGAAAATCCATCTTTACCTTGGTCTATTGAATTGATTAGAATGTTTAAAGATAAGTGGCATTGGGAATCTCTTTCTAAAAATACTAGTATTCAATGGTCTTATGAAATGATTAAAGAATTTAAAGATAATGTAATTTGGTGGAGTTTATCTTTAAATAATTCACTACAGCTATCAACTGATCTAATAAGTTATTATGAATCATATTGGGAATGGAACTTTCTATCTAGTAATGAGTCAAGTTTATGGACCGAGGAATTAATGTTAAGATTTTTTGATAAATGGAAGTGGTCGAGTTGTATGCAAAATATGTCTATTTATAACAATTTATTCGCCCATTTAAAAGAATCAGAAATAGAAATATTAATGGATTATTATATTAATCATTTTAAATAACAATATGCTTAATTTTAAATAACCCCTCAAAAAAAGTATACAATTTCATTTTATAATACAATGTCAGAAAATAAAGCGCTTAAAAGCCAAAAAATACATATTCAATTAATTTCTGAAAAACAAATAGTGAAAATTTCAGATTCCATATTAAAAAATGAAAATCCCGACGAATGGTATATAAAAGGACGGAAGCAGAAATTGATAAATCAGATTTAGCTATTTATTGTTATGATAAATCAATTTTATTCAATAGTATTCATTATAAAGCTGAATTTCGTTTAAGCTATTTGTATCATTCAACAAATAGGTCACTATTTATAAAACACTGGGGAAGTGCAATAAAAAAACGTTTTGACAATAAAAATTTTATTGACTGGGAATTATTTTTTAAGGACGATACATTATCAAAAAATGAATTAAATAAAATTATCGATTGTTTTTGTTTAGATAATACTCTTGAAATTATTCTTATAAAAGGGCAAATTTCGTTATTACTAGGAGATTGGAATACAACAATTGAACTATTTGAAACAATAAGTAATTTTTCTCTTAAAAATGAGATCTTCTATTTGTTGAAAGGATATGCTTATATGCAAACTAAAGAAATAGATAAAGCTGCTGTTACATTTCAATTTGCACATGAAATCAATCCATGTTACGAGCCAGTTAAAATAGGTATAGAAAAATTATCTGATTTAAAGAATTCTAAATATATTGAGATAAAACGACAACAAGATCTTCTCTTTATAAATAATTTAGAAAAAATCAAAAAGCTTATAAGTTATGATAAGTATTTTTTCCTTGGTATTATAAATAGATATTATCCTCTTTCAACATTAATGATAGAAAAATATTTTGATATATGGAGTTGGGATGGACTATCTCAAAATGAAAATATATTTTGGACTGAGGAATTAATAGAAAAATATATAAGTAATTGGTATTGGGATAGTCTATCAGAAAATGAATCGCTTCCTTGGACTGATGATTTTATACAAGAAAATTTATATGGTTATGATATTAATCGTTTGATATTAAATAATAGCGTTACCATAAGTGACTATTTAAAGGAAATTGATTTTGTTTCTGGGGATTTGACCTTAAGAAAGATTTCTTGGCATAAACATTCCTCAGACCATAATAAATCATGGTCTGAATGGCTAATTGATAAATATAAAGATTATTGGATTTGGGATCTACTTTCAATAAATACATCTTTACCATGGTCTGAAATACTAATAGAAAAATATAAAGAGGATTGGGATTGGAATTACCTTTCAAAAAACCTTGCTTTACCTTGGTCAGAAAAGTTATTAGATCTTTACAAGAATAAGTGGAATTGGTTTAAACTTTCAAATAATACATCAATACCTTGGTCTGAAAAACTTGTTTTAAAATATTCAGACGTTTGTGATATTCTCTCGTTATGGAATAATAAAAAAATTATTTGGACATATGATGTTATTGATAAATTCAAAGAAAAGTTAATAGAAGTTTATTATCCAAATATATATAAATATGATAGATCTAATCCAATATTGCTAGAGGTATTAAAAGATAATAATAGTAATGTATGGTATAATATATCTGAGATAGATTCCTTAAATTGGACAATTGAATTAATAGAAAAATATGAGAATAAATTATACTGGCCATATTTATCTCAAAATCCAGCCTTACCTTGGACTGAAGAATTAATAGATAAATTTAAATATAATTGGGATTGGGATTGTCTTTCAAAAAATAAGGCAATCCCATGGTCTGAAAAGCTAGTTGAAAAATATAGCAAGAAGTGGAATTGGTCAACTTTGTTTACAGAACAAAATTTACCTTTGTCAGAACATTTTATCGAAAAATATATAAGTAATTTTAGTACATCGGAATTGTATTCTCTTTCAAGAAATACATCAATTCCATGGTCTGTAGAATTAATTGAAAAGTATAAAGATAAATGGAGTTGGAATGGTTTAAGTTTCTGCACCGTTTTGCCTTGGTCCGAAGAGTTTATAGATAAATTTAAATATAATTGGAATTGGGATTGTCTTTCAACAAATACATCAATTCCATGGTCTGTAGAGTTAATTGAAAAGTATAAAGATAAATGGAGTTGGATAAGCTTATCTTCCAATCAAGCTTTACCGTGGACTAGCAATTTAATTGAGCGATATAAAAATTATTGGAATTGGGGAAAAGATATTAACTACGAGGATAAAGATAAATGGATTTTTACAGAACGTGAAAATGTTAACGATTTTAATCATGTAGATCCTAGTCTATTTGGTATATCTTTTAATAAAGGAATAAAATACAATAGTTCATTATTAGAACAATTTAAGAATTATTGGAATTGGAATATACTATCAATAAATAATTTGATAACATTTAACGTTCAAATTTTAAAATTATATAAAAACAAATGGAATTGGAATGGCCTTTCAAATAATTATGCAGTTCCTGAATGCAATATGTTATTAGATCAGTTTAATAACATGTGGAGCGAAAAATACACCAATCGAGTAGAGAACCATTATGATTATTATTCACCACAAAAGGATATTGATTATATCTTAAATATATTTAAAGGAGTTGAAGATTTTAATGATACTAAAATGTACTGTATAAACTGGTCTAATGAAACTTTTAGATTAAATATTTATGAAAAAATTTTCAAGTTTCTTTCTGAGGCTGAGGTTAAGGAATTATTAACTTATTATATCAACAATTGTAAACAAATCTAAATGATAATAACAGAAGCCTATTTTAATAATATAAGAGAAGAAATCTTAAAAGAATTAGATCTAGCAAAGGAAACGATTTATGTTGCAGTTGCATGGTTTACAGAGCCGCATTTATTTAATAAATTACTTGAAAAACAAAAAGATGGTGTTAAAGTTTCTTTGGTAATCACTAATGATGAAATTAACCATCAATCATCAATTGATTACACAAAGTTAAAGAGTTTAGGAGGTTATTTTCTATTTTATTCAGGAGTTTTAATGCACAATAAGTTTTGTGTAATAGATAAACGGATAGTTATTACTGGATCTTTTAATTGGACAAATAAAGCTACTAATCAGAATCATGAAAATATTACTGTTACTCAAAATGATTTTGATTTAGCCTATAAATTTATTCAACAGTTTAAACAACTAACAGGAGAAGTTATTCAAGAACAAGAAGTATCTGTAGATTTTTCAAAAATAATTAAACGACTTACAATTATCAAGGATCTTATTGTCTTGGGAGATGATGAAGATGTTGTATATCAGAGCAAAAGACTAAAAAAAGATGAGGTTGACGTTGAAGTTGAGCAAATTATTTCATTTATAGATGAGGGGAAATTTGATAAGGTTGTAACTTCCATAGAACAATTTATTAATAGTAAAACTCGTATTGTAACATATATTGATCCTCATATTGCTGCACTTCAATTAGAAATCAGAAACCTTGAATTTAGGATTCTTTCAATAGATGAGCTAATAGATGAAAAAAAACGAATTATATATACTTTTACAACAAAATACTATGAAGTTTTAGGTGAAATCATTTCTCAAATTCTAAAAATTAAGGAACGATATTCTTTTTTTGAAAAGGATAAAACAAAATATCACAAACAAGATTATGAATATGCTAAGTCTAATCAAGAAACATTCCATAGAGATAAGAAAAGTATTGAGAATAAACCTGCAAAGGAATTAAGTGAAATTGAACAGAAACAACTTAAGCTATTATATAGGGAAGCTGCAATGATCTGCCATCCGGATAAATTACCAGAAGAATTAAAAGAGAAGGGAGCCGAAAAATTTAGAGAATTACAGGATGCTTATAAGCAAGATGATATTACAAAAGTTGCAGAAATAGTTAATGATTTACGTGTAGGAGATTGGTCTTCCGTAAAAAAAATTGATATTGATGATTTAAATTTATTATTAAAGAAAAAAGAGCAATTAATTAAAAAACTAGATGAAAGAATTGCAGAGTTTGATAATGTTGTAAATTGTGAAATGTATAAATGTGCTATTGAGGCTCAGGATGATATTAATGCTTATTTATATGAGGTAAAAGTAAAAATGGATGAGCAATTAATCTTCTGGAAAGAAAAATTAAAACATAAAGAAGAAGAGAATAAAATTGCTAGTGATTTGGGTTTGTTATAGCTGTATATATATTGAAGTAATGCATATTACTAGAATGGATTTATAAATATATCTTTTAAAGCAATTAATAATAGAACTGATCTCAGACCTGTCCTAAACGATTTTGAATTTAGATATTGAAGATATCTATTAATTAAATTAGTTATTTTAAGATGGAATGATTTTAAAATATACTGTATATATAATAGCCTTTAAAAAAGATTAAAAATAGAATAACTTAAAAATTGAACAAAAAAACAGCTGCATAACGTTCATACAGCTGTTTTTAATCTTTAACCAAACCTAACCCTAAACTATGAGTTATGTTCAAATATAATGATTTTGTTCCAATTGGAAAATTATTACTAATTTTAGATTAGCAAATATTTGAAAATGTGTATTCATCATGAATCTATATCACAAATACAAACAAGTTCTTGGTTAAGTATTCATCATTACTTAACTAAAAATGAAACATTTTGAACAGGATTTTCCTCTTAGATTAAAAGTAAAAACGAAAAAAGAATTTCGTCTTAAAAAAGCGTTTGGATGTTATTATCCTGGGGTAGTTGATATCCCAAAAAAATTCAATAATATAAGAATTTCAAGAATTCAGAACTATATTGAAATGGGAGGTTGTCAGTATTGTTTTCCTCATGGAAGAGAAACATCCAACTCAACTAATTCAAAACAACGAAATAAGAATTGGAAAAGATACCGCAAAACAAGATGGAAATGATTTAAAAGGCATCAGTTATGGTGCCTTGTTTTTAATAATATCTGGCTTTTTTGTATTCCATATTTACATCTTCAATATCAGAATGTACTTCTTTATTTGCTAATGAAAGTCTGGCCTTCAATCTATTTTTTTTATTTTCAGATCTGTTATGAAGTGTTTTCATTCTGCACCATTTACACCCACAATTTAGTGAATGATTTTTGCTCAAATAGTTTGTTCCCCTGTATACCCAGCCAAAGGAATCCCATAATTTCTTTCTTTTTTCTGCGTAATGACGGTCTTTGTTAGTAAGCATTATAAATCAATGAATAAATTATATTTCAAAAAATGCAGAGGTTTTAAATTCATGATGTTCATCCAAATGTACATATCCTAGTTGATTTGTAACTAATTTTGTACCATTAATTTCCTTTTCAGGCATATTATCATGATGATGACCATAGATCCAGTAATCAACATCTAAGTCATGAATTAATGGATGTAATTCTGTTACAAAAGCAGGACTGATAATTGATGTTTTGTATTTCTCAGGATTACACAACTGACTTGGGACATGATGAGTAACAATTACTTTTTTAGAAGCTTTAGATTTGACAATTGATTGCTGAAGAAATGCAATACTTCTTTCATGTAATTCATTAAAAATGTCTGTATTCAGATCTTTTCCATGATATTTGATTTTATAAAAATCACTTACGTTATTTTCAATATATAGAGATTTTTCATTAGGTATATTTGACCATAAAGTGCTAAAAAAGAATTCCACTCCTTCAATAGCAATAGATGTGTTGTTAACCATCCATATATTTTCCCTTATGGATTCAAATACAGGTTTATCAATAATCCTTAAATCTTTACCGGTATAGAACTCATGATTTCCAGGAACATAATATACTGCTTTAAAACGTTTCGAAATATAATCAAAGAAAGAGTGTTTAAAATGCTTCTTTCCCCAATAAGATATGTCTCCAGCCAGGACTAGAATATCTCCAACTGGATTAATTGGATTTTTGTGAAGATATAAACTATTCGGGATAAACTCCAGATGTAGATCGGAACAATATTGGATAACCATAAGGGAAAAAAGGATTTGAATTCAAACAAAATAAATAAACCACTATGGACTGAAAGTCCATAGTTTTGAGCGACCTGAATGACTAAAAGTCATTCTTTGGCTCGTTTCTCATCTATTCTAAGATGAAATTGGATTCATCTTGGTCTTCAGGTTTTCTATGATGTTCCAGGTAAGCATTTACCATTTCATCCGTTATATTTCCTGAACTCCAGCAACCAAAACCTATTGCCCAAAAATGACGGCCCCAATATCTTTTACCTAAGAGTGGGAATTCTTGTTGTAATTTTCTTGATGTTCGACCTTTGAGCTTCTTTACTAGATCGCTTATATTTTGTGATGGACGATAATTTATGTGCATATGAATATGATCAGATGAAACAACACCTTTTAATATTATCACATCCTCCGCTTCACATATTTGTATTAACAGCTCGCGACATCGTACTTTTATATCACCTTGAAGTACTTTATACCTATACTTTGTACTCCACACAATATGAGCTGTTAATTCTGAAACTGTATGACCAT
Organism: uncultured Saccharicrinis sp.; assembly: GCA_963667815.2. Taxonomy (GTDB): domain Bacteria; phylum Bacteroidota; class Bacteroidia; order Bacteroidales; family Marinilabiliaceae; genus Saccharicrinis. The sequence goes on from OY764020.2 coordinate 5,164,702, forward strand.
TAATTCGTTGAACCATATGATCAAAGTTAAGATTTTTAGAAGCTAAAGCAAGATGCACTAAAGTGCATAGTTTTAACTAATTTTGAGACCAATAAAAAGTTCAATAGTCAACAATGATTTACTATTTTTGAACCTGAAATATTAAAATAATTGTTGCGTCACTAACGCTTCTCTACAGAAAATTTCGCCAAAATTATTAGAGAGAGAAGTTAGGAAGTGAATGCACCCTGATATGGGTGTGTTCCTTTCGCTTATTTGGTTCTCTCGGGTGTTTGGCGATACCTTCTGTAGCTAAATATAGCAAAGGTTCACGCCCACCTTCATTTTTAGGGGTTCGTGAACCATTTAAGGAACGAGCCTATGACCAGTTATCAAATTGATGAATCAAAAATAGATCCGTATTTTAGTAAGTTGTCTTATGATGAACTCAAGAAGGTAATTTACCACTTTCAAAATAAAGACTTAACTCTTCCTAAAATTTTGGAAAAATACAATCTTGAAAAGGTTTCTTATACTCAATTCCTAAAATTATTGCCTCCTATTGTGCATCCAGATAATAAATGCGTAACATGTGGAGAAACCTCTCATAAGCTTCATATTAAAAGAGGAAAACTATCGAATCCGATTTGTCCATCATGTCATGAAAAAATGTTTTCAGACGTTGATCCTTATAAAAAGTTATTTCCAGATGACGGCTTTTGGGATGGTGCAGCGTATTCTTACAAAAAGGGTAACGTCAAAACAATTAAAATCTCCAGAGAAAAATTTGAAACGCTTGATCTTGATGTCAAATTATTTTTAGGGAGTTTAATTCATACAGGTATTTCAAAAGACTTTTCTGTAATAGGTGCTGGAATAGTAGGAGATGGAGATCCTGCGCCAAACATATTTTACCTTAAACATTTAATGACAGAGCTAGGAGTTGGAAACCATTCTCCTTATGCAATTTATATTGAAATTGATGAAGAAATTGCAAGAAAATATTTTATGCCATTTAGAAGACTAGACTTTTCATTGGAAGAGCAATTGGAACTATGGAGGAAAGTTGCATTAAACGAGGTAATTGATATTTTTTATGGTAGTCTGGACTCTAAAGGCCTTGTTACGAATCAGAAAGAAGCAATTGCACCAATTATGACTGATCTGCTCAAACTATATTCTGTCGGACAAATGGTGAACCTGATATGGCAAGCATTAAATTTCAAATACGATGAATACCTAAAAGGTATGAGAGACAAAAATCATACTGCTAATTCTATTATTTATGCTTGTCTGAACTTTGGAGAATCGAAAAGAAGGAGAAATCAAAAAGTCCAATGCTTTAATAGGCCAGCACAATTTCCTCAATCTGAATTATCAAAATATCTTTTTAATAATGTATTAAAAATTGGAGATGCTGGATTTAGAGAAATTCCTTCTGAAATGGAATTAATGAAAGACCTAATTACAAGCAAACAAGGAGATGTTTACACATTTAATAATATAAAAACTAACAAATGAACCTAATTAAAATTTTTATTACTGCATTTGTAATTGCAAGTACCCTGTTACCAATTAAGGCAAATGCGCAAAAATTCAAGAAATCTGAAGAACCATTCACTGCAATCAATGGAAAAACGTACTATATTGGAGATTCGATAATTATTACCAGCCCAGCAGATTTTAGTAATAGATATGTATGCTATAAAGTAGGAAGTAAACTTCAGGAATCACAGGTAGCGATTAGGGAGTCGGTGCTTGAGAAAGGAGAGATGGTTGATGTCAGATATACTAAATGTGCTATAAAGCAATTTAGGCATTATGAGAGTGAAGGCACCTACGCTGTAGTTGATAAGCTTTTTAATTGGGCTATAAATATCAACAAAGGTATAGAAATGGGAGAAATTGCCAGTGACAAATTAATTGAGCTGTACAATAAACCTGAACACTTTTCTAAAGAAAAAGCATTTTTATCCACCTTAGGTGAAACGATTGACAATAACGATGTCAAAGAATACTTGTACCGGTTTTATAGAAAGGAGTACAAACAAAATTACCAGGATGAATTCGCCTTTAATTCATTAATCTCAAGTAAAAAGAAAGAGCTTGTCGATAAAGCTAAGCAGTATGATGAAAATAAAAAGTTCTTTGCCTATATCAATCAGGAATTTGGCACATATGATTTTGATACTAAATCATATCTGATTGTTTGGGATGGGAATTACATACACCTTATGGACGATACTACAGAAGATATAATGTCGAAAGATGTTAATGATGAGAGAATTGACTTCTCAGATATTGCTATTTACATTGATAACACTGAAGAATTTGCAAGTTTTCCTTTACCCCAGGAAAGAGCCAGATATTTAGTTAACCACAGAAAGTCCTCAAATGGTAAGATTGACAGATCTCTTTATATGGGCGTACAATTTACTGTAAAGGAAATAGCCAATGAAGAATGGTTAAAAGCACATGACATTAAAGATTTGACTAAGAAAATTCTGATTTGCAATTTAAAGAGAGTTGATTTATTTGAGGATAAGGCTTGTGAAGCAAACTACTTATCTACCGTTGAAATATAAAAATAATTTAAGGAGGATTAATTCCTCCACTTTTTGGTTTTTGGGAGGCAACGGCCTCCCATTTTTATTTACAAATTAGATCCAATGAAAAGGTATATCGTAAAATTAGTTTCGCAAAAAGATGGTAGTTCAATTCTTCCCTTACCGGATGAAATCGTTAAAAAGTTTGGTGTTGAAATAGGTGATACTGTTGAATTAATCTCAAGAAAGGAAGGTGGATTTATTTAAAACCTTTAAAAAAGAAATACAAACTTGATGATCTTGTAGATGGTATAAACGAAGACAATAGGCATGATGAAATTGATTTTGGTGAAGTTCAAGGGAATGAAGTGTGGTAATGTTTTGAGATAAATATTAATTATTCTATACCTTAATTGAAATTTCTCTAGTGGTGATTACGAATACTACTATTTATGCTTTTTCAGGATTTGTAGTTTCTATTATTTAATTGATATAGTATGTGTAAATAGGTGGGTTATAAAATCTGTTAAATGAGAAATTCTGATATTTAAAAGGTTTGAAATAGATTATGAATAAGAACCATGTGTGATTAGGTGGGTTTAATATTAAAACCAAAGAAAGAAGTTAATGATACAACAGTTTTACTTGCGGTCATTTCAATATGGAGTATTCTATGTTATTAATACTATCTCTAGACTTATTAAAGTTAGGCAGTTTTATAAAAATCAAATTTTTCATATTTAAAAGAATACCTATATCAATTGAGTCAATTAGAAGGATATGAAATGGTTATTTGTATTTAATCTATGTTAATATTATCGTTAACCAAGAGTCCATATGTCTATTGATCTATAAATATTACCTTTTAATCCCCAGAATATAAACCTTCATCCAAATACCTACTGATAGGTATATCATTTTTTTATAACAACATCTAAATTGAGAGATACGAGCCATGTGAAAAGGTTCTCATAAGGAGAATGACAAAAGAGGCGTGTTCTCGATGGTAGTTTAAAGCAAGTTTTAGACATATGAAACTAACATGTAAATTTAATTATCCTAATTCACACACAAGAAGATGATTAAAATTATTTGAGAGTTCCAGATGGCCTTTGATACTAAATTATAATAATATGAAAAAAATAGTATTAATAAGTATTGGGATAATTGTTATTGTTTTTATAGTATTTTATTCAATTTATGTAATACCATATGGACTGAAACAGGATTCAAATGATAAAGAATTTAAAATATTTCAGAACTCAGTAAGCGTTCTAAAATCTAGATTATCCAAAGGCTTAAAGATAGATACTTTTATTTCTTGTATAGATCAATTCCTTTTATTACAAAATGATCTTATAATTATAGATAAAAAGTTTATTACAATTGAAAAACAAAGAAATGGAATAAGAAATAATCTATGGTCAAAGCCAATCTATGTGATGGCAGATATAGAAAAAGTGAATTCTGATTTTCAGAATATATATGAGCAAATTCCAAAATATCTAACCAATTCAATAGTTGGTACATCAAATAATATAATAAACTTAGAGACGGTTCTGCCAATAAGAAATTACTATCAGAAACTAAACGAATATAAAAGCAAGCTAAGTCATTTGAATGATAAACTAGTTTATTTGGGAACGAATTATAATGATACAATTAAATTGAATCAAAACGATATAGAAATAATATTAAATACAACATCAAATGTTATAACTAATGCTACTAAATTTTATTCCACAGAACGTAATAATAGATTTAATAGTATTAAAAATTCAGAATCGATGAGTGCGATAAACCAACATATCAAATCATTGAATTCTTATTTGAAAGATTATAATAATTTACTAGTAGTTGCTAACAATATAGGGACTGATAATAAACTTATAATTAACGGGAAAAGCATAATAGATAAAGATGTAAAAGCTTTAAATGCTGCAGCTAATTTATTGAATAGTGTAGTTGTAGCACAGAAAAATTCAAATGGGTTATTAAAAAATGCGCTTATTAGTATGGATAATGCAAATGATAATTTAACTAGAATGGAAAAGTTTGCAAGTTCCAATGATATTCTATCAGTCTATAAAAGTTGGGTTAAAGCTGAGGGTATGGTCATAAGGTCTAAAAATCCACTTTACTACAAAGGTTCAAGTTCCACCAATAAAACAATCTGGAATAATTTAAATCGTAAAGCTCTTTCTAATATAAAAAAGATACAAATAGATGTATCAAAACATAAACAATTTGTTCATAATGAGTATAGTAAAGCAGTCAAGGAAGAATCAACATATTTAGGTTATACCCAAAGAACTGTAAGTAGAGGATGGAATAGACTAAAAAAAGCAACTAACAAATATGTAAATCAAGCAAAATCAAGCAGGATTGCAAAAGAACTTACTGTTAGTGCTAAAGTTTTAATTTTAGGAACTAAAGCTTTTTATGATCTACAAAATCCTGATACAGATGTTATAACATGGGCTTTATCATATAGTGATGAAGTTGATGATATTATGAAAGAAACGGAGGAAATTCAACGAATGGCAGGGCCGAGCCTAACTGGTAAAAATACAATTATCGAGTCATTAACCAGTCAGGCATTTGATTATGCATTCCATGAAGGAAATTCAGACGTAGTTGTTAATAAAGAAATAAAAAGCTCAAATACATTAAACTACCAAGATATTGCCGTTAGTAATGAAGATAATGAATTCGTTGAAGATAAAATAGAAATTACCAATATAGACTTAAATGAAAAAAAGTTGGGAACAGAAGACGTGTCTATAAATAGAAGAGAAGAACTACAGGAAGAAAAATCATTTAATAATTAATCTAATAATTTGGGAAAAAGAAATGAAGAGATTATTAATAAAAACTTGCATAAAACAGAATTTGTTATCACGGATCAGCGTGATGGACAAACATATAATTGTGTAGATATTTATGGACATGTGTGGATGGCAGAAAATTTAGCTTATTTACCACAGATCACAAGTTCTATGATGATATCTAATGCGGAACCATGTTTTTATGTTTATAATTATTCCAGTGAAGAAATAAATAATGTAAAAATCTGTGATACGTTTAAAAAGTTTGGGGTATTATATAATTGGGAAGCTGCTAAAGAGGCATGTCCTAATGGCTGGCATTTACCATCATCAGATGAATGGAAAACACTAAAATATATTATTGATGCTAGTAAGTATATAGATCAAGGTATGAAGCGCAGATGTTTATGGAGTTATGAAAGAATGAAGATTGTTTTTGGAGGAAATTTATATTCATCAGGCCGTTTCTCTCGAATAAGTGATTCAGGATATTGGTGGTCTAATTTTTCAGAGGACGATATGCATGCATTTGCAATGAAGATTAATAAATTGAAGTTGTTCGAATATGAAAAGTATGATAAGTCAAGAGGATTTTCAATACGGTGTATAAGAGATTAAGTAAATTATTAAGCAAATAAAAAAAGATGGCGCCACTATTATTTTAGTAAAAATACATCAGAATAAATAGTTGTGAAAAACTATAAACATAGAAACAGATTTGTATAATCAGTTAAATGCTAATAATCATACAGGATACTATTTATTATTAAAATTAATAACATGACTCTATTAAAAAAAATACAACTAGGAATGTGTATTACTCTAATATTCGTTTCTATGCCTGTTATGTCGCAAGACTTGAATGGATATTTAGGTACTTATAAAAAAAGCAAGGGGAATGCAGAAAAGAATTATTATATCATCAAAAAGGGTACTGTTTATTTAAGCAACTTTTTGTATGGAAGCGATACGTATTTGGAATTAAAGAAAATACATAAAACTATAAATAACGTTGAGTTCAACTATTATACAAATGAACTAGCTCCTCCTTTGACATCTTATTATCTTTTTGAAGATGACAAAATCTTAATTAGTGATGAAGAAGGAATAGAAAAAGGAATATTTACTCAATATGATAAGCAACCTTCTGTAAAGGCTACGGATCTCTCATCTACTGTAATCGGTGAATATTGGTTACAAACAAATGAACCATATTTGCCAGGACCCATGAAAATATTTGTTAGGGATAACAAGGTATACCTAATGACTCAGCATGAAAAGGAAGGCGATCTTATTTTGTCAAATGGAGATTGTGACTTAAAATATAAGGTGTATACAGAGGAGAATAGATGTGACTGCCTAGATATTTATGTTAGCGGTAATGGAGAAGTGTATATCTTATATCAAGCTTGGTGTAAGTGTAAAGAATATGCACCTAGTAAGTGGATTAAACAATAAACTAGGTAAGCCTAAAATCAAAAATATACTGGTTAATGATAAGGTTTTCAATACGTTTTACTTTGTAAACTATTAAGATATGCAAGCACTTGAAATTGCTTTTAATATAATATTACCTATGATGATAGGTTCGTTTTTATTATTATATGGCAAAGCTTATTTTAAATTTATTATCCGATTCTTTGGGTTCGTTTTTGGAGCTCTTTTAGGTTTGTTATTAGCCATTTTAGTAAGTATAGGTTCAGAAGGAGGTAGTATAATGTCAATAATTCTTCCTTTAGGAATTGGTATTTTTTTTGCAAAAATAGCATGGCCCATACATAAGATCATTGTTTATATTTTTACAGGTTTGATTGTAGGAGGAATTGGAGTTATTCTTCCACTTGCATTGATGAGAACTCCACCTCAAGATCTATTAATTCTTACATTTTTTATTTTTGGAATTATAGGAGGATATCTTGCCTATAAGTTCTATGAAATTATTGTTGTTGTTACAATGGCAATTGAAGGATTTAGATGGATATTTGGTGTTTATTTATTTTTCGTTAGTAATATTTCTATTACAAGGATTTTTAGTAGTAGACCAGGATCGTATTTTCAAAGACTATTTGAATCATATGCAAATAAGCTGTGGATAATATTATCTATAGCACCTTTTTTTGTTTTGTTGGCATTGTGGATTCAAAATGATAAATTATTATCAATAGATGAAAATAAGCGAAATTTTTTCAAAAAGTTATCAAAGTTAATTATTTTGTTTTCATTAGTATGCTTATTCATAAGTAATAATTTCTTGTATAGATATGTAGGAGTTTATTTTTTTAATCCTTTGTTTTTTGAGTGGTTAAACTTTTTAATATGGCCTGTTAGTTTAGTTATTTTTTATTGGATTTCAAGAAAGAATATAATTGAAAAGCGGTTTTCTAATTTAGTTTTAAATTTTGTCATAGCGCATTTTTTATCAATTATATTGTTTTTATTGCCCTATTTTAAAGAGGATTTAAATTATTATCTAAATTATAATTATAGCAACATTAAATTTGGTGATATATCATATTCTATGTCAATGCTTGTAGTTTTGATTTTGTATTTACTTTTTATTCCTTACACAGTACAAAAGTTCTTTAAAAAAATAGATCAACATATTACTATATCTGATATTATTAGTAATTCGAAAACTTATTTTCATAATGCGAAAATAAATAGTAAAGCATTTATACTAAAAAATAAACAAGGCCTATTGGTATTGTTTTCTTGTGTTGTAATTTTTGTTATGGGTTTAATTAGTTGGAAAAGCTTTATTAAACCATATTGGACGGAAAGAACTGAATGGAAGGAGTCTTGTGAAAGAAATACACTACAAGGTTATAAATATTATGCAAGGTTGTATCCAAAAGGAAGATATATGGATAAAGCCAATGAAAAAATAGACCATATAAATTGGGATATTGCATGTGAGTTAAATACTGAAGATTCATATAATAAATATTTAAATTCAAAAGTTAAAGGAGGTTTCATACAAAGTGCTTTTGATAGTATTGGAAAAATTAGAGAAAGGAAACAGATTAAAGAAAATGCAATAAGAGAAGAAATTGCAAATATGCAAAAGCAGGTTGATGAAAAAATATTGAATGAGGTATTCATAGGGAAATATGAATTTAAAGATGATAGAGATGGGAAGAATTATAAATGGGCTAAAATTGGAACACAAATATGGATGGCTGAAAATTTAGCATATGTTCCTTCGGATAATAATTTTATCCATCCTCAGCAAATTAAGGAATCTAATTCTTGGAGTAAAGTAAAAGCTCCTGCATATTGTTTTTATAATGATGATATTAGCAATTATTCATCTTATGGAGTTTTATATAATTGGTATGCAGTTGAATCTGGAAAGTTATGCCCTGAAGGATGGCATGTGCCATCTCAAAACGAATGGGATATATTAGTTCAATATTTAACGACATTAGAAATACCTAATGAACAATCAATATGGATTAATGGGAAAGTGGGTTTTATGGCAAAGTATTCAGGTAAAAGAGAATCTTTTGGTTTTAATAATATTGATAATGTAGGTTATTGGTGGACATCAACAAAAAATTCAGTATTATTTGTGTCAAGTTACAAATTTGACTCTGAATCAAAACAAATGGTACTTGATGAAGTGGGTAAATCTATGGGGTATGCAGTCAGATGTATAATGAATAAAAAGGTCGATGAAATCACTTCAAACATAGATTCTCCTAAAATAATTATGGGTGTATATCAAATGGCTAGTAACCGACTTTTAACTACAGATGATTTAATGGATCTGTCAACTAAAGAACTGAGAATTATGAGAAATGAGATATTTGCAAGACATGGATATGTGTTTAAAACAATAGAAATGAAGCAGTATTTTGAAGCTCAAGAATGGTATCAAAGTATTCCAAAGCTTGTTGATAATAAGATTGTAAATACCTTATTGACAGATGTGGAAAAGAAGAATATAGGGTTAATACAGAAATATGAAAAGCTTTAAATGTCAAATAATACAAAGCGTTGTTTGGTTATTAGTCATAGTTTTTCAACTTACAATAAGCGCTCAAACTATAAATGAAGAAGCGAATAGATTAATACAAAGTTATCCAGATTTTATTAAAGCATTTTATAATGATAGTATTACTTGGTATGATAAAACCAGAGCTGTATTTGATGATGGAGTTATAAAGTCAGTTAATCAATTGATTAATAGTCCGGATATGCAAGATATGTTTCATTATGATTATCCAAAAAAGAGGCAGGATTTTAATAAAAATGCAAAATGTGATCCGGGGCGTATTAGAAATGAAGACTTTTTTAAAAAAATGTATGGTACTACAAGAAAGGAAGTAGAATCAAACTTAACAGAGATAATATGGTTGCCTAATACTGTAAATAAGAAAATTAGAATTACAAAGATTAATAATATAGATAAAAAGTTACAACATATATCAGATGAATTAGATACCTTGCCATATACCACAAAGAAATTTGTTACAGAAATTGGAGGATCGTATAATTGGAGACATATTGCTGGAACAAATAGACTAAGTGCTCATAGTTTTGGTATAGCAATAGATATAAATGTTAGATATGCTAATTATTGGAAATGGGATCTAAAACAATTTGGAGAATTTAAATACTTCAATAAAATTCCAAATATAATTATTGAAATTTTTGAAAAATATGGTTTTATATGGGGAGGTAAATGGTATCATTATGATACAATGCATTTTGAGTACCGTCCAGAGTTATTATTTACGCCATAGAAATTATGTTTTATAATTTGAAAAATGAAAATGAAACTATGTTTAAGTATTATTTTTTTTATTATTAACAACTTTACAGTTGGCCAAAATATAAAGGTTTCAATAAGTAACCAAAATGATTCACTAGTAACCATTTATACTATTAAAGGTGATAAACAGATAATTTTAGATACAATTAGAGTTATAAATAATCAAATAGATTATAATGTAACTTCGGAATATAATTCAAATATATTCCGGCTTATTCTTGGACAAACCACAATAGCCCGGTTAATGAACGAACCTCCTCAATATTTAGATTTTATATATAATGGAGAAGAAGTTGAAATAGAAACAAACTTTTATTCTCCTTTTGTAAGTGCTACTGTAATAAAATCAAAAGAAAATATGGTTTGGTTTGAATTTCTAAGAAAAGAAAAACAATACCAAAAACAAGTTAAAGAGTTGGTAATGCAAATTAACTATTTTCAAAAGAATGATGATGCTTACTATACATCTGCCAAACAAGCTTATATAATCAATAAATATAACAACTTACAGAAAGAAAGAAATAAGTTGATTACATCCATAGAAAAGGATTATCCAAATTTATACTTAGGCCAACTAATTAAAATAAAACAAGAACCTTTTTTAGATGGGAATTTACCAGAACAGGAACGAAAGGAAATTCTGAAAAAACACTACTTTGATAATGTAAATTTCACAGATGAATCATTATTAAACTCCTCTGTATACACAGATAAGGTGTTTAGTTATTTTATGCTTTATGCACAAAAAGGTTTATTAAAAGAAAAGCAGGAAGAGGAATTTAAAAAAGCCATTGAGGTGATTTTGGATAAAACAAGTAAAAGTCACAATGTATCAGCTTTTATTGTGGATTACCTAATGCGTGGTTTTGAAAGATTGGGATTGGATAACCTGCAAGCTTATATTTCGGAGAACTATATGGTTCCGAATGGTTGTTCGGATGATAAAAATACGCTAAAAAGGCGTTTGGCATTTCAGCAATTGAGAATGGGTAATCGGGTTCCAAATTTTAATTTAAAAGACACAGAGGGTGGAGATGTTGATCTATTTCAAACAGAATCAAATTATAAGTTGGTTCTTTATTGGGAAACAACATGCCCAATGTGCAAAGAATTACTTCCTCATTTAAGAGATTGGTACTGTAATAAAGATATTGATCTGGAAGTTTTTGCCATTTCTATTGACGAGGATAAATCTGCATGGCAGAATTATGTTGTTAAATCAGATTATCCCTGGATTAACCTAAATGAAAATAAAAAATGGGAGGGTAAAGTGGCAACTGCTTATAATTTATACGCTACACCTACAATGTTTTTGTTGGATAATGAAAACAGAATTCTGGCTAAACCAATTAGTTTTAGTGATTTTTTAGAAGCTGTATCAATACTGTAAATTAAGAAAATTATGACTTATAATGCATTTGGGGAGCTTGCCAATATATGCAATTAAATTTATTTTATGCCATATGGAAAAAGGACAGAAGTATAGTCAAAATAAATCTACTATAACATAGCATAATGTCTGCTTGGTGGTTTTACATAAATAATCAATAATGTTTTTAAACAATTGAGATTTTTTTGTTTAAATGTTCAAGTATTTATAAATGTAAACCTATATGTAAACTTGTAAGTTATTAGTAAGCTGTGATTTATGTCTTGTGGTTTACTGGTTTACAAGTTTACATGTTTTTTTTGAATAATAGATAATACTTTTTACTCCCTTTATTTTCCCTTATGGAAAATATTATAAGTATACAAAAAAAATATAAAAAAACAAATGTTGAATTTAGGAAAGAAAACGTCTTATGAATATGGTTTGCACTATGGTTGCACCCAAACAAAAAAGACTTACAGTCTAATTTTGTAAGTCTTTGTTATTCAATTGTCGGGATGACAGGATTTGAACCTGCGACCCCTGGTCCCCCAGACCAGTGCGCTAACCGGGCTGCGCCACATCCCGTTTTAATGTTTCTGCAAATATAAAAAATGGTTTTTAACTTTCATCTTATATAATCAAATTAAAATATGATATTAAAGAAAATTTTGAAAAGTAAATGTAGGCAAACATATGACTTAGATCCTGTCTATATATCATTATTGAAGTTTTAAACGAAATTTTAACCTATTGGCAATTGTTTTTATTATTAGGTATAAAAAATGTTTAGTTTTGTATGCAATTAATCATTTATGGACGATAAAGATCTATTAAATAAACTTTCAACTGGGGATGAAGCTGCCTTCGAGCAGATATTTATCTTATACTATCAGCCATTAGTAGTTTTTGCTAATAAGTTGGTGTATGATATGGATATGGCCAGAGATCTTGTTCAGGGAGTAATTGTTCATTTTTATGAGAAGAGGGCAGATATTCAGATACATACCTCTCTTAAAGCTCATCTTTATCAATCTGTTCGTAATAGATGTTTAAATCATTTAAAAAGGGAACAGACTATTCGAAATCACCATTCATCTTTGTTTATTGAAAGTAAAGAATCTGAAAGTGTATTCCATGATATTATGGAAGAAACAGAATTGGAGCATCGTATTTTTCAGGTTATTAAATCTCTTCCAAAACAATGTCAAAAAATCTTTGAAATGAGTCGGTTTCAAGGAAAAACAAATCAGGATATAGCAGACGAGTTATCTATTTCTAAGCGAACTGTTGAAACTCAGATTAGTAATGCTCTTAAAAAGATGCGACAAAAGTTAGCGCCTTATTTAGGAGCTGTAGTTATATTTGCATTATTTAGTGCATTGTACATAGCTTTTAGTTGAGTACTTTTTAAATATTTATTTTTTATTGAATTTTATTTACGTGTGAATTAAGTTAGGATTGTCATATTACCACAAAACCTGTAAAATTATTGACTATGGAATTTTTATTACAATTATTGGCTGAATTAATTAACCTTACGGAAGAACCTGAAGTGATTTTAGAAAAAGAGCTTGAAGAAGTTGAAGTAGAGGGTGTCCCGGAACAGGAGGAATTTTTTAGTTTAATGCATTTCCATTAAAATTCATAGTTGATATTGCTTAAATATTTACTGTAGTGATTAAAAAGAACGAAAATATACATCGAATTATAGTTGGATACTTGACCAATGATATTTCTGAGGAAGATCTGCTGACTCTTAATAATTGGAGAAATGCGTCTGTCAAAAATCAGGAAGAATTTGATCATGTAAAATATCTGTGGGAAAATAGCCAAAATCTTAAGATGTTTTACGAAGTGGATGTGGTGGGTGATTTAGAAAAAGTAAAACGTTCTTTAAATCTAAATCATCAAGAAAAAGGGAAAAAAGTTCGTTTAATGAGCAGCATTCAAAAAGTTGCTGCTATTATTCTACCTTTTATCATACTCAGTTCTATTGGTTATTTTTATTGGAATGTTCCTGGGTTTGGCCGACTAACAGCTTTTAAAACTCACAATAAAGTTGAACAGGTTGTACTTCCTGATAGTTCTGTGGTTATTTTAAATAAAAACAGTAAGATTGTATATAATAAATCAATTGCTACACAAGAAATTAGAGATGTATACTTATATGGCGAGGCATTTTTCGAAGTAGTACATAATGATACTCGATTTGTTGTAAATGTTAAAGATACAAAGGTCACAGTTTTAGGAACCCAGTTTAATATAAATCAACTAAGAGATAAATTATATGTTTCTGTGGTGAGTGGTAAAGTTGGTGTTGATGCATTCAAAAAGCATGTTGAGTTAACCAAAGGAGAAAGAGTTCTTGTTAGTATAGGAGAGTTACATGAAGAGCATCTTTATCTTAATGATTTATATTGGAAGTCTGGTGTTTTAAAATTTGAACAAGCCTCATTAAAACAAATTTGTAACGATTTAAAAAATGCTTTCCCAGAAATAAAAAAGATAATTATATCAGGAAAAGAAGTAAATACAAGAGTTACTACAACCTTTGAAAATCAATCTTTGAATGAGATTATTGAAGAGCTTGAAATACATTTTAATAAAAAAATTACATTTAATGATTCGGTTTTAACAATCTCTGATTAAATTCGCAAGAATTTATCGAAATTGTTATAAATCTGTTAAATGCCCCACACGAAGATTGTTAAATATATTATAGTCATATTTTTGTTAGCAGTTGTTCCTAAGTATATTTATGGGCAATATTCGTTACTAGAAAAAGAAATTACCATACCGCAAACCACCGGTTCAACTATAGAATTGTTAAAACTTATTGAACAAAGTATAGGTATCCCTTTTAGTTATAGCAATAAACTTTGTTTAAAAGATCATATTCAATTATCAGCCAATAGAAATTCCATCAAGAATTTTATTCAGGAAATTTTTAATGATTGCCCTTTTCAAATTAACGAAAAGAAGAATAAAATTATTATTGTTCCTGATACTACTCTCCCTTTAGTAAAAAAATATAATATACATGGATTTGTTAATCGATTCAAAGACGGAGAAACACTTATTGGTGCATCCGTTTATGATTCTTTTAAATGGCAGGGTGTTAATACCAATAATTTTGGATACTATAATTTAGATTTAGAAGAAGGAGAGGTCGTATTAAATTGCTCCTATGTAGGATTTCAAAGTGTTCAGCATCGCTTTGAGTTAAATAAAGATACGATTATAAACTTTTTACTTACTGAGAATGCGCTGATCAGTGAAATCCCAGTTGTGAGTTTTATTACTCCTGAAGGCATTAATTCAACAAGAAACAGTACGATAAATGTACCTGTTGAACAGATACGAAAGGTGCCATCCTTTTTAGGCGAAATTGATGTAGCCCGAACATTACAATTATTGCCTGGTATAAATGGAGGTAGTGAGGGAGTTAGTGGATTATATGTGAGGGGAGGAGGAGCGGATCAAAACCTGTTTTTGATTGATGATGTACCTGTGTATAACATTTCGCATCTATTAGGTTTTTTCTCAGTATTTAATGAAGATGCAATTAATAAGGTTACTATTACAAAAGGAGGATTTCCGGCACGTTATGGAGGTCGTTTATCTTCTGTTGTAGATGTTAGGTTAAAGGATGGAAATAGTGAAGCTATTCATGGAACAGCCAGTTTAGGTATGATGTCTTCTAAGCTCGCTTTAAATGGTCCATTATATAAAGATAAAACAACATTTAGTGTTTCTTTCCGTAGATCATATTATGATTTAGTATCTTATTTAATTCAGCGTTCAAGTAGTTCTCGTACCTCATTCTATTTTTACGATTCAAATGTAAAAGTCAGTCATAAAGTTAATGATAAAAACAGGTTGTATCTTAGTTTCTACGGAGGAAAGGATCGTGTATATACTAAATATAATTTCAATAAGGTACGTAATCCAAATCAACCAGAGGAGGGTAACGAACAGATAGATATTAATGATGAAAATTATTCAGGATGGGGAAATACCGTTGCATCATTAAGATGGAATAAAATTTATAATGATAACATATTTTCAAACATATCACTTGCATACAGTCAATATTCTTATTCTGTTGGTTTTGAAGAGCATTTAGTAACCAATGATGAGGATTGGAATTATTTTGAGCAGAAATATTATAGTGGTATTAGAGACTATATGGCTAAAACGGATTTTGATTATTTTCTGACTCCAAATCATCATGTTCGTTTCGGAGGAAATTATATCTTTCATACGTTTAATCCTGGTGCTGATCTAATTCGAGAATCCTATAATTCTGAAATTGTAGTTGATTCAACAATTGGAGGTAAAGATGTGTATGGTAATGAGTTCTATTTTTATTTGGAAGATGATTTCAATCTTACGCATAGTGTAAAAATTAATGCCGGAGTTCATACTTCGCTATATGGAATCAAGGATAAATTATATCACTCATGGCAACCCAGATTGTCTGTTAGATATTTAATGTTTCCTAAGTTTGCTTTAAAGGGTTCTTTTTCAAAAATGACTCAATATATGCATTTGTTAACTTCATCGTCTGTGTCCTTGCCGACGGATTTATGGATTCCTGTTACAGAAAATATAAAACCACAACATGCTACTCAATATTCACTAGGAGGTAAATTGGAAATTAATAAGGGTTTTGATTTATCTGTAATTGGATATTACAAGTATTATGACAATTTATTAGCATATGGTGAGGAATCTGCATCTAACCTATATTCAAATATTATTGATAATAATCTTGTGTCAGGAAAGGGACATTCTAAAGGTGTCGAAATGTTAATTCATAAGCGAACAGGAAAGTTTACAGGATGGATTGGTTATACATTGGCAAAATCAACACAAAGGTTTAATGAAATTAATGAAGGTCATAGTTTTCCTACAACAAATGATAGAAGACATGATATAGGTATTTTTGGAAATTATGTATTCAATAATAAAATCGACTTTTCTGCAACCTGGCTATTTGGATCAGGAAATACAGTAACACTTCCTTCTCAAAAGTATTATAGCCCGGCATTGCCAACTAGTGGAGGTGGTGTTAGCGATGGTTATTCAGAATACATTTCTACCTACAATGGATATAAAATGCCAGTTTTTCATCGTTTGGATTTAGGTGTTAATTTAAAAAAGAAAAATAAATTGGGAGAACGAATTTGGAGTATAGGAATATACAATGTCTATGGACGTCAAAATGCTTTTTCGCTCTATTTCTCAAACGAAGAAGACAATGTAGGTAATGTAAACCGAGAGTTGAAACAGTTGAGTATTTTTCCTTTTCCATTGCCATATCTGAGATATACTTTAAGATTTTAATAGATTTATATTGATGAAAAATCGCGAGCATATAAAAACAATTCAATCCGGATTATTTCGAAATAATTATCTAAGGCGTGGTGTATTCATGTTTTTATGCATTGTTTGTTTTATGTCTTGCGAAAAAAGTATTGATTATCAGATTGAAAATCAGAAAGCACGCGTTGTTCTATATGCCTTCCCTATGCCAGACAGCACATTTCGGCTTCATGTTAGCAATACCACTGATATTTTATCTCAAAAGAAATTTGAAGAAATTAGTAATGTAGAGGTACAATACCAGGTAAATCATCAAAATATAATTAAAACCAATTATCCTAAGGGGGAAGAGTGGTTTTCTATAGGAGAATCAAATCTTCAAAGTAATGATACTATAAAAGTTAATTTGAATGTTAATGATAGTATACAGGTCTCTGCACAAACCATTATACCTGTTCCTATTCAAATATTAACAGTTGATACATTAAGAGTATTGGAATATAATGAAGATGATGTAGAGGAGGAGATGCTAAAATGTGATTTGAGTATTTTTGATCCGGTTGGAGTAGATAATTTTTATCAAATTAGAGTTGATTCTTATACGATTACGGAGGATGATAATATTGAAAACCGAATTGTTGAAACTGTCGATATAATTCAAAAAGATAAGGTTTTTATCTCACAGGATTATGAAGCCACTCTACTTGCTGAAATTGATTACCAAAATAGTTTTGATGATTATTTGATTAATGGTCAGTATTATACAATTTCTTTTTCAATACCCAATAGGTATATTCTTAATACTGGGATCGAAGAAAAGCGGGTGTTGCATTTTTATTTATACTCTTTGTCTCCGGAATATTATCATTATATACGTTCAGTATCGGAGCAGGAGGCTTTCAGAGAAGACCCTTTTTACGAGCAATCCAATGTTTATACAAATATAACCAATGGGTTAGGAGTGGTTGCCGGATTAGCTCTGGATATAGATTCACTGACGATTTTTGACAATTTAAAATGAACTATTTTTAAATTTGTAGGTTTCTATATTTTTAATAAAAATTATTTTTGTCATAACTTAAGAATGAATTAATTCGTAATTTGGCAAATTCTAAAGTATTCAAAAACAAGAAAATTGAAATAAGATATATTAATTATGGCATTATTTGAAAAAATGGATTTAGGTGCGAGTGATGAAAATAAAAATACAGCATCTGAAGTTGAAAAAACAAAAGTGTTAATAATCGGATCAGGTCCTGCTGGATATACTGCTGCAATTTACGCAGCAAGAGCAAATTTAAGTCCTGTATTATATGAAGGAATGCAACCAGGTGGTCAGTTAACTACAACAACAGAGGTTGAAAACTTCCCGGGTTACCCAGAAGGTATAACAGGTCCGGCAATGATGGAGGATCTTAAGAATCAGGCAGCACGTTTCGGAACAGATATTCGCTTTGGATATGCTACAGCTGCAGATCTTTCTGAGCGACCATTTAAAGTAACAATTGATGGTAATAAGGTAGTTGAAACTGAAGCTCTAATTATTGCAACTGGTGCAACTGCGAAATATTTAGGTTTAGAGGATGAACAAAAATATGCAGGAGGAGGAGTTTCTGCATGTGCTACATGTGATGGATTTTTCTATAGAGGAAAAGATGTTGCTGTAGTTGGTGGTGGCGATACTGCTTGTGAAGAAGCATTGTATTTAGCCGGATTAGCTAAAAAAGTATATTTAATTGTACGTCGAGATGTATTAAGAGCTTCAAAGGTGATGCAAGATCGTTTATTAGCTACAGAGAACATAGAAGTACTATGGAAACATCAAACAAAAGGGTTAACTGGTGATGGTGTTGTAGAGGGTGCTGTTTTATGGAAAAATAAAGGAGAAGAAAATGAAGAGGAAGTAAAAATTGATATTGATGGTTTCTTCCTGGCTATTGGTCACTCTCCTAACTCTGAAATCTTTAAAGATTACCTTAATACAGATGAAATAGGTTATATTAAAACAATCGACGGTACTTCAAAAACAAATGTTCCAGGTGTTTTTGCTTGTGGTGATGTAATGGATAATCAGTACCGTCAGGCAGTGACTGCAGCTGGTTCTGGTTGTAAAGCTGCAATAGATGCAGAGCGCTTTTTGGGTGAAAATTAATAACTCAGATCTTATTTATTAATAATATATGATGGAAGACTATATCTTTGTATAAAGTCTTCCATTTTTTTTGCATGAAATTGAATAGTAGTTATATATATTCTCGCTTTAATACTGATTATATTGTTGGTAGTAAAATAATTGAAGTTTTAGGTTCGGAAATTCAGGTTCTTTTAGTTTCTATACCTCTTCAGTCTTTAGGTTTGTCAGGTTCACTTTCAGGAAGGGCGTGTGACTTCTGTGATATTGTTAAGACTACAACTCAATACACACAAAATCAGATTCAAAATAAGTATATCGTTAAAACGATTAAGCATTCCATTTTTCAGAATTATTCGCTTGTTGTTGATTTAAAGCACCATCGGCATAAGGATATTGAAAAAGTAAAAGATATGCTTATCATAGCCAATGATCATAGTAATATGGTTGTTTTATGTGATGGAATATCCTATCCTGATGGAGAAAAAAGACATTTTTATTTAAGGTTGATTCATCAGCAATATTTGAATATCGTTGATAGTATAACCAAGGGTAATAATATTGTACCATTTTTCGAAGGGATTAAAGGAGATGTATATTTGCGAGAAACAAGTGAGAGAGCTGCTATTGTTATTAAAAGTGTAAGTGCAGAATGGATCTTTCATGTATACCTTGAAATTGAAAAGATTTTAGGTAGAAGTTATTCGTTATCAAAATATCCGTTTATTAATTGTTTTACCTATAAAAATAAGAATGATTATTACTTGGTTGTTTTTCCCAGAGTGGTACATAAACCAATGCAATACTACGACAGTTCTTCATCTCAAATAAAAATTATTCCAGGAGCATTAGAATTAAGTGGTTTGTTTATTACAGATAGTGAATTCAGTTTTCAAAATTTAAATAAAGATTCAATTAAAGGTATTTTTGAGCAAATTTCTTATAGCTTTACTAATCTGATGGGAATAATTGCTCCATTAAAACAGAAATTATTAGATGAATACAACTCCTAAATATTTACAACAATTAATTATCAGCTTATGAATTTACCGAATCTAATCATTGATATCCTTCATAGCGAGAATGCTTTTATTTCTTTAGATGGAAAATATTTTTTTGGTGAAACTCAACGACGATTGTCTGGGGATTGGAGTATGTATGTTAAAGATGATAAGATATATCTGGAAAATGATAAGGAAATTATTATTGCGGATGATCATACCATTTTTTCACCACAGGAATGGTCTGATAGTTATTTTATAATTAAGGAATCGGGGAGTGTTGTTTCAGAGAAAAACTATTTTAAAGGTGCAATTGAAGTCGCTTTAAGTGACGGAGAAATTGTGGTGTCCAATCGGGTTGATGTGGATTTTTTTGTTAGTAGTTTAATGGATAAGCATTTTGCTCATAATAAAGAATTAGAGTTTTTGAAGGTAATGGCTATAGTATATAGAAGTTATTTTCTAAAGTATAATAAGGAATTAAATGAAACCTCTTTAATAAAAGATGGTAAACTTGGTGAGCAGTTATTGTTTGTTAAGAATTTAATAAGCCCGAATCCACAGCAGTTGAAATTCTTATATAAAGGAATTTCTCTTGTTGGTAATGAATTATCACGTCAGGCTGTTGAAGAAACTAAGGGCTTGGCTCTTTTTTGTAATAGTCAGATAGTAGCCTTGCCTTATACTTATTGTTGTGGTGGAATTACAGAATCTGGTTTTTATCGTGGAAATGATATTTTAAGCAATAATTTAAATAGCAGGATGGATTATTCAGTTGAAAAAGAGATTTTGTTTTCATCTGAAAATGAAGTGAAGGAATGGATATATAAACCAGCTGATAGTTATTGTGGTACAAAGAATGAAGGGGTGTTGAATACTTTAATTAGTGAATATATTGGGGATCGAAAACAGTTGTTCCGGTGGAATCAGAGGGTAGAAGAACAAACTTTAATTGAAGTTTTGCAAAGTATCCTTAATAAGAATATTAGTGAAGTAACAGAAATACTTATTAAAGAAAGGTCTGACGTTGGCACAATAATAAAGCTGGAAATACAGAGTGCTGGTGAAAAATTGGTATTAGAAAAATATGATTTGCTCTATTTTGCATCATTACTTGATCTTCCTAGTTTAACCTTTCTTATTAGTGAATCGTCAAAAGATAATAAGGGTAAGAAGGTTTTTAATTTTAACGGAGCAGGCAGAGGACATCGAGCCGGAGTTTGTATGCTAGGTGCAATGGCCTTGTCTGAGCAAGGGAAAACAATGCAAGACATTGTTCATCACTATTATAAAGATATTTATATTGCAAAGCAATATTAAAAGAAAAGAGGGTGTCCAAAAACGACATCCTCTTTTTTTTATTTTTGTTTTTATATCTAGCATTATCCGTTAATAAATAAATCAACAGTATTTTTTTTACAAAAGAAAATATATGAGCAGCAAAAACGCTTAATTACGAGCTTGTATATTAAAATATAGACGTTTTTAAGGTTATTAGTATGTCTCTTAGTTAATTTGCTAATATTTAAAGCAATTGCAATCAAACCAAATTCCAGGTTTACGCCATCTAAACCTTTAAGTAGAAATCTTTTAAAACCTTTGTTATTTTTAATTTGGCCAAATACAGCTTCTGGTTCTATTGGTCTGTTACTTCGGTGTTTTAGACCTTTTTCACTGGTCAGCATTTCTCTGGCTTTTTGCTTGTGTTTTCTGAGATTATGATTGATTTCAATTGATCGATTTCCTTGCCCTTTAAAACAACGTGTTCTCATACTGCATTTTGAACAGTTTTTCGCGCTGTATTTTTTTATCTGACTTACATAACCTGATGCATTAGTTTTTTCATATTCTGCAACTAGTTTCATGTGTTGACCGGATGGGCAAACAAAATAATCTTCGTCTTGATTATAGTGTAAGTTCTCAACCTTATGAGGATCTGTCTTAAAGGCTTTCTTCTGTTCTTTATGGAAATAGTTAAATTTCACATATCCATCGATTGACTCATTTTCTAGGAAATCATAATTTTCTTCACTTCCATAACCAGAGTCTGCTACAATTTCTTTTGATTGCTTGTTATATTTAGCTTCAAAACTATTAAGAAAACTAATAAATGTCCTCGTGTCTGTTGGGTTTTGATAGGGTGCAAAATTGGTTATAAATTGATGTTCTGTACTAATCTGTATATTGTATGCAGGTTTTAGTTGACCGTTTTTCATATGATCTTCTTTCATCTGCATAAATGTTGCTTCCTTATCTGTTTTTGAAGTGGAATTCCTGTTTGGTCCTATATCCTTAAGTTTATCCTCGTACTCCTGAAGTTTTGGAAGATGCTTGTTTTCTAATTCTTTAATTAACTTTTTAGTTGACTTTTCTGCTGACTTGTTTTGCTTATTTAATGCATCTATCTTTTCTTGTAAAACCTTTGAATCTACAACTTTTATGGATTCTTCATTTGGTTTATTGTCCTCCTGAATACCTTCCTCTATCTGAGAAAGTATATTTGTTATTTTTGTTTCAAGATTTGCTTTATAGCGTTCTACAGATTTGCGCCACACAAACGTATACCGGTTGGCACAACTTTCAATTTTAGTGCCATCTATATATTGAACATCTAAACTTACATATCCTAAATCTACCAGCATTATTACAACCTGTGTAAATAAATTATTGATATGGTTCTTTAATCGCTTGCTTCGGAAATCGTTGATACAACTATGCTTAGGGAACTGCTTCCCGGAAAGCCACATATAATGAATGCTTTCTTTTAGTGCAGTCTCCATCTTTCTGCAGGAATAGATATTGCTTAAATAGCTGTAAAATAATATTTTAATCATCATTCTAGGATGATATCCACGACATCCACCTTCTTTATAGCCTGAGGTAATAAAGGAAATATCTAATTGATCGACTATTTTGTTAACCATACGAACAGGATGCTCATCTGGTATAAAGTCATCTAAACGAGAAGGAAAAAGTTCAGCCTGGCCTTGGTTGTAGTCTTTAAAGGTTATGTTTTTCATACCTTAATATACTAATAATCAATGTAATAACAAAATTAAAACAAGCATTATTTTATTGATTATCAATGTTTTATAGCAAAAAAAAGAGGGAATCCATTTTTGGACACCCTCTTTTTTATGATTTGTTTGCTGTTGAGCTTATAAAATATTAGCGATTTTATCACTCTGGTAAGCTCCAGCTTCTAGTTTTTCTTTAATCTCAGCAAATGCTTTAATGGTATAATCAACGTCCTCTAATGTGTGTACAGCAGTAGGGATGATTCTTAACATCAACTGATCCTTTGGAATTACAGGATAAACTACGATAGAACAGAAAATGTTGAAGTTTTCTCTTAAATCCATAGTTAACTGAGTAGCCTCAGGGACCGAACCATTTAAGAATACAGGAGTAACAGGCGATTCTGTTTTTCCTAAATCAAATCCTGCTTCTTTAAGTCCTTTTTGTAATGCATTAACTACAGTCCAAAGGTTTTCTTTTAGTTCAGGTTTTGTTCTTAACAACTCTAGTCGTTTAAGTGCTCCTATTACTAATGGCATAGGTAGCGATTTAGCAAATATTTGAGAACGTAAGTTATATCTTAAATAATTAATTACATCCTCGCTAGATGCTACAAAAGCACCAATACTAGCCATTGATTTTGCAAATGTACTAAATAATACATCAACACCTTCAGTAACACCAAAGTGTTCAGCAGTACCAGCACCTGTTTTACCCATAGTACCAAAACCATGAGCATCATCAACTAATAAACGGAACTCAAATTTATCTTTTAAAGCAACAATTTTATCTAAAGCGCCAAGGTCTCCAGCCATACCAAATACACCTTCAGTAATAACTAAAATTCCTCCACCTGTTTCTGTAGCTCTCTTTTTAGCAAATTCAAGCATCTTTTCACAGCGAGCTATGTCATTATGAGGAAAAACAAAACTTTTTCCACCTTTAGCTTTGTGTAAAAAGATTCCATCCATAATACAAGCATGGGATTCAGAATCATATACGATAACATCATTTCTAGAAGCTAATGTATCGATAATAGATACCATTCCCTGATAACCAAAATTTAAAAGGTATGAGTCTTCTTTACCTACAAATTCAGCTAAAGCAGCTTCTAGTTCTTCATGCTTACTCGTTTGACCAGACATCATACGAGCACCCATAGGATATCCTAAACCATATTCTGCAGAAGCGTCAGCATCAGCTTTTCTTACTTCAGGATGATTTGCTAGTCCTAAATAATTATTTAAACTCCAAGTTAGTACTTCTTTACCTCTGAATTTCATCTTAGGACCAATTTCACCTTCAAGCTTAGGAAATGTAAAATAACCATGTGCAGCTTTTCCGTATTGACCAAGCGGTCCCATGTTCTTTATTTTATCAAAAATATCCACGTCGTATATCTTATTATAAATTAACGGCGCAAAGGTAATATTTTTTAATAATCAATGCGTGATTCCTTAGTTTAAATTTAAAAGAGTGTGAATTTTGCAAAACTTTATTCGATTTTGCTTGTTGAAAAAAATCAGATAATTCTTAAAATTGTGTTAATATGTAAATGGTGCGTGCTAATCTTATGGTTGTTTCATATTAATATTTTATCTTTGCACGTTGTAAAATGAAAATATATAAATAGAATGGTTTATTGTTTAGTAATAATGTGCTGAATTTTAAATTGTTGATCTAAAAAAATATAAGTCTTAATGAAAAAGCTATTATTTGTTCTGGTAATTATTCCATTGTTGATTAGTTGTAGTCAGTACCAAAAGTTATTAAAAAGTACTGATTATGAGTTGAAATATACTAAAGCAATGGAGTATTATGAAGCAGAAGATTTTATGCGTGCTGCTACTTTGTTTAATGAACTCCAGAGCATTTATAGAGGTACTGATAAATCGGAAGTAATTAGCTTTACTTATTCAAAATGTTTATATGGATTAAGTGATTATATAATGGCGGGTCATTACTTTCGTCAGTTTTACAAAACTTTTCCATCAAGTGATTATGCAGAAGAGTGCCAGTTTATGAGTGCATACTGTTATTATATGGTGTCACCTAAACCACGTTTAGATCAAACAGATACTTATAATGCCATTAATGAATTTCAATTATTTATAAATTTATATCCTAAAAGTCCCAGGGTAGAAGAGGCAGAGCGATTAATTACTGAATTAAGGGATAAGTTAGTGTACAAATCATACTTATCGGCAAAGCTATACTTTAATTTAGGTAACTATATGGGTAACAATTATCAGTCAGCAGTAATTGCAGCTCAAAATAGTTTGAAAGAGTTTCCGGATACAAAGTATAGAGAAGAGTTATCTTTCTTAATTTTGGAAGCTAAATATATTCAGGCTGAAAATAGTGTACTAGCAAAAAAAGAAGATAGAATGAGGGAAGCTATTGATGAATATTATTCATTTATCAACGAATTCCCTAAAAGTGAATATATGGATAAGGCGGTGAAAATTTTTGAACATGCCTCCAAAGAAGTTAAATTTGAAGAAGTAAATTAGAATAATAATTTTATTATCATGGATTATAAAAAATCAAATGCTCCAAGTAGTACTATTACTTGGAATACACAAAAGCTTTCTGAAGATACTGGTAACATCTATGAGTCAGTAAATGTAATTGCTAAGAGAGCGAACCAAATTAGTGTAGAAATGAAAGAGGAGTTAAATAAAAAGCTTCAGGAGTTTGCTTCTTACACTGATAATTTGGAAGAGGTATTTGAAAATCGTGAGCAAATTGAAATTTCAAGATTTTACGAAAGATTGCCAAAACCTTCATCAATTGCTACACAAGAATTTGTAGAGAATAAGGTTTATCATCGTAACGCTGGTTTGGAGGAGAAATAGCCTAATCAAACAAGTTTCTTTCGAAAAAAAATTAAAAAGGTAAAGGAGGTTTTTGATATTTCTTTTATCTTTTTTTTGTTTATACGCTAAATCGATGTTAAAAGGTAAAAAATTTATTTTAGGTATTTCAGCAGGTATTGCTGCATATAAGGCAGCTGCTTTAACACGTCTTTTAGTTAAACAAGGGGCAGAGGTTAAGGTAATAATGACTGAAAAAGCAAAGGAGTTTATTACTCCTTTAACAATGGCTACCTTATCTAAGAATCCAATTGTGGTAGATTTCTATAACCCTGAAAACGGAGATTGGAATAGTCATGTGGATATGGGCTTATGGGCTGATGCTATGGTTATAGCTCCTGCAACTGCAAATACTATGGGTAAAATGGCTAATGCCATTGCTGATAATTTATTAGTAACTACTTATTTATCTGCCAGATGTCCTGTATTTGTGGCTCCAACTATGGACTTAGATATGTATTTACATCCTGCCAATCAGCGAAATATGAAATGTCTTGAAGAAGATGGAGTTCTTATGATTGAAGCTGAAACAGGGGAGTTGGCCAGTGGTTTGAGTGGTAAAGGAAGAATGGCCGAGCCCGAAACAATTGTTGAAGAGTTGATTTCATTTTTTGAAAAGCAACAAGGTACTAATAATGCACAGTTAGAAGGGCGTACATTCTTAGTTAATGCTGGTCCTACTTATGAAAAAATTGATCCGGTAAGATTTATTGGTAATTTTTCCAGTGGAAAAATGGGATACAGTATAGCTGATGAATTGGCTTCTAGAGGAGCAAAAGTAATTTTAGTGTCTGGTCCAACAAGTGAACAGGCAAAACACTCCAATGTTGAGGTTCAGATGGTTACTTCAGCACAAGATATGTATGAAGCTTGTGCAAACGTGTTTCCTGATTGTGATGGAGCGGTGCTCTCAGCTGCAGTGGCTGATTATACCCCGGTTGTTTGTGCCGACCAAAAAGTAAAGAGCGATAAAGATGAAATGGTAGTTGAATTGAAAGCCACTGTTGATATTGCTCAAAAATTAGGTGAGATTAAGCGAGAAGGGCAAATGTTGGTTGGCTTTGCATTGGAAACACAAAATGCTGTGGCTAATGCACAAAAGAAACTAAAGCAAAAGAATCTGGATTTTATTGTTTTAAACTCGCTTGAGAATGAAGGTGCCGGTTTTGGATATGATACGAATAAAATTTCAATTATAGATAACGATAATAATAAAGAAGAGTTTTCGTTAAAGAGTAAGCGGGAAGTCGCCATTGACATAGTAAATAAAATTGTGTCATTATAAATTTAATACTAAACTCAAAAATATCATTTGTGAAAAAGTTTTTGTTTTTTATCCTGTTTCTGATATCTGTAGTGTCTAATGCACAAGAGCTGCAATGTAGTGTTTCTGTTGTGTCACCAAGTGTTCAGGGAACCAATAAACAAGTTTACGAAACAATGCAAACTGCAATTATGGAGTTTGTAAACGGACAAAAATGGACAGAGAATATTTTTAGTCCTGAAGAAAGGATTGAGTGTAGTATATTAATTAATATAAAGGAAGTTATATCTTCTAATGAGTTCTCAGGAACAATTCAAGTTCAAGCTCGCCGACCAGTTTATAATTCATCATACAGATCTATGTTATTTAATTATCTGGATCAGGAATTTAAGTTTAAATATGAGGAGTTCGAGCCTTTGGTTTATAATCCCAATTCAATAAGTTCAAATTTAGTAGGGGTTATTTCTTATTATGCATACGTTATTCTTGGTTTGGATTATGATTCTTTTTCAAAGAATGGGGGTACAAAATATATGGAACAGGCAGAAAAAATTGTAAGTATGTCTCAAAATTCCAGATATGCAGGATGGCGTTCGTATGAGAGCAAAACAAACAGATATTGGTTTGTTGAAAATTATTTAAACGAAGTTCACAGACCTATGCGTGATTGTATTTATCAATATCACCGTGTAGGTTTAGATAAAATGAGTGAGAAACCCGAGGAAGGAAGAAAGCAGGTTTTATCTGCTATAGAAAAATTAACTAAAGTTCATCGTCAGCGACCAGGTACATTTGCTATGGAATTATTTTTTGATGCAAAGTCTGATGAACTGGTGAATATTTTTTCTGATTCATTTTCAATGGAAAGGCAAAGAGCTATTGAAGTTTTAACAGAGGTTGACCCTGCGAATTCGAGTAAGTATAGTGAAAAATTGACTCAAAAGCAGTAATCTTAGATTGTGTTTTATGCTTAAATCATTATTTATATCCAACTACGCATTAATTGATCAGGTAGAAATAGATTTCAAGGAAGGTTTCTCTGTAATTACAGGTGAAACAGGAGCTGGTAAGTCTATAATGCTTGGTGCTTTAGCTATGGTTTTAGGTCAGCGTAGTGATGTATCTGTTTTAAAGAACAAAGAAAAAAAGAGTGTTATTGAGGCTGAATTTGATATTGCAGATTATGGGTTTAATACTCTTTTTGAAGAAGAAGATATTGATTATGAAGATATCACTTTAATAAGGAGGGAAATCTTAGCTAATGGAAAATCCAGAGCCTTTGTTAATGATACTCCTGTAAATCTTGGCTTTTTAAAGAAAATAGCACCCTTGTTAATTGATATACATTCCCAGCATCAAAATTTATTGCTTGGAGATACTGGATTTCAGTTAAATGTGGTAGATACCGTTGCGCAGAATAAAGATATTCTTGAGCTGTACAAAAATAAATATAAGGTTCTTAAAAAGCTGACAAAAGAGAAGGCTGAACTTGAAGAACAAAATGCCAAGTTAAATGCGGATGTTGATTATATGCAATTTCAATATAATCAGCTTGATGAGTTGAAGTTAAAAGCTGGCGAACAAGAGGAACTGGAGCAGGAACAAGAGCTATTATCGCATGCAGAGGAGGTTAAAGGAGGCCTTTTTAATGTGGTGCAACTCTTTAATGGAGACAATGTTCCTGTACTGAATTCTCTGAAAGAATCTTTAAAGAGTCTGGAAAAGATTGCTCCATATCTCTCTGATGTGGAAGGTTGGAAAAGTCGCATTGATTCAGCATACCTGGATTTAGACGACCTGATAAGTGAAATGGATACAGTAATGGATGGTATTGAATATGATCCTGAAAGGTTGCAATCTGTCAGTTCAAGGTTAGATCAGATTTTTTCATTACAACAAAAACATAAAGTTACCAGTATTGAAGAACTGATTCATATCAAGGATGATCTGGAAACTCAATTGAAAAAAATATCATCTTTTGATGATGACCTCGAAGCAAAACAAAAAGAAATAGATAGGGCGTTAGCAGATCTTGGTGTTGTAAGTGAAAAACTCACAAAATCAAGAAAGAAAGTACTTAAAGGTATTGAAACTACCATTACAGATCAGTTATTCGAATTGGGAATGCCTAATGCAACATTAAAAGTGATTTGTAATGTTTTAAGTGACTATTCAGATTCGGGGAAAGATGATATTGAATTTTTGTTTTCGGCTAATAAAAATGGTGATTTAGCAGCTATACCTAAAGTAGCTTCCGGAGGTGAAATGTCGAGGGTGATGTTATGTATTAAATCCTTATTATCTATTTCAAAAGGATTACCAACCATAATTTTTGATGAAATAGATACTGGTGTTTCTGGTGAAGTTGCAGATAAAATGGGTAAAATAATGCAGGATATATCAAATAATATTCAGGTGATAAGCATTACTCATTTACCTCAAATAGCCGTTAAAGGAAAGCAGCATTACAAAGTGTTTAAAAAAGATAATCAGCATAGTACTCAAACAAGTATAGAAGAATTATCGACAGATAATAGAATTACAGAAATAGCAAAAATGCTAAGTGGAAGCAATCTGACTGATGCAGCATTATCAAATGCTAAAGATTTATTAGGTGTTGTTAATTAGTGATCTATAGTGGATTAGCTGGAAAATATTCATTAAATTACGTTAAAGTAGTAAATAATTAAACATTAGTGTTTTTGTAAGAGCGATATTCATATATATTTGTACGCTCAAAATAAATATTAAAATGGGATATAATTTATTAAAAGGAAAAAGGGGAATTATTTTTGGTGCATTAAACGATATGTCTATTGCATGGAAAGTTGCAGAATTGGCTCATGCAGAAGGAGCTACTTTTACTTTATCAAATACCCCAGTTGCTTGTAGAATGGGTACACTTGATGAGTTATCACAAAAGTGTAATGCAGAAATTATCCCTGCAGATGCTACAAGTGTTGAAGATTTAGAGACAGTTTTTGAAAAATCAATGGAAGTATTAGGCGGAAAAATTGACTTCGTACTTCACTCAATTGGTATGTCTTTAAATGTTCGTAAAAAAAGAGTATATCACGACTTAAACTATAGCTACTTAAATAAAACATTAGATATCTCTGCTATATCATTTCATAAAATGTTGCAAGTAGGATTTAAAATGGATGCTATTGCTGAATGGGGATCTGTATTAGGATTATCATATGTAGCTGCTCAGCGTACATTCTACGGTTACAATGATATGTCAGATGCTAAAGCATTATTAGAGTCTATCGCACGTAGTTTTGGTTATATTTATGGTCGTGAAAAGAAAGTAAGAGTTAATACAATTTCTCAATCTCCAACAATTACTACGGCAGGTAGTGGTGTTAAAGGTTTTGATGGATTAATGGATTTCTCAGAGAGAATGTCTCCTCTAGGTAATGCATCATCAGAGGATTGTGCTAACTACTGTATTGCCATGTTCTCAGACTTAACCAAGAAAGTTACTATGCAAAACCTTTTTCACGATGGAGGTTTCTCTAATGTGGGAATGAGTTTAAGAGCCATGACTCAATACAACAAAAGTTTTGATACAGACGATATTGAAACTCTAGACTAAAATATTTAGCTTTTATTATAAGCTTTTTTTAATATCCTACTGATTAGTGGGATATTTTTGTTTTGTAGAACTAGGCCAAAAATTAAAAATCATTAACTTTGGCCACGTTTTAAAAACCTTAATAGGTAAACATCAATATAAGACTATGGATAAATACCAGATTAATCACCTTAGAGAACTTGAAGCAGAATCAATTTTCGTGATTAGAGAAGTGGCTGCTCAGTTTGAAAGACCGGTGATGTTATTTTCCGGAGGGAAAGATTCTATTGTAATGTTTCATTTAGCACGTAAAGCCTTTTATCCTGCTAAAGTTCCTTTTGCATTATTACACATTGACACAGGACATAATTTCCAGGAAACTCTTGATTATAGAGATAATCTTATGGAAAAAACAGGCGCAAAGTGTTTGGTTCGTTATGTTCAGGATTCTATCGATCAGGGAAAAGCAGTTGAAGAAAAAGGTGTGAATGCATCTCGTAATAAATTACAAACCGTTACGCTTCTTGATGCTTTGGAAGAATTAAAGTGTGATGCAGCGATGGGAGGAGGACGTAGAGATGAAGAAAAAGCTCGTGCAAAAGAAAGATTTTTCTCTCATAGGGATGAATTTGGTCAATGGGATCCAAAGAATCAGCGTCCGGAGTTATGGAACATCTTCAATGGAAGAAAAAATATGGGTGAGCACTTTAGAGTATTCCCTATAAGTAACTGGACAGAAATGGATGTATGGCAATATATTTATATGGAAAATATTGAATTGCCAAGTTTATATTTTACACATAAGCGTAAAGTATTCAATCGTGATGGTGTTTGGATGTTTAAAGCTCCTTTTATGGAGTTAAAACCAGGTGAAGAAGAGATTGAAAAAGATGTAAGATGTAGAACTATTGGTGATATTACCTGTACCGGATTAACACTTTCACAAGCAGATAATGTAGAGGATATTATTCAGGAAGTTGCTGCCACCAGAACAACAGAAAGAGGGGGTAGAGCTGACGATAAAAGATCTGAATCTGCAATGGAAGATCGTAAAAAAGAAGGGTATTTTTAACCATTTAAGTTAAGCATCAAATTATTATGAGCGAAAAAAATTCAGGATATTTAGATATGGAGCTTTTACGATTCACCACTGCTGGTAGTGTTGATGATGGTAAAAGTACGTTAATAGGTAGACTTTTGTATGATAGTAAGGCCATCTTTGAAGATCAGATGGAAGCTATTGAAAAAGCTAGTGAAAGAATAGGAAATGAAGAAGTAAACCTTGCTTTATTAACTGACGGATTAAGAGCAGAGAGAGAGCAGGGGATTACAATTGATGTTGCTTATCGTTATTTTGCAACACCAAAACGTAAGTTTATTATTGCGGATACCCCGGGACATATTCAGTACACACGTAATATGGTAACAGGAGCAAGTACTGCCAATGTTGCTATTATTTTAGTGGATGCGCGTCATGGTGTATTAGAACAAACAATGCGTCACTCTTATATTGCCTCTTTACTACAGATTCCACACGTTATCGTTTGTGTTAACAAAATGGACTTAGTGGATTATGCAGAGGAAACTTTTGAGAAAATTAAGAATGATATTGACGGATTTTCATCAAAATTGAGTGTTAAGGATATTCGTTTTGTGCCAATTAGTGCGCTGAAGGGAGATAACGTTGTAGAGCGTTCTGCAAAAATGGATTGGTACCAAGGACCTACATTGTTACATTTATTGGAGAACATTCATATTAGCAGTGATGTAAATCATCAGGATTTTCGTTTTCCAGTTCAGTATGTTGTTCGCCCTCAAACCGCAGAATTCCCTGATTACAGAGGATATGGAGGTAGAATAGCTTCTGGAGCTGTAAAAGTAGGTGATCCAATTACTGTATTACCTTCAGGTTTTTCTTCTAAAGTAAAAACGATTGATTTCTTTGAAGAAACATTAGACGAAGCATTTGCGCCACAATCAGTAACTATTACTTTAGAAGATGAGATTGATATTAGTAGAGGAGATATGTTAGTTAAGTCTGATAATACTCCAAAAACTACTCAGGATCTGGAGTTGATGGTTTGTTGGTTTAATGAAAGAAAATTAATTCCAAGGGGTAAATATGTAATCAGACATACTTCAGCAGAAGCCAGATGTATGGTTACAGATATTCATTATAAAATGAATATTAATACTTTAGAAAAAGATACTGAAGATAAAGATGTTTCAATGAATGATATTGCTAAGATATCATTGAGAGTAACTAAACCTCTTCATGTGGATGCATATACTCAAAACAGAATTACAGGTAGTGTAATTTTAGTTGATGAAGGAACAAATGAAACTGTTGCTGCAGGTATGATTAAGTAGTAATAGTATTTAAAAGATATAAAAAACCCCGATGATCTATTTGATCTTCGGGGTTTTTGTTTTGTTAACCGGAATCTTTTAGAAGAAACCAGTTGAAATATTTTCTTTTAGAATTTTAATCCAAAGGTGAAAACAATATTACTATCTTTTACATCAGTATTTATAATAGGAGGAGCACCAACGTTAGCATCATATGATGCATCCCAATTATAATTGTAATAGTTTAATTCGTAAGAGGATAATTTGTATGCAAAATCAAAAAAGTAGTTATTGAATCTATATCCAAATCCTGCAGAAATACTTGTTATTTCATTGTCTTTAGGATCTTCTTTATAAGGTGATCCTTGTAATGCGTATCCTCCTCTTAAACTAAATTGTTTATTTATTCTGTATTCAATACCTGCTCTGAAATTATTGGTTGACGTAAACATGTCTTTGATAATTTCATTTTGCTGGTTAATAATTGTAATATCAGTCCAATCATCAACAGTACTGTTGTATTTAGCACCTGCATAATTGATACGTTCGTAGTCAAAGCTTAAAATAGCATGTTTACCAATAATGTACGATGCACTGGCAACCAGTTTATCTGGAGTTCTGAAGTTGTAATCATATTCTCCGTCATAACCTTTGTCTTCTCTGTCGAAATTAAAGAATATGCTGTTGATGTTGGCACCATAGGTTTCTTCAATGTTATACCATGTTGGGGAGTGGTATGCTAAACCTAATCTTAATCCTTTTGTGGGTAAAACAATAACACCTATTTTTAAATTCAATCCTGTACCTGATGCATCCAATTTGTTAGAAACAGTATATCTGCTAAATAATGGGTCGTCAGGACCAACAGGTGCGTTATTTTCACTGAACTCTTCAAAGTAAGTCGAATTTTCTTCGTAGTTTAAAAGTGAATAGTTTATGCTACCTCCGGCAAGAATAAAGTTGCTTATGTTGGCACCAAATGTAAAACTAAATTCTCCTGTATATCCTTTTTTTTCTAATATCCTGGTTTGATGAACCCGATCTTCAGCCAATAAATAGTTGGTATAATACAAGTCTCCGGAATCTGGATCTTCAAGATCAATAAGGTATGAATCAAAAGCAAGACCTGTATTACCGGTTAAATAATCCGGATCTGATAGGTCTGCATTGATTACAAACATATCGGTCATGGAGTTTGAAACATTTCTGGCACTTGCCATAGACCTGTAGTTAAAATTGTTGTTTCTATTGTAGCCAATTCCAAAGTGAGTGCTTATTAGTCCTTTACTTGATTCTCTCATAGGACGATACGTACCAACATATCCAATCTGATTAATAGCAAAAGATGTTTTGTTATCTTCAGATGTAATATTAGTAAAAGAAACTGCTTCAGGGTTATTGTAATTACTCTCTGTTTTATTTAAGATTAATGAAGGCGTAAAGGTAAATTCTGATGACCGGTAAGCTGCAATACCGGCAGGATTAATGCCTATTGCACTAAAGTCACCACCTAGTGAACCAAATGCTCCACCCATCCCAATAGATCGTGCCGTTCCTGAATATTGAGGCTGAGAATATCTCAGTACATCCTGATATGTTTGCGACATTAAAGCGCTACTAACTAATAGCGCCAATGCCGATATGGTTATTTTTAATTTCATCATAATTGTTCATTTAAGATATTACAGGCTCATAAAGATTGTTTAATACAAAGGTGTAAAATACGATTATCTACCTCTGCTACCAGATCTACTGCTTCCGCTACTTGATCTGCTACTTCCACTACTTGATCTGCTGCTGCCACTACTTGATCTGCTGCTGCCACTACTAGATCTTGATCCGCTGGAATAAGATGATGATGACGATCTTGAACCGCTGTTGTATGATGGAGTATACGATCTTGATGATGAACCGCTACTTGATCTGTTATAGTTTGAGCTATTGCTTCTTGCACTTCCTGTTGAATAGGTACTTCTGTTACTTCTTGTATTGGTGTAACGACTGTTTGAAGAACTGCTTTTACTTGTATTTGCCGGACTACTACTACGTGAACTTCTGTTGTACGTACTCCTGGTGTTTGAACTGCTTGAGGCAGGTCTTGTGTATGTAGGTGTGTACGTACTTCTTGTTGTTGTACTTCTTGTTGTTGTTGTTCTGTTGGTTTGTGCAGATTTAGTAGTGCTAGCTGCGTTTCGGTTATAAGAAGCTCTTGTTGTTCTTCCTGTTGAAGTTGTATTTGTTCTGGTTCTAGAAGGACTCTGAGCAACTCTGCTTGTACGTCCTAAATCACCGGAGTTTGATGA
The DNA here is from genome assembly GCA_963667815.2 of uncultured Saccharicrinis sp. Classification (GTDB taxonomy): domain Bacteria; phylum Bacteroidota; class Bacteroidia; order Bacteroidales; family Marinilabiliaceae; genus Saccharicrinis. The sequence continues at coordinate 5,200,051 of OY764020.2, forward strand.
TCTCGTTGATTTAGTAGTAGGTAAAACTTGTCTGTTATTTGATACCCTGTCAGAATATACTTCGCGTGGAGATCGTACTCTGTTGATGTTATTTGAATAGTTGCCATAATATGGATATCCTGCATAGTGGTGATGGTGATAAGGGTATCCCCAGTTATTATAATATGGGCTATACCAATTACTATATCCAAAACCAAATCCCCAGCTGCTGTATGGGTAATTCCATCCAAAGCTTCCATACCATCCATAATAATTATAAGGACTTCTGTATCTCCAATTGTAATAATATGGGCTATACCATTCAGGAACTACAATGGCATAATCTCCTTCAACGTAAACATTGTAATCAAAGCCGCTTCCAAAAATTACTTCATTGTATAAAGGTGACCAGTATGGAATACCAACAAAAGGACCATGAAATTTAGCCAATCGCTCAGCATAATCTCTATCCATTTCGGAACCTTCATAATCGTTAACCCAATATCCGGTTTCTTCGTTATAATATAACATAGTATCAACTTCTTCAACCGAGTCGTCAGTTAGTAACTGAGTATACTCTTGTTGAATACCACTAAAGTCTCTTAAATCTTCATGCTCTTTGGCAACTGCAGATTGTTGATAAGAGCTCTTAAGTTGTGAGTATGTTTTATTATCCTGTTTTCTTATTTCTTTCTCTGGTGCTGGCAATGAAGAGTAACTCTCTGCTATAGCCAATGGTTTATCTGAAGGGTTATAGTATAAATCATCCTCATATACACTTGCATTATTCATCTGATAGGTGGCACAACCAGATAAAATAAATAATGCTGTCGCTGATAATAATAATATCTTTTTCATAGCTCTAGTGTTATACTGTTAAAACCAATTCTCAATCGTAAAAAAAGTAATTATTACTGTAAAAATCACATTTAAAGTGTAAAAATTGTCACTTTAACTGAAAGATCTTACATGTTAAAATTATCAATAATCGTGCCGTAGTGCTAAAGAAAGGTGCTTATTTATAGAAAATAGCAGAGCTGTCCTAAATATTTTATATTAGCTGACGTTTCACCCAGACCCGACTTGCTTTTTTAACTTGATCCAAAAAAGGAAGGAAAAAAGATCAAGACTGCACCCACTTCTCTCAAAAGACTACGGTATTTGACTGAAATCGTTTAAACTTACTGCTTTCAAGCAAAAACGATTTTTAATCGTCAAACTAACCTTGTTTTTTGGTTCACTGGCTGAGGCCAACATAGAACCTATGTTCGAGAGAACCACTTTTTTTATTTAGGACAGATGTGGTTAAAAATATAATTAACTATCTCATTTTACTATAGTTTTAGATTAAACGGTGTTGTTGCAAATTCTTGTGCCCTTCTATGATATGAGTTGGATATGACGACGTACTTACTATGGTTTTTATATCGTTATTTTATGGTCTTTCTTCGGATCTTTAGAAGCAATGCCCAACCAAAGAATAACCATAGTCAACCCATAGACATACCATACACAACCCAAAGAAATCCAAAGAACACCCAAAGAAAACCAAAGAACATCCAATGAAATACCAAAGATAACCGAAGACCTACCAAAGAAAAGACGCAAAAAACCTCAAAAACACCAAAAACTGGAATATTTTTGCCCTAAAATACAATTTTGTGGAATATTTTGTCATTTTTTTGCCCTTTCCCGGAATAATGGCCCTTTTTTTAACCCTTCACGCTTAAAACGGAATTCAATCCAATTTATTTGCTATACATATTCAATCGGTTATAAGAGAATAAAGTTACAGTAATATTACAGTAACTTTTTTAATGCATATTTTATGATACATTAGTGGTAACAATTAGATGAATAATGAACAGGTAATATGGTAGTTGGCTAAATGAGGCAAACTTAAAACAGCCAGGGTCTGATTTTCGTCGGAATAGCAAGATGCTAAAGCAAGCTTGGTAATGTAAAGATTTGAAAGGAGGTGCAGAGATTCGAGCATTACTAGTCTTTTCTTAAAGTATTAAGGAGCTGTAGGGGATGAAAAGAGCTTTTATAGTAACTCGGAAGAACCGCAGTATGCGAGAACCGTACGTTGAGTATATGAGAGCTTATCTACCAGCCTTTTAGTATGGTGGCTGCTACTTGATTGGTAAATGGTATGTTTTAATAAACCTCCTTAAATTCTCTGACTTCCTTTGTTGTTTATAGATTAGTTGACCTTCTTTTGTGTATCTGTATACTTTCCATAAACTGCACTCTGTTTTCTCAAAAGCCATCATCAATGATTTATCTTTTCTGTACATTTTAAAGTACTGTGCAGGTACATCATTTATACTATCAGTCTTACAAAATTTTTTCTGTCAGCTTGATGTTATAATTAATTTTTAAGAATCTTTGAGGTAAGTATTTCTCCATTTGTTTTAATTTTGATTAAATATATACCTCTATTAAGAAATGATAAATCTAATTTTAACTCATTAGATATTTTTTTTGTAATCAAAATAGGATTTCCTATTAAATCAAGCACCAGCACTTGCATACCACTAATGTTTTTCCCGTTGATATATAAATCGTTTTTAGTCGGATTGGGAAATATTGAAATTTCATTTTCATCAATTGATAAAGTTCTGCTAGTTATATCATCAAAATATAAACCAATATTGTTATTATAACAAGAATCCCAATTTGATGTAAACATCCACCAGTTTGTCATTTGACTTGAATTAAAGGTGATATTGTTGTTGAAGCCAGGCATATTTTGCATCCAATATATATACCACTGAGATTCTGTTTTTTGTGAAAAATAAGATTCCCCAGGCCAGTTATATATCAAATTCCCCCAAGTATCTACATTGACTGGTTTAGTTAGACCACCAAATGGATTCCAGTCTTCAATATCACTTTCAATAAGGGTTGTATTTAGATAATCATAATCAGTTGTTGTATTTGGTGGATGATGAGTATCACCAGCTCTGCCTAGAGGAGGTATGGTATAATTATTATCTCCCCATCCAGAAAAATTTTGCACAAACATTGAATGATTTCCATCTTGTTTTGTTGAAATATATTTATACATTGATTCAAGTTGATGACCATGATTGTGTACTGCTTCAGCCTGCGATCTTGCGAAATTGTAACAGTAGACCACGTAGCTATGGTCTAAAATGTATAAATCATCTACATAACGATAACTGTTAGATATATCTCCAGTCAAATGACTTGACATGTTCGATTCAACAAAGCTCACATAATCGTCAATATCACCATGGATTTGTTCATCATAGGAAGGCCAATTGGGTCTTGCTGCTTCTCCATACCAAAACCAGACTTCCTTTACATTGTTTTCGTTAATAAATTCTGATATATTAAGATCATCAAATTCTTGCTTATAATCAGGTTGGTATAAATTTTTTTCTCCTTCAGTACCTAAACTAAAGGTGCTAGTTTTTATTTGTCTATATACAGTGATATATTTTACAACTCTATAACCTAAAAATGGTTTTGCCTGATTGTCTTTATATCCATGGTATCGACTTCCTTCTTCTAACGAAAATTTTACTCTTTTATTAAATTGATCAATTCTCGATTTTAATTCATCCAGAGTATACTCACCCAAAGACCAATATTCATTGACTTGTGAAACATCGATATTGAATCCATCTATTGTAGGAAGATACCGGACAATCACAACTGGAATCTCTTTACAATAATTTATTGCAGGTTTTGAAATGTAAGGATCAATTTCTTCTTCGATAATGCTGCCAGGTGTAACCTGAGCAATAAGTAGAGTAGAAATTCCAAATAAAATTACAGATAATTTTAAGACTCTCATTTTCATATAATAAAATATTGGGTGCAATAAATTTATAATATTCACTATGCGATTTTGATATACATATTCGCACTATAATGACTTATATGTTATTCTGAAAAAGCTACTCATATTTTTCTTTTTAAGATTAACTTTGTTTTTCTATAGAGTTAAACCAAACTAATTTATTAAGAGGACTTGCATAGCTCCCCGAGCATATTTTCTTGAGCGTCTCCTTTACGTTTTTCGACAAGTAGTTGGTAACTAGATTGCCTGCTGTTGTTTTTTATCCTTTTAAAATTTTTGAATGCATACTTTATCTAATTTCAATTGTTTAAAACAAGTCGATATTTGAATATCACTTTGTCCTTTTTTCATTGAGGATATGTGGATTTTCTTTTGCCTGTGAGATCAACTAAATCTTCTTGTGAAGGATTAGTTTCTTTCAGACTTCTTAGAATATTATTACTAATCTATAAGCTAAGGGAGCAGTATCATATTTATTTTTATAGTGTTCCCTAATATCAATATTTATATCTTGGCAACTTTTCAGAGTCAGTAATATTTCTCGTCTTATTTGCCTCCAAGTTTTTCAGATAAGTACTCTTTTTTGAATCTTTCTGCTAATTTTATCTCCTTTCTTGGTTTCTTTTGAATATTCTTTACAAACAATTTTGTCAACACAACAAATTCACCTTCGTCTTGAAAGCACATTATTCGAATGCTCTTAAATGCGGTTATAACTCTTATTTTCCATAGTAAATCAAGCACATAATCAAATTTTTCTTTATCTTCTAATTTGAGATTTGTATTAGAGTCTGCAAAATTGTTCTTTTGTGTTATTTTCTTTCAAATCATAAGTAAAGTTAACTGTTTAATTTGCCTATGTAAAGACAATTATACTTTTTTATTGACAATGGGAATCTTGCTATTGAAGGTATCAATGATAAAAGGAGGCGTGGGAACATTAATAAACCAAACTCTCAAACCTACACAAATCCAAAGCTTTTGTTTTGGACATAAATTTAATCTTTTCATTTGCCGAAGCAAAAGCTGCGGCGCCTAATTCGAAGCTCAAAACTTCCGAATATCACAAACTACCCTATGCCTTTTATTGGTCTCAAAATTAGTTAAAACTATGCACTTTAGTGCATCTTGCTTTAGCTTCTAAAAATCTTAACTTTGATCATATGGTTCAACGAATTAATGGTCATACAGTTTCAGAATTAACAGCTCATATTGTGTGGAGTACAAAGTATAGGTATAAAGTACTTCAAGGTGATATAAAAGTACGATGTCGCGAGCTGTTAATACAAATATGTGAAGCGGAGGATGTGATAATATTAAAAGGTGTTGTTTCATCTGATCATATTCATATGCACATAAATTATCGTCCATCACAAAATATAAGCGATCTAGTAAAGAAGCTCAAAGGTCGAACATCAAGAAAATTACAACAAGAATTCCCACTCTTAGGTAAAAGATATTGGGGCCGTCATTTTTGGGCAATAGGTTTTGGTTGCTGGAGTTCAGGAAATATAACGGATGAAATGGTAAATGCTTACCTGGAACATCATAGAAAACCTGAAGACCAAGATGAATCCAATTTCATCTTAGAATAGATGAGAAACGAGCCAAAGAATGACTTTTAGTCATTCAGGTCGCTCAAAACTATGGACTTTCAGTCCATAGTGGTTTATTTAGTAATTTATTTAGTAATTTATAGTTGTAGCTAGTTTTTATTCCTCACGTGAAAATTCATAATATTCTTCCCTTTATAAATATCTTTGCTCAAAGTATCTTCAATTGCCCAAAAAATACATTTTCGATAATCTCCAATAGTTTTAAATGGCTCAACCATACTAGCCTTCCCGTCATTAACCTCAAGCATGTATATGGGAAATTTTTCTAAATCACGTTCTTTCAAGTTTTCATTGTCTAGGTAGTCACCAATCATTATAACGGAAATACAATGTGGTGGGCTTGCGATGTCAAAATCAACTTTAACATTAGACAATACAGGAATTGTATCATAATATTGTTTTCCTAATTCAAAAGATAAAATTGGGTTTCCTCCACACCTCAAGCTGTCACCATAATATTTATAAAACAATAGTCCATTATTCCTGTAAATTGAATATTTAAATAAGCTTCCTGTTTTAGTATAATGAAAACATGTACTTGTAATACAGTCACACATTCTACATTCTCTACTTTTTTTCTTTTTTAAATAAATTTGTCCGTTATCGAAATATGCAATGTTTAAGGAGTCATTAATCTTTTTATGTTGTATTAACTCTTTAGAACCATCAGGCATTGTTACTTTTTGATAATTTGGTAAGTGACAATTTGTTAGTAAAAGGAATAAAAGTATATTAATAATTAATCTCATAATTGTTCTTGGTAAAAAAGTTTCTTAGGCATCTAAGATAAATTAGCTTCAACTATATCAGTATCCTTTATAAACTGCTATTTGCTATTGCAAATGCATATAGTTTATTGGTTTGGCTAAAGTAGCCATTATTTGCAAGTAAATATTATATAACGGCTCTAAAATGTAACAAAAAGGTCTGTTTATTATAAATAATAGTAGCGTTTTACTCACCAAGTGATTATTAACAAGCTCTAATAAATGAGAAAATATAAAAATATAGTTTTTTACAATTCCATAAAAATGGAGATATTCTTTCTATGGAATTGTTTATTAATGTGGTAAAGTGTATTTTTCGTGTTTAAAAATTTGTTCCTTTCCAGCATACGATGTATTAACCCTTTATGCTGTAATCCAAAATTTCAGTATATTGCTCGCAGCCACGCGTATTCGTTTATTGTTGAATACCATCTTCTGGACTTAAATTTTCATTCTATTTTTTATTTGGGGCATATGTAGTAAAATGAATTTATTTTTCATACAAATACTATTCCTAAAGTGCTGTAAATTTTGTTATTTTGCGAATCCTTTTATAATAGTATGCATGAACCCTGTGTTCAATTAAATTATAAAGGTGAGAAAAAGAGAAGAAATACGAATAATATTTAAATATGGCAAAAGGATTAACTAAGAGGAGTGTAGATTACTCTCAGTGGTATAATGAATTGGTAATAAAGGCTGATTTGGCTGAAAACTCAGCAGTAAGAGGTTGTATGGTTATTAAGCCCTATGGATATGCCATTTGGGAAAAAATGCAGCAACAATTGGATAAAATGTTTAAGGATACAGGTCATGTAAATGCATATTTCCCTTTGTTTATACCAAAATCATTTTTTAGTAAAGAAGCTGATCACGTAGAAGGTTTTGCTAAAGAATGTGCAGTTGTAACACATTATCGTTTAATGAACGATCCTGACGGTAAGGGAGTTGTTGTTGATCCGGATGCAAAATTAGAAGAAGAACTTATTGTTCGTCCAACTTCTGAAACTATTATTTGGAATACTTATAAAAATTGGATTCAATCATATAGAGATCTTCCTATCAAGTGTAACCAGTGGGCCAATGTGGTACGTTGGGAAATGAGAACCAGATTGTTTTTGAGAACTGCTGAATTTTTATGGCAGGAAGGGCATACTGCTCATGCTACAAAACAAGAGGCTATGGAAGAAACTGAAACAATGATTAAAGTGTATGCCGAATTTGCTGAGCAATATTTAGGTGTACCAGTTGTACAGGGGGTTAAAACAGCAAATGAACGTTTTGCCGGAGCTTTGGAAACTTATACAATTGAGGCTTTAATGCAGGATGGTAAAGCGCTTCAATCAGGTACTTCTCACTTTTTAGGTCAGAACTTTGCTAAAGCATTTGATGTTAAATTTGCCAGCAAAGAAGGTACTGAAGATTACGTTTGGGCTACTTCATGGGGTGTTTCTACTCGTTTGATGGGTGCTTTAATTATGGCGCATTCAGATGATTATGGTTTGGTATTGCCTCCAAAATTAGCGCCTATTCAAGTAGCTATTGTACCTATTTATAAGAGTGCGGAAGATTTAGCTAAAATTACAGAGAAAGTTGATGTAATTGTAAAGAACTTAAAAGACAGAGGTATTTCTGTTAAGTTTGACGATAGTGATAATCGTAAGCCGGGCTGGAAATTTGCTCAGTATGAATTACAAGGGGTTCCTGTACGTTTAGCCGTTGGTCCTCGTGATATTGAAAACAATACCATTGAAGTTGCCCGAAGAGATAACTTAACTAAAGAGGTAGTTTCAATTGAAAACATAGATGCATATGTTGCTGATCTTTTAGAAAAGATTCAGGATGGTATTTTCCAAAAAGCACTTGACTTTAGATCAGAAATGACTACAAAAGTGGAGTCTTATGATGAGTTTAAAAAAGTTCTTAATGAAAAAGGCGGATTTATTTTAGCGCATTGGGATGGTACTTCTGAAACAGAGCAAAAAATTAAAGACGAAACAAAAGCAACCATTCGTTGTATTCCTTTAGAGGGTGATAAAACACCAGGAAAATGTATTGTTACAGGTAATCCATCACAGCAAATGGTACTGTTTGCAAAGGCTTATTAAGAGTAATACGTTATAATGATATTTGTCAGGGAAGCTATTTTAATAGCTTCCCTTTTTTGTTTTTGGCTTTTTTACATTTACATTTAGATTTGAAAACGCGATGGTGCTTCATAATGCACCAACTTCAATTCATTAATTATTATTTAAAAGTATGACTTTAGCATTTTTATTTGGTGGCATTGAAATAATTATCTTATTGGTTATTTTATTACCACTGTTTGCCTTAATCAGTATTTTAAATAGTGAATTTGAGGGAAATGATAAACTCATATGGATTTTAATTGTTCTGTTCATGCCCTTTTTAGGTGCAATACTATACTACATTATAGGTAAGAATAAGAGAATAGATAAACATTAGTGCAAATTATTAGTTGTAGATATATTTTCAGATTACTAATCTGAATTAAATCATCATTAAAATGATAAATATAAAAGATAGATTCTTAAAGTATGTTGGGTTTGATACTCAATCTGATACGGATACCGGATTAACACCATCAACTCCGGGACAAATGTTTTTTTCTGAAAAGTTAGTTGAGGAATTAAAAGAAATGGGACTTGAGGAAGTGGAGCTTGATGATAATGGATATGTAATGGCCACTATTCCTTCAAATGTTGATTATGATGTTCCGGTAATTGGTTTTATTGCACATGTGGATACCAGCCCTGATTTTAGCGGTAAAAATGTAAATCCGCAAATTGTAGAAAATTACGATGGCAATGCTATTGTTTTAAATAAGGAAGAAAATATAGTTCTTGCACCTGATGAATTTCCTGAGTTGAAAAAATATGTGGGACAAACGTTGATTACAACGGATGGAACAACGTTATTAGGAGCTGATGATAAAGCAGGTGTTGCAGAAATTGTAACCGCTACTGAATATTTATTAAATCATCCTGAAATTAAGCACGGTAAAATTCGCATAGGATTTACTCCTGATGAAGAAATTGGAGCCGGTTCTGATTATTTTGATGTGGAAAAATTTGGTGCTGATTATGCCTACACTATGGATGGTGGCGAAATTGGTGAATTGGAATACGAGAATTTTAATGCTGCGTTAGCCAAGGTTACTGTGCTTGGTAGAAATGTACATCCGGGCTATGCAAAAAACAAAATGCGTAACTCAATCCGAATTGCCAACCAAATTATAACCATGCTTCCTCGTGTTGAAACTCCGGAGCACACTTCTGGTTATGAAGGATTTTATCATTTAATGTCGTTCAACGGGGAAGTGGAAAAAAGTGAATTGCTTTATATTATTCGCGATTTTAAGCGTGATCGCTTTGAGGACAGAAAGAAAGAAATTAAGCACATTGTTAGTAAGGTAAATAAAGAATACGGCGAAGGAACGGTTAGTATTGAAGTGAAAGATCAGTACTACAATATGCGCGAAAAAGTAGAGCCTGTAAAATATATTGTTGACAATGCGCAAAAGGCTATGGAGCAAGTTGGTGTAAAACCTTTGGTTAAGCCAATCAGAGGTGGTACCGATGGTTCTCGTTTATCTTTTATGGGATTACCAACACCTAATATTTTTGCAGGGGGGCATAATTTTCATGGACGCTTTGAATTTGTTCCATTAGAAAGCATGCAAAAAGCTGTAGAGGTTATTTTAAAGATTGTGGAACTTGCCGCAGCAGAAAAGGAATAACTTTACGTTGGTTTTAATGGGAGTAATTTTTTTATGAAAAAAATATAGAGAGTTAAGGTGTTGTTATATAGCAGTATAAAGGTTCAAGGTTATTGTTTGTTGAATTTTTTTATACAATAGTTTCAAACATTTTAAACTTTCTTTTGTTTGGTTTTTGTAATTAATAATTTAACAAGAACATTATAAACAAATTCAAAAAATTATGTCAGTTTTAGTAGGAAAAAAAGCACCAGCATTCAAAACAGAAGCTGTAGTAAACGGTGGTGAAATCGTAGCAGATTATTCATTAGATCAATTTATTGGTAAAAAGAATGTTGTTTTATTCTTTTATCCAGCAGACTTTACTTTTGTTTGCCCAACTGAAATTATTGCATTTCAAGATAAATTAGCTGAGTTCGAAAAAAGAAACGTTCAAGTAATTGGTGTTTCTGTAGATTCAGCTTTCTCTCACTGGAAGTGGTTACAAACAGAGAAAAAAGAAGGTGGTATTAAAGGAGTTACTTTTCCTTTAGTGGCAGATGCTTCTATGACAATCTCTGAAAATTATGATGTATTAGCAGGTGAGTATGATTATAATGACGAAGGTCAATTAGTATTTGAAGGTAATCCACAAGCTTACCGTGGTTTATTTTTAATTGACAAAGAAGGTGTTGTACGTCATCAGGTTGTTAACGATATGCCATTAGGACGTAGTGTTGATGAAACTCTACGTATGGTAGACGCACTTCAGTTTTTTGAAGAAAACGGAGAAGTTTGTCCAGCAAACTGGCATGCCGGTGAAGAAGGGTTAACTGCTTCTCAAGAAGGTATCTCTGAATACCTTGGAAAAAGAGAGTAAGTCTCTCTGTTGAATATTTAGAATTATTTGTTTGTATACTAAAGCACCTACGGTTTGTAGGTGCTTTTTTTATTTTAAATTTGCCCCATGCGAAGGAAGTATACTATTCATATTGATGACGAACCATTGTTTAAGCAAAAGCTGTTGGCTTATTGTAAAAATATGGATTATTGTGGGGTTTATGATTCATGCGGATACACGCAGCATGATAATAATGGAATAAACTATTACTCCTACGATTTTTTAGCGGGAATAGGAAGTATTGAAGCTCAGGAGGGATCTTTTGAAGCGCTTAATAATTTAAGTAGTAAAGTAGATTGGCTTTTTGGCTATTTGGGTTATGATTTAAAAAATGAATTGGAGCATCTATATTCCGTTAATTACGACCAATTGTACTTTCCTTCAACATTGTTTTTTCGACCCCGCTATGTGATCATAAAGAATGATTCTAGTTGGGTTATAGAGTATCTTGAGGAGTTGGATAATGAAGAATCTGTTGCTCACTTTCTAAATGAGATTCATTCATCTGATACGCATTTTAAAAATACAGGAGTTCTTTCTTTTTCATCAAAAATCACCAGGGAGAAGTATATTGATACTGTTCATGCTATTTTAGAACACATACACAAAGGTGATATATATGAACTAAACTATTGTCAGGAGTTTTATGCAGAACATGCAGATATTGATCCTTACGATACTTATTTGCGCCTGATTCAGATTTCGCCAACACCATTTGCTTCTTTCTTAAAAGTAAAAGATAAATATGTGATTTCTGCCTCACCTGAAAGATATTTAAAAAAGGAAGGGCAGAAGTTAATCAGTCAACCTATAAAAGGTACTGCTCCCCGGGGAAGAACAAAAGCTGAAGATGACAAGAATGCTTTTGAATTGCAAAATTGCATAAAAGAGCGTTCTGAAAATATAATGATTGCCGACCTGGTACGCAATGATTTGTCGAGGGTGGCAAAGATGGGGAGTGTGCAGGTAGAGGAATTGTGTGGAATTTATGCATTCCCTCAGGTATTTCAGATGATAACAACTGTGGTTGCTGATTTGGATAAAAACAATAATAGCATTGAGGCCATTAAACATTCCTTTCCAATGGGGTCGATGACAGGTGCACCCAAAATAAGGGCCATGAAGTTGATTGAGAAGTACGAAGATACCAAACGAGGTGTGTATTCGGGTAGTATAGGGTATTTTACACCATCTGGCGACTTTGATTTTAATGTGGTAATCAGGAGTTTATTATATAATTCAACCAACAATTATTTGTCGTTTATGGTAGGCAGTGCTATAACCGCTAAGAGTGTTCCGGAAATGGAATACGAAGAGTGTTTGGTTAAAGCCAGTGCCATTTTTAAATTATTTAATTCTTAAGAAAGTAAATTACATGCTAGGCAAATTTTATTCATTTTTAGCAGAGGAGTGCAAGGTAAAAACCGGACAAAAAGTTTTAGTGGCTTTCAGTGGAGGGGCTGATTCCCTGGCCCTGTTACATATGCTTACAAAAATGGATATTGAAGTATTTGCTGCCCATTGTAATTTTAATTTACGAGGTGAGGAGTCGGATGCTGATGAACGTTTTGTACAAACTTTTTGTGCAGACCATCAAGTTAAGTTGTTCGTGAAATCATTTGATACAAAGGGTTACAGTAAAGAAAAGGGTATTTCAATAGAGATGGCAGCCAGAGACTTAAGGTATGCCTGGTTTAAGGAGTTGGTATCATCCGAAAAGCTCGATTGGATTGCTACAGGACATCATAAAGATGATAGTATTGAAACGTTTTTCCTGAATTTAGTAAGGGGAACAGGCGTAAAAGGATTAACAGGAATTAAAGCTGTAACCGATAATATTATCAGGCCATTACTAGATTTTTCAAGGAATGACTTAGAAACCTATTGTAACGAAAATCAACTTCAATATAGAACAGATTCTTCTAATCTCGAATCCATATACAACAGAAATAAAATCAGAAACGAAATATTGCCATTATTTCGATCTCTTAATCCCTCTTTTGGTGATACCATGCTGAATAATATGAGCAGATTAGCTCAGGTAAGCGATTTTGTATCTGATTCTATTGAAGAGATTAAAAGGGATTATGTGGTGGAGCAGGATGATACGGTTCTTATCTCATTAAGTCATGTAAATGAGTTTAAAAACCAGCAATTGGTGTTGTTTGAATTGCTTCATCCCTATGGTTTTAATGGAACGGTTGTAAGTGAAGTTGTAGAAGCCATCAAGCAAAATGTTTCTGGTAAACAGTTTTATTCTTCAGAATACCGATTGATTAAGGATCGCCAAAATCTGATTATTCTACCCTATAAAAAGGATGATTCAGAGGTAGTTTATTACATATCTTCTGATGAAGAATTTACAGATCATCCAATACATCTTAAAATAGAAAAAGATATTAATGCCGACGATTTTAAAATTGATAAATCGTTAAATGTAGCTCAATTTGATCAGGACTTACTGGAATATCCATTAAGTATCAGAAGATGGAAACAGGGGGATGATTTCCGCCCCTTAGGAATGAAAAACTTTAAAAAGTTAAGTGACTATTTTATTGATGCTAAGTTTTCAATTCAGCAAAAAGAAGAGGCTTGGCTAATGCTTTCTGGTAATGATATTATTTGGATTATAGGTTCTAGAACAGATGATAGGTATAAAATTACACCTAAAACAAAGTACATTACAAAGTTTATTATTGAGCGTTGAGTTCATAATTCATAAATCTCTTATTGCTTCAAGAAAGCATGACCACCACGGTTGTATGCGCGGAAATATTTTCCGTGAACCAGAAATTTGAGATAGCTCTATTATTATAAATATGAAATTATTTAGTGATAGCCCTTAAAAACAATAAGGGAAGAATTACTTTTGCATTCGAATTGCACGTATTCGGAAATATGAAACTTCAGAGTGCAAATTATTAATTAAACACAAAATAATGAACAAAACTGGTATACCAAGTAGCGATAATAGTTACTTGAAAGATTATATACATCAAATTACAAATAGTTTAAAAGAGTTAGCAAATATAGAGATAGTTGACTCTACATTGAGTCTGGAAGAACAAGCACAACAAGTTTTTAATGCAGACTATGTACTTTTGGCCCATAATGGCTCCAATGATCCGGTATTTAACTATGCCAATCAAACTGCGCTTAATTTGTTCGAAATGTCATGGGAAGAAATAACCAACCTACCTTCTAAATATTCTGCCGAAAGAGATGAAAGGGGACAAAGAGAAAAATTTATAAATGAAGTAACAGAAAAGGGTTATTCTAAAGATTATTCAGGTATCAGAATATCAAAATCAGGAAAGAGATTTGAAATAAAAAATGTAATTCTTTGGAATGTATATGATGCTGAAAATAACAGAATTGGTCAGGCTGCAATGTTTAACGAATATGAGTATTTGTAGCATTTTTCCAGAGTGGATCTAAGAACACCACTAATCACAAAAATTATATTTTACTTATGGTTTTTGGTGTTTTTGTGTCTTGGTGGTTAACGCTTGTTTTGAACAGTTTCATTTTATTGATTTTTTATACAAATAGAAGTGGACTAATCAATGGTATTTAGATCAAATTATTTCTTTATTTCACTTTTTCATGATAAAAATCCTATCTTTTTTGAAGAAAATGGATGGCAAATTTGCAAGACTTGAGAATTTATCTATTTTTGCACGTTTCGGAAAATAATGATAAAAATCACAAAATAGTGATGAGAGAAGTCACTTTTGGAATATGGAGAGAGGAAATAAGTTTGCCGTAATGAAAATGATGAATGGTAACGAAGCTGTTGCCAGAGGAGCCTTTGAGGCAGGAGTAAAGGTTGCTTCCGGATTCCCGGGGACACCTTCAACAGAAGTAATGGATTACACCCATCATTATTACCCAGAGATATATTGTGAATGGTCCACTAATGAAAAAGTTGGACTGGAAGTAGCTATTGGAGCTTCATTTGCAGGTTATCGTAGTATGGCAATAATGAAAACTGTAGGTTTACATGTTGCTGCAGATGCACTGGGTGGTGCTGCTGGTAGTCAAATTAACGGTGGGCTGGTAATAGTTGTTGGTGATGATGTTGGTCGTACTGCAGGTGATGACTATAATGATGTTCGTCATTATGGAAATATGTTTAATATCCCGGTATTTGAGCCAGCTGACAGTCAGGAAGCAAAGGACCTAATGGTTAAAGCCTTCGAAGTTAGTGAAGAATACTCTACACCTGTTATATTTAAAATTACATCAGTGATATGCAAAACAACCAGTAAAGTTATCATTGATGAAGAAATTACATACGAAGCAAAAAGCAGAGTTAAATATCCGGTAAGTTTCAGTAAAGTTATCATGACAACCATGATGATGAATGCAAAAGGCTCGGAACATCCAAAATTAACCAAGTGTTTTAATGATTTTCCGGCTCATATGAAACGCCTTGCTTTGGATAGTAATGATTTTGATTTCAACAGACTTGAGTTGAATGGTAAAAAGATTGGAATCATTACTGCAGGTACACCCTACTATTACGCTAAAGAGGTTTTACCTGAAGCATCATTTTTAAAATTAGGCCTGGTAATGCCTCTTCCGGAAAAAAAGATTCGTGAATTGGCAGGACATGTGGATGAACTCTATGTGATTGAAGATGGTCATGATTTATTGGAAAAGAACATCAAGGATTTAGGGGTTTCCGTAGTAGGAAAAGAGTTATTCCCAAAATTCCCTGATATGATGCGTTTTACTCCTGATATTATTGAGGAAAGACTCGTTCCTGAAGCACAAAGGAGAAGTGTTATAGAAGGTATTCCTTTCAGATTGCCTGTTAGTTGTGCCGGATGCTCACACCTTTTTGTTGCAAATATTTTAAAGAAACATAAAATTAAGGCTGCTGCCGATGTTACCTGTGGACTCATAGGATGTTTTCCTCATATGGAATCCTATTCGTTGCAAAAATGTATGGGTTCAAGTATCGCACTTTCTCATGGTTATAACGTTGCTACGGATCACAAAGAAAATTTTGTGGCTATGATTGGTGATGGTGGTTTTTGGGCAACAGGAATCAATGGGTTGATGAACCTGATATTCAATGATAGTCAATCTACGGTAATTATAGTTGATAATAGCTGTTTGGCAATGACTGGTGGTCAGCATGTAGCATCGAGCGACTTTGGGTATAATTACAAGCCTGAAAACAAGCTGGAAATTTCTAAGGTATGTGAAGCAATTGGAGTTAAAGATATTGTAACAGTTGATGCATACGAATATGAAAACCTGGAGAATGCAATTACCAATGCAGTAAATGCGAAGACAAATTCTGTTGTGATTGTCAAAAAACCATGTGTTACAAAGTTCAAACTACCTAAAAACACGCCAAGTTATATTGATCAGGATAAGTGTACTAAATGTAGAAAATGTATAAACCTGGGATGTTTAGCTATTGAGAGCAAAAAGACAAAAGACGGAAAGGTTGATATAGTGATTAATGAGGATCTTTGTGTAGGCTGTGGATTATGTTCTACGGCATGTAAGTTTGACGCTATAAAATCATAAAAATGCAGGATACAGGAAAAAATATTATCATAGCTGGTTTAGGAGGACAAGGAATACTTCTTTTTAGTAACCTCTTAAGTAAATATTACATGAATCTTGGTTATGAGTTAAAAATATCTGATGTAATTGGATTAGGACAACGCGGAGGGGGAGTTGAAAGTCATTTTAGATATTCAAATAAGCCGGTATTATCTCCTTTTATCAAAGCGGGTGATGTTGATTACCTTATATCTTTTGAGCAAACGGAAACACTAAGGTATTTGCATTGTTTGAAAGAAGATGGTATTGTTTTAACAAGTACTTTTGAATTATCTACTTCCAGCGTAAATACCAGATTGGAAAAAGATATGCCGGAATGCAAAACAGAGATCATAAAAAAATCAGGAAAGAATACATTTATTGTAGATCCTGATTTGCACAAGAATCCTGATTTTGATATTAGTAAAATGATGAATGTCGTAATGTTGGGCTTCTATGCTGAATTAAGAGGCTATTCTCATGACGATATGATTCAGGTAGTGAAGGACAGCGTTCCTGCAAAATTTGTGGAAGGAAATATAAAAGCATATCGAAAGGGAACTGAGATTGCTTGTGCTGAACTTGCCATGAAGTAGGTCAGTAGTTTATAAGGTCAATAGATCAATAGGTTAATAGATCAATAGGTCAATAGATTATAGGTTATCTTTTGTCATGATAGCATGAGTAAAGGATTTAAAAATATATAAAGAATCAACGTCTTTCACATTACAACAAGGAGTAATATCCCTTGTAATTTGTACAAAGTTGTAGTTTCAGTTTTAAGAACTGTTGCTACAACTTTGTGCTTTAATTGTATACAAATATTATTGGCTCAAATTTATAGTAGCGCTATTAATTACAATGTTTTCTTAGTTCCACAGTTTTCTTTTGATCCTGGGAGTTAGAAGATAGAAGTTATACGTTCGAGGAAATTTATTCTCATTAACAATTAATTTACTTCTAACATCATGCTTCTAATTAAATATTAATAATTGAGAACCATACAGTTATTTAACCACGTTATTATAAACTACAGTTATATTAGTTTAATTCTTGATTTGCATTAGTATTCAGAAATTGGTCATTAATGATCTTTTGTCTTTATATTTTTGCTTTATTCGCAATAAAAAATGATGTTACCAAAAGGTGTCGTACTATTTGATAGTTTAGGCGATATTCAGCCAGACAATACTTGTCCAATTTTAGTTTGTGGATCTCATTGCGGAGGTAATAGAGCACTTGCCGCACAGATTAAAAAATGCCATGTACAAGCTGTTTTTTTGAATAGTGCAGGAGTAGGAAAAAATCAGGCAGGAATCAGAGGTCTAAAACATTATGAAGCTGAGAATATTCTGGCCTGTGCCGTTGATCAAAATAGTGCGGAGATTGGTATTTCTCGTGATACATGGGAGAGTGGTATTATTAGTCATATG
This sequence comes from uncultured Saccharicrinis sp., assembly GCA_963667815.2. GTDB lineage: Bacteria > Bacteroidota > Bacteroidia > Bacteroidales > Marinilabiliaceae > Saccharicrinis. The sequence goes on from OY764020.2 coordinate 5,217,865, forward strand.
AGTACTCAGGCAGAAGCTGCAGGAATTGTAATTGGTGATTCGGTGAAAGAGGCTGTTAATAAGTTAAGTACAGTTATTAATATATCATCCTCTGCAGAGAAGAGTGAACCTTTAGCCGAACCAGTTAAGAATGAAGCTAAGGATAGTGACAACACTCCTGAATTAAAAGTACAAACACAAACTCAGGTTGATGGTGTTGAAATAACTGTAACCGATAGCATCACTTTTTTAAACGAGAATAATGCCGGTGATATTGTTATTTGTGGATCGCATGGCGGTATGAGTGCTGGTCATTATGCCCAAAAGCGTGGTGTTAAAGCCGTATTTTTTAACGATGCCGGAATAGGTAAAAACAATGCTGGTGTAAAAAGTCTTGGGTCTTTGAGTGAAGCAGGTATCCTGGCATGCACAGTAGACTGTATGAGTGCCGAAATATTTAATGGACAGGATATTATGGATAATGGTATTATCACCGTTTGTAATCCACTGGCAAAGGCCCGTAATATTAAAGAAAAGATGACCGTTAAAGAGGCAATAAAATTATTAAAGTAAGGATTAGAATACTAGCCTTTAGTGGGTTCTATATGGGCATCAATCAATGAGCCAGAAAATGAAAAACATTTATTGATGCTTACTGTGGAGCATTGAATTCAAAATGATCCACAATTCCTCCTCCAATCACAATATCATTGGTATAAAATACAATAGACTGGCCCGGCGTAAGTGCCCAAACCGGTTTGTCAAAAGAAACATTAAGCTCTTTATCCGAAATACTAATCTTGCCCGGAGTTGGGGGTACAGCATCCAGTCCACGGATTCGAATATCTACAAATAAATCTTCATCTATGTTGCCGGAATCACATAAAACAAAGTTTTCAATTGACAGTGTATCAGAGTAAAGGGTGTTTTTGGGTGCAGTAACAAGTATATTGTTTTGGGCATCTATTTTAGCTACACATTCACCCTGGTTTTTATCTAAATATAAACCTCGTTTTTGACCGATGGTGTATAAAGGAAAGCCGTCATGCTTACCAATACTTTCTCCTTGTTGGTTTTTAACAGTTCCTTCAGCAAGTTGTTGGTTAATTTCTGGTTTAAGTCTTGTAATAAAATCGCGGTAGTTCTCACCTTGAAGGAAACAAATACCCATACTTTCCTTTTTACCTGCCATGTGGTTAAAACCAAGATCACGGGCTTTTTCTTTTACTTCAGATTTTAAAAAGTTACCCAACGGAAATACGCATTTGTTGAGTACGTGCTGAGGCAGGTTCCATAAAAAATAAGACTGGTCTTTTACCGGATCAACTCCTTTCTGTATGTACGAAATATTGTTTTGCTGATGTAAACGAACATAGTGTCCGGTGGCAATTTTATCACAATGCAGCCTTTCAGATTCCTCGTAAAGAAGCTTCCATTTTATGGTTTCATTACAACGGATGCAAGGGTTCGGTGTTCTGCCGTTTAAATACTCATCAACAAAATAATCGATTACAGATGCTTTAAAATCGTTATACACATCCATAACATGATGCTCAATGTTTAAGCGTTGAGCCAAATCTTTGGCCTCCTGTATATAATCGTGTGATTTATTTGACGACATAGGAGAGAGTGTATTAAAAGTGATCCCTACTACCTCGTAATTCATTTGTTGTAAATACCATGCCGACATGGAACTATCAACACCGCCGCTCATACCTAATAAAACCCTTGTTTTTCCCATGCCGCAAATATATGTTTTTACTTAGTTTCATTAAAATAAATTATAGAGTGATTGAGGCTAACCTGTAGATATTAGAAATTAGTTCATAGAATTTTAGTGTAAAGATTGAGTTACAGGTTGTTTGTTTATTGCGCATTAAATAAATGGATATGGTTTTAAGTATTGTTGTTGACCTATATAAAAAAATATATGGATAAAAAAGTAACGGTAATTTTACGGTTACTTTTTCAAAGGCTTTGTGTGTTGATTATTAGGTGTATATAAGTGTGATCTTGTGGGGCTGTTTTCTCTTTTTATTAAAAAAATACCTGTTATAAGGCCCATTGTGCAAGTTTTGCTAAAAACGGCGAAAAATTGTGCACAAAAGTGTTAAAAATGACTTTTTACTGTGCATGATCGGACTGTAAACGGACTTGCATTATACCTGCTGCGGACAGGCTGCGGATAAGCTACGGGTTTCTGCGGGTGTTCTGCGGATAGGCTGCGGGTGAGCATCGGTCTATAGTACCCGCAGAAATACCGTAAACCATCCGATAACCATCCGCCTTTGTCTGCTCTTTGGTGCCATTGTAATCAGACTAGAGTATATGTTTGTTTTAAACTATATTATAAATAGCACAATATGGTAAATAAGAACATTTTTATTTATAATGTCCGTTATATGTTATATATATATTGAAATAATAATTATTTTTAACGGATTATCAGCCTAAGTACATAAACGAAATATGTTTCAGAGTAGGACGGGTAATGAAATGGTTTGGTTTAATTTATGAAAGAACTAACTAACATATGGATACTGATATTTCTTCCTTGTTTTCTTATGGCACAAGAGAAAAAGAAAATTGATTTCCTTGAAGTCGATACTGTTTCAATACTTAAAATTATTCTAATAGACCACTTCAATGATAATTATAAGAGAGTTTGGGGTAGAAAATATGAAATAGACTTGACTGCGGACACCTTTAAGATTTATCAGATTAAAGAATATTATAAGTCATATCAGTTTTTTCCAGATTCAATTAAATATTCACAGATGGGTTTACTTCAAAAGCATGGAGTTGGCTCTCTTGAAGCATTGAAAATACTGGAAGAAATAAACAAAGAAAATGAACATATAACGAAGTTTCAAAAAAGAATTGATTCTTTAACTTGGGGGACTTCAAAAATGCCAGATAATTGGTCAGGAAGACGATTTACTAATTGTATTGCAAAAAGTGATATTAAAAATTTGTTTGAACAAGTAAATGCAAAACATAATGCCCCTTTTAGATATCTGAGAAATGAAGGAATTGACAGTCTGTGGTTGAGTAAAAATTCCGATAGGTTGTTTGACCTATGGTATGATGAAAACAAAAAATCTAAAAAGTATACACAAGCTTTTGTAAAGGATATTCTAAATGATATTAAAAAATTTAGAGGTGTGTTTATTTCATATCTAAATCAAACTAATACGAGTAGATATCCCTATTTTGAAATGCAACTTATTTCACATAGTGATACGACCTTTATTTCTTCATTGGGCCAGAATCTTTTTCAATTACCTTGGAGTATGAATGAAGAATATAATACTTATAATCCTGATTTAGTAATTACTATTGCTAATTTACTTCCCAATGAAGATTACTTCTCTAGTAAAAATAATTTAAGTCCAGTATGGTCTATTGTTGAGAAAGGAATAATATCGCAAATTGATTTTAAGTCAAGTTTTATTGATAAAAAAAAATGGAAGAAAATAGCAAGGATGAAAAGAAAAACACCCTAGAGTATTAAATATGCGCAATGTCGTGTGATTTTATAAATTTAAGCATAATAACATTTAATAAACACATTAGTATTTTGATAGTAAAGTACCTTGAGATATAATACTAGGCATATTAGATTCTTTACTCTTAATACAAAACCATAATACCTAAATTATGAAAATAATAACAATTTTTACCTGCTTTATTTTAATGAGTAACTTGTGCTTGTCGCAAGAATCAAGTAAGGATATCTCCTTTAAGAAAATAGGAATTACCTACTCTTCATTTGGAACGAATGAAGTAATTCGTTTTCAAGAATTAGATGGTGCGGCTAGTTATGATAGTGATCATTTCTTCACTATTGGATTTAATTACATTCAGCCAATTAATAATAGTTTGTTTCTTGAAACTGGTATTGAATATTCGAAACACACTGTATTGGTTAATCCTAATTTACCTCCCAATATGGATAGTGAAGCATATAAAAGCGATTTCTCCATTATCAATATTCCAATTACTGTTAGAGCAAACTTTTTGAAATATTTATTTATAAATGGGGGACTTATAGTTGATATTGATGCTTCCTCAGAAAGTGTAATTGATTCGCAAACAGGAATTGGAGGATTAATTGGTATTGGGGCTAGTTATGATTTTAATTTTGGAGCTTCAGTTTTTGTAAATCCTTATTTTAAGGCGCACTCATTGCTACCATTTTCGGGTGAAGATTATCCGCAAAGGCTTATGGAATCGGGAATTAGAATTGGAGTAACATATAATCTAAAGCATAAATAATACTACAACAAACACTAACTATGAAAAATAAAAAGGTATTACTATTTCTATCAAGCGGTTTTGAAGAATATGAAGCTGCAGTATTTACTGATGTGATTGGTTGGAGTAGAGAGTTGGGTATTGAACCTGTTGATATGGTATCTACAACATTAAGACCAGAGATTAAATGTAAATGGAATTTAATTGTTCGACCAGAGATTGAATTTGACAAAATCAATATGGAGGATTATGACGCATTGGCAATACCTGGAGGATTTAAAAACTCAGGATATTATGATGATGTGTTTGATGAGCGATTTCAAAATGTGATACGTGAGTTTGATAAAAACAATAAAATAATTGCCGCTGTTTGTGCAGCAGCTGCACCGGTTGCAAAATCAGGTGTTTTAAATGGAAGAAAGGGAACTACTTACGATTTAACTGATATTTATGGAAGAGATTATCTGGCTGATTTTGGTGTAAACGTTCAGGATAAACACGTGGTAATTGATGAAAATATTATTACGTCAACTGGTCCGGCTACCGGACTAGATGTGGCATTTCAACTGCTGGAAATGCTTACTTCAACAAAAAATGTAGACGAAGTAAAAAAATACATGAGGTTCACAGATAATTGTGTTTCTAGGTGATTACTAATGAAAAGTGATTTGATTAAAGGCTGCTGTTTGCATTGTGTTTACCATTCAATAATAGCATCCTAAAACAATCCTTTGCCTATGGACTAGATGCTTACAGCTGATGCTGAAAAAATAATAAATAAATAGTTGAAATTAAATTAATAGACTTAGTTCGCAGAGGCATGTAATTTTTTATTGGCATTCAGCTACAAATATTCAAATCATAAGATTTAAAGAAAGAAACTATAATAAAGGCACTACCTATGAGTATAACTTATTTGCGCGTTCCAATACACAATACAAATTAAAATGTAATCTATGAGAAGAATTACTATACTATTTTTGATGATAATTTCTTTCTGTTCCTGTACTACTTTTTATACAAGATATGTAAAAGCCAGGGCTTATGATTTCTTTCAAAATCAGGAATATGATAATGCAATACCATGGTTTAAAAAATTAATAGAATTAGAACCTGATAATAAGTTTGCTGTTCATGATTTAGGTAGAATCTATGAAAATAAGGGTTTTATAGAAGCGGCAATTGTATATTACAATGATGCCATTAAAATTGATCATTCCTTTGCAAAATGTTATCGTTCTCTCGGTTATGCATATTATAACCTAAATGATTTGGATAAAGCGTTAAATAATTATTTGAAATCATTGAAACTAGAACCAACAAATGATGCCGCATTAGGAAATGTAGGTGCGATATATGAGGACCTAAATGAGTTTGAAAAAGCCAGATCCTATTATTATGAATCTTTAAAATATGATTCCCTGCATTATGGTATAATGTCCTCTTTAGCAAGTATCGAATTTGATTTAGGAAATTATAATGAAAGTAAAAGCCTTTGCTTTAAAGTAATTGGAAATCTTAATAAAGGTAAAGATGCACCACATGGTACACTTGGTTTGGTTTATACGGCAACAGAAAAATATGATAGTTCAATTATTCATTTAAATAAGGCATTAGAGTATAGCCCTAATTGGTGTCATTATTATAATAATCGAGGATATTCATATTCATGTTTGGGAAATGAAAAAGAAGCAATTAAAAACTATAATAAAGCAATTGAAATAAACCCTGATAATCCAAGCTACTTTTTGAATAGAGCAGATTCGAAAAGGTTTATGGGCTTATATAAGGATGCAATAGTGGATTATGATAAAGCGATAGAATTGTCATATAACTATAGAGACTATAATTGCGGTATTTGTTATTACAACAGAGCATGTGCAAAGCTCAAGATCGGAGATGAGAAAGGGTATAAACAAGATATTGAAATTTCAAAAGATTTAGGGTACCCAGAAAAATATAAGCAATTTTCAGATCTTGGAGAGAAGGATGAATTTTATAGTAAAGATAAATAAGTATAGAAAAAGAGTTACTTATAGTCGTAATTACATCTGATAACAAACATTAAATAAGTTAATAGTATGAAAAAAAGATTATTAATATTCGGAATCCTGGGTCTAGGGTTTATAAATGTAATTGCACAAGAGATACATTCTCCTGCCGAGATTTTTAAGATAATGGAAAAATCTCCTGTATCCTATGAACTGAATTCCTTGGAAAAAGAGATTCTACCGAAAGACAGAAGTGATAACCTGAATTACAATCATTATTATAGAGTTAGTGACAGAGGACAAATATCTACTTTTCAGTATGATATGGATAGTGCATTACAGGTGTGTATTAACAAAGCAGAAGCTTATTTTCAAGACAAGAAATTTTCATTGGCAAGAGAAAAGTATTTAGAAGCACTTAAAATGGATTCTTCGTATTTTCAAGTTATGACTTATATTGGACAAATATACGGTATCGAGGGGGAATTTGATAAAGCCATAGAGTGGTATAATAAAACAATTGATCTGAACTATATTGATTATATGGCTCACTGGTTTTTAGCTGATGCATACAAAACAAAAGGCGAACTAGATAAGGCCGTAGATGAGATTACAATTGCAATGATTTTGAATAGAAATAATCCTCGTATTGTTAATGCAATGAGAGATATTTATGAGTTAAAAAAACTAAAAGCAGATGACTGGACTTTTAATCCACAAATTAAAATAGATAGTATTGGTGTAAATCAGGTTAGAATTTTATATGATATTGATTGGTTAGGGTATGCTATGGTTAAAGCCCTCTGGGAATATGAACCAGGTTATAAAAAATCAATGGGAGTGAGTGAAGAAACCTTCTCTACAATTGAAGAAAAAGAGTGTTTTGTGAGCCTAATGACAACATTTAATAAAAAGAAACTAAAAAAACATCCAGAATTTAAAGCATTGCAACTGGCATTGGATAAAGACATGATTGACGAGTATATATTTTATGAGATTGTATTGCCAGAGCATCCTTTTGTTGCGTACCAGTTGCCAACTGAATTTATAAGTGGAATTAAAGATTACGTGATAAGAGTTAGAGGAAATCTAAAATAATATTGCGTTGGGGTTTAAATAGAGCTTGTACATTATCACCATTGTTTAATATATCTATTCTTATATGACAGACATAGAATTACCTGTTATTGGCCATAGAAAAACGTTAGGATCAGTCATTTATGGTATAACATTTTTAGTGATTGTAATATCCTATTTCATATCCATTTTTATCTTTGAAGATAAAAATCATCTAATGGGCAGAATATTCTTTGTTGCAATGTTGGTTTTGGTAATTGTAATATTCTTTTTGCCTAAATCAACATTTTTAAAGGGCAAATTAAGGATGAATAAAGAATTCTTTATTTATAGTTCCGATGATACAGAGATAAAATATGCATTTACAGATATTTCAGATATTACTTTTCATTATGAAGGTTATGTTGGCAGAACCAGAAATATTTCAATGACAATGTATGATTCAGGAGATAATAGTAAATTAACATTCAGACATAAAGGTCTTACTAATTCTTATTATTTAAGAATTGAATCTAGCTATTTAGGATTAATCAGAAGATTGTTTAAAGAAATGGAAAGTTGTGGGCATACTGTAAAAGTTGTGAATAGTTCAGAGAGACAAATTACATTGTAAAGGATTTTGTTTTATTGCGTGTATTTAATATAAATGTATAGGTATAATAAAATGATCATCATGAGATATTATATTCTAAATATGACTGTAGCACTAATATTTATTGTTTTTTATACGCTTACTATGACTCTGGATAATGACATCCTATATCTAGGAACAGAAGATATTTGGTCAGGTGTTTTACTAAATAACAAACTCCCTTTTCAAGTATTTGCTTATTACTATTTGCTCCCAATTTTATGTTTGTTGGTATATTTTTATCAGCGAACTAAATATAAAATTCATTCCAGATTAAAGTTTATATTAGCTTCGTTTATAAGTGTAATTATCATATACATATTATGTTATGCTATTTGTAGAATACAGGATTCAAATGCTTGGAATTTGTATTACTATCCAAGAGGTGGAGCCCCGGTACGTATCAGTATTTTTATAAATAGTTTGATTTTAACAGTTGGTATTCTTTTGTTCGAACAAGTAAGAAAAGGAATATATAGAAATAACCGTAAAATATTATGAACTATTGCTCCTTAAGATAGCAGTTAGGTGTTGATTTACTATGGTAGTTTGTTATTAATATAAACTAAAATAACCTTTTTTTTGAACAATGGATTTAATGAAGAAATTCAAACAAATTGTAGTATTTGTATTCAGTACCATAGTTGCAAGTGTGGTTTGTAGTGCAATAATGGTGTTTGCAATTAGTTGGACTTGTGATAGCTTTGGAATTCGATTTGAGCAATGTAATTTATGGGGATCAGGTTTAATATTTTATATGACATTGTTATTGTTCCCAATTTCTTTTTTAACACCTGCATTCGTCCAGCAAAGTAAAAAAATGGCCAAGTACTTTACTTGGTTTATTAATCCAATGCTATTTATTGTTATTTATGTAGTATCACTCGTTGTCGGCCTGGTTTATCAACTTAAACAAATAGGAATATCAAAAGCATCAGCACTATTTGATCAACCAGTAGCTATAAACTTTAATTTAAAGATGTTGAGCTACTTTTATTTGACGGGAGTAGTTTTATCAGTTTTATTTGAAGTACTTATCATTAAATTACTATGCCATAAATATAAAGTAATTAATTAGGAAAAATAAAGCTTACCCACGGTTGTATCTTGTTGCTTTAATATTGTTTGGTATAGAAAACATCATTAACAACAACAAAGCTCCTTCAAATAGCAGAACTAATAGAATAGATCTAGCATTTAAGCCATAGTAACTGTGAGACTATACCTAAACTATCTCCATTTTGTTACTATGCAGATTGATTAAATACCTTAATGGCTACTATATATATCAAAATAGTAGGATAAAAGTAAGTTGGTAGTGTAACAAAAACTCCGTTTTACTGTTTCTTGAATTAAATAACTTGCATTTTTGCATGGCGATAGAAACAGATAAAACAGAATAATATGACATACTATTTTACATTACCTGGATTAGGAGGATCGGATGAAAATCATTGGCAAAGCCTGTTTGAAAGCGCTTTACCTAACATTAAAAGAATTGAACAGGGGGATTGGGATAATCCGGCTTGTGAAGAGTGGATAAAAACCGTTGATAAGGCAATAGAAGGTTATGATTTATCTGAAGTTGTATTTATTACCCACAGTTTAGGTGGGATTACTTTATCGCATTGGTTTAATAAATATCAAAAGAAAATTAAAGGTGCTTTAATTGTGGCACCACCCAATTTAGATACAGTACCTTCTGAATTAGGATTGGATTCGTTTGTACCTGTACCTAAAAATAAAATAACTTTTCCTACCATATTAGTGGCCAGTACAAATGATCCCTGGGCGGATTTTGAAGCTTCAAAAAGTATAGCTGAAAGCTGGGGAAGTGATTTTGTTAATGCTGGAGCCTTGGGGCATATTAACACCGCATCAGGCATAGGAGAGTGGCCTGAGGGCTTAAAAATACTAGAGCAATTGTAGCTTAATAAAAGTAGAATAGGGTAGTATTCACCCTATTCTGCAATATTTTGCCTTACTTCAGCAAGGTATTCTTTCATCTTACTACTATCTTTTTCATCAATGATAGCAAGTAATTCTTTTAGCTTTAATCTGATTTTTTCTACTTGTTGACTGGTAAAAGGGTTAAAAAGAATTTCAGACAATAAATAATCATCTTCACTTAAAAGTCCTTTTGCAACATCGTAATGCTTTTTAAAAGTAGTTCCTGGTGCATCTTGTTTCTTCATTACAGAAGCAAAAACCAATGATGAGGCAAATGGAATAGATAATGAGTAAGCAATGGTTTCATCGTGCTCAATAAAACTGTACTCATGAATATTTAAGCCTAAAGACAAAAAGAAATCTTTAAAGAAAGTTTTTCCTAAATGATCTCCTTCTGATATTATGATGGCGTGATGTTCTCTAAGTGCCTTTAAGTTACCAAACGTAGGGCCAAACATTGGGTGAGTAGAAACATATCGCATTCCAACTTCTTCATAAAATTCTTTAAACCCTGTTTTTACAGAAGAAATGTCAGAGATGATACAAGTTTTTGGCAGATATGGAATCACTTCCTTAAATACCTCAATGGTAAACTTTAAAGTAACTGCATTGATTAATAATTCAGGTCCAAATTCTGTAATTTGTTCGAGCTTGGTTAATCTTTGAGTATTAAAAATGTACTTCAGTTTTTCCAGGTTTGGGTCGTATATGGCCACTTCATGGTCGAGGCATAGGGCGTCTGTTAACCAGGTACCCATTTTTCCGGCCCCCAAAATGCAGATTTTCATTATATTACAGATAAGAGATATTAGACATTAGATAAAAGATTTATAAGTTGAGATAAGGATAAGATTATGATTAATCACTTATCGCTTATCTCAAATCTAATGTCATATTATGAATTCATAATTTTATTTTGACGAGTAACGGACTCTTCGTGTATTCCCTCGAAAAGTTTAGTTAAAAACTCATCAGAAAGACCCATTTTAGCACCTTTAGCCTTACGATTATTCATTATTTCATCGTAACGACGTGTTTGTAAAATGGTAATATTATTCTCTTTCTTGTATTTACCAATTGCTTCTGCAATTTCCATTCTTTCCTTTAATGTTTCAAGAACTTCGGTATCTAGCTTATCAATTTGTTGACGAAGTTCATCAAGAGTCACCCTTGGCTTTTCACCAATCTTAGGCGCACGAAGTACAATTTTTTCAGAAATTGCCTTTAACTCTTCCGGAGTTACTTGCTGGCTGGCATCACTCCATGCTTTTTCAGGACAACGGTGTGCTTCAACCAATAAACCATCGAAGTTAAGATCCATTGCTTCCTGAGAAATTTCGTAAATCAAATCTCTTTTTCCACCAATGTGTGAAGGATCACAGATAATTGGTAAATCAGGAATACGACGACGTAATTCAATAGGAATTTGCCATTGAGGCGTATTACGGTATTTTGTTTTATCGTATGTAGAGAAACCTCTGTGAATAGCTGCTAATTTTTTAATACCAGCCTGGTTGATACGCTCTAAAGCACCAATCCATAATTCTAAATCAGGGTTAACCGGGTTTTTTACTAATACAGGGATATCCACACCTTTTAAAGCATCAGCAATTTCCTGAACAGCAAATGGGTTTGCAGTTGTACGTGCTCCCACCCAAAGAATATCGATGCCATGTTTAATTGCTTCAAAAACATGATGTTTGTTTGCAACCTCAGTACCAACAAATAAACCTAATTCTTCTTTAACTCTTTTTAGCCATGGTAAACCTAAAGCCCCAACTCCTTCAAAAGCACCTGGTCGTGTTCTTGGTTTCCAAATTCCAGCTCTAAATATTTTAAAACCAGCTTCTTTAACTTGTTGAGCTGTTTCAAATACTTGTTCTTCAGTTTCCGCACTACAAGGTCCGGCAATCATCCACGGACGTTCCAATTCTAATCCCGGAAGATTAATTTTTTCAAGGTCTAATTTTACCATTTTATTATAGATTTATGCTGTTTTTTTATTCTTGTTATTGACTCTTTTAATACTTCTTGCTTTGAACATAAAGATATTCTAATGTATTGTTCTCCTTGTTTACCAAAAATGGTACCCGGAGTAATAAACACATGCGCTTCGTTCAAAATTTTATCTGATAAATCAACCGCAGAAGTGATTGTTTCAGGAACCTTTGCCCAAATAAACATACCGCTTTGATTTTTATCGTATTTGCAATTCAGGATATCCATTATTTCCCAAACTAACTCTCTTCTTATCAGGTACTCTTTGTTCACTTCGTCGTACCATTCTTTTTCAAGAGAAAGGGCTTTTGTAGCTGCTAATTGAAGTGGTTTAAACATACCACTATCCATGTTACTCTTTACCCTTAAAATGTATTGGATAAATGTAGGATTTGCAGCAACCATTCCAATTCTCCATCCAGCCATATTGTGCGACTTGCTTAATGAGTTTAACTCAATGGCAATATCTTTGGCACCTTCAATTCTGAAAATACTTAAAGGATTATCGTTTAAGATAAAACTATATGGATTATCGTTACAAATTAATATTTCATGTTTCTTACCAAAAGCAACCAGTTTTTCAAATAACTCAAGTGTTGCATTAGCTCCGGTTGGCATATTCGGATAATTTACCCACATTAATTTAACCTGTGATAAATCCATTTTTTCCAACTCTTTGAAATCAGGCTGCCAGTTTAGTTCTTCTTTTAAATCGTAACTTACAATGTCCGCTTCAACCAAATTAGAAACAGATGCATAAGTTGGATATCCAGGGTTTGGAACAAGTACTTTATCTCCTTTATTTAAGAATGCCATGGAGATATGCATAATTCCTTCTTTTGAACCCATTAAAGGAAGAATTTCCTTAGCTGGATCAATATCTACTTTAAAATGATTTTGATACCAGGCCGAAAAAGCATTTCTAAGTTCCGGAATACCAATATAACTTTGATATCCGTGGTTGCCTTCGTTTGCAGAAGCTGCATTTAATTCTTCTAAAACAACCTCAGAAGGAGATCTGTCCGGGTTTCCTATTCCCAGATTAATGACATCAATTCCTTGTTGACGCATCTCATCTATTTCCCTGAGTTTTTTAGAGAAATAGTATTCTTTAACTTCGCTAATTCGATTAGCTGGCTGTATTATCATTTTAAAAAGTTTTTTGTTCTGATAAAGGTCTGTTGTCGTTACTAATCGCATCGTACGATCTTTTACCTACATGATATTCTCCTAATATTTTTAATTTGCTAATTAAAGGACGTATAGCATCAAGTGACTGTAAATACCTATTGTAATCATCAAAAACTAAATCGATGTAAAATAAGTATTCCCATTCATGCCCAACAACAGGTAACGACTGAATTTTGGATAAGTTAATATTGTAGAAAGCTAAAATTGACAATACTTGAGAAAGGCTGCCTTCAGAGTGGGGAAGAGAAAAAACTAATGATGATTTATTTACCTGGTTTTTAACCAATAGATCTTCCACTTCTGTTTTGCCCTTATCTGAGATAATTAAAAAGCGGGTAAAGTTCCTTTTGTTCGTTTCAATATCTCTGGCCAAAATTTCTAAACTGTAATGTTTGGCAGCCAATTCAGGAGCTATGGCGGCAATGCCTTTTAACTGGTTTTTCTGAACCCATTCAGCACTAAAAGCGGTGTCATCAGAAGCAATCATTTTAATGTGAGGATGTTTTTTCAAAAACTCTTCACATTGTGCTAAAGCCATTGGATGAGAATGAACTTCAGTGATATCTTCAATTTTTTGTCCCGGTAAAGCAAGCAGCTGATGTTTAATGCGTAATTTGTACTCTCCAATAATTACAAGCCCCGAATCCTTTAATAAGGTATAGTTCTTTAAGATGCTTCCCACCAACGTATTTTCAATAGCCATAATGCCATATATGGTATTGTCTTTTTTTATGGTTTCAAACAGCTCTTCGAAAGTTTGACAGGGAACCATTTCCAATTTGTCGGTATTGAAAAAAGCTTTCGCGGCAATTTCATGATTTGAACCGGCTCCTCCCTGAATAGCTACTTGTTTAATTTTATTCATTATATCTATATAATAAAAAAGTCCCACCTCTATGAGGTGGGACTTTAAATTTCTTTAAAATTTATATACTACAAACCCACCTCTTTTTGATTGCTAAATCCAAAAAAGTAAAAGTAAAAGCTATAAAAGAATGCTACGTGGGTCATTTCTCGTCTTTATTTAACGTTGACAAATGTAGCACAAATAAATTTGTAATAAAAATATATTGTTATAAAATTATTTAAAAATATGCTTGCTAATTATTGTTAGAAATAAATTGATATCTACCAGTGATAATTTATAACTAGCAAAAAATGAAATATGATTTAATTCATGATTATGGTAGATTGTTAGATAAGAGATTAATAGAGCTTTGCGTACAAAACAACGATTAAATCTTGAAAAACCAGATATAATAGAAGTCAATTCAGGAGATAGTTTCAGACTTACAGTCTGAGATTCAGGAGATGATTATGTTCAAGGGGCGAGTGCCCCTTGTTATGATGTTACAGGCTTTCAGCCTAATATTTCATTAATGGAGTTTATAACATTAAATGATAGTAATAATTCAAAATATTAAATGGTTTTCCAGATTGTAAGACTCTTCAGGCTGTAAGCTTATAATTTATTTTTTCTAAAAGTATAGTTTAGGATACAATGATGATTATTATTTGAGATTGTTTCAATCATACAGCCATAGATTGTAGTAATGGCAATTTATAAGGGGTGGTACCCCTTGTTATGATGTTATAGGTATTTAGCCTATCATATTCAATATGGGAGTTTATAATATTAAATGATAGTAATAATTCAAAATATTAAATGGTTTTCCAGATTGTAAAACTTTTCAGGCTGTAAGCCTGATACATCATAACTTGGGACATCGTCCCAAGTCATTGTATGTATTAAAACCAGGCTGTAAGTCTGGCGCTATTTTACTATATTAGAAGAATCAAAACTAAATTAATAAACAATGAGTCAATCATTGTCACAGCTCTATGTGCATCTTACCTTTGGTACCAAAGAAAGATATCCATTTATTTCGCCAATTTGGGAAAATCAACTACTTACTTACATAACAGGAATTATTAGAAATCATGATTCTTTGTGTATTCAATGCAATAGTGTTGAAGATCATGTACATATTCTATTTCGGATGTCAAAGAATTATGCTCTATCAAAAATTGTTGAGCATATTAAAAAAGAATCTTCAAAATGGGTAAAGGATAATGTTCCTACATGCTCAAAATTTTTTTGGCAGGTTGGTTGTGGTTGCTTTTCTGTTAGTAGCTCAAAGATAGAGGTTGTAAAGAATTATATAAAAAAACAGAAAGAGCACCATCTAAGTATTTCTTATCAGGATGAAGTTGAGGTGTTTTTTAAACAATATGATTTGGAATACAATGCTGAATATTATTGGAGATAGTTTCAGACTTGCAGTCTGAGATTCTGGAGATGGTAATCAACAAGGGGCAATCGCCCCTTGTTATTATGCTATAGGCGTTCAGCCTAATATTTTCATTAATGGAGTTTATAATGCTATAGGATAGTAATAATCTATATTATTAATTGCTTACCCTTCTATCTCACTTAATTCTAGCCAACGCATTTCTTTTTCATCCAAAAACTCCATAATTTCATTTAAGCGTTTAGCCTTATCTCCAATTTCTTCAGGACTTAAAGAGCCAGAGTTTAATTCGTTTTCAATGCTATCTTTTTCTGTATTTAAATCTTCCATATCCACCTCAAGTTGCTCCATTTCTTTCTTTTCCTTAAATGAAAGCTTCTTAGGTTTGTCTTTGGGTTTATCTTTTATAACAGGTTCTTTTTTCTCTTTCTCAACTTTACGTTTTTCCTTTTCTTCTTCTATTTTAAAATCATGGTAGATAGAATAATTACCCGGGAAATCTTTTATTACACCCTGTCCTTCAAAAACAAATAGGTGATCTACTATTTTATCCATAAAATACCTGTCGTGCGATACAATAACTACACAACCTTTAAAATTTTGAAGGTATTCTTCAAGTAGGTTTAAAGTAAATATATCCAGGTCATTGGTTGGCTCATCCAGTATCAGGAAGTTTGGATTGGTCATCAAAACTGTCATCAAATACAAACGTTTCTTTTCTCCACCACTTAATTTCTCCACCTGCACATAGTGCATTTCGTTAGGGAATAAAAAGTGACGAAGAAACTGTGCCGGGCTCATTGAGTTTCCTGACCCCAATGTAATAGATTCTGAAATATCAGCAATAACATCAATCACCTTTTTGCCATCGTCTATTTTCATTCCATCCTGTCGATAGTATCCAACCACTACGGTTTCTCCGGTTTCAAGATGCCCGGAGTCAGGTTCTAAGGCTCCTGTAATTGTATTTAGGAAAGTAGATTTACCTGTTCCGTTTTTACCAATGATACCCACCTTTTCGCCCTGGGCAAATTTGTAATTGAAATCATCTAATATTTTCAAATCACCAAAGGCTTTTGAAACGTTAAAACACTCAATAATTTTTTTACCCAAACGGGCAGCTTTAATATCCAGATTTATGCTTTGTTCCTGAATGCCACTATGAGCTCTTTTCTTTAAATCATCAAAGGCATCCACTCTGTATTTTGCCTTGGTTCCACGAGCCTGAGGCATACGGTTCATCCAGTCTTGCTCCGTTTTTAAAAGGTTTTTAGCCTTTTCAACCTGAGCATTATGAGTTGAGATTCTTTCTTCTCTTTTTTCAAGGAAATACTGGTAATTACCTTTATAATGATATAGTGTTTGATCAGCTAATTCAAAGATTTCATTACAAACTCTATCCAGGAAATATCTGTCGTGGGTTACCATTAAAAGGGTAGCCTTTGAACGAGACATATAATCTTCAAGCCATTCAATCATCTCAAGGTCAAGGTGGTTTGTTGGCTCATCCAAAATTAAAAAATCAGGTTCACTAATTAGAATATGTGCTAGAGCTACTCTTTTCTTTTGTCCTCCAGAAAGTTGACCTATAGGTTGATCAAATTTGGTGATCTTAAGTTGTGTAAGAATCTGCTTGATGCGAGCTTCAAAGTCCCATGCTCCAAGCTTATCCAGTTCTTCAATTAAATGTCCTAATTCATCATGATTGCCGCTTTCGAGGGCTTGTTCATAGGCTTTAATGGCAATTACCTGTGGATTTTCAGACTCAAAAATTTCTTCGATAACTGTGTTACTATCATTTACTTCCGGTAACTGAGGTAAATAACCGATTGTAATGCCTTTTCTATATGTAACAGTACCCTGGTCTGAAGGTAATATTAGAGCTAATATATTTAATAATGTAGTTTTACCTGTTCCATTGCGGGCAATTAAACCTACTTTCTCTCCTTCGGAAATACCAAAATTCAGGTCATCAAATAATCGAACGTCACCATAATGATGCGTTAGGTTTTCAACTGATAAGTAATTAACGGACATATATTTAATTGAATCTTTTTTGTAATTAATAGAGCTAGCAATTTGTGATTAAAAGTTTGCTGAAAGTTATCTGTTTAATAATGTATATAACTGAGTACTGAATACTGATTTATATACATCCACAAACAAAACCATCGGCTAAAGAGTCAAGAGCTTCTTTTTCTTTGGTCTTTTCTTGTTCAGAATCTTTGCAATTATCACATACCGGAAGATTTGTAACCATATTTACGTTTGTTATTTCTTCCAGCTTTTTCCCACAGACAAAACATTTGCTCGCAAAATCTTTCTCCATTGTTGATTTTATTTATTTACGGCAAAAGTAATTATTCCTTTTATAATTTAGATAACAATGTTTATATATCATTAGTTTATAGATAGAAGTATGTAAGGAACAAGGATAAGGGAACAAGTAACAAGCAAATTTGTGATTTATATCTCTTTTAATAAGCTATAAAATCAAAATATGATTAAAATTAGATCTGTTTATTAATTAAAAGGCATATAATCATCGTTTTATATAGTTTTTTTTGAATTTGTAATTAGATATATCATAATAAAAGTAATTTATTTACGTAATTTTATCAGGCCTAAGATCTACTACTTGTATTCAATTAAAACCTTAAACCAATGAGAAAGATTGATTTTCTATTCGTAGTATTCTTGTTTCTTAGTTTCATTAAATGTACATCCGATAAAGATTCAGATGAGTTTTTTAATCCTTTGTCGAACCCTGAAGATGGTCCCGCAGCTGGATATTCTGATGGTAATTATTCTATTCCTGATGAGGCAAAGCCTGAAGATATCTCAAATCCGGATTATATTATTGGAACAGGAACTCCTGAGAGCTGTACTTGTGAAGAGGTTGTACATGCTATTTCATTAGGTGGTGTTATTGTATTTAATGGTGGTGATGAACCTTTTACCATTGAGATGACTGAGACTGCTCAAATATTTAATAATGCAAGTGAGGATGTTGTTATTGATGGTGGAGGGGTGGTTACCTTAAGTGGAATGGGTGAACGTAGAATCTTATATATGAACACCTGTGATCCTGAATTAGTTTGGACTACTTCTCACTGTCAAAATCAGGAATATCCCAGATTAACACTTCAGAATATCACTTTTAGTGATGGAAACTCTATTTCTGAAACGGAATATGATGGAGGAGGAGCCGTTTGGGTACGTGGAGGAAGATTGAAGATTGTGAATTGCCGATTTTTTAATAACAGATGTATTGGTGACGGTCCGGATGTTGGTGGAGGTGCATTAAGAGTATTTAGTCAATATGAGAATAAGCCTGTTTTTGTAGTTAATTCAACTTTTGGGGGAGAAGAAGGATTTGGAAATGTAGGTTCTAATGGAGGTGCAGTTAGTAGTATTGGGGTTTCGTGGACGTTTATCAATTGTCTTTTCTCGCATAATGAGGCCATTGGTAATGGTGGAAATCCTGCTCAACAAGGAACTCCTGGAGGAGGAAGTGGAGGTGCGATTTACAACGATGGCAACACCATGACATTAAAAATATTAGGATGTAAACTGACTAAAAACAAGGTGAAGGCATATGGTTCAGGTGTGTTTTTTGTAACCAATGATCATAGCGGGAATATTGTTATTGAGGATTCTTATATAAAAGGAAATACAGGAGGTTCATGGTATTCGGTTTATCCTCAAATTTCTATGCATTCGGATACCCGGATTGAAGTGAAGAATTCTACGATTGAAGAGTGAATTTTTGGTAGAAAATAATTTCTGGAAGTTGTGTTGAGATATCGACAGGCCACAAGTTGCAAAATTACTGAAGAGGGTGTAGTGTTGTTAAATTGATAAGTTACAAGCAGTATACTTGTGACAGATCTTGAACTGGTTGAAGATTGTAACCTGGACCTTAATCAAAATCCATCATCTACCGCAAGTTTACAACTTGTGGTAAAATGAATTGTATGATAAAATAAAATAAATAAGGAAGAAATATTTACATCATTGTTGTGTAACAGAGGATATGAAGGTAAAAAAGTGATTACAATAACAGTAGAGGTATTGATTATTCAGGTAGTAAAGTTCTGGTTGATGTTGTTTTAATAGAGTGATGTGCCACAAGTTACAAACTTGCGGCAGAGTAGGGGCAACATTTCTATAATTGAAGCAGAAGAGTTTAAAAAGATTAATACGCAATCTACCGCAAGTTTTCAACTTGTGGTTTAATAATATATAGTTTTAATAATTGAAAAGATGAGCAGAAATTACAAGTTCCACGATCAGCAAAAACCATATTTTGTTTCTTTTGCTACTGTCTATTGGATAGATGTTTTTACTAGAACTATTTACAAAGATATTTTTATTGATAGTGTAAAGTATTGCATAAAAGAAAAAGGTTTAATAGTATATGCATAGGTTTTAATGACCAACCATGTACACATGATAATAGGTACAAAGCAAGAGAATATGCAGGATATCCTACGGGATTTAAAGAAACACACATCAAAGACTATAATTAATGCAATTAAAGAAAATCCTCAGGAAAGTAGAAAGGAATGGATGTTGTGGATGTTTGAGAGAGCAGGAAACAAAAATGGAAACAATACACATTATCAATTTTGGCAACAACATAACCAGCCCATTGAGTTGTTTGATAATAAAATATTAGACCAAAAATTAAATTATTTGCATTATAATCCGGTAAAGGATGGCTTTGTAAGGGAACCTCATGATTACTATTACAGTAGTGCTGTTGATTATTCAGGTAGTAAAGGTATGGTTGATGTTGTTTTGATAGAGTGATAAGCCACATGTTACAAACTTGCCGCAGAGGCGGGGCAACATTTCTATAATTGTAGCAGTAGAGTTAAAAAAGGATATTACGTCTTCTACCGCAAGTTTACAACTTGTGGTAAAATGAATTTTTGATAAAATAAATAAGGAAGAAATGTTTACATCCTTGCTGTGTAATAGAGGCTATAAAAGTAAAATAGTGATTACAATAATAGTAGAGATATTGATTATTCAGGAAGTAAAGGATTGGTTGATGTTGTTTTGATAGAGTGACAGGCCACAAGTTACAAACTTGCGGCAGAGTAAGGGCAATATTTCTATAATTGTAGAGGTAGAGTTTAAAAAGGATATTACGTCTTCTACCACAAGTTACAAACTTGCGGCAGAGTAAGGGCAATATTTCTATAATTGTAGAGGTAGAGTTTAAAAAGGATATTACGTCTTCTACCGCAAGTTTACAACTTGTGGTTAAATGAATTTTTGATAAAATAAATAAGGAAAAAATATTTATATCATTGTTGCGTAATAGAGGATATGAAGATAAAAAAAGTGATTACAATTACAGTAGTGCTGTTGATTATTCCGGAAGTAAAGGTATGTTGGATGTTATTTTGATAGAGTGAAAGACTAAAAGTAACAACCTTGCGGTAGCAATGGGGTTGAAATGCCACAAGTTAAAAACTTGCGGCAGTATCAGGTATAGTGTTTGAATTCGACTATTAATAAGGAATCATATCACGAAGACTGAATAGGTTCATTTTGTTGATGTTTAACATTAAACGTATGTTTAATTTGTAGTTGTCATAGATGTTATAAGTATCTTCGTTAGCACTTCCAAAATCAGTGTTGGTATAATATAATGGAAAGTAAACCTCTGCAATGTCTCTTATTCCAAGACGTATACCGGCTTCGCATGCAAAACGAGTGTCTTTAGCTAACGATTCGTAAATTGCTGTATTTATGTATGGACGAATTACATTAGTTAATGAATAACTCAAATTTAAAGTATTCATCCATGAGTTAGAGAAACCTTCCGGAGAGGAAACACTAAATCCGCCACCATCATTAACAAATTGAGCTCCATTGTATTTTGCAGATCCTTTAAAACGATCGTAGAATATATTGTCGTATTTATAATCAGTAACTCCGTTGGTACCCATAAGTTGGTTTCGGTAAAACATATATCGAGGACCATCACCAATAAAATTGCGGGAATTAAAATGGATAAATAAGTTTTTATTACGAGCAATTCCTATTTTAAAATCTGCATTAAAAGTGATTCGAGTAAAATCTGATGTAGTTTCAATATCAGCAAATATATCCATAGGGAAACGTTCCGAAATATTTTTATACTGTAATCCGTTGTTTAAATAAAAGTTAAAGTCTGGGTTAGGGTTATTGTAAGTAATATCTTCCATTTGTGTGGCATAGGTAGCATTGGAGTAGAAGTAAAACTCATGATTATTATTTACAGGATCGCGAAATTCCACTTTAAGTTTAGCACCCAATTTTTGAATAGAGTTATCGTATATAGCAGCGTATTGTATGGCTGTAGTGTTTAAGTATATGTTGCGTATAAAACTTCCTTGCAATGGAAATAAAAAGTTTAATTTTCCTGATCCGGCAAATAAGTCTGATTTAAAACTATACATTGGTGTAATATCATACTCAACTTGCTTTTGGAATGGTGTTTTATTGTGAAATTTGATTCCAGGCATAAAGCCACCCGGAACCGTGTATGTTACAAAGGGAACATAATACACTTCTGTTTGATCTGTGAAATCTAATCCGGTTCCAAATTTGAATTTAACAGGTTCAGTTTTCTTGCATAATCCTTTTGTTTTTAGGTAATTGTTATGTCGATCAAAATCGTAGGTTTTGTTTTCCCTATCAATAAATACATGATCATAATTGCTTGTTCCTAAATCAATCCATTCTTTACCGTCAAATCCATCTACCCATTTTTGAGCAGTAACAACAGAGTCTTTAACTGCTTCTACTAAAAAAGGTGAATTTACAGGACCAGAATTTCGTACCAATACCTGTGTGTCCTTGCTCTTTTTTAGAGCATAATCAGCATGTTTTGTAGTTTCAAGCCAATCACGGAAAAACCAATCCAGATTTTTGTTGGTGCCTTCTTTAAAAGCATTCTCCAAATCGTTAGGATACACATGTTGAAATACGTGTTTTTTATAATAGTTATGAAAAATACTATCGTAAACATCATTACCTAAATACTGGCGTAAATGATTGAACATATTGGCCGATTTTGCGTATACAACTGACCCATAATTATTTTCAGTGTACTCAGTAGAATGTAGATTAAGGGGTTGATCGTAATTACGTTTTTCATTAAATAAATATTGGAATTCTTTAAACTGGCGATATTTAACCTTCTCAATACCAGTAAAATCATTTATAAATGAACTTTTTACGTATTCGCTTAATTTATAATTAGGGTATTTAACCTCCATATACCTTTGTTCATTTGCTGAGTTAACACCTTCATCCATATAAGGATAACGACGTTCGTTGCTTGCCAGAAATCCGTAAAACCAATTATGACCTACTTCGTGCATGATTACTTCTTCCAGTTGCAGGGTATCTTTAAATTCTCCAATTACTGTAATGCCTGGGTATTCCATTCCACCACCGGCAGTTAAAGGGCCTTCAACAGCTGTACAATTTTTATAAGGATAGTTTCCATTCCATTTAGAATAGTAAAAAATAGCATCATTTACATAAGTTGTTGCATTTGACCATGCTTTTTTATTTTTATCAGAGAAGAATGTCCAGGTTGTAACGTCTTTTCCATCAGACAGGATTACTTTACTTTTTTGAACATGATAATTTTTATCGGCAAACCATGCAAAATCATGAACCCTATTTTCGCTGAAATGTAATGTTTTAGTTTTTGGATCAGAAAGGGGAATAGAATCAAGAACGAGATCCTCGGGATTAATTGTGGCTAGAGAATCTAACCAAACTCTTTCATCTTCGTTATGAAGCTCTCCGGTTGCAGCAACTCTGTAATTTTTAGGAACAGTGATATAAACATCAAAAGAACCAAATTCAGAGAAAAATTCTCCCATATCAAGATAAGGCATTTCGTGCCAGCCATATTGATCATAAACTGCAGGCTTAGGATACCACTGAGTTATAGAGTAAGTCTGTTTGCTATGTCCTAAGCGGGAAATATCTCCATCAGGAATTTTTACGCGAAAAGGCGTATTTATTTTTATGGTTTCTCCCGGTTTAAGGGTGTTGGGCAATACAACCTTGCAAATATCACTATGCTCTGGGTGATATTCCCAGTCCAGCTTTTTTGATCCGGAAGTAAAATTCAAAGAGTCGATATAACCTCTGGTTTCTTCTCTTTCTAAAACAGTTGAAAAAGGACTACTTTTTAATTGTTCCTTTCCCAATGCTGTTTCGTTGCTGGCGTATGCATTAGGCCAAAGGTGAATCCATATAAAAGAAAGTTCATCGGGTGAATGGTTAACATATTCCAATTCAACATTTCCATTTAAAAAATGGTTTTGATCATTTAAACTAACATGTATTGTGTAGTTGACTTCTTGCTGAAAATAAGTGTTTTGAGCATGGGTTGTTATTCCGAAGAAAAGGAATAGAATCGCAATAAAGTGTTTAGCGCGCATGGGATTATTGGTTAATTATGATAAAAATGTCCCAAAAGTAGTTTTTTAGTCGATAAATAGGAAATTATTTTCCGTTATATATAATATGTTTTATCTGGAAGTGAAATTTTGTTTTAAGATGAGTGGTTAAAAGTGAAATATTGGACATAATACTTATAAGGCTGCCTATATTGTTTATAAAACACCTTTTAAACCTTATAAAATGTGGCTTAACTCTTATAATATTTGATTGAATACTTATAAAATGGCATTTTTCTTTATAAGGTTGGTATTATTTTATATAATTTTTGGATGGTTCTTTATAATCCAGGTATAAATAGTTAAAAGGATAGATTAAATGTTTATAATTATAGGGAATAGACTTGTGGTAGGAGGGGATATTGTTATAAATTAAGTTAGTCTTCTGGTACGACACCTCTGGAGTCGTTGTGTATGGTGCAAAATATGCTATAAACGTGTGATACCTCAGGCATCATAGTATGTTGTACATTTATGTAATTTAAGTAAGATTACGTCATGTTCGGTATAGTGTCTCGCTATGTCGTATAAGCCAAGGACTCTGGCCTTATAAGGTACACGAGTTGTAATAGTAAATATTTGCAGCTCTTTTTTTTGGGGGGGTAAAGTAAATAGTATTAAAAGTCCGGATTGCAAATTCTACCGATTGTTTTTAAAGAGTTAGGTTATCATTAATTAGAATCATTCATAGTATTAACAATTTGTAGATTTCACGGATTGCAAATCCGCGAGAGCGAGGTCGTTGTATATGGTGCAAAATATGCTATAAACGTGTGATACTTCTGGCATCATAATATGTTGTGCATTTATGTAATTTAGGTAAGATTACATCATGTTCAGCATAGCGTCTCGCTATGTTGTATAAGCCAAGGCCTCTGGCCTTATAAAATATAAGAATCGCAATAGTAAATAGTTGCAGCTCTTTTTTTGTTTTTGGGTTAAAGTAAATAGTATTAAAGTCCGGATTGCAAATCCTACCAATTGTTTTTAAAGAGTTAGATTAACATTAATTAAAATCATTTATAGTATTAACAAGTTGTAGATTTCACGGATTGCAAATCCGCGAGAGCTAGGGTCCAAGTTACAAACTTGAACCAGTACATGGGTTAAGGGATCCCAGTTATAAACTTGCGGCAATGTGGGAAAATCAGCTGGAGCGAGGTTCATACTTCCTGAATCATCATTCTCGCTATTTATTTTATTAATCCCAGCGGGATTACATGTTTATAGCTAATACGGGGAGAAAATAAAACGACTCCAGAGGAGTCGCACTTTATTACTTGTTTATGCGGTTTTATAGATTTATGCAACCACCATTTTTTGTGCTAGTTCATTGGCAAAGTCATCGCCTTTAAACATGGCAACCAACTGCAGAGCAAATTTCATGGCAGCACCAACACCTCGTCCGGTAACGATGTTATCCGCAACTTCAACAGGTTGAGCGGTGTATTGAGCATTGATTAAATTGTCTTCGAAACCAGGGTAACAGGTGGCATTTTTGTTTTCTAATATCTTTTGTTGACCTAGAATTAGTGGGGCAGCACAAATAGCACCAATTAATTTACCTTTTGCAGAAAAATCGAGTAATAAGTCAATCAATTCTTTATGATCATTTAGGTTGTGAGTACCTGGTAATCCACCTGGTAATACTAGCATATCTGCATCAGCAAAATCAAGATCAGTAAATAAGGCATCAGCCAGAACAGAAATTTGGTGAGAGCCTGTTACTGTTAACGAATTGCTTATAGAAACTGTAGTTACTTTAATATCAGCTCTTCTTAAAACATCAACAGGTGTTAATGCTTCAACTTCTTCAAAACCATCAGCAAGGAATACATATACTTTTTTGTCCATATCTTTTATAATTAAATATTATCGAAGTTATATAGGTATTGAATTTTAAACTTATGATATAATACAAAAATAAGGAATTGAAGATAGAATAAAGAGAAGGAGGGGAAAATTTGGTTTGTGAAGGTCCAAGTTACAAACTTGAACCAGTAGAGATTTGGAAGAGATATATGCAGTTGGAACAAGGACCAGGGAGAAATGAGCAAGAAATTTGTAGCTCATTTATAATGTTTTCATGCATCTCTGTACTAAGGTTTTATCTCTTACTAATTTATTTTAGGAATGTGTTGAAGGTCCAAGTTGCAAACTTGAACCAGTAGAGATTTGGAACAGATATATGCAGTTGGAACAAGGACCAGGGAGAAATGAGCAAGAAATTTGTAGCTCGTTTATAATGTTTTCATGCATCTCTGTACTAAGGTTCTATCTCTTACTAATTTATTTTCGGAATGTGTTGAAGATCCAAGTTGCAAACTTGAACCTGTAGAGGTTTGGAACAGATATATGCAGTTGGAACAAGGACCAGGGAGAAAGGAGCAAGAAATTTATAGCTAGCTTATAATGTTTTGAGGCATCTCTGTAGTAAGGTTGTATTTCTTCCTAATTTATTTTAGGAACGTGATAAAGGTCTAATTTATAAACTTGAACCTGTACATGAATAAATAAATAAAACAAAAATGATGCTTTAGTTTATCATATTCGATAGCTAAAGCATCATTATCTAAAATTAAAACTAATCGTTTTTTATTTTGCAAAAGTATTTAATGCTTCAGTTGCCATACCTTCTGAGTCAAAAGCTCCTTTGGTATAGCCTTTCCAATTGTTGTAGCATTGAGGTTCCCAGTAAAATACGCCTAAACCTTTGTTGTTCCCCTGGTTGTCGGTAATTGCACTTACCTGACTTACTAATTGTGATAAAAATAAATTAGCTGTTTCAGGAGCATCGTTTGACATTCCAACTTCGCAAATCATAACATCTAAACCATAAGTGTCTACAACCCATTGCATATTATTCATGCATAAAGTAGTATAGCTTTCCCAATTATCTGTTTCAGGATATAGTGAGAATCCTAATACGTCGATTTTAATGTTGTTAGCATTTGTAATTGTAAGCAAGTTTTGAGTTAAGTCACTTCTGTTTCCTCGGTCAATGTGTAACACTACTTTAGCATCAGGAAAAACACCTTTAACAACATCGTAAGCCGCATTATGTAATTGCGTATAATTAGCTCCGTTGTTTGCAGTTAAACCTCCAGATATGGACTCATCATCATCCCAAAGCATTCCGTAAGTGGTTTCGTTACCTACCTGAACCCATTCAGGAGTGATATCCCAATCTTTTAAAGCAGTTAAAACATCACTTGTATGTGCTTCAACAGCAGATACTAACTCTGGAAATGTTAAACCTTCCCAAGCAGCCGGTTTATTTTGTTTACCCGGATCAGCCCAGCTATCACTGTAATGAAAATCAACCATAATGCGCATTTTAAGGTCATTGGCACGTTTTGCTTTTACCAAAAAGTCGGTTTTATTACACCATCCATCTGTTGGATCAACCCATACTCTTAAACGAATGGAGTTCATATCCATGTCTTTAAGTAAAGACATACATTCTGTTTCAGCACCCTCAGCATTGTAAAACAAAACGTCCTGACTTTCCATTTCAGTCAGCCAGCTAACATCAGCTCCTCTGGCAAAACCACTCATATCTTTTTCAACTGGTGGATCAACAGGAACTGTTTTTTTGTTATCATCATCATCGCAAGACGTAAAAGCGATGAAGAGGAATAATATGAGATAAAGTAATTTTTGAATCTTCATTGTTAGATAAATTATATTATTTCTTTTTTGTTTGAGATAAAGTATCCTGAAAGAATACCTTATCTCATTTTTACAGATATTAAAAAGGGCTATAATAAGAGAACTTATTGTGCCTCAAACGAACATGTGTTATTAATAAAGTCAATAGTGACATTATAAGTTCCATTTGGCAAACTCTGATCATCAGTAATGTTATCTCCCATATATGTTAATGAGTTAAATGAACCACCAAAATATCTGTTCCATGATTGATCAATATGAATTGCCATTCCCCAAGGTGAAGGTGTATTAATTGTTGCTGTTCCGTTATATACACCAGTACTTGATTTTGTTAGTACTACAGATTCAAAATCCCAAACATCATTTAAACCTGTAATATAAACTTCGTTACCTAATAATACATAGGTCTGGTTTATTATATCAGCAACTAAATCGTAAGTTCCCGTATTGATTGAAGCATCATCAGTAAGGCCATCACCATTATAGTAAAGAATACCTTCTGAACCACCAAAATGATAATCCCAACCACCATTTAAGTATAGTTGAGCTCCCCATTCAGATGCAGCACTAATTGTAACGCTACTTGTGTAAACACCTTCAACTGAAGCAGGAGTCATTTCAACCAAAGTCCAGTCATCGTTAAATCCGGCATAACTAACACTGGTAACCTCAGTGTGCGAATAAGTAAGGTTAGTTAAATCAGCCTGAAGTAAATACAAACCGATACCCGGAGCCGGAATATTATCAGCACCCTGGAATGCAAGAGAACCTTCTGTTTCACCTAATTTGTATACGTCATCCCAGTTACCATCTTCTATTGCCAATTCGTATCCATATAATGAATTCACATTAACAATTCCGGCGTAAGTAAGATCATCTTCACTCAATAATCTTAAGTAATTGTCAAATGTCCAACTTCCAGAAATTCCATCATCAATACCAGGTAAATACAAGTAAGGACTTACAGGTTCTTCAACAACAGTTGAACCTTCAGTAATTTCGTAATGCCAGTTTGTAGGATCAGCAAGATAGAATGTTAGCGTATAATCTCCTGCAGTTCCAAATGTAATATCACCTGCATTTGCAGCTGTCATATCAAAAGATAAACTTCCATCTGCAGCAGCAATAAAACCAAATTCACGAGCTACAGCAGCATCATCACTAGTACCTGTTGAAAGGTTGTATAACTTAGCTTCTGTTGTACTAACCTTAACTGTTGCGTTATCTGTTGTTGTGGTAACTGAAACAAACCATTTCACTTCTGATTTCTCAAAAGTCATTTCTGCCTCTAAATCTCCACTTAAGGTTAATGATGGAATATAAGTGGCCGTCCATTGTTGGTTTGGAGCACTTAAAGTGGTATAATAACATCCACCCTGACCAGGATACCAGAAGTTCCAGTGTGTAGATTCATCAGAGGATAATAAAAACTCAGTTCCATCAACGCCATCATTACCCCAAACAGTTCCATCACCTTCTAATAAATACCAGTTAAACCAAGCACCGGAACCGGTAAATCCATAATATTCACCATCAGAATCAGGAGAATAAAGAACAAAACCAGTTTCCGCATGATCTGAATCAAGGATAAATCCTTTAGTCATGTCTATGGTATAACTTGTGATATTAGCAACAACAGTATTACTGTAATACGATTTTGTATTATCACCATAAGCAACGTTAACTCTGAAATACATAGGTACACTTTCATCTGGTGTAAACCCAAAGTTTTTAGCCAATGTATTTAATGCTGCACCTGTAAAAGAATATATGTTCTCATTGGGTTCAACAGTTAGTATTTTCTCGAAGTTTTCAGTGTCTGAAATTTCAAGTATTGTATTAGGAATAATAGAAGGCAAACTCATTGCCTGATTACTAATGGTTAGTTCACTTTCATTCCATGTTAAGGCTAACATAGGAGCATCTTTATTCTCCTTGGTCAGTACAATGTCAGATTCACTGGAAACAATATCAGATGAACCCAATCCGGAAACAATAATTTTGTCTCCATCGTTTTCACATGCTGTAAAGATTGCAAAACAACATAATGCCAGATATATGAATAATTTGTTCATAATAATATCTTTTTACTAATAATCGTCGTTTGATAAATTTGGATTAGCTGATAATTCTGCACTTGGAATAGGGTAGATGTTGTATTTTTCATCTATAGCTTTACCATCTTTAACGCCACCTTTCCATTGCCAAATGTAATTGTCTGAAGTAAAGCAATTGAAACGAACTAAATCAGTTCTTCTTACACACTCCCAGTATAACTCTCTACCTCTTTCGTCAAGAAAGAACTTATATGGAATACCATCGGTAGTTGCCATTAAATTACTTTCTGTAACTGTAGATGCATTACGAATGGTTCTTAACTCATTTACATAATCCAATGCAGTTGACATATTGGTGTTTGAGCGGGCTGCAGCTTCAGCATA
The DNA here is from genome assembly GCA_963667815.2 of uncultured Saccharicrinis sp. Classification (GTDB taxonomy): domain Bacteria; phylum Bacteroidota; class Bacteroidia; order Bacteroidales; family Marinilabiliaceae; genus Saccharicrinis. Next base: position 5,247,787 of record OY764020.2, read on the forward strand.
CATTAAATAAGCATCAGCTAAACGGAACATTGGAAAATCAGTGTTTACACCATCGCTGGATGTGTTGGTAGCAGCTTCGCCTGCATCATTCAGGTTACTCCATTTTTGTACAAAATATCCACCTGTTCTGTCCTCTACACCATTATCCATATACTGACTTTGACCATCGGTATAAAACATCGCTCTGTAATCGTTATCCATGTCGAATAAGGCAGGAATTTCACCTCTTACTCTGAACATACTCCATGCACTTGCAACACCAACACTTTCAGCAGCAGGTCCGTTGTCTGTATCTACTTCACCACATACCAAATATGTAGTAGCACCCCATGAAAGAACATGTGTTGCATCAACAACCAAAGGATAAATAATTTCATTCCCACGACCCACTCTTAAATGGTTATCAGCGTTAAATAGTTTACCATAATCAGCTTGCAGTGCATAACCTTCATCAATTACTTTTTGAGAGTAGATCATACAAGAATCGTATTTGGCACCCACTTCATAGGTTTCTGCATTTAAATACATGCGAGATAGTAACATCCAGGCTGCAGCTCGTGGAGCATGACCGTATTCGCAAGCGTCAATATCTAACATGTTTTCGCTACAGTCTTTTAATTCAGTAGTTAAAAAGTTAAATATCTGAGCTGAAGATTTTTTTTCAGGAAGAGAGGAGCTACCTATTACATCTTCATCTGCAAATGGGATATCATGAAACAGGTCCATGGCGTGGAAGTATGATAATGCACGAAGGAAACGAGCTTCTTCTTTGTATAATCTGATAGCAGCTTGTTCTTCTGCTGTAAATCCTGATATTTTAGCGTCAGTACAATTCTTCAAAAACTCATTACAGAGAGAAATAGAGTAATAACAACGGTAGTACATATCAGCTACCCAAGGGTCGTTTGCATCCCATGTTAAGAAGGTTAAATCACCAATGTTATCACCTTCAATCCAGGTAGAACCTAATTCATCAGTTCCAGCTTCCTGTACGTTAAAATAACAACGCATATAGTCGTAACCATTATTACTGCTAAGGTCGGCATCTCCACCACCTTTTTCTTGTCCGGCAGTAACAAATGATGAATAACATTTGGCCAAAGCTGAAATATAATTGGCAGGATCAGCATACACCGTTTGCGATGTTTCTTCAATGTTTGGATATTGATCTAATTCGCTGGTGCAAGATGTGTAAATGAGAACATTTACAATAAATAATATATATAATAATTTCTTCATTTTTTGATCTTTAATAATTAAAAGTCAATACCTAAACTCACTGAGAAAATTCGTGGACGAGGATAAAATGAGTTATCCACACCATTTGAAATTTCAGGATCAACACCAGAGTAGTTTGTAATGGTAAATACATTTTGAACCATTGCAGTTACATTCAGATTAAACATATCCTTTACCTTGCCAAAATTGTAGCCTAACGAAAGGTTATCCATTTTTAAGAATGAAGCATTTTCTACATAGTAATCAGATAGATATTGTCTGCTTTGGAAACCTGTTTCTAAATAACTCTTATGTAAGTTGTTTAACTGATATGCATTGTAAGACATCGTTCTGAAAGCTCCGGCATTCATAGCCATTCCGTTGTAGGCATAGTTGCCAATATATGAACGAAGACTTGTACTTAAACTCCACTTTTTATAACGTACAGAAGTACTGAATCCAAGAATGTAATCAGGAGATGGAGAATGATATCTGTATAAATCGGCAGTATTGATATTGCCATCGTTATTAATATCAGCATAAGCACCTTCTATAGGCTTTCCGTCTTCAGAATATAACTGATGGTGTACATAAAACATATAAGGCGCATATCCTTCTGTTAATACCTGAAAATGGTAACTATCAATTGTAGGACCAACTGAAGTATTTGTAATTTCAGTTCCTGGAATGATAGAAAGGTTTTTAATAGTTTGTTTTTGCCATGTAGCATTAAAACTCATATCCCAACCCCAAGTTTCAGTGTCAATAGGAGTAAGGTTTAATGAAACTTCAACTCCCTCACTATCTACATTACCTACATTTGTTAAGATGTTTTTATCAAAGTTAGTACCTGCAGGAGAAGGAACTGTAGCTAACAGATCTTCAGTTTTACGAGTGTAATACTCAACAGAACCGGAGATACGGTTATTTATAAATCCGAAATCAATACCATAGTTGTAAGCTTTTGTTGTTTCCCACTTTAAGTCAGAAATATAAGCTTCAGGTCGATAGGTGTTGATAGCATCAGAACCGAAAATATACTGCGCACCTAACTGGCTAATGGTATAAACCGGTAAGTAGTTGTAGTTACCAATGCCTTCCTGCTGACCAGTAATACCATAACTGGCTCTTAATTTTAAGTTAGATAAAGCATCAATACCAGCTAAGAATGATTCTTCAGAAAGTCTCCAGGCTAATGCTACAGAAGGAAATGTACCCCAACGATTATCATCGCTAAAACGAGAAGTACCATCCTGACGAATTGTAGCCGTTAGCATATACTTAGATTTGAAATTGTAATTTAACCTTCCGTAATATGAAACTAAAGCATGTCGCTGATCATCGGCAGCTACAGAGCCTTGAGAAACACCTAATGTATTGTAGTTTTCATAATTATTTGTGGTACTTTTCCAAAACTGATAATCGTAACCTAAAGTAAAATCAATGTTACTGTTAATGTTTTCAAGCTGCTTTTTATAATTCAAATAGGTCGTTAATAGTTTGTTCTCTTTCTTTTGAGGACCGTATGTATAATCGCGACCATCGCTTAAATAGTATTGTGCTGCAGATGCCGGAACGTAAACACTTCCTTCACCTTCGGCATAATCATAACCTAAAGTAGCATGTAAACGCAGGTCTGGTAAAAAGTGTAATTTGTAATCCACATCCATATTACCAATAATTCTGTTGACAGTACTACTTGAATGATATTGCTCTAACATTCCTAATGGATTTAATACGGCAGATGTCACAGGTTTTCCTTCTGCATCAATGGCCTCGTAATATCCACCAAATTCGTTGTTACCAGAATATACAGGTATAGTAGGGTTAAATGTTGCTGCAGCCCATATAGCACTGGTGTTAGCAAAAGTGTTTTTGTTGTAAGAACCTTTAACACCTAAATTAACCTTTAAATGATCATCAAAGAAACTTGGAGATACAGATAAGTTACCTGTTGATCTTTTCATATTATCGGTTCTTAAAATACCATCCTGATCATAATAACCAATTGATACACGATAAGGAACATTGGCAACAGCACCTGAAATACTTAGGTTGTTATCAGAACCAAAAGCAGGTTTAAAAACTTCATCATTCCAGTTTGTATCTTCAGATCCAAGAATGGCAATTTGATCTTCAGATCCTTCTGATTGAACCATGTTGCGAAACTGAGATGTAGATAACATATCAGCCAATTTGGTTTTTACCTGAATTGAATTGTTGGTAGAAAAACTAACCTTCATTTTATCCTGAGATCCTTTTTTAGTGGTAATAATAATTACACCGTTTGAAGCTCTTGAACCATAGATAGCAGTAGATGAGGCATCTTTCAAAACCGTCATACTTTCAATATCACTTGGGTTAATCAAACTTAAAAAGTTATTGCTATTACCACTGATACCACCAGCTTCCAATGGCACACCATCCAATACAATCAAAGGATCGTTACTGGCATTTAATGAAGCTCCTCCACGAATACGGATGGTACTTCCGCTTGAAGGTGATCCACTACCTGAAGTAATTTGAACTCCTGAAACTTTACCGTTGATTAACTGTGCAGGAGAACTAACCGTACCCTGATTAAAATCCTTTGCCGATACATTAGAAACGGCTCCGGTTAAATCACCTTTTTTCTGTTGTCCGTATCCAACAACAACCACTTCATCTACACTAACTACATCGGGTTGTAAATAAATAGTAGTTGTTTCAACATTTGTCAATGGTAACTCCTGCGTTTGAAATCCAATAAAAGAGAACATTAATGTTTCACTTGTGCTGGCTTCAATTCTGTAATCGCCATTAAAATCTGTAATTACCCCTCTGGTTGTTCCTTTAACAACAACAGTAACTCCGGGAATAGGCTCTTTTGTTTTGGCATCCAAAACAGATCCTGATATTTGAGTCTGTTGTGCAAAAGTAACTGCTCCCAGACTACAAAACAAGATCATTAAGACCAACCTTATTTTAATACTGATTTCCATATTTTATAATTCTTTGATTAATTAAATAAGTAATGATTAACACTGTTTTTAAGACTTAGTTTTTCCTTTTTTGATAAATAAATGTGCATGCTTTTTTATTCTATTGTTATTTCTAAGTTTCCAGATTTAAGTCCTTCAGAAGATGCTGAAATGGTTATAACACCTGAGTTTTCTCCTGCTTTTAGTAAAATGGTAGCAATACCTGCTTCTGCATTAATAGGATTTGAGCCTATTAGTTCAGCATCTCCGGTAATGGAATATTTAATACTATTCTCAGCCAATGGATTTATTGTTCCATTTTCATCTACAATAGCAGCATAGGCAAATACAATATCGTTGCATCCACTCTGAAGTTTTTTACCACTTTCATCAATCCATAGTTTGATTGCTTTTGCATCACCTGGTGTTTTTTGGATGGCTTGAGCAACTTCTTTACCGTTTACATAGCCTTTTGCTTCAATTTGTCCCGGAGTGAATGCATCCAGTTGAAAAGTAAATGGAGGATGCGTTAAATGAGTTGTATTTCTATCCTGATCAGGTTTTTGTTTACCAATGCTTTTGTTGTTTACAAATAGCTCCACTTCATCACAATTACTGTATACTTTGATGTTTAAAAATGAAGGATCGTTGTAGTAGTTTGCAATAGCAACCATTGGTTGAGCAAAATCATTTAAAGATGATTCTCCAATATTAGCCTGACTTTGGTAAAAGTAGAATGCAAACTTTGGTAAGCGAAAAATATCCATAATACCCGATGATTCCAGGTCATTAGTATAACCACGGTTATAGTCAAACATCAACCAATTGGCATCTCCAATAGCATTTCCCTGTAAGTTATTGTTATGAGATTCCTGGTAATTTAAGGCTTGCTGAGCTAATCGTTTCTGACCATGAGCCCTTAACTGGCGTGAAGTACGTTCTTCGTCAGACAGGTCTTTAAAAGCCTTTTGATTGAAACCTGCATTTTGTGCATAATATTCCCAATCACCGTACTCTGCAATAAATAAAGGTGTATCTTTTTTGTAATCGTTCCAGTAAACCGGTGGTTTTGCATGCTGACGAGCAGGAATAAATACATCGTAAGCATAATCTAACCAACCACTGGTGTAAACATTTGATCCCGGAAATTCTTCATGAACAACCTGATGAGATTTTTCCATAAACTCATTGGTCATTAATGATTCATTTAACGAAGCCTCCCAAATAATTACAGAAGGGTGATTACGATCCACACGAACCATTCTTCTTATATCTTTAATGGCATTATCCTGAAACTCTTCATTACCAAAAAACTGCCATCCGGGTATTGCATCCATAACCAAAATACCCAACTCATCACAAGCATTAATAAAAGATTGACTTTGCGGATAATGAGAAAGACGAACAAAGTTGAATCCGGCTTGCTTAATTTTGTAGGCATCGCGATAGTTTGCGTTATCCGATAAAGCATAACCAACATATGGATATTCCTGATGTCTGTTTGTTCCTCTTAATTTTAATTTCTCACCGTTAATCTTGAACCCTTCTTTAGCTGTTATTTCAAAAGATCTGATTCCTATATTTAAAGATCTTTGGTCTACAGCTTGCCCATTGGAAATGGTTTTTACAACAAGTTTATACAATGAAGGTGAATTAGGAGACCACAGTTCCGGATTTTCAATATCTAGTTTATTGTTAACAACACTTGTAGAGTTGGTGTCAATTGATTGTTCTGGCGAAGTAATGGATTGAATAAATTGATCACCGTGATACAATTCTGTTTGAATTTTAAAGCTTTGGTCTTTTGAATCATCGTTTTTCATGTCCACAGCTACATTTATAGTTGCTGCTTTTTTACTTACGTTTTCATAGGTAACAAAAACACCACCTGCAGCTACATGATCTACTTCAAATTCGTTAGAAATGTGCAATGGATCTTTTACATATAACCATACATTTCGGTAAATTCCACTGTAGAAGTTAAAATCCAAAACATCGATAGCTTTTCCTGGTGGTACCAAAGGATTGTTCTCGTTGTTCAGTTTTACAATCAGACAGTTTTCAGCTTTCGCTGATACTTCATCGGTTATATCAACATAAAAAGGCAGGTATCCCCCTAAATGCTTTTTGAGTAATTTACCATTCAGATATATTTCCGAAACTTGCATAGCACCTTCAAAGTATAATCCCAGATGTTTGTTGACAAACTCTTTTTTGATGGAAAAATTCTTTTTATAATAACATGTTCCTTGCCATTGATCTCCTTTAATTACTAAAGGTTCAATTTGCGCAGTATGAGGTAATGAAACTTTTTCCCATTGAATAGAATTGGATTGGGCAAGTTCTGAAATATCAGAATCTACGTCTTTAATAAACTCCCAACCTTTGTTAAAGGAATTTTTTCCAGGTACGTATGAATCTGTTTTATTGTTATTGCACGACCATAAGCCAATTTGAATGGCCAGGAGTAAAAGTAGTTTTAAACTGTTTCGCATTTGTATGTAAATGTTTGTAATGTTATAGGTAATGATTGGGCAAGATCCCTCCTGAACGCGAAATTCAGGAGGGTGGCTGAGAATTCTGTTATCTTGCTTAATATTCTAATATTCTGTGTTATTCAATTGATAAATAATTGATAGCATCTGTTGCATTACCATCGTAATCAAACAGCGTAGTGTTTTCCCATGCGGAACCATGACCCCATAAATCTTTCATGTCTGATGAAATCCAGGCAGGTTCCCAATACATAACCCCTTTAGCACCTGCCTGGATCATATTGTTGGTCAAGTCGGTTAAAAATTTCTTTTGTCCTTCAATACTTACAGGGTAACCCTCAATCTTAGTATCTTCTCCAAAAATATTTTTGTAGTCATCGCCTTGCTCCGATGTATAAGGGTAGCCGGTTTCAAGTACCACAATATCTTTGTTTATTTCGTTTTTAAGTTTATTTACAACAGCAGGTAAATCATTAAAAGAAACATCTTTATGCCAGTGAGGATAGTAAGAGAATCCTGCTATATCAAAATCCGTAACGTTTGCTTTGCTAATGATACCTTTAAACCACCAGTTTAAATTTGTAGGATCAGCAACATGTAATGCAATTATGGTTTTTGTTCCACTTTCTGCATCTATATCTCTTACAGCCTGTATACCTGCATTTAATATCCTTCCAAAGTTTTCCCAATTATCATCACAAATAGAAAGTTTAGGAAATGAATCCTGAGTTTCAGTAATCATCATTCCACAATTGGTTTCATTTCCAATCTGAACCATTTCTGGTAGCAGATCATCCTTTTTTAAACTGCTTAAAACACCATATGTATAGTTGTATAAGCTATCGCATAAAATATTTATATCATCAATGTTTTCCCATGCTTTAGGAGCTTTCTGGTGCGAAGGATCTGCCCACACATCTGAATAATGGAAATCCAGATTAACAGCCATACCCAGGTCTTTGGCTCTTTTAATAGATTTCTTAATATCATTTAGTCCGCTATACAATGGTGTGTTTTTACCATATACATCATAAGTCCAATCCGGATTATTCCAAATCCTTAGCCTCACAATATTGGCTCCTTTATCCCTAAAAAGTTCAAAACAGTCAACAGGTTTTCCATTTTCTTTATATACGCCACCATGGTCTTCCACCTGATTTACATACGATAAATCAACTCCCATCATAAACTCATTAATTGGCCTTACTTTTTTAGTGCAAGAAGTGCCTATTAACAGCGTTGCTGAAAAAACTAATGCTATTCTATAAAGCTTTCTTTTTATCATCTTTTACAATTGTTATAATGTGTCTTAATTTCTATCACCAAAAGTAAATAAGTGTTAATTTTGTTGCTTTTTCGTAGCATACGAATAGTTGTTTAAATCTTACATTTTAAATTATCATAGTTTAAAAGGCTTTATTGGTAAGGGGTGCAGTGTTTTGTTGAATTTGTTTATATCTTACTATTATTGTTTTAAATCATACAAACAAAGCTGGCATTGTAAAAAATAAATATCTTTAATTTAAATCTTACATTGTAGATTTGTAATGTTTGGATGATTAACAAATATTAAAGAGAATTGATTGCTTTTGTATTAAAGATTATGTGCGAGTTGAATATTTCAGATGAGGTAAAGAGTACTTTAGAAAAGTATATGTTGGTTTTCTTAATGATCTTTCTTTTTGTTCCCCTTTTATTTTCACAGGAAAAGGAGTCTTTGTACTTCTCCAATCTCAGGCAGGAAGACGGATTACCTTCAAATATGATTAATTCTGTTGTTCAGGATAAACTGGGGTTTATTTGGATAAGCACAAACAACGGAATTTGCAGATATGATGGCTATTCAACATTGCTGTTTCAGCAAGATGCAACTCATAATAGTATCACTAATAACAACGTAAGTACTATGCTTATGGAAGGTGATACTTTATGGGTAGGTACCTGGAGTGGTTTGTGTTATATAAATACCATTACTTTTGAGGTGAATAGGGTTAATTTGGGTCCTGAGATAACTATTCGTAGTTTATGTAAATCTATGGATGGCCATTTGTGGATAGGCACTTCCAAGGGTTTGATTATATACGACAGGAGTAAAAACCAATATAAGTACTTCGATCCTCAAAATAGTAATTTGAGCCATTCTACTATACGTTGTTTTTACGAAACAAAAGACAGTACCATGTGGATTGGTACCTATCATAAACTCAATAAATATAAAAATGGGAAGTTTGAGTCGTTTGATTTAAAAGGAGATTATAAACCATTACTTAAAAATAATCTGATTTTAGATATTAAACCATTGAGTGAAGAGAATGAAACGACTTTATTGATAGGAACTGAAACCGGATTATCTGTATTTAATACTAAAACAGGCAAATCGGTTTTGTACAATAGCTCAAATACAAAAATCAGTAATGAAGTTGTAAAATGTATTCATCGTGAAGATGATCAACTGTGGTTGGGAACTGATTTTGGACTTTCGGTTTTTAATTTGAATTTTGAACAAATTGATGCCTATTATCATAATCCAATTATTAACCATAGTATTGCCAATAATGTGGTTTGGGATATCTTTAGGGATAGAAATAATATGATATGGTTACTCACATCCAATGGAATTAGTTCTATAAATAAGAAGAATCCTTTCTTTAAGCTGCATGAGGAGTTTTACTCCATTAACAATCAAAAAGCAGGAAATCAAATTCGTGATTTGCTTGTGGCTAAAGATGGTAAAACATATATGGCTACTATTCATGGTGTAATTGTTCAGGATAATAACAGTAAAAAAAGAAATTACTTTACCGTTAATTCAGAAAATAAATTGCTGTTGGATAATACTTATGCTTTAGCTGAAGATTCTTATGGTAAAATTTGGATTGGAACAGCTGGAGGAATAAATGTTTGGAATCCTGATACAAAAGATATGCACGCCATAAGTGCCAATAGAAATAATGGATTAACATCTAATTATATCAGTAGTTTTGCAATTACAAAAAATGGAACCTTATGGGTAAATGCATGGGAAGGTGGTATTTTTAAAATTACTGGAGATCTTAAGAATCTGAATTCAATTCATTTTGATAAGATAGAAGATGCTGCGCCAGATAGAATCTACGCCTGTAATGAAGATCTCTTTTATGCCGAAGGTGACAGGTTGTGTAAAATTGAGAATAAAACACTGGTTAAGGAAATCGTAGGTTCTGTAAGTGATCTTTTTGTAAAACAAAACATTACAAGTTTAACCTCTTCCGAAAAGGAAAGTATATGGCTGGCTTCAAACAAACAATTGGCACAATATTTTCCTGGTGCAGATAGTGTTATAACATATGCACTAAATAATCCAGTGGTTCAAACTCCAATAAGCCTTGAAATTGATCAGGATACAAATATTTGGATGGCATCATTAACTACTGTTTCAAGGTTTAATACCCATTCTGGTAATATTATTTCAATGCCGCTTAATCCTGGTTTTCCATTAAAAAACTTTTATTCACAATGCAGTGCTTCTTCAAAAAATGGGGTTGTTTTATTTGGTGGTGATAATGGTTACGTTGAGGTTAATTCTGCCATAAATATAAAGCAAGCAATAATGCCTAAAGCTGTAATTTCGGGATTGCAAATTAATAACGATAAGTTTGATATTCTGCAAACACGAAATGTGCTTAAAAAGGATATTGCATATACAAAACATCTTGAGCTTGATTATTCGAATAACTCTGTGATTTTTTATTTTTCAACTTTGAATTATTGGTTGCCTCAAAAGAGCCATTTTAAGTACAGGCTAAATAATTTTGATACCGAATGGAGAAGTACACAGGATGTGAATTACGCAGCGTATTCTAATTTAAAACCCGGTCATTATGAATTAGAGGTGGAAGCCATTAATTATGCAGGATTAAAAAGTGATAGTAATACAAAATTGGATATTGTTATTTTGCCACCTTTATGGTTAAGCGGTCCGTTTTTAGCCTTATATATTTTAATATTTATAGGTCTCATTTATTTTACCTTCAGAATATATGTAAAAAGGCAACATCTATATAATCAACTGCGTTTAGCTAATCTGGAAAAGGTTCATTCAGAAGAAATATTAAATACCAAACAGCAATTTTTCACCAATATTTCACATGAATTCCGTACTCCCTTGAGCTTAATTACTCCGCCTATTCAGCAGGTTTTAAATTCGGGTGAACTACAAGGCAAAAATCTTGAAATGCTAAAGCTGGCTGAAAAAAATTCAAAGCGACTGTTGAAGCTGGTAAATCAAATACTGGATTTTAGAAAGATGGAGGAGCAAGATGTACCTCTAATGAAAAGTACTGTGGACATTGTTGCATTTTCAAAAGAGATCTATGACTCTTTCATGGATTTGTCCTCACGTAATGAAATTACTTACGAATTTACCTCTACAGAGTCATCTTGCCTATTGGTTTGTGATAAAGAAAAAATTGAAGCGATACTTTTCAATTTGTTGGCCAATGCTTTTAAGCATACACCTCCCAACGGAAAGATTCAAGTTGTTTTGGATAAAATAGTTCAGGATAGAATCGATAAAATTCAGATTACAGTGGTTGATACCGGTGCCGGAATTAATATTGCTGATCAAACAAAAATATTCAATAGCTTTTATCAGGCCAATAATAATGAATCAGGTCAGCAAGGAACCGGAATAGGTTTGGCAATGGCCAAACAGTATGCCTTGCTGCATCATGGTGATATTAAAGTAAAAAGTGAACTTAATGTTGGAAGTGCATTTACTTTTGTTTTTCCAATTGAATATTCAGAGAAGGAAACTACAGTTGTTGTAGAAAATCATGTAGAGGATAGTAAAGATGAAAATAAGCACGTTACTGCAGATAAAACTCATCTTAAAAAGCTATTGATTGTAGATGATAATCCTGATATTCTGGATTATATTGAAATTAACTTAGGAATTGAATACAACATTATTAAAGCTACCAATGGACAAAAAGGCCTTGACGTAGCTCGGGAAGAAAAGCCGGATATTATTGTTTCAGATATTATGATGCCTGTGATGGATGGGCTTGAAATGTGTAAAATGCTGAAGCAAACTGCCGAACTTCACCATATTCCTGTTATTCTTTTAACGGCAAAATCGTTAGATGTACAAAAAGTTGAGGGAATTGAAAGTGGTGCCAATATGTATATTACCAAACCTTTTGATATAAACTATTTAAAGGCTTGCATTGCAAATTTGTTGGAGCGCGATCAGCAGTTATATGATTTTATTAAGAAACAACTACTCATAAAGCCCATTGCTATTGCCGATTCTGATTCAAATCAGGACGAAATATTTATTAAAAAAGTAATGGATATTATTGCTGAAAATATTAGTAATCCTAACCTTTCTGTTGATTTGATAAGCTCAAAAATAGGATTGAGTTCAACTCATTTATATCGCAAATTAAAAGCAATTACCAATCAATCAACAAAAGATATTTTAAAGAATTACAGACTTCAAAAGGCTGCCCAGATGATACAAAATAATGAAGGCAATATTACCGAAATAATGTACAACGTAGGGTTTAACAGTCTATCCAGCTTTTCCAAAAGTTTTAAAACTAAGTTTGGTGTGTCTCCAAGTGAGTATGCTAAAAAATAGAATGTAACATTCTTCAATAATTAAAGTATAAATTTTTTTTGTTTCTGGATTTTTTGAAACAAAACCATTAAATTTCTGTTTTACTATTGATTTATTTGCTAAGTATAAATGATTATAAATCAGTTGTTGAATAGTAGAAGTTCATGTTTTAATATGGAAATTAACCATATGAACTAGGATTTGAACATTTGAATTTATTTTTTAATTATATTTGGCCGCATTTAAAAATACTACATGTTTATAAATAAGGGAGAGAATATTGCCGTACAGGCAAATGAGAAGACGATAACTTATAATGCTTTAGGTGAGAAAATCGCTCATTTTTCTACTTTGTATAAAGCAGAATCAACTCATAAAGTTGGTATTTTTTCAGAGAATAGATTAGGTTGGATATATAGTTTTTATTCAGCCTGGAACAATGATGCTGTTGCTGTTGGTATAGATTATTTAAGCACAGTTAATGAGGTGGCTTATATATTGAATGATAGCAAGCCGGAGGTGGTTTTTGTTTCTGAAAGCAAGAAGCCGGATCTGGAATCTGCATTACAAAATGTAGATTATAAGCCACAAGTTATTGTGATTGATAATTACGAGGGTCAGGACTTAAATCAGCAATTTGCCTTTCCTGTAATTGATCCCGATCAGGAAAAAACAGCAGTTATTATATACACATCCGGAACAACAGGAAACCCTAAAGGTGTGATGTTGTCATTCAAAAACTTATTGGCAAATATCAAAGCTGTTTCAAAGGATGTGGAGATCTATCAATCTACAGATACCGTGCTAATGCTGCTGCCATTGCACCATATATTTCCTATGTTGGGAACTATGGTAATGCCTTTATATGCTGGTGGAAAAGTTGCTTTATCACCATCAATGGCCTCTGAAGATATTATCAGAACACTTCAGGAATGTAAGGTAACTTTGTTACTAGGTGTTCCTCGTTTATATAGTGCCATACGAAAAGGGATTAAGGATAAGATCAATAAGAGTAAAGTGGCCTCGGCATTGTTTAAGTTGGCTGAAACCATTAACTCTAAGGCTTTTTCACGATTAGTGTTTGGAGCTGTACATAAAAAGTTTGGCGGAAATATCAGGTATATGATTTCTGGTGGCGCTGCTCTGGAAAAAGAGATTGGTGCTGATTTTACAACACTTGGTTTTGAAGTATTGGAAGGCTACGGAATGACAGAGGCTGCTCCAATGATTTCATTTACTCGACCAGGTACAGTAAAAATAGGATCACCAGGCTTTATTCTGCCTTCATGTACAGTCGATTTCAAGGATGGTGAGATTCTTGCCAAGGGTGATAATATAATGCAGGGGTACTATAACCGACCAGAAGAAACTGCAGAAGTTTTAAAGGATGGTTGGTTGTATACTGGCGATCTTGGGCATATAGACGATAAAGGTTATTTATATATCACAGGTCGAAAAAAGGAAATTTTAATTCTGTCGAATGGTAAAAACATTAATCCAACAGAAATAGAATATAAAATTGAAAGTTATGCTGCTTTTGTTAAAGAAGTTGGTGTTTATCAGTCAGGAGATCAGTTTAAAGCAATTGTAGTTCCTGCCGACGAACTATCTTATCAGCATAGAGATAAGGCAGAACAGTATCGACTTATTAAAAAAGAAGTCATTGAAGATTACAATAAGCAATGTGCTTCTTATAAAAAGATTATGGATATCACCATTTTAGATGGTGAGTTGCCAAGAACACGATTAGGTAAAATAAGAAGATTTAAGCTCGCTGATTTAGAGAATGTTCAGGAGGTTGCAACTGAAGAAACTGTTCAGGTTGATTTAGCCGAATTTAATATTGTAGCACAATATCTTGAAGAAGAGAAACATAAAAAAGTACTACCCGGACATCATTTAGAGTTGGATTTAGGTCTGGATTCATTGGATAAGGTGAGTTTACAGGTTTTTCTGAATTCCTCGTTTGGTGTGGATATTGATCCCGGTGAATTGGCAAATTTTAATAATGTTTTAGAGTTAAGTGAATACCTGCATCAGAACAGAAAAAAGATGGAGGTTGAAAAAGTAGACTGGACTAAAATATTAAAAGAAAGGGTTCATATATCATTACCTAAAACATGGTTTACCGGAAGGGCTTTTGTTAAAATATCAAAGTTCTTTTTTAGTCTTTATTTCGGATTAAAAGGTAAAGGATTAAAAAATATTCCTGATGAACCTTGTATTATAGCTCCAAACCATCAGAGTTATTTTGATGGACTTTTTGTGGCGTCTTTCTTAAAGAATAAAACCATTAAAAACACTTATTTCTACGCTAAAGAAAAGCATGTAAGCAAACGCTGGTTAAAGTTTATTGCCAACAGAAATCATGTGATTATTATGGATTTGAATAAGGACTTAAAAGAATCTATTCAAAAAATGGGAGAGGCCTTAAAAAAGAAAAAGAATCTGATTATTTTCCCTGAAGGTACCAGAACAAAAAATGGTAGTTTAGGTGATTTTAAAAAGACTTTTGCCATTTTAAGTCGTGAGTTGAATGTACCTGTTGTACCAGTGTCAATTAAGGGTGCTTATGATGCCTTACCCAAAGGAAGTAAGTTTCCACGTCCGTTTAAAAAGGTAATGGTTGAGTTTCTAGAGCCAGTATTGCCCGGTTCAAGTACATACGAGCATATTGCTGATACGGTGTATAATAAAATTGCTAAAACTCAATTGGCAATGAAAAGATAAGGTTAAAGCTGTACCTGCTTTGTAATGTAGTTGGTTCAGTAACTGCACAATCACATATTAAACTTATACTTAAGATATACTAAACCCATATTAAACTCATTAATCAATGAGTTTGGTATGGGTTTTATTTGTATTATATATGTGTTAAATATGGTTTTGTATAGTAGTTGTATCGTATCAGTTACGAAGCTGTTTCAAAGGATTCCTTTATTAAATGCTTTAATCTTTTCATTAATAAACGGAGGTTTTGGTTATTTACATCCAATTGGTAATCATCAATTTTACTGATAGGTAATATTCTTGGAGATGTTCCTGTAATAAAAGCAGCATCAATATCTTTTAGCTGATTGATATTTAAACATTCAAATCTTAACTCAAGATCTTCCTTTAAAATACAATCAATGACCTTTGATCGCATGATGCCAGGTAGTACATAGTGTTCCGTCGAGGTATAAATATGATCACCATGAATAAAGAAGATATTCGATTTACTTCCTTCTGTTATTAAATCATCATGGTTAACCAATAATGCTTCGTAATGATGGCTGTTTTTAAGTATATCTATAGCCTTTTTTCTGGTGGCTGTATTGTCAACTTTAATATTTGGATTTTCTCTTTCTGCATGTAATAAAATAGTACTTACTCCATTATTATACATCTCATCGCTTGGGTAAAAAGTAGGAATAAAATGTATTAGTAAAGTTTCAACCGTGTTTTTTGTGCTAAAACATGATATCTTGATATTTCCATCTTTTATATTTTCATTTGAAATTAAATTGTCGATATAACTTTCGATGTCATCTTTACTAAATGAAACTTTGCTTACTGCCTTTTGCAAGCTGTTAAACATCCTTACTAAATGATCATGTAAAAACAACGGTTTATTATTTTCAATTCTAAAAACCTCATATATTACAGCATACAATGATGGATCTGGAGATTTGATTTCAGTTGCTAAGTGTAAGTCACCGTTATAGATGATGTGTTTGCCTTTGATATTCATTTTCGAAATAAATTATATATAAAAATACGTTTAAATCAATTACTAATGCAAAGAATTATGTCAGTGTTTTAGATTTATTAATTTTGCCCTGGTTATGGATCAGATTCTAGATAAATACAAAACAATAGCAGAACCTTCAGAGGGGATTTATAAAGAGAAAGGGAGCAAATTTATATCGTATGCCTATCCGGTTTACTCAGAAGAGGAAATAAAGGAGTATGTTAGCGCTTTAAAAGAAAAATATTACGATGCTCGCCATCATTGTTTTGCATGGCAGTTAGGGCTGGATGGTTTGCGATACAGAGCTAATGATGATGGAGAGCCTTCAGGTACAGCAGGAAAACCAATTCATGGACAATTAAAATCGCACGAACTCACCAATATTTTAGTGGTTGTGATTCGTTATTTTGGTGGTACAAAATTAGGTGTTCCGGGGCTCATTCATGCCTATAAAGAAGCCACTATTGATGCCATTAACAATACTACTATTGTTGAAAAAACGGTAAATGATATTTATGCTGTAAATTTTGACTATTTGGTAATGAATGACATTATGAAAATTGTTAAAGATGAAAGTCTAAATATTGTTAATCAGCAATTTGACTTGACTTGTACCATAGAATTCAGTTTACGACAATCAGAAATAGAAAAAGTAATAGGACGGTTTGAGAAAATAGATTCTGTAAAATGTGAGTTTTTAAGAACAGAATAGTATTGGGCTATTAGTATACTTTATGTTTGATTGTTCTACCTTACCTTGTCATTTCTTATTTGAAGTCATAACTGGTTTCTTATTTCTATTCTCAGAGTCCCTATAATAACCAATCACTTTATTTTTTGCGGGATTCGATAAGGAATATTCAATTAGCAATCTATCACCAATTTCTTGATGTCCTTCTCTTTGTCCTGCTTTTATGCTGTCCACATATACACTGTCATCAATTACATATTGGTATGTTGCTAATTCTAATTGATAACCTCTGGTTCCAGTTATATTTTTAACCTTAGTCACTTTTCCCTTAACTTCTTTGGTTTCCTGAAACAAAAAGACTTTTGGAATAACAAAGTGATTAATGCCCAAATAGAAAAAACTTCCTAAGAATACAATTACTAATATTATTGATCCATTTCTCAATTCGGTTTCATTTTAATGTTAATCCTTTATGTGCGCCATGTATTGTGGTACAACTATAACTCCTTAGTACCTTTTTTTCCAAAGCATTTTTAATCGTTCAAAAACTTTTATTTCCTGTGCATTTTTTTGAGGAGTATATAAACGGTGCTTTTTAACTTCTTCGGGCATAAAGTCCTGTTCTACAAAATTATTCTCGTAGTCGTGCGAGTATTTATATTTATTACCATAGCCCAGTTCTTTCATGAGTTTGGTTGGCGCATTGCGTAAGTGAAGTGGCACAGGAAGATTTCCGGTTTCTCTTACAAGAGCCTGAGCCTTATTTATAGCCATATATGCCGAATTACTCTTTGGACTGGTAGCCAAATAAATGGTTGTTTGCGATAGGATAATTCTCCCTTCTGGCCAACCAACTCGGTTAATGGCATCAAAACATTGGTTGGCAAGAAGCAAAGCATTAGGGTTTGCCAAACCAATATCTTCCGAAGCAGAAATAACCAGTCTACGGGCAATAAACTTAGGGTCTTCGCCACCTTCAACCATTCGGGCCAGCCAATATACGGCAGCATCCGGATCGCTACCCCGTATGGATTTAATAAATGCCGAAATGATATCGTAATGAATTTCACCATTTTTATCGTAGGCAGAAGGATTTTCTTGCAAACATTTGGTTACTTCATCATTGGTGATTTTAATTTTTTCGCCAACCTGGGCATTAATCACCAACTCTAAAATATTTAAAAGCTTACGGGCATCGCCACCCGAAAAACGAAACAGGGCTTCTTCCTCTGCTATTTCAATATCCTTTTCTTTTAAAATGCTGTCTGTAGTGAGTGCCTTATTTAGTAAGTTTCTAAGATCTTCTTTATCCAGTGACTTTAACACATAAACCTGACATCTTGAAAGTAATGGCGAAATCACTTCAAATGATGGATTTTCGGTTGTAGCACCTATTAAAGTAAAAACACCTTGTTCAACAGCACCTAAGAGCGAATCTTGCTGTGATTTACTAAAACGATGAATCTCGTCGATAAATAACAGCGGAATAGGACTGTTGAAAAACTTAACTTTTTTAGCCTTTTCAATTACTTCGCGTACATCTTTTACCCCCGAATTAATAGCAGATAAAATATAAAAAGGTCGGTCAAGTTGTTTAGCTATAATCTTTGCTAAAGTAGTTTTACCAACTCCGGGAGGTCCCCATAAAATGATAGACGAGATTACGCCTGAATCAATCATTTTACGCAATACAGCATCTTTACCTACTAAATGAACCTGACCAATATAGGTATCCAGATTTGTAGGTCTTTGGCGCTCGGCCAATGGAGGTAAACTACTCATTCTTTTGTTTTGATTGTGTTTTTATTGAGCTTCAAAATTACAAATAGCAAGCGTATTTCAAAGTGAAAATTTGAAGCTTTATCGAACCATATGACAGAATGCTTTGTTTTATAACAAAATAATTGATTACAATTGCAAATATTGTTACAATGAAAAAAATAGTCATTTTATTATCATTTGTTTTACTTATAAATATGAATACTCAATCGCAAAATAAAGAGGTAGCTACATTAGGAGCTGGGTGTTTTTGGTGTGTAGAAGCTGTGTATGATCAGTTAGAAGGTGTTATTTCTGTTGAATCAGGATATTCAGGCGGTACAACCGAAAATCCTACCTATAAAGAGGTTTGTACCGGAACAACGAATCATGCTGAAGTATGTCAGATTACATTTGATCCGGATGTGATTTCATTCGGAGAATTACTAACGGTATTTTGGAGTATTCATAATCCAACTACTTTAAACCGACAAGGAGCAGATATTGGTACACAATATCGATCAGCTGTTTTTTATCATTCAGAAAAGCAAAAGGAAATTGCCGAACAGCAAATAGAGTTGGTTAATGCCGAGAAATTATACGATGATCCTATTGTTACAGAAGTAACTCCGTTTGAAAAGTTTTATCAAGCCGAAGATTATCATCAGGAATACTTTGAAAACAATCCTGAAAATTCTTATTGTCGAATGGTAGTTGGACCAAAGGTTGAGAAGTTTCAAAAGTTATTTAAGGATCAATTGAAAAAATAACTTGCAATAGTAAAGGGAAGGCTAGATGTTATGTTCAACTTAAGCTGCCCAAGTTCTTAAAATATAAATCGAGCGCTACATTGTTTAAATGTGGCGCTTGTTGTTTTTAGGCCTAGACAGTTCATTTTTTTAATGTTATAGCAAAAAGAAAAAATATCTCTAAAATAAGCCATAAGCATAACCATTAAATTTTATGCTTATAGGATTTATTTCTTTGCTTATAAAAATAAATCCCATGCCTATAAAAATTATTTCTATAGGCATGGGATTTTAGGTCGAATATTTGGCACTATTAAAATAGCGTCTAAAGTATAGGCAAAATATGTAATAGTATGGTTGCATAATTTAATGCTCTCCTGTAATTAGAATTAAATTTTTTAGAATCAAGTGGATTTTATATCAAGAAATAAACAAACCTCTGCGCCTCAGTGTCTTTGTGTTCATTTTTTAATTTATGATTGACATTAATAATCTTACTTATTCTATATAATGTAATGTCTGTAAAATCGCCCAACCGGGCGATAATATTGAGTGGTATTATCTCCTTTGTTATAGATTTTAATTTGTTATGCCTCTGTTAATCAATAGATATTAGAAGTGTGTATTCTAATGGCATATCTATTGAAAAACATGGTATACTCATTTTTGAATTATACAATAAACAACTATGAAAAGACTTACATTATTTTTATTTACATCATTAGTTTCAGTTTTTACTTGCTCGCAAAACTTAACAGTCAATTTTGATTTTGATAAATGGCAGGTAGATGAAAAATCAAAAGTTCATATACTAGAATTTATCAAAGCCAATAATCCAACAGAAGTTATTCTTGAGGGATTTGCTGATACTGTTGGAACAACCGCGTATAATAGATTACTCGTTAAAAGAAGGTTAGAAGCCATTGAGGATGTTTTATTGGATGTGGATCAAACAATACGAATTAAAAAAAATAATTTTGGAGAAGAGAAAAGTCTTTTAAATGAAGTAGCCTTTAGAAAAGTAGATATTATATCATCTTCCATAAAGTACAGTTCAAAAGAACCCAACTATAAATTACCGCAAAGCTTTTTGATTGATAATATGAACGATACAATTATAGAATGTGAAGACGGAACAAAAATAGAAATTCCCCAAAATAGTCTGATTGTAAAAGAAACCCGGACTAAACCTAAAGGATTAATAAAATTTCAGGTTACAGAATACTATGATGTACCTGAAATGATTGATGCTAATTTAACTACTCAATCAGGGCATGAAATACTTGAGACAGGTGGAATGTTGTACATCCAGGCATTTTCAGATGATAAGGAATGTGTTATAAAAGATCAGTTTGATATTGGAATAAACTTCAGAGGTATAACCGAAAATGATTCTATGCATGTGTTTACTGGCATCGAAACAAAAGATGGTGTTGACTGGGAATTGTTAAAGACTAAACCTGTAAAAGAACAAATTGAGCGGGATTATTTTATAGTGGATAATATGCCTACTTTTCAGGGTGGTAATGTTGGGGCTTTTAAGTCATATGTAAGTGTTAGATTAAGGTATCCAGTGATTGCACAGGAAAAAGGCATTCAAGGTAGAGTTTTAGTTTCCTTTATAGTAGATGAGTCAGGTAGAATTAAAAATCCTAAAATAGTTAAAAGTGTTCATCCCTCTTTAGATTATGAAATATTAAGAGTGCTTAGTTTAACACCACGTTGGAATCCAGGCACACAAAAAGGAAGAATTGTTCCTGTTGAAATAATGATTCCATTTGACTTTGTTTTAAATAGCGGTCTTCCAATCGATTCAACTAACAGACAAACTTCAAAACCAGATTTTGGTGCATTTGTACAAAGCGATTCTGTTATTCAAAAATATGAAAAGCAAAATGAATTATTTAAGGAATTTTATCTTAGGACTAATAAAATGGGGTGGATAAATTGTGACAAATTCTATAACTACTCAAATAAAAAAGACATTATAATACTTGATAAAGCAAGCCGTGCAGATTACTATGCAATCTTTAATGGAAATCGTTCAATAATGCGACCAAACTCATATAATATCAAATCAAAGATTATTGGTTTTAATAATATCCCATCAAACCAAATAGTTAAGATCATTGGATTTAAGATTATTAACGACGAAGTTTATTTTACAAGTTTTGAAACAAACATGAATAACAATACTTATAGCCCAACTTTTGAAAGGATAGATAAAGAGGATTTAGTTGATAAAATGAAAACACTGGATTTATAAAAGGAGCAACAAAGATAAAATTCAACTTATTTCTTTCAGTATTTTCTTTGCTCTGGACTTAAAACCAGCTGTATTATGATCAAATTGTTCTTCTAAAATCATTTTTAATTCAGGCTTAAGTTCAGGGTATATTTTTGTTGCATTGTATAATATGTGCATGCAATTGGCTTTTGTAGCTACAGGAATTTTTTCTGAAATAAGCCAGTCGAAACAAACATTAATAAAATTTCCATCCAATAAGTGATTGATATCTGAATAGGCTAACATTTTCGAAAAATGTCTCTTAACTCCATCCGACTGTAGGTAAGGAAATTGTTTAATCATATCTTTTAAAAAAGGTTGGATGATAGTATTATCTTCAAGATAAACATGTTCAAAAAGCCATGCTGCTTTCCATTGTTCCTTTTTACTGCAATTAAAAATTAAATGATAAAGTTCGCTTATTAAGTAAGGATGATCGAGAATGTATCGGGTTAAAGATATCGTTTCAGTTTTGTTGGCTCTTGTTTGGATATGTTCTTTAAGTAGGGTAATATCCTTAGGAATAGCTTTTTTCATGTAATTTTTTCTACAAAAATAAAAAACCGGGTTCAAAAAAGAATAGAATCCCGGTTTTGCTGATTTTAAGGTATTTTAATTTTATGTTTGCGGCTCATAGGCAACAGACATATGCGATTGTACAATTTTCCACTGGTTATCAATTTTTTTCATTACGCCGGTATGTCTAAAACCTTCTAATCTAAATGGTTCACCCTTTGTTTCCAGGCAAGTGTCAATAAGCTGAGAGTACCATGCTATACCGCTCTCTTCATCCACTTCTGCATGAGTTTGTTTGGCTGTAATTTTCATTCCTTTTTTCTGCTTTATCATCTTTTTCATATAGTTATAAAAAGGTCTCCAGCCAATCCAAAATTCATCGTTATCAGTTCCAATATTTACCGCTTTTGAATTATGAATAAAGCAAGAAGCAAATAATTCTAAATCACCTGTTTCCTGAGCTTTAATCATATCATCAAGAATAAGTTTTGGTTCTTTGTTATTTACATCTAACAATACCTCTTTTTGTTCCATGAGATTTAGTGTTATGTTAAACTTCTATATTATTTAAAGTTACAATAGTTAAATCTTGATGTCAATATACTTTAGGTTTAAATTTTTTTGGTTTTGTTACCGGCTATATTGTAGTATAATGCTACTTTTGTTTTAAACCTTAAATAAGTACTAGTGAAACATACTTACAGAACTACACTATTTATTTCAGTACTCTTTTTTATACTCTTCGATTTTTCGGGATATGCACAGAAGTTAACTACCAAATCAAAAAAGGCAGCTAATTTTTTTAAAGAAGGAGAGCACTTTTTTAGTATGGATCAGTTTGAAAGAGCCAAAAGTCCATTGAATCAGGCCATACAAAAAGATCCCGATTTTCTGGAAGCCTATTTGTTATTATCTGAAGTTTACTATGCTCAGGAAGATTATCAAAATCAGGCCAACTTGCTGGAAACTGTAATTAATAAAGATTCAACCTTTTATGTGTTTAGTTACTATAGTTTAGGTATTGCCAATTTTCACCTGGATAAATTTGATGAAGCTTTAAAATGGTTTAATAAATACTATATTAAAACCAGTAATGTTAAGTCGAAGCAAAAGGTAGATAGTTGGATTAAAAAAACACTGTTTGTTAAGGTTGCCAAAGAAAATCCAAGAAATATTGATGCTGTAAACCTGGGGGGTAATGTTAATACGATAAATAACGAATACTGGCCCAGTATAACTGCCGACGATCAAACTTTAGTATATACTGTTTTAGTTCCAAGAGAGCAGGCTTTGCTAAATAAACCTTTTGTACCATCTATGGCTAATTATTATCACGAAGATTTTTATAAAGCAGTTAAAGATCATACAGGTGAATGGAATAAAGGTAAAGCCCTTACCGCACCCATAAACACTGATAGTAACGAAGGTGCTCAAACGCTTTCAGCAGATGGAAACTGGATGTTTTTTACAGCATGCGGAAGAAGTGATACCAGAGGATCATGTGATATTTATTTTAGTTATAGAACAGAGTATGGTTGGAGTACTCCTAAAAATATAGGTCCTCCTGTAAATTCACCTTATTGGGAATCTCAACCTAGTTTTTCTTCGGATGGAAGAACTTTGTACTATTCATCAAACAGAGGTGGTGGTAAAGGCGGAAATGATATTTGGAGAGCTAAACTTATAGGATTTCAATCTGATGGTACGCCTTTTTTTGGAAAGCCTGAAAATTTAGGCGACAATGTAAATACACCTTTTAATGAGGTTTCGCCATTTATACATCCGGATAATCATACCTTATATTTTTCATCCAACGGATGGGCAGGTATGGGAGAGATGGATATCTTTTTATCCCGGAAGAATGAGAATGATCAATTCGATAAACCTGAAAATTTAGGTTATCCAATTAATTCATCAGGTGATGATGTGGGATTGATTGTAACTGCTGATGGACAAAAAGCTTATTTTTCTTCTGAAAGATTTGGTTCATCATTCGGGGGTAAGGATTTGTATAGTTTTAATATGCCACCTGAAATCAGACCTCAACCAGTTTCGTATGTACGAGGAAGAGTGTTTGATAATGAAACCAAAGAAAAACTGGAAGCTTCGTTTGAGTTAAAGGATATTCATACAAAGCAAATGGTGGTGCGTGCAACATCAACAGGCTTCTCTGGTGAATTTTTAATTTGTCTGCCAGCAGGTAAGTCCTATGCTTTAAATGTTTCCAAGGAAGGTTATTTGTTTTACTCAGATCATTTCGATATGGAAAAAGAAACGTCATCTGTTGATCCGATGGTTATGGATGTTTACTTAAAAAAGATCAAAGTAGGACAACAAATTGTTTTGAAAAATATTTTTTATGAAACAGATAGTTATGTACTTAAGGATGCTTCAGAAGTAGAACTTGAAAAAATTGTCAGTTTCTTAAACGTAAATCCAACTGTTAAAGCTGAAATTATTGGCTATACTGATAATGTAGGAAGTAAGGAGTATAACGTAAACCTGAGTAATAAACGAGCCGAGCAGGTTTATAATTACTTGATTGAAGCAGGAATAGATCGATTAAGATTATCTCATGAAGGAAAAGGAATGGCTAACCCTGTTGCAACAAATGAAACCGAAGAAGGTAGAGCTAAAAACCGACGTACAGAAATGAAAATTGTTGAGTGATTTATTTATCACTCAACTTATCATACTTTTTAGCTTCTTCCCAAATCACATCCATTTCTTCTAAGGACATCTTTTTAAGATCGATTCCTTGTTTAATGGTTTTTTCTTCAAGATAGTTAAAACGGCTAATAAATTTACGATTGGTTCTTTCAAGTGCATTTTCAGGATTTACACCATATAAACGTGCAGTATTGATAATAGAGAATAGGAGGTCGCCAAATTCAGATTCAATTTTATCCTGATCATGCTTTGATATTTCTTCCTTCACTTCATTAATCTCTTCTTGCACCTTTTCCCATACCTGCTCTCTGTTTTCCCAGTCAAAACCAACACCTCTGGCTTTTTCTTGTATTCTGTTTGCTTTTACTAAAGCAGGTAAACTTTCAGGAACTCCGGCTAAAACAGACTTGTTACCATCTTTTTCTTTTAATTTAAGTTTTTCCCAGTTTTCTTCAACATCCCTGGCATTGCTAACTTCGGTATCGCTAAAAATATGAGGGTGACGGTAAATCAATTTTTCGTTTAACGAATCAATAACATCTTTAATGTTAAACTGGTTATTCTCTTCTCCAATTTTGGCATAAAATACAATATGTAACAATATATCGCCAAGTTCCTTCTTTAATGCAGTTATATCATTTTTAATAATAGCATCAGCTAATTCGTAAGTTTCTTCAATGGTTAAGGTTCGTAACGATTCATTAGTTTGTTCCTTATCCCAAGGGCATTTTGCTCTTAGTTCGTCCATAATATTCAGAAGCTTTTCAAAAGAGGTTAATTTATTTTGCATAGTAAATATTTTTTGGAATTTATTGAAATCCAAAAGTAAAAATAAAGAAGGAAACTCATATGGAATAGATTAAATTTGTTTTAATTTGCAGCACTGTTAGGTGAAATATATATGATAGAAAAACTAATTTATCTTGAATCAGTAGATTTAATTGAGTTTTTAGGGGTAAAGAACGTAAAACTCGAAATTTTAAGAAATAAGTTTCCAAAATTACGAATTGTAGCACGTGGAGATTGGCTTAAGGCCATGGGAGATGCTGATGAAGTGGCTGCTTTTGAAGAAAAGGTTCACTTATTGATTGATCATTATAATGAATATAATGTATTGAGTGAGCACTCTATTGTTGAAATTATTGATAGTGGAATTGCCGGAAAGAAAAAAGAAGTTGATGACGTTATTCTTTATGGCGTTAATGGAAAGCCAATCAGAGGCAGAACTCCAAATCAGCAATTGTTTGTAAAAGAGTACGATAATAATGACTTAATACTTGCCATAGGACCAGCAGGTTCCGGTAAAACTTACACTGCCATAGCTTTGGCGGTAAGGGCACTGAAAAGACGTGAGGTTAGAAGAATTATTTTGAGCAGACCAGCTGTAGAGGCAGGAGAAAAACTAGGTTTTTTACCTGGTGATATGAAAGAAAAGATTGATCCTTATTTACAGCCGTTATATGATGCTTTACAGGATATGATTCCATCGGCCAAGCTTAAAGATTATATGGAAAATGGTACCATTCAGATTGCTCCTTTGGCATATATGCGTGGCCGTACTTTAAACGAAGCTTTTGTAATTTTAGATGAGGCTCAAAATACAACAACCAATCAAATAAAGATGTTTTTAACCCGTATGGGGCAAAGTACCAAGTATGTGGTTACTGGTGATATTACACAAATTGATTTGCCAAAAACATCTATGTCAGGATTGGTTCAGGCAATGAAAATACTTAGGAATGTAAAGGGGGTTAAAACCATTCAGTTTACGGTTAAAGATATTGTACGACATCCTTTAGTTCAAAGAATTGTTGAAGCTTACGACAAGCATGGACAAAAAAAACCGGAAGAGTAGTTGCCCTTATATGATTGCTGCAGTGTTTTACCAGGAGCAATGTTTAATAGGAAAATTATAATCAAATCATAGTTAATAATAATGTCTGACTATACGAAAATGTGGACCGATTTAGGTCTGGATAATGATAATCATAATGCTTTACTTGAAGCATTAGGTGGTGCATACCAATCCATTTATATGTCTCAGGAAAAAAGAGCAAAAGGAATGGAATACTTTGATTTTGTAATGAGTGAAGCTCATGGTTTAAGAATCAAAGAATTGTGTGATGAGAAAGAAAGCGGAAAGAAAATTATAGGTTCTTTTTGTGTTTTTGTTCCGGAAGAAATGGTACTTGCGGCAGGTTGTACCGCTGTAGGACTATGTTCAGGAGCTGATTTTGCACAAGAAGAAGTAGAACAGGTGATTCCTCGTAACACATGTTCACTAATTAAGTCTTTCTTTGGATTTAAATTGGGTAAGGTTTGCCCTTATATGGAAGTTGCAGATATGATTGTTGGTGAAAATACCTGTGACGGAAAGAAAAAATCATTTGAAACATTTAAGGATCTGGTTCCTAACTTTTATCAAATGGATTTGCCTCAAACCAAAACACCGGAGTCAAAGCAGATGCTAAAGCAGGAATTTTTAAAATTCTTACAGCAGTTAGAGGAAATGACTGGTAACAAGGTCACTTTTGAAGGTTTAAAAAAAGGAATGGCTTCTGTTAATGCTAAAAGAAAAGCCTTGCATCGCTTAAGTAGTTTGAGAGCAGCTAATCCATCACCAGTATCTGGTTTAGATGCATTATTGATTAATCAGGTTTCTTTCTTAGATAACATAGATCGTTTTACAGAAAATGTTAATGCTATTTGCGATAATATTGAACTTGATATAAAAGAGACTAAAGGCGTAAAAGAGGCCAATCTGCCACGTATTGTGATATCAGGTTGTCCAATGGCTGTGCCTAACTGGAAGTTGCCATCGGTTATTGAATCGTCTGGTGCTGTTATTGTGGGTGAAGAGTCTTGTATTGGAGAAAGAGGCTTACGTAATTTAACCGATGATTCAGCAACAACTTTGGATGGATTAATTGATGCTATTGTAGATCGTTATTTCCAAATTGATTGTGCTGTTTTTACACCAAACAATGAGCGTGTGGATCATATTCAGGAAATGGTAGAGAAATATAATGCTGATGGTGTTATTCATTACGGCCTTCAATTTTGTCAGCCATATACTATGGAATCATTTTCTGTAGAAAAGCAGTTGGAGAAGAAAGGAATTCCGGTATTGCGAATAGAAACAGATTATAGTCAGGAAGATATAGGTCAGCTTTCTACACGCGTAGAGGCTTTTGTGGAAATGATTAAATAGTTTGACTCGCTTATAAAGGATATTTCAATGAAGTGCGCAGGGATTGATATTGGTTCAAGAAGTATTGAACTGGTTGTTATTGAAAACGGACAACAAATTGTGGCACGTCAAACAGAGTCAGGTCATAATCCTGTTGAGCGAATCAAGGAATTAATTTCAGATGTTTCGTTTGATAATATTATGGCTACAGGCTATGGAAGATCTATTGCTGAAGTCACTTTTGATTTTTCTACAGTAACCGAAATAAAAGCATACGGAGTTGGTGCTGCTAATTTATATCCCGGTGTTAGAGGTGTATTGGATATTGGCGGACAGGATACTAAAGTAATTTCCTTAAATGAACAGGGAAAGGTGCTTAAGTTTGAAATGAATGATAAGTGTGCTGCCGGAACTGGAAAGTTCCTTGAAATGATGGCGAATTCTTTGGGATATACATCTGAAACAATAGGAGAGTCTGCATTACTTGGCAAAAAGGGGATTGATATTAATAGTATGTGTGCTGTTTTTGCTGAATCAGAAGTCACTTCTTTAATGGCTAAAGGATGTCATCGTAATGATATTGCATTGGCAATTCATCAATCGGTTTGCAAAAGGGCAATTGGAATGATTCGAAGGCAGAATATGAATTTTCCTTTAATGTTTGCCGGAGGAGTGGCCAACAATGTATGCATGGTTCATTTGTTGAAAGAATCCATTGGACCAGATATCATAGTTCCTGAATCTCCCCAGTTTGTAGGAGCGTATGGAGCTGCTATTCTTGCAGGAGAAAATTAAGAAATAAAAAAACGGCATTAGTTTTAACTTACTAATGCCGTTTTAATTTTTATTGGATTGTATCTTTTTAATAGTGACCTAATTCCTTAGCTATTTTGTCAATATTCTTGTTCTTATTAGGATCTATTGTCTGATTGTTTGAGTTTGCAGTTAGCATTTCTTTTCTTAATTCAATAAAGGTTTTTGAAATAGCTTCAAGTTTATCTTTATTTGATATAAGTTGCTGCTCAAACGAAGCTAATTTTTGTTTGTTAAGTTTTAATTCTTTTGACATTGTTTGGTTCGAAGTACTCAGTTTAGCATATTTATCTTTCTGAGTAGCCATTTCATTCTCGAGTTGTGTAAATCTCTCTTTTGAAAGTGCAAGAGCATATTTAATACTAGCTGTATCTCTTATTAATTTTTGATTGTCCTTTTTAAGTTCTTCAAGTTCAGTCAATACAGATTGTGAGGTCTGTTTTTGAGATTTGTATTTATTTATTGTCGTTTTTAGTTCGTTCTCAAGCTTGTCATTTAAATCAGAAAGCTGTGTTACCTTTACTAATAAATCGCTCATTTCATCAGACTTAACAGCATTGCTCAGATGAAGATCGTTTTTCATTTCTTCAAACTCTTTCACCATCAGGCTAACCTTATTGTTAAGGTCTTTATTTTCATCCTGTACTGCGTTTAGTTCTTTATTAAGCTTCGAATTTTTAAGTAAAGCAGCATCGTATTTCTTTTTTGAAACAATACAACTGTTTAATGATAAAGAAAGTATAATTCCTAATATGATTTGTTTTTGCATTATATCTTAATTGAGTTAATAAATACAAACCAAAAGTAGTAAAGTTTTTTTAATCACTATTCAATTAGCCAATCTGATTATTTGATTCAAAATAATATGCAGTTGTTGCGGTTTATTTATAAATTAGCCTTCTTGAATTTTTAAAGTTATTCTGATGAGATTTAGGAAATACATCAGAAAATAAAAAAAATAAATATGAAAGTAATAAAGTTTTATATATCAGTGTTTTTAGTTCTTTGTGTTGCCATGTCCTTTTCGAATGTTGTAGCTCAAAACTTTACAGTAAAAGGAGAGGTTTTAAATGCAGAAACTAACGTGCCAGTTGAATTTGCAAATATTGGAGTTGAAAATACATATATAGGAACAGCAACAGATTTAAATGGTCATTTTGAGTTAGAGTTATCTAATGCCTTGAGTGAAAAAACAGTAATGATTTCGGCAGTAGGTTATAAAACAAAGTCTTTTTTAGTAAGCAATTGGATCGATGTAGAGCATATTAAAGTACAATTAATTCCAATGAATTATGATCTTTCAGAGGTGGATGTAACCGCTAAATCTAAAATTGGTTATGGAATTATTAAATCCGCATCAAATTTAATATCCGATAATTATAACACGCATGCTTTTTCTTATAAATGTTTTCTAAATACTTCAAGTGGAAGTGGAAAAGAGAGTTCTCAGATATTTTTAATGACCGACAAAACGGGTTATAAATCACGATCATTTACAGATGCTTTTGAAAATAGAAATTACAAAGTGATAGAAAACTCAAAAAAGGAAGAACCTAAGAGTTTTTCAGAGGGGTTAACATTTATTGATCAGGTTATTAATAGTGATATTGTGCGTTGTCCGGGTAATATTTTATCCACAGAGAGTGTAAATGATTTTGATATAGAAATCGACGGAACAGATGTGTTTGAAGGTGATTCTGTTTGGGTAATTTCATATAAATGTAATCAACCAACTATTCAAAATAGTGGAGATCCCAATGCAACTAATTATACCGGGAAAATATGGATTTCAGTAAACAATAATGTAGTCTTAAAAAATACTAGTGTAATTACACGAAAAAGTGCTTTTATTCATGGAAATGATTTTAGTATTCCGGAAAATACACCGGAATCAAAGATTAGCTACGAAACAGATGTAACTTATCGAATGAGCGATGATAAATATGTTTTAAATACTATTGATTATAAGTACGTAGAAAATTCTGAAGTGTCAAAAGTATTTTTAAAAGTAATTGATATTATTCCTTATGATGGTTCAGTTAAAGGACGCCAATATTTTAATAATGAAAAATATAATAGTCATTTCTGGAATTCATTTAGTAAACCAGAATAATGTAAGGTATCCTATATCATCTTCAGTGAACTAAGCTTTGTATTATTGGCTTTTGTGTGATAATTTTCTTAAATTATAGTCAGGAAACATTTAAATTTTTTGGCTATGGATGATAAGATTATTACACTGGCAACACTTACCTACGAAAAATCTCAATTGGTAAAAACTCTTCTTGAAAATGAAGGTATTGACTGTTTCATAGAGCATGTTAATTTAATACAGGGTGCAATATCATCTGGAGTTCAAATTAATATTAAAGAAGTTGATTTTGAGCAAGCCATGATGGTATTTGATGCTATCAGAGAAGCTGATTATGATGTAAAACGTAAAGAAATCAAACTGGATAAAAATATCAAGATTTTATGTCCTGTTGATTTTTCAGAATATTCGAAAAAAGCTGTTGATTTTGCTTTTGACTGGGTTAGTAGATTAAAGGGAGAGATAACTGTATTTAATTCATATTTTTCACCTGTTAATAGTGGTTTGCCATTTAGTGATTCTTATGTTTATGATGTAAATCTTGAAGATTTGAGTTCAGAACTGAGAGAAGAAAGTGAAACCAAGATTAAAGAAATTGAGAAAGAACTTAAACACAGGGTTAAGGATGAGGGGGTAAGTGGTGTTAAAGTTCATGCTGTAGTTAAAAGAGGAGTAGCTGAAGATGAAATTTTGGGCTATAGTCAATTCTATGAATCTTCCGTAATTGTTATGGGAACAAGGGGAATGGATAAAAAGAAGGTTGATTTAATAGGAAGTGTTACTGCAGAAATATTTGAATTAGCCAAGCGACCTGTTTTGGCTATTCCGGAGAGTTTCAATTATACAGGTATTGATAATATTAAAAATATAGGATATCTATCTACTTTTAGTGATGTTGATTTTTTAGCTCTTGAAAAGTTATCACAAATAGTTAACCCATTAGATGTTAATATTATTTGTTGTCATATTACCAGTGAAGAAACCTATAATAAAGATAATGTTAAATTAGAAGGTTTAATGGAGCATTTTCGTAAACGCAAAATTAATAAGAACCTTCAGTTTGAATTAATAAAGAATGAAGATTTTCTTGTTGGTGTTGAAAGCTTTGTACAGTCTCATGGAATAGATATACTATCCTTTACTGCATATAAAAGAAATTTGATTACAAGGCTACTTAATGCATCGGTGGCTAAAAAAATGCTTTTTCATTCAACTACACCTCTATTGGTATTTCATGCATAATTTTATATTTTTAGCATTGAATTATAATGAATTACCTTAAATGGGGTTAAACCGTATAGTAATAGGTTTTATTTTTAATTTACTAGTACTACATATTTCGGGATTTGCTCAAAGCAACTATCCCGTTAGTGGAACCATATTGATTAGAGATGGCAAGGTTACCAAAACCTCACTTAAAATTCAATCGGGTACAAGTGAGGTTAAAATTCCTGTTGATATAAACGGTAATTTTTTAACTCATTTAAATTGGGATACAAAATATAAACTATTCTTTTCGAAAGTAGGATATGTAACTAAATGTGTTGAATTCTCCACACAAATTCCATCTTCAGTTCAAAAAAATACGATTTATCCATATGAAATATTAGTAGAGTTGTTTCCTATGTTTCCAGGAGTGGATACTATGTTTTTTAAAAATCCGGTGGCACGAATTCATTACTCAGATGAAATTCAGGATTTTGATTATGATTTAAACTATCAGCTTACCGTGAAAAGAAAGTTGGAAGAAATTAAGGATAAATATCAGAATTGGTTAATTCAAAAATCAAAGGATAAAGGTCGAACAATAAGTAGTTCATTACAAAAAAATACCAAAGAGGAAGTTATTCGCTACCAAAAAAATGTAGAAACGTCAAAATCAATAACTGCTGTTGTTCCTAAAACTACAGTTGCCCGAAAACCCACAGTAAAAAAGGAGGAAAACCCTTTTGGTGTTCCACCTTTGAAAAGCTTTTATCCGGAAGGTAAGACATTTGAAATATTTCAGTTAAAAGGTAAAGTTGTAACACGTATTGTTGTAAAAAAAGGTCCATACCAGAAAGCTTATTTTGAGGTAAAGCATAATTGGGGAGGTCAATATTACTTTGTTCAGGAGTCACCAACCTATTATAGAAGTATCTCAAAATACAACTTTGATAAATCAGTAAAGTAAAGAGAATCTGTTGCGCAAAATAGGTTCTTAAAGTATTGCTGTTAATACCTGTTAAATGTCATGTTTTTCTTTTGTAATAGGAATTAAAAGTATACATTTGCATTACAATTAATAAGGAAAAACACAAAACGGCTAATGGTTTATTACTCAATCCATACAATTATTACCACTACTACTTCCACATTCACCCCTTGGGGGGTCTAAATTGTATTCCTTAAAAAGAAAGGTATGTTATAGCTAAATTATAACATATTAGTCGCAAAGAAAATCTGAATAAAATATTTAGTTTTACTCAAAAGTTTTGTTAAAATCACTTTGTTATTCTCGTTAGAGATTCACATTCTCAAATATAGGTTATGAAAGTATTGAAGTTTGGCGGAACATCCGTTGGTTCATCAGATAGTATTTTAAAAGTAAAAAAAATCGTAGAAGATCAGCAACAGCAAGTTGTTGTTGTTGTATCTGCAGTAGGAGGTGTTACCGATCAGCTTATTAAAGCAGCAAATCTGGCCAAAAAAGGTGAAAATATTTGTTTTGATGTTTTAAGTGAAGTAAAAGAAAAGCATTACAATATAATAGGTGAGTTATTCCCTTTAGATGTAGCTCAAACCATCAAGTTTAAAACAGATCAGTTATTTGATGAAGTAAGCACTATTATTAAAGGTGTTTACATGTTAAAAGAAATTACCGAAAAAAGTGAGGCTATTATTTCTTCTTTTGGAGAAAGAGTGTCGT
Source organism: uncultured Saccharicrinis sp. (assembly GCA_963667815.2). GTDB lineage: Bacteria > Bacteroidota > Bacteroidia > Bacteroidales > Marinilabiliaceae > Saccharicrinis. The sequence continues at coordinate 5,281,469 of OY764020.2, forward strand.
CGTTTATCATTTCTCAATTGTTTGAAGGTGGGAAGTTATTCGAATCTCAGAAATTTATAAAAACAGATAAAGTTTTTGGTAAGGATACTGTTGATTTTGAAGAAACTGAGAAAAGATTATTAAAGGTTAAAGATGATTTGGTTCAGGTAAATGTATTTCCTGGTTTTATTGCATGTAATAAAAAGGATGAAGTTACTACTTTAGGTAGAGGTGGTTCAGATTATACTGCTGCTATTATTGCAGCAACTTATGATGCAGAAGTATTGGAGATATGGACCGATGTGAATGGATTCATGACTGCTGATCCTAGAATTATTAGTCGTGCCTACTGTATTGATAAACTAAGTTATTCAGAGGCGATGGAATTATCGCATTTTGGAGCTAAAGTAATTTATCCTCCAACTATCTTACCTGTTTATAAAAAGAGTATTCCAATTCTGATAAAAAATACTTTTAATCCGGAAGCTCAGGGTACTTTAATTAATGATGAAAAAGAACCTTTAAAAGATAAAAAAATTAAAGGTATATCTTCTATCAATAATGTATCTCTTTTAACGATTCAGGGAATAGGGATGATTGGAGTTACAGGTATTGCAATGCGATTGTTTAAATCAATGGCTCAGGAAAATATTAATGTAATTCTTATTTCTCAGGCCTCGTCAGAGAATTCAATATCAATTGTTATTGAAAGTTCTGTATCTAAAAAGGCAGTAAAACTGGTCGAAAAAGAGTTTAAAGCTGAAATTGCATTAAATCAGATTAATAATATCTCTGTTGAAACTGATATGGCAGTAATTGCTATTGTTGGTGAAAATATGAAGCATACAACAGGTATTTCTGGTAAATTGTTTAATAGCATGGGCCGAAATGGTGTTAATATTTATGCTATTGCTCAGGGAGCTTCAGAATTGAATATTTCCTTTGTTGTTAAAGAAAAAGATTTAAAGAAAGGATTGAATACAGTTCATGAAGCATTCTTTTTGTCTCATTTTACAGTATTGAACTTGTTCTTAATTGGAACAGGAACGGTAGGTAAAATGTTAATTGAGAAAATAAATAATCAGTCAGAGAAACTGTTAAGTGAAAATAAGCTTAGAATCAGAGTGGCAGGTATTACAAATAGCCGTAAGATGATGTTGAATCCTCAGGGGCTTGTAGTTAATGGTATTTTAAATGATTTAATGGCTGATGGAGAGGATGCGAATTTAGAAGTTTTTACGCAAAGGGTTAAGGATTATAATCTGGCCAATAGTATTGTGGTAGATTGTACTGCAAATCAAACAATTTCAGAAATATATCAAGGTTTGTTGGAATCTAATGTTTCTGTGGTCACTGCAAATAAAATCGCAACATCTTCAGGGTATGAATCTTATCAGAAATTAAAAACTACAGCTTTAAATAAAGGAGTTAAGTTTTTATTTGAAACTAATGTAGGAGCTGGATTGCCAATTATTGGGCCTCTGAATAATCTGGTTATGAGTGGAGATAAGATCTTAAAGTTAGAAGCAGTTTTATCTGGTACTTTAAATTATATAGTTAACACAGTAGATGAAAATAAACCACTGTCAGAGGTGATTCAGGAAGCTAAGGAAAAAGGATATAGTGAACCGGATCCTCGTATTGATCTAAGTGGAACAGATGTTGTGAGAAAAATCTTAATTTTGGCACGAGAAGCTGGTTATGAAATGGAGCAGAGTGACATTGATGTGGTACCATTTGTGCCTCAAAAATATATGGACTGTTCTTCTCTTGATGAATTTATGAAAGAAATTGTTGAATATGATTCAGCGTTTGAGGAAAAGAGAAAGCAATTGGCTGATGCAGGAAAGAAATTAAGATATGGAGCTAAATTAGAAGGTGGTAAAGCAACTGTAGGATTTATTGAAATTGATTCTACTCATCCGTTTTTTGATTTAGAAGGAAGTAATAATATTATTTTAATTAATTCAGAACACTATAAAGAACATCCTATGCAAATTAAAGGATATGGTGCAGGAGCTGATGTGACAGCAGCAGGTGTTTTTGCCGATATTATTAAAGTAGCGAATAAATAGTGGGATGTATCTTTGGGCAAATAGTAAAATATTGAAAGTATAAAGAATAAGGCAGGAAACAACCGTGTAGATTTTTAATATTAAATAGAATTTAAAATCTACTTGAGAGTGCCATATAGCCTTTTGAAATTTAAAATTTAATCATATGAAATATTTAATAATACTTGCAGATGGTGCCTCAGATGAGCCAATTGAGGAACTGGGAGGAAAAACTCCTCTAATGGCTGCTAACACACCAAATATTGATAAGCTTTGTAAGCTTGGAGTTTCAGGATTATTAGATACTGTTCCTCCTTCATTACATCCGGGTAGTGAAGTAGCCAATATGATGGTAATGGGATATGATGCCGCAAAATATTATAGGGGTAGGGGTGTTTTAGAAGCTGCTTCTATGGGCGTGAAAACTTCATTAAGTGATTTGGTATTTAGATGTAATTTGATTTCTATTGAAGATGAGAAAATCTTAAATCATTCAGCAGGTCATATTACAACAGAAGAGGCTAAGGAAATTATGGAGTTCCTTCAGGATAAATTAGGATCAGAAAAAGTGAACTTTTACCCTGGTGTAAGTTATCGACACTTGTTGGTTGTGGATGGAGGCAGTGACAAGATAAACTGTGTACCTCCTCATGATGTTCCAGGTACTCCTTTTAAAGAAGTTTTGCCTACTGTGAAAGAAAATAATGCACAGGATACGGTTGATTTGATTATTGATTTGATGATGAAATCAAAAGAGTTATTAAAAGATCATCCGGTTAATATAAAAAGGAGAGAAGCTGGCAAGCCTGCAGCTGATATGATTTGGCCGTGGTCGGCAGGTAACACTCCTGATATGCCAACTTTAAAAGAATTGTATGGAGTTGAGTCAGGAGCTGTAATTTCAGCAGTTGATTTAATTTATGGTTTGGGAGCGTATGCCGGATTGAAAGGTATTCATGTTGAGGGTTCTACCGGTTTATATGATACCAATTATGAAGGAAAAGCTGAAGCGGCAATAAAAGCATTGAAAGAAAACCAGTATGTGTATTTACATATTGAAGCTAGTGATGAAGCTGGTCATGAAGGGGATTTTAAATTAAAGACCAAAACATTAGAGTATCTTGATGAAAGAGTTGTAAAATACATTATTGATGAGGTGGAAAAGATGGACGAGCCAGTGACTATTGCATTACTACCAGATCATCCAACTCCTTGTGCTTTACGAACTCACACTAGAGATGCAGTGCCATTCTTTATAACTAAACCGGGATTAGAACCTGATGAAGTAACAGAATATAATGAAGAAGCGGCAAAAAAAGGTGCTTTCGGAAAAATATATGGTCCAGAGTTTATGCAAACCTTGTTAAAATAATAAAGAAAAAGTCATGCAATTTTATAGTACCAATTCTCAAAATAAAAAAGTTGATTTAAAAGACGCAGTTCTAAAAGGGCTCGCTGAGGATAATGGTTTGTATATGCCGGAGCAGATTCCTGTTTTAGATCAAGCATTTTTCGATGATATTCAAAATAAATCTCTTCAGGAAATTGGTTATGAAGTATTAAAACCATTTTTCTGTCCTGATATACCAGAGGAAGATTTTAAAGCATTAGTTGAAGATGCTTTAAATTTTGAAATTCCTGTTGTTAAGGTAAGTAGAAATAAGTATGCGCTTGAATTGTTTCATGGACCTACATTAGCCTTTAAAGATGTAGGTGCAAGATTTATGGCTAGAATACTATCTAATTTTGTGAGTGGACAGGATAAGGAGATTAATATTCTAGTAGCTACTTCTGGCGATACAGGAAGTGCCGTTGCTAATGGCTTTTATAAGGTTCCGGGTATTAATGTTTTTGTTTTGTACCCTAAGGGCTTAGTAAGTGAAGTGCAGGAAAAGCAATTTACTACTTTAGGAGAAAATATTACAGCTATTGAAGTAGATGGAACATTTGATGACTGTCAAAGAATGGTAAAACAAGCGTTTTTGGATAAGGAATTAAACGAAAAGTTAGTTTTAACATCGGCAAATTCAATTAACCTGGCTCGTTTGTTACCTCAGTCAATTTATTACCATCATGCTTATGCTCAATTAAGAGCTATGGGGATTGATAATGATGTTGTGATGTGTGTGCCAAGTGGAAACTTTGGAAATATCACAGCAGGATTGATTGCTCAATTAATGGGATTACCTGTTAAGAGGTTTATTGCAGCTACAAATATTAATGATATAGTTCCAAAATATTTGGAGTCGGGAAAATATAATCCTGCTGCATCCAAGGCAACAATTGCAAATGCTATGGATGTTGGAGATCCAAGTAATTTTGTTAGAATTTTGGATTTGTATGGGGCTAAACATAGAGTTATCTCACAAAAGGTTGAAGGGTATTCTTATACAGATGAGGATATTAGAGATGCTATGCAAAAAACAGATGCAGACTTTGGATATGTACTTGATCCACATGGTGCAACTGGATATATGGCTTTAGAGGATGGTTTAAAAGCTGGTGAAGTAGGTGTATTTCTTGAAACAGCACATCCAACCAAGTTTCCAGAAGTGGTAGAACCTGAAATAGGAAGAAAATTAGATGTTCCAGAAAGATTACAGGCTTTTATGAAAGGAGAGCGTAAAAGTATTCAAATGGGCGCCACAGTGGAGAATTTGAAGGCCTTTTTGATGAAATAGGTATAGTTTTTGTCATATTTTGAGGAAATGTTTGACATTTATTAAGATTTTTTCAAAAAATAATTATTTTTACGAATCTTATAGAAATAGAACATTTTTTAATTAGAAATAATTCAAAACAAAAATTATGAAAAACATTTTATCAGTAGGGGTATTGTTATTTGCATTAATTGCAACAACATTTGCGCAGGATGAAAAAAGTGCAGCAGAATGGAAAAATGATGGAAATGCTGCATTAAAGTCAAAAGATTACAAAACAGCATTGACATCATACGAGTCTGCTATTAAGACTTGGGATGAAGCAGAAGAAATGGATGCTGCTATGGTATACAATACTGCAACTTGTGCAAGAAAATTAAACAAAAACGAACTGTCTATTAAATATTATAATCAAGCAATTGATTTAGATTATAAAGCAGACATTTCTACTTATTACATTGCTAAAGCCTATAAAGAAATGGGTAAGGAACAAGATATGGAGAAAGTTCTTTTAGCAGGTATTAAAGATTATGCTACTAGTAAGTATGTAGGCCACATGAAAAAAGAATTAGCTGTTTATTATGTAAAAGATGCTAATGATTATTTTACAAAAGGAGTTTCTGTTTTAAATACACGTACAGATGCAAACAGAGATCAGTGGGATGCTATTAAAGATAAAGCAGGTGTAGAATTAGGAAAGGCTGTTGAGCTTGCTAATAAAGCTTTAGAATTTCAAGCAACCAATGCTGCAGCAAAAACTATTGTTACAAAAGTACCAGAGTTATTGAAATAATAATTAATCTTAGATAAGATAGAAAGGATTGTTCTTACGAGCAATCCTTTTTTTTGTTTTAATATCCCATCTGTCCGAAATAAAAACGAGTGATTCTCTCGAGTATAGCTTATAAGTTGGCCTCAGCTAGTGAACCAAAAATACAAGGTTAGTTTGACGATTAAAAATCGTTTTTTTTGTTTGATCGTAGTGAGTTTAAACGATTTCAGTCAAATAGCCGTAGTCTTTTGAGAGAAGTGGGTGTAGCCTTGATTTTCTTTGCTTCGTTTTTTGTATTAAGACAAGAATTGCAAATTGTGAATACAATAAATATCAAATACGATATGAACAAATGAAGTCGGGTCTGGGTGAAACGCCAGTTACTATATAATTTTTGGTACAGCTCTGTTTTAATATATACTTTATTGTAATGATGTATATGTGTGATTATTGAGGAGATAGATTTGAATAATTGATAAATGCACAATATAAAAAAAAAGGATGTTTTCATATCGAAAACATCCTTTTGAATAATATAAAGTTTTTATTACTCTTATTCTTGAGGCTCGTTTAAAGCTTTATTGTCTTTTAATATAGAAGTGAAAATTTTAGTTTCCTCTTCGTTAAAATCAACTTTAATAACATCTCCTTCTGAAACAGATGCCTGAATAATAACCTCAGCCATCTCATCCTCTAAGTATTTTTGAATTGCTCTTTTTAGAGGTCTGGCTCCAAATTGAGAGTCAAATCCTTTTGATGCAATAAAGTCTTTTGCAGCTTCTGTTAATTCAAGTTTGTAGCCTAAGCTTTCAACTCTTGTGTATAAACCTTGTAATTCAATATCAATAATTTTATGGATGTCCTCTTTTTCTAGAGTATTGAATACAATTACATCGTCAATTCTATTGATAAATTCTGGAGCAAAAGCTTTTTTAAGTGCTTTTTGAATTACGTGTCGCGCATGGTCACTATCTGATTCTCTGCTGGCAGATTGGAATCCAACACCTCTACCAAAGTCTTTCAATTCTCTTGAACCAATATTAGAGGTCATGATAATGATTGTATTCTTAAAGTCAACTTTTCTACCTAAGCTATCAGTTAATCTACCTTCATCTAGAACTTGTAGTAATAGATTAAATACATCAGGATGCGCTTTTTCAATTTCATCTAAAAGTACTACAGAGTATGGACGACGACGTACTTTTTCAGTTAGCTGACCACCTTCTTCGTATCCGATATATCCCGGAGGTGCACCAACGAGTCGTGATACAGAGAATTTCTCCATGTATTCACTCATATCAATTCTAATAAGAGCTTCTGTAGAGTCAAATAAGTACTTAGCCAGAACTTTAGCTAAGTGAGTTTTACCAACTCCAGTAGGTCCTAAAAATACAAAAGAACCAATTGGTCTGTTTGGATCTTTAAGTCCGGCTCTGTTTCTTTGTATTGCTTTTACAATTTTTTGAATCGCTTCTTCCTGACCTATTACACTACCTTTAAGCTTATCTCCCATCTGAAGTAATCTAAATCCTTCTGCTTGAGCAACTCTTTGAACAGGTATGCCTGTCATCATGGCAACAACTTCGGCTACTTTTTCTATATCAACAGTTTCTTTGTGTTGTTGTAACTCTTGTTCCCATTTAGCTTTTGCACTGTTTAGATCTTCCAAATAGTTCTTTTCTTTATCTCTGAAACTTGCAGCTAATTCAAAATTTTGAGCTTTAACAGCCTTTATTTTGTTTTCTTTAGTTTCTTCAATCTGTTCCTCAAGTTTTAGTATGGTTTCAGGAACAACTATGTTTGAGATATGTACTCTTGAACCCGCTTCATCTAAGGCGTCAATAGCCTTATCAGGTAAATGACGATCAGTAATGTATCTTTCTGTAAGCTTAACACATGCTTCAATTGCTTCTTGTGTAAATTCTACATTATGATGATCCTCGTACTTTTCTTTAATGTTATTTAAGATTTCAACAGTTTCTTCAATAGAAGTTGGTTCAACCATTACTTTTTGAAATCTTCTTTCAAGGGCACCGTCTTTTTCAATATGCTGACGATATTCATCTAGAGTTGTTGCTCCAATGCATTGGATTTCACCTCTTGCTAATGCTGGTTTTAACATGTTTGCAGCATCTAGTGATCCTGTAGCACCACCAGCTCCTACAATCGTATGAATTTCATCAATGAAAAGAATAATGTTAGGATTCTTGGATAATTCATTAAGAATTGCCTTCATTCTTTCTTCAAATTGTCCTCGGTACTTGGTTCCGGCAACGATAGATGCTAAGTCCAGCGTAATAACTCTTTTATCAAAAAGAACTCTCGATACTTTCTTTTCATAAATTCTGATAGCTAAACCTTCAGCAATGGCTGATTTACCAACACCTGGTTCACCTATAAGAATTGGATTGTTCTTTTTTCTTCGACTTAGAATTTGTGCCAGTCGTTCTATTTCATTTTCTCTTCCTACTATCGGATCAAGTTTACCTTCTTCCGCAGCTTGAGTCATGTCTATTCCAAAATTATCTAATACCGGAGTATCAGAACCTTTAGAACCACTAGAAGATCTAGGAGCATCAGAGCCTCCACCTGAAGAAAATGGACTATCTTGGTCGTCATCTTCAGGTAAATCAGCTTTTGCCAATGGTTCATTTTTGGTAATAAGCCCTTTTACCTTTTCGTAATTAATTTTTTCTTCTGCCATAAGTTCAGATATAAAACCTCGGTTATCTTTTAATAAAGCTAATAACAAATGTCCTGTATTTATATTTTCGCTTTTTACTGATCTTGCTTCCAAATAAATTAAACGTAATATCCTTTCAGATGATTTTAATAGTGGAATATGATCAGTCTGCTCTAAAGAAACATTTGTTTTTAGTTTTGATTCGATGTTGCTTTTTAAGTCTTCTAAATCAACGTTTAGTTGAGCTAAAAGTTCAATAGCCGTTCCTTCTCCTTCCCTTAAAATACCCAAAAACAAATGTTCAGGACTAATAAAAGGATTGCCAAGTCTTTCGGCTTCTTCCTTAGCAAAGCTTATCACATCATTAATTCTTTGCGAGAAATTTAAATTCATATTAAATCAATTTTAATAAGAAATTTAAAAATACAATTTATTTTAATTTTTCACCATCCTAAGCCTTAAAAATCGCAATAAATAAGCGGATTTGAGAAAGTTTATTACTTGTTAATAAATTGTGCTATAAATCCCTTTAAAATTATAGTATAATTAACTAAATTAGGCCGTTCAAAAAAACAGGCTTTTAGTGGCCTGTTTTCGTTTGTAAATTCTAATTCATAATTTAATAGTAAATGGCTGAAGGAGAGAAAATAATAAAAATCAATATTGAGGAAGAAATGAAGTCTGCCTACATTGATTATTCAATGTCGGTGATCGTTTCCAGAGCACTTCCTGACGTAAGGGATGGGTTTAAACCTGTTCATAGACGTGTTTTGTATGGGATGAGTGAACTTGGAGTATCTTCCACAAAGCCATATAAAAAATCAGCAAGAATCGTAGGAGAGGTTCTTGGTAAATACCATCCACATGGTGATTCTTCTGTGTATTTTGCAATGGTACGTATGGCTCAGGATTGGTCGTTACGTTATCCTCTTGTTGATGGACAAGGAAACTTTGGCTCTGTAGATGGAGATAGTCCTGCAGCAATGCGTTATACTGAGGCTAGATTAAATAAGATTGCAGAAGAAACTTTAGTTGATATCGAGAAGCGTACTGTTGATTTCCAGTTAAACTTTGATGATTCATTACAAGAGCCTACTGTATTACCAACTCGTATCCCTAATCTTTTAGTAAATGGAGCTTCTGGTATTGCTGTTGGTATGGCTACAAATATGCCACCTCACAATTTAACAGAAATAATCAATGCTACTGTTGCATATATTGCAAATAATGACATTGATATTGATGGATTATTGGAATATGTAAAAGCGCCTGATTTTCCAACTGGTGGGGTTATTTATGGTTATAAAGGTGTTAAAGAAGCTTTTGAAACTGGTAGAGGTAGAGTAGTTGTAAGAGCCAAAGCGGAAGTAGAAACTGAAGCAAATGGAAGGGAAAAGATCATTATTACTGAGATTCCATACTTAGTTAATAAGGCTGAATTAATTATGAAAATTGCAGACCTTGTTAATGAAAAGAAAATTGAAGGAATTTCTAACGTTAATGATGAGTCTGATAGACAAGGTATGCGTATTGTGGTTGACCTTAAAAAGGATGCAATTGCAAATGTTGTACTTAATAATCTTTACAAGCAAACTGCTTTACAGTCTTCGTTTAGTGTAAATAACATTGCCTTAGTAAAAGGTCGTCCTCAAATGCTTAACCTAAAGGGACTTATTAGTAATTTTGTTGAGCATAGACATGATGTAGTCACAAGAAGAACTCAATATGAGTTAGAGCAGGCTGAAAAAAGAGCTCATATTCTGGAAGGGTTAATTATTGCTAGTGATAATATTGATGAAGTAATTAAAATTATCAGAGCAGCAGCTAGTCCAGATGAAGCTAGAGAAAATTTAATTCAGAGATTTGAATTATCAGATATTCAGGCTCGCGCTATTGTAGATATGCGTTTGCGTCAGTTAACCGGACTGGAGCAAAATAAGTTAAGAGCAGAATATGAAGAATTAATGAAGGAAATTGCTGACTTAAAAGATATTTTAGCCAGCGAACCTCGAAGAATGGAGATTATCACAACTGAATTAGAAGAAATCAGGGATAAATATGGTGATGATCGTAAAACAGATATCGTTTATTCTTCTGAAGAATTTAATCCTGAAGATTTTTACGCAGATGAAGAAATGGTGATTACTATTTCTCATATGGGGTATATAAAAAGAACACCTTTAGCTGAATTCCGTACTCAGAGTAGGGGTGGAGTTGGTTCTAAAGGAAGTACTACCAGAGATGAAGATTTTATAGAACACCTGTATCCTGCTACGATGCATAATACAATGTTGTTCTTTACTAAAAAAGGAAGATGTTTCTGGTTGAAGGTATATGAAATTCCAGAAGGAGCTAAAAATACCAAAGGAAGAGCAATTCAGAATCTATTAAATATTGAAGGAGATGATCAGGTAAAAGCATTTATTAAGGTTAAGAAACTTACTGATGCTGATTATGTTAATAGTCACTACATTATAATGGGTACCAAAAAAGGTATCATTAAAAAGTCATTATTAGCAGATTATTCTCGTCCGCGTGTTAATGGTGTAAATGCCATTACAATTAAAGAAGATGATGAACTAATTCAAGCAAGGTTAACTGAGGGTGAATCTGAAATATTGATGGCTACAAGATCAGGTAGAGCTATTCGTTTTAATGAAACAAAAGTTAGATGTATTGGTCGTACTGGATTGGGTGTTAGAGGTATAACTATGGATACAACCTCTGACGAAGTTGTTGGCATGATATGTGTGAGTGATGAAAATGAGGATATCCTTGTTGTATCGGAAAAAGGTTTTGGAAAAAGATCTAAAATTGAAGATTACAGAATTACCAACAGAGGAGGTAAAGGTGTAAAAACAATGAAGATTACAGATAAAACCGGAGCTTTAATAACGATTAAAAACGTTACCGATGATAACGATTTGATGATTATTAATAAATCAGGAATCACTATTAGATTAGCATTATCTGAGTTACGTACAACAGGTAGAGCTACGCAGGGTGTAAAAGTAATAAATCTTAGAAATGGAGATGAAATTGCTTCTGTTGCTAAGGTTTCTGCATATAAGGAAGAAGAAGTAATTGAGGATGTTACAGAAAATTCTGAAAATGTTAATGGTTCATCTGAAGAGATTAATGAAAATCAAGAATAATCAATAAAAAATTAAGAATCCACACAATAAAACTTAATATGATGAAGAAAACTATTTTATTATTAGTGAGTGTTATAGCTTTTTCTGCTGCTTATGCGCAGAAAGGAAAGGTTACAACTGCAACAACCTTGCTTGATCAGGGTGATGTAGTTAAAGCAAAAGAAGCTATTGATGCTGCAATGACAAATGAAAAAAGTGAAGCGTGGCCAAAAACTTATATTGTTGCTGCTAAAGTTTACACTAAATTAGCTAAAGATGGAAAAGATGACCAAGGAATCATTAAAGCATCTGGATTTTATAAAAAAGCAATTGAGCTAGATAAAAAAGGTGACGAAAAAGGAAAGAAAATTGGTCGTTATAAAAACGAAATTGGTCAAGAGTTATTATTTTTTGGTAACGAATTAACCAATGCTGGAGTACAGGCATTTAATAAAGAAGATTTTCCTGGAGCTGTTGCTGCATTTGAAAGTTTATTAGAGCTTAATAATAACGAGTATGCTATTGCTATCCAAGGTGAAAAAGTAGATACAGCAATTATTTATAATACCGCATTAGCTGCTTATAATGCAAAAGATTGGTCTGCTGCTGAAAAATATTTTGATCAATCAATTGATTTAAAATATGGTGGTGGTGATGCTGTTCTTTTGTTACACCAAGTTTTAGGATCAGCACAGGATTCCGCAAAGATGGGACCTAATTTGATTAAAGGTTTTGAAACTTATCCTGAGGATGATAGAATTTTGACTGAGCTTATTAATTATTATTTAACAACGCAACAAAATGATAAAGCTCTAGATTACTTAAATAAAGCTATCGAAAGTGATCAATCAAATCCTTCGTTTTACTATGCTCGTGCGGTACTAAATGATAATAGTAAGAATTTTGATGCTGCATTAGCTGATTATAACAAGTGTTTAGAATTAGATTCAGAATATTTCAATGCCCTTTTTAATTTAGGAGTAATGTATTTTAATAAAGGTGTTGAAGAAATGAATTTAGCTAATGCTGAAACAGACTTTAAAAAGTATGAGGCTAAAAAAGCTGTAGCTGAAACAACTTTTAAAGAGTCTCTTCCTTTCTTTGAAAGAGCACGTTCTATTAAGCCTGATGAAGCGGCTGTTTTAGAAAGTTTAAAGACGCTTTATTATAGATTTGAAATGATGGATAAGTATAATGAAGTTGATGCAAAATTAAAGACTTTATAATATAATATTCTTTGTAGATGAAGAGGCTGTCTCAATTGAGATAGCCTCTTTTTTTTATGCTTTATTTAGGTTGATGGATTTTAGGTATGTTGACTTATTAGAAGAAGTGTTTTATTGAAGGTTTAATTGCAAAATTATAATGAGATGTATTTATGTGGTAATTGGCCTTTTTAATGAAAAAAAGATAGTTCTTGCTAAGTATCCTCGTACGTATAATGTTTACTCATTAAATGATATTTATTGTATGTTTTTTTGTCATTTTCACAGCTTATTTTCTGTTTCTATTTAACAGCTAAATAACTACTTTTTTTACTAAACCCAAGTATTGTGCATGATCCCTAATATCTAGTCATTCAGAGCAACATAGAGAGTGGTAACATTTATTGCTTTTTAGAGTTGCTAAAATTTATACTTATCCCACAAGAAAATTAAATGATTCCAAATATTGAGCACGATCCGTTCATGGATCATTTTAGGAATTATGTAAAACAAAAAAAGGCTACCTCAATATGAATTGAGATAACCTTTATGCGGTCTGGACGGGACTCGAACCCGCGACCTCCGGCGTGACAGGCCGGCATTCTAACCAGCTGAACTACCAGACCGTTTTTGTTTGATCTAGATATGTTTTATAATGCGGTCTGGACGGGACTCGAACCCGCGACCTCCGGCGTGACAGGCCGGCATTCTAACCAGCTGAACTACCAGACCAGTATAAAACAAAATCAATATTTTTTTCGAGTTGAGAATAATGATCTTTATCGTTATTCTATTTTTAATATGCGGTCTGGACGGGACTCGAACCCGCGACCTCCGGCGTGACAGGCCGGCATTCTAACCAGCTGAACTACCAGACCGTTTTTTTGATTTAGATATGTTTTATAGTGCGGTCTGGACGGGACTCGAACCCGCGACCTCCGGCGTGACAGGCCGGCATTCTAACCAGCTGAACTACCAGACCAGTATAAAACAAAATCAATATTTTTTCGAGTTTAAAATAAAGATCTTTATCTTTATTTTACTTTCAGTATGCGGTCTGGACGGGACTCGAACCCGCGACCTCCGGCGTGACAGGCCGGCATTCTAACCAGCTGAACTACCAGACCAAGTGTGCTTGTTTTTCTGAAAGCGATGCAAAGATAGAGCTTTTGTGTCTACTTGCAATAGTTATGCAATATTTTTTGAAAAAAAAATAAAAATAGAATCGCTGTATCCCGCTACTATATTGCTTTTCAGTGGGTTGTGAGTGGTGTGAAAAAGCTAAAAAAAACAGAGAAAATTGGTGTATATAATACATTAGTGGTGTTATGGAGTAATATGGTGATTTTAGGGTATTGTATTAAGAGTTTTATTGGTCTCAGAAGTTGGATAAAATTCTTCCGAAGTAAAAAAGAAAACCACTGTCTTTAGGTAGTCATAATATTTACCGGACTTTAGTCTGAAGCTACAGAATCTGCGGAATTCATTCCATAGTGGTTAAAGTAATATTTTTATAATAAGATATTGATTTGTTGATCTGATAATCATCTTTTAACTTAAGAGAGTTTAATGCATTTATAATTGTTAATGTTGTTGTTTAATGTAGAATTATAAGAGGAATATAGAAATGGAAAGAATTTATCCTCTTAATAAAAATAAAGATTTAATAGTTTGGAGGGGAAGTTACTTAAAAGCAAAAAAAAAGAGGCTAATAGCCCCTTTTTTATATTTAGAAAGAAATGATTATTTCTTAGCTTCTTTTGTTTTAGTTAATAACTCTTCAACAGTTATGATTTCAAGGAATGTAGTACCACTTCCGATACCAAAGCTACTTCCTAGATATGCAACCTGATCAGTATTTGCTAAAACTTCTTTTTTCAATAATTTTTCAAGAGTTTTGATAAGAATCTCTTCTTTAGAACCTCCTTGCTCCATGATTCTAGGAGATACACCATAAGAAAGGTTTAACTCTCTTGCTGTTCTTGGACTAAAACATAAAGCATATACAGGAATCTTACCTCTAAAAGCAGCTAAATAGCGAGCAGTTCTACCTGAAATACTATCAGTAATAACTGCTTTAACATTTAAGTCAGCCGCTGATTTAAATGCAGTTTCAGCTAAATATGTTGTTTTGCTTTTTTGTAAATTTGGAACTGGAATATCGTTTGCGTTATCCTTTGCAGCTTCAACTTCTTTTGCAATTGAAGACATAGTTTGAACAGCTTCAATACCATAATCTCCGTATGCAGTCTCTCCACTAAGCATAATTGCATCTGTACGATAGTAAATAGCATTTGCAACGTCAGTAACCTCTGCGCGTGTTGGACGAGGGTTTTTGATCATTGTATGTAGCATTTGTGTAGCAACAATTACAGGCTTTTTAAATTCTACACAAGTTCTGATTAATTTACGTTGTATACCAGGAATTTTTTCCTGAGCAATTTCAATACCCATATCACCACGGGCAATCATAACTCCATAAACACAGTCAACAATCTCGTCAATATTATCAACACCTTCTTGGTTCTCGATTTTAGCAATGATTTTAGCTGGACACTCAAGGCGATCTAATTCTTTTTGAACATCAGCAACATCTTGTGCATTTCTTACAAATGAGTGAGCAATAAAATCAACTTCTTGCTCAGCAGAATATTCTAAGAAACGAATATCTTTTTCTGTTAATGATGGGAGGTTAATGCGAACACCAGGAACGTTTACACTTTTTTTACCTCCAATTTCACCGTCGTTTTCAACAGAACATACTATACAGTCATCTTTTTTGTCAATAACTTTAAGTGCAGTTTCACCATCGTCAATTAAAACGTCGCTTCCAACAGGAACATCTTTAACAAAATCAGCATATGATACGCATACACACTCAGCAGTTGATTTTGTATCAGGTTCTCCTTTAACTAAAATTGTACTGCCTTTAGCAACTAAAATTTTATTGCCATCTTCAGTAGGAGTTGTTCTGATTTCAGGACCTTTTGTATCAACAAGGATTGCAACTTTATCTGATACGTTACGTACTCTTTCAACAACTCTTTTTAAACCTTCGTAATCCATGTGAGCAGTATTCAATCTCACAACATTTACACCTGATTTAATTAAACTTTTAACATACTCCTGATCACACTTCATGTCTGATACAGTAGCAACGATTTTTGTAAACTTTTTCATCAACTAATTATTTATTTCAATTTTTCTAATTATTTATCTTGCTTAAATTCAGATGCATTTAATATACTTTGAATTGCCAAATTGTACGAATCCAAACCAAAACCAGCTATGGTTCCTGCACATACAGGTGAAATGTATGAGTGATGTCTAAATGACTCTCGTTTAAATACATTTGAAATATGAACTTCGATTACTGGAGTGGTAATGCCAGATATTGCGTCTGCCAGTGCAACGGATGTGTGAGTGTAGGCGCCTGCATTAAATATAATTGCGTCAAAACTAAATCCTACCTCGTGTATTTTGTCAATTAATTTACCTTCGCTATTTGATTGAAAATAAGATAGTTCAATTTTATTATAAATTGTTTTCAATTCGTTGAAATAATCTTCAAAAGACTTATTCCCATAAATATTTACTTCTCTCTTCCCTAATAAATTTAAATTAGGTCCATTTAGTATTAAAAGCTTCATTCTTTCTGAAAAAATTGTAGTAAATACAATTTGGTTTATAGGGCACTCTTAAATTCGCAGCAAATGTATTGAAAACTTATGTGATTATAAAACTGAATTCATAAACAATGTAATAAAAAGTCTAGTTTTTATAGTTTATAAATAACTTGTTGATATTCTATTCATTATTTATATATTATATTTATGGATTAAAAGGCATAAAATCAGTCAATTAAAGTCGTGTATTTTATTAAGTTTTGTTCTGTTATGAAAAATCTACAATATTTAACTTTAAGGTTAAATATTGTAATGAATTGCTAGTTAATTGTTGAATTTACTTATAGATTATATTAAGGCCTATGAATATGGTAATTTGTAAAAAATCTCTGTTTAAAAATTTTTTGTGTCCAAATTATATCTGTACGAATTTCTTATATAACATATATATTAAATGTTGTGATTAGTAGCAATTTTATAAAGAGTATTAAAAAAAGAGTTTAAATTAAAGTAAGATAGTATGTTACATTTTTAATATAATAAATTAATATTTACATAAAAAATTATTTTTTGTTGATTGGAAATATATATGTTATTATATTTACTATACAATTTCAATATATATTTAATTAATTTACTAAAAATGATTTGGGAATCAGAAATTGAAGGCTTCAAAGGTTATTTAAAAGTAGAAAAAGGATTATCAGATAATTCAATTCATGCCTACGTTACAGATTTAACAAAATTAGTTCAGTTTTTAAAAGATCGTGGACTTGATCAGGAAGGACCAGAGGGAGTTACTTTAAATAATCTTAAAGAGATGATAGAGTGGATTGCCAAAAAAGGAATTAGTCCCAGAACTCAAGCAAGAATAATTAGTGGAATCAAATCGTTTTATAAGTTTCTGTTGATAGAAGAAAAAATTGAAAAAGATCCTACGGCATTACTTGAGTCTCCTAAGATTGGAAGAAAGTTGCCGGAAATTTTATCAGTTGAGGAAATAGATACTATTATAAATGCTATTGATACTAAAAAGCCGGAGGGTCAAAGAAATAAAGCTATACTAGAAACTTTATATAGTTGTGGGTTAAGAGTTTCTGAGTTGATAGAACTAAAAATTTCAAATTTATTTTTTGAATCAGGTTTTATTAAAATTGAAGGTAAAGGGAATAAAGAGCGACTGGTTCCAATTAGCGCCAAGGCAATAAAAGAAATAAATTTATATTTAAGCGAATATAGAAGGAATCTTAAAATACATCATGACAGTGAAGATATCCTATTTTTAAACAGGAGAGGGAAGAAGCTATCTCGTGTAATGATCTTTACTATTATCAAAGGCCTTGTTGCAGTAATTGGTATGGATAAAAATGTAAGTCCTCATACTTTTCGTCATTCATTTGCAACTCATCTAATTGATGGCGGTGCTAATTTAAGAGCAGTTCAGGAAATGTTAGGACATGAATCAATAATTACGACAGAAATATATACTCATTTGGATAAGGAGTATCTGAAAAATACAATGATTCAGTTTCACCCCAGGTCATAATAAAAAAAAAGGAGCAGTGCTCCTTTTTTTTATGCTTTAAAAAATGTAAAAATAACTTTCCCATTTTCCCTGTTTTCGATAAAATTAGGGTGTGCTTTAAAATCTACTTTTCCTGAGTGTTCAAAAATTAAGAGGCCTTCGCTTTTTAATAGTTTATTACTTAATACAAGATCAGGAATTGTTTCTGAGTTTTCAAGATCATATGGAGGATCTGCAAAAATCATATCAAAGGTTTCAGATGTTTTTTCTATAAACTTAAAAGCATCTGCTTTAATAACTTTAATCGAAGACTTCATGTCCAACTCTTCAATATTCTTTTTAATAAATCTAAAGTGATTGAAATTTAATTCAACGCATGTGATATTTTTAGTACCTCTTGAAGCAAACTCTAAACTAATGCTTCCTGTACCCCCAAATAAGTCTAATACTTTAAGTTCATCAAACGAATAATTATTATTTAGAACATTAAATAAGTTCTCTTTGGCAAAGTCAGTAGTTGGTCTGGCTTTAAAGTTTTTGGGTGGAGAGAATCGTCTCCCTTTTAAAGAGCCACTTATTATACGCATAATGGAATATTAATTAAATTGATATGTTCTTGTAGGGAAATGGTTTTAAATACTGAAGCGAACTTAAAATGTTTACTTTCTTTTACAACCTCAATGTTTTTGATATACTTCTTTAATAGTGAATAAATCTCATCAGTTTTAGAAATCATTCCACTCAAAAATATAGTTGAAGTATTGGTGTTAAGTTTGAGTTGTTCAAAAATAAGAAGAGTATAATATAAAAACTCTTTTTTATCATGAAATTTAAAAGAATTGTGCAATTTTAAGTCATTTCCTGCAATAGCAATTATATCAAAAACAGAGTTTTGTAAATTTATATAAATTTGAAATTGATCATAATTGAAACTAGTATTTAAAAGAGCAGTTTCAATAAATGGAGTAGTGGAGCAGTAATAATAAATATTTGAAAAATTATTGTTTAAAAGCTCTACAATTGTTTTTGGTATACTAAAAATACAATAAGAATCTGCCATTTTAATCTTATTGCTAAATGTCAACTCTTCCTCAAACTTATTTTGGTTAAAACAGAAATCTAGATATAGTTCCTTTTGGTCTTTTGGGTATAAAGAGGTAGGAATTAAAGTGTTTTGTTTAGTGTAATATAGAATAAAAACTTTTTGATAGGGAAGTTTTAAATATTCATTTTCTTTTAGTTCTTTTTCAATTGATTGAATTAAAGAATCATTTATTGAAAGAGCGTGTTCTGAAAATAAGATGTATTCATTACTAATTGGGTCAAGAACACAAAAAGAAAATCCATCCAGAGTTAACTGGATGGATAAAAAATATGAATTCGTAATGTTTTTATCGAAATTACTATCAACAACAAATTGGTTACTCATAATAATGTTTTACGTTAAAGCAGTGTGTTTTATATTTTAAATCTGCAATTAAAGTAAAATATTACTCCCAGTTACCGGCATTGTTGTTTGTTTCTTCTAATGAACCAACTTTTAATCCAGGATATTTCTCTAGTTTAGAAGCTTTGTCGTTTAAGTTAATAATTTCTTGCTCATCAAGTCCATCAAGATAAACGTTGTTATGCACCTTAGCTTCGAATACTTCAACTTTTACACCAGAACCAGTTTGAACAATACCAGCTCCCATTTCGTATTCTTCGTTATCAACGAATGGTACATACTTTAAAGAATCAATGTGGTAGTTTTTACCAAATAGAGAATCAAGAACGCTTACTAAAATTGTATCACGTTTAATCATTCCTACTTTTAAAGCTTTTTCTTCAGTCCAACCTTCTGCTAATAAACTATCAGAAAGGCTACCTTCTTTTTTTACTAATTTTAAAGAATCAGATTTTACAAAATTAATTAAGGAATCAAAACTTCCTGTATATTTTTCATATTGCGATTTATAAGCAACCTGAGCAGTTCTGATGTCTTTTAGTTTTTCGATGTTAGCTTCTGTACGAAGTTTATGAACTCTGTTAAACTCAATTACACTATTGATACTGTCATAACACAGATATGCTAAACCAACAATTGCAATAAGAAGTACGATTTGAATTACTGTTTTCATTATTTTACAGATTTTTGTATTAGTTTGAATGCACAAATTTAAAAAAAAAATCAAATTTTGGATTTTGATTCACTCATTTTATAACGAATAATGTTAAATAATCACATCATAAGTAATATAAAGGCTCATTTTGAGCATGTTCCCACAGAATCACAGAGCTCAGCAATCGAACTTTTTGTTGATTTTCTTACATCAACAGAAGCAAATCCTGTATTTGTATTAAGAGGATATGCCGGAACAGGAAAAACTTCTTTAATAAGTTCAATAGTATCAGCGCTGGATGAATTTCAATTTAAGCAGGTTTTAATGGCACCAACAGGAAGAGCTGCAAAAGTATTTTCTGGTTATGCAGGTAAGGCAGCTTATACTATTCATAAAGTCATTTATCGTCAAAAATCAGCAAATGATGGATTTGGAACTTTTAATTTGAATAAGAATTTAAAACCTGATACCATATTTTTTGTTGATGAAGCTTCTATGATTTCTGGATTAAGTAGTGAATATACAGGTTTTGGTAGTGGTAATTTACTTGAGGACCTTTTAAATTTTGTTTTCGAAAATAGAAATTGTAGGCTGGTTTTAATTGGAGACTCCGCACAGTTGCCACCAATTGGTAATTCGAATAGTCCTGCCTTGGATACAGATACATTAAATTACTATGGAGTTACACTTTTTTCATGTTTTTTAAGCGATGTAGTTAGGCAATCGTTAGAAAGTGGAATTTTAAATAATGCTTCGAATCTTAGATATTCTATTGAGTCAGAAAACTTCTTAGATGATCTTCCTAAGTTTGATGTTTATGGTTATAAGGATATTAAGAGGATATCAGGGGAAGAACTTATTGAAGAAATAAATTCTGCATATGATTCCGTAGGTATGGATGAAACATTGATTGTAAATAGGTCAAATAAGAGAACCAACCTTTACAATAAAGGAATTCGTAACTCTATTTTGTACAAAGAAGAGGAGGTTTCTGTAGGAGATTATATTCTGGTTGTAAAAAACAATTATTATTGGTTAAAAGATAATAAAGAAGTTGATTTTATCGCAAATGGTGATATTGCCGAAATAGTCAGAATTAGAGGTTATGAAGAGATTTATGATAAGAGGTTTGTAAACTGTACCATTAGATTAGTGGATTACAAGGAGCTGGAAGTTGATGTTAAATTAATTTTAGATGTATTAAATACAGATAATCCAGGATTTACACAAAAAGAACAAGAGGTTTTCTTTTATGAAATTATGAAGGATTATGAAGATTTAAGCCCTAAAAGAAAGCAATATGAGGCTGTAAAAAATAATGAGTACTATAATGCATTACAAGTTAAGTTTGCTTATGCAATGACCTGTCATAAAGCACAGGGTGGGCAATGGAAAGTTGTGTTTGTGGATCCTGGTTTTGTACCAGAGGAAAATATTAATAAAGATTATTATAGGTGGCTATATACTGCTGTTACCAGGTGCACAGATAAGTTGTATTTAGTTAACTTTAAAGATGAATATTTTGAGTAATTTTTAAAAATAAAAAGGGGGAAATTCCCCCTTTTTATTTAAGTATATTTAATAATGTAACTTTACTGAATTTTTAAATCAGAAGCAATCGCATTGATTTTAACTTCTGCTTTTGCATCAGCTTCGTAGTATTCACTTTTATCTTTCATTTCTCCCTTAACTTCAAAATAAAATTTGATTTTAGGTTCAGTTCCAGAAGGTCTAACACTAACTTTAGATCCGTCTTCAGTGAAAAATTGAAGTACATTAGATGTTGCTGGTAGGTCAATGTCTGTTTCAGTATTATCTGTTTTATTAAATGCTTTTAATACAGCATAATCTTTAACAATAGAAACCTTAGAACCAGCCAACTCAACAGGAGGATTTTCTCTGAAGTCTTTCATTAACTGCTGAATTTCATCTGCTCCGGATTTTCCTTTACGAACGATATAAATCATTTTCTCTTTAGAGAAACCATATTCAACATAAATATTTTGAAGAAGTTCAAACAATGTTACTCCATTGTCTTTCGCCCAGGCCGCAATTTCAGCAAACATAGCGCACGAAGCTACAGCGTCTTTATCTCTAACATAGTCACCAGGTAGGAAGCCATAACTTTCTTCGCCACCGCAAATATATTTTTTCTGGCCTTCGTAGCTCTTGATTTTGTCAGCAATCCATTTAAAACCAGTGAAAACGTCGAAATATTCAATTTCGTTTTTAATCGCAATTTCTTTAATTAGTTCACTAGTAACAATGGTTTTTACAATAAATTCTTTACCGGTTAAAAGATTGTTTTCCTTCCACCTTTTAACCATATACCATGTTAATAAAAGTGCTGTTTGGTTTCCGTTTAACAAAATGAATTCACCTTTTTCATTTTTGCAAGCAATTCCAAGTCTGTCTGCATCTGGATCTGATGCCATTACTAAATCAGCATCAATTTCAGTAGCCTTATCTACTGCCATTTTTAATGCAGCAGGTTCTTCTGGGTTTGGAGATACTACAGTTGGGAAATCTCCACTAACAACATCTTGTTCAGGAATATTGATAATGTTTGTAAAACCATATTGCTTTAATGCAGCAGGAATTAATTTTACTCCGGTTCCATGTATTGGTGTGTAAATAATCTTAAGGTCTTTATTTCTTTCAATAGCACCTGTATCTAACGAAATAGACTTAACTTTATCTAAGTATTTTTTGTCCATTTCCTCACCTAATACTTCAATTAAACTATCGTTGCCTTCAAATTTAATTTCATCAATTGAGGTTATCTTTTGAACTTCATCAATGACATTTGTATCATGTGGAGCAATCATTTGACCTCCATCGTTCCAATATGCTTTATAACCGTTATATTCTTTAGGATTATGTGATGCAGTTATAATAATACCGCTTTGGCAGTTTAATTCACGAATTACAAAAGAAACCTCTGGTGTTGGGCGTAGATCATCAAAAAGAAGCGCTTTGATTCCGTTTGCAGAAAGAATTTTAGCTGAGATTTCAGCAAACTCTCTACTGTTATTTCTACAATCGTGACCAATACATACTTTGATTTCATCTAAATCTGCAAACTGGCTATTAAGATAGTTTGCTAAACCTTGGGTTGCAGCTCCAACAGTATAAATATTCATCCTATTAGAACCTGGTCCCATAATTCCTCTTAAACCACCTGTTCCAAATTCTAAATCTTTATAAAAAGCATCAATAAGATCACTTTTATCTTCTTTGTTTAAAAGTTCAGAAACTTCTTTTTTAGTTTCTTCATCGTAATTTCCCGATAGCCATTGGTTAGCCTTTTCTGTTACCAATGCCAATACATCTTGGTTTTCCATGTTATTTTTTTGTTATTAGTTTTAGTTTTTGGTTGCTAACTTTCGTAAGCATTTTTCAAGACTAAATCTCCAATATGGAATTTCTATCTTATAGGTAGTTTTTATTTTAGTTTTATTGAGAACACTATAGTATGGACGGGGTGCTGCAGTTGGATATTCTTTTGATTCTATTGGTAAAACTGCACAATCAATCCCCATTAATTGATGGATATTAATTGTAAAATCATACCAACTACAAACTCCTTCATTACTAAAATGATATATTCCTGGTGTAAAATTAACAGTTTTATTTACAATTTTTAAAATAATATTTAAAATTCCAGTAGCCAGATCAACAGCATAGGTGGGAGAGCCAACCTGGTCTGCAACTACTTTGAGAATATCCCTATCTTTACCTAGTTTTATCATGGTTTTGACAAAGTTATTTCCAAACTCTGAGTACAACCAAGCTGTTCTTATAATTATTGAGTTTGGCTGTTCCTCGAGTAAATATTTTTCACCTAATAGTTTTGTCTGTCCATAATATGATGAAGGAACCGCGTAATCGTTTTCTGTATATGGCTTAAATGAGTTACCATCAAATACATAATCGGTAGAAATATGGATAACGGGAATATTAAATTCTTTAGCTACAATACCAATGTTTTTAACAGCTTCCGCATTTAATTGTAAACTGGCTATTTTATCACTTTCTGCTTTGTCAACAGCTGTGTAGGCAGCACAATTAATAATAAAGTTATAACTATTGCTAGAAATATAGCTTCTAATATTATCAATGTCGCAAATGTTTAATTCTTCAAAATCAGTAAAGAAGAAATCGATATCAGTAAAATTATTTGATATTGATTGAAAACTTTGACCTAATTGACCATTTCCTCCTGTAATTAATACTTTAATCATTTCTTTTGTTAAAAATTATATTCAGCATCTTTAAAAAGTGGATGAAGCAAATCTTTTTCAGATATAATTGCTTTGTTTGTTGGTATTTGCCAGTCTATATTAAGATAGGCATCATTAAATAATATACCTCTTTCTGCTTCTTTATTGTATAAGTTATCACATTTATAGGAAAATATTACTTCATCACTTAAAACTGAAAAGCCATGAGCAAATCCTCTTGGAACTAGTAATTGCAATCCGTTTTTCTGCGATAATTCGATAGTAAAACTTTTACCAAATGTATCAGAGTTTTTTCTTAAATCAACAACGGCATCAATAATTTTTCCTTTTAAAACCTGAACTAATTTTGCCTGAGAATAGGGAGCTAATTGATAGTGTAAGCCTCTTATTACGCCATATTGAGAACTAGAAGCATTATCTTGAATAAATTCGTTAGTTACTCCTAAATTTGTATAACGTTCTTTATTGTATGATTCAAGGAAAAAACCTCTGGAATCATTAAATTTGTTTGGTTTTATTATAATTAAATCTTTGATTTCCGTTTTTGTAATCTCCATGTATGTTGATTGAATTGTAGGATTGATGACTATTTTGCAATTCTTTGTAGGTAAGAACCATATTCATTTTTAGCTAAAGGCTCGGCTAATTTTAATAATTGATCTTTGTTAATATATCCTTTATTAAAGGCTATTTCTTCTAAGCAGGCTACCATTAGTCCTTGGCGGTGTTCAATTGTAGCAATGAAATTAGAGGCTTCAAGCATGCTATCATGAGTACCTGTGTCAAGCCATGCCATTCCTCTTCCCATTAAATTTACTTTTAAATTGCCTTCCTCAAGGAAAATTTTGTTTAAATCTGTTATTTCTAACTCTCCTCTGGGTGAAGGTTTAAGTGATTTTGCTTTTTGAACAACGGTATTATTATAGAAGTACAATCCTGTAACTGCGTAGTTTGATTTTGGAGCACTGGGTTTTTCTTCAATACTAATAACATTATTTTTTGTGTCAAATTCAGCAACTCCATATCTTTCCGGGTCCGTTACATAATATCCAAAAACTGTGGCTCCAGTATTTTCGTTTACAGTTTGTGATAATAGTTTTGAAAAATCATATCCAAAGAAAATATTATCACCCAGAATCAGACATACATTATCTTCGCCAATAAACTCTTCGCCAATAATAAAAGCTTGAGCTAAACCATCAGGACTAGGTTGTTCGGCATATGATAAAGATAACCCTAACTGATTTCCATCTCCGAAGAGATTTTTATACAAATGAAGATCCTGAGGTGTTGAAATGATTAAAATTTCTCTGATTCCAGCGAGCATTAAAACTGACAGAGGATAGTATATCATTGGTTTATTATATACAGGTATTATCTGTTTTGATATACTCTGTGTAATGGGGTAGAGCCTGGTTCCTGATCCACCTGCAAGAATAATTCCTTTATATTTAGCCATTAATAATTTGGTTTTATTATTTAGGATTTTTTAAAAGGTTATCAAAATATTCAATTGTTTTGGTTAGCCCTTCTTTTAACTGGACTTTCGGTTCCCAATTACTTAGTTCTTTTTTTGCAAGAGTTATATCGGGTTGTCTTTGTGTAGGATCATCAGCAGGAAGGGGCATATATGTCAGTTTAGACTTTGAATTTGTTAATTCAATAACTTGTTCTGCTAATTCTAACATCGTGAATTCGTTCGGATTTCCTATGTTAACAGGACCGTGAAAATCATCTCGAGAATTCATCATTCGAACCATTCCTTCAATAAGATCATCAACATATTGAAAACTTCTTGTTTGTTGTCCATCGCCAAATATAGTAATGTCTTCCCCTTTTAATGCTTGAACAATAAAATTTGAAACAACCCTTCCGTCGTTAGGGTTCATCCTGGGACCATAAGTATTAAAAATTCTTATTACTTTGATGTCAACATTATTTTGTTGGTGATAATTGAAAAATAGACTCTCAGCGCAACGTTTACCTTCATCGTAACAAGATCTAATTCCAATAGGATTTACATTTCCCCAATAGCTTTCATTTTGAGGATGTATTTCCGGGTCTCCATAAACTTCGGATGTTGAAGCTTGCAAAACTCTTGCTTTAATACGTTTGGCTAAACCAAGCATATTAATCGCTCCCATTACAGAAGTTTTTATGGTTTTAATTGAATTAAATTGATAATGAACCGGCGAAGCAGGGCATGCTAAATTATATATTTCATCAACTTCAATAAAATATGGATGAGTTACATCGTGTCTTATTAATTCAAAATAAGGATTATCCAGAAGATGAATGACATTTGATTTACTTCCAGTAAAATAATTATCTATACAAATAACTTCGTTGCCTTCATTTAATAGCCTTTCACACAAGTGAGAACCTATAAATCCAGCACCCCCTGTTATTAATATCCGTTTCATATGATTATATTCTATTGATATTTAAGAATAATAAGATTAGAATTTAAGCAAAAAACGCTGTGTGAATTCTAATCTTATTGCTTTATGCTCTTTATTTATAATATTTATTAGGGCTTAAGAGGTTTTCTACCTATACTATAATAAGTGAATCCATTTTCCACAATTTCTTCAGGATCATATATGTTTCTACCGTCAAATATGATTTTATTAATAAGTAATTTCTCCAAAACTTTAAAATTTGGAATTCTAAACTCAGGCCATTCGGTAATAACAACTAAAGCTTCAGCATCAATTAAAACTTCGTAAGGATCGTTTCCGTATTCAATTTTATCACCAAGAATTCTTTGGGCTTCTTCCATTGCTACTGGGTCGTACGCTTTAACTTTAGCTCCCATTTTTATTAGTTCTTCAATTAGGACCAAAGCTGGAGCTTCCCTCATATCATCAGTTTTAGGCTTGAATGATAAGCCCCAAAGAGCAAATGTTTTGTTTTCAAGATTACTATCAAACTCTTCTTTTATTTTTCTGACAAGAACATGTTTTTGATCGTTATTCACGTCTTCAACCGCTTGAAGTAGTCTTAATTTATATTGGTTGTCATTAGCTGTTTTAATTACTGCTTTCACATCCTTTGGAAAGCAAGAACCACCATATCCAGCTCCGGCATATATAAATTTATTTCCTATACGAGCATCAGAACCAATTCCTTTTCTTACAGAAGTAATATCAGCTCCTACAATTTCGCATAAGTTAGCCATGTCGTTCATGAAACTAATTTTTGTGGCAAGCATTGAATTGGCAGCATACTTTGTCATCTCAGAGGATGGAATATCCATAAAAATAATTGGATGACCATTAAGTAGGAATGGCTTGTATAAGCGTTGCATGGTTTTTTCAGCTTTTTCAGATTCTGTTCCAACAACAATACGATCTGGCTTTAAGAAATCTTCAATAGCATTTCCTTCTTTTAAGAATTCAGGATTTGAGGCTACATCAAACTCAACTTCAACGCCACGTTTTTCTAATTCATCATTAATGGCTGCTTTAACTTTTTTTGCTGTTCCAATAGGTACTGTACTTTTAGTAACAACTACCATGTAATGGTTAATGTTTCGTCCTATTTGTCGGGCAACTTCTAGTACATATTTTAAATCAGCACTTCCGTCTTCATCGGGTGGTGTACCTACTGCAATAAAAACAACATCTGAATTTTCAAGTGATTCTTTAATGCTTGTTGTAAAGAACAATCTGCCTTTTTCAATATTATCATGAACCATTGTTTCTAAACCGGGTTCATAAATTGGAATGACACCGTTTTTTAGGTTTTCAATTTTTTGTTCGTCAATATCAACGCAAGTAACATTCACTCCAACATCAGCAAAACATGTTCCTGATACAAGACCAACGTATCCCGTTCCAACAATAGAAATTTTCATTTGTTTAAAGTTTTTATTTTGTTATTAGGTATGTCGTGATTTTTTTTACCAGCCTCAAAAGTAAAGATTTTTGTCAATTTAAGACAAAATACTTTTCAATAATTGGATGAAGTAATGTTTTTTGATAAAGAATGAAGTGTCTGTAATAAAGCCTAAATTTTATTTGATGAATTTATTTTAAGGTCACATTATATATTAAATTATGAGTTGTATTTTTTTATTAGTGTCTTAATTAAAAAAAATACATTTTTCAATACTGATTTATATGTAATGTCGAGCGTTTTTAATAAAAAGCATAAAATATCTTGTTGATTGTGAAAGATTTTGGTTGAAAATTTGTACTTTTGCACCTGTTTTTATAAAATATAATGTCTAACTACTAGTAATTAATTGATTTACAATGAGTGAAGTAAATGAAAATGCTCAGGAATTAAACGAAACTCCTGAAGTAAAAAATGAAGCAGCAAACGTGACTGCAACAACTTCTGATGCAAACTTTGATTGGGATGAGTTTGAGCAAGGAGAAGTATTTGGAAAATCAGGATCAAAAGAAGATCTTGAAAAAATGTATGACAAAACACTTTCTACTATTTCAGAAAAAGAAGTTATTGAAGGTGAAGTTATCGCATTAAGTAAAAGAGAAGTTGTAATTAACATTGGTTTTAAATCTGATGGTATTATTTCTAGAAATGAATTTCGTTATAACCCAGAATTAGCTGTTGGTGATAAAGTAGAAGTTTATGTAGAGAGCCAAGAAGATAAAAAAGGACAGTTAGTTCTTTCTCACAAAAAAGCACGTGCATTACGTTCTTGGGATAGAGTGAATGCAGCTTTAGAAAATGATGAAGTTATCAAAGGATACATTAAGTGTCGTACTAAAGGTGGTATGATTGTAGATGTATTTGGAATTGAGGCTTTCCTTCCAGGTTCACAAATTGATGTGAAACCAATTCGTGACTACGATATGTATGTAGGTAAAACAATGGAATTCAAAGTTGTGAAAATCAATCCTGAATTCAAAAATGTTGTTGTATCGCATAAAGCTCTTATTGAAGCAGAACTTGAGCAACAGAAAAAAGATATTATTTCTAAGCTTGAAAAAGGACAGGTTCTTGAGGGAACTGTTAAAAACATTACTTCTTACGGGGTATTTATCGACCTTGGTGGAGTGGATGGACTTATCCACATCACAGACTTATCATGGGGTCGCGTAACTCATCCAGAAGAAATCGTTCAGTTGGATCAAAAATTAAATGTTGTAATTCTTGATTTTGATGATGAGAAAAAGCGTATTGCTTTAGGTTTGAAACAATTAACTTCTCATCCTTGGGATTCTTTAGATGCAGAGCTTAAAGTTGGTGATAAAGTAAAAGGAAAAGTAGTTGTTATGGCTGACTACGGTGCGTTTGTTGAAATCGCTCCAGGTGTAGAAGGTTTAATTCACGTTTCTGAAATGTCTTGGTCACAACACTTAAGAAGTGCACAAGATTTCTTAAAAGTGGGTGATGAAGTAGAAGCTACTATTCTTACTTTAGATCGTGATGAGCGTAAGATGTCTCTTGGTATTAAGCAATTAAAAGCTGATCCATGGGAAAAAATCGAAGAAAGCTATGCAGTAGGATCTAAGCACCAAGCTAAAGTTAGAAACTTTACAAACTTTGGTGTATTTGTAGAGATTGAAGAAGGTATTGATGGATTAATTCATATCTCAGATCTTTCTTGGACTAAGAAAATTAAGCACCCAGCTGAATTTACTTCAATTGGTGATGTTGTTGATGTTGTTGTTTTAGAAATCGACAAAGAAAACAGAAGATTAAGTCTTGGTCATAAGCAATTAGAAGAAAATCCTTGGGATGTATTTGAAACAATGTTTACAGTTGATTCAATTCACGAAGGAACTATCATGGAATTATTTGATAAAGGTGCTGTAATTTCTCTTCCTTATGGAGTAGAAGGATTTGCAACTCCACGTCATTTAGTTAAAGAAGATGGTTCTCAGGCTAAGGTTGATGAAAAACTTGATTTTAAAGTAATCGAATTTAATAAAGCGTCTAAGCGTATAATTCTTTCACACTCAAGAGTTTTTGAAGATGTGAAAAAAGCTGCTGATGATTCAGAAAAAGCTGCTCAAGTAAAAACTACGAAAAAAGGCGTTAAGAAGTTGAAAGATAACTTAGAAAAGACTACATTAGGTGATATTTCTAGCTTGCAAGCTCTAAAAGATAAAATGGAGAAAGACGAGAAGAAATAATTAAGTAGCCTAAATGAGTAGTATTCAATAAATTCTTTTTACAGATGGACTTTAAAATAGATAAATTAGATGATTTCACACTTATTCAGATTTTAAAGGAAAAATTAGATACGCATATTGCGCCTTCTCTTAAATCTGAACTTGTATTGTTGTCAGGTAATGGAGAAAGAAATATTCTTCTTGACCTTGGAAAATCAAGTTATTGTGATTCATCTGGATTGAGTGCTATTCTTGTAGCTAATAGGTTGTGTAAAAATGCTGATGGAGTGTTTGTTTTGTCTGGATTGCAACCTGCAGTAGAGAGGTTAATCTCTGTATCGCAGTTAGATTCAGTACTAACTATCGCTTCAGATCTTGATGAAGGTGTTGAATTAATGAAGAAAGCTATTGAAAAATAATGTCGAAAACATTTTCAATTACCATCTTAGGAAGTAACTCAGCATTACCAACTTCTGAAAGATATCCAACCGCTCAGGTGCTCAATGTATCTGAGCGGTTTTTTTTGATAGATTGTGGAGAGGGAACGCAAATGCAGTTGCGAAAGAATAAGATTAAGTTCACTAAGATTAATCATATTTTTATTTCACATTTACATGGGGATCATTGTTTTGGGTTGATCGGTCTTATTTCAACAATGGGATTACTAGGTAGAAGTGTAGATTTGCATATTCATTGTCACCCTGATCTGGAAAAAATACTAGGTCCTCAGTTGGATTATTTTTGTAAAGACATGCCATTTAAAGTAATATTTGATTGCTTTGATTGGAAAAAACAGGATTTAATATTTGAGGATAAAAATATAGAAGTATATACTATCCCATTGGAACATCGTATTCCTACTGTAGGCTTCTTGTTTAAAGAGAAGGTTGCTGAACGAAAAGTTCGGAAGGAATTTGTGTTCAAGTATCAGCCATCAATTAAGGAAATTATTGCCATAAAACATGGTGAGCCTTATTATACAGAAGAGGGAGTAGTTATATCTAATGAAGATATAACCATAGAACCGCCTAAACCATTATCGTATGCATTTTGTACTGATACCCGGCCTGTAAAGAAAGCTCTTGATCAAATAAAAGGAGTTGACTTATTGTATCATGAAAGCACGTTTCTTAAGGATGATACAAAATTGGCGCATAAAACTTATCATAGTACAGCTGAACAGGCTGCACTAATTGCAAAAGATGCAAATGTTAAACAATTAATGATTGGACATTATTCTACTCGATACCGAGATTTGAGTCTTTTCTTACAAGAAGCCAAAAATGTTTTTGAAAATACTGTTTTGGCGAGAGAAGGTGTTGTGGTAACATTAGCATAATTATCTTAAAAATATGGATTTTAATCCCTATATTTGCGCAAAAATTAAATAATTTATAAACCCATTAAGCCTCTGTTTAATGCAAGAAAAAATAGTTATTCTTGACTTTGGGTCACAATATACCCAGCTAATTGCCCGTAGGGTAAGAGAGTTAAATGTGTACTGTGAAATTCATCCTTTTCATTCAGTACCAGAGTTAGATAGTAGTGTAAAAGGAGTAATTCTTTCAGGTAGCCCTTATAGTGTGCGTGATGAAGAGGCTCCAATTCCAGATTTAAAAAATATCAAAGGTAAGTATCCATTATTAGGAGTTTGCTATGGTGCTCAATTCTTATCTCAGTATTTTGGAGGAGAAGTAAAACCTTCAAATACCAGAGAATACGGTAGAGCAAATCTTGGATTTATTGATAGAGGAAATGAATTAATGACTGGTGTACCTGAACATTCTCAAGTGTGGATGTCGCATGGTGATACAATTGTAAATTTACCGGAAAATTATTCTATCATAGCTAGTACTGGAGATGTTAAGGTAGCCGCTTATGAAGTAAAAGGAGAGAATACTTGGGGATTACAATTTCACCCTGAAGTATATCATTCAACAGATGGAAAAACAATATTATTTAATTTTGTTGTTTCAATTTGCGGTTGTTCTCAGGATTGGACTCCAGATTCATTTGTTGATTCAACAGTTGCTTCATTAAAGGAAAAGTTAGGTAATGATAAAGTTGTATTAGGTTTATCAGGAGGCGTTGATTCTACAGTAGCTGGTGTTTTATTAAATAAGGCTATTGGAGATAACTTAACTTGTATTTTTGTTGACAATGGTTTATTAAGAAAGAATGAATACCAGAATGTTTTGGATTCATATCAGCATATGGGGTTAAATGTTATCGGAGTTGATGCAAAACAAGAATTTCTTAGTGAACTAGCAGGTGTTTCAGACCCAGAAACAAAAAGGAAAATTATTGGACGCGTTTTTATTGAAACTTTTGATAAGGAGGCGCATAAGATTCAGGATGTAAAATGGTTGGCTCAAGGTACTATTTATCCTGACGTAATTGAGTCTGTTTCTGTTAATGGACCTTCTGCAACAATTAAGTCGCATCATAATGTTGGAGGACTACCTGAAAAAATGAATTTGAAGGTTGTTGAACCTTTGAATCTGTTATTTAAAGATGAAGTTCGAAGAGTTGGTAAAGCAATGGGGATTTCACCGGCATTACTTGGTCGTCATCCATTTCCAGGTCCAGGATTGGCAATCCGCATTTTAGGTGATATTACTGAAGAAAAGATCAATATCTTACAGGAAGTAGATCATATCTTTATTCAAGGATTAAAAGATAATGAGCTTTATGATGATGTATGGCAGGCTGGAGCAATGCTTCTTCCTGTTCAATCAGTTGGAGTAATGGGAGATGAGAGAACTTATGAGCGAGTTGTTGCTTTAAGAGCTGTTTCATCTACAGATGGTATGACAGCAGATTGGGTTCATTTACCTTATGAATTTCTTGCTAAAGTATCAAATGATATTATTAATAAAGTAAAAGGCGTAAACAGAGTTGTTTATGATATAAGTTCAAAACCACCAGCAACAATTGAGTGGGAGTAGATTAAAAAATATAATAAAAAAGACCAGAACATTTCTGGTCTTTTTTTTGTTTTAAAGGTTGAAGGTTTTTAATAGTTTATATCTTTGTTTCAAACGACAAAAAGTAATAATACAAATAAGTAATATGCATTTAAAAAAGGTAGTTAAAGGTTCTTTGCAGTTTATTTTCTTAATGGTATTGTTTTTATATGGAAATAATATAAAAGCTCAGAATTTTAATCAGGATTTACAAAAGTTGCAATTAGCGTATAAATTAATTTCTACCTTTTATGTTGATTCTGTTGATAATGAAAAATTGGTAGAAGATGCTATCGTTGGCATGTTAAAAAATCTAGATCCTCACTCAGAGTATCTTTCTCTAGAAGAAGTTAGAAAATTAAATGAACCTTTGGATGGTGGTTTTGAAGGTGTAGGTGTTCAATTCAATATTTTAAATGATACTTTATTAGTAGTAGCTCCAATTTCTGGTGGACCATCGGAAAAAGTAGGAATCTTAGCTGGAGATAGAATTATCTATATCGATGATGAAAATGTTGCAGGTATAGGATTAACAAATAGTGGAGTTCAACAGCGGTTAAAAGGTAAAAAAGGAACAAAAGTCAAGCTTAAGATATTAAGAAAAGGAGCTGATAAATTATTAGATTTTACTGTTGAAAGAGATAAAATTCCTATCTATAGTGTGGAGGCTTCCTATATGGCATCAGATGATGTTGGCTACATAAAAATCAGTCAGTTTAGTGCTACAACATCAAGTGAGTTTGCTAAGTCTTTAAAGGATTTGAGTAAGCATGGAATGAAAAATTTAATTCTTGATTTAAGAGGTAATCCAGGTGGATATTTAAAAGCTGCCATTGAGGTGGTAAATGAATTTTTAGACGGTGATAAATTAATCGTTTACACAGAGGGTATGACAAACCCAAGAAGAGAATATCATTCCTCAAATGAAGGACTTTTTAAGAAAGGTAAAGTAGCTGTTTTAATAAATGAAGGTTCGGCTTCTGCAAGTGAAATTGTTACAGGTGCAATTCAAGATTGGGATAGAGGAATTGTTTTAGGAAGAAGAAGTTTTGGAAAAGGATTGGTTCAGCGTCCGTTGAATTTGCAAGATGGATCGATGATTAAACTTACAATTGCTAAGTACTATACGCCATCCGGTAGATGTATTCAGAAGCCATATGATAAAGGAGTGGATGCCTATAGACGTGAAATCTATATGAGGGATGTTCTTCATCAAGAAAGTGATTCAGTTTCGCATAAGGGGCCAGAGTATCATACAAAGTCTTCTCAAAGGTTGGTTTATGGAGGAGGAGGCATAAATCCTGATATTTTTATTGCAGCTGATACTACAGGGTATTCTGATTATTATAGGGATTTAATTGCACTGGGAGTGATAAACAGGTTTATTTTATCCTATATGGATCAAAACAGAGAGGTTTTAAAAGAAAAATACTCAAGCTATGAATATTATAATAAGTCTTTTGTAGTGGATGATAAAATGATAGATTCATTATTAGAGGAAGGCAAAAAAGATGACATAAAATCAGATATTAAAGAATTAGAAGTTTCGATGCATTTGCTGAAGAATCAACTTAAGGCCTTAATTGCACGAAATATTTGGGGAGTAAATGAATATTTCCAAACAATCAATCCAAATTCAAATGAATTTAACAAAGCGTTAGAGATATTGTCCTCTGATAAATCATATTCAAATTTGCTGAATTAATAGTTATATATTATGACCCATTTCAAGTATCCAGAAATAATACAAGAAACGATTAAAGCATTAACTGTAAAAGATTCCTATAAAAGTGTATGTCATACGCACTTTTTTGAGTATCCTATGCCTTCAGGAAGTGTAATAGGTGAAATTGTTAATTTAACCAGGGAGATTCTTTTTCCAGGTTATTTTGGAGATTCACCGGTGCGTTCAGAAAGTATACATTATTATATTGGAGTAAATACAGAGCGTTTATTTGAGTTGTTAAATCGTCAGATTTTAGCAGGTTTGTGTTTTCAATGCAGTATGTCAGATCCTGAAAAATTGAAGGAAAATAAACATCAGGCATTTGAAATAACCAAAGACTTTATCGCATTACTTCCAGAGTTACGAAGGTTATTGACAACAGATGTTGAAGCAGCCTTCTTAGGAGATCCGGCAGCTAAAAGCAAGGGGGAAGTTATTTTTTGTTATCCAGCTATTAGGGCAATTTCAAGTTATCGTATTGCTCACGCTTTGGTCAAGTTGGGTGTTCCAATTATTCCTCGAATGATATCTGAAATGGCACACTCCGAAACAGGTATTGATATTCATCCCAAAGCTCAGATTGATGAATACTTTACAATAGATCATGGAACTGGAGTTGTTATTGGAGCTACCTCTATCATTGGAAAAAATGTAAAGTTATTCCAGGGAGTTACTTTGGGAGCAAAAAGTTTTCCATTGGATGAAGATGGTAATCCTATAAAAGGAATACCACGCCACCCAATTGTTGAAGATGATGTAGTGATTTATTCACAAGCAACTATATTAGGAAGAATTACTGTTGGAAAAGGTTCTGTTATTGGAGGTAATGTTTGGGTTACTAATGATGTTAAACCGGGGTCAAAACTTGTACAGTTTAAACCGAAGGATTCTTTATATACAGAAGGAGGGGGGATTTAGTAAATTTTCCATATTTTAAACTTATTGTTTAAGATTATTCGTAAAATTGATTAAAGTTTAAGCTTGTACAATAGTCAAAATTTATATATTTGTGACAAGCTTTATTAATAATACAGATGGCATTTAACATAACAGAGTGGTATAACGATAAATTAGAGGGAGAGGTTATTCTTAACTTTAATGGAAGTATTACCCCTGATCTTATAACTGAAGCATTAGGTACTATTGAAAATAGTTTAAACCTGAAGAATGAAAAAAATAAGATTAGGAAAAAGGTGTATAATGTATTTGTGGAGTGTTTGCAAAATTTATATCATCACGTAGATAAAGCACCTGTTGATTTGCATGATAATCAGCAGAATAATTTTGGGGTTATCATTTTAAGTAAAGATGGCTCTTTCTACAGAATATCGACTGGAAATTTTGTGGATAAAAGTAAGATTAATGTTATCAAGGATCGTATTGATCAGGTTAATTCTCTTTCTGATAAAGAAATACGGATGTTGTATTTGGATATTATGAGTAATGGAGAGTTCTCTGACAAAGGAGGAGGAGGTCTTGGGATGCTTGATATCGTAAGAAAGACTGGCAATAAATTGGAATACTATTTTTATAAGTATAATGACAGTCATATATTTTTTTCGTTAGATGTATATATTAGTTAAAACCATATAGTTACCAATATGGAAACAATAGTTAGAGAAGGAACACCTAAAACTCCATATGTTCGATTAGATGGAGAAAAAGGAATTATAGAAATTAAAGGACGTTCAATACCCGAAAATTCAATAGAGTTTTATAAACCTCTTATTGATTGGCTAGAAGAGTACGGGAGTGATGTAAGTAGTGATACTGCAGTGAATGTTCAACTTGAATATTTTAATACGAGTTCTTCAAAATGTATTTTAGATATCTTCAAGAAATTGGAAAGTATATTTAAAAAGGGACAGAAGGTTGAAGTTAATTGGTATTACGAAGAAGATGATGAAGATATGTTTGAGGCTGGAGAAGATTATCAGTCGATTATAAACATACCTTTCAAAATGATTGAAATGGAAGAGTAAAATATTAATTTTAATATAGTAAAAGAGAGTAGTGTTTACGCTACTCTCTTTTGCTTTTTATTTTATTGTACCTCTCTTCAAAAATATGTAATATTTCTTTAAATATTCCAGAGTATAGAATAAGGAATAATACAAGGTTGTAGAACCAAATTACCAGGGTGTTGGCCCATATTGTATCGATTTTTATAGAACCTAATCTCTTGTAGGGACTTAGAAAGTGTGCTAATAAATAACTACATTGAGGATCCTTGAATATTGGGTCTGATTTCTGTAATAACTTTCCGTTGTATTCAATAATTTTATTTGAAAAGATATTGTTTGTGTTTCTAACAAATCGTTCCAATTCAAGATTATAGTTTTGTTTTTTTAAATCGTTGAATTCCTCCTTTTGAGCTTTTGTTTTAATAAATTGCTTCTTTTTATTATCAAGTAGCTGATCTGTTTTATTAAATATTTTAATATAGTCTTTCTTAAATCTGTTTATTTCCTCTTTTAGTTTGATGTAAGTGTCCGTATTAAAAGTATCTGAGCTTATTTTTATAGTACTAAACTTATTTTTAAGAATGCCATTATTCTTAGCTTGATTGATCTCATTTTCTATAACAGATAAAGCTTTGTTTAGGTTTTTAGTATCATTATTTTCGTAGTATTTTAAGCTGTTATCAAGTTTTGCCAGTAAGGATGGTATCCAATATTCTTTTTTGAACTTTGCTTCACTTTTAATCTTATCAAATGTATAAAATTCCTTTTCGTATTTGTTGTTTTTAAATTGATTTACGGCCAAGGCTTCAAATGCCCATCTTGCAGTTATAGCCTCTCCATACCAAGGGATTTTTTCCGGATTGGAAAATTTAGGATTTAAATTATCATAGCTTATAAATACTCCAGAAAGAATTATTTGTGGAATGAGTAAGAATGGTATAAGAATGTATATGTTAATGGCATCTTTAAAGCTATCAGAGATAATTAAGCCTAATAAATTTGCAAAGACAGATGCACTAAATAGAATAATCCAATATTCAAAGAACATTCCTTTTATTTCTATGATTGAGTTTCCTATTGCCACGAATAGTAAA
Organism: uncultured Saccharicrinis sp.; assembly: GCA_963667815.2. GTDB lineage: Bacteria > Bacteroidota > Bacteroidia > Bacteroidales > Marinilabiliaceae > Saccharicrinis. The sequence continues at coordinate 5,319,292 of OY764020.2, forward strand.
GTCTGAATGGCAGAAATAAAGGCTAGAATGATAAACTTCGATAGTAAATAGCTTAGTTTACTCAGGTTTAGAAATGCCTCCCGCTTTAATATTTTTTTGTCTCGTATTATCTCTTCTGCACTTACAGTTAAACCTACAAACAAAGCAATAATTACTGCCATAATAATGTAAACAACAATGTTTGGATTATCTTGATAAACATATCCCTGATTGTTGGTAGCGTCTACGTTGTAAAATTTAATAATGGAAGATAGAAGTATTGCTAATATAGGCGTTTCTAATAAATTGATTAATAAATACTGTTTATTAGATAACTTTGATAACACATCTCTTTTAATAAATACTCCTAATTGTTTTAATTTATTTGGTATTTTAAAGTTGATACTTGGTGGAGCATTTAAGCTTTCTTTAATTTGAGATTGTGGTTTATACTCTTTAAATCGCTGATGCCATTCGTCAGGTTCTATCTTTCGGTTCATGGTAAGTGTACCATATTCATCAATAACTTGCGACGATACGATGTTGAGAACTTGTTCAGGATTTACATTTCCGCATGTATGGCATTCACTTTCTTGTTTGTTGGCTTGGTTAACGGAGGATTTAAAATAGGTAATACTTTCAACTGGGTCTCCGTCGTAAATTAAATACCCGCCATTATCCATCACCAATAGCTGATTAAACATTTTAAAGATGTCGCTGGAAGGTTGATGGATCACTACAAATACGAGTTTTCCTTTTAATGCCAGTTCCTTTAGTAAATCTAAAATGTTAGCAGAGTCTTTTGATGATAATCCTGATGTAGGTTCGTCAAGAAAAAGGATTGCAGGTTCGCGAATTAATTCAAGGGCAATATTTAGTCTTTTGCGTTGTCCTCCACTAATTTTTTTGTTAAGCGGTGAACCAACTCTCATATCTTTTATTTCATGAAGACCTAATGATGAAAGCAGAGATAAAACTCTTTTTTGAATCTTTAATTCACTGTAGTCTCCAAAGCAAAGTTTTGCATTGTAATATAGATTTTGATATACAGTGAGATTTTCCATTAGAAGGTCGTCTTGCGAAACATAACCTATAAGACCTTCAATTTTTTTAGGGTCTTTATGGATATCGACATTGTTTATTTTAACAGATCCTTTTTGTGGTTGAGTAATTCCGCTTAATATGTTAGTAAGTGTAGTTTTACCTGCACCACTTGCACCCATAATTCCAACCAGTCGTCCGGATTCACTATAAAAACTTAATGGTTGAATTCCAATGGATTTATTTTTAAAGGCATAACTAATATTATTAACATTAAATGTTATAGGTTCTGCGATATTGTCACTAGTGAATTTTCCAACAATATCACTGTAATATATAGGATCTATTCTGTTGTTTCTTAATGAACATCCAGGTGTTAGAACATGAACCCGATTAGTAGTCAATAACTGTCCATTAATGCTAATCTCTACGTTATCATTCAGTCGTAAAAGAAATAAACCTCCTGATTTTATTCTTAAAATATGAACTTCCTGTTTTAAATTTGCCCACTGTAGATGTCTTGTTTGAATGTGTTTCGAGCCCTTATTTTTGTTGATGATTAAAAGATTGTTGTTATCAATAGGAGAATTCATGTCTCCAATAATAAAATCTTCCATCAAGAGATACTCTTCATCTGAAATATGAAAAGTTTGTGCTATAGTATAAACAAAGTCTTTCTCGAATCGACTGATTTCAACTCCTGATTTTAAAAATTCAATAAGTTGAATGATTACAATGAGTTTTTGGTAGTGAACAAGCTCCTTATTGATGGCATTTGAAATTCGTAAGGCTTTAACTGAGTTTGCCGTTAAGGTAGAGCGCTCGATTTCACTATTCTGGAGCTTTTTTAGTTTAGAAACGTGCTCCTGATAATGTTTTTCATAAATATTAAGATACTCCTCAACCATTTGTTTGTTTAACTGCTGGTCAAGGAAGTTCTTAACTATGTTTCTTCTAGATTTACTGTCCTTTTGAGGAAATGCTATTAAAGCAAAAAGTTGTATTAATGCTTTTAATATTCCTTCGCTCATACAAAGAGTTTATAATATTATAAATGGCTTAGTTTTCTAATTGATTTTTAAAACCAATGTATAACAAAGCCATTCCTGATGTAGCTAATTTTTTATCTAATCTTGCTTCAATAATACATTCTACAGAACCGTCTATTTTAAAATCCCATGTATTGGTATTGTTGTGATCCTCGTTTGTGAAAAGAAGATTTCTGTTTGTATCGTATATTGAAAAAATGATAGGTTCATTTTTTGCAGAGCAAGCAACAAGTCTGTATAAACTACCATTTAAAAATGTAGTATGAAATTCTGCCACTTCATCGCCTGTTAAAAAAGCCCTGAAAGGTTGTCCGTTTGAAATAAAAGGAGCTTGTAATAACTTTTCACATGTCTCAATTTTCTCATCCTGAGAATTAGCATTGTTTGGTATAAGTATGCTTACTACAAAAGTTAGAACAAAAAATAATAAAAGTCCTTTTTTCATGAGTATAATTCGTTTAGTATTATGCGGTTATTTGTTATAATTTAAAGTGCAAAAGCATTTTATGTTATATTTGCAGCCATTTAAAATATAGCATTAGATTGATTATCAGTCAAAGCTTTGTAAATGCTGTAAATTCTGCTTGTCTAAAATAGTTATTTTTATTAAAACAAAAGTAAATATGGACAGGTTTCTATAGGGAAATGATGTTTTTTCATGATTTTATTTCGTGTTTCAATAGACCAATCAATAAATTTAAATATATAATGAAAGTATTTTATTTTACACTGCTAACATTTTTTTTCAGTTTGTTAGGCTTAAAGGCTCAAAATAAATTAGAGCTTGAGGATGTTATATCGGGAGGTAAAAACTATAGAAATTTTATTCCTAAATATGAAAAATATGAATTTTTACCCAATACTGATTCTTTAATCTTATATAAGCGAGATTCTATATTTTATGTGGATGATAAATTAGTAAAATCACCATATTTATCATTGAGTCAAGTTAATGAATTGCTATTAGCTAATGACCTTACTGAATTAAAATCATTATATGCCCTAAAATGGATTAGTTCAGGTGTTTTTTATGTGAATTTTCCAGAGAAATTAGTTATTGTAGATTCAAATAAGAATCAAATTACTAATATTATTAGTTATCCTAAAGATTCGGAATTTTTAAGTTTTAACCCAACTTCCAAATTAATAGCTTATCTGAATAATGGAGATTTATTTGTTGTTGGAGTTGATAATAATTCTGTTTTAGTAGAGAAAGCAGAAAGTAAAGATATTGTTTTAGGTCAAACAGTTCATAGAAATGAATTTGGTATTAGTGGAGGAATTTTTTGGTCACCCAATGGTAAATCAATGGCATTTTACAGAAAGGATGAATCTATGGTTACAGATTATCCTTTGGTTAACATAAATGAAAGAGTCGCTAAATTAGAAAATATTAAATACCCAATGGCAGGAATGAATAGTCATCATGTAACTATTGGGGTGTTTAATTCTACAACAAAAGAAATACTGTATTTGGAAACTGGTTTACCCAAAGAGAAGTTTTTGACAAATGTTTCATGGACACCGGATGAAAAGTATATTGGTGTAGCAGAACTTAATAGGGATCAAAATCATATGCATTATAATTTATATAATGTTGCAGATGGTAGTTTTTATAAGACCTTGTTCGAAGAAAAGAGTGATAAGTGGGTAGAACCTGAAAATGCTGCTGTTTTTGTTCCAAATAGTAATACAAAGTTTGTGTGGCAAAGTGAAAGAGATGGATACAATCATTTTTATTTATATGATATTAATAAAGGATTGTTAAAACAAATCACTAAGGGTGAGTGGGTAGTAACTGGCAATTTAGGATTTGATGCTAAAGGTAATACCTTGTTTTTTGAGGGAACAAAGGATGGTGCAATGGATAGGCATTTATATAGTGTTTCTCTGAAAAATGGTAAGGTGAGTAAATTATCTGATGCAAAAGGTTTTCATTCATTTGTTCTAGATGCTTCAAAGAATAAAGTACTTGATTATTATTCTAGTTTAAGTATTCCAAGGGTTATTGGGATCTTTGATATAAAAAAGAAGGATTATCAGGTTTTATTTGAGGCAGAGAATCCATTTAAAGACTATGATTTTGGAAAAGTTGAATTAGGAACAATTAAATCAGCTGATGGATATACAGATTTAAATTATAGATTGATTTTACCAGCGAACTTTGATGCAAATAAAAAATATCCGGTTGTTGTATATGTATATGGAGGTCCTCATTCGCAGCAGGTTAAAAATTCTTGGTTAGGAGGTGCAAGATATTGGCAGTTGTATATGGCTCAAAATGGTTATATATGTTTTACTATGGATAATAGAGGAACTCCAGATAGAGGTTGTGATTTTGAAAAAGTGATTCATAGACAATTGGGAGAGTGTGAGGCTGAAGATCAGTATGAAGGGGTGAAGTTTTTAAAGTCTTTGCCATATGTTGATCAAAACAGAATTGGAGTTCATGGATGGAGTTTTGGTGGTTTTATGACTATAAACCTAATGGAGAAATATCCAAATGATTTTAAGGTTGGAGTTTCTGGTGGACCTGTAATTGATTGGAAGTATTATGAAATTATGTACGGGGAGCGATATATGGATCGTCCGGAAGAAAATCCTGAAGGATATGAAAAAACAAATTTAAATTTAAGAGTAGATCATTTACAAGGGCGATTGTTGGTTATTCATGGAGCTATTGATCCAACTGTTGTATGGCAACATAGTATGCAGTTTATAGAGCATTGTATCAAAAAAAGGAAGCAAGTTGATTATTTTGTATATCCTCGCCATGAGCATAATGTATTAGGGCCTGATCGAGTTCATTTGATGGAAAAAGTAACGCAGTATTTTAAAGACTTTTTATAATAGAGTATTTAAATAATTGTAATAGAAAATAGCCTGTATGTCAATAAGTTTTGGATGCAGGCTTTTTTATTGAGTTTTGGTATTGATTTAACGCTAGACTTATTTAGCTGTAGTATTTTATTAGTCCAGTCATGGGCGATTTAATAATAATGCCGGTTTTTAAATGATGGGAGCTAAGCGTATTTTTAAGTTGTACTTGAAAATGATAAGCTATACTACCTATAAAATGAATTGGGTATTTTTCTATTTCACTATACTGAAGTAAGTTTCTTTCTATAAATGCATGAAAAGCATCTTCAATAATTATTTCAAGTTCCTTAATGTGTATGTGTTCATGAATAAACTTTGCGAATTGCGCCAGATATCTGTTGGGGAAGGGTTGCTTATAAATATGATCAAGAATTTCATCCATAGAAATGTTGTATTCTTTGAAAAAAAGTTCAGTAATTGATTGTGATAATTGATTCTTTAATAAATCACTGATGAAAGCTTTCCCTATTGCTGCCCCGCTACCTTCGTCTCCTAAAATAAATCCAAGAGGAGATATGTTTTGTGTGATTTCTTGTCCATTGTAAAGGCAGGAGTTAGATCCGGTTCCTAATATACAAACAATGCCAGGAGAGTTTCCACATGCAGAATGAGCAGCAGCCATTAAGTCGCTGTAAATTTTAATTTGAGGTGATGTAAAAAATGATGATAGTGCATTTTCTACTATTTTATTTTTGGTTTCATGATTGCATCCTGCACCGTAAAAATGGATTGCATCAAAAGATCGCATTTCAAATGAAATTTCTTTAATGAGAATGTCAAATATAGCTTTAGTGCTTTGATAATAAGGGTTTATACCTGTGGTTATGTAGCGTTGCGAATGGGTATTATTCTCTTCTAATACAACCCATTCTGTTTTTGTTGATCCGCTATCCGCTATTAAAATCATTAAATTTCAAGGTTAAGTGTTATTGTAATAAAATGAATTGTAATTTTCTAAATTTATACAATGTAGAAGATGAATTATACTGCTTCTATTATTATAAGAAGGTGATTGTTATAAGTTAAATTTGCGATTTCCAACACCTATCACATGCTTCATTTAAGATCTCAAATACTTCCTCTTCATTAAAAATGGTTGAATTCAAAATTTGATCTCTAAAGTTATCTGCGTACATATTCATATAGCTAAAATCTGCACCTGAGTTAAGTAATTCTTTTGCATAAGGTGTGAATAATTTTGATAATTCTGCAATAACCTCTTCTTTATTAGAAGTTGTGTTTATATTAATTTGTTCCATTTTTTTTGATATACCTATTTATTCGACAAAATAAAGGCTAATAATGGATAAATTCAATTCTAACCTATTCTTTTCTTATGGATAGTGCCTCCAAAATGTAATTTTATTATAATAGTATCAATACGAACAAAATGTTAATCCAATAAAATCATGGTCTAAAAAAATACTTCTATAGGTATTTGTAATATTGAAGGAATTTAAATAGTAATATTTGATTCTTACTTAATTTTTATTTTACTAATTCATATGTATCTGAAAAATAGATGGTATAGTAGGTTTTGTGTAATTGTTTAATGGAGGATTGAGATTTGTGTTTGTTAAGTGTTTTTGGTTTTAATGGCTAATTTATATAATTTTGTTCGTGTAGAAAATAAAATAGTAGGTGATCCTTGGTGGGCGTATTCTAAATGCTGAATGTGTATGAAAAATTGGATAAAGTGAAGTTTCAGTAGCCTTTCTTAAATACCAATTGATTATCCTTTTATAAACAACTTCACGCTTAATTAAAGCAAAGTAAAAGTATGATTTACAATAATGTACAAAAGGAAATTGCAAGTAGAATTGAAGATGAAACAAAATTATCAAACTGGAAGGATTGGCGTTGGCAATTGAGAAACTCCATAAATACCATTAAAAAATTTGAACAAATTACGGGAATTCGTTTTGAAAATAAAGAGAGAGAAGATTTAGAACGCACTTTTGAAAAGTTTCCGTTATCAATTACACCATATTATCTTTCTTTAATTGATAAAGATAATTTTAGAAATGATCCGGTTTTTAAGCAGGCGTTTGGTTGTGTAGATGAATTGACTACAAAATCTTTTGAATTGGAGGATCCTTTGTCTGAGGATAAAGATAGTCCTGTAGAAGGAATAACACATAGATATCCGGATAGGGTATTGTTTCATGTGAGTAATGTGTGTTCTATGTATTGCAGGCATTGTACCAGAAAAAGAAAAGTTGGTGATGTTGATTTTATACCTTCTAAGGATCAATTGCAAAAAGGTATTGATTATGTGGCATCTAATACTCAGGTTAGAGATGTATTATTATCTGGTGGTGATCCTTTAATGCTTTCTGATGAAAAGCTGGAGTGGTTATTAGAAAAAATCACAAGTATACCACATGTTGAAATAGTTCGTATAGGAACAAGAATGCCTGTGGTATTGCCATACAGAATCACGGATAAGTTAGTATCTATGTTGCAAAGGTTTCACCCTTTGTGGATTAACACACATTTTAATCATCCAAATGAAATTACTACATCGTCAAAAGAAGCATTAGCAAAATTAGCTAATGGTGGATTTCCATTAGGGAACCAATCAGTTCTGTTGGCTGATGTAAATGATTGTCCACGAATTATGAAGATGCTTGTTCATAAGCTTGTTCAAAATAGAGTAAGACCTTATTATTTATATCAATGTGACCTTTCTGAAGGTTTGTCTCATTTTAGAACTCCGATTGGAAAAGGAATTGAGATTATGGAAAGTTTGGTTGGACATACAAGCGGATTTGCGCGACCTACCTATGTAATTGATGCCCCAGGAGGAGGAGGAAAGATTCCTGTAATGCCTAATTATATCATTTCATGGTCAACCAATAAGGTTGTGTTAAGAAATTATGAAGGTGTAATTACAACATATAAAGAGCCAGATAGTTATGAGCCAAAGATGTGTGACAGGGATTGTGATAACTGTAACCTGGAGTTGGCTGTTTCTGAAAAGGATGAATCAGAAGTGATTGGAATTGAGAAATTACTATCTGACGAATGTGATACAATATCATTAATTCCGGAAGATAATGAAAGATTAACAAGGAGGGAACATCATGTGTGTGATTAATATTGTTAACGATAAGATTGAAACAATTGCTAATGGAACATGTATTCAGCATGGGAAGTTAAATAACAGAATCTACCTGATGAAGTTAGATTCAAGAGATATGCCACAGGTGTTTACTTTAGTACATCAACTAGCTAAAGAAGAAAAATATTCGAAAATAGTTTGTAAGATACCTAAAAAATATGCCCCCGTATTTTATGCTAATGGCTTTATATTAGAAGCTCAAATTCCTCATTTCTATAATGGAAATGAGGATGCATTTTTTGTTTCTAAATATCTGAGCTCAGATAGGGTTTTAAAAATAGAACGAGATAAGTTAAATGCTTTTTCAAATATTCTGAGTAAAGAACAACCTCGGATTACGGCAGTTAATGCTGATTTTTCAATTAGAGAATTAACAAAAGATGATGTAACAAAAATAACGGATATTTATTCTACAGTGTTTGAAACGTATCCTTTTCCTGTACATGAAAAGGAATATGTTTTACAAACAATGAATGAGAATGTTAGATATTTTGGAGCTGAGAAAAATGGTGAATTAGCAGCTGTTGCCTCGTCGGAAATGGATGTGAATAATAAAAATGCTGAAATGACTGACTTTGCAACATACCCCAAATATGCTGGTAATAGATTGGCATCTGCATTGTTAAAGCGTATGGAGCAGGAAATGAAGAAAGATGGTATGAAAACACTTTATACCATTGCCCGTCTTAAGTCAATTCCAATGAACTTGACGTTTATACGCATGAATTATAATTATTCAGGCACGCTAATTAAAAACACCAATATATCCGGAGATATAGAAAGTATGAATGTATATTATAAGCAAATATAGTTATGGCCAATAAAAATATATGTAAGTATAAAGATGTTTGTCCTGTTTATCAAGGTAAAACTATAGAGGACAACAGGAAGCTTACTGTATATAAAAATGTATTTTGTATTAGAGGCTATAGAGGATGGCGTAATTGCAAAGAATATTTAATATATGAAAATATCGGACCTTCGTCCGTGAATAAAGAGAATGATTAATTAATTAAAAAACATTTCAAATTTTTATGAGTAGAAAAACTAGTACGGAAAAATTACAAAGTAACATTAGAAACATTAACACAGAGGAAGAAAAGGTAATTGAACTTTTGGAAGAAAAAGGTCAGTATTTGTATGGACATATTATTAAAGATTTACACTTGTCTTATACAAAGGGGCAAGAAATTATTTTTTCCTTAATATCGAAAGGAATTATTGAGCATTGTAATAAATCCTCTCGTTTACAATTGGCCATTGAAGATCGGAATTAATACATGGTTTGATGGATGTTCATGGTATCATTAAATCTGTCGGGCTATTATTGGTTTTATTAAACCCTTTCTTAATCATTGTGTATCTAATTGATATTGTTAAAAAGAAATCCAGAAACATTTTTCTAAAAGTATTAATTAGAGCTGGGATTATTAGTTTTATCGTATTTTCGTTGTTTGCGCTATTGGGCGATTCAATATTTAGTGAGGTTTTTAATGCAAGTTTTGCTTCTTTCCAAATTTTTGGTGGTGTTATATTTTTATTAACAGGAATCCAGTTTATTTTTAAAGGAAGTGCTTCTATTGAGTCGTTAAGAGGTGAGTCTAGATATGTAGCCGGAGCTATAGCGATGCCTATATTTATAGGTCCCGGAACAGTGAGTTATAGTGTGATAATAGGAGAACAACTTGATAAATTATCATCAGTTTTAGCTATTGCCATTACTTTAATTTTATGTATTTCGATCATATTTTTATTGAAAATTCTTCACGATAAAATACATGCCAAAAAAGAAGAGTTAATTGAGCAATATATTGATATTGCGGGTAGAGTAATCGCCTTTCTACTTGGTACTATTTCAATTGAACTTATAATGACGGGCATTCAATACTGGTCGGCTCGTATTTTTTAAATTATGCATATTATTGACATATTAATTTTTTGCATCTACCTCATAGCTATGCTTGGGGTAGGTGTTTTTTTTATGAAAAAAAATAAGACTACTGATGATTACTATGTTGGTGGACGTAAATTAAATAGCTTACATATTGGGCTGTCAGTTGTGGCTACAGATGTTGGTGGAGGCTTTTCGATTGGTTTAGGAGGTTTAGGGTTTACCATGGGATTGTCGGGTAGTTGGCTTTTATTTACGGGTTTAATGGGAGCGTGGTTAAGTGGAGTTTTGCTTATTCCCAAAGTGGCAGATTTAGCCAGAGAAAAAGGTTTTTTATCATTTCCACAGTTTTTAGAATATAAATACAATAAAACGGTAGCTCTTGTAGCAGGTGTAATTTCGGCTATAGGATATTTAGGCTTTACTAGTTCTCAGATTTTGGCTGGAGCTAAATTGGCATCTTCAACTTTTCCTGAACTTTCTATGAATCTGGCATTGTTAGTAATGGGAACAATTGCAGTTGTATACACAGTGCTTGGTGGTTTAAAGGCTGTAATATATACTGATACTATTCAGTGGATTGTATTAATGGTGGGATTAATATTTGTAGCCTTGCCATTTGCTTATTTTAAAATAGGCGGGATGGAAGTCATTAAATCTACCCTGGAGCCAGATTTTTTGTCACTTACAAATATTAAATGGCAGCAATTTATTAATTGGATGTTTACTATTATTCCCATTTGGTTCATTGGAATGACTTTGTATCAAAGAATTTATGCCTCCAGAGATACCAAAACAGCGCAAAAAGCATGGTTTTTAGCAGGTTTATTTGAGTATCCAATAATGGCATTTATGGGCGTAGTATTAGGAATGTTTGCTCGTGTGGCAATGGAAAATCAAATGCTTCCAGGTTATGATATGTCTACATTAGATGCAGAGATGGGATTGCCTGTGTTGTTAAGAACTATATTGCCAGTTGGTTTTATGGGTATTGTATTGTCTGCATATTTTTCAGCAATAATGTCAACTGCCGATAGTTGTTTGATGGCCTCTTCAGGTAATTTGTTGGCTGATGTTTTAAAAATGCATCGAGGTCCAAGAAGTGTGAGGCTATCACAAATGTTAACCATGGTTATTGGTGGTGTTGCTTTGTTTTTAGCCTATAAAATGACTAGTGTCTTGGATATTATGCTACACTCTTATTCCTTTATGGTATCCGGGATGATTATTCCTGTATTAATGGCTTTGTTTTTGAAACAAACGAATAGTACTGCGGCATTGGTGTCGATGATTACGGGAGGATCTTTAACGTTGTTTTTAATTGTATTGGAAGTGGATTTACCATATGAATTGGATGCGAATATTTTTGGGATTTTTATATCATTCCTTTCTTATATTGTTGTTAGGAGATGGTGTAGTAAAGAATGATTAAAAAAAAGAAAAAATTAGAAATATCTTTTCTTTGGAATTTTGGTCGTTTTAAAATACCCCTTATTTTTGTCGCGTAATTAATAAAGCATGGACACAAAGGAAATTCTCATAAAAATCCGAAAGATTGTACGTTCGGTAGATATTGAATCAAAAAAAATTCAAAAGGAATATGGAGTTAGTATTCCTCAGGTATTGTGCCTGGGATTTTTGAGAGATGCTCCTGATTATCAGCTTACGCAAGGCAAAATTCGTAATATGCTTAACCTAAATTCTAGTACTGTAAGTGGTATTATTAATAGGTTGGAAACAAAAGGATTACTGGCTCGGTTACCTAAAAAAGGCGATAAGCGAGTAGTAAATATTACATTAACTTCAGCTGGCGATAAACTTCTGAATTCAATACCTTCATTATTGCATGAGCAATTATCCGATAAACTAAATAAGTTGGATGATAAAAAGCTTAAAGAAGTAGAGGATAGTTTAAATACTTTAATAAGTCTGTTAGATATAGAACAGATTGATGCTTCTCCATTAATTACTATGGATGTTAATTGGGAAGAGGAAGAAGAAGAGTAAAATTAACTGTAATAAAATTAGTATGATAAATCTCTGTTTCTGATTGGAAATATGTGGTTATTGTATTGATTTTAAATGTTATCACTAGTAACTTTGTTTTAAATAGAGCCTTAATTTGTAAGGCTGGTATAACATTCAACCTTACAAATATTTGACATCTAAGTTAAGAAAGGAGGTTGATATGGGAATTCTACTTTGGATATCAATAGGTATTGTGGTTAGTGTACTAACTTTATTAATTGAGCCTTACGTTAATCGACGTCATATTCATATTACAATATTTTTAGGTCTTATCGGTGCTATTGCAGGAGGTGCTATTGCCTCATATTTAGGATTTGGACAGGTTGATGGTATGCGTTTTATGATTGTTGTATTGGCGGTAGGAGCCTCATCGTTTATATTAACATGGTATAGAGCTTTTGAAAAATTTTATTCAGAATAAAATCATAGGGCTTTTTTAATGGATGTAATAAAAGAATCTTGCTGGTACATTTCTAGCAAGATTTTTTTGTATTAGAGTGTAATATTCATTTTCCTGTTTGTGCGTTACCTTCTTAATATTTTAGTTTTTATCTTATTTTATTGTGCTTGTGAATATATAGGGGTGATATTTGAAAAACTACAAAAATGTAGGGTGTATAATGGTGTAAAATGGGGTAAAAGCAAAAAAAATATAAAAAATATACCCTGTATGGTGATTTTGTGTGTGGTATAATTAAAAAATAACTATTTTAACACCAGAAATTTTAAATAGTAAAGTTATGTCATTAGAAAGTGTAGAAGCCTTATTAGAAAAAGGAGGCGCAGATGAAACATTTCGCGCTAAGTACAATGCCGCAAACACAAAAGAAGAGTTTGTTAAACGTGCAATCGAAGATGGTTACGATTTTACAGTTGAAGAACTGATGAAAGTAGTAAACAGTAATGGTGATCAATTTGAGTCTTTTGGAAACCCTCCTAAAAGAACCATTTGGTATTAATCCATGCAACTAAAAAATTGGGGAATGATTTCATTCCCCGGCTAATGCTTTCTCTCAGGAAAGCATTTTTTGTTTTAAGTAATCTCGAATTATTAGTTTATTTAAAAGTATAACCTGTCTAGGTACAAAACAATTCACCTCCGTAATAAAGTTCTGAACGCAATTTTAGTATTAATTATACAATAAATATTTAGCCATAATCAAATTATTGTTACTATTAAGCATAATGTAATAGGTATGTTCTAGCTGTAACTATTTTATTTTCTACTTTTGTATTTTACTTACTTACCTCTATTTTATCAGCTTTAAAGCTTACACGATATAGATTTCTATACCAAACAAAGAACAATGTGTTAACTTGAAAAATGATATAGTAGCCTTTATAGAAAAAATGGAAGATATATTAAACTCAAAAATATTAAAATCAGAATTTGAAAGGTATCTTGGTCAAATTTTCCTGAAGAATTTAACTCTTATTTTAGGAATGGGGCTTTGTGTGCTATTCTACTATATGTATTCAGATTGGACCGTTAGACAAAATGTAACTGCAGCTTCTACACGTATCTTTCCTATTGTAATTGCAGTTGTTTTGTTAATAATACACCTAATATATAAACATCAATATTATCGTTTTAAGGTTGTTACTTATATATTGTTTTATATTGCTACACAATTAATGATGTATGCCAAATGTTTAATTCATTTACATGAAGAAGCATTAGCTCCAAGTGTTACAGGTTCTATATTAGTTATTTTTCTCCTTTCATTAGATAATAAACAGAATACTAACCGTACTATATTTATTTATTTTTTCCCGATTGTTATCTTTTCTATTTTGTTGTTTTTTTATGGAAAACCTTCTAGTAAAGAGTTTTTTGTTCTTGCTGATATTTTTCCCATTTTGTTTGTTGGATTTGCAGTAAACAGGATACAGTATAAATTAAGGTTTCGCTTGTATAAATCAAATCGATTATTAAAACTTGAGCAGGATAAAACCCGGTTATTATATAGTGAAACTTTAGAAGTTAACCGTGAGTTAAAAAAAGCTGCTAAGGAAGCCATAATTATAAAAGAAGAAATTCAGCAGAAAAATGAAGAGCTAAATAAAAGTAATGCAACAAAAGATCGGTTTTTAGGAATTATAGCTCATGATCTTAAAAATCCAATAGGGGCTATTTGGGGTATCTCAGATTTATTAATGATGGATAGAAACATTGATGAAAAAGAAAAACAACATTGCATCGAAGCTATAAATAGTAGTGTAAAGCATACACATGAATTATTAGAAGATCTGTTAAATTGGGCCAGAGCTCAAAATAAATCAATAGTATATGAACCTATTGTACATAGTGCCTGTACGGTTGTGGAAAAAGAACTTAAAGTTTTAAAACAAATTGCAGACAAAAAGTCAATTCAGATAATCAATAAAATTCCTGAAAATTTTGAGGTATATGCTGATTCTCATATGCTTGAAACAATTGTTAGGAACCTTGTTTCAAATGCGATAAAATACACTTACTCAAATGGTAGTATAATTATAAATGCTAATGTAATTGATATGGGGAATAGAAATTTTGCAGAGATTGCTATTGAGGATAATGGAATAGGAATGTCTAAAGAAAAAGTATCTAAACTCTTTACATTAACCAATAATGTTTCTACTAAAGGAACAGATAATGAAAAAGGAACAGGATTAGGTTTATTGCTATGTAAAGAATTTATTGATTTGCATAAAGGTTCTATTTGTATTGAAAGTGAAATCAATAAAGGAAGTGTTATTAAATTTACTTTACCATATCTGAATTAATGTTTTAATGTTAAGTCATTTATCACTCTATTTTGATGAGATGCAAAAAATAGAATCAAATAAAATTTAGTTATTAGAGTTTAGAAAAAAAGATACAAATGAGGCACCATATTTTTAGTAAGCTTGCGGTTGTATTTACTTTCTTATTTTTTGCTATTATTATTAAAGTATATGTGAGTAAAAATAAGCATGACCAAAGTGTAAATAAAGGTAGAAATCACTATTCAAATACATTTATTCCAATAGGTTATTCAAAAGTTTGGGAAGACCAATTTAATGAAGAAGTAATTAATCCTAATTATTGGGTGGTAGGTAGTTTAAAGGATTCCATTTCTGGAGATATGGTTCCAGGAGCAAAAGGAGAGCATCTGCTCAATTGGCAGTATTGTGGGTATATAACAAAAGAAGATAGTTATATAGAACGTGGAGCATTGGTTTTAAGAAGCCAAAAACGATCTTACAGAGGAGATAGTCCCAAAGCAATATTCAACTATACTAGTGGATGGGTAATGACAATGCACCGCGTTTTTATGAATAAAGGATACATTCAGATTAAAGCTAAGTTTCCTTCGGGAGATAAGGTGTGGCCTGCAATTTGGTTAATTTCAGAAGACTTAAAGTGGGGACCTGAATGGGATATGTTTGAGTATTTTGGTTATAGAGAGGATGTGGGGAGTGATAATATGGGGATGCATTTGTGTTATGGTCAGTGGCCTAATGAAAAATGGGAGAATAAATGGATAAATCAATTTAATGAGCGTTTCAATTGCGAAGATTGGCATACCTACGGTTTTGAATGGAATGAATATTTTGCAAAATGGTATATAGATGGAAAGTTAATGCATCAATTAAATGCTAATGAGGTTGATGAATGGCCAGATGAAGATATGTATATAGTCTTAAATAATGGGCAAAGGACCCATTCTCCTGATACTGGGACCACTTGGCCAAACTATTTTATTATTGATTACATAGAGTTGTATCAAATACAGTGATTGTTATACTATCTAATTGTCTTAAAATCAAATTGTAAATAATATCTGACAATGCAATTATAATTTCGTAACTTTTTTTATTCTAATCAATAATTATAAGCGTTATGAAAAGGATAATTTTTGCATGTTTTGTGGGATTATTTCTGATTTCGATAACTGCTGTTGCAGCAAACGAAAAAGAGGAAATAAAGGAGGTGTTAAAGAATGAAACCAAAGCTTTTCTTGAAAAAGATATTGATACCTGGGCCAGTTATTGGCTGCATGAAGACTATGTAAGTCATACTTCTATTAATTCTTTTTATGTGAATCAAAAGTTGACGTGGGATTCAGTTTATGTTAGCATGAAAAATTATTTTGAAGGTGATGGTGATGCTCCTAACTTAAAATTTGTTGGTGATTTTGATATAAAAGTAACTGGAGAAATGGCTTCCGCAGTAGTAAAACAGCAACAAAAAAGTTTTATGTTTGGGCAAGATAGAACATTTAACTCTGAGGTGAGCTATATGCTGAAAAAAACAGATGATGGATGGAAATTATTATCTCTAATTTCTATAGTTAAAACGTCATTTGAAAATACCGACTTTTTAAATGAATTCAGACTTAACTGGGTAGGTTATAATTTGCTATGGAAAGATCAAATTGATGAAGCTATTAAGGTGTTTACTTTAAATACGGAGTTGTACCCTATGGCATCAAATACGTGGGATAGTTTAGCCGAAGCTTATATGAAAAAGGGCAATAATGCAAAAGCTATTGAGTACTATAAAAAATCGATTAAGCTAGATTCGACGAATAAAAATGCCAAGAAGATGATTGATAAGATGAAAGCAGATATGTAATCATCTTTGTGTGTTATGATTTATGTGTTCAGCTATTGTTCGAAAATAACTTCAAACCTCTGAGATACACGAGATGTTTAATTTTAAATAAAATAATTTCTGTTTCTCAGAGCCTTTCTTTTTTCAAATCTTAATTTCTATTTATTATAAACTTTAATGTCCTTCTTTTGTATTTTTATTGACGTAGATTATAAAGGAATGTATTAACGTATTTTAAGATTCGATAACATTGTTTATATTTGGAAGATTTTCATTGTAATTGAATCATAAATTGAAATTATTACCCCCAAAAACATGTTATCGTAATGCTCAATAAATTAGATTTAAAGGTTAATATTGCAGGCCATGCTAAATTGCAACATACCATATTATTGTTTACTAAGTTAATACAAGAACTAAATAGTAGAGTGTTGCCCGAAAAAATAGAAACGACTATAAATAGTGATATTAATACACTAAATTTAATTACAGATTCAGCCAAGGAACTGAAAAAGCAAATTATAAAAACGCAATTAAAAATTATCTCTTTGGTTGAAAAGGAGCTTAATATTGTAATAAAAAACCATTATCAAAATAAATGGTTAGCTATCGGAATTGGAGTTTTTGGTATCCCAATTGGAGGTTTATTTGCTTTGGGTTTGCATAATTTTGCATATTTAGGAATTGGTTTACCTATAGGAATGAGTATTGGAATGGCAGTGGGAGCTCAAATGGATAAAAAGGCTTTTAAAGAAGGACGACAAATTAATTTTGAATTAGAAGTATAGCCAATTTTATACATTATGTAATTGGGGGTTTATGTTTCATTATAATGAACCAGTTTTTCGTCCACCGGCAGAATTTGCATCTGCTATTATTCAAGTTACGTATGGTTGTAGCTGGAATAAGTGTGCTTTTTGTGAGATGTACCAATCAAAAAAGTTTACAACTCGTAAAGTGGATGACATCAAGCAGGAAATACAAATCTTATCCAGATATTATTCTGGTGTAAAAAAGGTGTTTTTAGCAGATGGAAATGCGATGGTACTCTCCACCTCAAAGTTATTAGAAGTTATTTCGGAAATAAATAAGCAATTTGGTAAACTACAACGAATATCGTCATATGCATTACCTAAAGATATTTTATCTAAATCGTATGAAGAGTTGGAGGAATTAAGAGCCAACGGGTTAAAGTTGTTATACGTTGGAATTGAAAGTGGCGATAATGAATTACTTGATATTTTAAATAAGGGCGAAAGCTATCAATCAACAAAGGAAGGTATATTAAAAGCTCATAAAGCCGGTATTGACACATCGGTAATGATTATTAATGGACTAGGAGGTACGAAATATTCAGAACAACATATTACCAATTCTGCAAGATTAGTAAATGAAATCAATCCAAAGTTTCTTTCTACGCTTAATCTGAGTTTTCCATATGGAATAGAACATTTTAATGCACGTTTTAAGGGTGAATTTGTTCCTTTAACTGTAGCTGAAATATTAGAAGAAATGAAATTATTTATTTCATTATTAAACCTTGATGGTAGTATTTTCAGAAGTGATCACGTTTCAAATCAGGCTGTTTTAAAAGGTGTGTTATCAAGAGATAAGGAAGTCTTAATACAACAGATTGATGAAGTTTTACAATTAACATCTAAAGATGTTTATCCATCACCGCCACTAATGCTTTAAAAATAAATGGTGCTTTTATTCAGAATAAATAATATCAATTTTATTTTTGTTTAATAATTGAATGGATTTTGAGCATATATTTTTAGTGCAGATTAAACTAACCTTATTTGTTGGTTCTTTTGATTTGATGGTTTGTGCCATTTCTACAATTTTTAAAGCGTCTTTAGTTATAATTCGGCTCTTAATTAGTTTTACTATGGCTATATGGTTTGTATCCAGTTGTTTCAGTAGAACTCTAGAATTTAAACCAAAATCTTTTGGTGATATTCCCATTTAATGATTTATCTTTTGAGTTTTAATTAATGATGTGTCCCTGAAATGTAATACCAGAGGTTATTTTCTTTTACAAATCTAGAGTTTTCGTGAATACACTCCGGTTTTCCATTTTCTAAATAAAATGCCTTAAATTCTACAAATCCTTCAGAGTCGTTAGCAGATCCTTGTTTTGTATTTATAACATCTAACCTTTGCCAAACGACAGATTTAGTCCATTTTAATATGTTTTTTCTGTCTTTAGTCGGACGTGTTCTTTTATGATGGGTGTTCAAAAGATAGTTGATATTGGCAGTAACAAAAGCACAATACCTTGAACGCATTAATTGTTCTGAAGATTCTGGGATTTTTTTATTTAATAGAAAAGGTTCACAGCACTGATCAAATTCCTTTCCTGAATTACAATAGCATTTCATTTCTTTTACTTTTATGTAATTAAGTAAACACAAAAATACGATATCTGATAAATAAACAAACTCTTAATATGGTGAGATATTATTTTGTCTATTTCAGAATAAATTATGAAATAGAATTGCAAGTTGTTAAATCTTTAAGATCTAGAATCTTAAAGATTATTTAGTGATTCTTAATTGTAAGGTCTGGAAAAAATCTTAAAAAAATGACTGGATCTTTTGTTTGTTTTTTAATAAAAAACCTTTTTTTAGTGGCCGAATTTAAAACTATGTTATGATTGGAAAGTTTATTAGATTGATTTTAGGAGGAATTATTTGCATAGGTGCAGTAGCTCTTTTTGTGCAAGGTGAAATTGGTTGGGGAATATTAACTGTGTTAATAGCAGGATTGGTTGTGCTTTTTCATTTTAAAAATGAAAAGAACCTTATGGCATTTTTGTTTTTGCGTAAAAATAAGTTTACAGCAGTTGATATGATTTTAAGTAAGGTTAAGCATCCTGAAAATATGATTGATAGTCAGGAAGCCTACTATTATTATTTAAAAGGCTTGGTTGAAACGCAAAAAAATAATAGAAAGGAAGCTGAAAAAACATTTAAAAAGGCCTTATCTACTGGTTTAAGGATGAAAAATGATCAGGCAGTTGCCAAACTTCAATTGTCTGGTATTTACCTTTCACAGCGTAATAAAAAACTATCAAAGTATTATTTACAGGAAGCTAAAAAACTGGATAAACAAAAAATATTATCAGATCAGATTAAGGAAATTGAATATATGATGAAAAGGATATAATTGCCAATGTTTTCATTGTAAGACAAAAATAAAGGTTGAAGAGCTGTGATTGTATAAATTGCAGCTCTTTTTTTGTTTGCTATATTTTTATTAATACTGATGATTCCCGTAAATTTATGTTTTAAATGAACTTAAAAGGAATGCAGTCATGCTAGATTCCGAGTTGCATAGTAATAGGATATATATTGAGGTTGTTATAAGGTGTTATGCGGAATTGAATGATTTCCTTAAGAAAAAACAAAAGTTTAAATCGTTTCATTTAAAAATCAAAGTACCAGCTATAGTTTCAGAAACCATTGCATCGATTGGGGTTCCTTTATCTGAAGTAGATTTGATTTTGGTGAATAGTAATTCTGTGGAGCGCAATTATAAATTATCTCAAGGGGATTATATTTCAGTCTTTCCTGTTTTTGAGAGTTTTGATATTAGTAGTTTAAAAACGAGATTCTCTCAGCCTTTACGAAAAACGAAATTTATTGCAGATGCACATCTTGGCAAACTATCTAAATACTTAAGAATGCTAGGATTTGATACTTTGTATAGAAATGATTTTGGGGATGAAGAAATTATAAGTCTTTCACTCAGTGACAAAAGAATTATTCTTACTCGCGATAAGCGGATGTTAAACTCAAAGCGAATAACTCATGGGTATTACGTAAGATCGATTGATAAACATGAACAATTAATTGAGGTTGTCCTTAAATTTGACTTGAAAGAACAGTTTAAACCATTTACAAGATGTATGACTTGTAATTCTTCTTTGGAGGTTAAATCTGCAGATCAAGTAAGGGATATCATAAGTAGTGATATTGTGCATTTATTTAATGAGTTTTTTTATTGTAAATACTGCAATAAAGTGTTTTGGAAAGGTTCACACTTTAAACATATGGAAACTCAAATTATAAAAATTATTCATACCACATAAGCGTATATAAAGTCCTGTTAGTATTTAGAGTTACCACCCTTCCTGAAAACCATTTTCAAGAGCACTATTGTAAGTGTCTAAATTAAAAGAATATAGATCTGGGGCTTTGTGTGCTCCACCTTTTCTTGTTTCGTTTAACTTATTGAGGATATTATAACGTTTCATTTTTCTAAAGAAATTACCTCGATTTAGCTCTTTATCTAATATTACTTCATAAAGTTTTTGTAGCTCTGGCATGGTAAATTTTTCAGGGAGAAGGTTTAAACCAATTGGCTTGTAGTTTAAATCTCTTCTTAGTTGTAATATGGCTTCATCTAATATTTGTCGATGATCCATCATTAATTCAGGCAAATCATTAATATCCTTCCATTCGCAAGCATCAGAAAATTCATCGATTTCAGGTTGAACTAAAGAATAGTTTGTTAAAGCGTAATAGGAAACTGATATGAAGCGTTGCTTATGCCAAAGGTCATCAGGATAATCCTTAAAATAGTGTTCCGACCTGTTTACTTTACCAAATGTTTTAAACTGATTAAGAAATATATTTTCGGCTCCGGTTCTTTCTTTAAGTATGCGGCTTGCTCCTTTCTCAAGGTCTTCATCTTTTTTAATGTACCCACCTGGTAAACTCCATGTTTTTGAGTGAATGAGTTTGGCTAAAAGGATTTTTAAATTGCCATCATGAAATCCAAATACGATACAATCCACAGAAATACTAGGTAAATATTCTTTTTTTAAAAGTGGTGATGTCTCTATAAAATTTTTATTGATTTCTGTTTCTAAAGTCATAAGTTTCTATTCTTGAGTTACAAAAATATACTTTATCTGTAAGATCTTTTCTATGTATAATCTTTTAAAGCTTCAAAAGTAAGCATTTATTAAGGATTTAGTTCCATATCTTAAAATACCTTAAATTATTTTAATGATTCATTTTGAAGCAAAGAAAAATTTTAATAATATTGCTTCGTATGCAAGCAATGAAAATGCTTAATTATTTATAATTGTAATATCTTGTTTAATAGTGATAAAGATTGGTATGAATTTGTTTTTCGTTTTTTTAGACTTGATGAAGTTGATAGGATGGTGGAATGAAGAAGTTAAAAGTAAATTTATGATCATTTAGATCTGTTAACATATAGCTACTGTTGATTGTGAGTATCAAATAAAAAAGAAAGTATCAATAATTAAATATAAGACACAATTTAATACTTATAGGCCATGTATAAAATTAAATCAAGACTAAAAAGATTAGGTCTTCTATCTTTAGCAGTTGCAGGAAGTCTACAACTTAGTACGGCACAAAAAGCACCTCAGTTTGGAAAAGCATCAATTGATGAAGTGATTAAAGCAATGACTCCAGAAGAAAAAGCTGAGTTGTTAATAGGTCCTGGAATGCCAGGTTATGCAGGATTAGTACCTTTGGAAGGCGAGCCTGATGTTCGTGTTCTTGGTGCTGCAGGAGGAAATGCTGCAATTCCAAGATTAGGAATTCCAGAAACCGTATTTGCTGATGGTCCAGCGGGTTTACGCATTCAACCTAAGCGTAATAATGATCCCAATACATATTACGCAACAGCATTTCCTGTTGGAACAGCTTTGGCTTCAACATGGAATACCGATTTAATTGAGTCTGTGGGTATAGCCATGGGTGAAGAGGTAAAAGAATATGGTGTAGATGTATTATTAGCGCCTGCAGCAAATATTCACCGAAATCCTTTAAACGGAAGAAACTTTGAATACTTTTCTGAAGATCCACTCTTGTCAGGTAAAATAGCTGCTGCCTATATTAATGGAATACAATCTCATGATGTGGGTACTTCTTTAAAACACTTTGCTGCAAATAATCAGGAAACCAATAGGTTATCTGTTAATGCTCATATTACAGAGCGAGCAATGCGTGAAATCTATTTAAGAGGTTTTGAAATAGCGGTAAAAGAAGCTCAGCCATGGACAATTATGACTGCATATAACAAAATTAATGGTCATTATGCTTCAGCCAGTCATGATTTAATTACTAAAGTATTAAGAGAGGAGTGGGGCTATGAGGGTATTATAATGACAGATTGGTTTGGCGGTTATCCCGGTTTTCAATCGATAATGGATCCAACCGCAGTGTCGGATGTTGTTGCTCAATTAGAAGCAGGAAATGATTTAATGATGCCTGGTACAAAAGAGCAAAAGGAGGCCTTAATCAAGGCATTGAAAGAAGGAACAATTGATGAAAGTGCTGTTAATGCCAGCTTAAAGAGTATTTTAGAATACATTGCAGCAACACCAACTGTGAAAAAATATAAGTACAGTAATAAACCTGATTTAAAAGCACATGCAGAAGTAACCCGAAATGCAGCAACTGAAGGAATGGTTTTGTTGAAGAATGAAGCCAGCGTATTACCATTTACATCTACAGCAGGAACTATTGCTGTATTTGGAGGAACTTCGTATAGTTTTATTTCCGGAGGTACTGGTAGTGGAGATGTTAATGAGGCTTATAGTGTTTCTTTAATTGAAGGATTAGATAATGCCGGTTATTCAATAGACAAAGAGCTTCAGGGGATGTATGAACCTTTTGTAAAGGAACCAGAGGCAAAGGAGTTGAAACGTCGTGAAGAAAACGGTGGTTTGCTAGCAGATGTACATCGTCTTCCTGAAATGCCTTTAAGCAAAGAGTTTGTTGCTAAAAAAGCACAATCAGCAGAAGTAGCTATTATAACTATTGGTAGAAATGCTGGTGAACAACATGATAGAAAGATTGATAACGACTTTTATTTAGGGCAGGATGAGGTTAAAATGATTAACGCTGTTTCTAAAGCATTTCATGCTGAAAACAAGAAAGTCATTGTAATATTGAATATTGGTGGTGTTATTGAAACTGCAAGTTGGAAAGATAAAGTGGATGCTATTTTATTAGCTTGGCAACCAGGGCAAGAAGGAGGAAACTCTGTAGCTGATGTTTTATCGGGGAAATCTAATCCATCTGGTAAGTTAACAATGACTTTTCCTGTAGATTATAATCATCACGCTTCTGCAGCAAATTGGATGGGGATTCCGGTGCATGATCCTAAAGATGTGTTTTACAAAGAAGGAATATATGTAGGTTATCGTTATTTCAATACATTTAATGTTACTCCATCATATGAATTTGGTTACGGACATTCATATACTACTTTTGAATATGCAGATTTAAAATTAAGTTCAACAGACTTTAAAGATAAAATTGAAGTATCGGTTAAAGTTACGAATACAGGAAAAGTAGCAGGAAAAGAAGTAGTTCAGTTATATATATCGGCACCAGCTAAATTAGTAGATAAGCCGTCTGAAGAGCTTAAAGCATTTGCTAAAACTAAAGAATTAGCACCAGGTAAATCACAAACCTTAAACTTTACAATTATAGCTTCAGATTTAGCTTCATTTATAGATGAACAAAGTGCCTGGATTGCAGAAAAAGGAAATTATACAGTAAAAATTGGAGCATCGAGTTTAGATATTAAATTAAAGAAAGAATTTTCATTAACATCAAATATTACGACAGAAAAGGTTCATAATACATTTGATTTGGATGTACCAATGAACGATGTTTTAGAAAATAATTAGTTTTTCTAATAGGTTTTAATTTTCAGGCCCTGTGTTTTTAATGCAGGGCATTTTTATTTCTTAAAATTTGTTGAACCAGAACAATTATTAAAACTGTAGGATGAGGTAGATTGCAATTAAACAGCAATTATATTTGCAGTGATATAATGATTTTCTAATAGATAGGCACCCAGGTTAAACCATTTTCTTACATGATTAATAATCCAACCGTCAGAAGATATAACGATATTTTCACTTTGAGCTAATATTTTATCCGGATCGTAAACCAAATTCACTTGCCAGTTGAATTCATTATCCATACTAATTTGCATTAGTTTAGTTTTTAGTCTTCCACTATTGGAAACAGGCTGATCAAAGTACCAAATAATAGCCTTAACATTTAGTTTTTGTAGAAAATTACCGATTAATAATATCGCTTCTTCAGTTTTTACAACTCGTTTGTAAGAGCCATGCACACTTGAAATATCTCGATATAATCCATCGCGACATTTAAATATGTATGCCCCTGACAATATGCTTTCCAATAATATTAATTGGTTAAAACCATCTATTTCAATAATACGATTTTTTAACTCATTTGTGTTGCATTTTGTCTGGTTCCGAATTATGATATTTTGAGAACTACAACTAACTCTTGAAATGGCTATTCTCTGTCTTTTGTTTAACCTATAATGATTTCCAACAACTTGTAAAGCTGACTTATTGGAATATCCTCTGCTTAAAAGGAATGATAAATCGTTAACTGCATTTGTAAAAGTAGGATGCCATTTGGTAGCAAACCATTTATCATCACTTGATTGTTTACCTCGATTGCTTGTTTTCAACCTGCTTGCTTATTAATTGCTATACCCTAAATTTTATTATCATTGAGTTCTACTTTTTCTTATCATCTTTAAAATATTTTCTAAACAGAAAATGATGTTTAAGGGCTTCCATGTTTTCATCAAACTTTTGACTTCCGGAATTGATGTTCTCCAGTGTTTCTTTGAGATCTTGTTTTAATAATGAATCGTTAGCTATTGTATTTATTAAACTATTGTCGCCGTTTGCTAGTTCCTCTACTATATTATTTAAAGTTGTAGACATTGTTTTAATCTCTTTACCTGAAGTGTTAAGGTCATTTATTAAAGTACGTATTTTAGATGCAGTTAAGGTGTCATTGAGCAATATGCCTAAAAGATTATTATCATTATCCATTAATTTTGATATGTCTTCAAGGTTTTTCATTAAAGTTGTTGTTTTTGAGGTTGTTTCTTTCAGGTTTTTAATGATAAGTCTGATATCTTTTGCTAGAGTTTTATCATTGACTAACATTCCGAAAGTACCTTTTCCTTCATTGATAGATCTTGTAATTTGAAGTATACCTGCCGTTAATAAAGCAGCATTTTCATTAGTTTCGCTTAGTGTACTAAGCATTTCGTCGGTTGCTATTGGATCAAAGGCTTTTATTTCGTCATTATTTTCAATGGTATTACTTATACCTAATCCGGGTTCAATATTAACAATCATATCCCCAACTAATCCGTCAGAACTTATTTTTGCAACTGCATTTTTCTTAATAAATGATTTTGTTCTGATATCAATTTTCATGGTAATTCTGATTGTTGTATCATTAATGATTTCAATGGCTTCAACATTACCAGCATCTATTCCTAAGTACCTTACATTATTTCCTACTCTTAAGCCTTTAACGTTTTTAAAAACAGAACTAATTTGAAATGTTTTAGTAAAGAAGCTTTGGTTGTTGCCTATTAAATATACGCCTACTGTGAATAGTAAAATCCCGGTAAGAACCATAATTCCAAGCCTTATTTTTTGAGATGTTGTCTTTTGCATTTTCTTCCTTTTTGATGTTAATTAAAAAAACGCCTTAATAACCGGATCACTGGATTTGACCAATTCCTGATAGGTTCCTTCTGCATAGTTTTTACCATCTACTAATATTACCACTCTGTTTGAAATGAGTTTAGCCACATTTAAATCGTGCGTAATGATTAATGATGTGGTTTTATACTTCTTCTGAACTTCAGCTATTAAATTAATAATTTCTTTTGCAGTAATGGGATCTAAACCGGTGGTTGGTTCATCGTAAAATATAATTTCAGGTCTTAAAATAAGTGTTCTGGCTAAAGCAATTCTGCGTTGCATACCCCCAGATAATTCGGCAGGCATTAAATCAATGGCATGTTCCAAACCAACACTAGCTAAAACTTCTCTTACCAGTTTATCAACAGCATCTTTATCTGAATATTTTTTACGTAGCCTTCTTAATGGAAATTCCAGATTTTCACGAACAGACATAGAATCATATAGTGCACTTCCTTGAAATAAAAAACCGATGTGTAGTCTTAATTCATCCAGTTCTTTTTGATCTAAATCAGGGATGCTCTTATCTAAAATTTTAATTTGTCCTGATTCTCCTGTCATTAGGCCAACCATGCATCTAATCATTACTGTTTTTCCAGAGCCGGACTTTCCAATTACAACCAAACATTCACCGTTATATAAATCTATATCAAAACCATTTAGTACTTGTTTTCCGGCAAATTTTTTAAACAACTGAATGACTTCAATTATCTTTTGATGACCTTCTCCGTTATGTTTTTGATCTGATAACATAAATTTGCCTTATAATCTTTATAAATCGTAAAAAATATCTGCTACTAAAACAGCCAAAAAGTCGATGAAGAATAACAACATCGAAGTAAGAACAACTGCAGAATTTGCAGCCAGTCCAACACCTGCTGTACCCCTTTCTGCATAGTAACCTTTATAGCATCCTATTAATCCAATTGCAAAGCCAAAAAAGAAAGACTTAATTATTGCAGGAATAAGATCGCCATAGCTTAAATAATCAAAAACTAAATTAAAGAATAAGGTAAAAGAAACAGCTCCTTTTATATTCTCAACCATAAAAGACCCTAATAAACCAACAGTGTCTCCTAATACTACTAAAATTGGTAAAGTTATGGTAGTGGCTAAGATACGGGTTACTACAAGATATTTAAAAGGATTAGTGCCCGATACTTCCATTGCATCAATTTGTTCTGTAACTCGCATTGATCCTAATTCAGCACCAATTCCTGAGCCTACTTTTCCTGCGCAAATTAAGGCTGTTATCACCGGGCCAATTTCTCTCACAATAGAAATACCAACCATACTAGGCATTAGAGATACTGCACCAAAATCAACAAGGGTAGGTCTTGTTTGCAATGTAAGCACCATTCCCATAATGAGACTTGTGGTAGCAACAAGAGGTAAGGATTTATACCCTACCATATAGCTTTGTTTTAAAAACTCCTGAAATTCAATAGGGCGACTAGTTACCTCTTTAAAAAAACGAGCGGTAAAAAACGAAACTTCACCAACCATTATTATAAATTGCCTTAACTTCTCCACGGTGTACGACCAATAGTCCATATTCCCCTGATTAGATTACAATACTTTAAATATCTGTCTCTCTTGCTTTTTAAAAGTTAATATAATTTGTACATAAAATCCAGTTATTAAATAGGGGATTGTTATTTATAAATGTATAAATACTGAAGTTATACTTAAAAATTCTCAAGTTCACTTTTTGAGTATGTTACCATTTTCATTTATCAAACAATTTAGATAATTAGTCACATATTTGATTGTATTTTCTGTTTTAGGAATATGAATAACTAAAATAATGATAGTTTTATATGTAATAAATGATTATTAAGGATAACTATTACTTATAATGGTATTCTCTGATTATATATTAACGTTGACTTATCATATCATATTTTTCTGGT
Source organism: uncultured Saccharicrinis sp. (assembly GCA_963667815.2). GTDB lineage: Bacteria > Bacteroidota > Bacteroidia > Bacteroidales > Marinilabiliaceae > Saccharicrinis. The sequence goes on from OY764020.2 coordinate 5,347,329, forward strand.
AACGAAATATATGATTAATAATTATTAAATAGAATAATTAATTCAAAACATAAGAATTACTAAACAATGACTAAAAGAAATTATGCCTGGTTGATTACAGGCGTTCTAGGTATTTGTTCCTTTGCTCTTGGAGTACACGGATTTAGAATTTTATTTGAAACAATGAAACAAGACCGAAATACATATGATTTATGGTTTTCTTCCTTGGGACTTTTTGGAATGGATTTTCCAGACAATTTTAAATCACCATTACCAGTAACATTAGAAATTGCACGTTGGCTTTCTCCTTTAGTGGTATTATATACTGCAATTATAACTGCAATTACAGTTCTTCATAATCAGTTTGGATTATTGCTGTTAAGGTTTAAAAATAAACATGTTATAGTTAGTGCATTTAATATGCAGGCTGACTATTTAATTAAGGATCTAATAAATAACAAACATAAAGTTGTCGTTATTGTCGATCCTAAGAAATTTAAAAATAACAGTACAACTAGTAATAGGCGTATTACTTGTATTGAAGGAGATATTCAATCCTATTCATTTCTAAAAAAAATTGTTGCTCATAAATCAAATTCTATTGTTTTTATAAATGAGAGTGATGATAGAAATCTAGTAGAGACCTATGCAGCTTATGAATATTTAAAAAGTAAAGGTAAAGATAGAGAGCATCTACTTTTAACTCATGTGGCCAATGATTTAAAGATGGCTGAGCTTGAAGATATTCAGTTTTTTCAAAATTATTCTGAACATAACATGATTAAGGATAATTGTCAAATCAGGACTTTTTCATCAACAGAAAGAGCTGCTCGTGTATTATTTAATGAGTTCTCTCCAGATAATTATAGAAAAATTTCTTGCCCTGAAGATCCCCAAATGCATATAGCTTTAATTGGATCAGGAATGTTAGCTCAAAGTATGCTATTACGTTTTGCAAGGATGGGACATTATGCAAATCTTAAAAAATTGAAGATTACTTTTTTTCATGAAGATAAAAAAATGATTACTCGTTTGGAGCTGAATATTAACTCAATTAGGCAGTTTGTTGATTTAGAGTTGGATCATGAGGATTTAGATATGTTTGATTATGAATCCTTTAACGAGTTGCATAATAAACATCCTTTTACAGCCATCTACCTTTTGTGTGAAGATGATAATTTGAGCTCTAATATTCTGAATAAACTGGCTAAAATAAAGTTTGACACTCCAATAGATGTTATTCTGTCATTAGTCAATCCAGAAGGTATTCTTAACAAATGGTACAATATTGTCGAACTTAAATCTTTAAGAATACATAAGTTTAATTTGATAGAAAAAGTATTTACCCGTGAATCTCTTTTCAATGATAAGTTGGATGAATTAGCCAAGTTTATTCATGGTGATTATTACAACAAGTTGCCTGAGGATACAAAGAATAATCCACACAGAAGGCCAACCCAATACCCATGGGATGAGTTATCCAATGAAAATAAGAATGCAAATAGGGAACAAGCTGATCATATTGCTATTAAGGCAAGGGCAATTGGCGATTCTAGTGAAACTTTAGAAGGAATCAATAATCTATCTGACGAAGAAATTGAAATTCTTTCTGAGATGGAACATAATCGTTGGTGGGCAAACAAAGCCTTATCCGGTCATAATTATGGACCCCAAAAAGATGATAATTTGAAAATCCATTGTGACATGCTTCCTTATGCTGATCTATCAGAGGAAACTAAGGAATATGACAGAAATACTATTCGCAATATTCCGGAGTTACTGAAGAGAAAAAAGGAGCAGGGAGGAAAAAAGAAAGTAATAAGTGAATAGAAAAGTTAAATTAACCCGATTGTAATTAATTTCAGATAAACTTGACACATCGTTTCTAAGCCTTTAAAGACTTTCAATAAAGCTAACACTAAACATAACTCACGATAAAAAATAGCCAGATGTCATATAACTATACGATTGAAAATATACCAGTAAATGCGGTAATTAATGCCAATGCAGACAAAGGTTTCGTTACAATAAAAGGCGAATTTGCGAAAGATATGATTTGCTATATTAATCAACTTAATGCCTGGCTGAAATCTTACATAGGAGAAGGAAAAGAGTCCCTTAGCGTTGAATTTAAGCTAAAAGGTCAAATACAGAAATCTGTTTATGAAAGCCTTAATGCCCTTATAGCTACGCTTAATCAAGGTGTTAAAAAAGGTTGTGCTATTAATTTACATTGGTTTTGGGAAAGCGATAATTTATCAGTTTATAACGATGGTAAAAAGCTTGCTGAAGATTGTTGGGCTAATTTTTTTTTCGAGGAAACAGAAAAAGTTTTGCATAGCGAAGAGCAAGAGGTATTTGATTTTGAGCCTGATTTTGATAAAATATTTGATGAGTTTTCTAATTGGTTTACTGAAGAAATGAACGTTAATAACACTTCTATCGTTAGCAGACATATGCCCGATTTGAATGAGAAATTGCGTTCGAAAACAATACGTGTTTTTTTATCTTCAACATTTGCAGATATGCAGGAGGAACGGGCGTATTTAATCAATGTTGTTTTTCCACACCTTAAGAATATAGCTGGCAAAAGAGGCTTTGAATTGACGGAGATTGATTTGCGATGGGGAATAACCGAAGAGGATGCAAAAAGTGGCAAAGTCATTCGTTTGTGCCTTAAAGAGATAGACCTATGCAGAGAAAAAAGTGATGAATTACCATTTTTTATAGGCTTATTGGGGCATCGGTATGGATGGCAACCAACTTTTGGTGATGTGGCAAATGACACCAGACTATTAGCAGATTTCCCAAATGTTCATGCCTATTTGCGTAATAACTTATCTGTAACCGAAATGGAAATGGATTACGCTGTATTAGGTAAAGTTGGTAGTGATGAGCAGCTATCATCCCAAGCTTATTTTTTCACAAGAAGTAAGCAATACTTACAAAGCCTGAAGGCGATGAATCCGACCGTTAATTATTTTGATGATAATAAAGAGAATGGAGAACGTAGTCTTAGTGTATTAAAGAATAAAATTACTGAAAAGTTGCCAAATAAAATCTCCCCGGAATATGAAAGCAAAGAAGATTTGGGAAGAATGGTAACAAGTAGTTTTGAAGCTTTTTTGAGTCAGCATTTCGACCGCGAAGCGACTAATAATGGCGAAGATGATTTCGTTCAAAATAAAAAGCAAATTATATCGGATGATGTGCTCGATGATGAACAACGAAAACAAGCACTGTTTGCACATGGGCATATGCATCAATACATCGAGCAAGAAGATGCTTTTCAAAAGTTAGACGATCAACTTGAAGACAAAAGAAAAGTAGTGATTACGGGAGGTGTTGGCTCAGGAAAAACAGCTTTTATGGTCAATTTCATTGCTCATAAGCAGAAGCATAGTAACGATTGTGAGATTTTTTACCATTTCTGTGGAGGTACTTTATATTCCAATAATCTTAATGCCATGTTAAAGCGCCTTATTGCCGAATTACAGCGGTACTTAAATTGGACAATTGAGTTACCTGATAACGATGATGAATTACCTGTTACCTTTAAGCAAACAGTATCATCACTGCCTAAGGAAAAAAAGTATATTATTGCTATTGATGCCATTGATCAACTAAATGAATTGAACAAATTAAACTGGCTACCTGATTATATTTCAGATAACGTCTGTATTCTTCTTAGTGTAAAGTCACCAATCAATAGTCAAATTCATAGTGCGGTAGCTCTTCTTGCAGCTAAGGCTTTTGAGCAGATTAAAATAAAACCGCTGAACATACCTGAAATTGAAAAAATTAGTAAAACGTTCTTAGGTGCATATAGCAAGGAATTACCAGTAGATCTATTACATGAAATTACTTATAATGAAGAATCGAAGAACCCACATATTTTAAGAACGCTTCTTGAAGAGATACGTTTATTGGGTGACCATAACACCCTTAGACAGGATGTGCAAAACTATATTTCCAGTGATAGTTATTTAGCATTTTTCGAGAAAGTAGTCGAACGTATCGAGCGAGACTTTGTCGGTTCCCGAATGGTTTTATCACATTTGAGTGTGTCACATTCAGGCTTAACTGAAAATGAGATATTAGGCTTATTAAATGCAGAAGGTGAACAAGGTATGACCAATCTTGAATGGTCAGGATTATACGAAACATTAAGCCCACATTTAAAAGATCAAGATGGGGCATTAACCTGGTCTCACGAATGGATTAAAATATCTGTGAATAAAAGCTTGCAAGCAAATCCTAATGATGTGCTTGCTTTTCAAAAAAAGCAAATTGCCTACTTCAATAACGACAGAATGGGAGTTCGTGCCTTAAATAATCTACCCTGGCTTTATAATCAAATCAAAGATTGGCAAGAGTTGGGAAACTATATTAGTGACAGTGATGTGTTTATTGAGTTGTTTGATGAAAGGCGTTTTTCTAATGAGTTAGTACTATATGTCTCTAACCTAGAAACTCACTTCTCTTTTTATGAAAATATTGTGAATAATATTCATCAAGATGAGCAGGAATATAGGCGGTTCTTAAAATTGCAGTCATTGGCGTTTTTTTATCAAGAACTGAATGAATTAAACAGAGCAAATGATTTATTCGAGAACGCATTGAAAGTTGTAACAAATTTATCTAAGGATGGCTCAGACAATTATATTGACTTAAAAGTTCGTACTGTAATTAATTTGTCAAACGTGGCTTTGGGGGTGGCAAACTTTTCTTTAGCTAAGAAATATAGTGTGGAGGCTGTAGAAATTTTAGGTAATTACCTAAATGCTGATAAATACCTGTTAATTAAAAATACTGCATATCATAATCTTGCCATGGCTTATCGCGGTTTATTCGAATTTGAAGAAGCCAAACGAGTATTTAAACAAAACATTGCTATAAGTGAGCGATCAGAAACGGAATTACCACATATAAAGGTGTTATTAGCAAATTCGTATACTGGCTTGTTTGGTATTTATTTAGAGCTTCAACAACTGAACGAAGCAAAAGAGGCCAGCTATGAGGCACTAAGCTTATATTCCGACTTGGAAAATTTATACCCAGAAAGATACCAAATTGCACAGGCTACGGCGTATGATAACCTAGGGATTTTAGATTTAAGATTAAACAAGTATGAGGCATCAAAAGAATCATTTATAAAGGCATTAGATATATATAGTTGTTTGGTAGAAAATAATCCTAAAGGCTTTGAAATAAAGATTGCATCGATCTATAATAATTTAGGTGCTTTAGAGCAGCATCTTGGTAATATTCCAAAGGCTGGACAATATATGGCCAAGGCTCTGGAGATATTTGAACGACAAGAGCAATATAATGAAATATTCATGGACACTAAGCTGTTACTATTGTGTAATTTGGGGGAGATTTATTTATTGCTTGACAAAATACAATTGGCTGAAAAGATCATAGGAAAGGCGGTAATAGTTTATAAAAGTATAGAAGTAGACAATGCTAGTGAGAGGCGTATTTTGGCCTTAGCTGAAGCTTTAAACAACTTAGGGTGTGTATATGATGCTAGTGAGGAATATAAAAAATCATTGGCTGTTTTTACAGAGTGTTTAGAACTATTTTCTTCGCTGGACAAAAATAATGATGTAACATTTATTTCTTATATAGCAAGAGTTAATTATAATGTTGGTAGGGCACAAATCCAATTACAAGATTATAATGCTGCTAAAGAAGCATTCTCATTAGCTTTAGTTGACTATCGTAAATTGGATGAAGTCAATCCTGAAAAGGAAAAAATAAATCTTGCTAATAACCTGGTAAACTCTGGGCTTAGTCTGGTTAAATTACATGATTATAGTAACGCCATTGAGCTATATGAAGAGGCCTTGGATAACTATTCGATATTAGCAGAGGATGATTCAAAGAATATGATTCCAGTTATTGCCGATACTGTATTTAAGCTTGGAATTGCCTATAAAGGCATGAGTAACTATAAAAAATCAAAGGATGATTTGGAGAAGGCCTTAAAAATATATTTTCATTTAGCTGAAGAAAATTCTGGAGAATATGATATTGATATTGCTGAGATTTATATTGAATTGGGAAGCGTGTTAGCTGAATTAAAGAAAAATAGAAATGCTGAGAAATGCTATCGGAAAGGTATAGAAGCATACATATTTGCCTCGGAGGGAGAAACTACCTATCATGTTCAAGTAGCCGAAAGTTGTTTTACTTTTGGTGAGTTTTATGTGAAAAGAAAAAAACGTAAAAAGGCAAAAGAGCAGTTTGAAATGTCGGCAGAGTTATTTAGGCAACTATTTGAAGCGACAAATGATGAAAAGTATCAAGTTAAGATGCAATCGGCATTAGAACTTACTTAATAAGAAAAAATGAAGTGTTTTTATTGTAGATTTTCCAAATTGCATAAAAGGTGTTGTGATCTATACCCGATTCACTTAGGAAAAAAGTAGATGTAAAAAAGCTCTAAGTCAATAAGAGGGCACTGAAAATCCCCTCATATTTTAAGGGATTAAAAAAAATAGAGGTAATATATAGGTCAAAACTACATTTTATTTTATAGGAATGTTAAATTGTTACATATTTTAATTATTTATTCAGGAGCAGCTAAAGAGAAAAAAGGATCAGAGAGGAAAAAATAAAGAGAATTAATTAAAATTAGACAGTAGCCCAATACATTAAATAAGATACCAACGAATTAAAGACGTCACTATTTAAATTGATCTGGAGAAAATATAGATGATAGAAAACCTTGAATTATCAACCTGTCATACAAACGCTAAAATTATAGCAGATGTGCAGTCCGGTGAAATATGGATTAAAGGAGTGATATGTTATGACCAAAGAAACCTGTTTCAAGAGTTGATCAGTTGGATGGATCTCTACTTTGAAAAACCAAGAGAATATACCACAGTTAATTTTTTTGTTGATTATGTACCGAAGTCGATTGTAGGCGAAATAAATAAACTTCTGGTTAAAATCAACGGACTAATCCAACATAATAGAATAGAGATATTTTGGTATTACCCAGCTGAAGATGACGTTTTATACAAAGTTGGGGAAGATTTTGAATATTTCACAAAGGCTCCTTTTTATTTAGTTGAGAAAGAAGCGAGAGAAGAATTAAATAAAGACAGAAATGAATAACTGCGATCTCATAAATAAAGCAAATCAAAAATTACTAAATAATCAGATAGACGAAGCATTCGATTTATATATTAATTATTTAGAAGATATAAATCAAGGGTGGAAAAAAATGTTTTTAAGAGAAATACAAAGGCAAATATCAGATGTCAATGTACGAATCTTATTTACAGGAATGAAGGACGTAGATCTATTAATGATAACAGAAGCCGGGCACAAATATGATTCGGAAAGGAGATATGTAATATATATGATTCACTTTTTTATTGTGGTAGAAGAGGATGATAGCGATGAGGATGAATGTAAATGCGTTCCTTTAAAACGTGAAGAGATGCTTACTGTTTTAGAGGATATTTTACCGGATGAAAGAGAGATAGATGTTTTATCTGTAGCCCTTGCAGGTGATGGAGAAGATCCTTTTGAGGAATATAATGCACAATGTGACCTGGGTGAAGAAGTAAAATTTTTATTATTAGATGATTTTGATTTAAAAACATTGCCGGAGGATGAGTTAGATGATGTGTCTGATGATTTTTACGAATTTATTAATAGTTTGTCTGTTTATTTACAGCCAGATAGTATTAAAAAAGTATTGACAAAGGATACACCAGATGACATACAAATTAAAGATATTGCTCCGGTTGAATTTTTTAACTATATAAATGAGCTCAAACCTTTATTTTCAGAAGTGAGTAATCTGAATTGCATCTTTGAATTATCATTAAATATGGTGTTGGTTAATTCTAATAATATAGAAGGGGTTGAAACGGCTAAATATTTTTTAAAATCGGTTAACGATGATATTTTTAATGATGGTAAAATAGATGTTGTTCAATATAGGTTTAATGAAATTGATTCAGCCGATAGTTTAAGGAGTTTTCTGGAAGGACATGTACGGAAAATAATTGTTATTGAAAATCTGGAAAAGGAATTGAAAGCTGAGCGTTTAATGAATTTAGATGTGACGAAATCAGATTTAGTTCAAATTTTGTGCAACCATATGGAACATGATACAAAGAATATTTTTATTCTTTCTATTGAACAGTCAGCCTGGGAAAAACAAGATGCTTTATATCCATTGCTTAGAGTGTGTTTTCAACACATATTTCATTTCAACCAATACTCAGAAAATCATCTTCTGAGTTATTTTCAGAATCGATTAAAAGACAAGGATTATTCTTTAAAAAATGATGCAAAAGAGTTGGCATTAGAATATTTTCAATTTCTGAAAAAGCAATTGACTCCCCATCAGTATAGGCCAATGTTATCAACAATGTTGGATCGTGAAGTAAGGTATTATAATGCTATTAGAGATGGGGAATTTAATGGCGAGTCGTTGAAAGAGATTTCAAAATCAGATGTATATGATGCAATAAAGGATGAATATTCATTAGAAAAACAACGTCCTTTAACTCAAATAATGCAGGATTTAGACAATTTAGTAGGACTAGATGATGTTAAACAGGGAATTAAAGACAATGCGGCCTTTGTAAAAGTAACCAAGCTTCGAAAATCAAATGATGAAGTGTCTTTAAATGCTATCTTTTCAGGTAATCCGGGAACAGGAAAAACTACAGTTACCTCAATTTTAGGTGAGATATATAAGAGTATTGGTGTTTTAAGTAAAGGTCATGTGGTTGTTGTAACGCGTCATGATATTGTTGGTCAATATATTGGTCAGACAGCAATTAACATGAAAAACTTTATTGACCAGGCTCGGGGAGGTATCTTGTTTATTGATGAGGCTTATGCATTATATAAAAGAGATAGTGAAAAAGATTATGGAATTGAAGCCATAGATACCTTAGTTGCAGAAATGGAGAATATAAAGGATTCAACCTGTGTTATTTTGGCTGGTTATCCTGAATTAATGCTTCAATTTTTAGATTCAAATCCGGGGTTGGCCAGTCGATTTCCGCACCATATTAATTTTTCTGATTATGATAATAGAGCGTTAATACAGATATTTTTAAAAATGGTTCAAGTTGCAGATTATCAAATTGAAGAATCTGCAAAAGAGGCGATAAGTGTCTTTATTTCAACCTTAACAAAAGAAAAAACAAAGCATTTTGGTAATGCTCGGGAATGCAGAAATATTTTTGAAAAATTAAAACTGATTCAGGCAAGCAGATTAATATATAGTGATGGTACGTCGGATAGTGATTTAAATCTTATAAAACTCGAAGATGTGAATAAGATGGTATCATCCTATGTAAAATTAGAAAAAAGGGTAGAAAGACCAAGACGGGTTGGCTATGTATAGATAAGGTTTTAAACTAAATAAGAAACTATTTACAAAACCAATGCAATATTTCAATACAACATATAAAACAAATATTCAAGAAATTAAAATTTCAGATACAAATATTAATGATTTTCAAAAAGCTTTTGAATTTGAAGAAAATTATTTGAAGCAAAAGTCTTTAGGTATAGTTCCTCAGGTAATGTTTTTAGAATTTCTTGATGATGTAGTTACGAGTTTAAACAATAAAGGTCAAATTAGTGTAATCTATGGACCAGAAGGACTTGGGAAAAATACCAATTTGTTGTATTGGTATTCACATAACTTAGTGAGAAATATCAAACACATTTATTATCCAACTATATCAGGTAGCAGATTTACGGATGTGTGCTTTATGATGCAATACTTAAGCTGGAAACTGAGTGATTTTGATGAGGGATTCATCTTTCATGAGCATAAAAATAAGTTTGAGATTATTGCTCAGTTCTTCGATTGCTTAATGAAAAGATCTGAAAAGGAGAAGATTGTCATTATTATACCTGCTATAGATAAATTTTCAGGTATGAATGAAAGTGAAAGGGTAGATTGGTTGCCTATGTTTGAAATTCCTAATGTGAGTTTTATTTTAAGTACGAGTAAGCACGAAACTTTAGACTTATTGTCTGAATATAGTGTTGAAATATATAAACCTAAATCATTAAGACCCAATGATATTTTATGTTTTACGTCAAAGTTGCTTAGTAGTATTAATAAAAATTTAAGTTCAAGTTTATTAGCAGATGTTTGTAACTCAAAGCTTTGTTCCTTGGCTGTTAACTTATCAATTATACTAGAGGAAATAAAAGAGATTAAAATCCATGAAGAGATAGATAGATGGGTGCATTATTATTTAGATTGTAAAAGTTATAAAGAATTATTTATTAAAGTAATACAACGTTGGGAGAAAGACTATAATACTCCGGAATATCCTAATTTGGTTGAGGAGGTTTTAGTTAATTTACAGATTACGTTATTGGGATTGTCTGAACAAGACTTAATAACAATGGGCGGAAATGGATTATTAGTACCCCAGAACATTTGGATTTCTTTCAGAGGTGCTATCAGTCCATGGCTGATACATAATAATGAGACCTTGATAATTGGAAATAATGTATTAAAAGTTGCCATTAAAGATAAGTATCTCAATACTCCTCAGAAGTACATTAAGGCTTATCGGAACTTAGCTGATTATTTTTTAACTCAATGGATGGGTCGAGATTATAGCAAGCAATTACTAATTGAGTATCCCTATGCTTTAGCACAGAGTCGAAGCTTTAAAGACTTTGAAAGCTTTTATAAGGACCCACATACGTTGAACAGCTCATGTAAAATGTCTGTTGATTTTACAGTTCAGATGCTTGAATATTATAAGGCGAATGAATTTGCCTACGATAGACAAGTTCTATCTGAAAAATGGATTTGTAATGATAGCATTTTTCAACAAATAAAAGAAAACCATGATTTTGTATACAATGTGGCTACTATAAGATTAAAAATGGGTGAGGTTAAAAATGCTAAGATTTTATTTAATTCCATTGCCAAATATGGTCAACATGTTAATGATATAGAATTAAATATCAAAGGAGTGTTTGGTTTAGCCTTAATAGCTTTCGAAGAAGGAGATTATAAATTAGCAAAAAATTATTACGAAGGTCTTATAAAAAAGAATTATAAAATTAAGGATTTTAACGATAATGGTAATGTTTTTTATAAGTTGGGTGTAATGTATTATAATTTACATGAATACAGAGATTCAATGCATTGCTTTAAACATTCATTTAATCATTTCAAAAACAATAGAAACTATGATAGCGCACTGTTATCTTTACGTCAATGGAGTTATTCCTTAAAAAGAGGAGGAGAGCTAGAATTAGCACTGAATAAACTGAACGAGGCAATCCAATTTTGCGATAATTATGGGTATAAACATAAAAAGGCGATTATTCAGGAGGAGCTTGGAACCATTTTATACGATTATAATCATATGGAAGAATCTCTTGAGTATCTAAATAAGGCTTTGTCTGCATTTGCAAAATATAATGATTATCAATCATTGGCTATTTGTTTAAGTAAAAGAGCTCTATGTACTATAAAAATGGAAGACCTTCTAGATGAAGCAATAGTTGATTTATATAATGCATTTGAACAATGCAGGACTTATGGTTTGGAGCATGTTCACACTGAGATATTAATGAACTATAGCAAACTCATATCTGCACAAAAGATTTACTGGAAAAGTATGGGATTGGAGAGGATGATTGCTCTTCTGATGGAAGCAATCTATAGTCTTAGAGCATTAGATGGAGTTTATTTAGATATCGTTAATGCTATGTCTGAACCAATTAAAAAGATATATCTTTTAAAAAAAAACGATTAGATTAAGCTGAGTTTATATACATAAATCCAATAAATTATAAATTTCAAATTCGCTACTAGTTTTAATAATATGACCTTTGAAAATGCAACTCAAATAGTTTTAGTATTTTTTTTTAGCATTAAAGAGCTGATCATATTTTACCTTATCCTAAAATTATAGACTAAAATGGACAAATCAATACCTTTTTGTATAAGGGAAACTAAGAAACATTATTCAAATAAAATTAATTCAATTCTTTCAGGGTCTGATTGGCTGGAAGAATACGCAATAGCTAATCATATTATTTGGATAGGAGCGCTAGAATATGAAATGCCTGAAGCCATGTTTTTGGTTGGTTTATGCTATGAATTTGGTGTTGAAGAAGAACTAGATTTTGAAAAAGCGCTTCAATTATATAAATCTGCTGCCGAAAAAGAACTTCCTGCAGCAATGAATACAATGGGCTATCTACATTTGAACGGATTAGGAGTCGATAAAAGTGGTGAAAAGGCCTTGTTTTGGTTTTCAAAATCAGCGCAAAAAGGGATTGCAGAATCAATGTGTAGTATTGGTTATATGTATTCAGAAGGAGATTGTGTTCCTCAAAATTTTCGAAGAGCAAAATATTGGTTTGAAAAAGCAACGGCAAATGGTTCCTTAATGGCATTTCTTGGCTTAGGGTATCTTTATAGCAACGGCTTAGGTGTAGAAGAAAACAACGAGCATGCATTTGGGCTTTATGAGAATGCAGCCTTAAAAGGAAGTCCCGAAGGAATGTTTATGCTAGGGGATTCTTATGAGCAAGGATTGGGTTGTCAAAATGATATAGAGCTGGCACTAAAATGGTATAAGCAGGCAGCTGATTATGGTGATGTTGACTCATTAAGGGCTATTGGAAACCTTTATCAGTATGAGGATGAATTAAAAAATATCCAATTGGCATTGTCTTGGTATCATAAAGCCGCTGATAAAGGCGATACAGAGGCAATGTTACAGATTGCCTTTGTATATTATTTTGAAATTGAAGATACTGGAAATATCCATCAAGCAATTACCTGGTACAAAAAGTCAGCAGAAAAAGGTAATGCAGAGGCTATGTATTGGGTGGGGCAGTTGTATTATAATGGGGCAGATGTACCTATCGATTATAATGAAGCAATGTATTGGTACCAAAAGTCTGCAGACAAGAGCTATGCGAATGCGATGTTTTCTATAGGTCATATGTATAATCTAGGCCAGGGAGTTGTAGACGACTTTAAGCAAGCTATTGAATGGTATCAGAAAGCCGCTGATAAAAAACTAGATGAAGCAATTGCAATTTCAACCCATTTCTATCCAAATCAAACAATGGCAGATCAAGCTGAAGCAATGTATGTATTGGGGCTGGACAATTTTGAGGGTACTGAAAGAATAAAAAGGGATTACCAATTAGCATTATGTTGGTTTAAACGATCGGCAGATCTAGGAAATTCCAAAGCCATGTGTTTTATTGGTAATTTGTATGAAACCGGATTAGGTGTTGAGCAAAATAATAAATTAGCTGGCCAATGGTATAAGAAAGCTTTAGATAATGGCTTCATTGGTGCATCTTATTTAATTGAGGCTCTGAATGGTTTTATAAATACAGGAAATAAAAAACAAGTTCTTTTCGAGATAGGAGAATTATATAATTCTGGTCGTGGGGTTATAAATGATATAGAAAAAGCCAATGATTTCTATACACAAGCTGCTAATGAAGGAAGTGCTGATGCTATGTTTGCTATTGGACTAAACAACGTACTTAGTAATAAACATAAGGCATTTAAGTGGTGGTTTAAAGGTGCAAAGGCAGGACATTTTAAGGCAATGACCTTTATCTCTAATTGCTATACAAAGGGAGATGGTGTTGAAAAAGATCAAAAGCAAGCTCTTTATTGGATAAAAAAAGGAGCAGAACTTGGTGATATCGGTTTAATGTTTCGTTTAGGTTATGAATATATACAAGGTAATATAGTAAAACAAGATACGCAAAAGGCTCTTTTTTGGTATCATAAGGTTGCAGAAAAAGGTGAGAATAAAGCATTGCTTGAAATTGCTGAATTATATATGCACGGAGAAGGAATAGTAAAAGATGTAAACAATGCACTACTTTATTATAAAAAGTATTTAAATCAATGCAATGATTACGAGCTAATGCACGATTTAGCCAGATGGTATGAAGAAGGAGTGTTTAGTGACCCGGATATGGATCAGGCTATTTATTGGTATAAAAAAGCTGCAAAAAGAGGACAGGCGGATGATTTTTTCTTTTTGGGTAATCTTTATGCATCTGGAGAGAAAATACCAAGGGATTATAAAGAAGCTTTCTATTGGTATATGAAGGCTGCCTATAAATCTAGTGATGCAAAGTGTATCATTGGAAATATGTATAATAAAGGTCTTGGTGTAGATCAGGATAGTAAAGAGGCTTTTGTATGGTATAAAAAAGCTGCAAAAGAAAGACATTTTAGAGCTGGATTGCAATTAAAAATGATAGAGTCGGAAAGAACTCTTGATTTAAATAATAAAATACAATCAAACACTATACGTGTATTTCTATCTTCTACATTTACCGATATGCAAGAGGAACGTGAATACTTGGTTAATACTATTTTTCCTTATTTACGAGCCTTAGCACGTTCAAAGGGTATCGAGCTTACTGAAGTTGATTTAAGGTGGGGAATTACTGAAGATGATGCTAAAAATGGTAAAGTTGTTCGACTCTGTTTAAAAGAAATTGAACTATGTAAAGAGCGAAGTGGTGAATTACCTTTTTTTATTGGTATAATAGGTAACAGATATGGTTGGCAACCTGAATACAAGGATTTGAATGGAGATGTTAATCTGAAAAGAGATTTTCCTGTTGTTGAAAAGTATATGCATGAAAATCTATCAGTAACTGAAATGGAAATGGATTATGCTGTTCTTAATAAAATAGAACAGGAAAAAAGCTTACAAAAGCAGGCATTTTTTTATTATAGGAGTCCTGATTATTTGTTTCAGTTGCAAGAAGAAAATCCTTTTGTTAATTATTTTGATAACGATAAACAAAATGCTAGTCAACGTCTTCAACAGTTGAAGTTGAAAATTGCTGAGAAGCTGGGAAATAATACCCCACAACAGTACTGTGATAAAGAAGATTTAGGTAAACAGATTATCGAGAGTTTTATTTCTTTTCTTAACGAAAAGTTTACAACGGAAGAAATGAATTCTTGTCAAAAAGAAATATATTCTTCTTATGGTAAAAGTTATCATAGTAGATATCCGGAAATTAGACTAACAGAAGAACGTTGGCAACAAGCAGCGTTTGCTCATAATTTTCTAAAACCTTATGTCCAACCGAGGAATTTGTTTTCAGATATAGATGCAATACTAGAATCAGACAAACATGTGCTTATTACTGGCGAAATTGGCTCAGGTAAAACAGCTATTCTTGCAAATTACATTGCCTATTTGCAAAAGCAATGTAGCCCCACTAAAATAATATATCATTTCTGTGGAGGGTCGAAACAATCACACCAGATTGACGAGATGTTAGCAAGATTAATTGCTGAGATTCAGTTTTTTGTTCAAAAAGAAATTGACACATCTAAGCATTTAAAAACTCTCCCCTATATTTTTGAACATGTTCTTTTATCTATTCCAGCCAACAAACCGGTGTTGCTAATCATTGATGGGGTTGATTTATTAAATGTTGATGATAAACTCTACTGGTTACCTCCACGTTTACCGGAGCATATTCAGGTATTATTTAGTATACAAAGTCTTAAAGCAGGAGTGGAGAATCATATTTTAAGGACCTGCAAAAATAAGCAATTGTCTAGAATTGAGTTGAGCGGGTTAAAACAGGATGAAAGAGAACTAGTTGTTCAAAAGGTACTTGGTCGTTATAGCAAAGAGCTGCCGGAAGATTTGATGTCAGAAATTCTTTGTGATGAAGAATCTAAAAATCCATTGATTCTAAATACACTTCTGGAGGAAATGAGATTAATGGGTAATCATGAAACGTTGTATTCTAATATTAGGGGCTACCTTTCTTGCAGATCATTTGAAACATTCTTTGAGAAAGTCTTAAGCCGAATTGAACGCGATTTCCCATCTGCTAAATATGCGATATCGCATCTTGTAGTTTCCCGGTCTGGACTAACTGAAAGTGAAATTATTATTTTAGTTAATAGTGTTAGTCATATACCGTTTACAAATATACAGTGGTCTGGCTTACACGAAACTTTACGACCATATTTAAAAGAAGATGGAGGTGTACTTTCCATAGCTAATGAATTATTAAAAAAGGCGGTTATCAACAAGAACTTATCAACTTCGGAATCCGTTCAGGTTTATAGACAACATCAAATTATATATTTTAGCCAAGATGAGCAGGATGAACGCTCAAAGTATAATCTGCCTTGGTTAAATGATAATTATAAAATCAAACAAAAAGCATAATGAGAAAATAGAAGTGGGCAAAGATTCTATACGTATACCAATACAAAACAAGTCTGAAAGATCTAAAACCTCGTTTCAGTTAAAAGAAAAAATTAAAAACAATCTGAAGTTATTCTTCTTATATTTTCTTTTTCTGTTACTGACTATTGTCGGTGTAGGCTGGATTTTTGATTATATTGTGTGTAATTAAAATGATTTCATTGAAAACAAATTATTGTTTTTTCCCTAAAACACCTTCCCTTCATCAAACCAGAGTGTAAAACCAATTTGTTTCTCTATCGAGTTTTCATACCATAAAACAGGAGCTATACCAACTACCTTTTTATGGATGGAGCTTTTTTCTTTATTGATATACCATTCTTCGCAGAAAATAATGGATTTTATTGATGCTATACCCTTCTCAATAGTTTTTTCTACAGTTTTGCCGGTTGAAGAATCCATTACATTTAGAACCGTGTTTTCGTATCCTAACATTTGTTCTATTGTCTTTTTATCTTTAATAGCTTTATTGGAATCAAAGTGGTAAGCGGTAATTGTTTTTTGAAGCGCAGACGACTCAATGAAATCAACCAACTTATACCTGGAGTAACTACTTAACAATGGAGCATTAGGTAGTTCCTTCTTAAACAGATAGTAAGCCTCTTCATCTCCCTTAAATTCATTATTATCAAACAATAACACTTCATACTTAACCTGGGCAATTAATTTTTCTAGTTTGAAATCTTTATCTGGTGTTTGTTCAACTATACAAGTCTGCTTTTGAATACTGCCAGAGTAATTCATTAAGGAACGAATTGGGATAATAGCTTTTATAGTCTTATCGAAACCATTTAATTGTGTATCTAAATTCCACTCTTCAATAAATTGAACCGCCTTTATCTCAGAGGGATTTATTTCTGTTATAACTCCGGCAATCATTGGACCATCGCCCGAATATTCTATTGATTCCCCAAAGCTATGCCTAACCTCATCCTCATTTAATTTTGAATATGATTTTATATCATAAGGGTAATAGTTAGTTATTTGTTCCGGACTATATTTTATATTTTTTTTATTAAGAGCAATATCAAGGAGTATATTATTTATTTCACCATTTGTATGGTCAATGATGGAAAAATATTGATCATTCCATAAACTGCAGTTCTTAGAAAAGTTGGTATCCAGAGGACATAAGGTTTCCAATAATAACGTGTTCGGGAGAATTTCGTTATTATCAGATGTTGTTAATTTATTTTGTGCGTATATTGATTGAATTAGAATAACGAGTGTAATTAAAATAATAATTTTCTTCATTATAATAGCTGATTAATTAATTAGATTGTTGTTTATGATAACATTTTCAACATTTTTACCATATTTGAATTCAGGCCTGGCGTCAATACTATCTGCAGCAATTTTCACATTCTGCAATATGATATTTTCAGCATGCCTTATATAGAAACCATAAGCAGGGAGACCCTCTCTGTTAAATTGATGGGCATCGGGATAACCGGAAATATCTTCAGGAACACTGGCATTAGCCATACTATCTGTGCCACCACCTTGCATGGATACATTCATGTTTTTAATAATAACATTCTCAACAGGATACCCCTCTATACCTGTAATTAATGAGCCTTGAGTAAAGTTATCTTTTCCATCAATGTTTTTTATAATGATGTTTTGTAATAAACCTGGGGTTGGTTTTGACATATCTTTCATTACTCTACCTCTGTCTCCAATTCGCAGAAATACAGGACATCTGCTTTGGTTGATAGTAATGTCACTTAGAATTATATTTTCTACTGTGCCACCATCAACAGTTACAAGGGTTATTCCAGTACTTGCCTCATGACCTCTGAACGATTCTAATGAGTCAGGAATGCCTCCCAGAATTAGATTTTTAGCAATTATGTTTCTAAAACTTCCTTGCGTATCTGTCCCAATTTTAAATCCATTACAAGTAGATAAAAAGGTGGAGTTTTTAACTAGAATATTTTCGGTATCATAAAAGCTAGCACCTTTAAAGCACATGGCGTCATCCTCAGCATTAATAAAACAGTCATCTACCATTGCGTTTGTACAACCATCTAAATCTAAGCCATCATTATTAAAGTTTGCATGGTTTGTTACGGTCATATTTTTAAATAGCAGGTTTTCGCAATGTAAATAATTTTGCATCCAGGCCGCAGAATTTGTAAGGTGAATATCTTTCACTATAATGTTTTTACATTCAATGATGCGTATTCCAAGTGGACGATCAACTATTTTTGTTTGAGTTTCCGGTCCTCCAAAATATTTTTTCTCTCCTCGAAAATAAATTTCTCCGTTACCAATAATTCCAATATTAGTAAGCTTCTCACCATATATTAAAGACTGCTTAAACTCATAACTTTCACTCATGATACTTTTTAACGCCTCTATATGATCCGGATAATCTTTGATGTCAGTACTTCCTAATATACGAGCATTTTTAGCCACATTTAAATAAACATTCGATTTTAATTTAATGGTACCAGTTACATAATTCCCCTTTGGAAACAATATGATTCCACCACCATTATTGGCACAAGAATCAATGGCTTGTTGAATAGCTGTAGTGTTTAGCGTTGCACTATCTGCTATTGCCCCAAAATCATCAACATTATAAGTTAAATTCTGGCTGTCTAATTTACTTAAATTCTGCAGTAAAGAATCGACCATAGAATTTAAATTGCTTTCTAAATTGGTTCCCCAATTTAAATTAGTGGTGCAGCTATTATAAAGGCAATATATTAATAGAGTTAGAAGAATTAAAGTAATTCGATTATTTTTCATAGTTTATTTGTTATAGACTAGTTTTCAAGAAAATGATAGTTAATTTTTCTTAGAATAATAAAAGTAGTAAAAACAATTGGAATTGTCTTTGAAAATGTTCAATAACCCATTTTACAGTAATTGATGCAAAAGTACTAGAAAGTCAGTTTTCTATTGTAGAATATTTTTCCTCTGTTATAAATAGATTTATTTAAATAATGTGTATTACATTTTTGAGGGTAATGTAATTTTTACACAGGTTCCATGATTCGGTTGAGATTCAATTTCAATGAAACCATTATGTTCCTTTACAATTTTTTGAGTGATCGACAGGCCTAATCCAGTACCAAATCCTGGAGGTTTTGTGGTAAAGAAAGGATCCATAATCTTATTTAAATGCTCTTGTTTAATACCACATCCATCATCAGTTACCTTTATGGTGATGTAATGTTCGGCTACTCTGGTTTCAATATTAATAGTTCCTTTAGCTTCAATTGCATGCATTGCATTGGTTATAATGTTTAAAAATAACTGATGCATTTGTCCTGAATTACCAGAAATGATTATGTTCTTCTTACAATAGTCTTTCTTTAGATTAATGCGATATTTTAATTTGTTGTGTAGAATTAAAAGGCAGTTATCCAAAACACTATGAATTTCCAGGGATTCATTGTCTTCAATATTTGTTCTGCTGAATTGATTCAGACTTTTGATTATATCAATGCAGTTGTTTACTCCTTTATCAATAGCCTCTAACCAAACCTGGCTTTCTTCTTTGTCTATATGGCCTTTTTCATTCAATAATTCAACCAATTGTTGATAACCGGAGTAGATAAAATTTAAAGGACTATTTAAATCGTGAGCAATACTGGCTGTGAGAAAACCTAAGGAAGCCATTTTATCAGATTCCATCATTTTAGATTGAATTTCCGCCAGGTTTTGAGAAGTATTTTCCAGTTCCTTATTCTTCTCTTCTAACTCTTTTGTTCTTTCATGAACAATACTTTCAAGTTCCTGGTTTTGTTTGGCTAGTTTAAGTTCAGCTTCTTTTTGTTTCGTGATATTAAACCATTGACAGATAACATTAGTAAGAATATCGTTTTTATCAATAATTGGGAAAAAACTTGCTTCAATCCAAACCTGTCTGGCATTTTTTATTTCATCGATTCTTGAATTTTTTCCATCCCACGACATCATGATGGTAGTGGTTGTAAGTTTGGTAAAAACCTCTTTTATATTGTTATAAAAACCTTCCTTCTCAATATTTTTATCTTCAAGAATATTATATCTTCCAATCAGATCCTCCTTGTTTAAACCTAAAGTATCTAATAATGCTTTATTCGCTTTTTGCATTAAGCCTTTTTCATCAGAAATCCACATTGGATAAGGGCTTTTATCCACAATTTCTTGCAGTAGCAATGAATAACCCTTTACTTCCCGCTCTTTGATCAGCTCTTTTTTTAGTTTATTGATTTCTGATCTAAGTTTAACAAATTCCTCATTATTACTAGTTACTTCCATGCTACACATTATTGCTATAATACCTTTGGATGGCTATTTATAGAAAAAAATTCTTTTTACCAAGTTATTAATATGAGTTTATCTTTTATAAATACATATTAAGATAAGCATTTATATGTAATAATGCATTATTGACAATTGAGTTTTTTCCTATTAGTTTACTATATCTGCATTTATATTTGATAATAATGTGATTATTGATACGTGGTCATTATGAAATATTAAACTTAATTTAATATTTAAGTATGGCAGAATTTAATGTTATGCGTTTGGAAATGATAAAGCAACGAAGTGAATAATTTCGTATATTAATATAATCGAACAAAGCGGAGTAAGATTTTCATATGGTTATATAATAGTAAATCAGTAGTATATGAAACTAATCAAAAAAACTGTATTTGTAGTGGTCATGCTTGCAATGATAGGTTGTACATCAAAAACAAATACAAACAGTTCAACGGAGTTAGCCGACAAAAAGGTTATGCAAGAATCATCCAATTTGAAAAGCAAGGCTTCAGTAATGCTTATTGTTAAAGCAACGACAGAACTATCGGATGAGGAATTTTTACGAATAGCAAAAGAGCGCGAACCACAATTTAATGCCATACCCGGATTAGTGCAGAAGTATTATATTAAAATAAGACCTGGTGAATATGGCGGTGTGTATATCTGGGACTCCAAAGAATCATTAAAAAAGTTTAAGGAATCTGAACTTGCAGCAACAATAGGAAAAGCATATAAAACTATTGATGAACCAAGTGTAGAAGTTGCAAATATTATGTTTCAATTGAGAGAATAGTCTATATAGCAAGTACAAATATTTGGGTTTAAATTATTTTATATTATTATTAGATTTTTCTTACTAGTATGTGGTACTATTCATATGAATAATAAAAAAGAAATATTAAAGTCCTTAGAATTTTATCCTTTAACATATGATAGGTGGGATGACTTTGAATTATTATTTGGGAAAAATGGGGCTTGTGGAGGGTGTTGGTGTATGTGGTGGAGATTGAAACGTTCTGATTTTGAAAAGCAAAAGGGAGATCGTAATAAGGAATTGATGAAAGAATTAATTCAGGCAGGTGAAATTCCAGGTATTATAGCATATCATAATAATCAACCTGTTGGATGGTGTTCTGTAGCTCCAAGAGAGCAATTTTCTGCATTAGAACGCTCCCGAATATTAAAAAGAATTGATGACCAACCTGTTTGGTCTATTGTATGTTTTTTTATTGCAAAACCCTATAGGAAAATAGGATTATCAGCTGAATTATTAAATTTTGTTATCGGGTACTGTATAAAGCAAGGAGCCAAAATTATTGAAGGTTATCCTCATCTACCAAAAAAATCTGAAATGCCTGATGTATTTGCATGGACAGGATTTGCCTCAGCATTTATAAAGGTTGGTTTTAAAGAAGTTGCTCGCCGATCTGAGTCAAGACCAATTATGAGGTATGTAACTAACAATTAAATTATAATTCTTTATGAGGCGAAGAAAAAATGGTTACTAGTAAAAGTAACCATTCTTGTTTAGAGTCAAATATTGCTATTTTTTATCAGGAACCAATTTTTCAGTAATCTCAATAATATCTTTTTGATATTTCTCTGAAATGGGAAGTGGCGATTTTATGCCAATTACAGATTCATTAAATATTGTTTTATAAATAGAATAAGCCGCAATAACGGATCCAATTTCTAATGGGTGACTATGGTCTGATCGCCATAATGCTACATCAGGATGCATCTTGTGAAATGCTTTCCAGGCCAAGCCAGAAGGAGCAACTTTTGCATTAATTTCTTTACCTATTTTATTATAGCTGGCAGCAAGACTATCCTGCGCTGAATCAAATGAATCAAATACATCATAGTAGAATTTTCCGGGTAGCATTTTGGTTCCGATGCTATCTGCATATTCACGGGCCCAAGTCATATACAAAATGGTTTGTCCACCATTTTTACGAATCATTTTATCCAACTTACGTATTGCAGGGTATGTTTTTTCTTCTGCTGCAAAAAGGGGAGCAGTACTTTGTTCCTGAAGCACTACATAATTGAATTTATACTTATTTATAGTTTCTAAAATAAATTCAGTGTTGGCGTAAGTGTCTAATAAACTTCCCCCTCTTGTAATTTGAGTTACTACAATTTTTTTTCCTTTTTGGAGTCCCATATCTGAAACTATACTTGGAACTCCATTGTAATAGGTGTAACTATTTCCAAGAAATAATATATTAATTGTTTCGTCTGTTTGACCAATTACTGTTGTTGTATAAACAACCAGCATAATCAAAATTCCTATCAACTTGTTCATCTGTTTAAATTTATTTTTTGTTGTAAGATGGAATACGCTAAAAATGAAAATACTTATATGTGAGCATTTATGCTCTTAGCACATTTCATCATATATAATAATTAAGTTTTATCGTTTCATTATGAGTTTTAGAAGTTAGAAGAACGAAGTGTTTTTTACTTCCTTCTTCTAATCTTTTACAAGATATTAATAACCGTCGTTTTGTTGCATAACTGCACCAGTATTTGCATCAATTACTTTCTGAGGAATTGGAAAGTACTTTGGAGCCTGAGCAATAGTTGGTCCTGCAAAGTCGTTATATTTTTGTACGCGTTCAACTAATTTATTGGTTCTGATTAGGGTATGCCGTCTGTCTTCTTCGGTAACCAACTCTCGTGATCGTTCATCCAAAATAAAATCAATGTCGATATCAGATCCTGAAATAGGAGTTGCATTAGAGCGCTCTCGTACTTTATTGATCCAAATAGCTGCTTCGTCAATCTTATTTTCTTTATATAGAGCTTCTGCCAAAATCAAATAGGTTTCAGCCAAACGGATGTACATCTGACAATTAAATTGATCAGAACTGGATGCATTTGAAGAGTTTGGATGAACATACTCCCATTTTCTGGTTGAAGGCCATTGGAAGTGATCTAAGTCATATTTACCATCGGTAATGTTATGATCGGTATTGGTTTCCAGAACAACTTCCATTTCACCCTGATCGTTAGGCATTACTAAATTCCATTTTATGGCGTAATCAGATACGCGGTCATCCTGAGCTTCATATAAATCAAATGTTGGTGCAGTAATAGAAGAGCGTCCGGCACCTTTGCCACCATTGTTTATATAAAAAACTTTAAGGTCTAACTTTTTAATTGTATTGTCTTTACTATAATAAGTTTGCCACATGTTTTTCATATAGTTATTGTCTTCATTTCCATACGAAACTGCTTCTGGCTCGGTATTGAGTAAAGCCCATAAAACCTCGTTGTTTCCTTGTGAAGGTAAAGGATTTGTAAATAAGTCCATAAAAGGTACACCCGATTTATTAGCATTGCTTCCAAAACGTTCTGTCATTAAACGGTATTCAGAATCTTCGCATAATTCCCGGGCAGTATTTTCTGCCTCAGAATATCTTCCCATTGCCAAATATAACTCAGCTAAATAATGCATGGCTACGGCAGCATTTACGTTTCCTGGATTGTCATCACGTAATGGTAAGTTTTTTTTAGCAAATACTAAATCTTTTTCCATTTGTAATCGAATGTCAGCCACAGGAGTTCTGGTCCAGTTGTTTTGATAATTAGATCCATCAATTTCATCAAGACTCAAAGGAACATCTCCCCAGCAATAGGTTAAATGACGATAGGCCCAGGCCCTTATTAATCTGGCTTGTGCAATAATGTAGTTCTTTTTGTATAAATTTTCTTCATCATTGTTTCCCATCCAATTGATATCAGATTTCTGAGCTCTGTTTATGATCATATTGGTTGAATTGATAATACGATATAACCAATCAAACATATTTTCAAAAATAAACTGATCTGTATAAATATGAGTTGGCCAATTTAAAAATGTCATATCCGAATGGCCGTTGTTCATAAAGGCATTATCCACACCAGTATTCCAACAAGTACATCTGGTAAGCGGAATATTGTCAGCACGACTTCTTTCTTCACGTACCCATGAATAAACCGCATTCATGGAGTTTACAAATCCATCATAATCCTTAAACAGATTATTTGCATAAATATTATCTTCCGGCATTTCTTCCAGAAAACTGTCTTCATTACAGCTTATACATGCTACTATTAAAAAGACAGATAAGGTATATAATATATTTTTCATTTTTTCATTTTTTATGGTTGCTTCATTTCACTTGGAGTATTATTCCAATAGGGAGTAATTTGTTTATAGCGATTTTTGATAGTAACCAGATCGTTCAAAAGTTAAAGGTTTACTCTTACTCCAATTAGTACACTTTTAACTTGTGGTGTTGCGTATTGATTATTCCAGCTTGAAAATTCAGGGTCTAAACCTTCCCACTTTGTCCATGTTGCCATATTTTTTAGGTTTAGATATAACTCTGCATTATTTATAGTTAGTTTGTTACATACCTTTTCAGGTAACGAATAACTAAAAGTTACATCCTGTAAACGAAGAAAACTGGCATCCTGATAAAAATTCATTCCCATTGGGTTCACATCTCTATCCACATTTGCCGGATATTCATTCGTCGGGTTATCAACGGACCAGAAGTTTTTATTGAAGCTATTAAGACGATAAGAGTTTACATTTGTTTCATAAAGTCGGTTTGGCATTTTAACCCCATAAACACTATTCAGGAAGAAACTAAATTTAAAGTTTTTATAGGCAAAGCTATTGGTAATTCCTGCAACAAAATCTGGAGTTCTTGATCCGATGATTTTTTTATCATCAGGATTAATTTCACCATCGTTATTTACGTCTTTGTACTTAATATCTCCTGGTTGTGCATCAGGTTGAGCACTGGCGGCTATATCATCAGTTAATTGCCAAATTCCATCAAAAACATAATCGTAATTTACAGAAATAGGTTGATTAATAAACCATTGATTTGCCACATCATCAATATATTTTCCCTCATCATCTGTTAATCCAACATTAACAATTGAAGTTTTATATGATGCAATATTAAAATCTGTAGACCATGTAAAATCATTCTTTGCAATATTTACCGAAGAAAACTGGAATTCAATACCGCGGTTCTTTGTTTGACCAATATTTGATCTGATATTATCTACTCCATTAATTGAAGAAATTGTTTTATCTAGTAACAAATCGCTGGTTTTTGACCAATACAGATCTAATAATCCTCTTAATCTATTGCCAAATAAAGTAAAGTCCAATCCTGTATTAAATGATTCTGTGCTTTCCCATCCTAAAGATGGGTTACCTAATTTGTTAGGATAAAACCCAAATGCAGAAGTAAGATCAGCTGTAAGATAATTTTTAGAAGCAAGGCTTGGAAGGGTAGAATAGGCCGAAATGGCCTCATTTCCATTTTTACCATAAGACAACCTTAATTTTAATATATCTACATTTTTAAGTGATGAAGATTGCTTAAAAAATGACTCATTCATAATGTTCCACCCTAAAGCAACAGATGGAAATACACCAAATTTCTTATCACTTCCAAAGGCTGAATAACCATCTCTTCTGATTGTTCCGGTAAATAGGTAACGCGAATCATAGCTATAGTTTGCACGGAACATCTGCGAGATATGGTTAGTTTGAGTTAACCCTGCATATGCTTCAATAGATGAGGCTTTATTAGGCTGATAATAAGTTGGACCTGCTATCTTTAGCCGGACAAATTATTAAGCTAAAATTTTTAATTTAGCAGATATGAGTAGATCAAGAGTAACGTACGACAAAGAGTTTAAGATTATGGCTGTTAATCTTTGTTATACTGGCAAATCAGCAAGGCAGGTTGCAATGGAATTAGGGATCCGATCCGAACTGGTGAGTAGATGGAAGCGAGAGTACGAAGCCAACAAAGAAGGCAGCTTCTCAGGCAATGGCAAACCTGTAATGACAGATGCAGAGAAAGAGATTGCCCGTTTGAAGAAGGAGCTTAAAGAAGCCCAGATAGAACGTGATATTCTAAAAAAGGCAGTAAGCATCTTTTCCAGGAGCGACAGCAAAAATACAAATTCGTAAAAAGGCATCAGAAAGAATTTGCTGTTGAGAAGATGTGTAAGTTGTTGGGGATTGCAAGGAGTAGCTATTACGAATGGTTGAATAGAAAACCTTCCAAACGAAGCATTGAAGCTTGCCGAGTAGAATCTGAAGTAATTCGGATTTATGATGCCAGTAAGAAAAGATATGGCAGTCCTAAAATTACTGTAGAACTAAATAAAATTGGCATCAAAGCTTCTCGCCCCAGAGTAGCCAGAATTATGGCAAAGAATAACCTAAAAAGTATCATTAAGAAGCGTTACAGAGTGACTACAACAGATTCGAAGCATAATAAGCATGTTTCAGATAATGTACTAAATAGACAATTTGTTCACAATAGACCATCTCAGGCTTGGATTTCAGACATTACCTATGTTAGGACAAAACAAGGGTGGCTCTATTTGACGATTGTCATGGATCTTTTTGATCGCAAGATAATTGGTTGGTCTTTATCTGATAATATGACAACAGAGGCAACAGTTATTGCAGCATGGAGGATGGCGATCATCAATAGACCCGTAGGGCACGAAATGATTTTCCATTCAGATCGAGGGATTCAGTACGCTTCAGAATCTTTTCGGAAAGAATTAAACCACTGTAAAGTTATCCAAAGTATGAGTCGAAAAGGCAATTGTTGGGACAATGCTGTTGCCGAAAACTTTTTTAAAATATTAAAATCAGAGATGGTAAATCACAATAATTATCAAAGTTATTTTCAAGCCCGAACCGATATCTTCGAATTCATTGAAATATGGTATAACAGGCAACGACAACATTCACATTTAGGATATTTATCTCCTAATGAATTTGGAAAATCAACAATCAAACAAGTGGCTTAATAATTTGTCCGGAATAAAGTTGCAAATCCAAGTCATTACATCGTTAGGAAAGTTTGTGGCATAAATGTTATTGTATTTATATTGTTCCTGTTGCGCACTGTAAAGTCCTGTTAAAAAGATATTGTGTTTACCAATAGACTTGTTATAGCTTATGATGTTTTCAATAATCCAGTTTTCTTCATGGTTATTGTCTGTATGTAAAACACCATTAGATAAATAACCCGTATAAGTATCTCTACCATCATATCGTTGCGATAATTGATTACGAAACTCATATCCAGTATTAATTTTATAGGATAAACCTTTTAGAAATGGAAAGTCAAACTGAACGTAGTTGTTTGTGTTAACTCTTCGTGTAATTTCTTCGCTTTTTGCATTTAATGGATTTAGCGGGTTTTCAGCAAAGAACGCATCTTCCCAGGCTAACAAAGCAATAGAACCATCTTCGTTGTAAGGTACACCTAATGGATTCATAGCAAAAGCCCAGAAAAAACTTGCCTTATAACCACTACGATCATAGCGTCCTAATAATGTATTAGTTCCAAATTTTATCCATCCATTTAATAAGTGCTCCATATTTAAACGAATAGTTAGTCTTTTAAAGAGATCGTTTTTAGCTACACCTTTTGCATCATTATACACGGTTGAAACAAAATATTTTGTTTTGTCATTTCCACCTCTTATTGATAAGTTGTGTTGTTGCTTTTGTCCGGTTTGAGTGGCAACATCCATCCAGTCTGTAGATCGTCCTAATGCAATACTTTCTTCCTCCGTTGTCGTAAAGGTTTCACCATATTCAGTTTTTCGCATAGCAAAAGTTTCACCATCCATCATATCAGGAATATGTCCTAGTTTATCAAAACTAATATAACCGTCGTACGAAACTTGCATTGTACCTTTCTGTCCCATTTTAGTGGAGATCAAAATTACGCCATTGGCCCCTCTGGCTCCATATATCGCAGTTGAAGAGGCATCTTTTAAAACCTCAATAGAATTAATATCATTAGGATTTAACTCAGATAATCTACCGGAATAAGGAATCCCATCCATGATGATAAGAGGACTATTGGAGGCTGTAATTGAGTTTTGTCCACGAATCATCATATTGGCCGAAGCACCTTCAGCATTCGAAGCGTCAACAGAAACCCTGAATCCGGCCATACTTCCTTGCAGGGACTGCAAAATATTAACCTGAGGCCGGTCTTCAATTTTATCAGTGCTAAATGAAACTACAGACCCTGTAACGTCACTCTTTTTTTGAACACCGTACCCTACAACCACTACTTCGTCAATTTCCTGCTGGTTTTCTTCCATTTTTACATTAATAGTGGTATTGGAGCCAACAGCAACAGATATTGGCTTATAACCAATAAAACTGAATAATAAGGAGTCTCCGGGAGATGCTTTCATGGCATACTCTCCATTGAAATCCGTGATTGTTCCGGTAATTGTACCTTTAATTACAATACTGACACCGGGTAAAATATCACCGGTTTTCTGGTCAGTTACTTTTCCTTTAACCTGTGCATAACTGATTGCGGTAGTTAAAAGAAAAAACATTAGAATTTTGTACTTCATAATATTAAAAATTGGTAAATAGATTTTTATTTTAAGGCATAACTTTTCCATTCAGTAGATCCTTTGATCTGCTGTTATTTGAAATAAGTATTGAGTATATTGTTATAGCTCGGTTATAGCTTATATGATTATTTGCTCTTTCATTTTTATATTTCCCCTGGCAATTACATCAGTCAAATTCAGTTCTGAATCAAAGAAACACAAGTCAGCATCTGCTCCCGGTTTTATAACTCCTTTATGGTTGAGTGATAAGTTTTTTGCTGGTGTACTGGTAATTAATTTGAACGCATCTTCAATTTTAATTCCACCTGTTTGAATGAGCTTTTTAACTTGTTCAAGATTTAAATCAATAGGAGCCGGAAAAAAACCAATAATGTTTCCCTTGTGATCTTTTTTTGCCATACCGGCATTTCCATCGCTGCTAAAAGTTATTCGATCCATTGGTACTCCATTTTCTAAGGCATATAAAACCATTTTGTATGGTTCATCATATATTGTTCCCCCGGTTGATATATCTATAATACCACCCATTTTTGCAAAATGAATGGCCTGATCGAATAATGGTTTTGTGCGTCCTACGTGGGTAGGTGAGATGTACCTGATAGGATAATGATGTTTTTCAACCAGTTCAAACAATATATCCATCTTTGTATCCAGTGCCCCCAGATGTACATGTAAAATACCACCTTTGCCTCCAATAGATCCACCTACATATACATCTTTTAAAAAGCGCAGAAGATCTGTTTCAGAGGGGAAGGAGGAACGTACATCGCTAATAGCAATTTTGCATCCGATAACAGTATCGATAAAAATCATATCTTCCATCACATTATCAAGAATTGTCATGGGAGGCATGCCAAAATAACTGGTTAACATATAAGCAGATATTCCTTCCTGATACAGGGCTTTTGTTTTGGCATATAATCCCTTTAAACTTTTTACAACACCATCTGTTCCCAGCATCCCCATTACCGTTGTAGTTCCGCAACGAATTAATTCATCAACTGAAATTTCGGGTGTCATAGAATAAAAGCCTTGCTTTCCACCTGCACCTGTAATATGAATATGCTGATCAATTAATCCGGGAGTGACAATCTTATCTGTTGCATCAATAATTTCCACACCATCCATATTAATTTCTATATGATCCTGAATGGCCAGGATTTTCTCGGATCCAATTAAAATATCCTTTTTCCCCAGGTTTATAGGAGCATATATATTGGCATTCTTTATAATCTTCATCATAATATTAAAAAATATAGTGAACAACTATCATCATTACAGCTGTTACAGATAATGGAATAACATTTCTTTTAGCCAGAGCATAAGGTTTAATTCCAGCGATTTCGGAAGTAGCGATAATAACTCCGGCAATTGGAGAAATAGCCCTTCCAAGACTGGATGATAATTGCATTGGTAAAATGATTCTGGCGCCTTCAATACCCATTTTAGCTGCTATTTCTGGCACTAATGGACCAAAAGAGAAGAATGAAGCATTACCACTTCCCATAAGTATAGAGGCCATGAAAATAAGCACACTCATTACAATACCAATACCAACAGCTGAAAAGCCTAAGGACTGGGATCCAGCAATAAGCCCTTCAACAAAGCCGAGGTTAATTAAACCCAGTGAAAAAATTTCGGCAGATATAATAAGTGTGATTACAGAAGCAAATACTTTCCCCATTCCTTCCCAGAATGTTTTAAGTGATTCAAAGACAATTTTTAAATCTCTTTTCCTGATTAATTCAAATAACATGGATACAAATAATGATATGATCATTGCGGTTGTTGTATCAAGATGAATGGGAATAGGAAAAAAGTTAAAGAATGGAGAAAATACGATTAGCATTATCAAAGGCAACATTGGTAAAATGCTAAATATTTTGGGTGTATTTATTTTCTTAAACGAATCAATTTCAAGTTGTGTTGGTTTATGGTTTTCCTTTTTATCAAAGTACTGATTTACGAAGTAGTACATAACCATTAATACTAATGTTAAAGGGATCGTTAAAGGCAATTGATCTTCCATAAAATATTGCACATTGGTTTTTCCAATTAGTTCTGACGCTCGTGCAGTATTTGCAGATGCAGGCCCCATGTCAAATACAGTACATGCAGTAATTACAGAAACTGCTGATGTTTTACTTATACCCAAA
Organism: uncultured Saccharicrinis sp.; assembly: GCA_963667815.2. Classification (GTDB taxonomy): domain Bacteria; phylum Bacteroidota; class Bacteroidia; order Bacteroidales; family Marinilabiliaceae; genus Saccharicrinis. The sequence goes on from OY764020.2 coordinate 5,378,425, forward strand.
TTAACCAACACCGGAAATATTGAAGCAACAAGTAATAAACCTAATCCTGTGGCAGATGGTATACACATAAAAAGAACTTGTCCTATCGGAATAACGATGCTAGCAGCTACATATGGGTATTTTCTGAATATGGATAAAGGTTTCATAGAAGCATAAACCAATGCCTCACTTGCACCAATTTTTTTCATATAGGCAACATATCCTCCAATGGTCATAATCATTAGCCCTACTTTTGCACCTTTATTACTTAAGGATATTTTTATCTGTTTGAAAAGATCAAAAAGCTGCAATCCAGTTGTTTCTTTTATAGTAGGTATTTCCATACCAAGTGTTATCGCTATGGCCATCATCAGTAAACCACTAATAATCAGTACAGCTTGTGGATTGTACTTCCTCATTAATAGCTTTGCAACAATTATAACAAAGAGTATAGATATAATAGAACCGGTTACGAGCATGATATTTTGTAAATTTGAATTGATCGTAGAAAATAATTTATAGCAGATTAATGTACTGCATTTTTGCCAAGTGTCAGATGATAAGATTTTTACTTATTAAGCAAAGTACTGATACAGATTAAGCATAAATGATAACTTGTAGTGAGATTCTTTTTCATACATCAACATTTTTTATTTTAACTTAAATTATTGATGCAAAACTATAGTTATTGAATTATTGAAAAACATACCAGTTGTAATTACTATTAGATACCAATTATGTTTTTTTAATACTCTGATCTATTCCTTATATGTTATTGATAATTTTAGCCATTTTTTCAACCTTTTCTTTAATAACAGGTGCAGGTACAGGTGAATAGCCAAAAATAAGACCTGCTTTTGAATCTTTACTTACATAGCACTTTTTTAATGAGTGAACTGCTATATTGTTTTGGTGTAATAAATGGATTACATGTTTTTCATCTATGTTTTTATCCAAAAATGCTGTCACATGTAAATTTCGGAAAGGAATGTGGTCTATGGTTAATCTATTGGTCTGCGCTTCAAGTTTTGAAATAAATAAATCTCTTCTTTCCTGAGCTACATCAATCATATTATGCAGATGTTTTAAGAGGTAATTTCTTTCAATAAATTGGTCCATAACCAATTGTACAGAAGGGGATACAAAGCGATGTGAGTGTTCCTGAAAAGCCTTAATTGCACCTACTAAATATTCGGGTACGATCATATATCCCAACCTAATGGAAGGATGCATTAATCTATTAAAAGTACTCAGATAAATAGTTCGGTCTTCCTTGTCAATACTATAGATACTTGGAATAGGTTCAAGGTAGTTACCAACCGGACTTTCATAATCATTTTCAATAATTAAAGCCTTATTCTCAGAAGCCCACTTTAACAATTCCAGTCTTCGATCAAGACTCATCTTTACACCCAAAGGATAATGGTTAGATGGAGTTGTATGTACCAATTTAGGTGTTGATATCTTATTTTCGATAAGTTCGTTAACTTTAATTCCCTCATTATCTATATTAATAGGAAGAATACGGGCAAGCATACTTTTGAATATTGAATGCACGTTAGGAAAAGTTGGATTCTCCATGGCTACACAATCCCCCTTATTTAATAAAACGTTAGAAACCAGATATAAAGATTGTAATGAACCGGAAACAATAAAAATTTGATGTGGATTACACTTAATATTCCTGGTGATATTTAAATAGTTACAAATATTTTTCTTCAAGGAATCAATACCAGATGAAGATGAATAAGATAGGGAAGAAGATTTTACATAGCGCCAGTAACTATTTGTCAATTTTTTCCATTGATTTACCGGAAATATATCTAATGGGGGAAGCCCTGGTCTAAATGCCAGGTTTGTATCCGAATGTCGGTTAATGAGGGATATATTTTTTAAACATGCCTTACCTTTTTCTGAAATCTGTGGATATGTTTCAGCACTAAATGTATTATCTGTTATTATTTTTCTGTTTGTTTTATTATCTGTAGAATAGCATACTTTATATCCTGAGCAATGTTTTGATTCAATTAACTTTTCAATTAAAAGTAAATCATAAGCTTTTATTACTGTACTTCTCGAAAGATTCATTTCTTCAGCCAGAATTCGTGTTGAGGGCAGGTTCACACCTTCTGGCAATTCCATATTTATGATACAGTTTTTAATCGATTGATATAAGTCGGCATATTTGTGTGAAGAATCCTTTGCCAATTGATTTTCAAAGGAGAACTTGATGCGATTTACAATAACTGCGAGATCTGTATTCATAATTATGTCAAATTAGAGCGTCAAATGTAATGAATATTAAAAAAAATGAATGATTTAATACACGTATATTCTAAAATATCAGTTTGATAGTCTTTTGTTATTTGAAAGATGCATTTAATTGATATAATTTAAAATCCTTTTGAACTTAATATATTTTTTATAATTTTGGTTTTTCATTTTTGACCTATACGTTATGAGTAATGTTTTTAACCTTAATACTAGACTGCAAACAGTATTTGCCCCACTAAACCGTTTTCAAATATCTATAATAGTTGTTTTAACCAAATAATGTTTATAAAAAACACACTTTAATTCATCCCTTATTAAAAATTTCATGAAGTATAAATTATTATTTATTGGTTTATGGACCTTAATCTTTTGTGCATGTACGAAAGAGGAATTAAGGACTTTAAATGATTCTGATCGGGTATATGTTAATATCAGTTATAACAATACCCCCATAGAAGGAGCCTTTGTATTTGTTGATCCAGAAAAGGAAATAGTTCAAACTAATAATTTAGGTATAGCAATATTAAATGAGAATTACAAAACAACAGATACTGTTTCTGCATACCAATCTATATATGGCGGTGCAAAAGCAAAAATACAAAAGAATGAAGGTACGAATTACTTAAGCCTTCATTTACAGTCTTCAGTACTTCCCAAAAATGTTCCGGTTGTTCAGGTTTTAAAGCCACAATACGAAGATGCATATTTACTTAATGAAACTGTTGATTTTTATATTGATGGTAATAATATTGAAAGCGATCAATCAATAGAATTAAATATTACAAGTAATTTGGATGGTGTTTTATATGAAGGTTCGTTACCTGAAAATGGGATTCTAGAGTTTAGTAGATCAAATTTATCTCAAGGATTACATACAATTGAAATAAATACTATAGATGTATATGGGTTAAAATATACCAAAACGATTAAAATTCAATATGGTGTTCCTGAAGAGATTCAATTGCTAAAAGCAGAGCGAAAAAATGGATCTGTAGAGTTATGTTGGGAAAAAAGTTTAAGTGATTATTTTAAAGCCTACGAAATATACATTAGTAATGATGTTAAAGGAGAAATTGGGTTACAGAAATTAGTGGAAATTGAAGATAGAAATACTACAACTTACACAGATAAATTTCCTCCATTTTATGATGAGGTATATTATTTTATCCGAGTGAAAAATTATTTAGGCTTATATAGCAGCAGTAATTTAATAAAGGTGGAACAACCTAATGGGGAGTTTGTAGATTTTATTCCTACAGAAGCTTTTGTTACTAAGAACCAAGATGAATTAATTCTTTGGAATAAAGAAAATGCTAAATTGTTAAAATATGATTTAAACGAGTTAAAAGTAGAATATGAAAAAGAACTTTCATCTGATATTATTGATATAGATATTGATCAGGAAGAGGATGGAAATATTTATACAGTGAATAATGAGGGTAAGATATATGTATATTCCAGCCAGGATCTTTCATTACTTAAAGAAGTGAATTATGATATATCAGCATTCTGTATAATGTATATGGGTGACAATAAAGTAATGTTGAGTGGTAATTCATATGATAGTTGGAATGAAAATAATCATGTTGTTGACTTAAATACAGGTAATGTAATAAGTAAAACCGGTAATTATGGGAAATTGATATTTAAAAAGATCCCAGGTAAAAATGCAGCACTATCAATAACTACCACTATTTCACCAATAGACATGACATATTATGAATGGGATAATAATGGGAAAATAACCCTTAAAAAAGAAGATTCACAGCATGGAGATTATCCTTTAAGTTCTGAAATGTTTGTGATTTCCGATATGGGAAATTATTGTATTAGTGATTACAGGGGTGCTGTATATACAGCTGATGAAAAAATGGAATATAAGGGTAAATTACTAAATGATTATTACTCATCTCATAGATATTGTATTGTTGAGTCTATGGATGCCATATATGGAATATCAAAGGGACAATACTATAATAATGAAGGTAATCTACTTACAAAATATTCTTTACAAGAAAAAACTCAAATAGAAGAGTATAACTTAAAAGGTATACCACAACAAATTCTTTCAACATCTGATAAAATTTTAATTGTGTCATTAATACCGGGAGGATCTAATAGGGTTTTGGTTGAAGTAAAACCTTTTTAATTAGATTTTATTTGATATGAAACATGCAATAAAAAGCTTAAAATTAATGAGGTTACATTCTTGTTTTATTCAAAGTTATCATATAGACAATATTGTATATCGAAAAGTTCAATTAGATAATTGAAAAAAATTATAATCAAATGAAACGAGCCTGAGGTTATAGTTCTCAAGTGCGAGGATGAATATATTTGGTGAGTTTCATGTCGCAATAAAAATCAAATTATAAACACATGAAAATTATACATAAATATTTAAGCTTTCTGTTTTTTATTGTTGTGCTGATTTCTTGCACAAAAGAGGAAGTTGAAAAATTGGAATTGCAGGTAAAATTAAAAGGTACTGTAATTTTGTACAATCAGTTCGGCGAATTAAATAATGATTACTCTAATGTGGTTATCACCATTACAGATACCTACAATGACTATATTCCAGAAATAGATACAGATGGGAATTATGAAATACTAGATTTAACCACAGGAACATACAATATCTTTGTTACTGCCCATGGGTATGAAACCATTAAATTTGAAGGAGTACAGTTTTTAGGTGGGGAGCTATGGCAGGTTAAAAATTTTGATCTGGTTCAACCTTCTACAGCTAAAATTTCCGATTTTGAAATAATAAACGAGAATGGTGCATTGTACGCTAAAGGTAAAATTACAAATGAACAAACTCCTAATTCAGATTATTTCAACAATAGTATTATCATATTCATAAATGATTCATCAGATGTATCACCTGTAAACTATAATATAGCATTCGGTTTTTATGTCGAAACAAATGACGATAATGAGTTTAAAACCAGATTTTATTATAGTATGCCTGAAAAATGTTATTGCATTGCATGTAGCAGGTCATATGCCAGCAGTTATTATGAAGGTATTGGAACTCCTTCCAATGTTGCAGTTTATATCTTAAATTAAAACTATTAAAATGAACAAAAAAAACATATTTCAAATCTGTCATGCTATTCTTCTTGTTCTATTTATAGGATGTACAAAGGAAATTACAGAGGAACAAGTTGGGAATTTAAGAGGAAATGTAGTAGCCATTTCTTATCAAAATTATTCAGCTACTGTGATGGACAATGCTAAGATAAAACTGCAATCAGGAGATTATATAGTTGAGGTTGCAACAGATATAAACGGAGATTTTGAGCTTAACAATATTCCCATCGGTACTTATAATTTAATATATCAAAAAGAAGGTTATGGAACTTATATTGATTATGGAGTTCAGATTTTCGGAGGAATTATTCCATTGCAACTAAACTCTATTAGCCTGTATGAGCTAACTGATGGAAAAATGGATATTCAGAATATTGAAACAATAGGTTATAAGAGTAGTTATAATTCACGCCTAGAAATTAGGTTTGATTACCAAAGAAAAGAAACGAATTCAACCATGTTTTTACTTCTGTTTAGTAAAGAGAATAATATTGATCTTCAGCATTATGAAGTATCTTACATTATAGGTAGTTATTTTGAATCAGGAACAGTCTATATGTCAGCTGATTACGATGAATTTCCTGAGAATTCAAAATGGTATGTTAAAATCTATCCTGTTTTAAACGAATATTATTATTTAGATCCAGAAACAGGTAAAGAAGTATATTACTCTGCAAATGCTGAAGTATCAACAAGTGCTTCCTTTACAATAAACGAAGCGACCAATTATTAACCTGATTATTGTAAACAAAATTTATAAAATGCGTAATCTTATATATATATTATTTCTTTTCTGTTTCATGATAAGCTGCAGTAAAGAAACAGAACAGCCAAACCTAAAAGGAGAATTAGTTGGATTTGTTGAATTAGTCGATATTAATGGAAAAGAGTGTATTGATATAGATAGTGTTAAAGTCTCAATAGATGAATCAGATTACACTTGTTTTTCTAATGAAGATGGACGCTTCTTAATAGAAGGTATAAACCCGGGTACCTATAATATTACCTTAAAACGAGATAACTTTGGACAAAAAAAAATATATAATGTTCCGATTATAGGAGGGAATGAACCTTACTTTATTAAAAACACAAATACTATATATGAGCAACCTAAATCAAAAGCTCAGTTTGTTTCAGTAAATGTTGAAAATGATTTAATAAATGTTGAGATATTATTGGATAAATCTATTCAAGGAAGCTTTACTGCTTATTGGTCAGATTCTCCAGAATTAAGTTCTATTAACTATATCTATCGTTCTCATATATATAGCTATATTAATACTGATAATAATAAAATATATTTTACAATGGATCCGGGGATGTTTCCAGATTCATTATTGGAAGCCGAAAATATTTATTTTATAATTACCGTTAAAAATTCGTATGAACGTTTTAATAATTATAATCCTTTATTAGAGCTGATCGTATATGATTCTGAGGTGACAATTATGAACCCAATGAAAGTAGAATGAATTATATTAAAGTAATTAACATCGTAATCTTAATCCTTTGTTTCTGTAATTATTCATGCGATAATAATGAAGATGATAAGGATGTTAATCCAGAACAAATCTATAAAGGATTAAAGCTTAATGTGATTTATGGGGATGATCAAAATGGTGAATTCAATAAAGAACTTACAGATAGCATTGTTTTTGAAGTAACAGATAGGCATAATATTCCATTTTCAAATGCAACAGTCAAATATGTTCCAATAAATGGATCTGTTTTGTATAATTATGGTATAACAGACTCAATAGGAAGAACATATTGTTATTGGAGTGGAAGTTGTGAAAGTATCATTCATAAAATGAATGTTTATTTAATTGATAGTAATCATAATTATAGGGATTCTTTAGTTGTTTCGTCAAATATCTCTCAGCCAATAAATTTTGGTTTATCATGTTTTCCTTCTGGTAGATATATTAAAGATATTGCTCTTGATAAAAAGGATGGGACATTATATTTAGTTGCGGAAAATGATTCCTACATTTATTTATCAACAGATAATGGCATTAATTGGAGTATTTTAACAGAAGGACCGTCTGCTAATGGTTATCAAGGAATAGAAATACAGGATGATGGAGATATATTTGTTTGCACTATAAATGGAAAGATTTGGCGAACATCAAATAAATTGAATTGGGATTATTTAATGATGGCCAATGAAATATACATTAATTTTGTTTCAGTAAATAATGACACATTATTTTATAGCGTTTATGGCAAAACATTTAAATCAACAAATAATGGTAACGATTGGCAGTTATCAGAGCAGGGTTACTTTAATGATGTAGCTATTCATGAGCTATATACTCATCCAGATGGTACCTTATACAAGATGGATGGATGGAATGATATCATGTATTCTGAAGATGATGGTTATAGCTGGAAATTTTTAACTTGTCAGGAACCATTTAGAATGGATATAGAAGGTAACATGTATTGTTGTAAAAGTTCATTTAGAGAGAGAACTATCATCCGTTCTACAGATAAAGGGAATACCTGGAGTGATTATGTAACCTTACCTAATAATGATTATTCAAATATTGAAATTATAGACTTTTGCGTGCATGAGAGTGATATATTTATTTCTGCAAATGATAAGCGGATTTATAAATATTCTGGTCATAATGGCATTTTATCACGCTCAGAAGAAGCAGATATCTATTTTTATCATAATCGTATGATAGTAACAAAAAATGGGACGATATTGTTAGGGGATCAAAATGAATTGGTTTATAGTTTAACATTTTGTGATAAATAAGCTACTTTAATAATTATTATTTGAAATATACTAAGTACGAATTAGTAGATAACTTATTTTTTATCACATCTGTCCTAAATTAAAAAGATTTCTACTCTTTAGTAGGTTCTTATTGGCTTCAGCCAATGAAACAAAAAACAAGGTTAGTTTGACGGTTAAAAATCGTTTTTGAATGAACGTAGCGAGTATAAACGATTTCAGTCAAATTACCTTATTTTTTGAGTGGAGTTGATGCAGCCTTTAATTATCTCGTTAGGAAAGTGCAATATCAAGCTTGATTAAATATTTTCGATCGTAAAAATAATTATAAAATAGTTCTTTTCTTCCTTTTGGGGATCATGCTAAAAAAGGAACACGGGTCTATGAGAAATGCCAGGTAAAGGAATTCTTCTGAATAGCTCTAATTTTATGCTAATTCTTTATTATTAGTTTGCCAATAATAAAATTGGAATTCTGTGTTATTCTCACAAAATATGTACCCGATGAAGTTGCAATATTTATAGGTATTGCTTTATTCTCATTATTGTTGCACCATTCTGTAAATGATTTAACAACATTACCTTTAATGTTTAGAATCTCGATTAAACACTCACCAACCTTAAAGCCGTCTAAGGAAATTAAAAAACTACCATTTGAGGGGTTCGGAGATAAAATAAGTGATGCGTCTTTTAAATACTTATCTTTTATCCCATTGTGTTCTTCATTAACAAATACTTGATCCACATCAATACCACAATAATTCTCAGCAACTATTGTATAGTTTCCTAAAAGACTTGTTGAAATTTTATTTTCTCTTGAAAATTCTTTTATATCATAATTATAATACCATAGCGCCTTTGAATCACTATTCATAATAGGGTAAATATCAATAGGAATACCTTGGTAACTAAATGTGTCTGCATTGATGGTGATATTAGGATATTCTAATTTTTTTACGAATACTGAGTCAAGTTGCGCACAGAATTCATTGTTCATATGTACAGAATAGTTGCCTTCTTCTTTAGCTACAATAAATGAGTCCTTCTGGGATTCTATAATTGATCCATCTTTAAACCATTCATAGTTACTATTATCAAAATCCTTCACCTTTAAAACAACAGAGTCTTGGTCACAAATAATAGTTGAATCGCCATAAAATATCTTTGGAAGAGGAAGTTTTCTATCCTCTATGGTTAAATTATCGCTAGAGTCTTTACATAATGTACCTTCATTTATAATTAAACGGTATTGTCCTTTGGAGGTTATTATAATGCTGTCATTATGATAAGGTAAAATAGATCCATCTTTTTTCCACTGGCAATAATTTATGAATGCGTAATCAGTTGTTAAAGTGATTGTATCATACCTACATAAATTAGTTTTTGCACTTAAAATATTTACAGGTAGTATTGGACAAGGCGCAATGCCTGTAGGATCAATTAAACAAGCAGAAAATGCATCATGATCATAATTCCCACTATTGTTCTTAATTATATGGTTGTCGAAATTAAGGCTTAAGCTAGCGTATTTTCCTACTATGTTTATATGATCATCCTTATCAATAGCTATATCTCTAAGCCATTCATCTTTACTACCACCAATTACTTTAACCCATTGTACGTATCCTAAAGGGTGAAACTTTGCAATGAATATATCACTGCTACTGCCTGTTTTTACGACATTGATATCCTCACATTTGTAATTTGGAATATTAAAATTAGTCATAAAAGAAGAGGCTATAAATACTGAATTATCATTATCAATATCTAATGCGCAGCCTTTAAATCCTACAATAGTATGACCAATCGTATTGTTCGTAGCAAGCTCTCTTTGCCAAAGTAATTTACCTTGAGTAGAATACTTAAATAAGAAAGTCCCATAATCATGTCTCTGGGTGGTTAAATCTTTAAATTCACCAATAATATTACCTGCAACATAAATATCTCCTTGATTGTCAACAAGCATATTTACAGGAGAAATATATCCGTTATTAGTATTTTTAATAGTAAGCCATTTTATATTAGCTTCGTTATCAATACAGGTTATAAAATAGTTGTTATTGTTAGGTGAACAATTGTGAACCTTCCCATCAACAGTTAACTTATCACCGTCAAAATTACCACAAATGTATACAGAACCATCATTTGAAATATCCATATTGACATAGTTAAATTCTCCTGCCTCAAATACTTTCGAATTGATATGGTTACCATTTTTATCTAGTTTCACAAAATAAAGACCACTATTGTATTTATTTCGATTATTTATTAGGTGATAATCATTAAAGGTTGCATAATGAGTAAAGTTTCCAAGCAAGAAAATATGTTGATCAGTGGCAACAATTTGTTTTAAATAACTATTATATTGTTTTTGGTTAATTAGTTCCCCATCTTCATTAATCGTAAGAAGAAAACTAAGATAAGTTGCATCGGTATTAATTATTTCGTCATCATAACTAATGGTGCTACTTGAATTTCCTAATAAATAAATCTGGTCTTTATCATCAATAAATAAATCTAAAATATATGGTAAATTGTTGCCTACTATTGTTTTAACCCAAATAACCTCTCCACTTTTATTATATTTAATTATTACTCTTGATGTTTCATTAATGTAAATATCTCCAATTGAGCAACCGCCATTGATATATCCTACAGTGTATGTATTTCCTTTGCTATCACATTTCACAAGATCGGTACTTTCTCCATTATGGGTTCCATATCCATCTGCCCATGAAAAGTTTTGTGCATTAGTCATGAAAGAACAAAGAAATAATATTACACAAGGAAAAAACACGTATTTAGTTGTTACAGTATTTTTATACTTAATAATAAACTGAGAAAAAAAGAGTTTAAAAAAATTTTCGTTTTTTACATTAATAAATTCAATCATTTTAATATTGATATGGAGGTTTAGTTAATAGTTATTTTTTTTATCATCTTTTTTTCACTCACAGAAACACATAGGGTGTATTCACCTTTAGGCCAGTCTGTAGTATCGACCAATTGACTTACTTTCCCATTTGATATATTGGGATTTAAATACTCTGTAATAGTATTACCTCTAAAATTGACAATATTAATGCTAACCAATGAGGATGTAAGGTTAGTTAAGATAATTTCAAGTTCAGCTTTTTCTTTGTTTATAACATATTGCAAATCAAAAGGATGTTTATTCGGTTTATCGGCTTTGGGAGAAATGGTTATGTTATATTCTTGTTGGCTCGATTTTCCATAATAATCTGTTGCTTGAATTATTATGTATTGTTCGTTATTTTCATCAAATTCAGTGGGAGTACCTATTAGAATGCTATCGTTAATTAAATTAATAAATGGTGGAGATACATTTAATTGGTAGCTAATTTTATCACCGTTAGGATCATAAGCATCTAGTTTGTAATAGTATTCAAGATTATTATAAGCTTGCTGTATAGGTTCAGAATTAAAAATAGGAGCAAGATTTTCTGGATATTCAATCTTAATTTGGAACGTCATATTAGTTGTTCCCATGTAATTGTCAGTTAGCTGTAGTGTAAGTGTGCCATCTGAGTAAAAATCTGATTTTGTGGGTGTACCAAAAATAGTATTTGTTTTTTCATTAAAATTAAGCCAGTATGGTTTTTCCAGTACCTGCCATACACAGCTATCATTCTCAGCATCAGAATATTTTAATTCTTGACTATACTCTTGATTTAAATTAGCAGTCGTATTTATTTGGGTAATAGTTGGAGCTGTATTTTGTTCTTCAATGACCAAATTAAATGACTGCTGAATATGGTGATCAAAAGTTTCTTCATATGCATCAATAGTTATAATTGCTGTTGTATTTTGTGTATATTCAGGAGGTGTTCCTGAAAGTTGGCCTGTATTTTCATCAATGCTTAACCAGTTTAAATTGTTGTTTAAAAGGCTATAATTAAGGTGGTCATTATTTTCATCAATAACTATTGGTGTGTAGTTATATTTAGAACCTACTCTGCATGTAGTAATTGGTTTTGAAATAAAAAATGGTTTATTGTCCGGGCCAATATAAATTACTTTTTTCAAATCAGAATAAGCACCATGAGGATCAATTGCCCTAATAATCAGGTTGTGGATACCCCTTTGGGGAGAGGAAGAAGAAAAAAGACTTGTAATGTATCCGGAGCGAGCATTTATTTTATAGCCGTTGCTATCGTCATAAATCAATGTATATAATATTGGATCTCCTTCATCATCTATGGCTTTGATACTATAATTTTCAGAATAAATTGTATTATATACTGTGTCCTCCATATTTACAAAATAGGGAGCTGAATTTTCCTGATTATCCAAAAATTGCGTGTTGAATTTTGATAAGGCCATTATTGACCAGTCTTGATTAAAGAATCTAGTATCTGATATTTGGTTTTGGGCGATGGCATTATGGTCATTATCAAAGATTATTTGTTTTGTTTTTGTTTTTGCTGTAGCATATGACAGGTTGTCAAAAACTGGGCTAGCTAAATATTTACCTTTTTTATCAAATAACAACATCCCATTTTCATGTATAATATACAAATAGTCATTACATATTGCAGAAGATATTTTATAAGGATAAACATTAATATCAATCCTACTTTCTTGAATTCCATCCTTATTTAACGACATCATAGTGCATAAATCACTACTGTTATCATAAAGATAATCCATTAATCCCCCAAAAACTGAAATACCTCCATCGGAGCGAGGCCAAACAATGAAATTATTTCTAATTGTATCACTCTTAAATGACCATGCAAGTTCACCTGACTCTGAGAGTTTATAGAGGCCAAGGAAGTTATAGGAATAATTAGGTTCTTCGTTTCGATAGAAATACACGTTATCATCCTTATCCAAAATAATTTTTCCATCTGTATGATCAACATCGCCAATATTAGTTGTCCAAAGAATGTTTCCGGTAGTATCAACTTTGGATAGGTTACCTGATGCATATAAATATAAATTATCATCTTTGTCTGTGCCTTGAATCTCTGCATCATCAATAAATGAACCATCGTTTAAAATTTGAGTCCACTCTATTTTATCTTCTGCATTATAACATGTCAAGTAAGGTGTATTATTTTGCCAATATTCTAAATAGTAATGGTTGTTGTAACAATTTGATGCAGTAAAGTTATTATATGGTATATCGAGTTCTGTTTTAAGATGTTCTTTACCTTCGTTATCCAGTGTTATTACAATATATTTACTTACATTTTCTCCATCTTCAATTCCTCTAACGTCAAATAGTAATTTAATAAAACCGTTGGTTAGAGTATATGTTTTTACATGTTCTAAATTATAATTATTGGGATGCAAATAGTTGTATTCCCATAATTTATTTCCTTCAGAATCGTATTGAATAGCTATAAATTTAGTTTCATAGCTGCCTAGGTTACTTTCGCAAAAAGCTGTATAACAATTTTTGCTATTATACGTTATTGAGTGAGCCGTAATTTTTGAATAACCTTCGCTTTTTAAACTGTTATTAGTAATAACCTCTCCAGTTTCTGAAAAACTTACAAACCTCGACTCTCCATCTGTTATATAACTTAAATCTGTATTTCTTGAGAATTCATGATTGTATGTAAGTTTTAGGTTGTTTAGTTGGTCGTTGGTAAGAATAAATGGGGTAGTAAAGCCTGTCTGCGAAGTGTCATCAAATTTTTTATTCCATATTAATGTTCCTAGAGGTGTATATTTTCCAATTTCTATTTTTTTAATACTAGAGTTATAGATAGGGTGTTCAGAACAGTTTAAAACAGCATAGCATAGGTTTCCATTTTTATCATAACAAATGTCTTTAAAATCTTTCCATCTGCCGTCTTGCGAAGATAATTTAATATCAAACTCTTTAGTTTGTGTTCCTGAAGAATTGATATTTAGAATATGAATATCCCCAATTAATGTCTGCGAGTTATTTTGGTAAGCAATAGTAATGCCTCCTTGAATATCAACAATTGCTTTCTTACAAACACTTGTATAGGCTGTTGATAAAACCTTCTTTTCCCATAAAAATAGTCCATCAGCAGAAAGCTTAATAACATAATAGGAATATACTCCATTGTTGTTAAAGTCACCTCCGTACAAATAACAATTTTGTTTTGCATCTACTTCAATTCCAAAAAGTTCTATTTTATGTTTAAATAACTCTGAATAATCCCATAATTCATTTCCATTAAAATCGAGTTTCTTTATTTTATTTGAATTAAAAAGGTATAATTGTTTTGTTGATGAATCCGTGTAGTAGTTGTATTCTGTATTTTCTTTTTCTAGCAAAACTGTATTAACACAATTACCTTCCGGGTCTATCTTTTCAATGTAATACTTACCTAATGTATCTTTGTTTATTAAATATATGGTATCACTTGCTCCTATTGTAGACTTTGTACTCTGTGATAATAATAGTTTCTGAGGTTGATGAATGGTTGACCATAATAAATCTCCATTCTTATTATATTTTAGAATTAAGGGATCACCGTAAATATTGTCATTCCATTGTGTGCGTCCTACAATTACTATGTTTCCTGAAGAATCTAAATGAATTTCTTGAGCTATATCTCTTGAACCAGGGTAGAGTCTATTGTCATATATTTTATTAAATATAGTGTCGCCATTATTATTTAGGGCAAGAAGAAAAATGTCACTGCATGAACGTTCGTTGACAGACTGACCAACTATATAAGAGTTACCATTAGAGTCGTTAACATAGGAGCTTGTAACAAGTCTGCTACCATATTCTTTGTTTGTATAGAAATTAGTCCATTCAGAGGTAATTTTCTGAGCTTTTACACTAATGTTAAAGGTAATAATTAGGAAAACTAGATTAATTAAAGAAGTTTTATGTTTAAGCATAAGGTTTGTTTTGTGCAAAATTATAAAAAATAGTTTAAAGAAGGAATACTTTGAATTATCAAAGAAATAAATAATTAAGAGTTTGCCTTTGAAACCTAATGTAGCGTATCATAAAAATAAAAAATAATGAATTGGTTAATTAAAAAAATAACCTATATATTGCGCACGAAATAAAACTCAATCAAATATAAAAAAGATGACAAAACAAGAATTTGTTAACGCAATCGCAGAAGAAAGCGGATTATCAAAAGCTGATACAGAGAAAGCACTTACAGCAACAACAGAAGCAATTAAAAACGCTTTAGCTAAAGGTGAGAGTGTTCAATTAATAGGATTTGGTACTTTTTCTGTAAGTGAGCGTGCTGCTCGTACAGGTAGAAATCCTCAAACAGGAAAAGAAATTCAAATAGCTGCTAAAAAAGTTGCTAAATTTAAACCTGGTAAGGCTTTAGATGAAAAAGTAAATTAAGGATAGCAAATCTTTAAAAAAATGAACTCCCGGTTTTATAATCGGGAGTTTTTTTATGACTAAAATGTATTATAACATTTAATATATCTTAGTCATTTCAATATATGATTTATACACTTTCTCAAAGAGAATCTCTTTAAAAACTCATCAAAGAAATTACCTTCTTAAAAATCAGACTTTATTAATTCTTTTTAGAATTCACCTAATTTGATAAGAATTTACATTATAAATAAGAGGCTTTTCAAATAGAAAAACCTCCTGAGAAAATTGCCCTATATTAAACATATACCAAAAGAAAAATTAATGGCAAACAGCTTGATAGTTTACCATATATGGATTCTCCTCAACTCCATTGGTATCATAGTGCCATGTTGTATGAATAGTGGCAACTATTTTACCTGTTTTTTTACATCTGACAGTGAAAGTCATAGATTGAACACTTAATTCAGAAGCAGAAGTTCTTGCACTAAACAAGTTACAATTAAAAACACTTTTAATCGTATACACTTTTGAATCTGATGCAGTTACTTCACCACTGGCTTTATTTAAAACTTTACCTTGAAATGGTCCGATGCCTGAATCGAAAAAAGTCATACTCATATAAATAGTCCCCGAATAGGATCCAATACAAGGAATTGCTACTAAGTTTTCATCCCAGGTTAGAGGAACAAGTACTGTTGTTTTATTACCCTGAGAATAAGCTGAAGCTGCAAAAATTACCATTAATAATAAAACAGTGATAGATCTTAATTTTTTCATGATATTGAGTTTTAATGATTACAATACAAATTTCATGAAATAAGAGGATGGTAACTTATAATAAATGGAGCATAAACTTTAAAATTTGGAGCATAAATATCAACATTGAAGCCTGCAATAACAGACTTAGTGCAGCATAGAGTTAATTTATTGATTTAAGCTTAAATTAAGTTGTTTTATAAGTTTTAAATAATGGTTATTATCGTGTAATGGTTTAAATACCGGGCTCAATATCAACACTGGTAAATCTTCATTTCTGTATTCCATTGCTATATCCAGATATTTAAGCGCTCCTTCCTTTTTGTTGATTAATATATGAGCCATTGCTATTATTGGTGGATTAGAACAATACAATTTATCACCAGCTGCAAATTTTGTGACAATATAACTAACAGAATTATTAAAGTCATTATGATCAAAATACTCTGACATATGATTATTGCCCATTGTTTTATGAAATTCCATCCACGAATTTTTAGCTTGTTCTTTGTCTCCACTTAAAAAATAGGCAAACCCAATCCCATCCCAGGCAAAACTGTAATCAGGAAATAGTTCAAATACTTTTTTATATTGCTTAATTGCTTTTTCATATTTACCAGCAAGCATATAACGCTCAGCTACCAGGCAACCAATTCTTGGATTTAAAGGATCGTATTCTTCTGCTATTAAAGCTTGTTGTACTGATTTTTTATGATTACCCTTTATCAAATAATAGTCAGACAATAACATGTATCCATCTTTATTATTGGGATTTAACTCCAGTCCTTTCTCAGCCATTCGTTTCATACCTTCCCAATCCCAGTTTACTTTTCGCATTATCATACCTTTGGTAATATATGCTTCGGCAAGTGAACCATCCAATTCTATGGCTTTATCCAGTGCATAATTAATGGCTATCTGACTTTCCATTTTATTCTTTAGTTTTTCCTCATTATTACCAGGAAACATCTTATTTTTCGACATGTATGCCTCTGCCAGTGAACAATAAGCTCTTGCAAAATCAGGTTCCAGTTCAATGGCTTCTTTTATATATTTAATGGCTAATTCTACAGAGTTGGGGTTTTGTTTTTGCCATAACATTTTGCCTCTTAAATAAAGTTCCTGAGCTTTTGCAGAAAATTCACCAGGGGTTGTTTCTCTATTGTTTCCATTTACAATAAGATGAATTTCTTTAGCAATCTGGTTTGAAATATTACGTGATAAATGTAAAATGTCATTTGTACTTTGATCATAGCTGTTGGCCCAAATATGTTTTTCTATGGGGTTGGGATTAATAAGTTGTACAGTAACCCTTAAGCTGTCGTGGCCATAAATTACTGAACCTTCTAAAAGTAAATCAACGCCTAATTTTTCGGCAATTTCAGAATAAAGTAATACCGAATCCTGAAATAGCATAGCTGAACCTCTGGATGGAACCCTTAATCCTTTTAATCGAGAAAGTTCAAGAGTAATGGCATCTGTTAATCCTATTGATAAATATTCTTTATCTTTCTTTTCTGATAAATCCAATAAAGGGAGTACAGCTATTGAGGCACTTTGCATTTGTAAATTCCTCTTATCCGAATATTGTATCTTCCAAAAAGCAAATATCAGAACCAGCAAAAACACAGTGATGATTATCAAAATATTAAAACGTTTTTTGTTTTTAGTATTAACTGTTTTTCGATTATCAGTGATTGGTTCTGCTATATGGGCTTTGGTATTATTTTTATAATCTCCGGGTGTGAAGCCATACTGTTCATGAAAGCATTTATTGAAGTAGGAGGGACTTGAAAAGCCTACTTTAAATGATATTTCGGAAGCTGTTAACTCATTTTTTTGTAAAAGTTTAACAGCTTCTTCAAGTCTGATTTGTCTGATGAACTGATTGGCAGACTGGCCTGTTTCAGATTTTATTTTTCTTAATACTTGTGAACGACTTAAATTTAATTCTGATGCTAGTTGGCTTACTCCAAATTGATCATTTTCAATGTTTTTCAGAATGATATTCCTTGATTTATTTAGAAAAGCCTGCGACATAGTTCACGTTTTAAAAGAATGACAGCTTCCCTTAAATTTACAAAAAAACAATAAGAAACGAACCATGAGTATGGTTAGTTCTACAAAATGATACGGAGCAGGAGGGGGAGTTTAAATCCCTTCAAAAATTAAAGGTATTTGAAAAAAGTAAAAATACTGGTGACACAGTTCCAAAAATTGTGCACAAAAGTGTTAAAAATGGCATTTTACTGTGCACGATCGGACCAAATACGGACTTGCTGTATACCTGCTGCGGGCCTGCTGCGGATAACGTACGGGTTTCTGCGGGTGTTCTGCGGATGGGCTGCGGGTGAGCATCGGTCTATAGCACCCGCAGAAATGCCGTAGCCATTCCGATTATTTGCCGATTCTGTATGCTCCTTGGTATATTGATGGTTCGATTTTGGGGTAGAGGAGGTTAAACGAAAAGTAATTTTTTATAGATGGTTAAAAAGGAATATCTTCATCCGGATCTTTATCATAAGGTGTAATTCCTGGAGGATTAAATAATCCCCATCTATCTATGATATAATCCCACTTATCAAATTTGGCTACCCATGCTATAAAAATATGTCGGTACTCTTCAATTAATTCACGTACTATATCAAAATAGCCAGAATCGGCAAAATCAAACATTTCTAACGCATGTTTTTGAACCGTTAGGTCTTTAGCAGCTTTGCGTATAATGCAGGCGGCTTCCATTTTAAGATCATACAGTTCAGTTGCTTCAGCACCGGATACTTTTACCTGAAGTTGATAGGCCTCTTGCAACATATCCTCTTTAGTGGATTGTAATGCTTCATTATCTTCAGGTATTAAATTTGCAATATGTTCAACTACTTCTATTATTTCTCCTCCTTTAATGAAGAGTTGTTTACCCTCGGGACTAAAGTTATCAGAAATGGAATGCATGGATAATGGTTGTGTTTTTGGTTGTTAAATGTTGTATAGGGATAATGTAATAAAGTTATTTCACTAAATAATAATAAAAACCTTTTAAAGTAGAAAACTCCTGACTGAATCATCAGACAGGAGCCTTTAAGTATGCTAGTTAAATATAGTCGAAAATTGACTTGCCTATATTTGGTAATGACTAAATGTTTATATTTCGCTTATTGTTTTTATGTTATCACTATAAACGCGGTCAATCAATAAATGTCTTGGATCAATAGCTGCTTTTACTGGTAATGTATCTAATTTAAAGGTTAAATGCATAGTGTCTTTATTGATTAATATACGCTGTTGGCGATAAAGCTTTTTTTCATCACTATCTAAAAAGAAACCTATGTCAACCCAATCATTCATTTTATGGTTGGATTCATTACCCAGACTGTCAGCTTTTATTTTAGTTGAGGTAATGTCCATTGTTACCTGATAATTAGTGCTATCTAATTTTGTGTAATTTGATTTAATTACTCTGTTGTCGTACAAAGTAATCTCCTTAAACCAATCATTAATAAGATATTTTAATGAATCAGGAACTTTAGGCTCTAAATAATCGAGAAAATGTAGCGAAGTAGGATAGGGGGAGGCTTTATAGCGATAGTCCCTTAAAAATTCACTCATAGCAGAATCTACTTTATCTTCACCAATATAATCCTGTAAAGCATAAAGTATAACACTTCCTTTTCGGTAATGAATATAGCCTTGGTTTTCAACTTTGTATAAAGGTAACTCCTTATGGAGTTCTTGCCCACGACCGCGCAAATAATTATTATGATTATATCTTAAAAAATCACGCATTTTCATTGGATCATGTACTATTGATTTCATACACATTAGTGAAGAATACTCTGCGAAGCTTTCACTCAACATTGTACTACCTTGCATGTCGGCACCTATAACCTGATGTGCCCACCATTGATGTGCCATTTCGTGTGCAATTACTGCATCCACAATATTATTTTTAGCGTCTTCATCTTCTAAATCGATAACAAAACCAATACTCTCAGAATAAGGCATTGTTCCAGGAAAAGCTTGTGCAAAAGTAGCGTATCTAGGGAACTCAATAATACGACATTGTTTATGAAAATAAGGACCAAAATTTGAAGTGTAATAATTTAAGGAGCGTTCAACAGCATCGAGCATCATATCAATATTATACGAATGTTTTTTGTCGTAATAAATTTCAATATCTACATCATTCCATTTACGTGTGGCTTTTTGATATTTTGCCGACATAAACGAATAAAAATTCATTGAAGGATGATCTACTTTGTATTGATAGAAATTACGTTTGCCTTCTTTCCATTCATTAATAAGACTACCCGGAGCTATTGCTATTTGATCAGATGAAGTAGAAATTACAGTTTCAACATTAATGAAATCAGACTTATTTTTAGTCAGATAATTTGAATTATGCAACTCACAGGAATCTTTAACTAAACTTGGCATACGTTCTTTTTCAGGCAAGCCGTATTTTTTACGTTTGTTTTGATCAGATATTTCAAAGTCACTGTTATAACCCATTTCAGGTAAAAAGTCGAAGTTATTTATGAATGTTCCATTTTCAATAATACTCCTGTTTCCAACAGTGTTTTTAAATCCTTTTGTTACATATTGCGTGTTTAACTTAACGTTAATAGTATCGCCAGGTAATAGAGGATTATTTAAAGCATAAAATTTGCAATTTAATTCATCATCCGATTTGGCAAGAGTTGCATTCTTTATTTTGACCTCAGTATCCCATTCGTCATTAAAACTTAAAAACAGGGTATCAATGGATGTATTACCCGTATTAGTAAGCTTTATTTTTGCTTTTACATACAAGTCACGCTTATGTGGATAAATATCGATAAAGTATTTTACATCGGTAACTTTAGGTACAGCCATATGAGCATATTTCTTGTAGGTTTGCTCATATTTTACCATCAGTTTTTCTTTTTGCTTACTGGTTTTATATGGATTTAAAACCTGAGTATTGTAATAAACAAAACCAGCAATTAAAACCCAAATAGTAAATGCAGTTAGCATTACCCATTTGTAACTACCATTAACTTGCTTCTTTGATGCTTTAATTCTGTTTTTTAACGAACCTAAATAACCACGACTCCAAACGCTGCCTGCGAATAATAAACAACATATAGCTAATAAAACCCAATAAACATTGAACCACATAGCTCCTGTTAATCCGGGACCAAACTCATTCATATCAGAATACATTAAAGATGGGGTTGACCCAATACTTAGCATATTTGATTCAATGTGAAAGACTGAAAGCATAATATCCCAAATCATCAGAACAAGAATCGAAAGAAAATAACCAATATATTTATTATTTACCAATACCTGTATCATGATCATTATACCTGCCCAAGTTAGATAGAGCCATAAGTTTGAATAGAAAAGATTTAGTAGATATTCTCCTAATTCTATATTGGTGTATCCATTAACAAGTTGATAAAAAACACCGCAAATAATAAAGAAAATATCTAGTATTAAAGCAACACTTACTAACGATAATGATTTTGCTAATAGTGAAACAAAAGACGTGTGAGGTGTAGCGTCAATAACTTCGTTTATTTTACTGCCTCTATCTCTCCAAATAAGTTCTCCACTAAAGAAAACTAGAATAATTAAGGTAAATAAGATTGTATTATTACTAATAGAATCAATTACTTTATAAGTTATAGGATACGATTGTAATCCATAATATTCAAATCCGGAGAATAAGTTGGTAAATAATAAAATAGCGCTAAAAAGGAATAGTATTTTAAACGTTGTGCTTTTTACAATGCTTAAAAAACTCATGTAAAAAAATGAACGGAATTGCGACCACTCACTACCAAAATAAAAAGCAGGTTGCACTTTAGGATCAGTAAAAATCATAGAAGCCTCCACTTTGTTCTTCTTCTGTTTTTTTACTCGTTTATTTTTCTCTTTAAAAGAAAATGAAAGGTATGATATAACCAATACTATAGCTGCAAATACTACCCAAATTATGCGGTTAAATAATAACAAACCATTAAATCCCGGACTAATAGTGTTTTTTTCAATAGTTGTAAAATATTTGGTTTCAATACGGAAGGTGTTGATTCCAAATACATCAATTAATGCACCTAGTTTTTCATTATCAAGATCTGAAATAAGTGAAGTAGAAATAATGTATCCTATAAGAATAATAAAAGCACAAGTAAAAGAAACCACTGTGTTTTTCCATTTATTGGCAGCTGCAAAAATGATACTTCCGGCAATAAACATATTGGGCAGAAAATAAAGCAAATAATTATTTACAATAGTTTCTAAATAAAAAGGCCCAAATCGATCTCCATCAATCCAGCCAAAGGCGGGAGCTAAAACAGAACCAAGCATTGCTCCAATGAATACACCCAACAGGGGAACGGTTGAAAGCAATAATGCACCAAAAAAGCGACCAAAATAATAACCCGACTTACTTAATGGTGTACTGAAGAGTATTTCTGAAAAGTAATTGTTATGATCGCGCAAAGCTGCATTATTAAAAAAAGCTGTAGCTACAAGCAAACCAAAAATAGAGAGTACAGAACAAAACATAGTTATTGAATAGGGCGAATTGCGTAGAACATTCCCTACAGATCCTCCTATTGTTACGTTGTCGCTTGCTGTAGCTGCAAAAACTAAAATGGTAAATACACCAAAAAAAATGTATACCATTGACTGTTTGAGTGTATATTTTAGTTCTGAAGAAAAAAATATTTTAAACATGTGAGTAATGGTATTAAGGGTTAAACAAGTGTATTTGAAGTGTTAATTTTCGAGAAAAATACATCTTCAAGATTTGGTTTAACCAACTCAAAACCATTTTCCGGATTATTTTCACTGAATATATGGATCTGAGGTTTTCCACCAATCATTTTATTTGAAATTATGGGATAGTCTATAGCATATTTTTCCAGATCGGTACGGCTAACCATTTTCTGAAAGACTTTACCCTCTAATTCATCAATTGCACTTTGAGGTGTATTATGAAAAACAATTTTTCCGTGATTCATTATAGCCATTTGAGTACAAAGTTCACGCACGTCATCAACGATATGTGTAGACAATATGATGATTACTTCTTCACCCACATCGGCTAAAAGGTTATGAAAACGGTTACGTTCACCAGGATCCAGACCAGCTGTAGGTTCATCAACAATGATTAGTTTGGGATTACCAATTAATGCTTGTGCAATACCAATTCGCTGTTTCATTCCTCCGGAAAAACCTTTTACTTTCTTTGAACGGTTTTCATATAGATTTACCTTGTCTAGTAAATATGCTACCAGTTCTTTTCGTTCTGATCGTTTGTTAATTCCTTTCAATACAGCAATATGATCTAATAGTTGTTCTGCTGTTATTCGAGGATAAACACCAAACTCTTGAGGTAAGTACCCCAATACTTTACGTAGATTGGATGGTTGCTTAAAGATATCAATATTATCAAGCATTGCACTTCCGGAGTCAGCTTCTTGTAAGGTGGCTAATGTTCGCATTAATGTTGATTTTCCTGCACCATTGGGACCAAGTAAACCAAACATGCCATTATTAAGCTCAAGAGACACATTGTCTAAGGCTTTTACCCCATTGGGATAGGTTTTTGTTAAATTTTTGATTGTAAGAGTACTCATAATTATTTTTGTAAATCAATATGTATTCCAAGCAAATGTAATAATTTCAGCATTAAATGTTTAACAATAATATTGTTAAATTTAATAATTAATTATGGTTGTCTGTTTTTGTGTTTCTAGTAATGAAGTGTGTTCTTTTATAAAGAATAGTGTTGTAAGTATGGGTTTATAAGGTATTGTGTATGTTATTTCATAGGTTTAATTCGTAATTTTTAATAAATTTGGTTTAACGACGAGCATAGTGTATTGTTCTTATTCTTTATTTAATAAAGAAGTATCATTAAATTTTATGATAATTATAATCAATAGATTATTTATTGAAATAATACTAGCTTACTAATCATAACTATTTGTACTGTTCCTGAATATTAAAATAGATCATCAAATCACCTATATATCCAATTATGAGTATACTGGTCGTTTTTAATTTGAATTAGCATGGATAGAAAAATATATACCATAGTATAAGTCAAACTTAAGGTCTATCAATGAACTTTAGTTGTTAAATTATTGAGATTTGTAAATTAGTACAATGTCTTATTCATTTCAGCGTATATAACCACAATTTTTCTATTTTTGCAAGCTATTTTAAGTACATAAAACATTGGATGTATTTAAATTAATCTGTAAAATTTATTAAAAACGGGGAATAATGCAGTATAAGTTACTTGTGCTTGATTTAGATGGAACTTTAACCAATTCAAAAAAAGAAATTTCGGAAAGAACAAAAGCTACTTTATTAAAAGTGCAGCAAAAGGGGGTGAAGATTGTATTGGCTTCGGGAAGACCTACTTACGGTATTGTACCCTTGGCTGAAGAGCTTGAATTGGCTAAATATGGTGGCTATATTTTGTCATTTAATGGTGGTACTATTATTAATTGGCAAACAAAGGAAGTGATTCATCAATCGGCATTGAATACAGATAAACTGCCTGTTTTACATGAAATTGCCCGAAATAATAAGGTCGACATAATCTCATACGAAAATGAAAGTATTATTTCAGAAAATACCGATAATGAATACATTCAGTATGAAGCTTCTCTAAATAAAATGCCCATTAAGAAAGTGAATTCATTTGCAGAGTCACTTAAAATTCCAGTGCCTAAATGTTTAATGGTGGGTAATCCGGAAATTTTAATAAGACTAGAGCAGGAAATGAAGGAGCAGTTTAACCGTGAAATGAATATTTACAGAAGTGAACCATTCTTTTTAGAACTAAACCCTCTGAATATAGATAAAGCCCAATCACTGCAAATTTTATTGGATTATACTGGTCATACTCGGGAGGAGATGATTGCCTGTGGTGATGGATTTAATGATTTAACCATGATTGAATTTGCCGGTTTTGGTGTTGCAATGGCCAATGCCCAGGAACAGGTTAAACAGGTATCTGATTTTGTAACTTTATCTAACGATGAGGATGGAGTTGCTCATGTGGTTGAACTGTTTATGAATTAAAGGCTTTATAACTGGGACTATGTGATTACACAAATTTTAAAGGCTGTATGTTTGTAATAAGAGTAATGCATAAGCTTCTAAAGTTTTCTAAATTAGATATGAAGAAAAGAATTCTAATTACCAAAACACGAAGCTTATGCAAACGAAAGGTAAATCATTAAGTTTTAAAGGACAAAATATTTATATCGGAATAGATGTCCATTTGAAAAGTTGGGTAATATCCATTATGGCAGATGAAATTTTGTATAAAACATTTTCACAAGATCCAAGTGCAACATTATTGTTGAAATATCTAGAGAAGCATTTTCCTGAAGGGAATTATTATTCTGTTTATGAAGCTGGGTTCTGTGGTTTTAGTACTCATAGAGAGTTGTTATCAAAGGGTATAAAAAATATAGTAGTAAACCCAGCAGATATCCCAACAACAGATAAAGAGAGAAAGCAAAAAGAAGATCGAAGAGATAGCAGAAAGTTATCACGATTATTAAAAAATAAGGCTTTGGAAGAAATTTATATTCCACCTTTATCAGTTGAAGAATTAAGAAGTTTAGTTAGATATAGAAAAACTACAGTAAATGATTTAGGAAGACAAAAGAATAGGATAAAATCATATTTATATTATTCAGGAATTAATATACCTATAGAGTTGAGTGGGCCATCTAAACACTGGTCAAAGAAGTTTTCAGATTGGTTAAGCACGGTTATTTTATCAACAGAACAAGGAACGATGGTAATAAGCGAAATGCTGGAAACTGCAGGATTTTTACGACAAAAATTACTAAGAATTAATAGAGAACTAAGGAAAATAAGTAAAGAATCTAGTTATTCAAAGCTAATAAATCTATTACGAACCATACCAGGAATAGCATTAATTACAGCATTAACGATTATTACAGAATTAGTAACAATAAACAGATTTAAAAATTTAGATAGATTATGTTCTTATATCGGTTTAGTTCCAACTACAAATTCTTCTGGAGAAAATGAAAAAGTAGGAAATATAACAAAAAGATCAAATAAGGCATTGCGTGCAGCAATTGTAGAATCATCTTGGATTGCAATAAGGCATGATCCAGCTCTGACATTAAAGTATTTAGAATTAAGGAATAGAATGGAAGGATCAGATGCAATAATAAGAATAGCAAAAAAGTTATTAAATAGAATAAGATTTGTAATTAAGAACGAACAAGAATATGTTAAAGCAATTGTATAGTCAACAAAATAAATTTGATTATAAAAGCATCCAAGGAATAAGAAGACTGATTTACTCCTCCTGCAGCCCTTAATGGTGTCTGTTTTTTAAAGGCTTCAGCTCTTATCTGTAAAAATTAGTATAGAAATGCGGCTTTATTAAATGTCCGTTAATAGAAGGTTGTTTTTATAGATCAAATTTATTAAGCCAAGGAAGAAACCGACGGCGATAGTTTTATACCGACGCAAGGATTCTTTTTAAAGGAATAAAGGGTGTCGAACCCCTTATTCCTTTGCCAAGGAAAGAAGACCTTCTTGCTCCGTATTGCCCGAAGAAAAGATTTTGAAAACATAATTCACTATAAATGAGTAAAAAACTTATAAATAATTTGGATTACAACATAGAAGGGGGAGTAGCAATTAGATATTATTGAGCTGACTGTACATAAATAGGTTAGACAAAACCGAGGTAACGCTTGGGATAAATATCATTGCTGCTATCTGCCCAGTGATTATAATTCCACTCTTTTGATTTAGCAAATCAATTTTATCACTTTTCTGTATTTTCTCTACAATTCTACTTCCCTAGGCGTGTTAATTCGCAATAATACAACAGTGATTATTGTGTCTTATAACTTGCTTTATTCATACAGTTTTAAATATATATCAGTTCAGTTTACCTGGCCCTAAAAGAATAAAAACTATACGCACTAGTGTACTTGATGCGTTAGGTGTAAAATAACCCTAACTGCGTTATGGTTTAATATAACAGGTTGATTAATAAAATAACATTTTTTAATCGTTTATGTTGTGGAATTGTTATATTTTTGAGATATATCTATTGGATTTAATACAAAATAGGGGTGTGGGGTTTTAATATAAAACTTGTAGTATATAAATTATTTATATATGAGAATAGTAGTAAAATTGGAGGAGTATCTTAATTATGAAGATAGTAAATTATTAGAACTTTTGAAGGATAATGATGACCGTTTAGCCTTTGAAACGCTTTATAACCGTTATTGGAAAAAACTATTACTACACGCCGAGCAAAAGTTAAATTCATATTCCGAAGCTGAAGAAGTATTGCAAAATGTGTTTTTAGATATTTGGGTACGCAGGAATTCTATTGAGATCAGTTATAGTTTTTATACTTATATATCATCTGCTGTAAAGTACCAGGTTTTTGCACAATTGGCAAAGCGTTATAAAAAGGATGTCATCCATGCATCAGAAGATCAAATTCCTCATATAGGTGTAAATTCAACAGAAGAATGGTTTGATTATACTGAAAGTTATTCTAAAATTGAACAACTCGTACAAAAGTTACCCAATAAAACAAAGCAGGTATTTAAACTTAGCCGTATTTATGGATATTCGCAAAAAGAAATCTCTCAGGAGCTAAGTATATCAGTTAAAACGGTTGAAAACCATATGACAAAGGCCTTAAAACTATTGCGTTCATCCTTTTATATTGTTATTACTTTGTATTTTACGAAATAAAAAATCCTGTTTAGAATTAAAAAACGCTAAACAGGATTTCCTTTTTCATAACCAATCTCTTTTTACTGTCCGGGTAGTAACATAACTACTCTTCCAATATTAAAATCCATATCTTTAATTTTACCAAATCCCTCATAAGAATCAACTAAGCCTACAAAACCTCCGGTAGCAAGACTCAATTCAAGGATGTATATCTTACCTTCTGTTCCATTCCATGTAGAAACACAAATATACTTACCTAAAGGACTCTTTGTATTTTCCATGAAACCACCTAGGTCTGATCCGTAATTAGCCATTAAATATAAGCTTGTAATTTCTTCATTGTCAGGAGCAGTCCAGCAAACAGAAGCCGAATTTACTGATGACGAATAGGTATTGTAGTTAAAATTGTACAATGTGTTACTTGTTGCATAGAATCCAACAGGAGCAAGAGGATGTAAGGTATACTTACTTGCTTCTGATATATTTGTTAAGGAGCTTATGTCAATATCAGCAACAATACCTGCTCTGTTAGCACTTGTACCCATGATTACAGTTAAATAATAATCATCAGTATCTTTATCTTTCATAATTGCACCAAGATTCATATTCTGAAGTGGTTCATAATTTAACAGTGTTCGGTTTAAATTACGTGATGCTTCAGAATTAGTACCTGCAAATTCAAATAACTCACTACTATAAGTTGAACCAATTAAAAACCTTCCATTTTGTTCATCATAAGCATGTAAGGCCATTCCTGTTATAGAAATATAAGGACTGGCGATATAATTGCTTCCTGAAACAACTTTGGGAGACATAAAATAAGGATGATCTCCGGCATAATCAGGTAATAATCCATATACTTTACCATCATTTACTATATACTCCAAAGCGATATACATAGCCCATGGAAAAGGAAGATTGGGTTGTAAGCGACTGTAATAATACTGAGGATTAATAGAGGTAGGAGGTGTTAAAAATAAACCATCCTGAGGCTCACCAATAACTGAATAATTATCAGTTGACAGGCGTACCATATCTTCTGAAGTAATTAAATAAACACGTGAACTTGTTTGATTAAAGAAAAAACCTAATTTTTTAGCTTCTCCTAATAGTGGACGTTGTGGGTTTGCCTGTGAATAGATATCGTATATTACAGATCCTTCCTGAGCAGTTCCTGAAAAAATGGGAGTTTTAACTATTGCAAAGTCCGTATTATTTCCATCATCATATAATACAAACAAACCTGAAGTACCATAGATGCCTTCTACATTTAAAAAGTATCGGGTAGTAGTACGTCTTCCCGAAGACTTCAGTGTTGCAGCATATTCTATAAAATAAGAACCCGGTTTTTCTACAATCTGATAATCCAGATTCTTTTCGTTTGAAATTGTATCCGGAAGTATATCATTATTCGCATCAATATTTGAAGAATAGATTGACCAGGTATATTCAACATCAGAAGGATCTTCATCGTACACTAAATTAGGTGTTAAATGTACGTAATCAAGTTGTTTAACGGCCAATGTTTGATTGGCTTCATTTTCTTCTATTTGAAATTCGGCAAGTTCGTGATAGTCATAGTTTCCATCGTCTTTATCACAAGAGTATAATCCCAAAGAAATAAAAACACTTACCAGATATATTAATGATTTATGATTTTTCATAAATATCCTTTAAAATTAATTAATTATAATGTGCATAACGTTATTGTAAAGTATCTGTGATATAAATTATCAATTATAGATTCTATGCATAACGTAAATCAATTTAATTTTCTTATCTAAAAATGTGTGCCCTAGTGTTTTAAATACCAGCGCCAAACCGAAGAGGTTCACCATCATCATCAAGATAAGGCCAGCCCTCAGGTCTTCCTTCATTTGTCGGATCACTATTATACTCATCCAATAGTGTAATTAAAGTTCCCTGAAGCCAGAATTGCATGTTATAATTGCCATTGAATTCTTCAAAGGTTTCGTAGCCGGTATTTTCAATAATAAATTTATAACGAGCTTGAGAAAACGGTCCGATATAACTTTGAATAAAACTCCAGGAGTCCGGGCGAATCAGGAAATCGCACCATGCAATACTAAAGGATTGATACTCTGATAACCCTTGTTCTAAATCAGATGTTTCTTTTATTTTAAAAGTTACACGAGCTGTTTCCTGAGTAAGATCAAATCCTTCAATATTCTTTTGAACTATAACAGGAACTTCAGTATTAAATTGTCCTGCAGGTAGCGTGTAATTTGCTATCTCATAAGCAGAGGAAGGAACATTAGTTAAAGAATCGATAACCTCAAAATCGAATGATAAATCATGATCAGAAGGTCTTCCTTGCAAATGAACATACATATTTACCGGATAATTAGATACTGTTGCATCAACACTTTTAAAGGAAAATACTACAGAATCTGCATTGTTGCTTGAAGATTGATCCATTAGGCTACTTACGTATATGCCGGCATCTCCATCGTAAACAAAATCATCATTTTCACATCCTACAATTAAAATTAGCAGGAGTGTAAAACTTATATAGATTAATCTATTCATGTTTAGTGTTTTTAAGTTATCTGTTTCCATACTCAATTTCTTGTTGTGGAATTGGAAGCGTATAGTTATCTGTATCAAACTCCGCAGTCAGATTATATGAAGATCTACCCCCTATATATTGACGATTGTGCCTTTTACAATAATAAAATAGCTTACCTTCAGTTATATATTCACGATAATATTCCAATAATATTTCATCGTAAAGTTCTGGAGCCGTATTTAATACCACTTCTGCTTCCACACCTCTGTTATGTCTTATCACGTTTAAGTATTGTGCAGCATTATCAATATCAGCTTCGGCACAAATCAGGTACATTTCAGGTAAACGGATAAGTGGCATTCTTTGTATAAATTCTTCATTTAGATCATCTCCACCAGAATCTTTTTGCCATAATTTTGTTGATACCAAATAATTTGGTTCACTACCTCCGGCCTCGAATAAGCAATTGTATCTTAAGTCGGTAGAATGCGTAATGTTAGGGAAAATACTTGCCAACCAGTCGATATGAGTAGCAAAAATAGGAGCCGTATTATCTGAATATTCACCATACAAATAACCTAATATGTTGTTTTCAATTTGGTTACTTTGTAAAGCAAAAATTGTTTCAGGAGTAAAAGTTCGGTTTACAGACTCATCTGATGATGTAGATAATTCATTGGAAGCTGTCCAGTTATATTTTGCGCTATTAATAACATCCTGAGCAGCTAACAAGGCATTTTGATTATCTCCTTTCCAAAGATAGGCCTGTGCCATCAACGCACGTACTGCATAATAATTCATGTAGAAGTATCTGTTATTGCTCTCTGTACTTAAATAAACAGGATCAACCTCAGATAATAATGCTTCTGCATTTGTTAGGTCTTGTAAAATAAGATCTAGGCATTCTGTTACGCTTGACGATGGTGTTCTGTTATAGGAAAAATCAGTAACATACGGAATGCCAATAGCTTCAGGATCATTAGCCAAAGAAGGAGCATAAAGACGTAATAAATCCAAATGCATAAATGCTCTAATACCTAGCGCTTCGCCATAGATTAAATTGTAATATCCATCAGAGAAAAAAGAAGGATCTTTTGCCTGAATATTTTCAATCAGTGAATTGGCATTTGCTATAATGTTATATCCTTCAATCCATATATTATTTATGATATTTTCAACATCGGAGTTTGCGTAATCATAGGCTTTTGCATAACTATATGTTTGTATTCCTGCATCATAGTAGCAGTTTCCGATGACATCTAAAAATCCAAATGTTAACTCTCTTCCGTAAAGAGATGTTGAAGTCATTTTTATATACAAACCATTTAATGCATCTTCAAATCCATCTTCACTATCAAATAAGTCGGTTCCTTCTACTTCTGTTTTAGGATGAACATCTAAGAAATCATCACACGCCACAAAAAGTATTGTACATAAAATGAGTAGATATGATATATAATTTGTTCTCATAATCTTTATAATTAAAAAGTTGCTTTAAGTGATAATGAAAAACTTTTAGCATAAGGATATTCGGTACCACGCTCTATATCAATTGAAGAAAAACGAGCAATATCATCCATGTAAAGACCCAAAAGAAGTTGTTGTAGTCCAATGGCTTTGATTGATTTAATTTTATTTAAATCATAATTTATATTCACATTGGAAATATTTAAATAGTTGTTTTTCTCTACAAAACGACTTGTTGGATAAGTTGTTGACTGATCTTCAATGTCTTTAAACCTGGTAACATCACCCGGGTTAACCCATCTGTCAGAAAATACTCTTCGGTCAACATTGTAATATGGATCTGCATTTTCAACTTTATCAACAACCGTTTGGTTATACAAATCTCCGCCTATTGAATAATTTAGGTTGATATTTAACCTAACACCATTATATCCAAAAGAAAGACCTGCAATTCCATTTAAATCAGGTTCAGTAACACCACATACAACCATATCGTCTGAAGACCATTCTGTTGTTGTAGTTCCGTCTCTTCTTACGTAGATTTCCTGTCCGGTAGCAGGATCGATTCCTCTAGATTTTACTGCCCAGATCGCATTCATTGATTGCCCTTCTTCGTATCGGGTAACAGGTCTGTTAGTTACATCTTCAACCTGGCTTTCGTTATAACTGGCCAAACTGTTTGAAATCTCTTTAATTCTGTTTTTGTTGGTAGCAATACTGGCAAAAACATTTAAATAAGCATTTTTAGATGTATTTTGAAATACCTTATAATTCAAATAAACTTCAGTACCCTTGTTTTCAACCTCTCCTAAATTTTCCTTATAAGAATTAAATCCTGTTGAATAAGGTATTGTTACGTCAGTAAGCAAATCATCCGTTGTTGAAACGTAGTAATCAAAACGACCACTTAAGCGTTTTTTTAATAGTGTAAAATCAACTCCAATATTTAAGTCTTGTTTACGTTGCCATGCCAAATTATTGTTTGGTAAACCTAGCAAATAGGCTCCGGAATTAAGATTATAGTAATACTCAGTTTCGTAAGTATAAGTTGTTTTACTCTGATATGAGTTAAAGTTTTGTGAACCTGTATAACCTAAAGATCCTCTGATTTTTAATTGGTTAACCCACTCGATATCACTTAGAAAATTTTCTTTGTGTAAATTATATCCTAAACCTGCAGACCAGAAATTACCCCAGCGATTGTCAGCACCAAATTGTGATGAACCATTATAACGTGCAGAAAGGTCAATTAAATAACGATCTTTAAAAGAATAGTTAAGTGCACCAACAAAACTTACATCGTTTGTTGTACTTTCAAACGAATAAGGGGTTGTGTTTTCAGCATATTGTCTGGCAAATCCAGGATCATCTAACTGATCATTAGGAAAACCTTCAGCTGTAAAAGAAACACGTTCTTGTGTTTGTGAATTTAAATTCCAACCAAGGTTAGCCAGGAAGAAATGGTCTCCGGAGATTTTGGTGTAACTGGCAATAGCATCAACCGTAATTTTATTGCTCTTACCATCCATATAATCATATGTTCCTCTACGAGCTATTAAATCTTCTGTAGTATAGGTAATAAAGTCGGTATGCGTTGTAGGATGAAATATTTCAGATCCATTATCAGTATGGTTTATACCCACACGCATAGTTGTTTTAAGCCCTTCAATACCTGTCCACTCCAAATAAAAATTATTGGTAATTTGATTGTACTCAGTAAAGTCTTTTGTATTAATGGTACTATTCCACATTGGATTTACATATCTAAGTGTAGAATTTGCCCGTTCAAATTCCCAACTTTGAATCAAATTTCCATTTTCGTCACGTGGTCTTAAATAAGGATTCATAAGGGCGTAATCGCTAAATGATCCCCAGGGAGAGTTGTTTCCTCTGTTGTTAGCAACAAGTAATTGATTGCGAATTTTTAAATCATTGAATCGATAAATAAAAGTCATGCCACCAGATATCGTTCTGCGGTTTGAACCTTTCATAACACCGGCATCATTATTATAGGCAAAATCAATTCCGTATTGAAATTTATTGCTACCACCTTCTAGGTATAATGTGTGTTTTTGTCCCACAGCATTACGAACCGGTTGTGCTAACCAATCTGTTTCAACACCTCTGTAAACTTCATCCAACAAATCGTAGTAACTTTCTCTTGATATGTATTGGAAATTTGCATTGGTTATTGTGTTTATGTAACCACCAATTCCACCATTGTATAAACCAGCATTTTGTTCAACCTCAAGTTTTTCAGCTGCATTTGTTAAATTGTAGCTGTCTAAATCAGGAGATTGTATTTTAGCAGTTCCATTATATGTTAACCTTAATTTACCTTGTTGTGGTCTGCGTGTTTCTATTACAATAACACCATTGGCCGCTTTTGATCCATAAATTGCTTTAGCTGCAGCATCTTTCAGTATGGTAATTGATTCAACTCTTTCCATGTCCAAATCATTAATGGTTTCCATGGTTGTTTCAAATCCATCCAAAACAAATAATGGTTGGTTAGGACTTGTTGAGTATTCATTATTTAAATCAGGAAACCCAGACTGTCCACGTATGGATAATTCGTTCATGGCATTAGGATTTGATCCCATAGCAAGGTTTTCAGTTACAATAAAGGAAGGATCCAGGTTTTGTAAACTCTGAATAACATTGTTGTTACCTACAGCTTGTAAATCTTCATAATTATAGGTTTGAGTAGCACCCGTAAATGTTTCTGATTTAAAATCAAAAATACCGGTAACTACAACCTCCGTTAAGTCATTATTAAGAATTTCAAGGTTGAAGTCTATCTTGTTCTTATCGCCAACAGGTATATCCATTGGTTTGTATCCTAAAAATTTAGCTCTTAAAACCGCACCTTCACGTGTAGGTATTCTTAGGTTATATTCACCATCAACATTGGTTATAATTCCTCTTCCTGAATGTAAGTCAACTATTGCTGCTCCCGGCAAAGGTTCGCCTCCTTGTCCAAGCACTTTACCACTGATTATAATTACCGCCTGGTTGATCTTTTGAGAAGGAACACTTTGGGGTTTTTGCTTAATACTAATAACATCACCATCTGCTGTAATAGTAAATGTATCATCATTAAGTATTTTGTGAAGCACATCTATTATGTTTTCACCTTTAGTTTCTATTGAAACTGGCGCCATACCTTCAAAATAGGAATCACTATATATGATAGAAACTCCTGATTGGCGTGATATTGCCTTAATCACATCCTGCACACGGGTATCTTTAAAAGAAAGATCTACCGTTTGAGTTTGTGACATCATATTTGTATTGAACGAGAATAAGCAAAACAGAATATAAACGGCAATGCAGATATGCTGCCGTTTATATTTATTTGCCTCGTTACTTTTTTTACGAATTAAATGCATAACTTTCGTTGATTTTTAAGTTAATATTTGACATGCATTCTCTTAAAAATGTTTTACAGCCGGAATCTGCGCCAACAGATTTCGGTTGTCTTTTTTGGATTATTTGTTAAGCCAATAAAATAAGTTGAGGATACTATTCTTTAATGCTGACAATAAATTTATCTCCATCCTGTTCAAATGTGACATTGTTTATTTCCAGTAATTGCAAAACTTTAGATAATTTCAGGTTTTTACTGATACGACCACCGTATGTTTCCTTTGCAGAAAATGCTTTTAATTCAAAATCTACATCATACCATCGGCTTAATTGTCTTAAGATAAAAGGTAAATCAACGCCATCAAATTCAAAAAAGCCATCTTTCCAGGCCATTGTACAATCTAAATCAGCCTGACTAACAAGTATTGGTTCCTTGCTAAAATTAGTAACAATAGCTTGTTCCCCAGGTTTAATTATTACATTGTTTTCATCTTTACTAACCTGTACAGAACCTTCTAGTAATGTGGTTTTTATTTCTTTTTCATCTTTATATGCACTGATGTTAAAATGAGTTCCTAGAACACGAACCACAGTACCATTAACTTTTACTAAGAAAGGTTGTGATGCATTGTGGGCAACCTCAAAATATGCTTCTCCATCAAGTTCAACAATCCTTTTATTTGAGTTAAAACGTTCAGGAAATTTTAAAGAACTTGCTGAATTCATCCATACTTTTGTACCATCCGATAATTCTAAATGGTATTGATTACCCCGTTTGGTAATAATTTCATGAATTTCAACTTTGTCTTGAACAGAATTGTTTATAGCAGCATATGATAATAATCCCGATTTTTTATCTACACTTGTTTTTCCATTATCTACAATACGACCATCAGAAACTTTGCTCAAGTTGATTTCTTGATTGTTACCTATGCGGAGTATTGCATCTTCTGTGCCCGGCAAAACATCTTGTTTCATCTCTTGATGAGCCAGATTTGTAGATGATTGCCTTTCACTATAAATCCAATAGCCAGCAAAAACAAAAATCAAAATAGCTGCAACTTCAGAAAATCTGCGAAGAATACGTTTTGTTGTTGTTTTTCTTGATTTTGCAGATTCGTAGTCATCAACTTTCCGCATAATCTTTTGAAACATAATCTTCTGAAATTTGTCTTCCGGAATATCTCTTTCCCAATTTGTAGCTTGATTACTTGAATCTGATTGATACCATTCTTCAAGCAAACGATTTTCTTCTTCACTAATAGTTCCGTTCAGCTTTTTATGTGCTAGTTCTTTTATAGATAATGGGTTTTTCATGAGATTTAGTATAGCTTATCCATTAATAATATTACAATAACTACAAACCGATTAAATCTTTCAGTTTTTGATCTAATTGTTCATTGTTACCTCCGCCAATATGTTTAGCTACGATCTTACCTTCTTTGTCTAGCAATATTTTAGTAGGGTATGCTTTTACACTGAACATTGATGGTATATCAAACTTATCTGTATCATAGTTATTTAATACGTGTTTCCAATCTTGCATTCCATCTTTTTCAACGGCTTTTTTCCAGCTACTTTCGCATTTTTCTAAATTCCTGTTCTTCTCACAACCAATACTAACAATTTCTAAATCGTGTGATTTATATTTTTCGTTAATCTCTCGTAAATGCGGGTGACTAGCACGACAAGGACCACACCAACTTCCCCAAAAGTCTAAAAGAACATACTTACCTCTTAAAGAACTCAAAGTAAGATCTTCTCCTGTAATAGACTTTTTTGTAAAGTCAGGTGCTATATTCCCAATTTGACTGGCTTTTAAATATGTTAGCGATTGGTTTAACTTTTGTCCCACTGAACTATTTTTTACAGATTCACTCATACTATTAAACATAGCAAATAAGTCCTCTACCGGTCTGCCTTCTCTTCTGGTAATTTCATCTAATAAGCCAACAGATACGTATGAATCCTTATGTTCGTTTACATATTTAACAGAAAGATCAGTGATTTTTTCAACCTGAGTTCCAATTTCAGCTTGTAATGCCTGAAACTCTTCTGGTTTAAGATTTTTATTTCTATAGCCAGCATAGAGCTTATCCATTAGTTCCTGTTGTTTTGAAGCTGGTTCTTCAATGAATTTATTATATTCATTAAATTCTGTTTGTACAGGTCCACCTGTAATTACAGCATTTTTAATATCTCCCTCTTTAAAAGAGACATTAATAGCTGTATTCTCCAAATACAACTGAGTCATACCTGCACCGCCTATAGTCATCATAATTCTACCGGTTTCCGGATCTAAATTATTGACTCTTAAATTACCTTTAAGTGGACTGGTAACTTTTCCCTCAAAATGAAAGACTCCATCATCAATTGTATCCGCTAAAAAAATGCGTTGTCCTTCATCAAAGTACATAAGTTGTACAATTTTTTTTCCTTGTGCTCCTTCAATTTTTCCTTCAAGGTTAAATTTTGTATCCGAAGGAGTTTTTGTATGGGCGCAAGATGCTAAAGAAAGCATAGTTGCAAAAAAAGCAAGACGTTTAATCATAAGAATAAAATTTTTAAGTTTTAATGTTTTAACTCTTGATGTTATTATAGTGTATAAAAATTGTTTTTACCCCTAGTGCAAAATGGAGAAATATCGAAAAAAATAAAATAATTTAATATTACCCACTTGTTTGGTGGGGTGGATGTGTTTTAATTGTGTAATTAAGTGATAATTTTATTTAAGTGAATTATTTAATTATTCTATTGTACTACCTCATATTTATTAAATACGTTATGAGACGTATGGCAATAGTTTTTTGCGTAAAAATTGATTTGAATTGGTGATATGTGTTTTTACGGTGTTTATAGAAATGTCTAACTCATTTGCTATTTCTCTGTATTTTTTTCCACTTAGTTTTTCTTCGTAAACCCTTTTTGCAGAGTTTGATAGTTGGTTAATAGCATTGTTAATTAAAGCAAGGGTTTCAAATTCAATCATTTCATCGCTCATCTTATTTTCTAGTTCAGACATGAGAATTTGATCAATAATCAGGTTTTGGGTACTTGACTGTCTGATGTGGTTTAGTGCTGTATTTCTTAATGCCTGATACAGATATGATTTAAGTTGAGGTTTATTTTCGAAAGATGGTTTTTTAGTCCATATCTTAAGCCACATATCCTGAATAACATCTTCTGCAATCTCTTCAGATTTCAATATTCTTATCGCAAAATATTTAAGAGTGATATACATTTCCGAGTATATTTTCTGAGCACTATTTCTTATTCCTAAATCTAAATCCGCATTCATTCTTTATCATTATTTATATACTACCTATTCTACAATTTGGGTGAGGAAAAGTGATTAATAAAAATCATCCTTTACTTAAATAGTGTATGTAAATGAATTGTACCCCTATTAATATGAATGAAAAACTTTGTAAATGTGTAAAATGTTGTCGTTAGGTTTGAATTATTTGGGGTGTGTTGTTGATAGTATTTGTTGTTGGGTGATATTGGGATGCTATAGTTTATTGACAGAAGCCGAAACAATCTTTGATGTAAACTAATATGTGATTCATGATATACCTGGAGCATTATTTATGGGAATTATTGCCTAGTGTATTTAGGTAAATATAAGCTCATAAAAACGAATATAGAATTGTAAATATCAGTATATTGAGCACTGAAACTTATAACAGCATACATTATGAAAAAGGCGATATTCTTTATAGTTACGATGTTAACAATTCCTGTGTTATCGTATTGCCAATCAGGTAATTTTGAAAGATTAAAGTTTTTAATCGGTGATTGGACAGGTACAGGTGTAGGATTTGGCAATGATAAATCAAAGGTAGTTTCAAGTTTTCATATGGTTATGAATGGTAAATATATTGAAGTTAAAAATGAGTCTAAATTTGATCCTACTGATAATAACCCAGAAGGAGAACATCATGTTGATAATGGTTTTATAAGCTATGACAAATCCAGGGAGTCAATAATTTTTAGGCAATTTAATAACGAAGGTTATATCAATCAATATGTATTAATAGATTCACTTTCGAATGATGCCAGTTTAGTTTTTGAAACAGAAAATATAGAAAATTTTGTACCAGGAGGGAAAGCTCGCTGGACAATTAATAAACTATCAGAACATAAAATAAAAACTATTTTTGACGTTTCATTTCCAAATAAAGAATACTCATGTTTTGGAACAAATACCTTAAAAAAGCAATAGTATCTTTTTCTTAGGCATTTAAGAGGATATATTTCTTAAGTAAATACAAATATAGCTGCAGGTTAATGGTGTTGTTGGTGATGAAAATGTTGATATAATTTCGCCAAAAATGAATTTACTTGTGGGGAAGTACTACGAATATTTCAGCAGATAGCTAATAAATCAATTCAGGAAGCATTATTCTGCTTCCTGAATTTTTTCTTTTAGATTGTTTGCTTTAGCAATGTACTTTTTTTTCATCTTCACCCATTTTATTTCTTTATTAAGATGATTAATAGCTTCTTCATTATAGGCCTCTAATCTTGCCTTTTTATATATTATAAGAGCTTTTTCATAATCATGTTTAGATTCATAAATTAACGCCTCATAGCTAAAGGTTCTTGACAGATCTACACCTTTTAGTTTGTTCGCATAGATAATTAATTTGTGTGCTTTACTGTATTCTTTAGTGATTATCAATAATAAAATGTCTGTATCAAAAGACTTTATAGACAATGAGATCTCTGAATGTGAAAAGTATTATTATTTAGAAAGAATCACCTTATTTGTTATAGTTGTTTCTTTATTTGAAATTGCAACAATATAAGTTCCTGAAGGTAAATTCCCTCTCTTAAGAGTATAATTATCACCTACTACGTTATTGATTGTTTTCATAACTTCCCCCTGCATATTAATGAGAGATACAGTGTGTAATTTATTATAATCATTAAAACTAATATTCATATAATCCTTTGCTGGATTAGGTGAAATAAAGATCAAATTATCATTGTTTTTTGATGTTTTTTTGAAAATAGATAAAGGAACTGAACTAAAGCGCATTAAACTAAATGAATAAGCCGGTAACTCATAACTAAAATGATTAGAAACTGATATTTTACTTTTTTCAGGCGCTATCATATTTGAGTTATCCATTGAATTTCTATCTTCAGGATTACCTTTTAGTACTGTTAAATCTGCATTAGCTTCAAATGGGGTGTTTCCCAGGTTAATGGTTGCATTAATTGGCATATCTGAAGAATTAATGATTTTTAAAATAAGATCATTTGATTCATTGTCGCGTACGATAGATGTTGTTACAGGTCCATCAGGCGCAGCCAGTTCAAAAATTAATTCATCATCGATATATAGCTTACTATAGGACTCTGTAATTTCGATTACAATATTATACCATTGATTATTATTTAAACTTCCGGATTTAGTCATTAATTGACTTTTTACACCATTTTTACATACCTCAACAGCATGTTGACTATTATTCCATCCTCCAAGGTTAAACCAGTAATAATTATTTGCGTCCTTATATCCAAAAGGTATTAAAAAACCTTCATACCCACTTGTTTTCTTTGCTTTTAAAGAAAGTGTATAAGTTGAAGAGTTTATTGTTGTAGCACAAATGCTTAGAGCAGGGGTATCTGAACCAGATTGAATATATGTTCCTGCTGAAACAGAATAGTTACCAGCTGCTTCATTCCATGAATCAGCACTGCTGCTAAAATCTTCATCAATCAAAGTTATATCTCCCGATGTAACTTTAACATCATCAAAAATAGCTTGAGTATTCCAGGTTCCCACTCCAATTTGTCCACTATAATTTGCAACTCCTTCAAAAGATGAGTCGTAGTTTATATAGCTATTATAAAATAAATTACCAGTATTTTGTCCATACATTTGCTGAACGTAATAATTAGCTGTTTTTACAACAGAAGTATTATCAAACAAAATCATATCAGGATGCCAATGATAGGGTATTTCCTGCTGATAGTTTAATAATGGAGCATAACATGTGAATTCAATAATATCTGCATTACGTTCTACACCAGTTAGGTAGGCAGCTTCACTAATAGCATTATACAGTTTGTCGTCTTGAGAAGCATATTCTCCAATAAAAACTTTAGGCCCATTTCTGTCAAAAGAATCATACCTATGAATGTTATTTAAAAACCAATCAGGGTTATTATAATAATGTTCATCAACTGCAAATAGGTTTTGTTCTTTACTAAACTGCCATAAACTTTCATAATATGATCCTGTATCATCAGTCCCTGATGTTCCAATGATTTTTATTTCCGGGCAGTATTTAGTTAAGGTATCCTGAAACATAATAAAACGTTCTCGAAATTCAGGAATATCATCTTCTTCATTTCCCAGGCATATATATTTTAAATTAAAAGGTTCTGGATGCCCCATTTCAGCTCTTAAGTCTCCCCATTCTGTTGAAATATCACCATTGGCAAACTCTACTAAATCAACGGCATCCTGAATCCAGGGCCCCATTTCTTCAATAGGCACAATTTCTCTGTTTCTAAACTGACATGAAATACCGATAGGTAAAACAGGTAGAGGACTGGCTCCAATATCTTCGCAGAATAAAAAATATTCATAAAACCCTAAGCCTAATGTTTGATGGTAGAGCCAAAGATTCCAGTTGGGAGTGCGTTCCTCAACGTTTCCTACCGATTTTTTCCAGCGATAAGCATTGTCAAGACCACCTCCATGTACCACGCAACCTCCCGGAAATCTTACAAAGCTTGGATTTAAGTCAGCTATTGTCTCTGCCAGATCTTTTCTTAAACCATTTATTCTATTCCTAAAGGTTTCTTCAGGAAAAAGAGAAATCATGTCTGCATATACAGTACCTGATTCATTAAATAACACGCTTAAATAGGCTTTTTCTGCAGAAACGTTTGGTGTTAATTGCAATTCGTATTTTTGCCAGTCATTTGCTATGTTTTCAATGTTGTTTGTAGCAATAATATTTCCATTGCTATCGTGTAAGTTAACTTTTATTATACCAGAGTAACTACCATCACATTTTAAATAAGTGGAAAAATTGTAATTCTTGCCATTATCAATTGCCATTCCATAGTATCCTGCATTAGCCATTCCAGCCCATCCAGATTCATCAATTACTATTTCTTTTGAGGATGGCGTTGTCATTTCAAACAATAACACATCATCCATATAGAATTTACAAACTGTTGGAGTAACCTCTATTTTAAAATTGTACCAAACATTGTTTGATATTGATCCTGGTATGCTGGCTACAGTTGTTGTAATTCCTGATTGACATTTTTGGATACCATTTTTTGTATTTGCCCAACCACCAATATTAACCCAATAATAGTTACTATCATCAATATAGGCAAAAGGGAATAGGAATCCTTCGCTACCACCAGTTTTCTTAGCCTTAACTGTATAAGTATAAGACGAAGTATTTATTTCTGTTGATGCAATACTCCATGCAGGAGTATTAGAGCTTGATTGAACATAAGTTCCATTTGTAACAGAGAATACACCTTGTTTTATGTTCCAATTAGTAGCATTAGTAAAACTATCATCTATCCAAACATAATCACCACTTGTTACTTTTACATCATCAAAAACTGCTTGAGTTGCCCAAGTGCCTACACCAATTTTTCCTTTTAGTGGATTATTATTGGAAGAGGAAGTGCTTGAATTGCTTAACGTTAGTTTTAAATAATGAGTGTTATTTGAGTTTAATGGATTTTGGTTGTTAATTTCAAATTGAGCAAATTTAGTATCACTATGTACCATTGACCAATGCGCTAAAGGGCCATCAGATGTATGTCCGGGTACGGCGTAATATTCAAATGATCTGTTTTGTACCATCTCAGCATATAACCCTCCATCGGCAGCGTAATTTATGTCTTCGAAAAAAGCGCCAAATAAGTTTTGACTCATTTCTACTTTGTTACTAAAATCGCAATTTATTGTAACCTGGCAGATGGCATTCATACTCAATAAAAAAAGTAAAAGTAGGATTCCGTTTTTTTTCATGTTTTATATTGATTTTGATTCATAGTAATAGAACATTATATTCTTAACAGAACATAACTATGGTTTTAATTTACCTGATTGCAAACTTTAATTCTTAATAAATCATTCTTGTTCGATTAGGTTATATCCTAAAAATTAAATGCAGACAAGTTATATTAAGCAGGTATAGTGTAGGTGGAAAATAATCCAATTTAATTGGAAAATTGTCCAATTTACATGGAGAACAAAGAAGCGAATCCACTATAATTCGTCAAAATTGTATTTACTCAGTGAATGTTGGTGAATTGGTTGCTAAATTACGTCAATCAACTTACTCACATTAAAATATTTAAACTATAGAGTTATGGAAAGTAGCTTTTGTAAGGCATTGTGAAAAAGAAATGGATAAAGGGAAATAATTAATGTGAAATTTGGATAGTATGATTGCAACATTTTATGCCCGGATTGCAAATCCTGCTTTATTATCAAAAGAGCCATATAGTTTATAATTGAAATAATTATAGATACTTACAAGATGTAAATTGCACGGATGAATATCCGCGCCAACATGGAGAAAAGCGACAATAAATATTGAAAGAATATTTTAATTGTGTAGAGGGTTCTATACTCTTTGTATCCCATAAAATCACCTCCACAACATACGCAAACGCCTCTGTAACTCACAAAAGTGACTCTTTGTCGGAAAATATGGCTTATGTTTAATTGTTTTTTTGTATTGAGTTGCCTCAAGTGAAGGCAACATTACATATTGGATTAGTTGGAGGAGGCAAGTTTTTAGGGAAATACAGCATGGTTCTGATGGATATATTTGGTTGCTGATACATACTAGAAGTAGAAATGTTGGAAAACAGATTGCAGGCTTTTATAATAAAAAGGTTATACAATTTTTACAGTTCAAAAGTAGTTAAATATTAAAATGCAAATGCTCTGTAAAAAGCTGTTAGCAAGGCCTATATCGATTAAAT
The DNA here is from genome assembly GCA_963667815.2 of uncultured Saccharicrinis sp. Lineage (GTDB taxonomy): Bacteria > Bacteroidota > Bacteroidia > Bacteroidales > Marinilabiliaceae > Saccharicrinis. Next base: position 5,422,698 of record OY764020.2, read on the forward strand.
AATACTATATTTGGCAGTTCCTATAACAAATCAATCAGCATTCAAACCATTTATTTTTACAATGCGTAAAGCAACCATTGAGAAAAATATCTATCTAACAAATAGATCAAAGGCATATAACCTCTGTTGACTGAAATGTTATACAGTTGTTAATGATTGATTTTAAACAGATTAATTAAAAAAAAGAAATGATTAGAATGAAAAAGGTATTAATACTTGCTATGCTGTTGCCTTTATTGGCAGGATGTTTAAAAGATGATGAATATGTTGATTATGAAGCGCTGGATGAAGAAATTATTAGCGAATATTTGGCTACAAATAATATTGAGGCAGAAAGACATTCATCTGGTTTATATTATAAGGTTATTGAACAAGGCGATGGCGCCTCAATTGGTGATGATGCTGATACTGATGACAAGGTGACCTTTTCGTTCAATAGTGAAACCATTACCGGGACATCATTTTACGACGAAGATAAGAATCACACAGCCAATTTAAGTGAATTACCTTATGCCTTTCAGATTGGTATGTCACAGATAAACAAAGAAGGTGAAATAATTCTTTATTCGCCATCTCAGCTTTGTCGTAATGCCTACGGTTATATATATGGAGAAGAAAATACTGTTATGGTTTACCATATCAAAATCGACAGAGACCAGTCTGAAATTGATGAAGAGATTATTGCTGCTTACCTGACAAATAACAACATAGAGGCTAAACGCGACGAATCGGGTCTTTATTACGAAATACTGACTGAAGGTGAAGGCGATAATGTTACATCCAGTTCAAGGATTGATGCCAGTTATAAGGGTAGTTTACTCAATGGAGATGTATTTGATGAGGGCACTTTGAGTAGTACTTCTGTATCAGGTTTAATAGAGGCATGGAAGGTTGGTGTACCTTTACTAAAAAAAGGTAGTAAGGCACGGTTTTACTGTCCTTCACAAATGTGTTATGGCAGTTCTCCTCGCTACGACAACGAAGGTAATGTCACTATTCCGGGCAACAGTATATTAATATTTGAAATTAGTATGGTTAATTTCTATTAACCTTCGGGTAAAAAAAATAACTTTTAGGCCCTGTTTCCTTTGTGAATCAGGGTCTTTGTTTTTGTTGCAATTATAATGTCATTCTCGGGATCATGCTAAAATACAGATATCACTAGAGTATACTTAGCATCGTTAAATTAAATCCAGAGCATGATTGGTGAAATTGATGTAGTGATATTGGTTTGATATTTTTTAATTAATAATGGGTCAAGGGTTAAAAATGAACACAGAGGCACTGAGACGCTGAGTTTTTTATGAAATTCATTAAATCCGTAAGGATTTTTCTTCTGCGAACTCTTTGTAATGTCATAATAATGGAGTCTGATTACTTCTTTTTTTCCCAATTTGTGCAATTTATATGATTTATATATCAAATACTCTCTGTGCCTCAGTGTAGCAGTGTTATTCTTTTTTTTCAACTATTGATTCGCAATAATAGCTATTGATTGAATCTCATCTTGTAACTCAGTATAGGTTATAGATGAAATGCCAAGAATATTTTCTATTGTAGAAATCCTCACGCTTTTCTGATCCTTAAGTTTTTCATTTATCAATGTTGTAGGTACTACATAAAACAACCAATGTTCAGAATTTAGTGGATCAACTTTGTTGGGATTCTTTTCTGAATGAATTCATGCTTAGGTTAACTTTAAATAAAAAATCCTCCTTGCCTAGTTCAAAGAGGATTTAGATAGCAGGTCACCATATAATCTATGACTATCGAGCCTCACTATGGAGTTAGTACAGTACCCAGGTAAATACTATTACTGGCTGTTCCCATCTTTTCTGATGAAGCAAAACCTAAATAGCAATGTATAGGAGTACCTGAAGGTGCATAAGGTAAATATAAGCTACCCTGTCCATCGGCTCTGGTAAACTCATCTATAGAATAGCTTGGATAACTACCTTCTGCAATAGCAACTAACAGTGCTTGCATGGTTCCTACATATTTTAGTGCATTGGGATTATCAGACCATGTAAATACAATTTGTTCGTCCGTGATTGTGACTTTTGGCTGATCAGCTACTTTGATACTTCCTTTTGCAAAAACCAGATTTTGGTAATCCACACCATAATCAGGATATTCACCTATTAATGCATAATTTAAAAATTCAGAGAAGGCTGCATTTTGTGGCGATTGATTTACGCTCTGCGATTTTAAACCCTGTTTAAAAATAGGGTATAATGGTTGTAAAAATCGGGCTGCAAATGCGAAGCGGGCTCTTTGCATAACTTGCTTTTCTGAAGCTTTTCTATTTCTGATATCAGGTAATGATTTCATATAATTGATACCTTTCCATTTGCTACCTACGGTACTACCTACTCTTCCTGAAAAACCTCCGTTTAATCCTTTAACAAACTTTCCCATGACTATTTATTTTTATGATTTTTAATTTTAATGATGTTAAGTATTTGGCTGTATTAGCCTCTGTTCTTTCTGCTTACTAATTTTGGTTTCAGTCTGAAATAACAGTTGTGAGTGTTCCTGTTGCCAGGTTGATCCATTGTTCTGTTTTTGTAATCCTCTCCATTATTGATCAGATAATAAAGAGGATTGGGTTAAACATGGTATCGGCCGATGTTTTTGCTTTTCAGAGTTGGAAGTCAGAAGTTAGAAGTAAGATTGAACCTATTTACCAACCAACTTGTTCCTTTCTCCTTTTTCCATTCTGTCTGTTCCTTTGAACTTTTCCTTTAGCTTTCGATAACTAAATTATATCAAGAGGATGGACGAAAAAATAACGGTAATTTTACCGTTACTTTTTGAGTGGCTTTAATTATTGAATATTAGATAATTATGAAAAATGTGTAGATGAGGTGCTTTTTAGTTTTTTACTCAAAAAAGGTGATTTTAGGGCCAATTGTGCATGATTTGCTAAAAACGGCAAAAAATTGTGCACAAAAGTGTTAAAAATGGCATTTTACTGTGCACGATCGGACCAAAAGCGGACTTGCTGTATACCTGCTGCGGGCCTGCTGCGGATAACGTGCGGGTTTCTGCGGGTGTTCTGCGGATGGGCTTCGGGTGAGCATCGGTCTATAGCACCCGAAGAAATGCCGCAGCCAATCCGATGTCAAACCGAATCTGTATGCTCTTTGGTATATTGGTGGTCCGTTTGTAGGATAGGGGAGGTAATGCCAAAATATTAAGTGAGTAGGTCAATTGTGGTAATTATAATTGGTGAAATAAGCTGTTATTTGCCGATACAAAATTTTCTAAATACTTAAAATGAGGGTGTTGTGAAGGCTGGGTTGTAAAAGATATCTTTCTCATAACAATAGCAAAACTACTGATTCTAGTGATCTTCACAAGGATTGATCTATGATGCAAGTAACTTTATTATTTTTATCGATATTAACAGTTTTGCTATTCAAATATTGGTTAAGAAAGTTGTTGAGTATTGCAGCTTACAATATCATTTAGCTATTTGTTTATAAAATAGTATCTTTGTTTTAAGATAATATTTTATGAATACTGAAACGACTAAAATAGGACCTAATATTTCAAAAAGAGCATTTTGGGATATTGATTCCAGTACAATCGACTGGGATAATAATAGTCAGTATTTAATAATTAAAGTAATAGAAAGGGGTAAACTGCAAGACCTTTTTGAGTTAATAAAGTACTACGGAAAAGAAAAAATAAAGAAAGAACTGTTAAGCGCTTCTAAGCTACCACAAAGAACCTTTGATTTTACTAAAACTTATTTTGGACTTAATAAAGAAGATTTCAAATGCTCCATTTCGAGACTATAATTCCTGAAACCAGATTTATATTAGAAGATTTAATGAGTAGGGAAGATTTAATAGATTACCGTTTGGTGGGAGGAACAGCATTATCTCTTTATAAAGGTCATCGTGTTAGTGATGACATTGACATGTTTTTAAATCCTAACAAGGAATTAGATAAAAAAAAGATAAAAAGTGTTTTAATATCATTGGCTGATAATCCAGAAGATATAGATATTTCAGATATGACTTTTGGCTTTTCTGCATATCTAACTTATAATGTAAGTGGAGATGAATTAAAAATTGATTTAATGCACTTTGAAAGTGATTCATTCATAGATGAACCTAATATTGTTAACGGAATAAGGCTCGCTTCAACACGTGATATTTCTGCGATGAAGTTAAATGCTATAACAAGTAGGTCTGAAAAAAAGGACTTTATTGATATTAATGAATTATTATCAGAATACTCAATTAAGGATATGTTAGAACACTACAAAATGAAATACCCATACAATGATCCTAAAGATGTAATCTTCGCTTTTTCTGCAATAGATAAAGCAGATAGTTCATATATGCCTAAAATGTTTATAGAGTTGAGTTGGGAGCAGGTTAAGGAAAATATAAAACAACAATTCAGAGACTATCTGGATAATGAAGCAGGAGTATGAGTTAGTACTCCCGCTATCGTCTTAAGACTATCCATCATGTAAATCAATTACCCGCTGCCGTCGCACGGCTATTTACCGATACAAAAGTTCTTAAAGATATTACCCAATACTTCGTCAGTTTGTATCTCACCACCTGTAATTTCGGCTAAAAAGTATAGCACTTCTCTAATATCCTGAGCAAGGAAGTCTCCTGATATTCCTGAGTGTAATCCATCCACAACTCTAACGATAGATTCGTGTGAACGTTGTAAAGCTTCGTAATGGCGTGCGTTGGTAACAATCACTTCGTCGTTATCCACAGCCTTTAAATTGATGGTTTTAATTAACTCCTCCGATAATAATTCGATACCTATTTGTTTTTTAGCCGAAAGTGGAACAATGGCATCAGATCCGGATAGTTCTTTAAAATTATTCTGATCAAAACGAGCTTTGATTTCATTCTCGCTTAGTAGGTCAATTTTATTAATAGCTACAATTAATTGCTGACTGTTGTTCATTTTTTCTTTAACATCAGCAATAGCCTCATGAATCTTTTCATTAGGATCATTGATATCCAACATTAAAATAACTATTGAAGCAGATTCAATCTTACTAAAAGTACGGTCAATACCAATGGTTTCAATGGCATCGGTAGTTTTTCTGATTCCTGCAGTGTCAATAAAACGGAAAGTAATGCCTTGAATGTTTATGGTATCTTCAATCACATCACGTGTTGTACCGTGAATATCGGAAACAATGGCCCTGTCTTCCTGCAAAACGGTATTCAAAAGCGTAGATTTACCTGCATTGGTATGTCCAACAATAGCTACAGGAATACCATTTTTAATCGCATTACCTAAAGAGAAAGAGTTAATTAACTTTGAAAGTAGATGTTCTATTTCATTTACCAATTCAACAAGTTGAGAGCGGTCAGCAAACTCAACATCTTCTTCACTAAAATCAAGTTCCAGTTCAATTAATGAAATAAAGTTCAGTAATCGTTCTCTTAAATGAATCAATTCATTAGAAAAGCCACCTTTCATTTGTTGTAAAGCCACTCTGCGAGCCGCTTCGCTTTTTGATGCTATTAAATCAGCAACAGCTTCAGCTTGCGAAAGATCCATTTTACCGTTTAAAAAGGCACGTTGAGTAAACTCTCCGGGACCAGCTAGTTTAGCGCCACTTTTAATAAAAAGTTCTAATACTTTTTGTTGTATATACGGTGCACCATGACAAGAAACCTCAACGGTGTTTTCTCCGGTAAAAGAATTTGGTGCTTTAAAGATACTTACAAGTACCTCATCCAGTTCCTTATTATCTTCAATTAAAGAACCAAAATGAACGGTATTAGCAGGTTGATCAATTAAGTTTTTACCAGCTTTAACCGATTTAAAAACTTTATCGCAAATCACAATGCTATCCGGTCCGGTTAATCTAATAACAGCAATAGCACCTGCTCCTTGTGCTGTAGAAACAGCAACAATAGTATCTTCAAGATTTATCATTTCTATGCATTATTTTGCTGCAAAAATACATAAACGAAATATTAAACCCGCAATATACCTTGGAAAATCTATTACACATGATAACGGTATATAAACAATACATTTTATTGCTTCACTTCAACTCGCCAGAACGATGTTCGGGCTATTTTTTGTAAAGCCTTACTATATTATTGATTGAATGTTGCTTTAAACCAGTATGAACTTATTGTTTGATTAATTTTTTATTTGGAATTTTCTTGTTGGTAATTTGCTGTGATGGTACAATTTCAGGAATATTTAAGATGTTTAGTTTTTGGTTTATTTCATTAAGAGGCTGGTGTTTTTGCTTTTTTTTTAATTTTTTCTTTTTTGCCTTTGGGTTTTCTGTTAGCAGGATGTTACCATCAACAGAAAAGAAATTGAGCATTTCCTGCATTTCCTTCGATTCTTTTTTTAGCAAATTGGATTCTTCCGACATGTTTTCTGCCATCATAGCTATTTGTTGCGTATGCTCATTAAACTCCGTAACTGCATTAGTGATTTGAGATGCCTCACTTTCTTGTTCAATAGCGTAATTGGTAATTTTGCGGATGTATGTGGTAGTATTCTGACTTTCAGAATAGATTCTTTTTAAGCTATTTCCAGCCAAACCAGAGAATTCTTTTCCTTCTGCAGAAATGGCATTAATGTCAGAAGATATATCCGAAGCTCTTTCTGCCAGTTCTCTAATCCCTTTTGCTACAACTCCAAAACCACGTCCTTCCGCACCTGCCTTAGCTGCTTCAATACTGGCATTTAATGCCAGTATGTTTGTTTGCAAAGCAATTTCTTTAATAATCTGAGATCTGTCAATGAGTTTATCCATTACCTTCATGGCATGTTGGGTTTGTTCCATTTCAGAATCGATAGTTTCAGTAGATTTTTTGTTGATACTAGCGATCTGTTGTGCATCATTTGCATTTTGACTAATAAGTGATGCCATTTCTTCCATTGCTGCAGATAACTCTTCAGAAGATGATGCCTGAGCTGATGAATACCCATTCAGTTTAATGGCTTTTGAATTAAATCGTTCGCTCATTTCTTTAATACTATGTGCAGCCTGGTTTAATCTAATCACCATTTCTTTAATAATCTTGTTGCTTTCGCGAATACTCGAGGCCAGTTGACCTATTTCATCTTTTTGATGGAGTTCAAAATCATTGTTTAACAGACCTTTTGATTGTTGTTTTGCAAAATCAACCAATTGGTATATAGGCTTAGTAAGTGATTTTGTTAAATATCTTGACGTGATCAGACAAATACAAGTCAGTAGAATTAAACCTGCAATTAATATGAGCATTGACTTAGATGCCAGATTAATACTGTTATTAACCACCATTTCTGTTTGATGAAATAGAGTGCTGGATAGTAGTTGTGTTAGGAGTATTCCATTGTCCATGGAATCGTCGATAAGCGACAAGCTTTCATGTTCCGATTCCATTTCAGATTGAGCTTTTTTTACAAGGGCAGTAAAAGAATCAAGCTCCGACTCTAAAACATTAATTTGATTGTTTAATGAGGGGTCTTGTTTTAAAAGAGATTTTACTTCATTTAATAAATCTTGTGTAAACTGAAGGTGAGTTAAGCCATCATATAAAAACTGTTTGTTTTTACTGTAACCATAACTTCGTAAGTAAAATATAGCTTGTTGCCAATTTCGTTCTAATTCCGCAACCTTAATAACGGTAGGTAATTGATGATCAGAAACACTATTTGCTGTGGTTTTTATAGTATTCATCCTAATAATGGCCATGGTACCAAAAAGGATAAATATTGAAAGAAGTACAGCAAAACTGATGGTTAGTTTTTGTGCAATTTTAAGATTCTTCCACTTCATCATCATGTTAAGTATGAAAGTTTAAAAAATGAATAAATAATCCCCGTGTGTTGTAGTAACAAATATATTTTAGCTAACTGGTAAAGACGTTAATACAATATTAAGGCGTAATTATAAAAGTATTAATGAATAGTAACGCTTTGATATAGTTTTGTTTATATCTAAGATGTTTGGGGAGTGTTTCTTTATGGAGGTTAATTAAATATTAACAAAAGGTTAATATAATAGGAGTTTGATGACGGGTGCTGGTTTTATTAGAAGAGGAAATCACAAAAAATTAATCATTTGAGTTTTTAGTTAGAAAATTATAGTGATATTTATTATTCTTTAAAAAATGTTAAACAAAATTTATATTCAGTGGTTATTTTATTTATAAGCAATTGGGTGATTCAAAAAAAATATTATAATTTACATACCCTAAATATTTAGATAAATATATATGTTATGAGTGTATTGTTATCAGATAAATCAAAAGTAATTGTCCAGGGTTTTACTGGAAGTGAAGGATCTTTTCATGCCTCACAAATGATAGAATATGGAACAAATGTAGTAGGAGGGGTTACTCCGGGAAAAGGAGGAACAACACATTTAAACCTGCCTGTTTTTAATACAGTAAAAGATGCTGTTGAAGAGGTTGGAGCAGATGTTTCTGTAATATTTGTTCCTCCGGCTTTTGCTGCCGATGCAATAATGGAAGCAGCCGATGCTGGCATTAAAGTGGCTATAACCATAACTGAAGGCATACCTACAGCCGATATGGTAAAGGTAAAAGATTACTTAAAAGATAAGAATACACGATTAGTTGGTCCAAACTGTCCGGGAGTTATTTCGCCAGGATTAGCAAAGGCTGGTATTATGCCGGGATTTATTCATACTAAAGGTAAAATTGGTGTGGTTAGCAGATCCGGTACTTTAACTTATGAGGCTGTAGATCAGTTAACCAAACAAGGATTGGGGCAGAGTACTTGCATTGGAATTGGTGGAGATCCTATTATTGGAACTACCACAAAAGATGCAGTTGAGTTATTGATGAATGATCCGGATACAGAAGGAATTATTATGATAGGTGAGATTGGTGGAAGTATGGAAACAGAAGCAGCCTTATGGATAAAAGAAAATGGAACCAAACCAGTGGTTGGTTTTATTGCCGGACAAACTGCTCCTAAAGGCAGAAGAATGGGGCATGCCGGAGCTATTATTGGAGGAACAGAGGATACTGCTGCAGCTAAAATGAAAGTAATGAAAGAATGCGGACTTCATGTAGTGGAATCACCTGCTGATTTAGGTAGTACAATGAAGAAGGCTTTACAATAAAATGAAAATAACGTGTAACCATTAATGAATTAACCCCTTGGATTTTTTTCAAGGGGTTTTTTCTTGCCAATAATGTGTTAGAGTCTAGATTGAGCTTTTTACCTTTTTCTTTTCAGTGATTGTTTTGTATTCATTAAAACCCATGCTTTTGTAGGTATTTAAAGCATTGGGGTGATCAAGATCACAAGTGTTCAATTGAATCCATTGAGGATTAAAACTCCAGGCCTTTTCTATGGTTTTTGAAAGTAAGAATTTACCATAACCTTTACCAATGAATTTCTGAGCTAAACCAAAATATAAGATTTCTGCATATTCAGCTTCTAACACAATTTCACAGTAACCAGCAAATTCATCATTAATGTAAAAGCTGAAGATTTGGGTTTTATCTGAATTTAGAATTTCAAACAGGCTTTGCTTATTCATAAATATCCTGTCGAGCCAATTATAATGCTCTCCAACTTCTTTATATAATTTTAAATATTCATCAGTTGAGATTGGTTTTTGAATTTTAACAAGTTTTATTTTGTCCTTATTACAAACATTGTAAAGTATTTTTTCCTGAAGTTTTAAGAAGGTAATTTTTGAATCAACCGTTTTATAAGGCATTTTTTCTTACAAATAAAAGGAATATTTCTTAAAATAAAATCCCCCATTGTATTCTGTACAATGGGGGATAACCTACTTACCATTCTATTGTTAAAACCTATGCGTAAACATTAAGGCAATTATGCTAAAATCATATTTTCAATATCAGTTTTTACATCACTAATTCCGCCAATATTGAATGTTTCAATTAATATTTTTGCCACGTTTGGCGACAAGAAAGCTGGAAGTGTTGGTCCAAGGTTAATATTTTTCACTCCAAGGCTTAATAACGCAAGTAACACAATTACAGCTTTTTGCTCGTACCATGCAATATTATATACGATTGGTAAATCGTTAATATCTTCCAATTCAAATACTTCTTTAAGTTTTAAAGCAGTAACAGCTAAAGAATAAGAGTCGTTACATTGACCAGCATCTAAAACTCTTGGAATACCACCAATATCTCCTAATGGAAGCTTGTTATATCTGTATTTTGCACATCCTGCTGTTAGAATTACTGTATCTTCAGGAAGTTCTGTTGCAAAGTCAGAATAGTAGCTTCTACTGTTCATTCTTCCGTCGCAACCAGCCATTACAACAAATTTCTTAATAGCTCCGCCTTTTACAGCATCAACAACTTTATCGGCTAATTGTAATACCTGGTTGTGAGCAAATCCACCAACGATTTCGCCAGTTTCAATTTCTGTTGGAGAAGCACATTTTTTAGCGTGTTCAATAATGATACTAAAATCTTTAGGTTGACCATCTTTTCTATCCGGAATGTGAGTACATCCATCAAAACCGCTTGCTCCTGTAGTATAAATTCTGTCTTTATAGCTTTCGTTTGGTGGTACAATACAGTTTGTTGTAAATAATACAGGACCATTAAATGACTCAAATTCTTCTTTTTGTTTCCACCATGCATTACCATAGTTTCCTACAAAATGCTCATACTTTTTAAATGCAGGATAGTAGTTTGCAGGAAGCATCTCACTGTGTGTGTATACATCAACACCAGTTCCTTCTGTTTGCTTCAGCAATTCTTCCATATCTTTTAAATCGTGGCCAGAGATTAAGATAGCGGGATTGTTGCGAACTCCTAAATTTACTTTGGTGATTTCAGGGTTTCCATAGCTTTCAGTGTTTGCTTTATCTAGTAAAGCCATAACATCAACACCATATTTACCACATTCAAGTACAAGTCCAACAAGCTCATCAGCACTTAAACTGGTGTTAGTGGTGGCAACTAATGCTTTTTGAATAAATAAACTGATTTCTTTACTTTCATAACCCAGATTTATAGCATGTTCTGCGTATGCAGCCATACCTTTTACTCCATAAGTTAATAGTTCTTTTAGGGAGCGAATATCTTCGTTTTCTATAGAGAGTATACCAATCGCAGGAGCTACCTTTAAAAAATCGTCCTTAGTTGTTGCAGAATAATTAATGCTGTGTTCGTTTGATGGTAATTCGATACCTTTAGCCACTAATGCATCTTTTATTTCATCACGAAGTTGAATTCCCTCGTTGATTTTAGCTTCAATTTTACCACCATCAAAATTAGCATTCGTAATAGTAATGAATAAGGCGTCAATCATATATTTATAAGCCTTATTGTTATCTATATTCTCTTTGGCAGCAATTGCATTAACGTTTGCTAATCCTTTTGTTACAAAAAGTAATACATCTTGTAATGCGGCAATTTCGTCGGTTTTTCCACATACACCTTTAACTGTACAACCGGTTCCTTTGGCTGCTTCCTGACATTGATAACAAAACATACTCATGATATTTGATTTTTAGTGTTTTCTTTAATTTTCTATTATTAATTATCTCTAGTATAGAAGTTAAGTTGAAGTCGAAAATAGCACTTGCATCATCATATTTGTTGATGTTGACTCTCTGTATGCTACTCACTGTATACTTATCATTGTAGTTAGCCTACTGAAAACAACCTACTGAAAACAACTTGCTGAAAACAACTTGCTGAAAACTGCCAACTGTAGACTATCAACTGTAGACTATCAACTGAGGACTACCTACTGAGGGCTGCCAACTGTAGACTGGTTACTCTATACCCATTCCTCAGAAAGAACTTCACCTTCAATGGAAATGATAGCTCTTTTAATAGGAATTTTTCTTTTTGCTAGTTGTAATGCTTGTTGTGCTAATCCCATTAAGCCTCCACAACATGGCACTTGCATAATAACTACTGTTAAAGAATTAATTCTGGCATCATCTATTAGCGTAACCAGTTTGTTTAAATAGGTTTCCATGCCATCGTCTAACTTTGGACAAGCATTAGCTAATACTTTATTTTTAAGGAATTTTTGATGGAAATTACCCATTGCAAACGGAACACAATCAGCAGCTAATACCATATCGGCCTCTTTAAAAAAGCTTGCTGCAGGATTAATTAGGTGCATTTGCACAGGCCATTGGCGTAATTCAGATGGTTGGTCTCCCTTTGGAGCTTCTGACGCTAATGAAAATCCACCTCTTTTTATTTCCTGACTCTGTGACCCGGGGCATCCACCTCCTTGATGACCCATTGGTTTAACTTCTGGTTTATTATGCATAACATTAATTACTTCGTTTAAATCAAAATCGTATTTATCCTGGTTTGCTTTTAGGTATCCCATACCTTCTTTTAAGAAACCAATTTCATTATGATCCTTCAGGTGTTTTAAGTGTGCAATAACTGTGTTTTTACCCTTCTTAACCATTTCTGCCATTACTTGCACTTCATCATAAGCTTCTGCTTCGCGTCGTTCTATTTCCATAGCACCTTGTGGGCAGTGACCAAGGCAAGCGCCTAATCCATCACACATTAAATCACTAATCAATCTTGCTTTGCCATCAATGATCTGTAAAGCACCTTCATGACATCCCGGAACGCATTGTCCACAGCCATTACATAAATCTTCGTCTATTTTAATAATATCTCTTTCCATTGTTTTCCGTTTTATTTCTAATACAAAGATGCATTGCTAAAGCTCATTTTTCTGTAACATATGTTACAAAGGCCAAAAAAAATGTATATTTCAATGATTTTTTTTGAACTCCACTTTATTTTTATCCAGATATGATACAGGATTATCCATTTTTAGAGAAAAGCCCTCTCTTTAGAGGTTTATCAATTGAAGAAATATCATCAGCTTTTGCAGATGTTCACTATCAGGTTAAAAAATATAGTAAGGGACAAATGGTGGTGAGTGCTGGAGATAAAGTAGATAGATTGCTGATTGTTTTATCCGGAAGTGTTAAAGGTGAGATGATTGACTTTAGCGGAAAAACAATAAAAATAGAAGATATTAATCCACCAATGCCTTTAGCTGTAGCATTTCTCTTTGGTAAGTCAAATACTTTTCCGGTGAATATTATTACTAATGAAGATTCGGAATTATTGGTTATTCCCAAAGAATCAATTCTAAGGCTTTTTCAGGAAAACAAGATGATGTTGCTTAATTTTTTAAATGCCATCTCAAACCGTTCTCAGTTTTTGTCTCAAAAAATTAAATTTCTGAATTTTACTACTATAAAAGGAAAAATAGCTAATTATCTACTTCAATATGTATCACAGGGTATTTTAGAGGTAGTTTTAGATAAATCACAGAACGAATTAGCAGAATTATTCGGGGTGACGCGTCCATCTGTAGGAAGAGGGATCAGGGATTTACATAATGAAGGTTTGATTGAAGCGAATGGTAAAAATATTAAGCTTATTGATATTCAGGGATTAAAGGAATGCTTGAAATAAATCGATAAAAAACCAATTTAGCCACGCAACTTTTAACAACTTCTTCAGTCATATATAAAGAGAGCAAAAAGAAAAATTAATTAAAATTTAAGTATATGAAGAAGTTGAGATTTATTTTACCGTTGTTATTCGGATTGTTGATTTTTGCGTCGTGTGATGATGATGATGACACTGATGGTTATAATAATTGGTGGCTTACAACAGGAACTGTAGTTTTAACCGACAACAGTTTTTACATTGTAACAGATGATGGATTAAATTTTGGACAGGAAGAAGACAAAGTTAGTGCTTCGAATTTTGATGATGGAATGCGACTTTTATTTTATTATGAAGTTGAAGGAGAAGCAACAGATTCAGAGTTATTAGATTACTATATTGAGCTAAAGGATTACGATGAAATTCTTACTAAGCCAATATTTAATTTTACAGAAACGACTACCGAAGAAGTAATTGACTCGATTGGTGATACGCCGATTCATATTGTTGATACCTGGTTTACTGGTGATTATTTAAACGTAGAATTTAAATATTATGGTAATAACTTATTGCACTATGTTAATCTGGTACATGATAGTTCAAATCCGGAAACAGAAAATGGAGAAATTTTATTGGAGCTAAAACATAACGACAATGGTGATGCATGGAACTATATTAGTTGGGGAGTTGCATCATTCGACATAAGTGAATTACAGCAGGAAGGAGAGGAGTCAGTTGATATTTTTGTTCGTAGTATGGGGTATTATAACCAATATGAATACAACAAAGTGCTGACATACGAATATTCGTCCACGCCTTCAGAAGTTCAATCCAGGAATATTTCGCGAAAGTTCAGTGAATTTTCAAGTCCGATGATTAAATAAGACATTGAGAAAAGAAAAAGGAACATTTTTTTGTTCCTTTTTTTTATTGCTATAATTAATTGATATAGATTTTATTATATTGAATATGTTAATTAGAATAGAATCAAAAGCCTTTTTTTTTACTTTATTGATTTGGAAACTTAAAATTTAATTCCCTATATTTGCACCGCATTTGAGAGAAACACTATCTCAAAACACGGTAAACGGACCGGTAGCTTAATTGGATAGAGTCCCTGGTTACGGCCCAGGAGGTTGGGGGTTCGAATCCCTCCCGGTTCACAAAAGGCTTGTAAGTTTTATACTTACAAGCCTTTTTTTATTGCAGCTATAGTTGTAATTGGTTTGTTTGAAATTGATATCCGGAAGGAGGAGCAAATTGGGATGATGGTACAGTTGAGCCGGGTTTAAAATCAACAAATATTTCGTTGTTCTCAATACCCATTATTTTTGCTGTTGATTTTAGAGCAATACCTTTATAAATCCAAATTTTTGCACCCATTACACTAAATACATCGCACTTATAGCTTTTAATGGTTTCAGTACCTTGCTTTTGACCACCTAAACTTTGTAATATTTGATTGGTAAATTCTTCTCTTTCTTCTTCAGTCATAGAATCAGTAAACTGTTGAGCTGCATCATACATTTCAATTTTTCCTTTATAGGCTTCATTGTTAATATAATCCAGTGTCCAATAAGTGTCGCCATCATTAATTGTAAGCATGTGTATTTTGTCAGTATTTTTCATGCCGAACATATTAACTGTAGTTTCTGATTTTTCTATTTCACATGTTTTTTCACCATAATCATCCCACCATAATTCTCTGGTTCCGGTTGTGCTACCTGATAATTCCATTTTTAAGTAGCCTGATTTTACGGCATACCGGTTCACTTCTTGATTGTTTTGTGCGTTGATTGATACCAGGATAATAAATATCGAAAGTATCGTAAATAATATTCTTTTCATCGTTTTAGTTGTTTAAGTATTTTCTTATTCTTTAGTCCAGATTCTGGTATTCAGGTTCATCTCTTTTATGATTGTTTCAATTAAGCCAAATAGCATATACATTTCTTCAATATCGTTATATTGAATTCCATTTTTACCAATTTTAGGTTCAAACAAATTTTTATTAAAAGGAATAGCACAATACACAGATTCTTCTTTAAAAGAAAAGTACATTCTGAGTTTGTACTGATTGTATAAGTTAACCATAGCTTCCATCATTACAGGAGTAATAACATAGCGAGCTTCTTGTTGACTGGATCCATAAACAGAGAATATTTTTTCGAATACAGGATTTTCAAGTTTTACTAAATCTCCATGATGTCGACTTTTACTTTTTTCTTTACCTAAAATGTTTGTTACTTTTTTATCGTTCTGAGGTAATATAAATGTTGAGTTTTCAATAAACTTATTGAATTCTGCATAAAAGAAAATTCCTCTAAAAATTGTATTCCATTCTGTTTTAGTATTACCGTCGCTATCACGTGATTCTTTCTTTTGCTCTATTTTAAGTTCAGAAAATTTAAAAGGAACATTATCTATTTTTCCTGTAATCAAATCATCTCCGGTACATCTATCAAAATTGTAAGGAAAAATAGCAGCCTTTTTAAATGAGAACGAATCAATATGGTTTGTTGGGTGGTAGGTGTATTCAGGATTAATTAATTGGATTACTTTTTTTACTACTTCCTCTTTAAATTGGGCTCTGTATTTAGTGTAACGTATCAAGGCTCTAATGGCACAGAATATTGCTGCTATTAGAAATATGCCAGCTACTACCAGATTTCCCCAATATGGAATAAACTTAAAGCTTATATATGTAATTATTGCTGCCAAAATAGCCATATTACGCCAGCGCTTTATATACTTTCGCATATTTTCCATACTGGCAAGCTGAGGTTTTAATTCGTTTATATAGAGCTCTTTTAGTTCTTTGTTAGATTTCATTTTTTTAATGGTTAAAATAAACTTGCTACATCAACATTAATTCTTTCAGTATCCGGAATCACAAAAACTTCCTTGTTTTTAAGGTTCATCATTCCTGCAATAATATTTCTTGGAAATGTTTGAATTCCATTGTTGTAATCCGTAATAACAGCATTGTAGGTTCTTCTGGATGCTGAAATTTGTGATTCAACCTCGTTTAACGTTCTTTGCAGATGAATGAAGTTGTCGCTGGCTTTAACTTCGGGGTAATTTTCTACAGCGACCATAATGCTTTTCATGCCTGAGGATATTTCATTATCTAATTTTACTTTTTCATCTGCAGATAAATTTCCATTGGTGACTTTTGCTCTTAATTCGGTTACTTTTGTAAGTAATTCCTTTTCATGAGTTGCGTATTGTTTAACGGTTGCCACAAGGTTGGGAATTAAGTCATACCGCTTTTTTAGTTGTACATCCATTCCTCCAAAAGCGTTATCAACTTCATTCCGTCTCTTTATTAATCCATTGTACATTGAAACAACTAATATTATTAATACTAGTATTAAAATGGCACTTGCTATTATTGTAATCATGATACAGTTATTGGTTTGGTTATTATTTTTTTACATGTCTAAGCACATCATTTTTTATATAGCTCAGGTCGTTAACGCTTCTTTTTACTTTTTTATAAAACATACGAATGCCCATAAAAAATATAAAAATCATTAATCCAACTACAAATACTGGGAAAGCTATAGCGAACCATAGGGGAGGCTCTATAACATTACCTGGTTTTTCAATAGGTTCTTTGTTGCTGCCTTCAGACTTCATACGACCAATTGCTTCTTTACGCAAGGCCATAATGCTATCGATTTTCTTTTGCGACACATCAACATTAGGGCTATTAAAATCAAGACTTCCTCCATCTTTTAATGTGGAAAGTTCTTCATCTGATAAGCCAAGGGCTTCGGTATTAATTTCACCAATTTTATCCTCCAGATTCTTGATGCAACTAGCTAATGCAAATGATTGTGATTCGCTAATCTTTGGACTTAATTGATCTACACGATTATGACATTTTTCAATTTCTCCTTGACTTAGCATGATTTTACCTGCTATCATTGCAATTTTAAGTCCTTGTGTAATACTTAGGGAATCATCGCCACTTTTCTTTTGTTCAATAGCAAATTTGGTGGCTTTCTGCATGTACTCTCTACAGTCATTAACCGCATCAGTCATGTCTTCAATTACAGCTTCTGCATCTTTATTCCCTTGAAGTTCTTTAGGGATTTCAATAGGTATTTTCTCAATGTTTGATGAGCATGCTGTAAAAATGGCCATGGTAATAATAATCACCATAGGGTTTAAAATTCTCTTTTGTCTCATAATTAATTCAATTAAAGATCATCTAAGTTGATAATTAGTCATCTTATAATGATAGGATGTTTAGCTAGTTGGCTTTAATGATTTTTTGTGTAATTACTTTAGAATTGGTTTTTATATTTAAAAAATAAACCCCTTTAACTAATTCAGAAATGTTAATATGATCTACAGAATGTATTTGCTTTAATAATTTCCCATTTATATTATAGATACTCATAGTTAAAATAGGCTGATCGGTTAAAGCATATACAATATCAATAACAGGATTAGGAAAAACTGTAATACTGTTATTGGTAGATTCCTTTATGCTTGTTGGTGTATTATTAATCCAGGGATTAAAAATTACTTCTCCATAGCTCGTTATTTCGTCGTCGTCATATATTTTCGCATCAATTTCTTCGGCAATTTTACTATCCCAAGTATTTTTGATTGCCTTAATTTCGGCGTTTGTTCTATTTTCAATATGATACGTGTTGTTATTGCTAAATGTATTTTTTCCAATACTATCTGTTTCATTTTGCCCTAGCGACAAGAGTTTGCTGTAGTTTTTGACTCCTGTATTATTGTTAGAAAAGACAGAGTTTGTAAAATAAGCACCACATCCAGTGTAACATGCAATGTCGTTATCGTAAAAATCGCAAGCATTAATTCTATTAATAGAATCATTATTCGATCCCTCCAGCCATAAACCTGTTGATGAATTTGTGAAACTACAGTTTGAAATACAGGCTTTTCCTTTGGAAATTTTTGCGCCAGATGATGCGCTGTAATCAAAAGTGCAACTATCAACTTCGGCATTGTATAAATAGGAAATATTCAGCATTGATGCGCCAGACCCATAACCTCCGTATGCAAATACGCAGTTTTTAAATACAGCAGTATCCTTGCTACAGCTAATACCTTCCCAATCTCCAGCTAAAGGCTCTATTTCATCACCGTCTTCACGCGTGTCATTAATATATCGATCATCATTAATCGATGTAAATACAATAGGATCAGCAATAGTTCCTGCTGCAACAATCCCTTGATGTTCAAAGCCTGAATTACCAGTATATATTTTGGCTCTGTACCCAATATTAGAGTATGATTCAGTAGCATAAAACTTACAAACGGTTCCGGGTTTGATCGTAAGTAAAGGATAAGTTACCATTGAATTTTCAATGACATAAGGTAGTGTCATGGGATTGTAAAATGTACTGGCTCCCCTGGTGGAAATGCTATTAATTGTAATTGCATTTATATCGTTGCCTGATGCTGTATTGTTGGTCCATGGTTGGTCTATTAATGTTGAATTGACATAAATTGCACTAGACGCATTATTATTAATTACATTATCCTGAATTAATGGTGCCGAATGATAGTTTGCAGTTATTCCATTACCACCATTACCTATTATATTGTTATTGGTTATTGTTGCCTTACAGGCTTCAGCTGTAACTGTTATTCCATCCTTTGTATTATTTGAAATTACAGAATTTGAAATTGTTATTGTTGAATTTGATGCAATACCTACATGGTTGGATTCTGTAATCATGCAGGATTCTACCCATCCACTAGCTCCATTCTGAAACTCTAAGGCAGGATAGGTTGCGCCAGCGTACTTAATTATCGTATGATTGAGCTCTGCGCGCCCATTCAATATTTTAATATACCCCCAGTCTCCCTTTGATGGCTCTGTGGTATTTTCGTCGTTATTTGTATCTCCTCCTACAGTATCATCATAAATTGAGGTGAAAACCACAGGATTGTCATTGGTTCCATGTGTAATAATAGAACCATATTCACCTCCGCCTTTTGCGCCTGTGTATAAATAAGCATCATATCCAATGTTGCCAAAGCTCTCTGTAGTTGAGAATTTTAAAATTGTACCTTCATATATATTCAAAGGGAAATAGGTTACCTGATTGTCTTCAAGTACAAATGGTATCCCGTCATTATTGTATAAACTACAAGGGTCACTGGTCGAAAAACAATCGTTACCACGAATAACAAATCCGTTCGTTCCATTATTGGTCATTGTATTACCTGTAAAATTGCTGGTTATATGAACGGTTCTCATAAATACAGCGTGCGAAGTATTATCAGCAAAAGTATTATTAGTGATGTATGGATGACCTCCGGATACAAACAATCCATAGAAAGCATTATTCATAAAAGAACAGTGATCAACGGTAATCTCAGATCCATTAATTCCAACTCCTGATGATGCCGAATATTTGAAAGAGCAATTACTTACAGTACCTCGTGCTCCTTGTATAAAAGTAAGCATAGCATCTTCTCCTATATTTCGGGTTCCACCTCCGTATTGAAAAACGCAATTTGAAAATGAGGATTCCGGACCAGATCCCCATAGTGCATTTTGATAGATACAATCCCAATCGCCAGGTTGAGGAGTTGCAGATGAGGAGGTAAATATTATAGGCATATCAGTTGTTCCATTTGCAAGTAATTTGCCATGTAGCGTAAATTTTGTACCAGGACTAAAAGCAACTATAGTTCCTGGTGTAATAGTAATTGTGCTATCCTTTGCCAGAGTAACATCTTTAGTAATGTATACCGTACCGCTCCATACGGCTTGATGTAAATAGCCTTCAAGGGCATAAGTATTTATGGAGCCCCAAATAAATACTATCGTAATAAATAATTTGTACTTTCTCATAATTGAAGATTCAGTGTTTAGTCTATTATATTTTTACTAAACAAAAGTACATCAGCAATAGCTTATTGTTTGAGGGCAATTTGAATTCGTATAGGATAGATTTGAAAGTGTAGGAAGTTGCCAAATTATTGGTTTAGGTTTCTTTTTAACGTCAAGCTTATATGGACGTCAATGGTGTAAAATGAGGTTATTACACATTAAATCTGTTGTTATATAATCTCCTTTGTTAAGAAGTATTGAATAGGTTCGGTCATTATTGTCGAATAAATCCTTCGGTTATTATACTTTAGGAACATGGAATTGAAAAAGAGGGGATAGGTTGAAATAAAATTATGGTGCTTTAAGGTTATTTGTGAAATATATACACTACCGGATGTATGAAATTAAATATAATGATTCTGATTTAATTGATTATAAGCGGTCTAATTTATCAAAAACCATTTGTTTACGACGAGAAGAAATTGGAATACCCTTTTTGTTTTTCATAACCATAAACCCACCATCTGTTTTGTCTATTTTGGTTACATGACAAAGGTTCACCAAAAATGATTGATGAGGACGAATAAAATCATATTCGCTAAGCATTTCTTCATACTCTTTAATGCTTTTAGAAACAATAATTTCCTGTTCGTCAATAAGGTAAAATGTAGTGTAACTGTTGTCGCTGCGGCAATACATAATATTGTTAATATCCACTAGGTGAAGGGTGTCTGAGGTACGCAGTAATAACTTTTTATTTTTTGTTTCACTGTTGTATTGTTGTTCAAAATTAAATGTTTGCAGTTTTATTTCATCTTCATTAATAGATGTAATAGCTGTGTTTATTGCATTACAGAATTCATATTCGTTAACTGGTTTTAGTATATAATCAATTGCACTAAACTTAATAGCTTTAATTGCATAATGGTTATAGGCAGTAATAAATACAGGTTTAAAAGTATATGGGCGGCATTGGTTCAATACTTGAAAGCAATTCCCATCAGCTAATTCAATATCAAGTAGCACCAGTTGTGGGTGTTGTTCTTGTATTGTTTTAACAGCCTTAGCAACAGTATCTGCTTCTCCAACTATCTTTATATTCGGAAAGTTTTGTTCAAGCATCAATCTGTTGGTTTCCATCAATTGTGGCTCGTCTTCTATTAATACTGCTTTTATCATGATTTTATAGGTATTTGTATTTTAACTCTTGTGCCTTTTTCTGTAGGGTTGTGATATTGTAGGTTTTCAATTGAAAAATAGATATTCTTTTTAAGCTGACGCGACAATATTTTCTGTCTTTTATTAAAAATTTGCATCGACATGGATCGGTGCCCATTTCGAGTAGTAGAATTTTGTTGTATACCATGTCCATTGTCAGTTACATAAACAATCAAAGTATCATTCTCCTCTTTAAAACTAATATGCAGTAGTCCAGGATAACTTAAGTTTCGAAGTCCGTGTTTGATTGCATTTTCAACAAAGGGTTGGATAAGCATTGGCGGTATTTCAATAAATTCAATATCTGAATCGTCAGAGTATGTAATTTGATAATCAAAACTATGATTAGTGCGCATTTGTTCTAAAATAATATAGTTTCGAAGGGATTTAACTTCATCTTCAAGAGAAATGTACTCTTGTGTTGTATGTTCTAGTATAGCGCGAGTTAGTGATGCAAAATTGTTAAGGTAGCCAGCTGCTTTTTTTGTTTCGTTGCGATACATATAGTTTTGTATGCTGCCCAATGCATTAAACAAAAAGTGCGGATTCATTTGTAATCGTAAAAGCTGTTGTTTAAGCATGAGTTGTTGTTCTGCATTTCGTTTTTTTCGCCTGATGAAATCTAATATTCCACCAATAATTGCAAGTACCAATACAATGGAAATTATAATAAATAACATCATGCGCTGACTTCTGATCTTGTTTTCAGCTGTGAGCAACTCTATTTGTTGCTCTTTACGTTCTGTTTGATATTTGAATTCCATATCATTTAGAGCACTTACGCTTTCTATATTAAAAAGGCTGTCTTTCCAGGCGTTAACTTTGGCTAGTTCATTGCAGGCTAATTGATATTTTCCTGTGTTTAAATAAATATTGTAAAGCGCTTCGTATGCCATAATGATGTCCTCCAGAGAGTTAATTTCAAGTGAAAGTGTTCTTCCTTCCAATAACATTTCTTCGCCCTCCTGAAATTTACCTAACTTTTCGCACAAGTTTCCTAAATGTACCAATGCATAGCTCAAATAACGTTTATCATTTTCTATGCGTTGCAGCTCTAAAGCTTTTGTGTAATATTTATAAGCTTCAGTATATAAATTTTGTTGTTCTTTTACTTCCCCTAATAGTTGATAGCAAATTCCTTCTGCTATTGTACTTTTTCTTTCGCTGGCCAGTTTTAGAGATTTCCAGATGTAGTACTCTGCGGAATCAGGAATATTTAATTTTAAATAGGCATCACCAATGGTTCCATAATTGACTTCAAGGTGATACTTATTGTTATTGTCAAGTCCATATTTAATTGATTCTTTATAATAAAACAATGCTTTATTGTATTCTTTCAGTCCCATATAAATATTACCGATACCATTTTCTGCAATGGCTTTTCCGTATTGATTGCCGGAATATTCTGTTGTGGCGATCGACTTTAGGTAATAGTGGATGGACTCACGGTTTCTGTAGGTTTTACGATATAGTGTTCCCAGTCCATTATAAATTCGTCCTAACATGTAGTAATCTTCATCCTGTTCCGCATGTTTTAGAGCTTGTTTAAAATAATATTGTGCTGAATCATAATTGTGATTATTGCGATGTTCAAGAGCTGTTTCGTAATATGATGAAGTGGCGTTTTGTATGTAATTATTGGCTGATAACTTGAGATTTTGATTGTAAGAAAGTGTGTCTTCCGCATAACAATTAATGAATGAAATAATCATTAATATGTTTAACAATAGTATTTTATGAGTTTTTTGAAGAATCATGTTTATAAAGAAAGGATCTAATAGTTAGTGTTTTGTATAAACAGATAGAAGTTTGATACATTATAATTATAAAATCTTAAGTCAAACAGATTGGATATTAGCTTTGAGTTGCTAACTATTTTCCGGAAATTAAAAATATTGGGAATGTAGTATTTGTATTTAAGCATAGTTTATAATGGGTTAAATTATTTTTAAGCAATTTTTTGTCTGAAGGTTTCTGTTATTTGTTTGGCTTCAATTTACTGTATTCAGCTATATCAATTCTATATATGAGTAGCTGAATACAAATATATTCAATCTTTTTTTATGTAGAAATAAAAAAGAGTCAACAAGAAAATAATGCAACTTATTAAATGTAAATTATGCTTGTGTTTGGATAAAATACCTGGTTTATATTGACTTAGTGTATGAAGTTGTTAGTTTAGGATAGCTAAGTGGCGTAGTAACGTTTGTTAATAATAAAGCTTTGAAATTTTTTATCTTACATAAAAGATACTGTTTCTTAGGATTTGTAAAATATTATTACTTATTTTGCACCGCATTTGAGAAAAGCAATTACTCAAAACACGGTAAACGGACCGGTAGCTTAATTGGATAGAGTCCCTGGTTACGGCCCAGGAGGTTGGGGGTTCGAATCCCTCCCGGTTCACATAAAGACTTGTAAGAATTATCTTACAGGTCTTTTTTGTTTTGTTTATATCTCTAATTTAACTCCTTATATTTGCCCTTCAAATTAAACAAATATTATAATGAATATTTTAATTACGGGAGCTACTTCAGGTATAGGAAAAGCTATAGCTACATATTTATCGGGTAAAGGTCATCATATTATTGGTTTTGGTAGGAGAGTAGAGGATGAGTTAAATAAATCTGGTATTAGTTGGATTAAAATGGATGTTACCAATCAATTATCTGTTGATAATGCAATTAATAGGGCAGTTGATTTTATAGGTAACATTGATGTTTTAATTCAGTGTGCAGGTAGAGGTGCTATTGGTCCTATAGAGACATTTAAACCAGAAGATATTGATGAGGTAATGCAATTGAATGTTTACGGCATTCAGAGGGTAAATAGTGCTGTTTTACCAGTAATGCGTAAACAAGGTAATGGTCGATTAGTATTTATTAGTTCATTAGCTGCTGAAGCGGGATTGCCTTATAATGGGATTTATTCAGCAAGTAAGGCAGCTTTGGATGTGATGACAGAATCTTTATGTATGGAAGTGAAGCAGTTTGGAATTGAAGCTTGTGTTCTTCAACCCGGTGATTTTAAAACTGATGTTGCCTATAATAAAAAGCAAAGTATTGTTGATGCTAATTCTCCGTATAAAGAGCAGTTTGACAGAATTAGTAAAACAACTGTTGCGAATGTTGAAAATGCCGGAGATCCAATAAGAGTAGCTCAAAAAGTAGAAAAGATCCTATCTAAAAAGCATTTAAAACCAAAGTATAGAATTGGGGCCCCAATAGAATTGATAATGCCGAAAGTTAAAAGTATTTTGCCTTCACGATGGTTTCAGAAATTGATGTTGATGTATTTTAAGTTGTAATGTCTTTTAAACAATTTAAGATTGATGAATAATATTATTGCATATATAGTTGTTATTGTGTGTATGGTTCCATTGTATCTTTTTAGGAAGAAGATAAGTTTTTTATTTTGTCCTAATGATGTAATTGGTAAGTATATTAAACGGAAATATTTTGCTTTTTATAGCCTGATTCCTTCATTTGTAATTGTTGCATATGTAACTGCTCGATTAAGATTGTTAGTTGAGCAAAGTGAATTACTGCACTCTTATGAGAATTATGTTTTAATTATTGCCTTGATTCTTCTTTTTAGTTTATTGTATTTATTTGGGGTAGTAACAGATTGGTTTTTGTATCATTCAAACGATAGGTATAAGAATTGGAGGAATAATGAAGCAAGAAATAATAAGTGATTCTTTTTGATATTCCTGGTTATAGCAGTTTTAGTACTTATTTGTTCATGGCATCGCAAGTTTATCGCAAAGTGTACGCAAATCTAGCCCATTTTATCGCAAATTTATCGCAATTGCATCGCAAAGGGGACTAGGCAGCTACGCAACGGCTTCGCAAATGATCGCAACCGCAACGCAATCTGTACACAACCTATACACCATAGATTTGCGATTATTGCCCGATAAGATGGGGGTGAGTGTGTGGTAAACTGATAGCTTGTATAGTAAATGTGTTAAAGCAGGGCTATAAAGGACAAGACTGGAATTAAATACCTCGTGTATTATAATGTTCCACCTTTTTATCAATCTAAAAAAATCAATTGAATATTAATCAATGGGTTAATGCTAATCAGGATTGCGTTTTTAACGCTTTTAAATGTAAGGTGTAATGAGGGAGAGAAGTACTCTCTTTTACTATCTTATTTATTGGAATATCCCCTGTATATTTTGTTAATCCTGTCTGATCTCTCTTTATGATTAATCAGAGTCTAAAGTTGTTCCAGATTTTCTACTATTGTTTGGTATTGAAATTACCTTGTAATTGAATAGAAATAAAAAAAGCCATTTGATTATTATCAAATGGCTTTTGTAGAGCGGAAGACGGGGATCAAACCCGCGACCCTTAGCTTGGAAGGCTAATGCTCTATCAGCTGAGCTACTTCCGCAAAATAAAATTAAATGAGCCAATAGAGGGACTCGAACCCACGACCTGCTGATTACAAATCAGCTGCTCTAGCCAACTGAGCTATATTGGCAAACTTTATTTTTATTCTAATTAACCTTTGTTAATTAGCTTGTGGGGAGAGCAGGATTCGAACCTACGAAGACGAAAGTCAGCGGAGTTACAGTCCGCCCCAGTTGGCCACTTTGGTATCTCCCCGAAAGCGGATGCAAATATAGAACTATTTTTTTAAACTCCAACCCATATTTACCATTTTTATTGCAGTAACGGCTGCTTCATCACCTTTATTTCCGTGAATACCGCCTGCTCTGTCCTTGGCTTGCTGCATGTTAAGTGTAGTAATTAACCCAAAAATAAAAGGTATAGAATAATCTAAATTTAGTTGAGTTACGCCTTGAGTTACCCCATCACATACAAAATCAAAATGAGGAGTGTCTCCTTTAATAACACAACCTAAACAAATCACAGCATCAACATCAGTGTAATCAGCCATGTATTTGCCGCCTTTTGTTAATTCAAAGCTACCAGGAACATATTTCTTAATGATATTCTCAGGATTAGCTCCATTTTCAACTAAAGTATTATATGCACCTTCGTATAGAGCTTCTGTTATTTCTTCGTTCCATTCCGAAACAACAATACCAAACTTCATATTTGCTGCTGAAGGCATTTTTGTTTTATCGTAATCTGATAAGTTTTTTAAACTAGTTGCCATAAGTATTTTTTATATTTATTATGATGCAAAAATAAAAGAGGTTGCCATAAATGACAACCTCTTTCATTATATTTTTTTCAAATAAGTTTATTTTTTAGCAAGAAGCTCAGCTCTGGTAATATATTTATCTATGTTACGGCTTTCTGTACTTTTGCTATAATCATCTTTAATCTTTTTGTATGCTTCTAAAGCATCTTCATATTTCTTTTGGTTCTCGTATACTAAACCAAGTTTAAAGAAATAAGTTGGAGCAACAACGCTATTCTCAACAGAAGTTGCACTTTTATAATTACTTATAGCAGCGTCAACATCGCCTTTTTCAAGGTATGCATCACCTAAAGCTCCTTTTGCAGTTGCATTTAATAATACATCATCGCTAGAGAAACTTCCTAAGTATTCAATCGCATTATCAAACTCACCTAAGTGTAAATATGAAACACCAGCATAATATTTAGCTAATTTTCCAGGTTTTGTCATTCCATAGCTTTCGGCTATCTCCACAAATCCCATATTCATACCGTCACCATTTACAGCTAGATTAAAGCTGTCTTTTTCAAAATAATTTTGAGCAAAGAACATAGATTCCTGAGCTTCGTTTGCTTTTGGTAAAAAGTAAAGTTTTTTAGCACCCCAGTAACCTCCAACAATAATAATAATGGCAAACATTATAATAGTTAGGGTCTTTTGGTTGTCCTCTATAAATTGCTCTGTTTTACTTAACGCATGTTCAACGTTTTCCATGCTATTTTCCGTAGCATATTCTTTTTCCTTATTCGACATGGATAATATAATTATTTTTTATTGCTACGCAAATGTAGTTCTTTTGTCAAAAAATCAAAATATGTGGTATAGAAATTCTTTAACATTTTTAATCTTTTTGATTTGGCCTAATATTAAAATTTTAATCATGGATTAATTACATTTGTGGGCTGAAAATATTTTATATGCATCTGAAGAAGTTACATCTAATTAATTTTAAAAATATAGAAACTGCGCAATTGGTTTTAAGTGAGGGTATTAATTGTTTTGTAGGAAACAATGGTGCCGGAAAGACCAATATGCTAGATGCGGTATATTATATGTCATTCTGTAAAAGCTTTTTTAATCCCATAGATAGTCAAAGTATTAAGCATGATAATGATTTCTTTGTAATCCAGGGAGGTTATGAGTTGGATGGGCAAGAAGAACATATTTATTGCGGATTAAAAAAAGGGCAAAAAAAACAATTTAAGCGAAATAAAAAGGAGTATGAAAAGCTCTCTAATCATATTGGTTTATTGCCATTGGTGATGATTTCGCCTCAGGATGAGAGTTTAATAGTTGAAGGAAGCGACTTAAGACGAAAATATATTGATAGTGTAATATCTCAGTATGATAAAAGCTATCTTGAATATTTAATTTCCTATAACAAAGTACTGGCACAGCGTAATGCTTATTTAAAGGGAGTAAATGCTTTAAATGCCGAAGTAAATAATATGCTTGACATTTGGGATATGCAGATTATTTCGTTGGGAAGCAAGATTGCTCGTGCACGTCAAGTGTTTTTATCGGAACTTAAAGAGGTTTTTCATGAGGTGTATAATTATATTTCAGGAAGTAAAGAAGAAGTAGCTTTTGACTATAAATCACATCTGCTTAAAGATGATTTTGAGGAAATATTAAAAGAAGCCAGACAGAAAGATGTTATTCTGGGATATAGTACCAAAGGCATCCATAGAGATGATGTGGAGTTTAAAATTAATGGATATCCCATAAAAAAAATAGGGTCGCAAGGTCAAAAAAAGACTTTTTTAATTGCTTTAAAATTAGGGCAGTTTAAATTTTTGGTTCAGCATAAAAATACAAAACCAATATTAATGCTCGATGATATTTTCGATAAGTTGGATTCGGAAAGGGGAGATCGTTTAATTGAATTGGTTGGTGGAGATGCTTTTAATCAGATTTTTATTACAGATACACAGTTGAATAGGATTTTACCTATTTTAAAACGTATAGAGAAGGAAAGCGTGGTGTATGCTGTAAATAATGGAGAGTTTACTTTATATAACGAAGGTGAAGCGTAATGGAAAAGAAAGATGCAGTTAAGATAAGAGAGGTGATTTCAGAGATTTTAAAACGTGATCATTTAGATCATAAAATGCTTGAAAACAGGGTGGTTCGTTCATGGGAAAAAGTGATAGGAAAAACTGTGGCTAAAGCAACAACTCAAATATATATGCATAATGGAACCTTGTATTTAAGTATTAATTCCAGTGTAATGCGTAATGAACTACTGATGCTAAAGGACAGGATTATGTTGGCTTTAAATAATGAAGTAGGCCATCAAATTGTTACAGCTATTGTAATTCGGTAGTATTGTTCTTGGGAAATATTAAGGCTTTTATTCTTTTTTATAGGCATCAATAGCATTTTTAACCGAGCCATATTTTAATAGAAGCTCTTTTGATTTCTCGTAGGGCAGATGAGTTTCTTCCATAATCATTCTTGAACCTCTGTCTACCAGTTTTTTATTGGTAAGTTGCATGTTAATCATTTTATTGCCTTTAATGCGCCCCAACTTAATCATGATTGTAGTAGTAATCATGTTTAGAACCATTTTTTGTGCAGTGCCAGACTTTAAACGAGTGCTACCAGTAATAAATTCAGGTCCTACAATAACCTCAATTGGGAACTCTGTTACTTCTGCAATTTTACTTTGAGGATTGCATGTGATACATCCTGTTAGCAGACCATGCTCACGTGCATGCTTAATACCACCAATTACATACGGAGTAGTACCTGATGCAGCTATTCCTATTACAGTATCATTGCTATTAATATTATAATCTAAAAGTTCATTCCAGGCTTTATTCGGGTTGTCTTCTGCAGCTTCCACAGCTTTTCTTAACGCCACATCACCTCCGGCAATAAGTCCTATAACCATGTTGTCCGGAACCCCAAACGTAGGAGGTACTTCAGATGCATCAAGAACTCCCAGCCTGCCACTTGTTCCAGCTCCTAAATAAAAGATACGTCCTCCTTTTTCCATTCTTACAACAATTCTTTTTACCAAATCTTCTATTTGAGGTATAGCTTTTTGAACGGCTATATGAACTTTTGCATCCTCTTTATTAATATTGGATAATAGTTCATGAACAGACATCTCTTCTAAATGATCAAATTGACTGGATGACTCGGTAACACTTTTATTGTTATCTTTCATATTATAATTTTTGTACCCTCCTATAAATAACAAAGCTGGAAAAATAAAGTCTAATGCTTATTAATTCCAGCTCCTTATTATTTATGGTTTATTGTTATAACAATTCTCTTCTGCTAAAAAAGAAATTACATTCTCGATCGGCGCTTTCGTCACTATCAGAACCATGAATGGCGTTGTGTGCTTTATCAGTAGCAAACATTTTTCTAATGGTACCTTCTTTTGCTTCGCTAGGATCTGTTGCTCCAATTAAAAATCTGAAATCTTCAACCGCATTTTCTTTTTCAAGAATGGCTGCCGTAATAGGTCCTGACGACATAAAGTCTGTAAGTTCATCAAAAAATGGTTTTCCTTTGTGTTCAACATAAAAATCTTCAGCTTCATGTTTATCAAGCTTTAAGGTTTTTATAGCACAAAAACGAAATCCTGATTCTTCGATTTTTGCTAGTATGGCACCTAAATTTCTTTTCTTTACCGCAAAAGGTTTAATGATTGTTAGTGTTTTATTTCCTGCCATAGTTATCTTGTTTAATTAATTCATTTTTGAAGTATTTAATATTAGGAATATTTTCTCTTAAGTCAAAATCCAGTTTTCTTTATTTAGTTATATTTGATGATTAAAAAAATAAAAATGATTGATCGTAAAATTCTAGATAGACTAAAAGCTGAAATATCCAATATTGATAATATCGTGATTATCCCACATTTAAATCCCGATGGAGATGCAATGGGTTCCTCTTTGGGATTAAAAAATGTATTAATAAAGATGGGGAAAGCAGCACAGGTAGTTACTCCTTCCGGTTTCCCTAAATTTTTAAGCTGGATGAAGGGAGCTGATGATGTGATTAATTATGAGGATGATAAAGTGAGGGCTGTAGACAGAATAAAGGATGCGAAAGCATTGATTTTTGTTGATTTTAATAGTCTTAAGCGAATTAGTGAATTAAGCACTGTGGTATCAGAGTCTAAGGCCTTAAAAGTTATGATAGATCATCATCCTTACCCTGAGGAAATTGCTGATATTATGATTTCTGTACCACAATCATCGTCAACATGCGAACTGGTATATCAGGTTATTGGTAAATGTGAATGGGAAGAATATGTAAATACTGATGCTGCCGAATGTTTTTATACAGGCATTATGACTGATACAGGTTCATTAAGTTATAACTCATCAAATCCGGATACCTATAGAATTGTAGCTAACCTATTAGAAAAGAATATTAATAAGGATAAGATTCACGAATTGGTATTTCATAGTAACTCTTTTCATAGAATGAAATTGCTAGGTCATGTGTTGGGTGAAAAGATGTTTTTATTACCAGAACAACAAGCCGCTTTTTTGTGGTTGGATAAACAGGAACTTGAAGAATTCAATTTTCAACAAGGAGATACAGAGGGGTTTGTAAATTATCCTTTAGGTATTGAAGGGATCAATATTTCTGCCTTTTTTATGGAGAAGGATGGTAAGATAAAATGTTCTTTCAGATCAAGAGGTGATTTTCCTGTGAATCAATTTTCGGAGATGAATTTTAATGGAGGGGGGCATCGTAATGCTGCAGGAGGTGAGTCGCAGCTAAATATGCAACAGACTATTGACAAGTTTAAAAGCGAAATTGAAAAGTTTTATAAACAATATAAAGAGGAGCGTACCAATGATTAAAGCATATATAACCTTCGGAATATTTCTTTTGCTGATTACCTCATGCGCTATTCAAAATAAAGATAAGGAGCAAAAAAGAAGACCTACAGCTGAGGATTTGATTTCTATAAACAGAAGGATGGTTTCTCTGGATGCTGATGCCATTAAAGTATATATTGAAGAAAATAATCTTCAGATGAAAGAAACAAAGACGGGTTTGTGGTATCATATAGATATTGAAGGAGAGGGGGAATTGGCTGTGAAAGGAGATGTAGTAGAACTTTCGTATACAATTGCTCTTTTGGATGGAACAGCTTGTTATTCGTCTGATTCATTAGGAAATAAACAATTTAAAGTAGGTCAGGGGGGAGTTGAGCCTGGTTTGGAAGAGGGCATATTGTTATTGAATAAGGGAGCTAAAGCTACTTTTATCATGCCACCTCACAGGGCTCATGGCTTAGTAGGTGATGATGATAAAATACCGGGAAGAAAAAGTATTGTTTATAAAGTAGAAGTTGTTGACATTAAACGGGAGTCTTAATATTTATATTGCAATAAGAACATTAATAATTTTAAAAATTAAGATATACGTTCAATCTGAAAAAATAGGATAAAGACTAAAGCTAATTAACTATGAAAAAGATATTTGCAGATTTGCATTGTCATCCTACAATGCATCCTTTTGCATTTGAAGAAGCAGATAAAAACAGAAAAAACTCCTTATGGAGTGACAATAAGCCTAAAAAGCGTCAACGCGACAGTGCCTATCCTGAATATTTTCAAACAAGTATGCCGGCTTTGGCAAGGGGTAATGTAAAACTAGTTGTTGCAGCATTGTATCCTTTGGAGCAAAGTTGGTTAGATCCGAAAATTTTAGGAGAAGGAGATGTATCTGATTTTATTGCCAAATTTATTGTCAGTCATTTACCAATCAGATATATTAATACAGTTCAAAGTGATTCATTTAACTATTTTGAATATCTGCAAAAAGAGTATGCGTTTTTATTGAAATATCACGATAAAACCCATAGTGTAAATGGAGAGAACTGGAAATACGTGCTGGCAAAAGATGCCATGGATATTGAACAGTATGAAAGCGATGAAAATGTAATAATTGTAATCCCTTCTATTGAAGGTGCACATTCTTTAATTTCTGGCAATGCAGATCAGATTATTCATGATCCTGCAGTGCATCAAAGTACTTTAAGTAATATTCAAAAAATAAAAACAACCTGGGATTATGTTCCCTTATATGTTACCATGTCGCACCATTTTTATAATGGAATGTTGGGACAAGCACGAAGTATTCCTGATGGAGCAGCATCATTTTTATTACATCAACAGGTAGGTTTAAATGAGCCGGTTAATCCAAGAGGAGAAGAGGTGATTGATTGTTTATTGGGTATTGGAAAATATAAGGGTAATGGAAAGCGAATTTTAATTGATACAAAGCATATGAGTGTTTCAGCTCGCTTGTGGTATTATAATAAAATAGCTAAATATAATGAAGGGTTAGCAGCAAGTAACAAAATTCCAATAATTGCCAGTCATATGGGGTATGGAACACATGATACAATCCTGGATTCGATTACTTTACCAGATACAGATAAAGAGAAATATGAAAAATCTACATTCTTTAATCCCTGGAGTATAAATCTATCTAAAGAAGAAATTAGAGTTATAGTTGATTCGGGGGGTATCATTGGATTGAACTTGGATCAGAGGATATTATCAGGAGATGAGAGAATCGAAAAGTCCAAAAATTTTAGCAATCATGACATTAAGAATAATACCAAAAAGGTTGTTCAATTTTGGACCAGGCAAATAGGAGAGAATATTATTGAAATAGCAAAGGCTGTTGTGGATTCGGAATTGAGCGAAACTGAAAAAACAAAAGTATGGAACTCGATTTGTTTGGGAACTGATTTTGATGGAATGATTAATCCTGTTGATTCTTTTATTGTAGCAGATGAGTATAAAAATTTAATGGATGCATTATTGGTTTACTTCACCGATAACAATGATTTTAAAGCTCTAACTATGGGCTTATCGATTGAAACTATACTTGAAAAGATAATGTATCAGAATGTTTATGACTTTGTGATACGGAATTATAAATAATATTGAGAACTATTATTATAGATAAAAAATAGCCCGAACTGAATAATATCAATTCGGGCTTTTCCTTATTTATTTTGTAGATGATGATGCAAAAGAGAACAAGAGCTTGGCTCTTGTTCTTATCTAAGTATATTATTCAGCAACATCAAGAATTTTTGTATCAGCAGCAACAGTGTCGCCTACGTTTACAAAAATATCATTTACAGTTCCTGCAAAGTCACTTGTAATACTGTTTTCCATTTTCATAGCTTCAAGAATTACAACAACCTGACCTTTTTCAATTTTATCACCAGCATTAACCTGGATATCTAAAATTTTACCTGGCATAGGAACGTTAACTGCTTTTGTAGGACCAGTAGCTTTTGCAGCTTTAGGAGCCTCACTTGCTTTAGGAGCTTCTGTTGCAACAGGAGCATCAACAATATCCATAATTGGAGCGTCAGCAGGTAAAGTATCACCTTCGGCAGCCATTAAAGTATTAACGTAACCAGCAAACTCTGCAGTAATGCTGTTTTCCATCTTCATAGCTTCTAAAGTAGCAACAGTTTGTCCTTTTTCTACTTTATCACCAGGTTTTACAAGATATTGTAAAATTCTTCCTGGCATAGGAATAGTAACTTTTTTACCTGTAGCTTTTGGAGCTTCTTTTTTAGGAGCTGCTTCAGTAGCAACTTCTTTTTTAGGTTCTTTAGCTTGTTTTGCTTCCCATGCAGCTTTCTTAACGCCAGTTAAGTATCCTTTTGCAACCATTGGGAATAACTCAAGAAGTAAAACTTCTTCTTCGTTTTCAGCTAATTTAACACCACCAAAATCTTCTAATACTGGATTTGGTTGCATTTTGTATTTAGATGTGTCGAATGGACGCTCATCACTGTGACCACAAATCTTTTCTCTGAATTCTGGTTTTACAGGAATTGGAGTTTTACCATACTCACCTTTTACTAAACTGATAAATTGGTTTGAAACGTTAGTGTACATAGCACTTCCTTTTTTCAAATCCATTGCGCAGTTAACAGCTTGTGCACCTACAATCTGGCTAGTTGGAGTTACCAATGGAGGTAAACCAGCATCCATACGTACTGTAGGGATTAATTTCATAGCATCTTCTAAGATGTCTTCTGATTTTAATGCTTTTAACTGTGCTACCATGTTAGTGTACATACCACCTGGGATTTCAGCTTCTTTAACCAAGTTGTTTGGTTTTGGGAAATTGAAGTAATCCTCAATAGCATGACAAGCATCTAATAACGCTTCTTCGTCACCAGACTTAACACAAGCAATCGCTTTATCAAAAGCAGCATCAATATTCGCTGGAAGTTCATCAGTAAGAGGGTTGAATGGATTAGGGAATTGTTTTACTCCATCCACATCAGCTAACTCTTTTCTGATAGTAAGTAGTTCTGCATTAATTTTTGCAACAGCTTCCATGTTAATATCCATTTCAATTCCTAATTTCTTAGTGAATAAATAGATTAACTCAATAGCTGGAGCAGCAGGTCCACCTGCAAAGTTCCAAATGTTTGTATCAACAACATCAACACCTGCCATAATAGCTGATAATACAGCTGCTAAACCATATCCTGGTGTACAGTGTGTATGGAAATCAACAGGAATTTTAACTGCTTTTTTAAAGTCGCTTACTAATTTAGATACACGAGTTGGAGGAATAAGTCCACTCATATCCTTAATAGTAATCATATCAGCTCCTAATTCTTCAAGAGCTTTTGCTTTATTAATAAAGTATTCGTCAGTAAATACTGGTTCTTGTCCTTGTTCTCTTTTTCCAAATAAACCAGCTAATCCTTTTTTCTTTGGTGGTTCCGGATATGCAGGATCAATAGTGTAACATACTGCACAGTCCGCAATACCTCCATGCTGTTTTACGTACTTGATAGTAGACTTAACGTTATTGATGTCATTTAAGGCATCAAAAATACGCATAATACCAAGTCCTGAATCAATGGCGTTTTTACAGAATCCATCAATGATTTCATTAGTATAAGGTGTATAACCAAATAAGTTACGTCCTCTTGATAATGCAGTTAATTTACTTACATCACCAACAGCTTTTTTAATTGTTTGAAGACGTGTCCAAGGGTTCTCGTTTAGGTAACGCATTACAGAGTCAGGTACAGCTCCACCCCATACTTCCATTGCATAGAAGTTGGCATCCTTATAAAAAGGAAGAACTCTATCAATTTGCTCTTGTCGTAATCTGGTAGCGAATAACGACTGCTGACCATCTCTAAGCGTTAGGTCTCTAATCAATAATTTTTTTGACATGTTTTTGGTTTGCTACGGTTATTAATGAATTTTTATTATGACACAAAAATAATCAAAGAGTGTATATAATAATAGTGTTATAACAAAGTTTAAGCATATTTTATAACATGCTTTTTGATTTAAAGAAATATTTCTGTAATATTACCGTCCCAATGTATTTACTCACCCCAAAGAGCTGAAAAATGTGATTATTATCACTGTTTTCTTACCAAAATTAAATTCAAGTAGTCAAAAAAGTGTTGTACAGCATAAAAAATACATCAACTAAAATTCTATTAACATTTATTAAAGAAATTTTGCGTTAATTTTTTATCGAATCATCCATGTATCGGTGAAAATAAACATCCCAAATGGAGACATTTTTAGCATTAGAAATTTTAGGATACCTAATTTTTACGTTATGTTAACTAATGGGGTACTTGTTAAAATTTTATTCCGATTATAAAATAGCTTTTTGATATTGTAGGGGAGTTATTCCAACTTCGGATTTAAAAGAACTATAAAATGTACTTTGTGATGCAAAACCAGACTCAAAACCCAACTGTTTCATTAAGATTTTTGAGTTTTTGTGTCTTTCAATTAGTTTTTTGCAATATGATATGCGATACCTGTTTATTAATGTGTTAAAATTACATCCAAATTCTTTATTAATAATCTGAGATACGTAGGTAATATTTGTATTGAGTTTGCTGGCCAATGTATCAAGAGTTAGGTCTTGCATTTTGAATACTTCTTCGTTTTCTAGCAATGATAGTAAATTGGATAACAATATATTTTCGATATTTTGGGTATTGTTAATGGTTTTTTCTTTTAAGAGCTGGTTAATTATATCTTGTTTATTTTGGGCTTCAAGGTGCTGTTTATAAATAGATTCAATAGCTTTTTTACGTACTTTTTTATTCAATACAAAAAGAATAAGTATTACAATAATTAAACTTACAATGAATAGGAGTGCAACTATAATAATTCTGCTATTTTTCAGTTCTTCTTTTTGTATAGCTATTTTCTTTTCCTTTTGTTGGGTTTCGTATTTTACCATTAAGTTTTTTAGCTTTTCAGCCGACTTTCTTAATTCGTGTTCCTTCTCATATTTTAAGTAGGCAGAAATATAATTCATAGCTTCAGAATACTTCTTTTCCTTTTTATATAATGTATATAGATGTTTATTGGTTATCGATTTTAAATAAACAGACTCAGTAGAATCGCATAGTTGTAACGACATATTATAGCACTGGTGAGCCATTTTATTATCATTTAATGCCATATAGGTTTTTCCCAAACTATTTAAGGTTTTAATACGAGACGCGTAACTGGCTTTAATTTTTAATTTAAATTGATATACCTCGTTTAATATTTGAATTGCCTTTCTATATGCACCTTTTTCTATGTAAAAGTTACCCAAATTAGTTAACGATGTTGCTATTCCTGATTTCACTTTCGATTCTTTTGCACATTGAAGTGATTTATTAAAATACTTTTCTCCATTGAGCCAGTCTTTTTGTTCTGTATAGATAATGCCCATACCTTCATAGCTTTCGCGCAACATGCGTAAATTATTTGATTGCTTTACAAGTTCTAGTTTTTGTTTTTGCCACTTTAACGCTTCATCAAATCGATTGTCTTTTCGGTACAGGGAAACAATACGTTGATAGTTCTGGAGTTTTCTGAAAATATTATTTGTAGAGTCGCAAAGTGCCAAGGATTTTATATAGTGTTCGTATGCCTTTGAATTATAACTTCTCTTTTCATTATTATAACCTAATAAATACTGATAATAATCTCTGTAAATATTTATATGATGTGCATTTAAAATACTATCTGCGTTTTGAAGGTATATAAGAGCTTCTGAATATTGGTTTTCTGTCATATAATATAAAGCATATATACTTTTGCATTGTGCTATTTGAACCGGATTTTGCGATTTTTGAGCGTAGGAGTTGCAAAACATATAAAAACGATCCATTTTATCTTTAGCAGGAATTCTCGCAGCACTTTCGGCAGCTAACAATGCAATATTAAATTTGAGGTCAGATTTTTTTCTTAATAATTCAAAACCTTTTTGCAGGGTAATCAATGCTGAGTCTTTTTCATTAATAGATCTGTAATACAGCGCATCTATATAATATAGTTTAGCCTTTGATTCTTTATTTATAGTATTATCAAAATCTTCATTTTCCTTTTTCTTATAAATGTCAGAAGCATGCAACAAATCATGTGGGTTGCTAAGAACTTCCTGGTATAAAGAATCAATAATCTGTTCTGTTTCTTTTAATTTCTTTGAGCAGCCAAAGCAAATTAATATTAATAGTAAAGTTAGAGTTGAAAATGACCTCTTCATTTTATATCCAATTCTGATTATTTATTTAGTTGGGGGCTTATTTTTTTTGCGAGTTCAAATATACATAATATTAAAAGCGCACAATTCTATTTACGTCTAAAAAAATTAAAAGTTCAATATCTTTAAAAAGAATTCCGAAATGATTAAAGATGTTCCGGAATCTTTAAAATGCGCTATTTGTATAGGTTTATGCAATCTCTAGAATGTACATTTGTCGAGGTTGAATTAAGTGAAGTACTCAGATGTAAATGGATTAGTATTTGCTGAATCTTGATTTTATTCGACTTGTTTTAAGTGACTATGTTAAATATGTTCAATTTAAATTATGTATTTGAAATATGAATAGATGTAAATTTTTTGCTGTGCTAATCATGATTAGCAGTATCGTTTTTTCTCAATCAAAAGATGTAGAATGTGTAAAATTCAGAGAGGGTTTTGATAAATTTCCATTACCTGGAAAAGGAACAATTACACTATTAGATGGGACTAAAATTAAGGGTGAATTTAAGCAGGGAATGCTAATTAAGTTTGATAAGTGGCAATGGTACGATACGGAGGGCAAAGTGCATGAAATTAAGAAAAAAGATGTAGAACGGGTTTATTTTTATCCTGATGAAAAATTTATGGATAAAAACATAGAGATTAATGTAAGCCTTTCTGTGGGAAATAAAAAAATGGAAGAGGTAGAACAGAAAAATTTGCCATTTAATATTAAACAATTCAAAGATTTTGATCAGGAAAAATACTACAAACCTGTAGTCCTTGAAAGGGTTGTGAAGAGCGTTAATAATAAAGGTAAGGAAAACGCTGATTTAATGTTGTTGGTGAATAATGGATTTGATAGTAAATATAAAGTTTATGTACCATTAGGTGCACACCAAATTTCATACGGACGTGAATTGAACATACCAGGGATGATTATGGGAATTGGTCAGGAAATGGGTGATTATTACAAAGCCATAAGAGTTAAAAAAGTAGGAGAAACTCAGAGCAGTGTTATAAAATACCCAGGAGGTATTCCATTTTTATTCGGAAAATTCAGAGATAAGGAATTTGTGGATCTGTTTGGGTCTAACCAGGAATTTATGCAATGCTACCCTAAATCGTTTAAGCGAAAGTTTAAATATACTCCTGAATTTTTCTGGGTTTACAATCAAAAGTAATTCAATATAAAAATAGTAAACAATAACAGTATAAAATGTGCTACAAGCCTTGTGTTTTTAGTAATAAACGTGTGGTAGTGTATTTTATGCATTTTTAAAAAGCAAATATTAAATATGAAACAATTAACAATTTTATTTATTGCCTTTTTTGCATTATTAGTAAGCTCATGTTCAAAGGACGATGACACTAAAAGTAGTAAAACAAAGAGTTATGCGATTAGCGACTTTGTAGGAATGTGGAAAACTCTGCAATACTCTACAGATGTATACGTAAGTTTTGAAAATGATGGAACTGGTGAAATGGTGGATCCTAATGGAGATAGCTATGATATTAGCTGGGAAGTAAGCACTTTTGAGTTGGAAGATGTTGATTCTAATGGAAATATCTCCACTGTAGAGTATAATGGAGTTATTGCAACAGATACTGATGGCTTTGAATATTATTATGTAGTCTCTTCTGATGGTGAAAATGTAAATCAAATTACAGATGTATACAATAGCATTATCTATTCTAAAGAATCTGTTTCAGATGAAGAAGAAGAACAAGAGGGCAGTAGTGTAGAAACACCTGCAGCTCCAACAGATTTTACCGTTTTAAGTGTAGGAAAAGAAAGTATAAGCTTAAAGTTTAACTATACTGGAACATGCTCTGGAGTTGAAGTTTACTCAGCTGAAAAAACTGCTGACGCAGAACCTATTGTGATTTTAACTGAAGTTGTTGAAGGTGAAAATACAATTGAAATAGAATCATTAACACCTGATACTGAATATAGTTTCTTTATCTATGCTTATAATAGTGGTGAATCAGAAGTTGTATATTCCGAAGAAACAGTATCGGTAACAGTTACTACCAATTCGGCTATTATTAACCTACCTATTGAGCGTTTTGGATTTCACGATCAATATGGAGGTGCTTTAACAGTAGGAGTACTTGTTAATGCTTCAGATTTGGTAGAAGATCATAGCATGTGGACTCAAAGCGGTGATGTGGTTTTTGAATTATATACATCAGAGTCGAAAGATGATGGTTATATGTTTGCCGAGTCGAATGCTTATTTATTGCCAGATTGGAATAATAGCCAAATTATTGATTTATATGCTTATGCCAATGATTGGAGCTATATAGCAGGTCAGGTTTACTATTTAAAAGTTCAGGCAAAGGATAAAGATGGAAATATTATTGGCGAATCTTTTGTTCAGGAAGTAGAATACCCACAATCAAATGATATTATACCTGCAAAACCAACAGGTGTAACACTTACAAAAAACGGAACTTGTGTTGATATTACCTGGAATACAGCGAATGATGCTGTTTCATACGAAGTGTATGTATCTACAACTTCAAATATGGATTATAAAACCAAAGTAGCTGATACAACAGATACTAATATTAGCGACTGCGACCGAGGTACTAATGTAAAAATGTATTATCAAGTTGTAGCGGTGTCCTCAACCGGAAATAAAATGTATAGCGATCCTGTTTCAATATGGTTGTAAGCCACTACTTTTTATATACGATGTAAATGTGATTGTAAAGCTGTCTTTTTAAGGCAGCTTTTTTTATGGTAAAGCACAATTTCTCTTATAAATTGCCATAGTCTCCTTAAAATTATTCAAAATAGCTAACAATCTGTTCTAACTATTAATAAGCGTGTTAATTCCAAAATTTAATGTTCGTCTCAGGTTATAAAGTCAAGGGTAAAAAAACTTTACGCCCACAAACAATATCTTAATAAACAAACCGTTTGTTTTACTAATTAAAAATATTAACCTTAAACTATCCTTAAATGACATTTGAAGAGTCAGCAGAAAGATTCAACCGCATATTTGAAAAATCAGATAGGTTTGAAAAAATATTTAATATGTTTTCAAAAGACTATCTTAAAAGCCTTAAAGAAGTCATTCAACAACACCGTCCATTAATAAAGCAAAACTTAGATAATTTTAATAAGCAAATATCCCTAAGCAT
Organism: uncultured Saccharicrinis sp.; assembly: GCA_963667815.2. Taxonomy (GTDB): domain Bacteria; phylum Bacteroidota; class Bacteroidia; order Bacteroidales; family Marinilabiliaceae; genus Saccharicrinis. The sequence goes on from OY764020.2 coordinate 5,464,020, forward strand.
AGAAAAATCTATGAGATGGGCATTGGAAACTTTGTTTTTTTGTATGACAAATGATGTGGGGGATAATAATGTAACTGTACCCCAAAGAACAGATAAAGATAATGAACAAGAAAAATTAAGCCTTCAATTAAAAAATATACCTGATGATGATAAGGAACTATATTCACAAATATTTTGGGATGGGTATAATGAAATAGAAAAACGAGAAAATTACAATTTTGCTGTATTTAATATGATAAAAGAATTATTGGTGAAGCATTATTATAACGAAATAATAGAGTTGAACGGAGATTCTTTACGACGATTGAGTGGAGATTTATATTATTTAGCAGCAGAGAATTTAATAGAGGATATTTATTTAATAGAAAGAAAAATTAAACCTCGTAAACCAATATTTTAATAGAACGGAGGCTAGTACAAAATAAAAACTCCCACCATAAGCGGGAGTATAGGAATTTTTTCCTTCGGCACTAAGGCCTTATTGTGATAAGATTCTAATAAGAATTTTTAAATTCTGACATCAAATATAAATGCTTGTTTTTTAGAATCAAAATGTTTTGAGATAAAACTTAAACTCAAAATAAATTATTGCGTTAGTAATAAATCATTACCTTTAACCTTCTTCAAAATTAAATGTGGTATTAGCTTTCTGACAATACCATTTTTGTTAAAATATTAAGTTATGAGCAAAATATTGGGACTTGACCTGGGAACCAACAGTATAGGTTGGGCTGTTGTGGAAACAGATAATAATAAAACCTTTTCGTTAAAAAATAAAGGAGTAAGAATTTTTCAGGAAGGTGTAAAAATTGAAAAAGGAATAGAAGGATCAAAAGCTGCTGAACGAACAGGTTACAGAAGTGCCAGAAGATTAAAGTTTAGAAGAAAACTACGTAAAATTGAAGTATTAAAAGCCTTAATTAAATATGATCTCTGTCCGCACATTAGTGATGATGAACTAATTAATTGGCGTTATAAAAAAATATATCCTACCAATAAAGAATTTCGAAATTGGTGGTTAACAGATAATAATGATAATAGAGAGGATAGAAAAAAGCAAACAAAAAATCCATATTACTTTAGATCAAAAGTAGCTACAGATCAATTGGATTTAACAAATCAAGAAGATAGATATATTTTGGGTAGAGCCTTTTATCATATGGCCCAGCGCAGAGGTTTTTTAAGTAATAGATTAGAAAGTACAAAACAAAGTGAAGGAGCTGTAACACAAAATATAAAACAAATAAATCAACAAAAAGGTGATCTTACTCTAGGGCAGTATTTTTATCAGTGCTATTGCAATGGTGAAAAAATTAGGAACCAATATACTGATAGGTTAGAGCATTACGAACAGGAGTTTAGTCATATATGTAAATTGCAAGGTATTTCGGATGAACAAAAAAGCACTTTGCATAAAGCTATTTTTTATCAACGACCTTTAAAATCACAAAAAGGACTCATTGGTAAATGCCCTTTTGAACCAAAAAAATCAAGAGTAGCTATATCTCACCCGGCATTTGAAGAATACAGAATGCTGTGTTTTATAAATAGTATTAAAATAAAATTACCCGAAGATGATAAGTTGCGATTTTTAACGGAAAAAGAAAGAGAGAAAGTAATTCCTGTATTTTATAGAAAAAGTAAACCGCATTTTGATTTTGAAGATGTTGCCAAACAATTAGCCCCAGCCAAACAATATAAGTTTTACAAGGCAAAAGATAAAAATCCGGAAGATTACTTGTTTAATTTTAATATGAAAACAACCGTGAGTGGTTGTCCTGTATCTGCCAGGTTAAAGAGTATTTTTGGTGATGAGTGGAAAGAATTGCAAATTAAACACGAAAGAAAAGATCACACTGATTCCATTATAGATATTTATGATGTTTGGCATGTATTAATGACTTATGACTCTGAAGATAAACTATTTGAATTTGCAAAATATAAACTAAGTCTGGATGAAGATAAAACAAAAGAATTTACTCAGTTTAACTTGCCACAAGGGCATGGTTCTTTAAGTTTAAAGGCCATCAATAAAATATTGCCATTTCTACAACTGGGGTTGATCTATTCTCATGCTGTGTTTTTAGCTAATATGGTTAATGTAATACCCCCAATATTATGGAATGATCCAGAAAATAAACAATTAATTATTAATGAAATAAAAAAGCTGATTCAATCTCAAAATGAAGAAAAGCAAATAACTGACATTGTTAATGGATTGATAAAAATAAATAAAGATTCAAATGCTGTTTGGAGTTATGAAGCTGAAAAAGCCTTTAAAAATGATTTAGTAAAAAATATCAAGGCATATTATGGTTCTTCGAAATACGATAGCTTTTCAAATGACCAAAAAAGCAGAATAGAAACAAATGCATTTGAATTGTTAAAAATGCAAATGCAAAAAAAGAATGGAGTTGGTGAATTTGCAAAGGTTAAAAGAATAGATGATCGTATAAAGAGTTTTTTATTGGATAATTTTGATGGTGACATTAAACCTGAAAACTTATATCATCCATCGGCTATTGAAACATTTAAACCTGCTCAAAAAAATAATGAAAACAAGTATTTATTAGGAAGCCCTATAACCAGTTCGGTTCGAAATCCTATGGCAATGCGAGCTTTGCATCAATTACGCAAGCTAATAAATCAATTAATTAATGATGATGTAATTGATGAAGATACCATTATAAATATTGAAATGGCTCGCGACCTAATGAATGCCAATGAACGTAAGGCATTACAAAATTGGCAACGAAGAAGGGAAGATGAAAGAAAAAAATATGCTGCGGAAATAGCCAAACATTATAAAGCAAGTGGTATCAATTCTGAACCAAATAACACTGATATATTAAAATATCAGTTGTGGGAAGAGCAAAACCATATTTGTATTTATACAGGTAAAAATATAGCCTTGCATCAATTTTTAGGTAGTAATCCTGAATTTGATATAGAACATACCATCCCTCAAAGCCTTTCGTTTGATAATTCGCAGGTTAATATTACGCTATGTGATAGTAAGTATAACAGGACAGTAAAACGAAATAAAATTCCTTATGAGTTAAATAATCCTGATATATTATTACGTATTCATCATTGGAAAAAAGAATATGAAAATATTGATAAGGAAATTCAAAAGTGTATAAAAAATGCAAGAGGGGCTAGCACTAAAGAAGATAAAGACAGATATATTATACGTAGACACCAATTAACTACTCAAAGAAATTATATACGCGAAAAATATCAGAGTTTTACCCGTAAAGATGTTCCTTCCGGTTTTAAAAATAGTCAGTTGGTTGATATTGGTTTAATTACTAAATATGCTCGTTTATATTTGAAAACTGTTTTTGAAAGGGTGAATACCGTAAAAGGAACCACTGTTGCTGATTTTAGAAAATTATGGGGATTACAAAATGCTTATGAAACTAAGGCCAGAGTAAATCATATTCATCATTGTATTGATGCCATAACTATATCCTGTATGACGAAACCTCAATATGATAAACTGGCTAAATTTTATCACGATTGGGAATATTCAAAGGAAGAGGGAATGGATAAGAAACCTGTTTTTGAAAAACCATGGCCAACTTTTACTGAGGATGTAAAAACCATTGAAAATGAAATTTTAATATCGCATTATACCCCGGATAGTTTTGCCAAGCAGACTAAAAAGTTATTACGCAAGCGTGGAATCATTCAGAAAGGCAAAAATGGTAAGCCTATTGTATTAAAGGGAGACACGGTTAGAGGAAGTTTGCATAAAGAAACTTTTTATGGAGCTATAGAACGAACACAAGCCAATAAAAAAGGCGAATTAGAAAAAGTAATTAAATATGTAGTGCGTAAGCAAGTGAGCGATTTATCTGATGCTGATGTAAAAAATATTGTTGATGATAGAATACGGGAGATAGTAGGAAATGCTCGTAATGAAGAAAAGAAAATACAAAAAGAAATAGAGCGATTAAGAAAAAAATTACAAAAAGCTGAGGAGCATGAAGAACCTGCTATTAAAAATGATATTTGTGTATTACAAACTGAAATTGAGCAATTATATTCATTACCTAATAAAAAAGGAGCGCCTATACCTATTAAAAAGGTGAGACTTTTACAACCTACGGTTACTAACCCCTTATGTATTAAAAAACAGCGCGATGTAAATAATAAAAAGCCAAAAGAGTATAAGCAAAATTATTATGCTGCAAATGATGGAAATTATTTAATGGCTATTTACGAAGGAAAAGATGCTAAAGGAAAAATTAAACGCGATTTTGAAATAGTAAACAATATAACGGCAGGTGAGTTTTTTAAACAATCTGTGCAAGGTGATCTTAAACCTCAAGGTATTTCAACGAATGGAGGATTAATACCAAAGCAAAAAGAAAATGGGAAGTTGGTGTTGCCTTATAAGTCGAGTATTAAAATAGGTACTATGATTATACTATGGGAAAAATCTCCAACGGAAGTTTTTGATCTGGAGTTAAATGAAATTAAAAGAAGATTATATAAAGTGGTTGGCCTAAGTGCACAAAAGCTTAAAATTTCAGGCAAAAGTTATAATTATGCAACAATTGTTTTAAGACATCATCAAGAAGCTAGTTCATCATCTGATTTGAAGACATATGATGGGGCTTTTAAAAGGGATGAAACTTATATGGGGCAACGTAAATTGAATCATAATCAGTTTAATGCACTAGTAGAAAATATTGATTTCGATATGAACACAAAAGGAACTATCAAATGGATTAAACAATAACAATAGCAAGGCCTCCTTTAAAATTCAGTTTTAGATTTTAAAGGAGGTTTTTTCTATTTAAATAACAATCAATTTGCATTGTATATTAATATTTTGTAAAATTGATCTGCAGTTTTATAAAATACAAAAACCAAATAAATCTAAACATGAGAAGTACTCCATCTTTTAATAGTCCTTTTCGGATTATTGATCACCATTTGAATAAAGTCATTAACACTATTCAATATCTCAACAGTAATTTGTATGTAACCTAAAGTATAAAGTGTTTACAACGAGTAGAGCTTTAAGTTCCATTATCACAATGAAATTTATATGTAATTTTTTGTAGCTTATCATAAGCAACACGGAATATTCAAATTCATTCTGAATAAAAAATGGTAACATGCGGTTTTACCTTGGTAACATTCAAATGCGGATGGTAACATGCGATTCTACCTTGGTAACATTCAAATGCGGATGGTAACATGCGGTTTTACCTTGGTAACATTCAAATGCGGATGGTAACATGCGGTTCTACCGTGGTAACATTCAAATGCGGACGGTAACATGCGGTTTTACCGTGGTAACATTCAATTGCGGACGGTAACAAGCAGTTTTACCGTGGTAACATGTAAATTCCTATGCTATAATACTAACTTGTTTTAGTGTTTACTTAATTGGTAAAGGAAAAATCTGAATTCAAACTTTTAAAATCATATAAAAGCAAAGTCTTTTATTAATTCTAATCTTAAACATTTAAAAATGGATAAAAAACAATTATCTACAGACGAACTGCTATATCAGTGCAGTATGCGAATTAACAACAGTATAAACGATGAGCTTATTTTATCAGCAGTATCGCAATACGGTTATACTTCTGAAAAATTACAACAGGGTAAAACCTTACTTAACGAGGCTCAAACGGCTTCTGATTCATTTACAAAAGAATATAATGATGTTGATATTGCTTTTAACGAAAGAAACAATGCTTTTGAGCATGTGGATGAGCTATACAAAAAACATTTGGCTATAGCTAAAATTGTATTTAAAAATGATCATGCAGCACAAGTTAGTTTAGATTTAAACGGACGCAGAGCCTCACGAATAAGTAAATGGTTGGCACAAACCACAAGTTTTTATACTAACCTGCTTGCTAATGAACAATGGGTTAATCAAATGAATACTTTTGGTATTACAAACGAGTCGTTACAAGAAGGAAGCACTGGTGTAAATAGTATTAAAATGCAAAATGAACACATTCTTCGCGAAAAAGGGGATGCACAACAGGCCACCCTGTTACGTGATGATAAAATTGAAGATTTATACGAGTGGATACAGGACTACGAAACTATAGCAACCATTGCTTTAGGTGATCAACCTCAATTACTCGAAAAACTGGGTATGATTATTAAAAATTAATGAGTATCATTGTTTATCCGGGATTTTCATAAGATTCCTGGAATTCCATAGTTGATCCCTTAACAAGTTAAATTGTTAAGGGATTTTTTATGCTTTATATTAAGCTAGTTATCAATGAATATTATTCTTTTGTCTATGTAAATATTGTGTTCGTAAATTCAAAATAACCTATTAATAACGGTACAAGTAAGAGTAATTAACTCTTAAAAATTACCGAAATGTTAAAACGAACCTTGTTTTTTACAAATGCTGCTTATTTAAAAGTGCATCAGAGCCAACTCGTAATTACTCAAAAAGAAAAACAAATAGAAACTACAATACCTATTGAAGATATTGGGTTAGTCATATTAGAGCACCCTCAAATAACCATTTCATTGCCAGCACTGCAACAACTTAACAATAATAACGTGGCAGTGGTATGTTGCAATCAAAAGCATATGCCGGCATCTATGTTATTAAATTTAGATGGACATCATTTACAGAGTGAACTATTCAGGCAACAAATAAATAGTACACAGCCTTTAAAAAAACAACTTTGGCAACAAACTATACAGCAAAAAATAAAAAATCAGTCGTCTGTTTTAATTAAAAAAAATAAACCAACAGGGGCACTGAGTTCTTTGGCCAACTCTGTAAAAACCAACGACAATACCAATAGAGAAGGAAGTGCAGCCCGCGAATACTGGAGTTTATTATTTGGTAAAGGATTTATTAGGGATAGAGAAGGAGGTACACCCAATAGTTTACTTAATTATGGATATATTGTTTTAAGAGCTGCTGTGGCCCGAGCTTTAGTAGGTTCAGGTTTGTTACCAACGTTGGGTATTCATCATAAAAGCAGATATAATGCCTATTGTTTGGCCGATGATATTATGGAGCCATACAGAGCGTATGTTGATGATGTTGTGTATGATATATGGGAATCGGGATCTGACGATATTATTTTAGACAAAGAAACAAAAGCTTATTTATTAAATGTGTTATCATGCGATGTAAAAATAGGTAAACTTAAACGACCTTTGATGGTAGCATTATCAATTACAACTGCATCATTGGCTCGTTGTTTTAGTGGCGAAAGTAAAGTGATAACATATCCTCAATTTTAATTTATGGAACATATCAGATTAAATGCTTATAAAATTATGTGGTTATTTGTTTTTTTTGATTTGCCGGTAGTAACTAAAAAAGAGCGAAAGTTAGCTACTTTGTTTCGCAAAAATTTATTAAAAGATGGTTTTACAATGATGCAATGGAGTGTTTATACCAGGCATTGTGCCAGTAACGAAAGTGCCAATGTACACGAAAAACGAATAAAAAGCTTAATACCATCAAAGGGTCAGGTTACTATATTGCGCATTACCGACAAGCAATATGGTAATATTGTAAACATGTGGGGAGCCCAAAAGCAAAAAATGCAAGAATCGCCACAACAATTACAATTGTTTTAACTAATAGGAGGTAATTGTTTTAGTTTATTGTTTATTTTTGTGTGTTTGTTCTTTGAAATACTGCGAAAAAAACATGCTTTTTTGGTTTTATTCATGCTTCTGCGTTTACTTTTTTTTATACAAATGGGTTAAAATACCCTATAAACAAAGGGCTATAGCCCGCGCAGTTGTGGTTTGATTCTAATAAGCAATAAGATATACCATTAGCGATATTTACTGTAGGCTCTTGCCGTTGTGGTTTGATTCTAATAAGCAATAAGATATACCTAAAAGAATATCATTGCGTTAATGATGTTGTTGTGGTTTGATTCTAATAAGCAATAAGATATACCTAAATTGCACGCATGGTAGCGATATTTACAGTTGTGGTTTGATTCTAATAAGCAATAAGATATACCCATTAATATATCTACAGATGAATTAATTAAGTTGTGGTTTGATTCTAATAAGCAATAAGATATACCCTTGGAACCATTACAGATTATATACGCGAAGTTGTGGTTTGATTCTAATAAGCAATAAGATATACCATAAAAAGGTACTTGTTAACAAACCTGATTGTTGTGGTTTGATTCTAATAAGCAATAAGATATACCTATTAAATTAATATAAAAAGGACATGACAGGTTGTGGTTTGATTCTAATAAGCAATAAGATATACCCGACCCGGATAGTTGGCTTAAAGCAATCAGGTTGTGGTTTGATTCTAATAAGCAATAAGATATACCTGTTTTATCCATGTTGCAAACTCTCTTTTGGTTGTGGTTTGATTCTAATAAGCAATAAGATATACCTTTAAGAAAATAAGTTCAACACAATGGGAGTTGTGGTTTGATTCTAATAAGCAATAAGATATACCGGCCGAAAACTTTTTATCCTTGATTCAGTAGTTGTGGTTTGATTCTAATAAGCAATAAGATATACCTGATGAGATAAGCGACTTAACAACTGATAAGTTGTGGTTTGATTCTAATAAGCAATAAGATATACCTAATATTGACTGCATTACTTTAGATCTATTGTTGTGGTTTGATTCTAATAAGCAATAAGATATACCCACCACCGCCACCGCCTGTAAAAGAAACACGTTGTGGTTTGATTCTAATAAGCAATAAGATATACCTATTTGCTTTCCGGATATGATTAAACCTGTGTTGTGGTTTGATTCTAATAAGCAATAAGATATACCTCTTCCCTAAAAAAGAGTGATTATGGCCGAGTTGTGGTTTGATTCTAATAAGCAATAAGATATACCTGTTACGCTCATTAATTAGCTAATTTATAGGTTGTGGTTTGATTCTAATAAGCAATAAGATATACCAAAGATGCCAAAAAAGGTTTAAACCGTACCGTTGTGGTTTGATTCTAATAAGCAATAAGATATACCATCAATGATTCCTTTAACGGTGGCTCAATTGTTGTGGTTTGATTCTAATAAGCAATAAGATATACCCGCATTTAATAAGTTAAATAAAGAGGATAAGTTGTGGTTTGATTCTAATAAGCAATAAGATATACCGATACTGCAAAAACAATACATGAATTACCAGTTGTGGTTTGATTCTAATAAGCAATAAGATATACCTGATTTCGTGCAAAAGCGAAGAGAGGTAGAGTTGTGGTTTGATTCTAATAAGCAATAAGATATACCAACGAGACAGGCGAAGAAACCAAGTCGGAGTTGTGGTTTGATTCTAATAAGCAATAAGATATACCAACCTATCGTCAAAATTCCGGTTATTGAACGTTGTGGTTTGATTCTAATAAGCAATAAGATATACCAAGAGAGTTAAGCGAAAAAGGTTTTAAAGGGTTGTGGTTTGATTCTAATAAGCAATAAGATATACCAATTGTAACTCCTGTCTAAGCATTTTTATTGTTGTGGTTTGATTCTAATAAGCAATAAGATATACCCATTTTTGCTTATGCTATCAATTACAATAGGTTGTGGTTTGATTCTAATAAGCAATAAGATATACCAGGTCGTAAATATTTGTTATTTCGTTATCTGTTGTGGTTTGATTCTAATAAGCAATAAGATATACCAAGCGGTGTTATATCAACTCTACTACCAGTGTTGTGGTTTGATTCTAATAAGCAATAAGATATACCGCCTCAATTAACCTTTACGCATTCAACGTGTTGTGGTTTGATTCTAATAAGCAAAATATCCCAATACATATAGTTTCAAAAATTATAAAACTGTTATATTTTATAGATAGGTATTTGACTTTAAGTGGTTGTAGTATAGTTGTATATCATTTTATGGGGTAGGTTTTTTATTATACATTTTTCATAAAAATTTACTTTTACCAATTGCAAATTTAGTTTTGGAATATGAAAATCAGTGGCTGTGCATTATGCCATGCTACCGAAAGTAAAATCTATAAATCTATCTAAAATGAAAAACACAAAACTATTGCATTGGTTATGGTTTGTTGCTTTGTGCATTACTATAACATCGTGCTCGCAAGATGAGCTGGTAAATCCTCAAAAAGAACTTGATAAGAGCGTTACTAAAGTATCCTTAAAAGCAGGAAACACCAAAGGGGTTATGATGCAGGGATTTTATTGGGATGTACCAGAAGGTGGAACCTGGTGGGATCATTTGAGTGGTAAAGTATCTGATTGGAGCAATGCCGGTATTACTTCGGTTTGGCTACCTCCTGCAAGTAAAGGTATGACAGGTGCAACCTCAATGGGATATGACCCTTTTGATTATTTCGATTTTGGTGATTTCTATCAGATGGGAACAACAGAAACACGTTTTGGTAACAGAGCAGAACTTTCTAATTTAATTAATACTGCACATTACTATGGAATAGATGTATATGCAGATATTGTGCTGAACCATAATGGAGGTGCAGCTTCGGAGTATAATCCTAATACCGGAACCAATACTTACACCGATTTTAATCCGGCATCAGGTATGTTTTATCGTTCGTATAACGATTTCCATCCAAGTACTTATAGTCAATCTGATGAAGGTATTTTCGGAGGATTCCCGGATTTATGTCATAATAATCCTTATGTGGCCGGCTGGCTTTGGGGAAATTCAAACTCTGTGGCCCAGTATTATAAAAATACCTTAGGTTTTGATGGGTGGCGATTTGATTATGTAAAAGGTTTTTCTCCCAATGTAGTATCATCATTTGTAAATGCAGCTCCCGGGTTTGCTGTAGCTGAATATTGGGATGGTGATTTAAATCTGATTCTTAATTATATAAACAGCACTGGTGTTAGTGCATTCGATTTTCCGTGTATGTATGCCATGGATGAAGCTTTTGATAACGGAAACTTAACTGCATTACGCGATTGGGGTATGGTGTGTAAATCAAACCCTGATAAAGCCGTTACTTTTGTAGCGAATCATGATGCTGATTATGTGTACAACAATAAATTATCAGCCTATGCTTTTATTCTAACACACGAAGGTTATCCGTGTATTTTTTACCGCGATTATGAAGAGTGGTTGGATAAAGATGCCATTAATAATTTAATATGGATTAATAAAACCTTTGTTTCAGGAAGTACTACGGTGTTATATGCCGATAATGATGAGTATATAGCACAAATGAGTGGCGATCCGGGTTTAGTAGTTTATATCAATAACTCCGGATCCGATTTGTCGCGAGGTGTAACAACAAAATGGTCAAATAGTATAATCAACGATTTTACCGGAAATTGGGAAGAAGACTACACTACAAATGCTTCGGGATATACTACCATTTCAGCTCCGGCCAATAGCTATACTGTTTGGTCGTATAATGGTACTAACAATACTAATGCAACCATTACACTGCGAATGCAGGCTGATGTAGGTTACGGAAACGCATTGTATTTTACCGGAAGCAATTCTGTATTAACCAACTGGGGTGGTGGTGTTGCAGGCTCGTGGAGTGCCGATAATTACTGGACTACAACAATTACAGTACCTGCCAATGAGCAGTTGGAGTTTAAAGTTTTAAAAGGCCCTTACGGAAGCTCCGGAGACACCTGGGAATCCGGATCAAACCATATAATTAGTGCACCAACAAACGGAACTACTTATACCGTAGGTTTTAATGGCGGGTTTTAATAGAATTTGATAAATAATATTGTAGTTTATGGCTGGTTCGGTATTTTGCCGAATTAGCCTTTTTTATTTTTTACAGTAGGGGTTTCCTTATTTTTTGTTTAGAATTGTGCTCAAATTAGTGATGTAATTAAACAAATGAAGCAGTCGATTTATCTTTTTACAGATGGTAGTGTTAACCCCAAATCAAAAGTAGGGTATGGGGCTATTCTTTATACAGAAGATTTAAATCAACCATTAGAAGAACTTAAGTTGCAGGTTAGGATGAGGCAATTTACTGATACTTCATCTACAAAATTAGAGTTGGAAAATTTACTTTGGGGATTAGGTCTTGTAACAGTTCAAGGCTATTCATCAATAGTTGTATATACCGATTCGCAAAATATATTGAGCCTGTTGAATAGAAGAGAAAGGTTAGAAGAAAATCAATATCACACCAGAGGGAACAAACCAGTTAAAAATCAAGAATTATATAAAAGCTTTTTTGAATTGTTCGATAATAATCATATTGAAATTATAAAAATAAAAGGGCATCAACCCGGAAGGAGTAAATCTACATTGGAGCAAATTTTTACTTTAGTTGATAGAGCAAGCAGAAAGGCTTTAAGGAAAGAGATTAATAACAGTAATTAAAAATATTAGGAGAATGTGTTGGGTAATAAATAATTTACATATCCGTAAAGTAAAGCTTCAAACGTATATAATATTTACATCTGTACTAACTTTAAGCTGTACTGTTCAGGAAACAAAAAAAACAGCGCAAAACGTTCAAATTTTTATACAGGATGAAACTATAGATAAAACCTCTTTTTTAGAAGGAGAATGGAAGTTGGATTCAGTTGTATTTACAGATGATAATTTAAGAGGTAAACAACAAATACCCTTTAGTACTACGATATGGAGTTTTTCGGGCAATAATAAATATGCAGTAAAAATATATAAAAGTGAAGCAACAGTAACAGTTGAAGGCGCAACTGAGATGCCAGACAAAAAGTTAAACGTTACTATTCCGGATCAGGAGATGAAAGGAAAGTATAGAACAGCTCAGGATAAACTAACTACTACTATTTTAGGCGGGAATATAACATATCAAATTATTGATCATTCAGGAACTTACCTACATTTAAAATCTCAAAGAGTTCAGGTTCCACCTATTTCAGAGAAAGATAAGGGAAAAATAGCTGAGCATTATTTTACAAAAAATAGTAAAAATGAATAAGATGTAGACTTTTCCTTTTAATAATGAAACAAAAAAACTATAAAATATTATTATTTCTATTAGCATCAATTCTTTTTAATAGTTGTAAAATACAGAAAATTGAAAAGGATGTTTTAATAAATTTATTAGAAGTAAATAATGAAAGGAACTTAAAAGATAATGAAAGGCCTAAACCATGCTTATGCGATCTTGCAGACAAAAAAATAGTTTTAATAAAAAACAATAACTCTAGTTTTGCAGAATTTGAAAAAGATTCAAGTATACTTAATAAGCTTAAGTACTTTAATTCTTTTTCAAAAGATATGTATAGTGACTTTATAAAGAAAAATAAAGGAACTTATAATATAAGACTTAATAATGTTGCCAACAAAGAGGTTCTGATTATTTCGAAAACAAAGCTAGATAATTTCCTTCGAAATGAAAATTGGGAAGTGTATAATAAAACAGTCGGTAGTGCTCCAATTGTACATTTATCAAGACCAGGATTTAATCAAAACAAAAGCAAGGCTCTAGTTTATTTAAGTATTTCAAGGGGAGAATTAAGTGGAACTGGTTATTACTTTATCCTAGAAAAACAACAAAAAGAATGGAATATTATTGAATGTTATTTAGCTTGGATATCATAGTTGAAGAAATATAACTGGCAACACACTTTATTTAATTCAAGTATAGATTGCCCTTTAAAACAAAATCAAAGTGAGGAAAACTTGAGTGTAAATACTGTCCAGAAAAAACAAAACCCGGAATATTTATAAATTCTCCGGGTTTTTAATTTTTATTTAGGTACACCTAATTTTGTTAGTATATCATTAAGTAAGCACCATTTTGTTATGGATGATTGGAGCATGTTTAGTCCAACAAATCCTGTAAAATAAAGCCAGTTAATGTTAACTGTTAAAGCCAGTATTAAACTCACTAAAATAAATGTTCCGGCAACTGCTCTTACAATTCTTTCTTGCATATGATATGTTTTAAATTTTAAACAAGGTTTATGGTAATAAGGTGACGCTGTAATCGTTAAAGGATTATCTCAATGTGTAATCAGTATGCATTTTAACCTTTAACCTTAACTCTTTAATCCTTTTCCTTTATCCTTATTACTATTAAAGTCTACTGAATAGATTTTTCGATGTTTAATATATAGGCCCTGATTTTACAATTGGGCATTTCTATTTTACATTGACTTAAGCTTTCCATTATATTATCAGCCTGCTCATCTTCAATAATGGTAAAAAATGTAACCAGGTTATAAGGGTGTTCGTTATACGAAAACCAATTGCCCACACGGTGCTGTTTTTTACCTGTTTTATCTACACCTTTTACTTCAAGTTCGTTATAAAAACTTACGTTTTGTTCGCTAAAAAATTGTTCTAATTTTTCGCGATACTCTTCTACTGCTGTTGCTACAAGCATCTTCATGTTTATAGATTTTGAGAGTTAAACAAGACTCCAGAGCAGGAGATTATTGGATCCTGCTCAGGAGTTATTATTATTTACACGTCTTGTTCATCAGCAGATGATTCAATAGGTGTAGATTCATTATATTTCTTTCTTTCTACCATATAATAGATTAATGGTACTATTAATAGGGTAAGGAAAGTAGAAGCAATAGTTCCACCCATTAAGGATATAGCTAATCCTTGGAATATTGGATCGAATAAAATAACTACGGCTCCAATTACCACTGTTCCGGCTGTAAGTAGGATAGGAGTTGTACGTACGGCTCCAGCTTCAATTACAGCTTCTTTTAAAGGAATACCCTCCTTGAGCCTGATATTTACAAAGTCGATGAGTAATATGGAGTTCCGGACCATTATACCCGCCAGAGCAATCATTCCAATCATAGATGTAGCGGTAAAAAAGGCATTTAGCAACCAGTGTCCTACAACAATTCCAACTAATGAAAGGGGTATGGCAACCATCATTACAAACGGAACCTTCATATTCTGGAACCAACCTACAATTAACATATAGATGATTAATAATACTACAGCAAAGGCAGCACCCAAGTCGCGGAATACTTCGTAGGTAATTTGCCATTCACCATCCCATTTAATACCAAAGTTGTCTTCTAAAAATGGTTGTCCGTTATAAAACTCTTCAATTTCATATCCTTTAGGTACTTCAATTTCATCCAGCCTGTCCGAAATATCTAGAATAGCATATACCGGACTTTCTAAAGTACCTGCAATATCAGCAGTAACATAAACTACCTCTTTTTGATTTTTACGATAGATACTCTTTGGTTTGATGGTTTTAGTAATATCTACTAAATCGCCTACAGCTGCCATGTTTCCATGAGCAGACATAAGGTTGATTTTTTTCAAATCCTCAATGCTGGTTCTTTCTTCCTGAGCCATTCTTAAAGTAATACCTACCTGGCTATGCTCTTTTTCAGCATATAGGTTAGAAACTCTAGCACCTCTTAAATTCATATTTAATGCATGTACAATTTGTTGGGTGCTTACACCAGCCAACATAGCTTTTTCTTTGTCCACATTAAATTTAAATTCTTCCTGATCATCTTCCATCATCCAGTCAATGTCAACCACACTTTCTGTGGATGCAAAAAGCTTTTTAATTTGTAAAGCTATATCTTTTTGAGCTTCGTAATTTGGTCCATAAATTTCAGCTACCATTGTTGACATTACCGGAGGTCCCGGTGGAACTTCAACTACTTTAACATTGGCATTGAATTTCTTACCGATCTTCTGTAACTCAGGACGAAGTTCTTTGGCAATATCATGACTCTGAATATCCCTGTCGTTTTTAGAAACCAGGTTAACCTGAATATCAGCCACATTAGAACCTCTTCGCATATCGTAATGACGCACCAATCCGTTGAAGTTAATTGGGGCAGAAGCTCCCACGTATGTTTGGTAATTGGTTACCATTTCATGATTACGTAAATAAGCAGCTAATTCTTTAGTTACATTTGCTGTTTGTTCAAGCGTTGTACCTTCAGGCATATCAATAACAACCTGGAATTCATTTTTATTATCGAATGGTAATATTTTTACAGTAACAACCTTAAATAAGAACAAACTGGCAGAAGCGAACAACAATACTGTTACACCAATAATAAAACTCCAGCGCTTCACCTTATTGTCAATCATTGGGCGCATTGTTTTATCATATATCTTATAGATTAATGTTTTCTCAAGCGAGTAATCCTTATCATCATCCTTTTTATCATCATGCTTTAATAAACGATATGCCAACCAAGGTGTAATCATTAAGGCAACAAAAAGAGAAAAAATCATAGCTATAGAAGCTCCAATTGGCATAGGACTCATATATGGTCCCATCATTCCCGATACAAATATCATGGGTAAAACAGCAGCAATTACTGTAAATGTGGCCAATATTGTTGGGTTACCCACCTCGTCAATAGATCTTAAAGCAGCCTGAAAAAATGGTAATTGTTTCATTTTAAAATGGCGGTGCATATTTTCCGCAATAATAATAGAGTCATCCACCACAATACCAGTAACAAATACTAATGCAAATAGAGTAATACGGTTAAGCGTATAATCCATAAAGTAATAACTAAACATAGTTAAGGCAAAGGTAATAGGCACAGAAATAAATACCACTAAACCACCTCGCCATCCCATAGCAAGCATTACTACTATTGAAACAGATACAATGGCTCCTAACAAGTGCATTAGTAACTCAGAAACTTTTTCAGAAGCAGTTTCTCCATAATTCCTCGTTACTTCCACATGAATATCTGAAGGAATTAATTCACTTTCCAGGTGCTCAACTTTATTCATAATTTGTTCTGCCAAACGCATGGCATCAGCACCTCTTCTTTTTGCAACAGAAATAGTTACTGCAGCATATTCTCCTTTATACTCATCCTGATGTACATTAGCTTTTCCATAACCAAACGAAACATAGCTAACAGGCAGTTCAGGTCCATCGCTTATAGTTGCAATTTGATGCAGATAAACAGGTGATTTTCCGTGTACACCAACTACCAGGTTTGAAACATCTTCAGCTGATTCAAGAAATTTACCAGTTGTAACTAAATATTCGTTATTATTTTGGTTAAAAGAACCTGACGAAAACTGTTGGTTAGAAGCCTGTATTTGTTGTGTGATCATTAATGGATCCATACCAAAGGCTGCCATTTTATCCCTGTCAAGTTCAACCCTTATTTCACGATTTCTACCTCCAATTATTTTGGTTTCAGAAACCTCGTTGATCTTTTCAATTTCTGAATTTAACTCTTGTGCAACCCTTTTTAATTGATAATCTGAATAATTTTCGCTCCAAAGGGTTAAGCCTAGTGCAGGAACATCATCAATAGACCGGGTTTTAACTAAAGGAAGAGTAATTCCCTGTGGCATTTGGTCCATATTCTTCATAATCTCATTATAAAGCTTAACCAAACTTCTCTCAATATCTTCCCCAACGTAAAACTGTACAATTAACATGGCCATTTCGGGCATGGATTGAGAATGTACGTACTCAACTCCTTTTACGTTTGAAATTACTTTTTCAAGTGGTTTTACGATTCGTGATTCAACCTCTTTAGGACTGGCACCTGGGTATTGTAGCATGATATCTGCAATAGGTACATCAATTTGAGGTTCTTCTTCGCGTGGTGTCAGATAGGAACTATAAAGTCCTATGATTACAAAAGCTACCATCAATAATGGTGTTAGCTTTGAGTTTATAAATAGTCGGGCCAATGACCCTGCAAATCCTGTTTTCATTATCAGATGTATTTATATTAATGAATAATATAATGTATTAGAATGTTGTTGTTTATTGGGCTTGTACAATTAAGCCATCATATAATCTTTCTTCAGATTTAATGATCAACTGATCGCCTTGTGATAGACCTGAAAGCACTTCTGTTTGACCATTGTATTTTTTACCTAATTGAACCCAACGTAGTAAAGCACTTCCGGTTTGGCTAACTGTCCATACACCCGTTAATTGCCCTCTGTTTACAATTAAGTTATCTGAAATCAGAATTTTAGATTCTTTCCCTTTCTGAAGGGAAATATTGGCAAACATTCCACTTCTGATTAATTCAATTTGTTCGTTAGTAGGTTGTAATAATACTCTAGCTTCAAACTGAGCACCTGAAAAACGGCTAGAAGGGCTTATATGAGTCACTTTACCCTCAATAATTTCCTTCGAATTTTTGAGTTCTACTTTTACTGCGTCATCAGGTTCAACAATATTTACTTCCGTTTCAGGAATACGTGTAATCACTTCAAACTGATCCGGTGATTCAATAGCAATTAGTGGCATGCCAGGGTTAGCCATATCACCAGAATCAACAAAGCGATCTGTAATTACCCCCGAATAGGGTGCTCTGATATTAGCGTATGCTAAGGTTTCTTCAACCTGAATTTTGGCTTTTTTAGCAGCCGTTAATTGTGCTTCAGCCATTTTATAATGTGTTGTAATATCATCTAATTCCTTTTGAGTGGCACTTTTGCTCTCAAAAAGTGATGAGATTCTGTTATAATCAGTTTCAGCATTTTTAAATGCGGCCTCTGCAGCAATTATATTAGCTTCAACCTGACTTTTCTGTGCATCAATGTCTCTGCTTCTTAACGATACCAAAAGCTGACCTTTTTGAACCTGATCGCCCTCGTGAACAAGAACCTGATCAATTTGTCCCATAATTCTTGTACTTAATGTCGATTTCTTTAATGAGCTAACTGTACCAGAATATTGAAATGTTTTAGAAATGTTAGCCAGGTTAACATTTTGTGTTGTTATTTTTATTCCGGAAGTTTTGGTTTGCTCTTCGGAACTGTTGCCACAGCTTTGAATTAATATTCCTGCAGCAATAAATATGATAGCTATTTTTTGAATTTTCATGATCGTAATTATTATATGTTTTAAATAATTTCAGTTTTGATTAAAGTTTTGATTCAGAAGAAAGTAGTTCATACTTAAATACTGATATATTATATTGATATATGGCATTTAAATATTTCAATTCACTCTCCGCATAAGTAGCTTCAGCAGCTAATAAGTCGGATGTACGTTCCATACCTTCCTTATATCTGTTTGTTCTGATTCTAAGTGATTCTTTGGCCTGTTGCGAAGCTGTTTGATAAGTTAAAACATTGCTTTCGTTAACATGTATATTTCTTAAGGCACCAGATAATTCCATATTACCTTTATCAAGATATTGGTGATAGTCATTTTGAGAATAATTAAACTCAGCTTTTGCTTTTTTATAGTTTCCTAAATTTTGACCGCCGTTAAATAGTTTCCATTGCAATGAAACGCCAAACATCCAGCTATTCGCATCAAAACCTCCAATGTTTTCATCGTACATATTATACATACCAAAACCATTTATGCGAGGTACAAATTTCATGAGTGCACTGTTTTTCATTTGTTCCCGAGCTTTCATTCCATATCGCATAGCTAAAACATCTGCTCTGTTCGAAACATCACTAATACCTTTTGCTGAAAAATCTATTTTTTCAATATGGTCAGCAATTTGTATGGTGGCATTAATATCTCTTCCGGTTAAAAAGTTAAGCATTTCAGAAACAGATTGTATTTGATTTTCAGCTTCTTTCTTTTGAGCCTCAAGTTCAAGTACCCTTACTTTTACTGAAAGTACATCCGCTTCTTTTAAATACCCTTGCTTCATATTGTCTTCTGCCATCTTTAAATAAGCAGAAGCTGCACTGTGAGCCTTTTCAATTACAGATAACCTGTTTTTTGCCAATTGTAAAGCAAAATAGGTTTGTTTAACTGCAAAAAGTACGTGTTCTTTTGTAAACTCACTTTTAAATTGTGTTGCTTTTAATGCACTTGAAGCAGCACTTTTCCCGTTCCAGGCGTCAACGTTAATAATGGGTTGCATTACAGATACCTGGGTGTTAAACATGTCATTCGTTCCGGGATCATTTAACAGGGCAGGGTTAAAGTCTGCTTGAGAAACAACCTGACGTTGTAATTTGTACATAAACGAATAGAGCGCATCATTGGTTGATGAGTAGGTGCTTGATAATTCAACAGCAGGTAAAAAAGAAGCCATCGCTTTTAAATTGTCAGCTTTAGCTCCGTTTACTTCTGCAATACTCTTTAAAATTTCCCTATTGTTTTTCTCTGCAAGATTTAATGCTTGTTGCAAAGAAAAAACATTAGTAGTGTCAGTTATCTCAGCATTTGATTTGGCAGTATTTATTATGCTGAGAACTGCAATTGCTAATAGTAATTTAAATTTATTCATAGTATTTATTGTATTTTCTAATTTTGTTGGGTCAAATATATATTCAAAAAACTACATATACAAGAAAGTAGATATATGGATATGTGGTTTGAAAATGTAGTTTCTTATTTAAGGTATTGATATTCAATCTAAATATCAATAGGTGAGTTGTAGTTTAATAGCGAAAAATTAACAGATTTTAATATAAATAATGCAATTATACGTAAGAATATTAGCGAAAATTAGAGGAGAAAGAGTCCTTTGAATTAATATAAAAGTGGAAATATTCCTAATTATTCCATCGTCATGATTCAATTCACTATTTTTGGGCATTCATAGAATAATAAGAACCGAATTATGGAGAATTTTATAAAATCAAATCAATATATCAATTGCAACGGAAGACTGTTAGATTTAAATACGCCCAAAATAATGGGGATTTTAAATATAACTCCTGATTCATTTTTTGATGGTGGGAAATACCTGGAAGAAGATACAATATTAAAAAGAGTTCAGGATATGTTAACCGATGGAGCTGATATTATTGATATTGGGGCTTATTCTTCGCGTCCGGGAGCAGTGCATATTTCAACTGAGGAGGAATTAAACCGGTTGGCCAAAGCTTTAAATATTGTCCGTAAAGCTTATCCGGAGGTTATTATATCAGTAGATACTTTTAGGGCGAAAATTGCAGAAGCAGTGGTAAAAGATTTCCAGGTAGATATCATCAATGATATTGCTGCAGGAGAAATGGATGAAAAGATGTTTGATACTATGGTAGACTTAAATGTGCCATATATTATTATGCATATGAAAGGAACTCCGCAGGATATGCAAAACGATCCCAACTATAATTATGATGTAGTTTATGAAATAATTGATTATTTTTCCAAAAAAGTTGAAGTATTAAAGCAATGTGGTCTTCACGATATTATTTTGGATCCGGGATTTGGTTTTGGCAAAACGTTAGATCATAACTACGAATTACTAAATAGAATGAAGGAGTTGGATGTTTTTGAGTTACCTGTATTGATTGGGTTGTCAAGAAAATCGATGATATATAACTTGCTGGATTGCACACCAAAGGAAGCCTTAAATGGTACATCACTATTAAATATGATATCTTTACAAAATGGAGCTTCAATTTTAAGAGTGCATGATGTTAAAGAAGCTCGTGAATGTGTTGCTATTTATAATAAACTTCAGTCAGTAAAATCGGCTTAATATGACATTTTTAGATATAAGATTTATTGACATTATAGATATTGCGGTTGTTGCATATTTAATGTATCGCCTGTATAAATTAATACGTGGTACAATTGCACAGAATATCTTTTTTGGCTTATTTGCTTTTATCGTATTGTGGCTTTTAATTAAGTCGCTAAATATGGAATTATCCGCAACTATTCTTGATAACATTGTTAATGTTGGAGTAATTGCCCTGATTGTTGTATTTCAGCAAGAAATTCGTCGCTTTTTTCTACTATTAGGAACGAGATATAATATAGCCAATCGTTTTTCTTTTGAAAAGATATTTTCAACACCTTCTACAGGAGTAATGAATTTTTACAATAAGCCTATAGTCAGAGCATGTCAAAATCTTGCTAAAACAAAAACAGGAGCCATTATTGTAATATCTAAAAAATCTGAAATGCTGGATTATGTGCAGACCGGAGAGTTGGTTAATGCCGTTATATCTTCCAGATTATTAGAAAATATATTTTTTAAAAATAGTCCTTTGCACGATGGAGCTGTTATTGTTGCTCAAAATAAAATTAAAGCTGCAGGTTGTATTTTACCAGTTTCTCAAAGCTTTGACTTACCTAAAAAATTAGGACTTCGACACAGAGCTGCATTAGGTGTAACTGAATCAACAGACTCTTCAGCAATTGTTGTTTCAGAAGAAACCGGAAAAATATCTTTTTTTCATGCTGGAGAGATTAATCATGGCGTTACTCCTGAAGAGCTGGAAAAACTACTGGTAAAAGAAACCAATTAGCCTAATTAAAAAATTATGACAGAATTTTTCATTGCCTTTTTTGTGATACTTAACTTATTTGTATGGATTATATTTCCATGGATAATAAGTAAGCAGTTAAAACTAAAAAAGAATAAAACATTTAAGAGAATAATCTTAATCATTCAAATTTTATTTACCCTTCTTTCTTTATATGGTATATATAAAGTTTTTGAAATTTTTGAATGATAAATATTTAAAATGTCTGTAATTGCTGGAAATATTATTAATTTCAAGCTTCTTTGAATAAATATTGAATCGATCAATCTAAAATCTTACATTTAATCTAACTCTGCTACACTATATTATATAATGCAAATTGATATAGTAGTGTATTTGTAGTACATAGAATCAAATAGTTTTTTATATGAAGATTTGTTTAACAGGAGGTACCGGATTTTTAGGAAGCAAAATATCTGAATTTTTTACAAAAAATGGTTTTGTTGTTGATAATATAACAAGAGCTGATATTAATTCGGATATATCTAAAATGGCGAATAAAATCGAAGGTTCAGATATGATCATCAATCTGGCCGGTGCCAGTATCCTGAATAAATGGACTGCTGAATATAAAAAGGAAATATATAACAGTCGCATTAATTCTACCCAAAAACTTGTTGAAGCAATAAAGTTGGTTAAAGAAAAACCATCTCTAGTTATGTCTGCATCAGCAGTGGGTATATATGATACGTTTGAGGTTCATGATGAATTTTCAGATCATTATTCAGGCAATTTTCTAGCAAAAGTATGTAAGGATTGGGAAGCTGCCATTGCTCCGGTCCACCATGAAGGTATAAGGTTGGCTATTATAAGGTTGGGAGTAGTTTTAGATCGTAAAAATGGTGCGCTGGCTAAAATGTTGACTCCTTTTAAATTAGGTGCAGGAGCAATTATTGGTGATGGTTTTCAACCTTTTCCGTTTATTCATATTGATGACTTATTATCAGCGATTTGGTATATCTATAAAAATCCAAAGTCTAAAGGTATTTATAACATGGTTGCACCAGAAATGGTATCGAATCGCGAATTTTCTAAGTTACTTGGCAAAAAGCTAAAGAGACCGGTGTTTTTAAAAGTAGGAGCCGGGATGTTGAAATTATTGCAAGGCGAAGGTTCTTCTGTTTTAACTGAAGGTCAAAAAGTTATTCCTAAAAGATTAAAAGAACTGGATTTTCCATTTCAATATCCAACAGCAGATGATGCATTAACAAATTTACTTAAATGAAATATTGCTTTTAATTATTTGTTGTCTGTTTTAAATTCAGAGATCTTAAGAATAAGAAAATTACAGAACCTACCATTACGGTAAATGCAATTCCAATCATCTTCATAGAATATGCTCGGTTGTAATTGTCAGATAAATAACCAACTAATGGGGCTATTACGGCAAAAAATGCTCTAATCAATAAACTTCTGATAGAAAGAACAGTTGCTCTAATATCACTGGAAGTAATTCTGTTTATATAATCCTTTAATACCGGAGTTGCTATACCTCTGCTGAAATAAAAAATAACTAACACAACCAAAATCCATGCAGAATTAATATAACCTGCTATAATATAACTTCCTGTAATAATAATAGAAGTAAACCAAATAGTTAGTTTAGGTTTTAATCTGGCTTCAATACGATAAGCATATAAAGTGGTTGTACCAACAATTAAATTTAATACAGTATGAGTGGCACCGATATAATAGGAGGTAAATCCAATATTACTTAAGTATAGCTGATAAATCCAGGCCATGGTAAGTGTTGCAGTACCCATAATACTGGAATATATCAAATTATATCTAAGTTTAGCATTTTTTACTAAGGCATACCAAACAATATTTAATATATCTTTTATACCTGGTTTTTGACGTACTTTAGATAATGCTGGTTCTATGAGCATAATGGATGCCGGAACGGCCATAAAGGCAATACCTGATTGTAAAATAAACGGTAGTCGCATATGTATGGCAGCAAGTGTACCGCCTAATAAACCAGCAATAGCTTCGGCATAATTGCCAACCGTAAAGTTTCTTCCTTCGTATTTTATGTATTCTTTATCTCTGTTTAATCCTTTTAAAGAATCGTATAATAATGCACTATCTGCACCAGATACAAAACTCTGTCCAATACCAAGGATTACTTCAGCAATTAAAAAATAATAGTAGCCACTTGTAGTAGCATATACAACAAAGCCAAGTGTACCTAGTATTGATCCAATAATTAAAGTCTTTTTTCGTCCAATTACATCGGCAACATATCCTGATGGAATTTCAAAAATTACAATGGCTATAGAGTAAAAGGCTTTCAGTTGAAAGGATTCCTTGTCACTAAAACCCATGTCTTTATAAAATAGCATTAAAATGGGCATAGTTAGCATAAACCACTTAGCTATTTTAATAATATAAAGTTTGGTAATATTTGATTCCAGGCTTTTTCCCATACTTTTATTCAAAAAAAGAACGGTTCTTTTATGCATGTTTTGCAGTAAAGAACCGTTTTATATTGTTGCTCTATTGTATAGAGTAGTATTTAAATATTGATTGTACTCATAAAAATGAGTTACCAGATATTAGTTGTTGAAGTGGTATAAGAATACTACATCAGCTTCGTATGCAGGTTTTCTTTCTCCTTCAATTTCTAAAACAACTGCAATTGTTGCTTTTACTGTTCCTCTTAAGTTTTTAGCATCAGCTACTTTTGCAACCAATCGAACTTTAGAATTAACTTTTACAGGCTTGTTGAATTTTAAACTTTCAATACCGTAGTTTACCTGAAGTTTTAAATTTTGTACTTCAACAATCTGTCCCCAAAGATGAGGTAATAATGAAATAGTTAAATAACCATGTGCAATGGTATCACCAAATGGAGAATCTGTTTTTGCTTTTTCCGGATCTGTATGAATCCACTGATGATCAAGTGTTGCATCGGCAAATAAATTAATTTGCTCCTGTGTAATAGTATGATATTCTGATTGTCCTAATTCTTTTCCTATTAAAGCCTCTAAATCTTCGAAGCTTGTTATAATTGTTTGACTCATTAGTATTTAGCTTTTAATGAATTAATAAATCGCTGCAAATATAGGTTTTTATTATCAAAGTTTAAGAGGTGTTTTTGAATCTTAAATGATTATTCTTCTTCAAATTCGATAAAAACCGGGTTTTTCATTAGGTTTTCATCTATAGTGTCAAATCTGTGATGCCATTTACTTGCAGAAAATATAAATTGAGCTTTCTTAACACCATCTCCAATTCTATGTATTATGGCATGGTGTGGGCTTGACATAACTTCGTCTGCATCATCTACAGCAATAAGACTAATTTTTGTCATAGGAACACCATTTACATTAACCAATTCTGTTAATCGTTTTGGCGTGCAAACTAAAATATCTAAACCATCATATATTTCATCTTTTTGATACTGGAGAATTCCCTGATCAAAAGCAACAAATGAACGTAGTGATGTATTTTTTCCAAGTAATTTAATAGTTTCCTCTATTTCGAAGGCTTTTTCTCTGGTAGAAGTTACTATAATTGCTCTTGGAGCTTCTTCAAACTCCTTTTTTAATTGTTGTATAGTTCCAATAACAAGGGCTGTTGTTTTCCCTGTTCCTTCTGGAGAAATCATGAAAATATCTGCACCAGATTTAATTTTAGGGATAAAAGACGATTGAATTTGTTTTGGTTCTTGATCAAATCCTGCATCAATAATCCCTGATGCTAATTCGGGAATTAGTTTTTTAAGTTTCATGGTTCATCATTTTGCTACAAAAGTAACAAATCAATAAAACTTACCTACAACCGTGGGGGATTTAATAAATCGGTGTTGAAATGCATATTGAGTTTGATTAACAAAAAAGAATTTTCTTTGGAAAATTCTTTATTTGTTATCAATAAGTCTTTTTATTACAGCAATAAAAGCCATATTTTTAAGTTTTGCATATCTTTCCAATATTAAAAATCCGTGTGAAGACAGATCAAATATTTCAGAAAATTCGTCAGTAATAAGGCTTTTAGCTCTATTGTGTAAATTGGTGCTAAATTCTGTTTCGTCAAAGTCGTTAGATAATCTGTTCACTAATGATGTTAAAGCTTTTAACTCTTCATCTTTTTTAAAGTCCGAATATTCTTTATCCTTATCTATAGATGAATGTGTAAAACTAAACAACTCAATGGCGTAATCATTAATTGATAGCATTAACGATTCCTCAGAATCAATATTAGGAAATTCTGCTAAAACCATTGGTTTAACAATTTTACTAAACTGATTTATAAAGTTTTCAGCTCGTTTGTCAATTTCCCCGAATTTTAGATTTAATCTATTTATAAAATCCTTGTTTTCTCTTGTCATGGCTTCCTGGTTTTTATAATACAAACAACATATTCACCCAATTGGTTCGATAGATTAACTTTCTATAACTATAATTTAAGAAAAATGAATGTTAATGACATGAAAATTTGAATTTAATTTTTGTTAAGAAATATTATCTTCGTGCATCCAGAGAAAATTTATAAAAAGTAGATATGCGCGTTTGTATTGCGGAGAAACCAAGTGTAGCAGGAGAAATAGCAAAAGTTGTTGGAGCAACCTCCAGAAAAGATGGTTATTATGAGGGTAATAACTATCAGGTTACCTGGACGTTTGGGCATTTATGCACTCTTAAAGAACCACATGATTATTTAGCTGAATGGAAAAGGTGGAATTTAGGGACTTTACCTATTATCCCTTCGCATTTTGGAATTAAACTCATTCAAAATAAAGGTGTTGAAAAACAGTTTGGCGTGATAGAGAAACTGGTTCAGGCTGCTACTGAGGTTATAAACTGCGGTGATGCCGGACAGGAGGGTGAAGTGATACAACGTTGGGTGCTACAAAAAGCTGGATGTAAAGTAAATATTAAACGTTTATGGATTTCATCTCTTACAGAAGAGGCGATTCGGGATGGGTTTGAAAAACTTTACGACAATGATAAATTTAATCCGCTTTATGCTGCCGGAAGTTCAAGGGCTATTGGTGATTGGTTGTTGGGAATTAATGCGACGCGTTTATATACGATTAAATATAGCCAACCAGGCACGGTTTTATCTATAGGTAGAGTTCAAACGCCAACTTTAGCATTGATTGTAAATAGGTATCTGGAAATAGAGAATTTTGTTCCCGAACCATATTGGGAATTAAAAACGGTATATAAAGATGTAACCTTTAATTCTAGTCAGGGTAAATTTTCAAGTAAAGAGGAGGGAAGCTCAGCCCTGGAAAAAATAAAGGATAAGCCTTTTGAAATTACTGATTTTAACAGAAAACCAGGAAAAGAGGCACCACCAAGGTTGTTTGATTTAACATCTTTACAGGTGGAATGTAATAAAAAGTTTGCCCTATCTGCAGATGAAACCTTAAAAGGAATCCAGTCTTTATACGAAAAGAAACTAACTACCTATCCTCGTGTAGATACTACATATTTAAGTAACGATATTTATCCAAAAATTGGTGGTATTCTTAAAGGATTAAAGCAATATCAAAACTTAGTTGAGCCTTTACTTCAATCGAAGATCAGGAAAAGCAAAAAGGTATTTGATGACAAAAAAGTAACCGATCACCATGCCATAATACCAACAGGTGTTCCGGCTCCGGAAAGTCTTTCGCGTGATGAGAAATTGATTTATGATACCGTTACCAGGCGTTTTATTGCAAATTTCTACCCGGATTGTGAAATATCTACAACTACAATATTAGGAAAAGTTGAAGAGGTTGATTTTAAAACTTCAGGAAAACAGGTGATTAAAGAAAACTGGCGGGTTGTATATAAAACCATGGCTGGAAGAAAAGATACTGATGATAAAATTTTGCCGGAATTTGTAAAAGGAGAATCTGGGCCGCATGAACCGGATTTTCAGGAGAAAGAAACCCAACCACCTAAATACTATACAGAAGCTACATTGTTGAGAGCAATGGAAACTGCAGGAAAACAAGTGGATGATGATGAGTTGAGGGAATTGATGAAAGAAAATGGTATTGGTCGTCCTTCAACAAGAGCAAATATTATTGAAACTTTATTTAAAAGAAAATATATCTATAAAGTTCGTAAAAATGTATTGCCAACAGCCATGGGGGTTAAACTAATGGAGTTTATATCTAATGATTTATTAAAATCGGCAGAGCTTACCGGACTTTGGGAGAAAAAATTAAGACAAATAGAAACCGGTGAGTATGAAGCCAAAGATTTTATGGCCGAATTAAAACAAATGGTTTCTGATATTGTATTTCAGGTTAAAAACGATTACTCAAAAGGAAAAATTGTATTAGAAGAGGAAGAAAAGGAAACACCCAAACCTAAAACTACTCCAAAGGCAAAGACAGCTAAAGAACTTAAATGTCCAAGGTGTGGATCTGGTATAATGGTTAAGGGAAATTCAGCCTGGGGATGTTCTGCCTATTCTTCTGGATGTAAAACATTAATTCCTTTTGAATTTCTTGGTAAGAAATTAACTGATAAACAGATAGAGTCTCTAATATTAAAAAGTAAAACACCAACCATAAAAGGCTTTAACCTTGAAGGTAAAAAGGTTAATGGAGTTGTAAGTTTTGACGATAATTTTGAACTAAGACTTGAAGAAGAAGAAAAGAAGCCATTATTATGTCCGAAGTGTAAAACCGGACAAATTCTTAAAGGAAATTCAGCCTGGGGATGTTCAAATTATGCCAATGGGTGCAGAGTTATTATCCCTTTTGAATTTTTAAAGAAGAAATTATCAGATACACATATGGAAGCACTGGTTCTAAAAGGAAAAACCAACAAGTTAAAGGGATTTAGTCTCAGCGAAGATAAAAACAATGTGGCAGGATTTATTGATTGGGATGAGAATTATAATTTGAGATTTAACGAATAAACATATTCTAACTCATCTCTTATTAATATATCATTACCTAAATTTCCTTTGCCCATTTTAAAATTTTATATTTGCGTTCAACAAAAAAATATACATGGATTATATTGTATCAGCCCGTAAGTATCGTCCTTCAACTTTTGTTTCAGTTGTTGGGCAGCAAAATATTACAACAACATTAAAGAATGCAATAAAAGGAAGCCAATTGGCACATGCTTACTTGTTTTGCGGACCAAGAGGTGTTGGTAAAACTACTTGTGCCCGTATTTTTGCAAAAACGATTAACTGTTCAAATATAACTGATGATTTTGAAGCTTGTAATGAATGTGAATCGTGTAAGTCTTTTAATGAAAACAGGTCTTACAATATTCATGAATTAGATGGAGCCTCAAATAACTCTGTAGAAGATATCAGAAGCCTTATTGATAAGGTTCGCGTTCCTCCTCAAATAGGAAGTTATAGCGTATATATCATCGATGAGGTTCATATGTTATCTCAGGCAGCCTTTAATGCTTTTCTTAAAACTCTTGAGGAGCCTCCAAAACATGCTATATTTATCTTAGCAACTACCGAAAAACATAAAATATTACCTACGATTTTATCTCGTTGTCAGATTTATGATTTTAACAGAATTACAATTGAAGATGCAGTAGGGCATTTACAATACGTTGCGCAAAGCGAAAGTATAAGTGTAGAAGAAGAGGGATTAACCGTAATTGCTCAGAAAGCAGACGGAGCCATGCGTGATGCTTTGTCAATATTTGATCAGATTGTTGCTTTTTCGGGTAAAAGTATTACTTATCAGCAGGTTATTGATAATCTTAATGTATTAGATTATGATTTCTACTTTAGATTAGTAGATGCTTTTTTAGCTGAAGATACAACGCAAACATTGCTTATTTTTGATGAAATATTGAAAAGAGGATTTGATGCGCATCATTTTATTTCAGGACTTAGTTCGCACTTACGTGATTTATTAGTTTGTAAAGATACTGCTACTGTTCAGTTGTTGGATGTAGGGGCAAAAGTAAAGGAGAAATATGCCAGTCAGGCGCAAAGTAGTACTATTAACTTTTTAATAGATGCGCTTGAAATTACGAATACTTGTGATCTTCAATATCGTGTAGCAAAGAATAAACGACTGCATGTTGAATTTGCCTTGTTGAAAGTGGCTCGTGTTCTGGATGAGCAAAGAAAAAAGTAAAGAAAAAGACAGAGTCTCAAAACGGTTCCGGTAAGAGTGTGGGGAAAGCATCAACCGGGGCTCCGTCTGGCAGTAAATCACAAACTGCTACTTCCGTTACTAAAACAAAGCCATATCAGGGAGGAGTAAAAACAGAAACCAGAAGTCCACTAAAAACCATTTCGTTAAAGGCGGCATTGTCTGGAGATTCTGATTTATTAAAGTCTAAAACAGCAAAAACAGAAATAAAAGAAGAAGTTGTTGAAGTTTATGTTGATCCAACCTGGAATGAACCTGTTAGTCAGGAAAAATTAAAAGAATGTTGGTTAGAATACCGAAATCGAATTCAAGGCACTAATGCCCGATTAAGTAGTATAATGTCTAATCACTTGCCTGAGTTAAAAAATGAAACAGTAATTTATGTAGGGCTGAAAAATGTTACTCAGGAAAAAGAGCTAAACGAAGAAAAAGGTAAGCTTTATGGATTTTTAAGGAGTGAATTAAAGAATGCTAAATTAATGCTTGAAACAGAAATTATTTTAGGTGAGGGTACAGTTAAAAAAGCATTTACGGCAGCAGAAAGAGCCAAACTAATGGCAGAAAAAAATCCATCATTATTACTTTTAACAAAAAAGTTTGATTTGGATGTTGAAATTTAAGTTTTAGATAAACAATATAAATTTCAGCTTGTTAAATTAACGTTTTATAAAATATAGAATAACATAACCATTTATATTAAGGAGATTTGGAGGTTTGTTAACCTAAACTCTAAATCTGAAAACACTTTTTGATTATGACGAAAACATCAAAAATTATTTACACTAAAACCGATGAAGCACCGGCTTTAGCAACCTATTCTTTTTTACCAATAATTAAAGCTTTTACTGAGGCAGTTGATGTTGAGGTTGAATTGAAAGATATTTCTTTAGTAGGAAGAATTATAGCTAATTTTCCTGAGAATCTGACCGATGAGCAAAAACAACCAGATGCTTTAGCTCAGTTAGGTGAGTTGGCAAAACAACCAGAAGCAAACATTATTAAGTTACCAAATATTAGTGCTTCAATTCCACAGTTAATTGCAGCCATTGCAGAACTTAAAGAACATGGTTATGATGTTCCGGAATATCCAACGGAACCACAAACTAAGGAAGAAGAAGAAATTAAAGCAAGATATTCAAAAGTTTTAGGTAGTGCTGTAAATCCAGTTTTGCGTGAGGGAAATTCAGACCGTAGAGTTGCTGATGCTGTGAAAGAGTACGCCAAAAATAACCCGCATTCAATGGGAGCATGGAGTAAAGATTCTAAGTCGCATGTTGCTCATATGGAAGAAGGAGATTTTTATTCAAGTGAGAAGTCGTATGTTTCTCCCAAAGAAGATGTGGTTAAAATTGAGTTGGTTCAGAAGGATGGAAAAGTTACTGTTTTAAAAGAAAAAACTCCATTATTAGCAGGAGAGGTTATTGATGGTTCTTTAATGAGTAAAAGTGCTTTGCGTGCCTTTTATGCAAAAGAAATTAAAGCTGCAAAAGAAGAAGATGTTTTATTGTCGCTTCATTTAAAAGCTACAATGATGAAAGTTTCTGATCCTGTTATGTTCGGGCATGCAGTTACTGTTTATTATAAAGATGTGTTTGAAAAATATGCTGCTGAATTTGCAGAATTAGGTGTTAACCCAAGTAATGGTCTTGGAGATGTTTATGCAAAAATAGCAACTTTACCTGCTGATAAGAAGAACGAAATTGAAGAGGCTATATTAGCTGTTTATGCATCAAATCCTGAGTTAGCCATGGTTAATTCAGATAAAGGTATTACAAACCTTCATGTTCCTAGTGATATTATTATTGACGCATCTATGCCTGCAGCTTTAAGAACTTCAGGAAAAATGTGGGGACCAGACGGTAACCTTAAAGATACAAAAGCCATGATACCGGATAGATGTTATGCTGGGATTTATCAGGAGGTAATATCTTTTTGTAAAGAAAACGGTGCATTTGATGTTACTACAATGGGTAATGTATCTAACGTTGGTTTAATGGCTCAAAAAGCTGAGGAGTATGGTTCTCATGACAAAACATTTATTATTCCTGCTGACGGTACTGTAAAAGTTACTACTGCAGAAGGAATTGTTGCCTTTACACACGATGTGGAAGAAGGTGATATTTGGAGAATGTGTCAAACAAAAGATTTACCAATAAAAGATTGGGTTAAATTAGCTGTAAACAGAGCCAAAGCTACAGGTAATCCAGCAATTTTCTGGTTAGATAATAACAGAGCTCATGATGCAAACCTAATTACTAAGGTTCAAGAGTATTTAAAAGAGCATGATTTAACTGGTCTTGAGGTTGAAATTATGACTCCGGTTGAAGCTATGCAGTATACTCTTAAACGAGTTAAAGAAGGTAAGGATACTATTTCAGTTACAGGAAATGTTTTGAGAGACTACCTAACTGACTTATTTCCAATCTTAGAACTTGGAACAAGTGCAAAAATGTTATCCATTGTGCCATTGTTAGCAGGTGGAGGTTTATATGAAACCGGAGCTGGAGGTTCAGCACCTAAGCATGTTCAACAGTTTTTAAGTGAGGGTCACCTTCGTTGGGATTCTTTAGGTGAGTTTTTAGCTTTAGCTGTTTCTCTTGAGGATATAGGTATTAAATCAGAAAATAAAAAAGCTGTCATTTTAGCAAATGCGCTAAATAAAGCCAATAGCGAGTTTTTAAGAAATGATAAGTCGCCATCTCGTAAAGTAAATGAAATGGATAACAGAGGAAGTCATTTTTATTTAACGTTATATTGGGCACAAGCAATGGCTGAGCAAAATGAAGATCTTGAATTAAAAGAACGATTTGCAAAACTTGCTAAAGCACTAGAAGAAAATGAAAGTACAATACTTGACGATTTGATAAAATGTCAAGGGGCGGAAGTTAATATTGGAGGATATTACCAACCAGATGAGAAATTAGCTTTTGAGGCGATGAGGCCAAGTGATCATTTTAATAGTGCTATCAAAGCATTGTAAAAAACATAGAAATAAGATATTGATATTGAGCCGGATTAATTGTTAATCCGGCTTTTTTGTGACTGTCATATAATAATTGAGGGTATAAATGACCATAATATGCTTTTTCAAAAGTAAAGTCTATAGCTGGATCAATGATTTCTTAAAATTTAAAACGTTTTAACGCTATTTGTTTTAATTAGTCAATAATTTGCATTTACTTTGTAAGCTCAAACTTCAAAAGCTTTGGCAAGCACGTCATTATTTGTTTTCTTAAATTTGTATGTACTTCCGGGAATAAAACTGTGTATTAATTCGAAGAATTTTAATACAAGTTGATATCATTTTTTAATATTCCGGAAAATGAATTAATGATGTATCCTTTAATAAACATAAAGTTTATCGAATTGTATCATTAATTTATAAGATAAATGATGAATCGCATTTTAATGCGAAATATTATGCAATAATTTTACATTTTAATTAATAATAAAATACTTTCTAGATATGGAATTTATAAACAAGCTTAAAGCCAAAGCAAAAGAAAATAAAAAGAGAATTGTTCTTCCTGAGGGATTAGAAGAAAGAACACTTCAGGCTGCAGATATTATTGTTAGCGAAGATTTTGCTGATGTAATTTTAATAGGTAATCCTGATAAAATTGCTGAAGAGGCTACACGCTTAGGTTTAAAAAACTTGGATAAAGCAACAATTGTTGATCCTGAAAATCACGAAAAGAAAGAAGTTTATATCGATTTGTTAGTTGAACTTAGAAAGAAAAAAGGTTTAACTAAAGAACAAGCAGAAAAATTAGTTGTACAGCCCTTATACTTATCTACATTAATGATTAAAAATGGAGATGCTGATGGTGAGGTTGCTGGTGCTGAAAATGCTACAGGTGATGTTTTACGTCCTGCATTTCAGGTTGTAAAAACTTTACCGGGAATTAGTGTTGTTTCTGGAGCATTTATAATGATTTTACCAGAAGATGAGTTTGGTGATAATGGTATGATGGTATTTGCTGACTGTGCTGTTCATCCAAATCCAACAGCTAGTGAATTGGCTGAAATTGCAGTTACTACTGGTAAAACAACAAAATCAATTGCTGGTATTGAGCCACGTATCGCTATGTTGAGTTTTTCGACAAAAGGAAGTGCAAAGCATGAAATGGTTGATAAAGTTGTTGAAGCAACTAAATTAGCTAAAGAGATGGCTCCGGAATTAAAAATTGACGGCGAGCTTCAGGCTGATGCTGCAATAGTTGAAGCAATTGGAGCTAAGAAAGCACCAGGTAGCGAGATTGCAGGAAAAGCTAATGTATTAGTATTCCCAACTCTAGAGGTAGGAAACATTGCTTACAAGTTAGTTCAACGTATGGGGCATGCAGAAGCTATCGGACCTGTACTACAAGGGATGGCTGCTCCAATCAACGATTTATCAAGAGGTTGTTCTGTGAGTGATATTGTAAATCTAGTAGCAATTACAGCAAATCAAGCTGCAGGTAATATGTAATCCTTTCATTAGAAGGGATTTTTTCTGAAATAAAGTATTGCACCATACAATGCTTACTTTATAAAGGTATAAGAAGTTTATAATAAGTAAATACTATAAATAAATGGCTGAAATTCTAGTAGAACCTATAGAAGGTTATGCGCTAAGTAAAAACAAAAAGAAAGGAACTACTTTATTTTCGAAAGTAGGTGTTGTAGGCTGTGGAAAAGAAGGACAAAGTATTGCTCGTATTGCCAGTTGGCATGGTATGGAGGTTGTTTTTCTTGAGCTTACTGAAGAAAAAATTGAGACGGCTATTGCCAATATTGGTAAAGAGCTTGACAATAGAATTGAAAACTGGGGTTTAACACCTAGTGAAAAGAAAGCTATAATGAGTCGCATTAAAGGTACTATGGATTATAAGGACCTTGCAGAATGTGATTTTGTTATTGAAGCAATTCGTTCAGATGATAAAGGCGCGCGAAGTATTGATGCTCGTAAGGAAGTGTTTAAAAAGATTGAAGAGATTGTTCGTGAAGATACTATTATCGCAACCAACTCTACAACTATTATTATCACTGAGCTAGCATCAGAAATGAAAAAGCCTGAAAGATGTATTAGCTTACACTTTTTTGTTACTTCACCTGAGGCTAGAATTATTGAGGTTGTTAAAGGATTATATACTTCAGAAGAAGTATATAACAGAGTATGTACTTTTGTTAAATTAATTAACAGAGATGTCATTCCTGTTGAAGAGTCTGCTGGATTAGTAAGTGTGCGTTTATACGTTACATTGTTAAACGAAGCTTGCCAGGTTCTTATGGAAGGTATTGCCACAATGAGCGATATTGATAAAACTATGAAAGTTGGTTTAGGAATGCGATTTGGACCTTTCAGAACTGCGGATATTATTGGTTTAAGCAAAATAACTAAATGGATGGATAATTTATATGAAGAGTTTGGTAGCTCAAAATATAAGCCATCTCCTCTAATTAAAAGATTAGTTAGAGCAAAACATTTAGGAGTAGTTTCAGGAGAAGGATTCTACAAATATGATGAAAATGGAAATGTGATTTCTTAATCATTTGTAGTTTTTTATCCTGTTATAATTATCAATTACGAAAAGTTTAAATCAATAAAAATGAAGATATTAGTATTAAATTGTGGTAGTTCCTCAATTAAATATCAATTGTTCAATATGGAGGCTGAAAGTCATGACGTATTGGCCAAAGGAGGTATTGAAAAAATCGGGCTTAAAGGTTCATTTTTAAAGCACGAAAAAGAAAATGGTGAAAAAGTATTACTTGAAGGTGAGATTTTAGATCACCAAACAGGTATAGATTATATTTTAGGAGTTTTATCAAGTGAAAAACATGGTTGCATCAAAAAGTTAGAAGAAATTGATGCTGTAGGTCATCGTGTTGTTCATGGTGGAGAAACATTTAACTCAAGTGTATTCATTACAAATGAAGTTGTTGAAAAAATGAATGAGTGTATTGAGTTAGCACCTTTACACAATCCACCAAACTTAAGTGGTATTTCTGCAATTGAGTCATTGTTACCTAGTGTTCCTCAAGTTGGTGTTTTTGATACAGCTTTCCATCAAACCATGCCAAAACATGCCTACATGTATGCTATTCCTTATTCTTTATATAAGAAATACGGTATACGTAGATATGGATTCCATGGAACAAGTCACAAATATGTATCTGCAAGAGCCTGTGAAATTTTAGGAGAGGAATATAAAGATAAAAAAATCATCTCTTGCCACCTTGGGAATGGAGCTTCTATTGCCGCAATTAAAAATGGTGTATCTGTAGATACTTCAATGGGATTTACCCCTGTAGAAGGTTTAATGATGGGAACCAGAGCTGGAGACCTTGATATTGGTGCTGCTACTTTTATTATGGATAAAGAAATGATTGGAACTAAATCAGCTAGTATTTTATTCAATAAGCAAAGTGGTTTAATGGGAATTACAGGTGTATCTTCTGATATGCGCGATTTATTAGCTGCATCTAAAGAAAACAATCCATTGGCTATTTTAGGTATGGAAATGTATTCATACAGAATAAAAAAATATGTTGGTTCATATGCAGCTGCAATGGGAGGAGTTGATATCATTACCTTTACTGGAGGTATTGGTGAGTATGCTCATTATATCAGAAAGGATGTTTGTGAGGAACTTGGTTTTATGGGAATTGAGTTAGATTCTGCAGCAAATGAATCTGCTTTAGGAACAGAATCTGTTATTAGTAATAGTGATAGTAAAGTTACTGTTATGGTAGTTCCTACAGATGAGGAATTTATGATTGCTCAAGATACGAAGAGAATTGTTGAAGAGTTAGCAAATAGATAAGAATATTTAGTTTTTATCATTTATAATAATGACCGCAATGCTTAAATGAATAATTTAAGTTTTGCGGTTTTTTTATGATTTAAGTTCTTGTTTTCTGCATATAAGCTTGATATTTTTATGTTTAGCAAAATCGAAAAAAATATTGGGATATGTTTAAGAAACTATCAGAACTTGAACTGCTTATAAAAAAGAATAAAGTAGTTAAGGTTTTGGCATTAGCTGTTTCTCAGGATGCAGACTCTTTGTCTGCTGTTTGTAAAGCCTATAATGCTGGAATCATTAAACCTGTTTTAATAGGTGATGTTGAATTAACCAAAAGCATTATTAAAAAAGCAGGCTACAATTTTGAAGGAGCAACTTTTATAGATGAATCTGATCCGGAAATCTGCGTAGAAAAAGCAGTGAAAATGGTAAGTAGTGGAGATGCGGATGTGTTAATGAAAGGAAAGGTTGCTACTCCTGTTTTATTAAAAGCCGTATTAAATAAAGAATGGGGACTCCGTGAAGGTAAATTACTTTCTCATTTTGCGCTTTTTGAAGTGGAAACGTACCATAAACTAATCGCGGTTACTGATGTGGCCATGAATATTGGTCCGAACTTAAATGATAAAATTGCTATACTTAATAATTCGGTAGGTTATTTAAACAAGCTAGGTATTCATAAGCCTAAAGTTGCAGTACTGGGAGCTATTGAGATGGTAAATGAAAGTATGCAGGCTACTTTAGATGCCGCTTTGCTTTCAAAAATGAATCAACGAGATCAGATTAAAAATTGTATCATTGATGGACCGTTGGCTTTTGATAATGCCATAAGTTTTGAAAGTGCTCGTCATAAAAATATTAAAAGTTCAGTAGCTGGAGATACCGATTTACTTTTGATGCCTGATATTGAGGTGGGAAATGTATTATATAAAACCTTGATATTTTTTGCAAAGGCCAAGGTTGCTTCGGTTATTTTAGGTGCTAAATCTCCTATTGTACTTACTTCCAGAAGTGATTCAGAGGAATCAAAATATCATAGTATTTTATTGGCTATATTAGGTTAATGTAAGTATAAGGAATCTTAAATTTTAATAATTAAGTAAATTATTCTATGTTAGCGGAGCATTAGGAAAATCATGTATAATTAAATGTAAAACACACCTATGGAAACATTTCAGATTTTAGTCTTAAATCCAGGATCAACATCTACCAAAATAGCAGTTTATGAAAATGAAAAGTCTATTTTTCTTAAAAATATTAAGCATTCATCTGATGAAATAGCTGCTTTTAAAACAATAGCTGATCAATATGGATTTAGGAAAGAGGTAATTTTGAAAGAGCTACAAAGTGCAGATGTCGATATAAATAAAATAAATGCGGTTGTAGGTAGAGGAGGTTTAGTTAAGCCTATTGAATCAGGTGTTTATGAAGTTAATGAGGCTTTAAAAAGAGATTTGAAAATAGGAGTGTTAGGTGAGCATGCCAGTAATTTAGGTGGATTAATTGCAGATGATATTGCACAATCAATTCCTAATGCCAGAGCGTTTATTGCCGATCCGGTGGTGGTTGATGAACTTGAAGATGTGGCACGAATTACCGGATGTCCAGGTATGCCTCGCCAATCCATCTTCCATGCATTAAATCAAAAAGCTGTGGGACGATTGTTTGCACGAACCAGAGGATTTGTTTATGAGGAATTAAATTTAATTGTTGCTCACATGGGGGGTGGTATATCTATCGGTGCGCATAAACAAGGAAAAGTTATTGATGTAAACAATGCCATAGATGGTTATGGTCCATTTTCTCCAGAAAGAGCTGGAACATTACCAACAGGAGCTTTGATTAAGGCCTGCTTTAGTGGTAAACATACGCTTGAGGAGATGAAAAAAATTGTAAACGGAAAAGGTGGTTTGGTTGCGCATTTAGGAACAAATCAGGCTTATGAGGCTTACAAAAGAATCCAGGAAGGTGATAAAAAAGCTGAGCTTGTACTAAGTGCAATGTCATACCAGATAGGTAAGGCTATTGGAGGTTGTGCAGCTGTTTTAAAAGGAAAAGTTAATGGTGTTATTTTAACAGGAGGAATAGCAAACAATACATTTGTTGTTGATTACGTTAAAAATATGATCGATTGGATTGCTCCAGTAGCTGTTTATCCGGGAGAGGATGAAATGAATGCTCTAATGCAAAATGGATTAATGGTTCTTAAAAATGAAATTGAATGTAAGGAATATAAATAAAAATTATAATTCTTAAAACATTATAATATAAGGGTTGTCATCAGAGTATTGACAACCTTTTTTTATATCTTGACGACTCAAAATAATGCTCACAAAATAATTTATGGTTTTAAATTTTATTCAGGGATTTATAAATGAGGATAATATAGCATATATGCTGATTATAGCTGCGTCATTAATTGTTGTGTTGTCGTATTTATTCTCAGTATTTTCAAAAAAAACAGCTATACCAAGTGTGATATTATTGATAGCATTAGGCTTTTCATCAAAAAAAATTTTTAGTATAGGTGTTACAGATGTAGACTGGTTATTTCCGCTTGAAATTTTAGGTATTGTGGGT
Source organism: uncultured Saccharicrinis sp. (assembly GCA_963667815.2). Taxonomy (GTDB): domain Bacteria; phylum Bacteroidota; class Bacteroidia; order Bacteroidales; family Marinilabiliaceae; genus Saccharicrinis. Next base: position 5,503,594 of record OY764020.2, read on the forward strand.
TTAATGCTTATAGTGTTAGAAGGTGCGTTAGATTTAAAGTTATCGTGGCAGAGATGGCCCATCATATGGAAATCAGGCTTAATTGCACTATTATCATTATTTATTAACGTATTTATATTTACCTATGGAATTCAGATTATTATAGGAAACCTGGATTTTTTAACCGCATTTATTTATGCTATTCCTTTGTCAATAATAAGTAGTGCTATTGTAATTCCGAGTGTAGAAGGTTTAGATGAAGAGAGACGAGAATTTTTAATATATGAAAGTACTTTATCCGATATCTTTGGGTTAATTCTGTTTTATACAGTTGTAAATAATGTAAATACTGGTGAAGCAGCCAAAATTGGGTTAAATGTAATTTCTAATATTGGAGGAACTTTAATATTATCGGTGGTTCTTTCATATTTAATGATCATATTCTTTCAAAGGGTTAAAACACAGGTAAAGCTGTTTTTATTTATATCTGTTTTACTAATGTTATATGCTATTGGTAAAGTATTTCATTTATCTTCTCTACTCATTATTCTTGTATTTGGATTAATACTCGAAAACAGACATATTTTCTTTTCTGGTTTTATGAGTAAATTTCTAAAAGAAGAGAATGTTAAAAGTGTATTATCTGATTTTAAGTTACTAACACGAGAAAGTGCCTTTATAGTAAGAACATTTTTCTTTTTTGTTTTTGGATTAAGTATTACTGTAGCTGGAATATTTAAAACAAAAGTGGTAGTTGGGGCCTTCATATTTTTACTAATACTGTTTTTAACCCGATGGTTATTATTTAAAATAATAATGAAAAAGTCTTTTACACCTCAAGTTTTTATTGCACCAAGAGGATTAATTTCTGTTTTATTATATTTTGCTATTCCTGACGATTTTTTAATTAACGATTTTGAGTCTGGAATATTATTATTTGTAATACTAGGTACAAGTGTTGTTATGGCTTGGGCATTAGTTCATTATAAAATTGGGAAGGTTGGTAGATTAAGAAAAATAGCTATAGTAAGAAATCTATTTTTACGATCCGAAAAAAAGGCCGTATAAATAGATGTCTAAAATAGTAAACCTTTTTTCATATATCTCGTCTAAATACCTAAATACTAATTGTATTAAGTAGATTAAATGCAAATTAAACTAAAATATTTATCGCATTTGGGCATTTTATTGTTCATGTTGATTATTTCAACTGTCCCTGTTTTTACCCAAAAAAGTGTTAATAAGTTTGAAGTTAACTCCAGCATAATTGAGGATGAAGAAGTCGAACTAAAAGTTCTTCATTATACAAGTACCAAAAGTGAATCATCTTACCATAAAGGAAGAGCATTAGAGTTTGCGCATCAGTTTACTGTTAACTATACGCCCAAAAATAGTGGAAATTGGTTTACTATGAAAGATGGAGGTAGGGTCTGGAAATTAAGAATCAGTTCTCCTGGTGCATACTCAATAAATTTAATTTTTGATAGGTATGTACTTCCCAAAGGGGCTAAATTATTGTTGTATAATGTAGATCAATCACAGATTCTTGGAGCTTTTACATCAGAGAATAATAAAAAATCAGGCATACTTGCTACAGCTCCGGTTTCGGGAGATGAGATTATTATAGAATATCAAGAGCCTGCAAATCCTGAATTTGAGGGGGAATTGTTAATTGGGGCAGTAAATCATGATTATGTAGGCATTTTTAAATATATGGATAGTAAAACTGGTATATTTGGTGATGCTGGCTATTGTGAGGAAGATGTATCTTGTTATGATCCATTAAACTCCATAGAGGTTAGAAGATCTGTTGTGGGATTAATAAATAATGGTAGTTTATATTGTACAGGAACCTTTATTAATAATACAAATGAAGACGGTGCACCTTATGTAATCACAGCAGCTCATTGCTTGAATAGTACAAATCCCGGAAGTAGTGATGCCGTTGTGGCATTTGTAAACTATGAATCTCCTCATTGTAGTGAAATTATTGATGGATCTAAGATTCAGACATTATCTGGAGCAGATACTAAAGTATATGCAGAGGAACTGGATATAGCTCTTTTGCTAATGCAGGAAGAACCGGATGCTAATGGACAACCTTATTTTGCTGGATGGACACTTGAAACACAACCAAATCAACCTTATACATGTATTCATCATCCTCAGGGAGATGTGAAGAAGGTTTCAACATCAATAACTACGCTTCAGGCAACTTCATTTGTTGAAGGAGGAAATTATCCATATGCTCAGGAATATAATTTTCACTGGAAAGTACCAGAATGGAATATAGGTACAACAGAAGGAGGATCCTCAGGAGCTGCATTATTTGATGTCAATTATAAAATAATTGGTACACTATCAGGTGGTGAAGGAACATGTTCCTGGCCAAGAAATGATTATTTTACTCGTTTTTATAAAGGTTGGGATCAAAATCCTTTAGATAGTTGCCATTTTTCAACATGGTTGGATCCTTTAAATACAGGAGTGCAAAGTTTGGATGGATATGATCCATATGAAGAACAATCCTATGAACGTATTTCTAATATTGAAGTAGGTGAACTTCCTGATATTAACTACTCTGAAGAATTAGGTTATGAAAGTGGTCATAATCTATATGGTATTACAAAGTTTGCTGAAAAATTTTCAGGAATAAAGTCAGCGAATTTAAATGGTGTATATATAATGCCAGGAAAAAGTCCATGGGGTTCTGATCAAACCATAAATTTATTAGTGTGGGAGGGAAGTGCTTATCCTGAAAATGTGCTATATAAAGAAGAGAATATTAGTATTGGACAATTAAGGGCCAATAGAGAAATTTATTGGAAGTTTTCAAATCCTGTATCTATAAATGGTACGTTCTATGTTGGTTATGAGATAGATTATTCAGGATCTCCAATAGATAGTTTTGCTGTTTATCATACTCAGGATGGATATATTTCAAAAGCAAACAATACCATGATGGTTGAATACAATAATAGTTGGAAATTAGCTACAGGTGTTTTTGGTGGAGAAATGAAATCATTGTGGATAGATGTATTGGCAGATATGGTTGTTTTGGGAGATACTCAGATTAATATTCCGTCTGTAAAAGAAATGAAAATATTTCCAAATCCTCTTGTATCTTCTTCAATTGCAAAGTTAGATACAAAAGGATTATTTGTAGAAAGCTATTCAGTTATAGATATCAATGGAAAGGTATTGGATAAACGATTTTTTACAAATAGCACCATAATTCCAATTAATATTGATTTGAGTGATTTTCCTGATGGTTTATATATTATTGAAATTAATATGGAAGGAAGCCAAATCCACAAAAAACTGATCAAGGCTAGTCAATAACTTTGATATTGTCAATACAAACATATGCAGGTGTTAACATTTGTCCATCGAAAACATCAGTAGATAAAAAACTGATTTCGATACGAGAAATATACCCTAATGCAGATAAATCTATGTTAGTCCATTCTCTTATTGTATAATCATCTTTATTGGTTAACGCAGTGTGATCAGCTAAATAAAACTCTATTGTTCCTTTAGGAGTCCCAACCTTATCATATCCATTAATAATCATTTTAAACCAGTCAGGGTCTGTTCCTTCTGTACCACCAAACTTTTTTGAATATTGGGTGCCTTGTTCAATTGCTAAATAATTATAATAGGTATTATTTACATACATGCTTTTGAATAAGTGATCTTCATTGTTTAGAGTTGTTATAGTACCATATTTATTAGGATTATTTAGGCCTAATACAACATAATTTTCAGAATCATAATCATCCGTAGCTCTGTATTCTCCATATAATTGGTATAATACATCAGTATTACTACCTGTAATATTTGAAAATACGAAACCATCAAAAGAAGCAGTTTCTTTAGGATCACCATTTACTTTAAAATTTAATAATCCTGAAGTAAATTGAGTTGTGCCAATAGTACCAATAGAAAATGTGTCTTCCTCAAGAGTTATGTCTTCAAAATCACTATTATACATGGATTGAACAAATATTTCCCTCGATACAGCACCTCTTTCGTTCTCAACAGTAAAAGTAAAATTGAAAGTATTAAGTTCTTTTGGTATGAGCTTATAGTCTTTATCAGTTGAAATTATTTCATTATCCACAAACCAAGCATATGAAGATCCATAATCATAGGTTATTTTAGGGGAGATAACCAAAGTATCATTTACTTTTACTTCATAACCATTCTCTGGGATATTTAGATATATTTCAGAAATGGGGAGGTCTTTTTCCTCGTTAGCACATGAAAATAAAACAGAGCAGATGCCCAAAACTAAAAAAGCTGTTTTATATATGTTGTTTTGCATAATTGGTTTTATTTCTTTTTTAAGTGATATTCAATGAATCCTGTTAGTTGATCAGTACCTATCCTTTTACCAATAATGTTTTTATTTTCATCTAATACAAAAATAACAGGAGTACTATAAATATCATACAAATCTCTAAAGTTTGATTGGTTATATGGATCCCATACATTAATCCATTCTTCCAGTTGGTGTTCTTCAATAAACTCTGTCCATTTATCTTTTTCGTGTTGTGTAAAGACAGCAAAGATTTTTACTCCCTGATCGCCATACTTATCCCATATTTCTTCCTTAATTTTAGGAATTTCTTTTTTACAGTGTCCACAATCAGGTTCCCAAAAAACTAGTATCGTTAATTTTGCATATATTTCGCTAAGTTTGTAGTATTCATTGTTTGGAGATAATAATTTCAAATCAGGAGCCTTATTTCCAATTAAATTAGGCTTAAGCTTAGTAACTCTTTCTTCTAGTTTTGTAAGAAATTCTTCATCAACCCAGTCTGCATAACCAGATAAGTAATATCTTTCAGCCAGAGCTACCATAGCGGCATCCATCCCCATCACTTTACTATCATTAACAGTATTGAATGTATATTGAATTAAGTATTTTTCCATATCCTTATTGTCTCCAGCCATTTCAATTACTCTATTGGCTTCTTTAACAATACTATCTGGTATCTGGAATACTGTTTTTGTAAAAAAAGTTTCTAATTTATTTGTAAAATATGGAGTTCTGAGCATTCTGTCATCTTGCATATCAATATTATCAAAGTAGTGATTTTTAAAATATTCATATCGCTTCCAACGAATGACCGAGTCTGGTAAATTTTTGTTTTCATTAAAATCGGGTACATTAACCTCTTTAATACCTTTAATAAAATTTGCTAAGAAAGTTCCTTTGTATTCTGATAGAATATTATTCCAGTATGTATTAATTTCTTCGGTTAACTCGTTTAGTTGATTCTTCCATATTTCTACTGAATCTTTTTGAGATTCAGCTTTTTCTTTAATATTATTTTGAAGCGCAACAGCTCTTTTTTGTTGTTTATTCAGGTATTTCTGATATTCATTAAAAGCCTGTTCTTGTCTGTTTCCTTTTACTTTAAGGTTTTGTATAGGTTTAGCTTTATTGGTTGAAATACTAAAGTGTTGTTCGTTATCAATAAATATATCAAAGTATTTTTGGTCTGGCATATAAATGATATAAACACCACCAGGTAATGGTTCCTCTCCTGTAAAACTCCCTTTACCTTCATGATTTACCACTATGGTATCATTTACTAACATTTTTTTATTAAAATAATGTCCCAGGATTAAAGTCGTGTCTTTCAATCCATCGATTGTAACATCTATTTTATAGCCTTGTCCATTTACTTTGAATAAGGTTAGCGAGAAAAATACAGACAGTATGATGATAAACTTTGTATTCATTGTATTATCTTTTTAGAAATATGAGAATAATATCCTAATTTGTATATATCATAAATGAGCATACTAGGATTGGTGTTTTGTAGTAATTCTGATAAATAACTTTTACTCTTAAGAAACAAAACACTAGCAAACCCAATAAGTTTTAGTCTTTTTAAAATCCTGTAATATCGTAAAATAGTTATTCTGTCATATAGCAGTTGATTATCTTCATTTTTAGATTCTATTATTTTTAATGTTTCTAACCTTTGTTCTGTTTTTGTAATAAACTCCATATTACTTTCTAATCCAATATGAATAACCGGATTATCTATATGGAAAATATGGATTCCTAGCATCTCAAGTTTTATGCCAAACATAGTGTCTTCATGACCCGATCTTTCTATTGTTTCATCAAATCTAATCTTTTCGAAGAGTTCTCTTTTTACAAGAAAATTATTCGACATAAAGCTTTTATTTGGAATCTTATTTCTTTGATCTGCAGTAAAGTCCTCTTTTAATTTACCTACTTTCCATCTTAAGCTTTTATCTATAGATGGAAGATGTTTGGGATGTACTCTACCGCCACATACAATCATTTTATTATTAGTTATATGTGGAAAATACTTTGACAGATAATCATTGGGTATTTCAGAATCACTATCAATAAATAAAAGACTATTATATAAAGCATCAACAGCCATTCTGTTACGAATGGCTGCGCTTCCAATATTAATTTTTAGTTCTTTATAATTAATTTGATCAAAAATTTTCAAGCTACTGTTTATTTGTTTATAACCAATTTCTGAACCATCATCATAAATAAGTATTTCTATATTTATAGACAATTCATTAGCTTGCTTGATCAACTTATTTGCTAAACAAGTTACATCAACATTATAAACAGGAATACAAACAGATAGCATATAAAAATCTGATTAATTATATTGCTTTTGTTTTTTCTTTCAACCAATGATTTAACTCTTCACTTAATAGTGGTGAAATCATATCATATACTTTTTGATGATATTGATTTAACCAATCAATTTCTTCGTGTGTTAAAAGAGATTTTTCAATAGGTTTTAAATCAATAGGGCAGAGGGTTAATGTTTCGAAATCTAGAAAATCACCAAAAGCCGTTGAAATTGCACTTTTTGTTAAAATAAGATTTTCGATTCTAATTCCATATTCACCTTCTCTATATAAACCTGGTTCATTTGACGTAATCATACCTTCAGCTAGTGCAACTCCATTATCATTAGGTCGTATTGCCTGAGGTCCTTCATGAACATTTAAAAAACACCCGACACCATGACCTGTTCCATGACCGTAGTTTAGTCCTTGAGACCAAAGAGCCTTGCGAGCTAAAATATCCAGGTGAACCCCTCTTGTTCCAACAGGAAATTTAGTGGTATCTAAAGCAATGTTTCCTTTAAGAACCATTGTATAGTCAACTTTTTGTTGATCAGTTGGAGTACCTAAATGAATTGTTCTTGTAATATCTGTTGTTCCTTCAAAATACTGACCACCTGAATCAACCAGGTAAAAATTATTAGAATGTAAAGGAATACTGCTTTTTTCATCTACTGTGTAGTGACAAATAGCTCCATGTTCAGCAAAAGCCGATATGGTTGCAAACGACTCTCCAACAAATGTATCCGCTTCAGCTCTGAATTTTTTTAGCTGTTTTGCTGCAGATATTTCTGTTACATTACCTTGAGGAACTTGATTTTCGAGCCAGTGTAGGAATTTTACCATAGCTACACCATCTTTTTTCATTGCCTCTCTAAAACCATTTTGCTCAGTGCTGTTTTTAATTCCTTTCAGGTCTTTAACTACACTTTCTGTTTCAATTTTAATGACTTCGCGGGGAATTAATGAATAAATTTTAGCGTTGGTTGTAACAGGGTCAAACATTAATCCTGAATCGATGGGCATATCTTTTACCCATTTGAAAATATCAGAATACAAGTGTATAGAAATATCATCAGTAGCTAACTGTTTTCCAATTGTTGCTGTAATTTTATGAGTGTCGATAAACAGATATACCGCATCAAGAGATATAATTAAATAGGCATGAAATACCGGGTTGTACGACACGTCGCTACCTCTAAGGTTCAAAGTCCATGCTATCTCATCAAGAGCAGTGATTATATAATGAGAGGCATCCTGATTACGCATTTCCTCTCTGATCTTTTCAATTTTTTCAATTCTGTTTAGTCCGGCGTGTTTGGTTTCATGCAGAATAATTGGTTTTTCAGGAATTGGAGGACGGCCTTCCCAAATTTCATCAAGTAAAGTTAAATTGGGATCAATTGAAATACCATAAGTTTTGAACTTTTTCGAAAGTTTCCGCGCATCTTCAATTGAAAAAACTTCTCCTTCAAAAGCTAAGGTACTTCCCGGATTTAATCTTTCAGCTATCCAATCAGCATAGTCAGGAGTTCCAGATTCACCCATTCTAAATAAATCAATCCCATTACCATCTAACTCTTTTTCTGCTTGGATAAAATATCTACTGTCCGTCCATAAACCAGCTTCTTCTGCCAAGATAACTACGGTACCTGCAGATCCTGTAAAACCTGAAATAAATTCACGTTTTTTCCAATGAGCTGCAGTGTATTCACTCATATGAGGATCACTTCCGGGTATAATATATGCGTCAATTCCCATGCTTAGCATTTTTGAACGCAATAAGAAAATTTTATCAGCTGTGGACATAATACTAACTTTTAATTATTTAAACTCAACGTTTTGGTTGGTGTTAAAAACAATAATTTTTGAATCACTTTGGGGATTATTACCTATAAATCCATTAAATGACATTTTATCAGTTTCTTTAACCAATTGGAGTTTGTTTAACTGAGGATGAATTAATTCTCCTCTATAAATTTCTCCATTGATGCTGTAAGAAACCAATTCATTTACTTTAACTGATGTAAGTGTATTATTATTGTTAATGATTAACTTTTTTAAAGATTCAGATGTATTGCTTATAGATAAATTTCCATCAGTACATTCAAATAGACTTTCTGCTCCAATTTGTTCCATTTGAATGGTAGAACTGTTGCTTCTTACTTCTGTTTTTGAACAATAACCAATTTTAAAGTTGTCAATTTTAGATATACTCTTTAATGTATCAATTTTATTTATTTCAATGATGCTATAATTCGAAAATAAATTCACAGTATTTGCATGAGGAATTTGAATTGTTGAATTATTAATTACCATTTTACCATAACCAAATTTGTTGATACTACCATTGCAATAGTTTAATTCAATATTATTACTAATTGAATCATTATCTATTGCCAGATTCTTAATGTTTATCATGCAATAGTCTAATTTGACCTCAACCTTTCCAAGTATTTCAGCAATATTAACTTGCCCATTGGAATTTTTTATTTGCAATGAAATATCTTTAGGACAGAAAATGTTGTACATTATTTTATAGGGAATAGTTCTGTTAAAATCGTCAGTAAATGATGTTTTAACCTGAAGAGTATTGCTATAAGTAACAACTTTAATTCTTATCTCGTCTAGCATTTCTTTAGATAAATTTGGCTTGTCAGACAAGATTTCAAGAGACGTTTCTACACTGATAGAGTCTTTATCCCAATTCAGAATATTTATTTGTGCATGATTACCTCTGATATCAAGATTTTTAATATTAGTAGTTTCAAATATCTCTAAACTGTAATCTTTAAAATCAGTCGTTATTCTAGTTTGAGAAAAAATATTAATGCTCAAAAATGTGATTAGACAGATTACAGTTCCAATTTTAAAATTATTCATATTTCTATTTGAGTTGTGTGCTTGTAAAAGTAGCTAAAAAGTGTTGTTTCGGAAAATTTTCAAGACTTAACAAAACAAATGAGTGATTCTAAATTAATTTATAATCAGAATCACTCATTATATTTTATTGTTGTTCAGATTGTTCTTCGACAGAAACGTCCTCCTCTGAATTTTCGTCTTTATTTCCTTTTATTAATTTTTGTCCTCCGGCACCTACACTGGATTTAATAGATGTATAACCGAATTTTTTCGAAAAACGATTTAATTTACTTGCAGGAGCTAAAATGTAAGTAAATGATTTTTCACCCATACCACCCTTAACTTTACGTTTGTCTTCATCTAATGTTTTTACTGCTTCATTATATTCCGGACTTGATGATAAGGTCTGCATCATTTCGCCTCTATGCGAGAAGTAGAACCATGTATCATCATCAAATTTTATAATTAGGTCAATTATATTACCACTTCTCTTTTTTACAATTTCAGTAGTAACTTCAACCTTTTTATTTATAACATAGTTTTTTACAAAGGTCAAGTCTGCTTTTCCATCTGCAACATATGCATGCCCCGGTCCATCAAACGTAAAATCTACATTTCCAAAAGTGAACATCTGATTTAGTTGTGGATTAAGATTTTCAATTTGTTTAGAAGTATTCTTTTTTGAAATAACAGCCTTAGCTTCTTTAGGTCCAACCCATTCTGCCATTCTTTTTTGTAAGGTTGCATCACTAAGTTTACTATCAGGAGCATTAGATCCTAAAATAGCTGATACCATCATGTTTGTAATCGATTCATCAAAAAAGAAATCAATATCCATAAGTGTTGTTATACTGATCTTTTCTTTTTTAGGATCATCGATAATTGTCCCAACATTTTTATACTTAAATTGTCCAAGATCAATTCCAAAATCTAAAGGTCCGTCTGCTTTTATATCGCATCGTGAATTTGAATATTGGAAAACAACGCCTGTTGTATCAGCATTATTAATTTTATGCATTGGTGCAATTTCAAAAGCATTGTCTTTGCTATTAAAATGTAGGTATCCGTTGGCTGAGATAATTGGTATATCACTATAATCCTTACGGGATTGAAGGAAGCTAGAGTATACGTGCGCAGAATCTTTAGTAATAAAGAAATCCCTATAGATATTATCCCTCTCGTAATTAACAGGCTCTTCTCCAATAGGAATTAATACATTCGAAGGGTCAATAGTTGAGTTGAAATAAACAAATGTTTGCGGGCCTCCACTACATTGATGCAGCATTTGAGCACCACCATCAAAAGTTAAGTGAGGTTGCTTAGCATTTAAAGTTGATTTCCCTTTGAAAGTAAAGTTTCTATCAAAAGTAAACAGATCAGTTTCAACAATTGTACCTGTAGCCGTAGTGTTTAGATTATCGTCTAATTTGATTTCACTCATTTGTATGGTGAACTTTTTACCATTACCATTGATGAAATCATACTCACCATATCCGGTATATTCATATTTACCCTCAATATTTAGATGCGAATTATAAATTGTATGAGAACACGTAGAATCAGATAATAATATAGTGGCACTATCAATTGGAGCCATCTCTGCATCTTCATATATAGTAATGAGGCCATTACTTAATTGAATATCAGCATCTGCAACATTAATATTTTTAACTTCCTCAGCATATATTACTTTTTTCTCAACATCATATCTTGCTAAAGGAGCTCTAAAATCCAGTGAATCCTGGCGTCGGTGTGTGGAAACAAACCTGTTTCCTTCAGAACCACTGGCACCCATGTAAATATTATTTAAGTCCATATCCCATGAGAACTCACTGATATACGAAACGTACCTGTTATCCGTAAAATTAACTAAACTTCCTCCTGATTTGGAAACGAAATTACCTTTACGCGTTTCAAAATCAATATTGGATATTAAGTTTGTAGTGTTAAATGATACATCGCCCATATCTCCACTTACAAGATTAAAGTCAGAAGAATCAGCTAGCATGGTATGTCCACCAAAAGTCATTGCAGGAGACACGATATTGGCTTTTTCCATATAAAAAGTTCCTTTACCAGTAGCACCACTTTTGCCTACAGTTATTGTACCTTCAAGTGAAGCCTCGTTATTAAACATAGTAAAGCTTTCTTCCTGACTTTTGGATTCTAACTTATCCTTATAAGGATGGTATGTAACAAATGAATATTTTCCTGAAACATCAGGATATTCAACACCATCTTCATGTTTTGCTATAGTAAAGTCATATGCCTGACCTTTAGTTTCTTCAGGTAAAAACAGGAAGTTTTCAGATTTTGAAGTGGATGCTAAGTATTCTAATGTACCATTACCACGTAATCCTTTATTACTTAAATCGATATTTGCAATAAACTTGGCTCTGTGATCGTATATATCATAACCATCAGGAGGTGTCTCTCTGTTAAATCCAAGTGAAAAGTCTTTTTGAACCGTAAGGTTCTCATTAAAAGTAGGGAAGATGTTAGATACAAATGTTCCCGTAAAGTCAAAGTTTTTACGTGATAATTCACTAATACTATCCATTGAGAATGTATCTAGCCTAAAATAAAATTTTTCACGGTCGTAGATACCATCTTGAATTTCAGGCTTATCATAGTACACATATGATTCTGAAGTACTATGAAGGATTGGAAATTCACTGTAATAATCTTTTCCTGATTTATTATCTGGTTTATCAATGCGTAAGGTACCTGAAAGTTTCTCAATGGCATTTTGTACGTAAGTAAGCTTAGGATGTCCAAAGTAATCTAGTTCACCGGTTTGAACTTGCATTCTCAAGGAGTCAATGTTGGTCATATCAATCTGGAAGTCATCGTAATTGAATTTAAATCCAGCTCCATATAGATTTAACATTCCAGCATTAATAATTCCGTCAAAAATAAAGTTTCGGTTTCTTTTTAGTAATATCTTTTCATCTTTAGGAAAGAATACAACATTTTGGTTATCAGAAATTGATATGGATTTTACACCATTAATATTCAGGTCGTAATTAAGCAAATCGATATGAGCATTATTAACACGACCTGGAGTATTAGATGCAAAACGGATTACATCGTAATCCTTTTTTCCTAATCTAAATTGGAGGTAATCATCAAGCCTTTGCCTTATTTCAATTTCATCGGTATTTACATTATAACCAATAAATCCATAAAATGAAAGCTGTATTATTTGTTGGCGAACCTGAGCTTCGGGCAAGCCAATCATTTGAGCATATTCGTATGCAGTAAAGGGTTTCCCTTTATACCTCCTTGAGCAGTTTTTTAATCCTTGCAGAGGATGCATAGCATCCATTCCTTGTAGTTGGTTATAAAAGCTTTCTCTAAAGTAACTCAGGGATTCAAAAGATCCATGGTTTTCTGCAGCTCCGGATACCATTCTAAGATTAATGACATCTTCATCGAGATTCCAGCTTAAAAGTTCAATATCCATACTAACATTGTGGAAAGTATTAAAATACGGGCTTATGGCCAGTCCTTCACCATCTCTTATCAGGTGGAGTTCGTTTTTGTCAGCCATCAATTTAAAAGTTAGTCCCGGGTGATAGATATATCCTGTATCCAGCTGAATTTTAATTTCGGTGTCTGTACTTAGTATTTGGTCCTTTCGAAGGGCAAAGTATAACGATTTGGCTGTTATAAAAAGAGTGTCGTGACGGAAAATTGTAATAGTAGCAGGATCTTCATATGTTCCAGCACCAAGGAATTTAGCTCCGTTTTGTGCAAAACCTCCTTCATAGTTAATATTGGGGTGAATGTTATTTAAGTTAAAACGTTCTTCTGTAGATAAAAACTGAGGGTAAGAGGCAGCTTCCGGGGTGTTGATATTCATAACCTTATGCTTAAGGCTTCCGGTTAACGCATGATCAAAATAGATATAGTTATAGAATTTTGCGGTATCTATTTCAAACATGGCATTTTTAAAAGGAATAGTGTACTTGCCAAAAGTTGCATAAAGTGTATCTGCCGAGAAACCAGCTCTTTCCCAGGTTACTTTTCCTTTATCTCCCTTCCAAATATTGGATGTGTAGTTAAAAGTACCTGATGTTTCGAATATTTTAATACTATCATTTTTTGAGAAGCATGTAAGATTTAAGTCCTGAAAAGTACCAATCAAGTCTTCATCATAACTTAACTCCCAATTGTTATTACTTGAATTCCACTTTGTAGATGGAGTAGAGTATATGGTGTTTTCATTCAGTAACAGACTTGTTGTATTAAGAAGTTGATTTACCTTTCGCAGAGGATATCTTTTTTTCTTAATCAAATCTGTGATGGCATTATTCCATGCATTAAAACTGCTTTCTGAAATATCTGATGAAATAAATTCACGAATAGTAGTTAAATAAGTAACGTAATCCGGAACAGGTCTGGCTCTTTTTATTGCCATTAGATTACAGTTGTCAATAATTAACAGTTTAAGTTCACTACTTAATTCTGGGTTTGTCCAGAAAATATTTAATTCTTCAATATATTCTTTGGCATATTTTTTATCTGCGATAGATTTAAACATTTCTTCTATCGTAGGAATAAACTCTTCAGGATTATCTCTAAATAAGTTTTGAGTATTCTGTGAGTGTCCTGAAATTATGAAACTTGTAAAAAAAAATAATAGTAAAAATATTCTCATAGGTTATTATTTTGAAAGCGTATACGCAATCGCTACCCAATTGTTATCCTCCTTAACAGAAATTTTCTCTAAATTGAATTGAGCACATTTTGCATCAATTACTTCAATGTCTGAATTATAAAAACCGCTTAAATATAAAGAACCATTGTTCTTTAATACACTTACATACTTATCTATATCAGCCAATAAAATATTTCTGTTGATGTTTGCTAGTATTATATCGTAAGTTTCTTGTCCTAATAAAGATGCATCTCCACAAAAAACTTCCATCTGAGAAATGTTGTTTAGTTTTATGTTTTCATTAGCATTAATATAGGCCCAGTCTTCAATATCGATACCTGTTACTTTTGAAGCATTTTTCATAGCACAAAGAATACCTAATATTCCGGTTCCACAACCCATATCTAATACTGATTTACCAGAAAAATCAACATCTAAAATATGCTTTATCATTAAACCAGTAGTTTCATGATGCCCGGTACCAAAAGCCATTTTAGGTTCAATTAAGATATCATAATCGGTTTTAGGAACTTCCTGGTGGAATGGACTACGAACAATACATCTGTCATCTATAATAATAGGGTTAAAGAAATGTTTTTCCCATGTTTCATTCCAGTTTTGATCTGGCATTTCTTCGTTAGTAAAGCTGATTTTGTAATCTTCATTTTGTAATATCTGAAGGCTTTCGATATCTTCAGTTGAAAAGCTTTCTGTAGGAATATAGGCATTTATACCTTCTTCTGTTTCTTCAAAGCTATCATATTCAAATTCAGCAAGCTCTGCAGTTAAGATATCTCTTATAAAATCATTTATAGGGCTAATGGTGAAAGTGACTTTTGTATATTGCATTTGAGATTGTATTTAGTTATTTGTGCAAAATTAACAATTAGTTCAGCATAAAAAAAGCCGTCGGAAATGACGGCTTTTCTATTATTTATTTGTTTTTATCGATTAAAAAGCATCGATAATTCCAACAAAATCTTCAGCTTTTAATGAAGCACCACCAATAAGACCTCCATCAACGTCTGGATTAGCAAATAATTCTTTTGCATTACTTGGCTTACAGCTTCCTCCGTAAAGAATAGAACAATTGTCAGCAACTTCAGCACCGAATTTATCAGCAACTACAGAACGGATATATGCGTGAATTTCTTGAGCTTGCTCTGGAGTAGCAACTTTTCCTGTTCCGATAGCCCATACTGGTTCGTATGCAAGAACGATTTTACCAAACTCTTCAGCAGATAAGTGGAAAAGAGCTTCTTCAATTTGAGTTTTTACAACCTCATTTTGTTTGTTAGCTTCTCTTTCTTCTAAAACTTCACCAATACAGAAAATTGGAGTTAAACCATTAGCTAATGCTAAGTTCGTTTTTTCTTTAAGGATTTCGTTAGTTTCTCCATAGTACTCTCTTCTTTCAGAGTGACCAAGAATAACACACTCAGCTCCTGTAGATTTTACCATTGCAGCAGAAGTTTCACCTGTGTAAGCTCCTGATTCTTTGTCAGCACAGTTTTGTGCAGAAACTGCAATTTTACTAGCATCAACAGTCTTTACTACCTCAGTAATATGAGTAGCAGGCACACCAATAACAACTTTACAGTTAGGTATTTTTCCAGCAAGAATGCTGTTTAATTCTGATGCTAACTCAACTCCTTCTTGAAGAGTTTTGTTCATTTTCCAGTTTCCGGCAACAATGTTTTGTCTCATCGTAATAAATGTTTGTAATTAAAACTATATTGAATTATTTTTTTTATAGAGTATTAAGAATGACATTAATATAGTCAGAAGTATGATTATATAAATTACATTTCTTTCATTCTTATCCTTTAATTGCTTCATCGAAAATGAAGTGGGGTTGGCAAACTCCTTAGCATTAGGTATATCTTTATAATGCCATTTACCAATAATATTACCATCCTGTATTAAAACAAGACCAGGATTTGATCGAACCATTGTTTTTAACATGGTTTCATCAGCTGTTAAGTAGTTAAAGCCAGCTTCAGTATTAAATTCAAAACTTGTTATATCATCAGAATTTGATGCTGTTACAAAGAATGTATCAAATCCTTTTTGAAATAGCGTTTTGTTTAAATTTTTTAAGCTATCAATATGTGCTCCCCATATACCTTTATTTATTTGTGGTGAAATAATTAATAGAGTAGGGGTATTTTGTTCAAGAAGTTGTTTTGTAATATCCTCACCTTCATCATTGGTTAAAACAAAGTCATGAATAGGAGGCTCATACCCTTTACTAATTACTTTTGTTTCACTATCAATAAATACCCATGTAGAATCGTTATACGGATAATTAGAAGCTTCAAAAGTTTTTTGTACCCCATCTTTTTCCATTATAAAGGTTGTTTCATATTCAGGCTGGGCAGCACCTTCTGGTATAATCATACCTTCATTAATATTGTTTCCGATTTTATATGGTCGAAAATCTATAATTGGTAGGTGATAATAGGAGTAAAAGGAAACACCTAATATAATAGCAGTACTTGCAAAAGTAAAAGTTAATTTATTGAGTATACTAATTTGATTTGAATACTTTTTACGGGTTACAAATAAAAATAAAGTAGGAATTAAAAGAACAATATTTTTAGCAAAAGTTTCCCAATTGGTTAGTTTAACAGCATCGCCAAAACATCCACAATCTGTTACCGGATTACTAATGGCTATTCCTAGTGTTAACGGAACAAATATTACCATAAAAAGCATCGCTAAAATAGACGATGTTTTAATTCTGATACCTAATAATATATGAATACCAGTTAAAAATTCAAGAGCAGAAATAATAAACGATAATGGAATAACAAGAACAGACAAGCTACTCATATGAAAAGAGCTAAGGTAGTCTCCAAACTTAATTGCACTTCCAACAGGATCAACGGCTTTTACAAAACCTGAAAATATAAATGTTAATCCAACAATTATTCTACTTAGGTAATAAAATAGTTTATTCATGAAATACTTTAGTTTTCATTTTCAGGAAAATCTAATTGAATCATAGCAAAAATGGCATAATTAATCATGTCAAGATAATTTGCATCAATGCCTTCTGAAATAATTGTTTTCCCTTGATTATCTTCAATTTGTTTGGTTCTGTGAAGCTTCATTAATATAAGATCAGTAAAGGAACTAATTCTCATACTTCTCCAGGCCTCATCATAATCATGATTTTTATTAAGCATTAGGTTTTTAGCATTGTATATATTCTTAAGATATAATTCTAATGCTTTTTCATTATCCATTTCTGGCTGATCAGAGGGGCCTAATTCTAACTGGATAATAGCCATTGAAGCATAATTTATGATTCCAATAAATTCGGATCTGATATCTTCGTCAACTTTTGAAACCCCTTTAGTTTCTATGCTACGAATTCGTTGTGCTTTGATAAATATCTGATCAGTCATTGATGAAGGTCTGAGTATGCGCCATGCAGTCCCATAATCCTTCATTTTTTTCTCGAAAATATCTTTGCATATAGCTATTACATGCTCAAATTGCTGATCTGTTTTTTGCGACATGGTTATTTTTAAAATTAAGCCGTAAAAGTATCAAAAATTCAATTAATACGGTAAAATATCATGGCTGGATTGCTTAAAAAAAATATAAATAAGCCTTATAGAAGGATAAAACTAAGGCATGGAAAGGTGTGAAAAAATGATTTTTTTTAATTTTAAGATATTGTTGGTAAAGAAATGTAAAAGTTACTGCCTTCAGATTCTTTACTGTCTACCCATATTTTACCATTATTCTTTTCTATAAATTCTTTACATAATATCAATCCTAATCCGGTCCCTTTTTCTTGTTCAGTCCCATTACGATGAACATCTTTTTCAATTTTAAATAATGAGTCAATAATTTCATTATTCATTCCAATACCATTGTCACTAATGCAAATCACAATATCACTTTCTTTTTTTGAGCATGAAAAAGTTATTAAGCCTCCTTTATTGGTGAATTTTATAGCGTTATTGAAAATATTAGTAAACACTATTTTTATGGTAGGAACATCAACATAAATTGTTTCAGTATTGTTTATCTTATTTTTTACCTGAATATCTTTTACCTGAGCAGTACCAAGATATGCAGAAATACTTTCATTTATGATTTCATTCAGAATACGATCTTCTTTTTGAATTTTAATAACACCTTGTTGCGAGTTGGCCCAATATAAAAGGTTTTCAAGTAAGTTAAATGTTGATTCTGAAGACTCCTCAATTAATTTAATATGTTTTATTCTCTCCTTGTCATTATAATCATAATACGATAAGGCTAAATCATTACATAAGCCAATAATTGCAGTAAAAGGACTTCTTAGATCGTGAGCAATAATTGAGAAAAACTTATCCTTTGTCGCATTTAATTTGTGGAGTGTTTCAGTTTTGATGTTTATTGTTTCTAAATTATTTTCAAGTTGTTTTTTTTGTGTGTTAATTAGTTGATGCTGGGAGTTAAGGATGTAATTTTTCTTTTTTAAGCGAATTAAGAAGAATATAATGGTTAATACGCTTATTATAAGAATACTAATAGCACCAATTGCAAACCATATTTTGGCTCGCATATTTGCTTTTTCAAGTTCTGACTGTTTGTTTTTTAAAGCCTGTTTAAGATATAATCGTTCTAACTCATCTTTTGTTTTTTGCTCGTTTTCAAACTTTCCTAACAAACTTGCTATTTTTTGTGCTTTGTATATATATTTTGGATTTTGTGACTCTTGTGATTCAGAATAGGCTTCTTTATACTTTTTTTGTGCAGCAAGAGCCTGAGCTTTGAGTTGAAAAACTTCAGGGAGATGGTTTATGATATCAGCTTTCTTTGATATGCCAATACAGGAATCAAAATATTGAATAGCTTTATAATGTTCATTAAGCCCTAAATATAGTTCACCGTTGCGTTTATATAACTTACTCTTAATTTGTGGAATATTTAGTTTATTGCTTATTGCAGAAGCAAGATTTATATAATATTTGGAAGAATCTATAGCATTTAGTGAATTATAGTATTCAGAGATGGATAAATAAAAATACGCCTTTAAATAATTGCTGTTTAATTGTGGCAGTAACTTGAAAAGTTCTTTGTAATCTTCACTGGCTTCTTCACTTTTACCATTTCTTACTTTCAGTAAGCCTATATTAGAGTATGAAACTGCAATTTCTTTAGGTCTGACAAGTGAACTCGTTTTATCGTAGTTTAAAGATTTTTGGAAATAAAAAAGTGCTGATTCATAGTCGTTCAGTTTCTTGTAAATAACTCCAATGTTGTTGTAAACGGTTGCTAAACTAGATGTATCATTAAAACTTTGTGCAATTTTTAATGCCTGAAGACTTAAATTCAAACTTTGAATCTGATTGGAACTAAAAGAATAAACATAGCTCATTCCTTTATAGCAATCTAACAGCATTGTTGTGTCTTGGAGTGTATTGAATATATCTGTAGCTTTGTCAAAATATACAATTGATTCTTTGAACTTACCTTGTTCAATATAGGCCCTTGCCTTATAGTTATATGCAAGAGCTTGTCCTTTACTATAATGATTTGAAATAGCTTTTTCTGCAGCTTTTGAACTATAATATTGAGAACTATCCAGGTTATTCCCGCCAAACCAATACGCAAGTTTATTTAGGTTGTCAACTTGAAGTTTAGCATCAGCGATTGTGATAGTTACTTGTTTTAAGGAATCAATTTGTTGTTGTGTTTGGCTATAGATTGTACTGCTTATGATACAAAGTATTGATATTAGACTAATTTGGATGGATTTATGTAAAAAGTTCATTAATATCAATACTTTGTATTTTGTTATAATTAGTTGGTACTATTTTCTGGTTTGTTTACATACGACACAGCCGTCTCAAAAGATTCAAAAATATGAGTAGAACCTATTAAATCTATAATGCCGAATTTATTAAAATCGTTATATACATCTGTGTTTATTCCTGATAATATGATTTTTACATTAGTTTTCTTCAGTGACTTAATTGAACTTTTAAAGTTGTGAATTCCGGTTTGATCTGCAAAGGAAACATGTCGCATTCTGATTATGATGGTATTGTAATCAAGACCAATACGTTCAATTACCTGTGCATATTTTTTTGAAGAAGCAAAGAATAATGGACCGCTAATTTCATAAATACCAACGTGTTGTGGTAATTGTGAATAGTCTTCAATAACATCTGTATCAACTATGTTATCTATTCGCTTGTCTGCAATATCCGACATGCGTTTCATAAATAATAAAGCAGATAAAACAACACCAACTTCAATGGCAATTGTTAAGTCAACAATAACAGTAAGAATAAAAGTTGTTAAAAGAATAATGATATCAAAAAACGAACCTTTTAAAATAGAAACAAAAGATCTCCATTCACTCATGTTATAGGCCACAACAATTAAAATACCTGCAAGACACGACATTGGAATAAGTTTAGCCAGTGGACCAATAAATAACATGATAAGTAATAAAGTTACTGCATGAATCATTCCTGCAATTGGTGTTCTACCACCATTTTTTATGTTGGTAGCTGTTCGGGCAATAGCTCCTGTGGCAGGAATACCTCCAAAGAAAGGGGTAATGATGTTTGCAATTCCCTGTGCAATAAGTTCTGTATTTGATCTGTGATTACCACTGATCATACCATCTGCAACAACGGCTGATAAAAGGGATTCAATTCCTCCAAGTAGAGCAATTGTTAAAGCTGGAGCAAAATAATTATGCAACTCAGTAAACTGAAATTCAGGAATATCAAGTGATATGTTTCTCGGGATATCTCCAAAAAATGTTTCAATGGTACTAACTGGTATTTTAAATATAAATACAACTAAAGTTATGAGTACTATTGCAATAAAAGATCCCGGTATTTTCTTTATAATTTTGTTTGAAAAAAGGCAAATAGCAATTGTAATTAAAGTAATAACTATTGAACTGTAATTTATGTGATTTAGGTTGGTAAAATAAAATGACCATTTTTCAATAAAATCAGCAGGAGCTTTACCAACATCAATGCCCAATGCATCTTTTATTTGTGTTGAAAAAATAATTAAGGCAATACCGCTAGTAAAGCCTACAATCAATGGTTGTGGGAAGAATTTTAAAACATTTCCTAATTTAAGAAGTCCAAAGATAATTAGAATTACTCCGGCCATAATTGTGGAAATGATTAATCCATTCAGTCCATATTTTTCAAGAATGCCAAATACAATAATAATAAAAGCACCTGTGGGTCCTCCAATTTGAACTCTACTACCACCAAGTAATGAAATGATAAATCCGGCAACGACAGCTGTGATTAAACCTTTTTCAGGAGAAACCCCAGAGGCAACAGCAAAAGCAATAGCTAACGGTAAGGCAACAATACCTACAATTATTCCCGCTAGAATATCAGAAGTAATTTGTTTATGATTAAAACCAGCCTTTAAAAGACTGAAGAATTTAGGTTTAAATATACTATTCATTATGTATTAATATTATAGAAGGATTAACTGCTTAATAACTTTTGAAAGTTGTATTAAACACTAACCCAATGAAATTTTCTGATAGAATTTCAATTATATAAGCATGATAGAAACCAACTTCAATTAAATAGAGTGGCTTATATTTATCATACTATTTGAAAATAAAAATATTGTTGTTTAATTATTAGTTGAGAATCTCTAATAATTAATATAGCAATCATTAAAGTTTTGGACGAAGAATAATGATTATCCTGTTAAAACATTTATTGCTTTGTACATCGAATTGAAAATTTTGCTGCAAATGTATGGAAAAGGAGGTGTCGTTATCCTGTAGGTGTATTTATTTAAGAGAAATTAACTTTCAGAAGTCCTATAAAGAATGTGTGTGAATAAATGTTAAAGGAGAGGGCTGAATTATAGTGATTTATAAGGTAGTTTTATAAGGAATAGAAAATGAAAATTTTGAACCTTTATTGATTTCTGAATCAACCCAAATTTTACCGCCTAGTAGTTCAACTAAACTTTGTGAAATAGGTAGTCCAAGGCCTGTACCGCCATGTGTTTTAGTGATTTGGGGATTTGCCTGAGCAAAGCGCTCAAATATTTTATACTGTTCGTCATCGGCAATTCCAATACCTGTATCCTCTACATAAAACTCAAGATAAATATGATTCACGACTTTATATCCAATTTCTATCGTTCCATTTTGAGTAAATTTTATAGCATTGCTTACAAGGTTGGTAAATATTTGTCTCAGTTTCTTTTCGTCTGTATAAATCTTAGACTTATCATCAATGAGAGGAGTAATAATCTTAACTGTGTTATTGAAGTGTTGAATACGTTGAGAAAAAGTTTCAGAAATTTCAAAGATTAGTTTGTTAATATTTACTTTTGAAATATTAAGTTCAATTTGTCCTGTTTCAATTTTTGAGATTTCAAGAACATCGTTAATGATATCCAACAATTGTCTTCCGCTATTAACAATAACAGAAATGTAATATTCTCTTTCTTCTGGATTAAGTGTTTTAGACCTGAGTAATTCTGAAAATCCAATGATACCATTCATCGGAGTTCGTATTTCGTGGCTCATATTAGCTAAAAAAGATGATTTAAGTCTATCACTTTCTTCTGCATGCTCTTTCGCTTTTATAAGTTCTAATTTATCATGTTCTCTTTCTGTAATATCTCTTACAATAGCTAAAGTTTGGTATTCATTTACATAAACCATTCTTGATTCAAAAATTCTATTTTGATCTCCTAAAGTTATTTCATAGTTGTAAGTATTGGTCTCTTTTGTTTCAAGTACTAATTTTATTTTTTCATGAGTTAGTTTTGATATTTCCTCAGGTAGCGTTTCATCTACACGTTTATTTATAAAAAATGTTCCTTCATTAAATAATTGAGTACTATCATTGGTATGATAGTCCATGATGATACCATCTTTATTAAAAACAAACATCATGTCAGGAATTACGGATAATAATCCATTTAGCTTGGCGATATTAAGTTCAAGTTTTTCGTTACTGTGTTTTAAGTTGCCAATTAAAGTTTTTTCTTTTGATATGTCGGTTATGGTACCAATACCTTTATAGGCGATTTCATTTTTAAATAAAATAATGCCGTTACCAAGTACGTGTTTGATATTATTATCGTCAATTTTAATTCTAAACTCTGATTTCCAGGCGCCAAGTTTATTTAGGGCATTTTTCCAATATTGATTAATTTTATCTCTATCTTCTGGTAAAATGAGATGATTTAGATCGCTATAGGTATTAATATTTTTTAAAGAAGGCGAAATTATATTAGGATTACTATGCCAAATTAGTTCATCAGTTATTGGGTTCCATTCAAATATAATATCAGAAATGTGAGTCGCAACCAATTTAAATTGCTCTTCACTGTCTTTTAATGATGATTCTGCATTTCGTGTTTCTCCAATGTCCTGGGCTACACCGTGAATTCCAGCAATAGAATTATCCTGGTCTGGTGTTGGTCTGAGGGATGTTCTAATCCAATGAAACCTGTTGGCACTATTTTTAATCTTTAATTCAATTAAAACAGTAGATCCTGTTTTTACACTGTTTAAAGCATCATAAAACCTGACTTTATAACTTTCATGAATAAAGTTAATTAAATGGTGGCCTATTATTTCTTCAGGTAGAAAACCAATAATGGTGGTTACAACAGGACTTATATAGGTACAGATACCTTCCTTGTCAAGCGTAAAAATTACATCATTAATTTTTTCAACCAGGTCTTTGTATTTTAATTCACTGGCCTTAAGTGCATCCTGAATTTGTTTCTTCTCAGAAAGATCTTCAACAATTCCAATACCTCCGCATATTACATTATCCTTATTGTATACTGGTGAGGATTTTAGTAAAACATAAGTACTTTCGTGACTTGTTGTGGTGTTATATTCTCCTTCATACTCTCCTTCAACACCGGTTAGAGCACTTTGTATACACGGAAGCACTCTTTTGTCTTGCAGCAGATTAAGATCTAATCCAGTTAAAATAGCTTTATTTGATTTTAATATTTCACAGAACTTGTCATTACAATCTGTAATTACCATGTTGGTATCCCAGTAAAAAATGCCCATCGGAGAAGATAGAAAAAACTGTTTAAATTTTATTTCCTCTTCAAGTAATGGATCTATTACTGTATTTGGCTTTTCATCAGATTTCTCAATGAGTTTGAGATCATCTTCGATAATAAGTTTAAGTTTTTTGAATTGGCTGATTTTTTCCTCTGGGTAATTATTTTTATCCTTTGAATATAAACATAATGCAGCAAATACATCTCCTGAAGGATTGTATACTGGTATGCCATAAAAACACTTTAATCCAGAAGTAAACTCTGTACTGTTATTGTACTTATCATTGATTTGTAAATTAGCTATAAAACGATTTTTTCCATCTTGAATTATCTTTTTCGTAATGCTGTTTTCATTTGATTTTCCCAGAAAAAGAGTGTTTTCATTAGGGTGATTATAGGCTATAGCTATAATTTTGTTTACTTCAATTTCAGTAGCGAGTATAATACAGCCATCCAATAACTCAGCAATAAGACTAAACTGAGTCTTCCATCGTTTTAGATATGGATTATAATTGTGCTTATTTATGTTCACTACAGTAAAATAAAATTACAAACATTTAAAGGTATGCATTTTCATATTTTTTGTTTGTTATTTTATTTGAACACCCTGTTTTTATTGATGAAAGTATATATTTTAAAAATTTAATCCAGTTTATAGCTTTCTAACTGGTGATAGGTAAAGAAAATATTTTCACCTTTGTTTATGTTAAATTCAAATTGTTCCATCCTATGTTCTTGCCCAATCTCTAATTCTATTTGATTTTTTCCTTCTTTTAAAGGGATTCTGGTGTAATGGATAGAGTAGGGTAGAGATTGCCAGTTTCGGGTGTCTGCTTTCTCTGTAATAGCATTTATTATACTTATAACACTACCAAGATTTTTATTTTCGCTGTTCGCAATTTGTTCCAGAGCCTTTTTAGTAACTAATCTGGCAATGCCATTTGCTAATTCCCTAACCATTCTGTCTTGTAACGATTGAAAAGCAATAGCATTGATATCCTGAGATAATTCCAGGTTAAAATGCAGGCTGTCAATTGCAATAGAGGCATGATTATAAATAGGTTCTCTTTCAATGTATTTAGGGAAAGCAATTCGTACAAAGGATAAGTTTCTAAAAGCGTTTTGTTCACTTTTTTTACGATTACCTATGTATATGGGGAAATTTAAGCCGTATTCCTCGTTGGCAAAAGTAATCCAGCCGTCGTTATAACCTGAGTTTACAAAATTTATGCTCCACTCTGATTTTATAGGTCCAAAACCATTCATCCATAAGAATATAAGGCTTCCGTCAGGTTCTGATTCCGGGTCATACTCTAATTGAAACAGGCTGCTATAATTGGAATATTCCTGGTTTAAACCTGATTGATATGCAGTACGAACCAGATCTTTTTTTAGTTGGCTTGGAGTATTTATATTGAAAAGTTTGCCGTAACTGTTTTCATAAGCTTCATAAGCATTTCTGTAGGCAATAAATGCATTGTTTTTGTCTCCGGATGCATCGTAAATCATTCCCATTAAGTTGTGGGCAAATGCATCGTTTGAATACTTATTTTTTGTTTTTTTATACTTGTCGTTTAATTGTTGTAGTATAATATTAACCCTACGACACTCCACAAGAGCTTCTTCGTAGTTTTTTAACATTAAATAGTTTAAGAATTTATAATAATGTACCATTACATTTTCAAAATCCTCTGGTTTATATGGTTTTACCATTGGGTTAGAAATAAGAGCAAGCGCTTCATTTCCATAGCCACTTTTGTAATCTTCGTTATATAAATCAGCTTTGTTTAAATAGTAGTTACTTTTTTCATAATTTCCTAACATAAAGTTTACCATTCCCTGGTTCATGTAAAAAAGCACTCTGTTAATGCCTTTTTCAGATTTAGTATCTTTGTTCAGAAATCTTTCAGCAGCATTAAAATCTCCACTGACAATATAATTTTGAAGTTGATAGTTTTTTTGATAGTATGTTGCACAGTTTGTTAGCAGGAAGAGTAACAGACCAAAAAATATATAATTATATTTTGATGGAAAAACCATGAAATACTAGAATAAATGAAACAAATAAACCTTTCTGTGGTGTATGTAGAAAGGTTTAAGTTATGAGAATTTTATTTTAAAGAGTTATTTGACAATGTACTTTTTAATTTTTTTATCACCCATCCAAACAATTTCATTCGTTTCAAGATTTGACAACTCGAGGTTTGTTTGGTAATAGTTAACTCTTTCTTTTTTGTAGGTATCTACTATAGAATTGATATCACCGTTCAACATAAAGTCAGCACCCAATTCTTTACCCCATTCTTTTGCTGTTTCAATAGAGGCAAACTCTTGTTGAGCAGCTCTTTCTTTTCTTAATTCTTCTCTTTTATCTCCTGCCTGAACTAATCTTACACTACCACTGTTTATAAAAGCTTTTTCAATATCCTTAATAAAAGTATCTGAACTAATATGTTCGTGAGACTTATTGTAAATCAATCCAACTACAACAACAGGTTTAGTGCCATTATTTGCCTTCAAATGGTTGTCTATCCAGGCACCTCCCAATATTTGATTCACCATTTCTTCTGCTACCATTCTGGAATCTGTGTCGTTCCATCTACCACTCAAATCTATTGATTCATCTACTGAAACTCTTTCCACTTTATGTGTCATACATGAAGATAGTATAAGCAGAAAAGACATTATTGATAGTAATAATTTGGTATTCATGATGATAATATTTAAGATGATTAATTATTATTCTTTGAAATTAATCAATTATTATGCCACTACTTGTTTATCATACCAAGGTAATAACTGATTTGTTCATTCAAGTATAAGATGTTGTTTTTCTTTTCTCCACCATCAATCATTAAATCATGCATTTTTTTGTTAAGATGGGCAGGTCCAACTTTAAATTTAGCATAAGAAGATCTGATAATATATTCGGTACAGAACTCTTCTTTGGTATATAAATTTATTAAAATATCGAAATCCTTAGATATAAATTCTTTTAAAAGTTCTGATTTTGCTTGAAATAACCAATTGAAGTCTTTAATACAAACATAATGATGACTATTATCTCCAATAAGATTATCCTGAATTATTTTAGCATTTGAGAAACCTAGTGACTCAACCTTAATATTTTGGTTGATATAGGATTTTTCAATTTTTTTTATGGCAGATAAATCCTCATTTGATAAAGAATCATATATAATTCCTATTTTTTTTGCGTTTTTTAAATTGCAAATAACAGGTTTGTAATTTCGCTTTTTAAGCTTACGATTTAATAAATAATTACCAATTTTTATTCTCAATTTTTTAAAGTAATTCACAGATTTAATTTTCTAATAATTCAATAAAATCAGTTTCGTTAATGATTTTAACGTTTAGTTTTTCAGCTTTCTCTAGTTTACTTGGTCCGGTTTTTTCTCCGGCCACAAGATACGATGTTTTTTTAGAAACACCACTCAGGTTCTTTCCTCCGTTAGACTCAATAATACTTTTAAGTTCGTCGCGTGAAAAATTAGTAAATGTTCCACTTACTACAAAAGATAAGCCACTAAATTTGTCGCTATCTTTTACTTCTTCATCACTTTCAAGCTGCAAACCTGTGTTTTTTAATCGTGCAATTAGGTTTTTGTTTTCTTCATCATTAAAATATTTCATTACACTTTCTGCAACTTTAGGACCAATGTCATCAATAGCAATAAGATCATCATATGTTGCAGTAGCTAATTTATCAATTGTATTGAAGTTTTTACATAATACCTTAGCTACTGTTGAACCAACATGTTTAATTCCTAGTCCGAAAAGCACATTAGGGTAGGGAATGTTTTTTGAAGCCTCTATACCCGCCAATAAATTTTGTGTGGATTTTTCCTGAAAAGTAAAGATTTTTTTATTGTTCTCCTGGTCTTCAATAACTCTTGATAAACCATTTAATTGATTAAAAGTCAGATCGTATATTTCACTAACATCCTTTACTAATCCTTTTTCAAATAGTAGATCTACAATTTGCTCTCCAAAAGAATCAATATTTACAGCTTTTCTGCTAACAAAATGTTCGATCTTTCCTTTTAGCTGTGGTGGACAGGCTTTGTCGTTTGGACAAAAATGTGCCGCTTCACCTTCCGGTCGCTCAAGTGTGGTTCCACACTCCGGGCAATTTTTTATAAACTCAATTTTTGAAGCATCAGGCTTACGCGAATTTTCATCGGCTCTTGTAATTTTAGGTATTATTTCTCCACCCTTTTCTACAAAAACCATATCTTCTTCGTGAAGGTTTAATTGCTCAATAATATCAGCATTGTGCAGCGAAGCTCTTTTAACTGTGGTTCCGGCTAGTTGAACCGGTTCAAGATTTGCAACAGGTGTAATTTTTCCTGTTCTTCCAACCTGGTAACTTACAGATAAAAGTTTAGTGCAAGCTTCTTCTGCTTTAAACTTATAAGAAATGGCCCATCGAGGTGATTTTGCTGTATATCCAAGCTCGTTTTGTAGGTTGATGTTATTTACTTTGATTACAATGCCATCAATTTCGAAAGGCAGATTAAATCTTTCCTTATCCCAATATGTTATAAAATCATTTATTTCAGACAGAGATTTGCAAATTTTATAATGAGTAGGGATTTTAAATCCCCATGAACGTGCCGTTTCTAAATTTTCAGAATGAATGTCAGTAGGAAGATTTTCACCTAGCAGGTAATACAAGTAGCAATCTAATCCTCGTTGAGCAACCTCTGAACTTTTTTTCATTTTTAATGATCCTGAAGCTGCATTTCTGGGGTTTGCAAAAGGTAATTCACCATTTAACTCTCTTATTTCGTTAAGTTTAACAAATTCATCGTTAGGTAATAGTATTTCTCCTCGTATCACAAATTTTTCAGGAAAATTTCCATGAATACTTAAAGGTACACTCTTAATGGTTTTAACATTGGCAGTAACATCATCACCTTTTTCTCCATCACCACGTGTAACTGCTTGTGCAAGTCTTCCGTTTTCGTAGGTTAAACTAATTGATGTTCCATCATATTTTAATTCGCAAACATATTCTATTTCTTCTCCAATAGCTTTTGTAATGCGTTGATGAAAATCTGCAATTTCATCTTCGTTATAGGTGTTGCCTAAGGATAGCATGGGGTATTGATGAACGATCTGTTGAAAATCGTTTGATAAATCACTACCAACACGATGACTTGGACTGTTAGGATCTTCAAATTCAGGATTTGTCTTTTCTAACTCAATCAACTCTTTCATCATTTGATCAAATTCAAAATCAGTTATTTGAGGTTGATTGAGAACGTAATAATTATGGTTGTGCTTATTTAATGTGTCTCTTAAAAGACTAATTTTCTCTTGAATATCTGTTTTGCTCATTATCAAATAGCATGTTTTAATATAGAAATCAAACAAAAATAAGAAAATATATAATTGTTTATTGCAATGAATACGATTGATGGGAAATAAAAAAGTCCGACTAATATAGCCGGACTATCTCTTAAATAAACAAGAAAAAAGTTAATGAAATACTATTCAGTTACTTGATCCTTATATAAAATCCAGGCAGGTGCAATGCCTGTTTGATATTCGCTTTGGTAATCACCATTTTCATCATATACAACAAGTTTTCCTGTAGTTGTTGTACTGTTTGAAATTAATACATATAGTTCGTTAGTATAAGGATTGACAGATACAGCATTAAGTCCGTCAATAGATGAAATGTACGGATTTGTATTAAAGGTCTTAGTTGTTGTGTCAAACTCGAAAACACTTCCTTTTTGCACCCAGTTGTCTGGACTTTCTTCTACCCAACTTGCTGCAGCAACATAAATCTTAGATTGATCTGCATTAAAAGTCATAATAGAGGTATAGTTTGTACTTACGTTTGATAAAGCATAAGTACTTTCAAGTTCATTTGTTGTGGTATTGATGTATCCTAAACCTGTAACTGCACTTGGATCAGAGTAGGTGCTTAATAGAGATACATATAAATTATCAGCAGCATCTTTTAAAAAGTACGAAGTAACAGATGGAGTTGTGATATAGGAAATATCTTCAGTGTTTAAATCAACAACGGCAATTTGAGCTGCATAATTTAAAGCAACATATAGTTTATTATTTGCTATTTCAAGTCCTTCAGGGCCTCCGGCTATTGCAATTGTACTTTCTACAGTATTTGACTTGATGTTATACTTAGCAATATAACCCAATGAAGCATCACTCCACACATCACCACCGTAACAAGATATGTATAAATAGTTACCAGAACCAACACAAAAGCGTGGCTTAACAATATCAGATGTTACACCATTTTTTGTTTGTTCCAGGGTAGATGAATTCACATAGAAAATTTCATCAACATTATTTCCCATGAAATAAATTTTGTCATTATATTCATATGCATATTGAGGTTTTCCATTCATAGCAGGACCATTCACAGATTCAAAAACATAGCTGTACATTTTTGAATTGTCTATGTCAAATCCAGAAATAGAGCCAACGGTGCTCGAATAACTTCCGTAGTTTACTACAATAGCATCAGAAGCTTCAACTACATATGAAGGATTTGAAGAAGTGTTGTCATCATCTTCACATGAAGCAAAAACTATGGCCATAGCCATGAAAATAAAAAGTAACTTTTTCATTTCGATAGTTATTAAATTAATTAATTATTAAAATTTATATTTAATTGTAAAATGCCAGTTTATTTCAGGCATTGCATATTGATATTGATTTTGATATTGTTCACTTAAGATGTTATTTAAGGATAGGTTAGCAGATAAAACCGAATGATTAATATTAAAATCCTTTCCTCCGGATATGTTTACTAATTTATATCCATCAATTTTATCATCTGTATAGTCAAAATACCGGAAACCTGTATATGAACCATCTATATTGAAATTAAAATCTTTATATAGAACTGTTATAAAAGAATTTCCTAATTGTTTTGGGGTGTAAATAACTTGACGATTGATATAATTGTCAGAGTTTTCATTTTCCAAACTACTCTTTTTATTTACCGTTGAATTAATCGCAAAGTTTATACCTGCCAATAGTTTTAAAGAGCCAATGTTTTGATTTAAATCAGCCTGAAGTTCAATTCCTTTCGCTTCAACTTTTAGAATGTTTTGAGCCGTCCATGCACTTGTACTTTGTACCCATAAAATCCAATTATCAACATCCATATAGTAATAATTAGCCTTAAACTTTATGGTTGTGTTGTTTTTATTATACATATAATCAATTCCAGATTCATAACTAAAGGCTTCTTCTGGTAGAATATTTTCGTTTCCGCTATAACCTTCTTGTCCCCAGTATCTTGCATTTAATGTAGGGATCTTGTAAGATCTTTGTATGTTCCCTACTATTTTTAATAAGTGATTTTCTTTTGATAAGACTATGTAGTCTAAACCTAAAGCAGGAGTGAAGGGAGCATTATATTTAGTTACATATTGTTGTCTTAAATTTAAGGTAGTCTTTAGGTTAGAAATCGGACAAAATGCAATGACACCATGTAAATCCAGATGTTGCTCTGAAATATTATCAGAATATGCATAAACTTTAGGAACAATGTATTTGTATTTAGCATCAAACTGATACTTAATTTTTCCAGTATTAAATTTTATAGCAAAATTTCCTACTGCACGTTGCGTTTCTATGGTGTTTTCGAAGTCATTGTTATCTATTGCTTTGTCTTTAACAAAACCACCTTCTACAGCAAATTGCAATTTCTTAAAATGATTTTTATAGCTAATCCATGACCTGAAGTTTTTATCCTCAATGGGGCGTGGCATAGTGCTCATATTGATGTTTGATGTCATATTGGGTTGGGCTTCGTGCCATGTGTCACTATACCAAATAAAAGACTCAATTACTTGATTGTTATTGATTTTGTAGTTGAACTGTTGTATAATATGTTGGTTTTCGATAGCTGCATTTCGTTGTTTGTCATTATGATAGGTTTTTAATTCCCTATCGTAATATGCTGTATTTAAAAAAGGAAAGTCATTTTCTATTTGGTAGTGTTGAAATCTGGTTACAGATTCAAATTTCCCATTACTTATAAATACTTTAGCACCTCCAAAATATTCTCCAAATGAACCTGTTGATCCAATGATCTCACCATGAATTCCTTTTTTAAAATTTGAATTGAGACCAAGTCTAACACTTCCACCTATAGATCCTGAACCATTTGCAGCAGAAGAACTACCATATGATAAATTTAAATTGTCAAATAGAAATATGGGTATGTTGCTAGAATTGGAACTTCCTAGTGTTAGCGAGTTTATATCGAGTCCGCCGATAAAAACGGATGTGTGTGTTGACGAAGTTCCCCGGATGCTAAATGAAGCTAATCCTCCTGCATCAGACTTAATATAAACAGGCGAATATCTGGAAAGTAAGTTGGTTAAAGAACCATAGATTACATTTTGGTTTTGAATAGGTGTAAATGTTTGGTTTTTGCTTCCAACCTGATATTGTTTGGATACTGGTGAAATAATTTCAACTTCCTGAATAAATAAAGTATCATTAAGGTGTGAATATGTTGAATCTTCCGGGATAAAATATAACTGTGCAAATGCAGACAAACCAGTCCCTACAATCATCAATACAACAATAAAAAATCTATACATCAGCAAAAAATATATGCGCTACAGGAGATAGATGACAGATATTAATATTGAAATCTATTGTTAGCCTAGCTCCCGAAGCTCTTAAATAAAATATTTTTGGCAGGTATTCTGGCTTGTTCCTATTATTGAGGCCTTCCCATTTATTATAAAACAGTGGCAAAAGTGATTCAATAATATTATTTGGAACTTACAGCTGCGGGTACAGCTCCGGAATTTTAGATGTTCTAAGCACCGGATTCCCTTTTCATTCTTAGGTTGTTAAAACCCTCGAAAACCAAATTTTGTGCAAATGTAGATATTTTTTTAATATAAGTAATGATTAATTTAATTGATTTTTCATATCTAAATGATATGTTAATCAGTCGTTTCTTTATTGCTTGATTCGGATGCGCTACTTGCCTTATGCTTCTCTACAAAATGCATAATAATTGACTTTAATAAATCAAATGCAGGTCGATAAAGCTCGTTTAGCATCGAAGAAAAAAACTTGAAAGGATTTAAGTATTCTCTTAATTCAAGTTGTTTAATTTGTAATTTCTTTTCTGAAAGTCGGATTTGATAATGTAATTGCATCTTTTCATTTTCAAAATCCTTAAAAGATTTGATGTGGCTATATCTATTCTTTGTCATACTTACTAAAATTTTGAAAAAATATTTGAATGAATGCTTTGATAACCGGTGTATGAATTAAATACCTTTTAAGTAGATAAAAAATAATAGCCATTAATACATATACACCAGCAACAATTAAAAATCCCAGTTCGTTGCTTTTAGTGTAAGTGCCTATTGCAAAGGCTGCCGCCATTGATACAAATATTAATACAAACATGGCGATATAAAATAAAACCAACTTAACTGCAATTCCAGAAACAAATCGACTTATATCTTCAGCAGCCTGAAGTTTTGTTAAGTCAAGTTTGCTTTGAAAGTAGGTGTTAATCTCTTTTTTTATATCAGAAATCTCTTCTGAAATAGTTTCTTTCCTGTCCATAATAATTCTATATAGTGTAATGTGATAGCGATAAAAAAGCCTGAAGCTAATCTTTTTCAAAATAAGAATTTAGTTTCAGGCTACAATAAAAAAATCAAATTTTCTACTAATTTGCACTACTGGTTGGTTCCAATGTTTTTTTGTACTCATCAAGAAGCTTTTCAATTTTTTGTTCAATGTTGTGAATTTTTTCTTTTAGTTCTTCTTTTAGTTCACCACCTTTAACTTTTAGTTTGTCTTTGGTGTTTTGCATTTCTTTTTCTAGTTCATTCAACTTGTTTTTTAACTGATCACGAGTTTCTGAACCTTTTTGAGGAGCAAATAATAATGCAGCAGCAGCTCCAACTAAAGCTCCGGCGATCATTCCTCCAAAAAACAGACCACTATTTCTCATAACTCCTATTTTTTAAGCTGTTAAACAATGTGTTATCGATAATTAATATACCATAAATAGCAATAAAAGTCAACTTTTATGCAAAAGGATTTGACAGAATGTTTTGTTTAAACGTATTTGTGATATATTTTTGAAGATTAACGAATGAAATGAATATTATTAATACAAGATTACTACATCTTATATCAATTTTATGGAAAACCCCGTAATAATAATTAGTGACGCTGAAAAGGTAGAAATCAAAAGAAATTACAGAAATCTTTTGAGAGCGTGTAGAAATATTTTAAGTAATGAGGATGTTACCGAAATAAGAAAAGCAATTGAAATATCTCTTGAGCGTAAAAAAGAATATAGAAGGCCTTCCGGAAAATTATCTGCCATTCACTCTTTAGAAGTTGCAAATATTGTTGCTTCTGAAATAGGTTTAGGACGTACATCAATTATTTGTGCATTATTATATGATGTCATTCAGCACGAAGATATAGTATTAAATGAAGTATCTGCTATTTTTGGTAAGAGTGTTGAAGAGATCATTAGCGGACTTTTAAAAGTAAAGGATCTGTATGATAAAGACACCTCGATAGAAACAGAAAACTTTAGAAAACTATTGCTTTCTTTTGCTAAAGATGTTCGTGTTATTTTAATTATTCTGGCAGACAGGCTTGAAACAATGCGTAGTCTTAAGTTGTACGATGTTGAAAATCAACAGAAAATTGCTTCGGAAGTAGGCTACTTATATGCTCCGATGGCTCATAGACTTGGTTTGTATACCATTAAGTCTGAGATGGAAGATATGGTGATGAAGTACACCATGAGAGAGGTCTATAATGATATTGCACAAAAATTAAACGATACCAAAAGAGCCAGAGAAAAATATATTAAAGACTTTATAGATCCTTTAAAAAAGGAATTAGAGGAAGCTGGATTGAAATTTGAAATAAAAGGTAGAACCAAGACGATTCATTCTATTCATAATAAGATTAAAAAGCAGAATACACCTTTTGAAAAGGTATATGATTTGTTTGCCATCAGGGTAATATTAGACAGTAAGGAAAAAGATGAAAAGGCGGATTGTTGGAAAGTATATTCTATTGTAACAGATAAATACCAACCCAATCCTTCCAGGTTAAGGGATTGGTTGTCCATTCCTAAGTCAAATGGGTACGAATCATTACATACAACTGTATTGGGGCCTGAAAAAAAATGGGTTGAAGTACAGATCAGAACAAACCGTATGAATGAAGTAGCAGAAAAAGGACTTGCTGCGCACTGGAAATACAAAGGTGGAAAAGGAGAGAAGGGGATGGATCAATGGTTAGGAAACATACGTGAAGTACTCGAAAATCCTGAAAGAAATGCCATTGATTTTATTGATGATTTTAAGCTTAATTTATATGATGAAGAAGTTTTTGTATTTACACCTAAAGGCGATTTAAGACGATTGCCAAAGGGCGCAACGGTTCTGGATTTTGCATTTGATATTCACTCTGGAGTGGGTAAAAAATGTATTGGTGCAAAAATTAATGGTAAACATGCTTCCATAAAGCAGGAGCTTAAAAATGGTGATCATATTGAAGTAATTACATCAAATACGCAGGAGCCCAGAAGTGAATGGTTAAATGTTGTAGTTACCTCCAGAGCTAAATCAAAACTAAAGCAGGCTTTAAAGGATTTGCTATATAAGGAATCTGAATTTGGTAGAGAAACATTAGTTAGGCGACTAAAAAACTGGAAGCTGGAACTAACAGATTCGCTAGTACACCAAATGGTGAAGCATTTCAAAATGAAAAGTATCAACGACTTTTACAGAGAGATTGCCATTGGAAATATTGAGGTTTCAAGTGTAAAAGAATACATATTAAGTCTTGAAAAAAAGGAATTAGATAAAGATGTAGCGGAGGCAGCCATACAAAAGAGTGCTACAAACTTTGTGGCCAATGTAGATGAAGAATTGTCAGGTGCAGACGATGTTTTAATGATTGATAAGAATCTTAAAAATGTTGATTATTCATTGGCAAAGTGTTGTAATCCTATTTTTGGAGATGAAATTTTTGGTTTTGTTTCGGTTTTGGGTGGTATTAAAATTCATAGAAAAACTTGTCCCAATGCGCCGGATATGCGTACAAAGTTTGGGTATAGGATTGTAAAAGCTCAATGGACAACGGGTGCTTCAGCTAATTTTCAGGCTACGCTTAAAATCACAGGAACGGATGATATTGGAATTGTAAGCAATATTAGCCAGGTGATTACCAAAGATCTTCATCTTAAAATGAGATCTATTTCTATTGACTCTCAGGAAGGCAGTTTTGAAGGAACGGTAACAGTATTTGTTAACGATACGGATATGCTCGACATCATGATTAAGAAAATAAAGAATGTAAAAGGAGTTTATTCTGTAGCAAGGATTGATTCTTTTTCCAGATAATTAGAAGATAGTTTTAGTAAAAAAAAGGTTGTTTCACAAACATGAAACAACCTTTTTTTATTCATCAAGCATTCCGAAAGTTTAGAATCATATAAATATGATCATTCCCGAAATGTTTGATGTTATAATACCTAATCTTGATTAAAAATATCAATTGTGCAGGTTGTTGTACCAGCATGGTATCAATTAATACAGTTAGATATGGACCTGAAAGGGAACAGCTACGGAATAACTGCGTAACAAGTGCGGATGTGCATTATATATATCTTAAATATCATTCATATATTATTCACATCAGATTCACTAATCAGTGAGCTTGTAGTGAGCCAATAGTGAGTGATAAGTGAGTGAATAGTGAGAGATATCCGCAGCTGTTGCGACTATGGTACGTCTCAGGTCCCTTGCAGGTAGGTAAATAATGCTATTGGATTAGGATATAGAAAATTTAGTTGTTATTACCTTTTTATGAGCATGTTATGGTTTTTGGGTATATTGAAGCCATAAAAGCGTTATGATATATTCTGTACAATCGTTTATAAATGATTTTGTATAATTGTATTTTTTCAGAAACTTTGTACACTCCCAAGAAGGGATGTAACAGGAATATAATCGAATATTTAAATTTAGAGTCTACTAAAAAAGGGGATGCTACAGAAATATTGATGTAAGTATGAGTAATGAATTAGATTTAGGGAAGAAAAGTAACTATCATCGATTGTATTCTGAAATGTATACGGGGTTAAAGTACTTTGCCACAAAATTACTGAATTCACAAGACGAAGCTGAAGATATTATTCAGGACGTATGGATTAAGGTATGGGATAAAAAGCCTGTATTCGAAAATAAACATCAGCTTAAAGCTTATTTATATCAATCCATAAGAAACGCCTCCCTAAATCAGATCAGAAACTCCAACAAAAAAGGTGAATATCAGGCAGGGATACTTATTGATGAGTTTGAAGAAGATATCAGCACTAAAATTATAGAAGCTGAAATATATGCATTGGTAAATCAAACTTTTAGCCAATTATCTGACGCAACCAAAAGGGTTTATGTAGAAAAGCTTAATGGTAAAAAGTATAAGGAAATAGCTGAGGACTTAAATATTTCTGTAAATACCGTTAAAAAGCACATCAATAATGCAAACCACTACATGAAGGATAGCCTAAAACATCTTCTTGAATTTATTATTCTTTTAAGTTAGGAGTCCCTATTTATAGTAGGTTTCAACTTCTTTATATCGTTGTTTTATACTTGCTCCCCGGTATAAAATATATTTTTTTGAAAAAAAGTTACTTTTTTCATTACCCCATATCATAAATTGAGTGTTATATAAATAAAATCATACATCATATGAATTTTCCAGTATCAGATCATATAAAAGTATTGCTTACAAAATATGTATTAAAGCAGCCTCTTAGCAATGATGAAATTGCAGAAGTTGAGGGGTGGATTAATGCATCAGAAGCCAATAAGGATCTTTTAAAAGAAATTGAGTCTGAGGCTTTTTTACAAAAGGCAATATTAAGTAATCATGAAAAAGAGGCAAGTAAGTCTTATGAGCAATTTAGTAAACGAGCCAATATAAAAACCCGAAAGATTGGTTGGGTGTATTCAGCTGCAAGTATAGCTGCAATACTTATAGTGGGTTTATTTATATATCAAATTAATAACCACAGTTATGATATTCCTCCAATACAAACAGGAATTGCAAAGGCTGTGATTGAGTCAAACGATGGGCAGGCTAAAGAAGTTAAGGATGTATCTTATGTGGAAGTTAAAGATTCAACATATACAAACCTTAAGGTGCCCAGAGGTGGTGAAATTGATGTTCGTTTAAGTGAAGGAACAATTATTCATTTGTATTCAGAGTCATCTTTAATGATACCAAAGGATTTTAATGCAAATAATAGAAGTGTTGAAATTCATGGAGAAGGATATTTTAAAGTTGCACACGACGAAAATTCACCTTTTGTGGTTAAAACCAGTCAATCGAAAGTGAAAGTATTGGGTACAGAGTTTAAAATAATGGATTATGGACAAAATGCTAAAACTATAGTAACGCTGGTTAAGGGTAAGGTTGAAGTAAGTAATAAAGACAACAAGGTATTAATGATGCCTAATATGAGAACGGAAGTTGCAGAAGCAGGAGAAATTATTGTGAATAGCCTTAACAAAATAACAGTTAGTGCCGTTGAAAATGGAAACTTGATTTATACCGATAAATCATTAGAAGAAATTATGGCAAGTTTAGCAAGAATTTATGATATCAATATTGAATTTGATAAGCCTGAATTAAAAGATATCAGGTTTACCATTAATGTAAGTAGAAAGAATAACCTTAAAGAATTGCTTTCGATCATAGAAAAAGTGGAGAAAGTAGATTTTAGTTATAAAGAGAATGTTGTGCACATACATTAAATATTAATCAATGGAATAATGAAAAAATCTGAAGTCAGTTATAATTTATGTTTTATAAGCGTTTTGAATCGTAAAATATAATTGTAATCAGGTTATAATTCCTAAACCTTTTTTACAAAAACAAAAATGACAAAGATTGTACTAACTAAAAGGGCAATATTATTGCTCCTGGTCTCTTGCGTCCTTATATTTAGGGTGTCGGCGCAAAGCAGTGAGCGGTTGACCATTCATTTAAAGGAGGTTACGCCGTATGAATTGTTTAATGAATTGAATAAGCAAATAAACATCAATTTTGTTTATAGTAATGATGATATTAAACGAATTCCAATAAAAAGTTATCATTTTGATAATGTTCAGATTGGTGAAATCATTAAATACTGTTTGCAACAAACAAATTTAACGTATGAAATTGACCAAAACACATTGATCATAAAGCATAAGCCTAAATCGGATATTGTAAGAGGAACAATATATGATGATGAAGGTTTGCCTTTACCGGGAGCCAGTATTATTATTCAAGATTCCGGAGTTGGAACAATTAGTGATGCCCAAGGTAATTTTACCTTATCAAAAGGTTATAGCAATTCTGTAGCTAACTTACATATCTCATTTATTGGAATGAAGAATGTAGATGTGCAATGGGAAGGTCAGGATTTGTCTGTTAAAATGAAATCGGATGTGCAGTTGACTCAGGAAGTTGTAGTTACAGGTTATCAGGTAATTGATAAGAAGCAACTTACTAGTGCTGTTAGTTCGTTAGATATTTCAGAAGTGATGCAAACTGAAGCCATCAGTGTAGATCAGATGCTTTCAGGTAAAATACCTGGCTTAAGTGTTAGTTTTAATTCGGGAGAAGTGGGAGTAACACCTAGGATAAGAGTAAGAGGAGTTTCTACATTAGTGGGCAACAGAGAGCCTTTATGGGTTGTAGATGGTGTGGTACTATCTGATCCTGTTAATGTTTCCCCTGCAGAATTAAACGACCCTGATTATATCAACAGAATAGGTAATGCCATTTCTGGTATTAATCCTCAGGATGTTGAACGTATTGATGTATTAAAAGATGCTTCGGCAACTGCGCTTTATGGAGCAAGAGCTGCTAATGGAGTTATTGTTATTACAACAAAAAAGGGTAGAGCTGGTAAATTAGAAGTAAACTATTCTGGAAGTACTTCTGTACGTGTACGACCAAGATATACTGATCAATCCATAAATCTGATGAATTCTAAAGAAAGAGTTCAGTTTTCTCGCGAGTTGATGCAAGATAACCATATGTATGTAGCTACAGGAAATACATACGGATATGAGGCATTATCTTTACAATTGTATCGTGGTCAAATAGATTTTGAGACTTATCAGCAAGAGGTTGCAAAATTAGAAACTAACAATACCGATTGGTTTGATTTATTGATGCGTGATGCCTGGTCGCACAGTCATTCTCTTAGTTTTTCAGGAGGGAATGAAAATACAACCTATCGTGCTTCTGTTGGTTATACAAGTAATCAAGGTGTAAATAAAACGGATGATTTAAATCGTTATACTGCTTCAATGGATTTGCAGCATAAGTTTAATAAGTTATCTGTGGGCGTAAATATTTTAGCTAATACAGGAACTCATAATTATTATCAAGATAAATTGTCGCCTGCAGATTATGCGTACAATACAAGTAGAGTAATTCCTGCTTATGATGAAAATGGTGAATATTATTTTTATGATGAAGGAGCAACAGAATATAGTGGTGCTTTACAATACAATATCTTGAATGAGTTGGATAATAGTGGAATGGAGCAAAACAACTCTTCTATTACGGCTAGGGCTAATTTA
Source organism: uncultured Saccharicrinis sp. (assembly GCA_963667815.2). Lineage (GTDB taxonomy): Bacteria > Bacteroidota > Bacteroidia > Bacteroidales > Marinilabiliaceae > Saccharicrinis. The sequence goes on from OY764020.2 coordinate 5,544,469, forward strand.
AATCTGGAAGTTACGGATTGGTTTGATCTACAATCGATCGTTTCTATGACATCATCCAATACGGAGATAGAAAGTTGGTGGGGAGAAGATACTTTTTATGCTGCAGATTTAAGACGAAGTAATGATATGATGGATGCAGATCCTGATTACGGTGAGTTAGTTTATGGAGGTGAGTTAGGTAAGGATTATACTAGAAATAATGCTTATACAGCTCGTATTCAGGGTAATGTAAATAAGTATTTTGGTGCGGAACTACAGCATAATATTAATGCATCTTTTGGTTTAGAAGCAAACTCCACTAAGTATGATGGTTTTAATGTTCTTACGAGAGGTTATATGAAAGATCGTGGTAAATCCTATGCTTCAGACATTGATACTAATACATATACAAAATACGGAGAATGGTTAAGAAAAAATGTTCCTGTAATAACTGATGATCTAACAAATCTTTTATCGGAGTATCTTTCTGCATCATATAGCTATAAAGACAATTTTACTGTAAATGGTAATATGCGTTTTGACAGCTCTAATAAATTTGGAGATCAGAGTAATAACAGAGTTTTACCTATTTGGTCTGCATCATTTATGTATAACCTGGGAAGTTTCATTAAAAGCACTTCCATTGATTATATGCGTTTAAAAACTTCGTATGGTTTTCAAGGGAATATGATTGAAGGAATGTCTCCCAAAACCATTATACGTTCAGGTGCCTTTAATTCATCATATGGAGAATATACTTCAACAATAAGTTCATATCCTGATCCTTTTTTAAAGTGGGAAAAAACACGATCTATAAATGTGAGTTTAAATACGGGTTTGTTTAATAACAGAGTGCAGTCAGAACTAACTTACTTTAGAAAAGAAACAAAAGATGCTTTTGTACAACGTCCGGTTTCAGGAACTAATGGCTATACATCGTATATGGTTAATGCAGGAGATATTACCAATGAAGGTTATTCTGTTGATTTAACCATTATTCCATTACGAAGCAAAGATTGGTTCTGGTCAGTTTCAGGATCGTTAACTAAGATTGACAACACCATGAAATCTAATGTTGGTGCTGATATTTATGAACGTGAGGATTATTTAAACGGTACTGCGATTGTGAAGGGTGAGTCTATTGGAACTTTTTATTCGTATAAGTTTGCAGGCTTAAATCCTGAAGATGGAGGTCCAATGTTTGACGATGGAGATTTGGCAAGTATTGCCTACTTAAGTAAGTACGATACTTACACCAAAGTATTGGTAAAATCCGGACGTCGTGATCCTAACGTAACAGGCGGCTTTAATACTTCGGTACGTTATAAAAACTGGAGATTAAATACCAACTTTTCGTATAGTTTAGGTGCCAAAACTCGTTTATTGAAGTTTTATCCATACGGAAACAACTATTCTTCACAATACAATTTGAATCGTGACTTGATTAAGCGCTGGAGACAGCCTGGAGATGAATTAACTACCAATATTCCTGCTGTTATAGATTATTATCTACCATGGAATGGAGATGGTTATGATTACCACTGGTCAACGGAGGGTTTTAATTGGGGAACAAATGAATTAGTAGCCAATAACAGCTGGGAACAATATAATTACTCTGATCTCAGGGTAGTAAGTGCTGATTATTTACAGTGTACTTATTTGAGTTTAACCTATGGATTATCTGATAAATTATTGGAAAAACTTCATTTAACAAGAGCAGAAGTAACCTTGTCTGGTAGTAATTTGTTTACTATTGCTGATAAAGCTTTAAAAGGACAAACTCCTACCCAAGGTGGGTTCTCTAATGTTCAATTATCACAAAGACCTACTTACTCTTTAGGATTAAGTTTAACATTCTAAATGTATTAAAGTATGAAGAAAATAAATATAATATATCTGTTATTAATTGTTGCAGGATTCTCATTTACATCTTGTAATGATTATTTAGAAGAGACCTCTCAGGACTTGTCCTATATAAATGATTTTAACGATTTGGATGAACTTCTGTTGGGAGAAGTTTACCTTCAACGAACTACTACGGTAGGTATTAATGATGTAACAGGTACCTATCTCCCTTATGTACATTTTATGGCTGATGAATTGGATCAGATTACAGATGCAGCTTATCAGTGGGGTTTATATCCAAATACAGCGAAAGATTTATTTGGTTATTATACCTGGCAACGTCAGGTAAGTCTAGGAACGGATGGAAGTGATGTGTATGATGATGCATATGACTGGACTCGTATATATAAATGTATTGTTTCGGCTAATGTAGTATTGGAAGAGCTAGATAAATTACAAGCTAAAGATGAAGAAGCTAAAATGCAGGCTAGTAGAATTAAAGGAGAAGCATTATTTAATAGAGCTACTGACTTCTTTTTATTAGTTAATTTATTTGGTGATGCTTATCAACCGGAATTGGCAGATCAAACTTTGGGTATACCATTAAAATTAACCAGTTATGCTGAAGTTGGTGAATTTACCAGATCAAACTTAAAGGATGTATATGTACAAATATTAAGTGATTTGAATGGAGCTGAGGAGGCTTTAAGAGACATTCCACAGCAATCCATTTATAGAATTAATCATGCAGGTGTATGTTTGTTTTTGAGTCGAGTGTATCTATATATGCAAGATTATGATAATGCCATTATATGGGCACAGAAGTGTTTAGATGAAGCTCCTGAAGTAGAAGATTTGAATTCATTTGCAACAAACCTTTTTAGTGAAGCAAATCGCAGTGTTTTGTTTAGCATGGGAGGAAATATTATTGCGGAAAATATATATGAATATGATCCTTGGGGAACAGGACCGGAATTTGCAACAGGTCAGTTTATTGTGGGTTCTGAGTTGTATAATAGTTATGAAGATAATGACTTAAGAAAAACTAATTTCTTTCATATTAATGATATGTATCCGGGTATTCCATTATACGATAAGCAGTTTAGCGATGGGATGTCATCACATGCTGAATTATCTGATTGTTTTACATTAAGAACAGCTGAGGCTTGGTTGAACTTAGCAGAAGCTTATGCAGCAAAAGGTGAAACAACGAATGCTCAAGCTGCGATAGAACATTTATTAAAGAATCGTATTGAAACTTCAAGTTTTGAATCAGTAATAGAAACAGGTGCAGAGTTGGTTTCTTTTATTCGCAATGAACGTAGGAAAGAACTTTGTATGGAAGGACATCGTTGGTTTGATCTAAGACGTTATCAGGCTAATACAGCTTATCCTCAAACCAAAACACTTTATTCGTCGGCTGTTGTAAGATTAGAATATGATTTGGTACGTGTGGATTATTATAAGTTAGAACCAAATGATCCTGCTTGGACTTTACCAATTCCAGTTGACGAGGAGCCTTATAATGCATCCGAGGGAAATAAAAGAAATGGTAGAGAACCATATGATTCAGTAAATTATTAATTAAAAAGATAAGGTTTTCAAAAGGAAGCCTTGTCTGTTCATTTACATCCTAAAAATGAAAACAATGACAAAAAATATATTTCTATTAGGTGTAGTTGGTTGTCTGATGCTTTTTTCTTGTCAAAAAGAAGATGAACTAACTCCATCAGGAGCAGATGTTGATTATTATCTTCCGGCAGAAGATGATCTGAGTGCAGAAGCAGTGTTGAAGCGTGAATTTTTTGAAGATAACGATGTGCGTCTACTGTTTAGTGATACTATCCATGTGGATACACAAGATACTGTAGTTATCGATTTCGACTATAATTTTACAGTTAATTACACAGGTTTAACCTATGTAGTAGAAAAAATCAAAAACATTGAGGATCAAAAAGCGGCTGCTGATTTTGTAAGTGAAGGTATTATCAGTAAACTAGGATCGGTACCTCCACCTTATTCCGTGCTACTAACAAAAGATTTTAGTTCTGTAGATATGAGTTGGGGTTATGAAATACTAATACCAATAGCTACAAAACCAAGTTTAAAAACCACGGTTATTAATGTGGGAGATATATTGGCAAAAGAAGATTGGGAAAAAGTAGATCTTGCCAATTCAGTTCTTTCCTTGTATTTAGGATTGCAATTGGCAACTAACTATGTTATAGAGTTAAAGGAGTTTTATGATGTATCATCTTTTATTTATGATGATATGTTTGCTGCATTTCCAACATATACCGAATCAGATCAAATCAATGGTTTTTTAGAAGTGCCTTCCGATTATTCAAGCTTTAACAGAACTAATGATTTACAAACGTATATACGATATATGTACACTTATTCTGAAGAAGATTTTAGATTAATGTTTGGAAGTTACGATCGTATCATTACCAAAATGGAAACATTAAATAGGATTTTAAAAGAAGAGTTTAATATTGAAATTTATAACTAGATATTAATGAAATTAAATAAAATATGCCCCTTATTAGGGGCTTTGATTTTTTGTTTGCTATCGTGTAATGTAAACAAAAAAGAAACTTCATTTAAGCTTACCGGAAATTTAACCGGAGTAAAAGGAGAAGGTATAGCTATATTACAAGATTATGGTACATATACTGAAGATACTGTTCCATTTATAGACGGAAAGTTTGAGTTTACTGGTAAACAGGATCAACCTAAATTATGTCGTTTGTATTTTATTGGTCCTGATGATTCATTGGTAACACAATTTAAAAGTGATTTACTATATATCGAAAATGCAACAATAACCTGTACGGGATCATATTCAGATATGATGTATTACGTTGAAAATAGTGATCCATCACTAAAAAGAATGCATATTGAAGGTGGACAACTAAATGAAATTTACAATTTTTATTTAGATGAAACCCGTTCTATTGTTAATCAGGCTGTTCAAATAAGTAATCAATTGGAGTATTCAAAAATACCCGTTGAAAACATGACAAATAAGCAATACGAATCAATGTTGTTAAAGCAAATGCAATTAGATTCATTGTTAAATTTAAGAAATTCAGTTAAAGATAATTATATTCAAAAGTATGCCGATACACAGTTAGCGTATGATTTTGTATGTGCTTCTATAGTAATGGATTATCATTATGAAGAGTGGATTGATGAAAATAGAGCTCATGGGTATAGATATCCTGAAGATTTACCTGTTCCAGGAACTGCAAAAGTAGACAAATGGATTTCATTACTTAAAAAGCAAAATACCTTTACTCAAGCACAATTAGAAACATTAAATGAGTTGGCCAATAAATGTAAAAAACTGGAGCCGGGTGCTTTGTTTATTGATGGAATGGTAAATACAACTCAAGGAGATTCTGTTTCTTTAGGTTCAGTTTTTAAAGAAGGTCGATATACATTAATTGATTGTTGGGCTTCATGGTGTCATCCTTGTAGAGCTTCTATACCACATTTAAAACAACTTAATGAAAAGTATAAGGATAAAGGACTATCTATTGTAGGTTTATCATTGGATGCCACTTCTATGAAAAAGGCCTGGCTAAAAGCAGTAGAGGATGAAGGTATGGATTGGCCTCAATATCAGGTGGATTATGATAGTAAGTTACTTAAAGAATACAATATTGCTGCTATTCCTAATATTATATTGATTACTCCAGATAAAAAGATTTTAAAAACAGGTGTTAGAGGATTTGATTTAGATATTATCTTAAAAAATACTTTTGGTTTTTAATAAAAATACCTATCCGGAGATATAAAATCTATTTCCGGATTTTTATATTTAATATGTTAACCAACCATAACTAAGAGATCTTACATTCCAGAATTATCATTTTTTTAGCTCGTTTTTGTGTCAGTTAAATTGAAAATATACACGCAAAACAAGCAATAAAGTATTTGTCTCACGCACAAAGCAGACAAAAATGGCGAGTTCCATACGGTAATTTAAAGCAAATTTTACATATGAAATATATATCTGCAATTATAATTTTTGCACTCAGTTTTATGCTTATATCCTGTGGTAAAAATCAAGGATATCGCATTTCGGGTGAAGTATCAAATGTAGAAGGTAATGGCATTGCTATTCTACAAAACTTTAATACAGGCAAGCAGGATACTGTTACTTATTTAAACGGAAAGTTTAATTTTAGCGGCGAGCTTAAAGAACCAGGGCTTTATAAATTATTATTAGCTGCACCAGAAGATTCGTTTGGATTTCAAATGAAAACAGATTTACTATATCTCGAAAATGAAGCTATTTCTGTGTCAGGTAATCACAACGAATTATATGATTCAGATAATCGAAATTATGCAACAAAAAAAAGAATTATTATAAAAGGTAGTTATCTTAATGATCTGTATAATAATTATTTAGAATTAGTCAGGCCATTTGTAAAAGAGGCGGCAACTTTAAGTGACGAAATTCTATTGGATACTATTGCAGTTGAGAATATGACTGATCGTTATTTAGATATGATGTTAAGTAAACAGTCACGATTAAATGATTTACAGCATAAACGAGATAGTATTAAAAATCTGTTTATTATCAATCACCCAAATACTAAGTTAGCTTACGATTTTGTTTATGCCACATTAATCAGCGAAGTTAAATATAAAGCTGTTTTTGATGAAAGTGTAGCTCATGGAGTTTTATATTCTAAGGTTATGGATTTACCTACAGCTACTGAAGTTAAAGGATGGCTATCTTTATTAAAAGAGCAAAATGTTTTTTCTACAAGTCAATTACAAGTACTGGATTCATTGTGGGCAAAGAAAAAACAGATTACAAAAGGGGCACCGTTTATTAATGCTCAAATAAGAAATATAAAAGGAGAAAAAGTGTCTCTTAAAGATCAATTGAGTAAAGATGGTTACACATTAATCGATTGTTGGGCTTCATGGTGTATGCCGTGTAGATGGTTTATTCCTCACCTAAAACAAATTCATAATAAATATCAGGAGAAGGGACTTAAAATTATAAGTATTTCAATAGATAATTATGATAAAGAAAGAGAGAAAGAGGCTTGGTATAATGCAATGAAGGAGGAGGATATGCCCTGGCAGCAGTTCCAAACCAATAAGAAATCAAGCTTTGTAGCATCTTATGGTGTTTATTCTATACCAAATATTATACTTATAGATGCATCGAATCAGATTGTAGCAACAGATATTCGAGGGCTTGATTTGGATTTATTACTTCACAGTATTTATAACGAATAATATCCATAACTCATAGAATAGTAGGTTCTTAAAGTAAAAGTAAATTAAAACAGATTAGATGAACATTAAATTTAAAATAATTGCATTAATATGCCTTACTCTGAGTGTGGTTTCCTGTCAGAAAAAGGATTCATATGTTATTAATGGCAAACTTTCCGGTATTGTTGAAAAGGGTAGAGCAATGCTTCTAGATCCTTTGACAAATCATGGAGATACAGCCGAAATGATTGATGGTTATTTTCAATTCAAAGGTAAATTAGATCAACCAAAGATGTTTCGTTTGTATTTGGCTGTACCAAATATTCCACCTTATACCACATTTAAGTCTTCGTTAGTATACATAGAAAATGGCGAAATAACCTGTACTGGTAATTTTAATGAGTTCGAAAAATATTACGATTTTACAGATACAATGAGTATTCGACCTGTAATTAAAGGATCGGAGGCCAACGCTTTGTACGAGGAATATCTACAAAAAGCACGTCCATATGTAAATCAGGCTTCTTCAATAAGTATGAACTTTGTTATAGATAGAGTATTACCTCATCAAAAAACAGAAGAAGAGCTAAAGGAGGCAATCGCACTTCAGAATAAATTAATGAGTTTACAGAATCATCGTGATCAGGTTTTAGATCAGTTTATTTCTGAAAATCCACAAAGTCAGGTGGCTTATGATTTGGCATTTGCATCATTATCTATGGATTCACGTTATGAAGAACGAATTGATGAAAGTATTGCTAAAGCAGCTGATTATTATGAATCGTTAGCAATTCCTGATAAAGAAAAAGCAAGCAACTGGATTTCATTATTTCAAAAGTCGGGAGTATATGCCCAGAATCAAATAGATACCTTAAAAGTTTTGGCTCAGAGAAGTCAGCATTTTGTTAAAGGAGCTCCTTTTATGGATGGTAAAGTTTCAACCCTTAAAGGTGATACTATTCAATTAAGTTCTGTATTTGTGGAAGGACATTATACTTTGATTGATTTTTGGGCTTCCTGGTGTGGCTATTGCAGAGATGCGATTCCTCATATTAAAAAGTTATACAAGCAGTATCATGATAAAGGGTTTGATGTGGTTAGTATTTCTGCGGATGACATCACAAAATCAAATAAAGCATGGTTTAAGGCCATGGAACAGGAAGATATGCCCTGGTCTCAGTATCAGGCTGATTTTGATAGTGAATTATTTAGCAATTATAATATTACCGGTATTCCTTATGTTATTATAGTTGGGCCCGACGGTAAGATTGTTAAAGCAGGAGCTAGAAGCTATAACCTTGATATTATTTTAGAACAGGTTTTTAAATAATAGGTAGATTAATAATGTGTATAGGAGGTCGGTTAATATAATATTATCCGGCCTTTTTTTTTTGTTCGGGTTAAAAAATCAATGCCATAAATAATTATTCAAAATAAACAGACTTTAGAGGTGTTCTTGTGTGTGGTATTTTTTATATTTTTGCAGCTTATTAAAAAACGAATAAATAATTTAGGTTGTTATTTGTGGTTGGTAAAGTTGATCTGTTCTCCTTTTAAACGATGAATAATGATTTAAACATCTAAATAATAATTTAAAAATGGAATTAGCAAGCACGTACAATCCCGCCGAAACGGAGGACAAATGGTATAAGTATTGGATGGACCAAAAGTTTTTTCATTCAGAACCGGATGAAAGAGAGCCTTATACGGTCGTCATTCCACCACCAAATGTTACAGGTGTTTTGCACATGGGGCATATGCTGAATAATACCATTCAGGATATTTTAGTACGAAGAGCCCGTATGTTGGGTAAAAATGCTTGTTGGGTTCCAGGTACCGATCATGCATCAATTGCTACAGAAGCAAAAGTGGTAGCCAAATTAAAAAATGATGGCATTGATAAAGCGGATTTATCACGCGATGAATTTTTAAGTCATGCATGGGAATGGACTGATAAGCATGGAGGTATTATTCTTGAGCAATTAAAAAAACTTGGAGCTTCATGTGATTGGGACAGAACATGTTTTACTTTGGATGAAACCAGAAGTGAAGCTGTTATAGATACTTTTGTTAAGCTTTACGAAAAAGGATTAATTTATCGTGGTGTTAGAATGGTAAATTGGGATCCGGACGCTTTAACAGCTGTATCAGATGAAGAGGTTGTATACAAAGAATTACATTCAAAATTATACTACTTACTATATAAAATTGAAGGAGAAGAGGAATTTGTAACTATTGCTACTACTCGTCCGGAAACTATTTTGGGTGATACTGCAGTATGTATAAATCCTAATGATGAGCGCTTTAAACATCTGAAAGGAAAAAGAGTATTGGTGCCATTGATCAACAGATCAATTCCTATTATTGAGGATGAGTATGTTGATATGGAATTTGGTACAGGTTGTTTAAAGATTACACCTGCACACGATATTAATGACTACGAAATAGGAATGCGTCATAACTTAGAAAGTATCGATATTTTAAATGATAATGGTACGCTAAGCGAAGCTGCAGGAATGTTTGTAGGTAAAGATCGTTTTGTAGTAAGAGAAGAAATTATTCCTGAGTTAGAAAAGTCTGGAAATCTTTTAAAAGTTGAGGATTACGATAATAAAGTAGGATGTTCAGAAAGAACAGGAGCTGTTATTGAACCAAAATTATCTACACAGTGGTTCCTTAAAATGACAGATATGGCTAAAACAGCCTTAGATGCTGTTATGACTGATGAAGTACAGTTTCATCCACCAAAATTTAAAAATGTTTACCGTCACTGGATGGAGAATGTGAAAGATTGGTGTATTTCTCGTCAGTTATATTGGGGACATCGTATTCCTGTTTATTATTTGGATAATGGCGATTTTGTTGTTGCAAAAAATATAGAGGAAGCCTTAAGACTAGCAAGAGAAAAAGCAGGTAATCCTGAATTAACAGAAGCTGATCTTAGACAAGAAGAAGATGTATTGGATACATGGGCATCATCATGGTTATGGCCTATTTCAGTATTCGATGGTTTTAATCCTGAAAAGGATGAAATAGATTACTATTATCCAACAAGTGATTTGGTTACAGGACATGATATCATCTTTTTCTGGGTAGCTCGTATGATTATGGCAGGATACGAATTTAAAGGAACATTCCCATTTAAGAATGTTTATTTTACCGGAATGGTTCGTGATAAGCAAGGTCGTAAAATGAGTAAGCAATTGGGTAATTCTCCTGATCCTTTGGATTTAATTGCAAAATATGGGGCAGATGGTGTTCGTGTAGGAATGTTATTGTGTTCACCTGCTGGTGGAGATTTATTGTTTGATGATAGTTTAACTGAGCAGGGACGTAATTTCTCTAATAAAATATGGAATGCTTTCCGTTTGGTTAAAGGATGGAATGTAGATGAATCTATTGCTCAGCCAGAAAGTGCTGCAAAGGGAATTGAATGGTTTGCTCAGAAATTGAATCAAACTATTGCTTTGGTTGATGATCATTTCAATAAGTTCCGTATTTCAGATGCTTTAATGACAGTTTATACCTTATTTCGTGATGATTTTTCATCATGGTATCTTGAAATTGTGAAGCCTGGATATCAGCAACCTATTGATGCGAAGACATATAAAGCAACAATCGATAATTTTGATAAGATATTAAGATTGCTTCACCCATTTATGCCATTTATTTCAGAAGAAATTTGGCAACTTTTGGATGAGAGAAAAGAAGGTGAAAGTATTATGGTTTCAGAAATGCCTGTAGCTGCTGATACTGATGAGAAAATATTGGCTGATTTTGAATTAACAAAAGAGGCTATTGTTGGAGTTCGTAATGTTCGTAAGCAAAAGAATATTGCTAATAAAGACGTTATATCATTAAGTATTTTAGATAATACAGGTAATTATGATAAGAACTTTGATGCTGTTTTAGCAAAATTAGCCAACGCTGATAAAATTGATTTTGTAACAGAAAAGGTTTCCGGAGCATTATCTTTTATGGTTAAGGCCAATGAGTATTTTATTCCAATGGGTGATTTATTGGATGTGGATGCTGAAATTGCAAGATTAGAAGAGGACTTAAAATATCAGCAAGGCTTCTTAAATTCTGTGATGAAAAAGTTAAGCAATGAGCGTTTTGTGAACAATGCACCAGAAAAAGTGGTAGCAATTGAAAAGCAAAAACAAGAAGATGCAGAAGCAAAAATTAAAGCATTGCAGGAAAGTATTGCTAACTTAAAAAAGTAATTTAAGTAATTGTATTATATATTAAAAACGCCGCATATGCGGCGTTTTTTGTTTTGAACAATAGTTAATTGTTATCTTGTTTTTCAGTTTCTTTAAGTTCTTTTTTAAGCTGTTTCATTTCCTGTTTCAGAGCTTCCATTTCCTTTTTAAGCTGTTCTCTTTCTTTGGTTAAGTTTTCTTTTTCAAGTTCAAGATCAATATCCTTTAATTCAGCATTTACTAAAGAATCTATATTCAAATTCTCAATTTCAATATTTGCACTTTCTACGGCTATTTTTGCAGCTTCCAAAGAAGTCTCAACAATATCTCCAATATTAAAATTTTCCAATACTTCAGCGGCAATTTCAATTCCGGTTTGAGCTGCCTCTAAACCTAATTTTGATGCTTCGGCACAATTGCCAAGGCTATCAGAATGTAAGTGATGTAATTCCATTTCTCTGGCAATTTCTTCGCGAGCTTCCTGAAGGCTAAGTTTTATTTCCATATTAATAGAATCCATATTTATAGAATCCATAGCAGCTTCAATTTCAATACGAGCCTCTTTCATTACCTCACCCAAATTAATTTCTTTTAAGGCTAAATGTATCTCTTTAAACATTTCCTGCGATAGCGCTTTGTCTTTTTCGCTCAAGGCAATTTCAATAGCTTGTTCAACTTCTTTTCCTATTTTAGCCTGATTTTCATTGGCTACTTTTATGTTGGCTTCAACTACTTTTATTATGCTGTCCCTTTCTTGTTTTGTTGGTACATTGATGTCTTTGTTTACAACTACAATTTTCACGGAATCATTAGTACTTAAACCAGCATTAGCTTCATTCATATTTTGATACATATTTTGATTCCCAACAGAAAAGGAAACCAAGAAAATACTACTTATAATTATAAATGAAGCAATAATACGTTCTGTTATATTTGATTTCATTGTTTTGTTTTTTTGAATTCGTTTAATTCTATCTAATAAATTACCCTGTTTTTTACCGAAGGCCATAGACAGAGATTCTTCATTACTGCTAAATATTTGTGCATTAGTCAAGGCTTTGGCATAGGTTACTTTATCTCCTGTTAATTGAATAGCAATTTCATCGCAACTATGCTCTCTTTCGTCTCTAATGCATTTTGATATGGTCCATATGGCAGGGTGGAAGAAGAAGAGGATTTCAATGATGGATTGTATAATGTTAAACAAATAGTCATTTCTCACAATGTGGGCTAACTCATGCGCAATAATAGCTTCAATTTCCTTTTCTGTTAAACCAGTAAATGCTTTTACCGGAAACAAAATAATGGGTTTCATAAACCCTAATGTAACAGGAGTATTAGTATGAGGTGATTTAAATGCTTTAATTACTTTGTTGATTTTAAGCTCCTGTGAAAATTCAATCATTTTTTCTATCCACTTTTCTTCAAAAGGTAATAATTGCAAACCTCTCAAACGTCTGTTGTAAGCCAAGCCACCAATTAAACGTACAGTAAATAAGGCAATGCCAATAAGCCATATGGATAGGAACAAAGGGAAATTTCGTTGAAACCAGGCCCGGGTTTTAATTAATTTAATATTAAAGCTTTGATTTTGTTCAGCATTAGTATTTCCAACACTTTGGTTAACCAGGTTTTTGAAATATTCTGGATTTTGTAGTAATTCATATTTTACATTTTGCTTTTGCTTGGCGTAGTTATAGGAGTTTACAAAAGTAGAAATTGACCATCCAAACATGATAACAATAATTGTAAATGAAATGAAATACCTCACTTGAGAACTATACTTTCTTAGAATGCTAAGTAGTATCAGTAGAATCATTAACAGTACTGTGCCTTGCCATAAAGAATGAATGATTGTCCATCCTAAAGCTTCAGTTATTTCCGGAGGAAAAATACTTTGTATTGGTTTCATAATTTAAGAATTAGTTTCATTTTCCATTTGTTCGATGATTTTTTTTATCTCATCAAGTTCTTCTTTGGATGTTTTTTTATTTCCTAGAAGTTGCATGACTAATGAAGATGCAGATCCGCTAAACGCAGAATCAATAAAACGATCCAGTAAACGACCTCTGGTTTCTTCTTTTTTGTAAGTGGCATAATATAAGTGACTTTTACCATTTGCTTTTCTGTAAAGTAAACCTTTGGTGGTCATTTTTTGCATTATTTTAAGTGTGGTGGTGTACCCAACACTTTTGCTTGAACTTATTAATTCATGGATTTCTTTTACGGTTAAAGGTTCTTCTTTCCATAGAATATTTAAAACTTCAAGTTCTGCTGCTGTTGGTGTTATCTTTTCCATGTGTATATATTATTATTTATTACGACCCTTGTCGTACAAAGTTATACGACTTTTGTCGTAATAGCAATAGTAAATGACAGAAAAGTTATAAAAATATGATTTGACCCGGGCGATAGAAGGTTCGACCAATTGGACGGTATTGGTGTGATATTGTATATTGTAAAGATGCTAAATGGTTATTGTTGTTAGTTTGTAAATATTAATAAATAAATGAGTTAATTGATTAAATAAATAGATGGTTTGCCAAGGTAAAATGATGATTAATTCATTTAAATGTTGCTGTATTATGTTATAATGTTTGTATTTTTGGGGAGTAGAAAGTTAATCTGAATAAATATTGTCGTTTTCCATATTCAGATATCGAGTTTAAGTTAAGTAGATAAAGAACATAGTAATGAGGAATCAAGTTTGGGGAAGTATAGCACTTATAATATTTTTAAATATAGCTCAGTCAATAAACTGTGTGGCACAGGAAGATGCTTCATTGTTGGATAAGAGTAAAACCCTGGATATAGTAACGTGGAATTTAGAGTGGTTTGGTGCCCCTCAAAAATCATCAGCTACGTATTTATACGATAAACAATTAACAGATGTAAGTGCTACAATATTATCACTTGATGCTGATATATATGCTTTGCAGGAGGTTGTGAATGATAAAGTTAATGGTTATTATCTTCAGGAGTTAGTTGCTAAGTTAAATGAGGAATCAGGTTCAAATAAATATGTAGGTTTTGCGTCTGATCGTTATAGTTTTTCGTTTAACGAGCCTTCAACTTCATATCCATCACAATGTGTATGTTTTGTGCTGAATACACAAAATGTATCTTTAGTTGAAGAATTTCCAATGTTTGATGATATATATGAAAACTCAAGAACTCAATCTATTGACGGATATAATGGTTATGCTCCCACATTTTGGAGTAGTGGAAGATTGCCCTATTTTTTAAAAGCAATAGTTTCTATCGAAGGAAAAAATCAGATTATTGATTTTGTAAATATTCATGCAAAATGTTGTTACGATAGTGAAGACAGAAGAGAAAATGATGGTGATTATTTATTGAATGCTCTTGTAACTGATTATTCAAGTGATAATATTATTGTATTGGGTGATTATAACGATGATACAAACACACCCGGTCCATATGACAATTGGTATGCAGATAGTAATTTAAACTTTATGGAAGTTGCTGGTGCTGAAATTGATCATATTAGTATTTCAAATGAGTTATATGACGAAAATGAAGCATTGATTAATAATAATTATGTTGGAGATGTTTCTATTTCGGATCATGATCCGGTAATGATTCGATTAAAACTTGATGACTTAAAAACTGCTCAAACTATTAATTTAGAGACTGTAGAAACGCAGATGGTGGGTTCTACAATAACCTTATCAGCAACAAATAGTTCGGGTTTACCTATTGAATATATTGCGTTAAAAGGAAAAGTTACAATTGATGGAAATCAGGTTACCTTTAATGCGGGAGGAGAAGTTTTGTTACAGGCAATTCAAACAGGAAATGATGTTTATTCACCTGCTTTCTCAAATGTGGTTGCAGTTACAATAAATAAATATGAACAATCCATTGATTTTGATGCAATAAGTGACAAGAAGTTGAGTGATGCACCCTTTGAATTGGTGGCAAGCTCTAGCTTAGGCTTTGATGTTTCATTTGAGGTTATTGAAGGTAATGTAAGTATTGATGGCAATCTGGTGACCCTGGAAGATGCAGGAGATGTTACAATAAGGGCATATCATAACGGAGATGATGAGTATGAAAGTGCGGAGGCATTTCAATCCTTTTATGTTGAAGATAAAAGTGGAATAGAAGATGAATATGCAAAACAAGTAAAAATATATCCTAATCCCGGTAATCATAAAGTTACCATTGATATGCCAGATTCTTCTGCAAAACAAATTGTTATTTATAATATTACAGGAGACAAAGTATATAGCCAGGAAGCTTATAGTTCAGCAAATATTTATGTTGATCATTTAAGTAACGGATTGTATTTTATTCAAATTACTTCAGGAAATATAACAATCTCTAAAAAAATACAAGTGAGGCATTAATTTTTTTCAAAAAAAATAGCATACATCGCAAACGGTTGCAATCTAAATAACTTGCTCTAAAGGCATGTATCGTAGTGTGGTAAAGGTTTTGAGGGGTAGTTGATATTACTATCTTTGAACTGAAAATTCAGTCAAAAATTAATTATTTACCTATGATTAAAAAAATTCTACCACTACTTATTTTAGCAATTATTGCATCTTGTAGCTCAGGTTCAAAGCAGGCAGATGTAGAAGAAAAAGCTACTCCTTTTTTATGGGAAAATGCAAATGTTTACTTTTTGTTGACAGACCGTTTTTGCAACGGTGATTCAAGTAATGATGTAAATTTTGAAAGAACTGGCGAAACGGGAGTTTTGCGAGGGTTTATGGGAGGTGATTTTAAAGGGATCATCAAAAAAATCAATGAAGGTTATTTTTCAGATTTAGGAGTAAATGCACTCTGGTTTTCTCCTATTGCTGAGCAAATTCATGGTTCTGTTGATGAAGGAACCGGAAATACATATGCGTACCATGGATACTGGGCAAAGGATTGGACTAGCATTGATCCTAATTGGGGTACAGAAGATGAATTTGCAGAATTGGTTGAAGCTGCTCATCAAAAAGGTATTCGTGTTGTGATGGATGTTGTAATTAACCATACAGGTCCGGTTACTCCAGTTGATCCGGTTTATAATAATGAATGGGTAAGAACTTCACCAAAGTGTACCTATGATACCTATGAAAATACTGTGGCTTGTACTCTTGTAGAGAATCTACCTGATATTAGAACAGAAAGTAATGAAGAAGTAAATTTACCTGATGTTCTTTTGGAGAAATGGGAAAAAGAGGGCCGTTTAGCTCAGGAGATGGAAGAATTAAATGCTTTTTTTGCAGCAACCGGATACCCCAGAGCTCCAAGATTCTATATTATGAAATGGTTGATTGATTTTGTAAAAAAATATGGAGTTGATGGTTATAGAATAGATACTGCAAAACATACTGAAGCTTCTATTTGGGGAGAATTGAATAAGCAAGCATCTAAAGCATTTGACGAATGGAAACTTGCAAATCCGGATAAGGTTTTGGATGATAACGATTTTTATACCGTTGGAGAAGTTTATAATTACGGCGTTTCTACCGGTAGAATGTTTGATAATGGCGGTGTTCAGGTTGACTATTTTGCAAATGGTATGGATGCTTTAATAAATTTTGAATTAAAATCAGATGCTAATAGTGATTATGAATCTGTATTTTCAAAATATTCAACTATTCTAAATAACGAATTAAAGGGTAAAACAATCCTAAATTACCTTACTTCTCATGATGATGGTCAGCCGTTTGATAAGAGTAGGGAAAAAGCTTTTAAGGCGGCAAATATGTTATTATTAACACCTGGTGCATCGCAAATCTATTATGGTGATGAAACCAACAGGAATTTAATAATTGAAGGAACTAATGGAGATGCGACTTTACGTTCATTTATGAATTGGGATGATATAGAATTAAATGCTCGTGTTAACGAAGTGGCCACAAAGGACTTACTTTTACATTATCAAAAATTAGGACAATTTAGGGCTGCAAATCCATCTGTTGGTGCAGGAGTTCATAAAATGATAAGCCAAAATCCATATCTTTTCCAAAGGGTGTATACTAAAGGAGATTATACCAATAAGGTAGTTGTAGGATTAGACCTTAATGTTGGAGAGAAAGTTATTGCTGTGGGAGATGCGTTTAAAGACGGTGATGAATTAACTGATTTTTATTCAGGAAAAAATGTAAAAGTAAACAAAGGAACAGTAACTATAGATTCAGAGTTTGATGTAGTACTATTATCATTATAAAATTGAAGATTTGATGAAGTACTTATTGTTTACGTAGTTAATTTATTTTGTGTGTTTATAAAGCGATTTCTTAATAGGAATCGCTTTTTTGTTTTATATAATTTAAAGTGTAAGCAAAGATGTTTTATATGTTGATTTCTAATTTATCTGAACTAATTCAAAAGGAATTTTAGTAACAGACTGAAAATCTTCAGCAATTTCAATCATATCTTCATCTTCAACATCGTAATACCAACTTACTTTAATATCGTTTTTGTACAAAAGTTGAGTTTCAATTTTACGAAAAAGTATGATTAAATATTTTGTGCTGATGGTATTGAAATAATCAAGTTGGATATTAATTTGTGTTTGAGAACAAGGTGAAATGATGTAGTTATTCAACCAATTAAATATAGGTTTAAATAGCGAATCGCAATCAACAGTAACAATTTTTCCCTTGAAAGAAATAAGGCCCTTTTCAGAATCTAAAATGACTTGAGGGGTTGTGTTGGTTTCTTGTGTGTGTATAATGTTTGTCATCGTTCTAAAGTTTATCTCTGTTGGACAAATTAAATTATCGATGAATTTGGATCAAGCATTGGGGTAGGGCTGGTCAAAATTCATGAATATTATTTTAATGTCATGAATGTAAAGGATAGCTGGTTGTGTTCTATGCTTTACAATTGAAAAATATTTTTTAAGGTTAATAAAAGTGATAAGTTTAACGAATATTATTCAATAAGGTTATCTTGGTTTATAAAAAATAATTGGTTGAATTGGCTCATTAATATGCCTGAGCTTGTTGATTGATTTGTAATGTGTATAAAACCAGTATGTTGTAGCTTTGTGTGCTGTTCTGTTATGCTAATTAAAAAAATATAAATAAATACTAGCTCTTATGCATAGAGCGTTGTTATTTTTGAGCAAATGTTATTTTGGGTAAACTCAAATTAAATCTTATAGCAACAAGCCTGATAATGATAATGGATGTAATTGTAGCTATTTGTGAAAAATAGATATTGACATTAAAATAATCCAATAGTAAATAAATTGTTCCTCCAACAATACAGGCAGTTGCGTATATTTCTTTATGAAAGATTAGAGGAACATCATTACATAGCGTATCTCTGATAACACCACCAACTACAGCAGAAGACAGTCCCATAACCATACAGATAGGAGCAGATAGTTCGTACATAAGTGCTTTATCAATACCAATAATTGTAAATACGCCTATTCCAATAGTGTCAAAAAGAAATAATGTGTGTTTTAGCCTTATTACACGTTTAAAAAAAATAAATGTAAATAGAATAGCACAAAGAATTAATAGGAAATAATCTACGTTTTTTACCCATGTAACAGGTGTATTACCCATTAATAAATCTCTCATTGTTCCCCCACCAACGGCCGTAATAAACCCTATAAATGAAGCTCCAAAAAGATCAAGTTTTTTTTCTGAGGCAGAAAGTGTACCACTAACAGCAAAGGCAAAAGTGCCGGCATAATCGGCAAAATCCAATAAATTCATTGCTACATTTTATAATTTTGCGCAAATGTAGCTATTTGCTTTAAACCAATGCAGCTTCTTTATTTAAATTCTCATCGCAGAATTCATCTATTTTAATAATGTAATCTACAATCTTTTTCATTTCCTCATCTTTGGGAGCAGTAAAAGGTACAACCTCAAGGGAGCAGAAAGTTTGAAATTTATTTAAGAATCGGTTTCCTTCAATAACTTCGTCTTTTAATGTATAATACTCTTTACCTTCTTGTAGCATTCCTGCTAGCGATGTAGATGCAGGTATATAGTCATAGCTTAATAACATTCCTAATACGAGTCTCTCTCCAGCTAAAATAGATAAGTTATATAGGAATTCATTGTCAAAAGGACCCCTATTGACAATTAATTTCTTGCAGGTTTTTAAATATGATTTTCCTTCATCATAATAAAACTTCCAGTCTTTGTCTTGATCTTGCCAATGAAATACAGCCATAATTAATCTGTTTACAGGGTTTGAAAAGTGTTATATTTAAAAAAATATAGTTTGTTTTAAAATATAAACAACATTGTAAAAATAATAATTATTAAAAGTAAACCCTAGTTACTAAGTGGTAATTAAGTTTAAAAAGTGTTATTTTAATGTTGAACCCTATTTATTTCGTTGTTATTGATAGGTAAAATATGAAAAAAGAATATTTAAACCCTGTTTTATGATTTATTCTAGAAGAGCCTTTATTAATACAATGGCAAAAGCCTCTTTATTGTTATATAGTCCAATTGTAATGTCTAATAATAAAAAACTTATGAAAGAAATTAAGCCTGGAATTCAGTTGTATACAGTTCGAAATGAAATAATAAAAGATTTATGGGGTACATTAAAAAAAATAGCAGATACTGGTTTTAAAGAGATTGAACTATATATGGATGACAATACTAGTTTGTTGTTTGGTTACCAGCCAGAGGAATTTTTTACCAGAATAAATGACTTAGGGTTAAAAGTAATAGGACAACACATTTTATCGGGTCAATATTCAGATCAAGCGTATTCTTTAACTAATGGTTTCGAACCTTTGGTAGAAATATTATCGAAATACGAAGTTCCATATTTAACACATGTATGGCTGCATCCGGAGGAAAGAAAATCGCTAAGAGATTATATGCAATTAGCAGAACTGCAAAATAAATGCGGCGCATATTGCAAATCTGCAAATATTCAACTTACCTATCATAATCACGATTTTGAATTTTTAAACCTGGAAGGAAAAATGCCATATGATGTTATGCTGAAAAATACAGATGCTGACTTATTAAAATTAGAAGTTGATTTTTATTGGATGTATGCGGCAGGAATTGATC
Source organism: uncultured Saccharicrinis sp. (assembly GCA_963667815.2). GTDB lineage: Bacteria > Bacteroidota > Bacteroidia > Bacteroidales > Marinilabiliaceae > Saccharicrinis. Next base: position 5,564,771 of record OY764020.2, read on the forward strand.
CTTTAAATTATATAAAAAAGTTTGGCAATAGGATAGAGCAATGGCATTTTAAGGATATGAAAAAGGATCGTATTGACTTTATTGAATTAGGAATGGGTAATATTAATTTTGATGAAATAATGAAGTATGTACACGAATCTGGTGTGAAGCATATACTTATAGATCAGGATGAATTGACTTTGCCAATGGAAGATAGTTTAAGAATAAATTTCACAGAATTAGACAGGTTGCTTACTAAAGTAAATTAACCTGATTCACAATTAATTTAAAGTTTTAACATAATTGTTTGATAAATAGTAAATACTGCAATAAACCTTTTTGTATAATGTGTGTTTACAAAATGTAAAACAAAACTTAAAAGAAATGAAACGTATATTAGTTTTAACAATAGCTGTTTTTGCATTATTGCAAGTAAATGCACAAACAAGTTTTTATGATTATACAGTAAAAACTCTTGAAGGTAAGGATTTTCCTTTATCTCAATTAAAAGGTAAAAAAGTACTTGTGGTTAATACAGCATCAAAATGTGGTTTTACACCTCAATACGAACAATTAGAGGCTATATTTAAACAGTATGGAGATGATAATTTTGTTGTTATTGGCTTTCCTGCTAATAACTTTATGAAACAGGAACCGGGAACAGCTGAAGAGATTAGAGAATTTTGTACACAAAATTATGGCGTTACATTTCCGATGATGGCTAAAATTTCTGTAAAAGGTGATGATATGGCTCCAATATATCAATGGCTTACAGAAAAAGAAAAAAATGGAGTAGAGGATAGTAAAGTTAGATGGAATTTTCAGAAGTATTTAATCAATGAAAAAGGAGAGTTGGAAAAGATATTTTATCCAAAAGTAAAACCAGATAGTGATGAAATTATTTCATGGATCACCTCAAAATAGATTATTAATTTTGTAAGATATAAAAACGATGTTACCGCATCGTTTTTTTTGTTTCAAATAATCTTTGCAAATTCGTGCTGAAAAATTTAACAAAAGATTTAAATCATATCAATGTCATATATAAGAGGATTTGCAAGTGATAATAATTCGGGTGTTCACCCCGAAGTTTTACAAGCTATTGAAAAAGCGAATGTAGGTCATGCTGTAGGATACGGCGGTGATCAAATGACACAGTTGGCTGTAAATAAAATCAAAGAAGTATTTGGTCAGCAAACGGATGTTTTTTTTGTTTACAATGGCACCGGAGCAAACGTTGTGGCCATACAGGCCTTAACCCAATCTTTTAATTCTGTTATTTGTCCGGAAACAGCTCATATTAATGTGGATGAATGTGGTGCTCCTGAAAAACATAGCGGATGTAAATTATTACCTGTTGAAACAAAAGATGGTAAGTTAACTATTGATGCTGTAAAAAAACATATGCATGGTTTTGGTTTTGAGCATCATGCTCAACCCAAAATGATTAGTATTACCCAAGCTACAGAGTTAGGAACGGTTTATTCTATAAATGAGATAAAGGCTTTGGCTGATTATGCTCATGCCAACAATATGTATTTGCATATGGATGGTGCTCGACTGGCTAATGCCGCAGTTTCTTTAGGTTGTTCATTTAAAGAAATGACTGTAGATGCAGGAGTTGATGTATTATCTTTTGGAGGAACAAAAAATGGATTAATGTTTGGCGAGGCAGTTCTGTTTTTTAATCAAAATACAGAGGCGGTAAAATATATTCGTAAACAAACAGCCCAGTTAAATTCAAAAATGCGTTTTACTGCAGCGCAGTTTTTAGCTATTCTTACTGATGATTTATGGAAACGTAATGCATCTCATGCAAACAAAATGGCTCATAAACTTGCAGAAGAACTAAAAACGATTGATGAGATTAACATTACTCAGAGTGTAGACAGTAATGGCGTTTTTGCTATCGTTCCTGAAAAGATTATAGAACCATTGCAAAAGGAGTTTTTCTTTTATATGTGGGATGAGAGTAAATATGAAGTTCGTTGGATGACTTCCTTTGATACCCAGGAGGAGGATATTGATAAATTTGTATCTCTAATAAAAAAACTCTTAAAAGAATAATTATGGCTCAACAATATGACTTTGAACTTGAATTTAAAGTTCGTGACTATGAATGTGATATTCAAGGTATTGTAAATAACTCTGTATACCAGAATTATCTGGAACATACACGACATGAGTTTTTAGATGCTATAGGTTTAAATTTTAAAGAATTATTTGATAAGGGAGTGGTCGCAGTGGTGGCCAGAGCTGATTTATCTTATAAAACACCGCTGCAAAGCAATGATAAGTTTGTTGTTAAATTAAGAGCGGAGCACCATGGGATTAAATATATGTTTTATCAGGATATCTATAGGTTGTCGGATAATAAGGTTTGTTTAAAAGGTGTAATAACTACAACATCTTTAATAAATGGAAAATTAGGTGTTTCTGATGAAATTGCGCAGGCACTGAAAGCTGTAGCATCAAAGCGTTTATAAAATAAAACCAATCTGAATAGTTACTTAGGTTAATAAAGCATAATTGAAGGCTCTTAATATTTTGGGAGTCTTTTTTTGTATCTGTTATCTCCGCTTTTGGCATTTATGATTAAAGTTTGACGCAAACTGAATTTTAGTCAAACAATAATTTTTATCACGTTTTGTTAAATGTGGTGATAATTCATATTCACTTTGTTAGCAGGTTTTCAAACTTACGTGTACTATTTTGTAATATTTAATCCTCTAAAAATATTTCACTTCCTAAAATACTCTTTGTATTTTTGCAGGCTATTTGAAAAAGTAAGATCATTATGCCAGAGCATACGAAGAAAGATTATATAGAAAGGTTTATCAAGTTTAAAGCAACGGATGCTGTAATCCAAAAAGGTAAGGACTTGTATGATGAAGGAGCTGCAATTCTAACGTATAAAAGTGATGCTTCTGATGCATGGCATTTTGCAGTACAGGGATCTCAGCGCTATACCGTTATTATTAAGGATTTAAACAAAGAAGACATTCATTCAAAGTGTACCTGTCCTTTTGAATGGGGTACTATTTGTAAGCATACAGTAGCTTCGTTGTTGTATATAGTTGATGCTGGAGATAATGCCTTACCATTAGATATGCAGAGTGAATCGACTTCTAATTCTTCCTTGCGTACAGCCCATGGTTTTTTATTGGAGGATTATAGATTTATTGATTCAGATTTGGTTAAGAAGTATTCTTCTTATAGTGTTTTAAATGATATAAAATTCTCATCACGAGGAATAAAAATTAAGGATGTTATCATCAATAACGAACAGGTTGTTTTTGAATTATTTGATGATTACAGAAAAGAAACAAGTGTTTCTATTATTAAAAATGAGGGTAAAGTATATATTTCTTCAGACATTAAAGCTGGTACACCCAAATTAAATAAGCTGGAAACTTTTTGTTTGATTACCATTGCAGAATCTAAAACTCCAGATCTGCTTCATATAGCTTTTAATGAAGGGTTAAAAACAATAGAGCAAGCAACATTAGAACGCTTTGGTTTTGATGTTGATGACGATTTTTCGATTTACTTTAAACATATTTTTAATCCTAGTTATGGTTTAGATGTGGCCTATCAACCTAATCAAGTAGGATTAATACCTATTGAACCAACCAAAGAAGTTGAATTTTTAAATTTCATAGAAAAACAGAATGCTGAAGCTTTGGAGTTGGATAATATTCCAAGGGCTACTGATGATAAAGCACTTGGTTTTGTTATTGATTTTGGAGGAGATTTAAACGAATTAATGTACGATGAGTACGATTTTATTGATGAAGATCCTCAGTTCGAAATATATGCAATAACAGCAAAGCCTGCTAAAAATAAAAGACAATTGGCATCTGGTTTTAAAAAGTATGACGAATTTGAAGCGCCTATTATATTGACTGATAATCAACGTAATGCTTTAGACTTGATCAACGAACTTGATGATAAGGACTTGTCGGATAAGAAGCAATTTGTTTTAAAAAAGAAGCTTATTTTACTGCTAGCCAAAGAGCGTTTTGTTTTTATTAGAGAACAAGGAGATTATAAGCTGAAAAAAGCAGATTTAGTACCAGCAAAAGTTTCTGATCAGTTGGTAGACGCAAAATATCATACTTATGAAGATGCTAAGTTTGTTGGTTTAGAGCTAAAAGTAAAAATAGGTCAAGCTGAGTATAAACCTTCTGAGCTAAAGAGTTTATATAAAAAATCGCACGTTTTCAATATGGATGGGGTTATCCATTTACCTGCAAATTTTTCTATTGCCAAATATATTGAAGAAGGCCAGGAAAATATTAAAATGGTAAAATCGTATAAGCAAAAATTTATTGCAGATGTGGTTTTACCCTTATCGAAGAATTTTGAGATTGAATTTGGGGATTGGAGTGGTGAAGTTGAATCTGTGGAATTGGATTTTAGATCCAAGCAAATATACTTATCTGAGCAGTATGATTATTTAATTATTACGCCTCAGGTAGAATATCATCATGGTGTTTCTGTGGCTTTAAATCATTCGGGTAATGTTTTAATTCATCAGGATGAAGATCAGGTGAGAGAATATGTCAGAAATTTTGAGTTGGAGGATGATTTTGTAGATTCTATTGCAGGATTACATCCGTTTTTCGAAGAGCAAAAGGAAGATAAGGTATTTTATCTTCATTACGATGAGTTTACCCGAAATATGTGGTTTTATCAATTTTTTGATAAGATGCAAAGTCTTGAAGTGGAAGTGTTTGGTTTAAAAGAACTTAAAAACTTCAATTATTCACCACATCAGGGTAAGGTAACTACATCTGTTTCAAGTGGTCAGGATTGGTTTGAAGTGGACATTCAGGTTACTTTTGGTGACGATGCTATTGCTCTTAAGGATATTAAAAAAGCTATTTTAAATAAGCAGAAGTATATTCAACTAGCCAACGGAAAAGTCGGTTTATTACCATCAGAATGGATGCATAAGCTTGAAAAGTACTTTAGGCATGGAGAGGTTAAAGACGGAAAATTAGCAGTTTCAAAACTTCGATTTTCTATTATTGATGAATTGTTTGATGAAATTGATGATGTAGAAATTATCAATGAAGTTGCAGAAAAACGAAGAAGATTATCTCAGTTTACAGAGATATCAAAAACGGTTGTGCCGGATGATATTAAAGCTGAACTTCGACCGTATCAAAAGGAAGGATTAAACTGGTTAAACTTCCTTGATGAAATGGGATGGGGAGGTATTTTAGCTGATGATATGGGATTGGGTAAAACCTTACAAGTGCTTACTTTTTTACAGCATATTTTGAGTAAGGATGATACAACAAACCTTATTATTGTACCAACCACATTACTATTTAACTGGCAAAAAGAAATTGAAAAATTCGCACCTAATATTAGTGCCTACTATCATTATGGCCCTAACAGAGCATTAAGTACAGATGCTTTTGATGCTTTTGATATTGTATTTACTTCATACGGTGTTTTATTGAGAGATGTTGAATTTTTACGTGATTTCAGATTTAACTATGTTATTTTAGATGAATCTCAAGCCATTAAAAACCCGGCTTCCAGAAGATATAAAGCTGTAAGTTTGATTAATGCAAAAAACAGAATTGCTTTATCTGGTACACCTATTGAAAATAGTACTTTTGACTTATTTGCTCAAATGAGTTTTGTTAACAGAGGATTCTTTGGAGGGGTTTCTGCCTTTAAAGAAAACTTTTCTAACATGATAGATAAAGAAGGCGATGAAAATATTGCAGCAGAACTACAACGCCTGATAAATCCTTTTATTTTAAGACGAACAAAAGAGCGTGTAGCTAAAGAACTTCCAGCAAAAACTGAGGGGGTAATTTATTGTGAGATGGATAAAGCTCAGCGTAAAGTTTATGATGCATTTCGTAATGAATTTAGAAATAAGCTTCTGGGTAAGATAGATGAAGATGGAGTTGGAAAGAGTAAAATGATGGTTTTGGAAGCGCTTACCAGAATGCGTCAAATATGTGATTCTCCGGTACTCATTAATGATGATAATATCGATACTACGGAATCGGTTAAGATTAAGGAGATCATTCAACATATTACGGATAAAACATCTAAGCATAAAATTTTAATTTTTTCTCAGTTTGTAAAGATGTTGGGACTGATTAAAAATGAATTAAATAAAAGAAATATAGAATTTGAATACTTAGATGGGAAAAGTACCACAACTCAGCGTGAAAGATCGGTTGAGAATTTCCAGAATAACGATGAGTTACGTGTATTCTTAATTAGTTTAAAGGCTGGTGGAACAGGATTGAATCTTACAGCAGCTGATTATGTATATATTGTTGATCCGTGGTGGAATCCTGCTGTAGAAAATCAAGCCATTGACAGATGTTATAGAATTGGTCAGGATAAAAAGGTTTTTGCCTACAGGATGATATGTAAGGATACTGTAGAAGAGAAAATTCTGAATCTTCAGAATAAAAAGAAAAAAATAGCCGGAGATATTGTTCAAACGGATGAGAATATCATGAAGACTTTAGAGGCTGATGATATTAAAGATTTGTTCTCCTAATACGCCTCACGAAAAATTTTAAAAGGAAATACCATTTAAATATTGAATGGTACTTCCTTTAATAATTCAATTTTTTCAGGTGTAACATTGGCCATATAAGAAATAACTTCAACACCATTATTAATGGCTTCTTTTAGACCTTCAGCATACCTTGGATCAATGTCTTTTGCAGGTGAAAAGCTTTCTATATCCTGTCTTTGTATTACATAAAACATAACTGCTCTTATTCCTGCTTTTTTTACTTCAACTAAAGTGTTTAAATGTTTTAATCCTCTGGTGGTTACTGCATCCGGAAAGGTTGCTTTGTTACCTTCGCGAAGGGTTACGTTTTTCACTTCAATAAAACACTTCTCACTAGAGTTTTCTGCAAAAACATCAAATCTGCTATCTCCAAACTTAACTTCACGTTTTACGTTGGTGTAGCTATTTAATTGAGGGATGATTTGATCTCTCACGGCTTCGTAAACCAGAATATTTGGTACACTTGTATTGATCCCAATCCAGTGGTTATTTATGAAAATCATTTCCCATGTAAATTGAGTTTTTCTTTTGGGATCATTATGCTGAGTTAAGTATACCGGAGCACCTTCTTCAATGCATGTTTTCATGCTTCCAGAATTCGTACAATGAGCAATTACAATACTGCCATCTTCTAATTCAACATCGGTTAAAAATCTCTTGTATCTTCTGATTAGTTTTCCGGGTACTAACTTTGATTTAAATTTCATCTTTTTTTGTTCTAATGATTATAAGCTAATAACTATGAATAATCACTTATATTTTAAGATATTTCTCGATACTATAAGCCTTTAAGTAAATGAGTACTGTTAAATAATCTTATATCGGTGCAAATTAAATATAATGCTCAAAAATAAAATCCATAATAATAAACTTTTCTATATTTTTGTGCAAAAAAATGGAATGTAGAGTAGGATGTGCAGCATGCTGTATTGCACCTTCCATATCATCATCAATGCCTAAAATGCCAAATGGTAAAAAGGCAGGAGAAAGATGTGCACATTTAACTGAGGATAATAAATGTGAATTGTTTGGAAAAAAGGAGCGACCTGCAGTCTGTGGTGGCTTTATGCCGGAATTAGAGTTTTGTGGTAATACAAGGGAAGAGGCGCTTAGGATTTTAGGAGATTTGGAGCAATAACAAGAATATCCAAAGCAACAAATTGCTGTATTAGCGATAGTATTTTCTTAGTAATTATGAAATGAAAGTAATAGGAAACTTCTTTTATCAAATTTACAAATGGGTAATATTTATACCTGTTTTTGCATTAGCAAGTATTATATTTTCATTGGGAGCTGCATTATTAGCAGTATTAATTTCGCCAAGAGCAGGTAGCTTAAGTGGTGTAATGTGGGCTAAAACTATTGTTTTTTTTACTCCGATGCGTGTAAAAGTATACGGAAGAGAAAATATTCAAAAAGGTCAGTCCTATGTTATCGTTGCCAACCATCAAAGTGCTTACGATATCTTTGCCTTATATGGATTCTTGGGAATTGACTTTAGATGGATCATGAAAAAAGAATTGCGTCATGCCTTTGGTATAGGACCAGCAAGTGCTGCAGTAGGTCATATTTTTATTGATCGTTCTTCACCCAAAGCTGCATACGAATCTATTAAACTAGCTAAAGAAAAATTAGTGAATGGTACTTCAGTTGTTGTTTTTCCAGAAGGAACGAGAAGTGGGAGTAATGTAGTAAGAAGGTTTAAAGGGGGAGCATTTAAAATTGCCGGAGAACTTGACTTACCAATATTGCCGGTAACCATTAAAGATACACATAAAGTTTATGGAGGAGGTACTTTTAATGTACGCCCGGGGAAAGTAAGTATCACAATTAATCCTTGTATTAATACAGCCGAATTTAAAGGTGATATGAAGTTATTGATGGATACTACCAGGGATGCATTAATTCAGCCTATTAAAGAATTTAACCAATAGAGATATAACGTTTAAACTTAAAAATTAGCCGGTGTTTTTACTTTAATTCTTTTGTTCAGAATAGGATGTGTAAATTCCAGATATTCGGCATGAAGATGTAATCTGTTGCTTTTTTTACCATACAAATCATCTCCAACAATTGGGGTGTTTAATCCTTTGGGGTGAGCTGCATGCACCCTTAATTGATGTGTACGACCAGTGATGGGGAAAAAGTGAACCTTTGTTTGGCCATTTACTCTGTCAATTACCTGAAATTTTGTTTTTGCAGGTTTTCCATATTCATAGCATACCAGTTGTCTGGGTCTGTCATCAAGGTCAACCCTTAATGGCAACTCAATAAAGCCACAATCATTTTCAATAATACCATCTAAAAGGGCAACGTACCTTTTTTGTACACTTCGCTCCAGAAACTGCTTTTGAAGTGCTTTATGAATATCTTTATCCTTTGCTATCATTATTAATCCAGAGGTAGACATATCAAGTCTGTGAACCAATAATGGGCCCGTTGCATTTGGATACTTATTTTTAATTCTCAGATATACGGAGTCTTCAGTTTCTTTTCCAGGTACCGAAAGAAATTCAGCAGGTTTATTAATAATCACAATATATTCATCCTCAAAAACGGTTTCCAGCTGATTTTGATTTATGGTTGGTGATTTAATAGGATTCTCATCCACCTCAAGACCTTGAAGCATATGACCTAAAATAGGTTCGCATTTACTTTTGCATGAGGGATAAAAGTATCCATGCTTACGAATTTCAGATTTAGGACTTTGTCCCCACCAAAACTCAGCCAAAGCAATGGGCTTTAAATTGTTTTGATAGGCATATTGTAGCAATTTAGGTGCAGCACAATCACCAGCTCCAGCAGGTGGTATTTGCTGAGATGTAGGAGCAAAAATACTGCATAAGCTTTGGGTTTCGCCATTGTAATTTAAAAACTGATATTGATCAAAAAGCTTTTGTTGTAATGCTGCAGAACGAGTCCTTCTTTCCTCCTTAAGGTCAATTATTTTCTTTTTAAAGAAATCAAGCTCGCATTTTAGTTTTTCCAGTTTTTCTTCCCAATCCTTCTTCAGCATCTTAAAATCATATTGATGTTTAAGACTTTCCTGTTTTAATTCTTCTTTTAAAGTTTCAAATTCCTCCTTGGTTAGGGATTGTTCTAACTCATTTCGTTTAATCTTACGATTTTTTTTCTCAACCTTCATAAAGGTCTTGTAATCATCAAGGGCTTTTTGTGAAGCTTCAATTCCTGAAGAATAGTTTTCAGTAGCAATTCGGAATTCTTCAGATTCTTCAATTGCTTTTATTTGATGATTAATAAGACTTATATTATCCTCTTCTGGTTTAAAAAAGCCATTTTCATCCAATAAATCGTATATAGGAGGTACAAATCCAGGTAAGGTATTAGTTCCTGCTAATTTTCCACTGAAAGCACTCAAATAGCCAATCTCATTCTGATCATTTTGTACCACTAATACACCGAACATTTTTCCAATGTTTGTACCTTCAACAAAATGGTCAATACCAAAATCGTGAATCCAGTCCTTTTGAGTTAATAGATGCTTTTGAAGTTCTTTAGTGGCAATTAAAGACAATTCATGGGGTTCGTAGTAAAACGGATAAGTAAATTTATCAGGTAGCGTTATTTCTTCAATTGATGTTTTAAACCTGGTAAAGTATTTATCTGATGTGTGATGCTTTGATTCCATGAAGTGCAATTGCGTTCTTTAGATTAAAAAGAGTCTGCAAAAATACAAATCTTTTATAAAAAGCATCTTTTTACTTGCAATTATAGTTCCTGATAAACAGTTATAACTTCAAGTCCTTTGTTAACTAACAAGCTTTTAACTTTACTATATTTTCTGGTAAAACCTAATAGATAACCGCCGCCACCCGAACCGCATAGTTTTAGTATGTAATCATTCTTCTCCAATCCGTTTTCCCAATGATTAATGAATTCATCAGGGATCATTTCTTTTAGATATTGTAGTTGAAATTTAGATAATTTCTTCAGGTCTTTGTAAAATGATGGCAGGTCTCCGTTCAGTATGGATTTAACACAATGATTTGTTGTTGGTATTAATTCAGTTTTAATTTTATCCAAATATTTGGGATTGACACATTTCTTTAAGAATAAATCAACTAAAGGAGCTGTTTTTCCTGTTTTCTTGGTGTTTATTATAAAAATGGCATCATCTTGTTCTACATTTTTTCTGGATATACCAATAGATGAAATCTCTTGTTGATTTTTAATGAATAGAGGATGATTGATATAGCAAATCAATGGATCTATTCCAGAGCTTTTGCCATGAAAATAAGATTCAAGTTTTGAAAATAAGCGTTTTAATTGTTGTGTTTTTTCCTTAGATAAACCAGCCTTTGCCTTGATTTTATGCTTGCCGTATGAATGGTATACCGAAGCAACTAACGCGCCACTACTGCCAAGTCCGTATCCTTCAGGTATTGTTGATTCAAAAAACAAACCTTTATTTAAATCTTCTTTAAACCGGGAAGTATCAATATAACTGCTACAATTTATATGTAGATACTCACAATACTTTTGCAGTTGTTGATTGGAGTGTTTGGCATATTCTAAATCAGTATAACCTTCCGAATTAATAAAGGTTAATCTGCCATTAAAATGGGAATAGGGTATGGTAAGTCCATTAGAATCAAACAATATGGAATACTCACCAAACAATAAAATTTTTGAATAAAATATTGGACTAAATTTATTCAAGGGCATAACTTATATCTAAAAAATGAATGTTTATTCTTATTATTTAGGCAATACAGTCTTTAATCAATAGATTATTGATACAGTATTTCTTTAAATCTCTTTCAATAAACTCTAAAACTTCAATTTTGTTCGACTCCGGATATAATACATGAATGTTAGGACCAGCATCAATAGTAAAACATACAGGTATTTTAGTAGATGCTCTGAATTCTCTTATTTTAGAAATAATAGTTAAAGAGTTGGGCAGGAGTAAAGTATATCCGGGAGAAGAGCTCATCATTAAGCCGTGAAGACTTAATGCTTCCAATTCTGCAATTTCTATAAATAAATTCCAATCACCATTTTCAAGTGCCTGTAGTAGTTGGTTTACATTGTTTGTAGCTTGTTGTATTCTTGCTTGTTTGTAAGGGTGGTTTTCCATTAATTGATGACCTGCGGTGCTACTGATTTGTTTTTGATCGTTACTAACAATAAGAACCGTATCCTGAATAGTCTTAAATGAGTGATGCACCTTATGGTTGATTTCAATTGCATTTAGATCATTACTCCCTTCAAAATCAGAAGTGCCCCATAGGTTCCATCCTGGTTGTGTTGATCTACATGCACTTCCAGAACCTAATCTGGCAATTTCTGATACTATTGATGAAGATAATGTTTCACCTGTAATTTGAAGGTGTATTTCTGCTAGAGATTTAGCTAATGCCGAATAGCTGCTGGCAGAGGATGCAATACCTGAAGAATGAGGAAAGGTATTTGAACTTTCAATATTGAGATGAAAGCGTTTTAACCAAGGTAAAAACTGTTCGATTCTTTTAAAAAATACAAGCAGTTTTTCTTCAAATTTAATGTTGGGTTTGTTTTCAAATAAAAAGTCAAATGAATAATCATTCAACTTTTTATTTATTGTATATTTTATTTTTGTGTTTGTAATACAATGCTTTAAATTAAAACTTATTGAAGGGTTTAATGGGAGTTGAATGGCTCTTTTTCCCCAATATTTAACAATAGCAATGTTTGCAGAACTGCTTTTAGATACAATTCCATTTTCTTGTAAATAATTCACCTATATCTAATCTATGTCAAGAGCCAGATCAGCATATTTATATATAACATCATGTCCCCGACGGTTAAAATAATTTTCAACATATTGTTCAGGATGCTTTGTGGCAACTAACATCATATCGCCGCCCCAGGCTCCTAATGATTTTATAGAACCTTCAAAGTCATAAAATTGTTTACTGTTAAGGGTGGGGATATGTAAAATTTTTGAAATTATTTTTTCATGTTCGTTAATCAATTCCATAAAATCATCGATATTATTACACAGCGCAAGGCTTGTGGTAATTGCTGATATTCTGTTTAGTTGCTGGTTTGTAAAATTTTTACGACTAATTTTATCTATGGCTTTTAAGGAGCTGACTTTTTTGCCCGAATAAACAAAGTATAAGTTTGAATGAAAAGGTGGTTTAAATTTTAATGCTACATGTTGCGGATTCTTTACATTCTTGTTATAAATAACCGGAAGATCAGACATGGATGCAGCAATATCATATCCAGAACCTTTAAAGCTTAGCGAATTTAACTCAAATGGATCTATGTTAAAATAGCGGGCAACGTTTACAATTAATGTGGAGCTGCTTCCTAATCCTAATTCTGGGTTAAAATTAAGATTGGTAATAAATTTTTTATCTAAAATATCTTCTAACTTGCTATTACTAAGATTGAGCGCCATTCTAAGTACTTTGTGAATAACTACTGCAAATCCGGCGTTTGTTCTGTCACCAATATGAAGCTTCCCATCCAGTTTATCTGCAAAAGCAACCTTATGCCATAATTCATCTTGTTTATAGGCTTCCCATTCAAGTGAACCATAATTTTTTTCATAAACATTTAAAGTTTGGCCAACTTTTAAAGGAATAGCCAATACATTGGCTCCATACATGGCTCCATATTCGCCAGTGAGCATAATTTTTCCATGGGATTCAGTTGAGAAAATTGGGGTATTTTCCTGTTCAATCATTTTTCATAAGTGTTTTTGTAGTTCCTTTTTAGAAAAGCTATTTGTCTTTTCTGTAATTGTTGAGATAGGTCTGAACTGCACTAAAACTCACAGTCTGATTGCTAAAATAAGCATTTGCACTGACTTTTTCCTCTTCAGAAGCCTCTAATGTTAAAAGTATATTGGATAAATGCATTTTCATATGTCCTTTTTGTATTCCTGTTGTAACTAATGAGGCAACTGCAGAAAAATTATTGGCTAGTCCAGCAGCAGCAATAATACCCATGAGATCTTTAGCTGTGGGATTATTTAGAATTTCCATTGATAGAGATGCCATAGGATGAGACTTCGTTAATCCTCCAACAGTTCCGATAGCCAAGGGAACTGTTAAGCTATAACTAAAAGAATCGTTTTCAATACTTAAGTCAGATAATGATCTGTATTTACCATCTTTGCTGGCATAGGCATGCACTCCTGCTTCAATTGCTCTAAAATCATTGCCTGTAGCAATTACAACAGCATCAATACCATTCATTATGCCCTTGTTGTGAGTAACAGCTCTCGAAGTATTATTGTTGGCTATTTTAACTGCGCTTTTAAATCGATTAGCAAAATCAATAGGGGCCATTTCTTTCGACCAGTATTTTAAATCCTCTATTGAGCATGAAACTTCACATTTTATAAGACAATCGGGAGTATAATTAGATAGAATTGCCATAATGATTTGAATATCTATCTCCTGATATTTAAAATATTGAGTTAAGGATTTACCCATTTCTTCTAAACAGGAATTGATAAAGTTTGCACCCATGGAATCAACAGTTTCAAAACTTACCAATAAGCAGAATGTATTTGTACAATCTTCTACTTCTTGTAATTCGAAGGATTTAATACCACCCCCGCGCTTTTCCATATTTGAGGTAAGCGAAGTTATAGATGTGCGTAAAGTATTTTCTATAGTATTTAGTTGCGAATCCAAATTAAGGTATGAAACATCAGTAGTGAAAAATATCTGACCAATCTTTGTTGTTGAAATAACAGTAGTTTTAAAGCCGTTATGTTTTGCCCAAAAACTGGCAGCTTTGGAGGCTGCAGCTACAACAGAACTTTCTTCAATAGCCATTGGAACAAAGTATTCTGTACCATTAATAATAAAGTTTGGTGCAATGTTATATGGCAGATAAAAATTACTTATGGTATTTTCTGAGAATTGATTGTATGTGTTTTGTAATGTGTTGTGATGATGAGAAATAAGCGTTTCTTTTATTTTTGATGGTAATCCTAAACTTTTTACTAAAAGTTCAATTTTGTCTATTGTATCTAGCTTTGAAAATCCTGAAATCATAATTTAACGATATATATGTAGACAAAAAACATACATGAAGTAAAAATGTTTTGTGCTGGTTTATTTCATATTTATTGCAACTAACTGATTTATAATGGGCCTAATTATTTAGTTAACTTTTATTAACAGTATATAAGTATAAGATAATCATTGTACTTACATATGATATATGTTATGTTTCGTCTTTTAGTCAAACAAAAACCACCATTTGTCGTAAAGAATTGTGTGTTCGTCAATGATTTTACATTGTTGAACATTTTTTATTTAGACAATAAACAAAAATTTACTGGGTGATTTTCGGGTGAGTGAAATAATTCTGCTCAAACCAGAATATCATAATCTAAACTATTTTGTATGAAAGTAAGGAGCATACGTGCCAATATTCTTTTGGCATTTGGAGGAGTTTGTATTGCTGTAATTGCTGTTTTAAGTGTTGCCATTTTCACAATGGTAAGTAATACAATTACAGAGGATATTAGAGAGAGACAGTTACATACGTTTATTGAATCTTCTCAAAGTGATTTAAGAAATGAGTTTGAAAACGCCATTGAAACTTCTTTAAGCCTGGCTCAGGATCCAACATTAATTAAATGGTTTGAGAATGAAGATGATGAAGTTTTAAAACAGTTGTTGCTTAGTAGGTTAGATATGACTGTTAATGGCCTAGGTTATTTTACGGTATTTGCTGTTAATGCTGCTACTAACAATTATTGGGCTGAGGGTTTTAAAATGCTCGATACAGTTTCGGAATCAGATCCGGATGATAGTTGGTTTTTTGATTCAATGAACTCAGGAAAAAAGATCCTGACCAATTTTGATTATAATAAAAATCTTGATCAAACCGGATTGTTTATTAATGTGCTTATCGGAGATCCCTCAAATCCATTAGGAGTTGCAGGTGTTGGGCTAAATCCTACTAAATTAGTGAAGCAATTAAATAATAAGAAGTATAGCGAAAATAGCTATATGTGTATTATAGATGAACTGGGAACCATAAAAATTGCTCAACATGAGGATGATATTACTAAAACACTGAAGGATATTATTACAGAAGAAGCTAGTGATTCTGTAATGTCAAAAGCATCTGGGTTGTTGAGTAATTATGATATTAATGGAGAAAGATGTGAGGTAGTTCACATGAGTGTTGGCGATACTGGGCATAAAATTGTAATGATTGTACCAACTAATGAATTGGTTAGTTTGTTAAATCCAATCCGTACACTGACTATTGTTATAGGATTTATCATTTTGATAATTACATTGATATGGGCATTCTTCATCTCTAATCGAATGTCAAAACCAATTATTACTCTTAATAAAATAGCCGCAGATTTGTCAGTAGGTAAATTGAATGTTGAGATTCAGAATGATTTATTATCAAAAGGGGATGAGATAGGGCAGTTTGCCAATACATTTAAGCAGATGAAGGATCGTATTTCTGGTGTGATTTCTCAGGCATTGCAAACAAGCAAATTAATTGAAACGGGTAGTTCAGAGTTAAATGAGTCGGCAAATGATCTATCAAGTCGTTCTATGCAACAAGCCAGCTCTTCAGAAGAAGTTTCAGCTTCTATGGAAGAAATGGGTGCTAATATTAGTCAGAATGCGCAAAACTCAAGGCAATCTGAGCAAATTATGCATCAGGCTTTTGAAGATACTTATGAAGGTAGCAAGATTATTGCTCAGGCTGTTGAAGCAATCAAAACCATATCAGAAAAAGTAACTATTATTGAAGATATTGCTTTTCAAACGAATATTTTAGCTTTAAATGCAGCAGTAGAAGCAGCAAGAGCGGGCGAGGAAGGTAAAGGCTTTGCAGTTGTTGCTGCTGAAGTGCGTAAATTGGCAGAGAGAAGTAAAGTATCAGCTAATGAAATTAGTGAACAGGCTTTGTCAACTGTAAATGTTGCAGAAAGGGCAGGAGGTATTTTTACAAAATTAGTTCCGGATATTCAAAAAGCATTTGAATTGGTAAAAGAAATATCAGCATCTTCCGAGGAGCAGAATGTAGGAGCTGAGCAGGTTAATAAAGCTATTTTAGAATTAGATTCTGTATCGCAAGGCAATGCTTCAGCAGCTGATCATATTTTAAATCTTACCAAGTCGTTTTCCGGGGAGGTTGAGAAATTAACTGAAGTAATTTCGTTTTTTGAAACAAAATAAAGAAAAAGGAGAACTGTTTATATAAGTCGGGGCTCAACTACAATTTTGTGTAGTTGAGCCCCGTTATTTTATTTACATAGGATACTTGACTATTTAACTCTTAAAAAAGCTTCTGCAAGTTTCCATTTTTCAATCATTTCAGTTATAAATAAATCCAATTCGTCTTCACCTTTTAAGGCATATTCCAAAAACATAGAACCCATACCTATTACCGATGGTATTTTACATATTTTATGTAAGTAAAAGGCATCTAAAACAGAACGAATTCCGCCTGAGATAATAATTTGCTTACAATTAATATCAGCTTCTTCATATATCTGATTCACCATTAATGTCATTTCATGTGCATCATGTCCAACATTAATAAAATCATCAAAAGCATGTATTGAATTCTTATTGCGCATTTTTTCCAGCTTGGTAAAATTGGTTCCTCCCCAGGCACCAAACTCAAAAGCAGCAATATTTAATTTTAAAACAGCCTTAATGCTTTCATAACCCATACCTTGTCCTACTTCTTTTACAACTATGGGGGACTCAACCTTCTGTAATAATTCAGATAAGGTTTCAATAGGAGGGCGTTCTAATAAGTCTCCTTCAGGTTGGAAAGCTTCTTGTAAAGGATTTATATGTACAATGATTCCATCTGCATTAAGATCTGTCTTTATTTGTTCAATCTGTTCGATGGAATTTTCATTCAGCATTTTTTCGATTTGAGCAATGCCAAAGTTTGCATACAAAGGTTGTTTGTTGCCTATGTAACTCCTTACATTAAAGTCATTAAAGTAGTTTTTATTTTTGAGTAATGATCTGCAAGAGCCCAGCCCCATACCTAAACCATATTTTCCTGCAGCAGAGGCCAATCTTTTATTGATGATGCCTGCCATCTCAGTGCCGCCTGTCATGGAAGATATCCAAAAAGGATAACTCATTTCTTTTCCTAAAAAAGGAAATGGCTTAAAAGAAAACTCAGAATGAGACGATAACATAGGTTCATAACTAAACCTGTTATCTTTTTCCAAATCTTTAACAGAAGCTTTAAACGCTAATTGTATATGGTCTTTTTTACGATCTTCCATGTAGCAAAAAAAGAAAAGTTTGTTGAGAAATACAATGGCTTCTTCACCTTAAATAAATGAAATAACCATGAATATCTATATTTTAGAATATATACGGTGAAAAATGATTGAAATACAGAGAAATGCCGATTGGTTAAAAAAATGCAATAACAAATCGGCATTATTCTATTGTGGTTTTAAATACCTAAATTTCTTGATATTACCATTTTAAGAATCTCGGTAGTTCCTTCTCCAATTCTTAATATTCTGTGATCTCTGTAAAAACGTTCAATATCATTGGACTTAAATAAGCCAGCACCTCCAAAAATTTGAATAGCCTCATCAGATACTTCTCCTGCAATTTCACTACAATATAACTTGGCCATAGCTGCTTCTTTACTGTACTCTATTTGATTATCCTTTAACCAACAAGCTTTATACAGCATATTTCTGGCCAGCTCTATTTTTAAATCCATATCTGCTAACTTAAATTGTATGGCTTGAAATGAAGAGATAGACTTGCCAAATTGCTTTCTATTTTTGGCATATTCTAATGCCATTTCAAAAGCTCCCTGGGCTAATCCAAGCCCCATTGCAGCAATTGAAAGTCTGCCAGAATCTAATGTTTTAAGCATTTGAGATAGGCCTTTGTCTTTTTCTCCAATTATATCTTGATCCGAAACAAGGCACCTGTCTAACTTAATTTCTGCAGTATCAGAAGCCCGCCACATCATTTTTCCTAGAGTACGTTTTGATGAGAAGCCAGGAGTGTTTTTGTTTACCAGAAATGTAGTATAGGTTGGTTTATTATTTATAATTCCGGTTTTTGCTAGTACAGTAATACCAGCCATTAATTCATTACTACCATTGGTAATGTATCTTTTATCTCCTGAAATTTCCCAACCTTCATCAGTCTTTGTAGCAACTGTATCAACACCTCTGGCATCAGAACCTGCATTTTCTTCTGTTAAACCAAATGCCCACAATTTATTGCCGTTTAGTAAATCCGGAAGCAATTGTTTTTTTTGTTCCTCAGTTCCAAAGTTATAGATAGGTGCAACGCCAAGTGAGTTGTGAGCAGCCATTGTAACAGCTTGCGATCCATCAATGCGAGATAGTTCTTCAACTGCAATGATATAGGATAATGTATCTAAACCTTGTCCACCATATTGTTTAGGAATATCAATACCATATAAACCTGCTTCTCCCATTTTTTGAGCCAACTCAACCGAAAAACTTTCACTTTCATCAAGTTCAGCTACCAGGGGTTTAATTACAGTTTCCGCAAATTGTCTTACTTTTTTTCTTAAAGATTCTTTTTCCTGATTATAAAATGGAGTCATTGTTATTCAATTAATAGTTTTTTAATGTCTTTTATATTTCTATTCCGTTTCTAATAAAACCTGGTTTAAGCTAACATGGTCAGCAGTTTTCACATGTATTTTTTTTACTAAAGTATCTTTCCATGCCATTAAAATATTCTCTGTTTTCATGGCTTCTAATACAACCAATGGAGTGCCTTTTTTTATACTTTCTCCTTCTTTCACTAATACATCAACAATGTTTCCCGGAGTAGGTGCCAAAAGAGTGGTTTTATTATTGGTTTGTTCTTTAATTGATCTTTTATTTCTTCTGGGTTTATCCGAAATGGCAATTTTCCTACCTTCATGTTGTATATAGAAAAGTCGGTCATCAGCTTTCAGGTAATTTACTTTATACAGTATATTTTCTCTGCTAAAGCTTAGGTAATTAGGTTTAAACTCAATAATTCTTAATTCAGTAGGTGTATTGTTATCAACTTGAATAATAAATTTATCAGAAAATACCTGAAGTAGCGATATTTCTATGCTTTTATTTTCGATTATAAGATGATGATCCTGCTTATGTCTCCAATATCCGAACTTATTTTCTGATTGAATTTTATTTTTTATAATAATAAAAGCAGATGCAAATATCTTTAATTCAGATTCAGAAATACGATTATTATCTTTAAAATCGTGTTGGTTATTTGCTACAAATGAAGTGGAATATTCTCCTTTAAAGAATTTTTGATGATTCAATATATACAGGATAATATCTTTATTTGTATCTATGCCAAAGAGCGTATATTCTTTTAAAAAGGATTTTAAAATGCTTATTGCTTCATCTCTGTTTTTGCCCTTTGCAATCACTTTTTTTAACAGAGAGTCAAAATGGGTATGTATCTCTTCGAATTGACAAATACCATTATCTACTCTTATTTGCGGTATTTTAGGTATATGTAATCCCTTGATCGTTCCATGTGAAGGCATATAATTATTTTCAGGATCCTCAGCATATAATCTAACTTCTATTGCATGGCCATTTACAGTTATATCTTTTTGCTTCAGATTTAGAGTTTGCCCCATTGAAATACGCAATTGTTGTTCTACAATATCAATTCCTGTAATTTCTTCGGTTACGGTATGTTCAACCTGAATACGGGTGTTCATTTCCAGAAAATAATGTTGTTGATCAGGAGCTAAAATAAATTCTATAGTTCCAGCATTTGTATACCCAATGCTTTTTGTAATTGTCAGTGCATCATTTAAAATATTTGTTCTTATTTCTTCTGCCATATATGGAGCTGGCGCCTCTTCAATAATTTTTTGATGTCTGCGTTGTATGGAACAATCTCTTTCGTACAGATGAATCAGGTTGCCATGCTCATCAGCCAAAACCTGAACTTCAATATGTCGGGGATTTTCAATGTATTGTTCAACATAAACTGAATCATTTCCAAAATATCTTAGTGCTTCATCGGATGCTTTTTTTATAGAGTCGTGCAAATCTTCAATTTTGTAAACCACTCGCATTCCTTTACCACCGCCACCTGCGGCAGCTTTAATGATTAAAGGAAAATTCAGAGTGCTCGCCTCATTTATCATTGAATCAACACTACCGTTTAGTTTTTTTAATAATGGAATGTTATTTTTTGAAGCTATTTTATTGGCTTCTTCCTTGTTGCCCATTTGTTTTATTACACGGGCTGATGGGCCAATAAATTGAATTGAATTTATTTCACATAGTTGAGCAAAATCTCCATTCTCAGACAGAAAACCATATCCGGGATGAATGGCATCAGCAAAATATTCCTGAGCAATAGAAATGATCAAATCCTGGTTTAAATAGGTTTCTTGTAATGAACTACCGGGCATTAATACGCTGACATCTGCCTTTTTAACATGAAGCGCATTTTTTTCAAGATCAGTATAAATAGCAATACATTCAATACCCATTTTGTGCGCTGTTTTAATAATACGCACGGCAATCTCACCTCTGTTTGCTATTAGTATTCTATTAAATTGATGGTACATTTTTTTCATTATTCCACTCAGGTTTTCTTTTTTGTAAAAAAGCATTAACTCCTTCTTGTCCCTCTTTTGATGTTCGTGCGCTGGCTATCATTCTGGCACAATAAAGTAAGGTTGTTTCATCTTCATTGTGTTCTTCCAGTTTTTGAATTAAGGCTTTTGTTTGTATTAGTGCATCCGGAGCACCTTTGGTTATGTTTTGGGCTATTTTAATCGTTTCTTCTCTGATATTTCCATTTGTTGATATAAAATGAACCAAACCTTCATTTTGAGCTTCCTGCGCCGAAAAGGTTTCAGGCATTAAGAGTCTTTTTCGGGTATTGCTATTTCCCATCTTTTTAAGAATATAAGGAGAAATGGTTGCCGGAATAAGCCCTAGTTGAACCTCCGGAAAACCAAATCGTGAATTTTCCTCACATATCACAATATCACTACAAGCAATGATACCAATAGCACCACCGAACGCTGAATTCTGAACTTCACAAACAACAGGAGTGGGGAAGTTATATATGTATTGATACAGGGCATTAAATAGCTTTGCATCATGAATATTTTCAGTTTTGTTTTGTTTTATACCCTGTTGCATCCATTCCAAATCAGCACCCGAGCAAAAGTAATTTTCACTTCCATGAATGACCAATACTTTAAACGACCGGTTACTCATGTTATCTTTCAGAACCATCAGGATTTCTTGAATCATTTCTTTGTTTAAGGCATTCCTTTTTTCAGGTCTGTTTAGTTCTAAATATGCAATCTGATTTTTAATACTAAAATTGATCGTCTTCATGCTGGTTTAGTGTTTTATTTTTGATTTAGATAGATATATTGTATTTTAAAATAATGTTGAGTCAATAATAAAGATTGATGCAAGTATTTTGTTGAGCGATGTACTTTACATTCTGAAAACACCATAATCACCCTTCTTGTTTGATTGATTTTGGGCTATACTTAATCCAATTGACAAAACCATTCTTGTATCGGCCGGATCAATTATACCATCATCCCAAAGCCTGCTTGTTGCATAATATGGTGAAGCTTCTTTGTTAAAATTATCCATAATGTTTTGTCTCATCTTTTCTAATTCTTCTTTAGGAGTTGTCTTTCCAATTTTAGCCTCCTGATCCTTTTTTATTGTGGTCAGTACATCTGCCGCTTGCTGTGGTCCCATTACCGATATACTTGCCGATGGCCATGAAAACAAAAGTCTTGGATTAAAAGCACGGCCTCCCATAGCATAATTACCTGCGCCATAGCTACCTCCAATAATAATTGTGAAAAAGGGAACCCTGGTGTTTGCCAATGCATTTACCATTTTGGCTCCATCTTTTGCAATTCCTTTCTGCTCATAATCTTTACCAACCATAAAACCGGTAATATTTTGGAGAAAGATCATAGGAATATTTCTTTTATCACACAATTGAATAAAATGTGCTCCTTTTTGAGCTGATTCAGAAAACAAGATTCCATTGTTGGCTAAAATTCCTACTTTAAACCCATTGATCGATGCAAATCCTGTTACGAGTGTATTTCCATAATTGGCTTTAAATTCATCAAATTGCTCATCATCAATAATATGATGAATTAATTTTCGTACGTCTTTATTGTATTTACCAGCTTCAGGAATCTCTTTGTAAATTTCGTGATCAGCCTTTTTATGCATTATTTTTTTTACTCCAAGAGAATTTATCTTTTGAGGAGGTGCTAAATATTTGAAAATATTACGACAAATCTCAATAGCATGAAAATCATCATCTGCAAGATGGTCGGCCACACCAGACTGAGAAGTGTGCATATCACCACCACCCAATTCCTCTGCGCTAACTTCTTCTCCTGTAGCTGCTTTTACAAGAGGAGGTCCTCCCAGAAAAATGGTTCCTTGATTCTTTACGATAATGGTTTCGTCGCTCATAGCAGGAATATAGGCACCACCAGCAGTACATGAACCCATAACTATACTAATCTGAGGAATGCTTTGGGCAGATAATCGTGCCTGATTATAAAAAATTCGTCCAAAATCTCCTTTGTCAGGAAATACGTTGGCTTGTTCGGGTAAAAAGATACCTCCTGAGTCAACCAAATATATACATGCCAAATTATTTTCTAAAGCAATTTCTTGTGCTCGTAAATGTTTTTTTATGGTTTCTTTTACATAAGTACCGCCCTTAGTTGTGGCATCATTGGCAATAATCATGGTTTCTCTTCCGTGAACATAGCCAATTCCAGTAATTATTCCTGCAGAAGGAAAATTGTTGTTGTATTGGTTGTAGGCAGCAAGTTGAGATAATTCTAAAAAGGGACTTTGTTCATCCAATAATAAATCAATTCGTTCATGGGTCAATAGTTTCCCCTTACTTTTATGAAGCGCTTTTTTATCTGTATTTTGATTTGAAATTTCCTCCAGTTTGATTTTGTATTCACCTACTTGTGCAGGAAGTCCATGACTTTTATAAAACTCGAGTTTTTCCTCTATATTAATCATATTAGTATACTCTGATATCAATTACAAATTAGTAACCAACATTCAAGAATATTGTTTATTCGAATAGAGGGAGAATCACTTCTTTTTTCGTTAGTAATGTGCTTAAGGTTGCTTATTGTTAGGTTGCAATTGAGTAGTACAAAATTCTTTTGTAATAATCTTCAGATATTTAGAGGCATTAATGATAGAATCTGTTGTGTTTTTTGCAAACAATGATAAGGCAGAAACGAAATGAATGTTTTTAGTCGAAAAATCATTTTCTGAAAGATCATTGATACCACAGAAGATAGCTACCTTTTGTTGGGTGGTGGATTTAATAATTCCAGATATTACTTTTCCTGAAAGGGTTTGCTTGTCTAATTTTCCTTCTCCTGTAATAATCCAATCAGCATTGCTAATATGTTTATTGAATTGAGCAATTCCCATTATTAAATCTATTCCGGATTTAAGTGTTGCATTTAAAAATAGAATGCACCCAGCACCTAAGCCACCTGCTGCTCCAGCACCAGATATTATTTGTAAGTCCTTGTTGAACTCATTTTTTGCAATACAATTAAAGTTTTGTAATCCTTTATCCAACGCTTTTACCATTTTAGTATCTGCTCCCTTTTGTGGGGCATAAATATAAGCCGCGCCATTAAGTCCATACAGCGGATTATTTACATCGCAAGCTATTTCAAACTTTATTTCCTTAAGTTTTGGATTTATGTTTGAAGAATCAATAGAACTAATATTGATCAAATCTTCTCCTGTGCCTTTTAATTCTTTACTGTTTGAGTCCATAATACGATATCCTAACGCTTTAGCCATACCAATTCCTGCATCGTTTGTTGCGCTACCACCAATGCCTAATATAATATGTTTAGCTCCTTGATTTATAGCGTCAAGGATTAATTCGCCAGTACCATAAGTGGATGTTTTTAAAGGATTGTAATCATTTTTATTGAGTAGTTTTAAGCCTGATGCTTCCGCCATTTCAATAAATGCAAATTTATTACCTGGTGAATAGTAATATGATGCCAGAACTTTTCTGTTTAAGGGACCCTCAACTTCAACCTTTCTGATATAACCTTTTAAGTAATAATTGATTACTTCAACAGTACCATCACCGCCATCAGCAAGTGGTAATTTAACGATATCTGTATTGTTACATATCTCAAGCAATTCATTTTCAACAATATTGCAGAATTCAATCCCTGATAATGAACCTTTAAATTTATCTGGAGCTATTACTATTTTGGTCATAATAATGGATCTATTTACATGCACCAATTTTAATTAACCTGTATAAGGTGTTGAAAATGGGCTTGTTGTATTGGGTTTAATATCTGTAATCTAATGATTTATTAATTGTAAATATTGCATTTTTAAATCATATCAGACCTGTTTTTGTATCTTTGATTTGTAAATTATTAAAATAATACGACTTGAAAATTACTTTTTTAGGGACGGGAACATCACAAGGGGTACCTGTAATTGCTTGCGATTGTAGGGTTTGTAAATCAAAAGATACAAGAGATATTCGTTTACGCTCATCAGTATTGATTGAGGTGGGAGGGATAACACTTGTTATTGATTCCGGACCGGATTTTAGGCAGCAGATGTTACGAGCTGATGTAAAGTCGTTGGATGGGATACTATTTACACACGAACATAAAGATCATATTGCAGGTCTGGACGATGTTAGAGCTTTTAATTGGGTAAACAAACGCCATGTGGATGTTTACGCAGAAAGCAGAGTGATTACAGCGTTAAAAAACGAATTTGGTTATGCCTTTGCTGAAAATCCTTACCCCGGAGTGCCTAAAATTGATTTAAATACAATTACTGAAGAACCTTTTATGGTTAAGGAAATTAAGGTGATTCCAATCCGAGGTAAACATATGCATCTTCCTGTTTTAGGTTTTAGAATTGGTGATTTTACGTATTTAACTGATTTTAATTATATATCAAACAGTGAATTGGAAAAGGTAAAAGGCTCAAGAGTGTTGGTCGTTAATGGTGTACGAAAAGAACCGCATGTTTCTCATTATTGTTTGTCAGAAGCTATTGATGTGATACAAAAAGCCAATCCCGAATTAGGTTATGTTACTCATATATCTCATCAATTAGGTTTATACGTAGAGGAAGATTCGTTATTGCCGGATAATGTTCATCTGGCTTATGATGGATTGGAGCTAAATATAAAATAATCAATACATCATAATAGTTTTTATAGAATTGACATTGATTAAATGTTTGGTTACATTTAATCTCATTTGTTTACCATATCTGTAAAACCTATTATCATGAAAAGTTTTCTTTCCTTAGTCTTTTTAGTGACTTTTACATTATTAAATTTACCAATTAATGCTCAATCTGAAGGTGCAACCAGGTTAATGCACAGCCCTGCCATTTCTGAAAATAACATAGCCTTTATATATGCTGAAGATCTATGGATTGCAGATTCAGAAGGGAAAAATCCTCATCGATTAACAATAGATGAGGGAGTTGAATCCAATCCTGTATTTTCTCCAGATGGAAAATACATTGCTTTTAGTGCTGAATATGATGGTAATAAGGATGTGTTTATTATTCCTTCGACGGGAGGAATCCCCCAAAGATTAACATGGCATCCATCTGCAGATATTGTAAGGGGATTTACGCCCAATGGCGATTCTGTTTTATTTAATTCGCAGAGAAGTGTTTTTACCAGAAGATACGCCAAGTTATATACAGTATCCATAAAAGGAGGTAATCCAACCGAATTACCCATTCCAACGGCTTTTAGCTCCAGTTATTCACCTGATGGTAATTTTATTGTTTATTCGCCATGTATGGAAGTATTTCATCAATGGAAGAATTACAGAGGAGGTACGCAATCAAAATTGTGGATTTACAATGTGAAAACGCACGATGTGGAAGTCATTTCAAAACCTGAAGGAGGATGTAATGATTATGATCCGAAATGGATTTTAAACAATATTTATTTTTTAAGTGATCGTAATGGGGAGTTTAATATATATTCATACAATACAACCAATAAAAAGATTACGCAACATACATTTTTTGATGATTTTCCGGTAGAACATATAGCATGTAGCAAAAATAGAGTGTTGTTTGAGCAGGCAGGGAGCTTTCATGTTTTTGACAGGATTGGAGAAGCTAGTAGAGATCTTCCAATTTCAATAGCTACTGATTTATTAGAGTTAAGGCCAAGGTATGTATCTGGAAATAAATATATAAGAAGTGCAGATGTGTCTCCTTCGGGTATTAGGGCTGTTTTTGATTTTAGAGGAGATATTGTTACCCTACCTGCAGATAAAGGTGATATGGAAAACCTGACTCAAACGCCTGGTGTTCATGAGCAATATCCAGCATGGTCTCCGGATGGTAAAACAATAGCTTATTTTTCGGATGAAACAGGTGAGTATGCACTGCATTTGAAAAATATGGATACAAAAGATATAAAGAAGGTGCAATTAGAAGGGACTGGCTTTTATGGTAATATACATTGGGCTCCCAATAGCGAAAAGTTATGCTATGTCGATAATGGACGAAACTTTTATTTGTATGATGTAAAAACTTCTTTAACTACAAAAATAACTACAAATCCTATATATATGGGAGGCGCTTTACTTGATATGTTTTGTTCCTGGTCTCCGGATTCTAAGTGGATTAGTTATTTCAAATTTATAGAAACAAGTTTTCAGAAAGCATTTGTATATTCCTTGGAAGAAAATAAATCATATGCATTATCAGATGGACTTTCTTCTGTTACAGAAGTAGTTTTTGATCCTGGTGGTAAATATCTTTATATGTTGGCTTCAACTGATGCAGGTCCGGTTTTAAATTGGTTTGATCAATCGAGTATTGATATGGAAATGACATATTCTATTTATTTGGTGACCTTACAAAATGAAACAAAATCGCCATTGGCAAAAGAAAACGATATGGAGAATGATGAGAAAACTGAAGAGGAAGACGATAAAGACAAAGAGGAAGTACAAGTAAGTATAGATTGGGATCATTTTGATCAAAGAATTATTTCATTACCATTAAAACCAGCTGGATATTATCGTTTAACGAGTCCTGAAGAAGGAAAAATTCTTTATTTAAAAGAAAAGAAAGATAAAGAAGGAGGTGCACTAGATATGATGATGATGTACACTTTAAAAGATAAGGAAGAAAAGGAAATAATGGAAGCCAATTATTATAAGCTTACAGCAAATAATAAAAAGCTGTTATTTTTAAATAAGGATAAGTGGGGTATTGCAGAAGTGGGTAAAAAACCAGAAAAAGACAATCTTAACACAGAACAGATGGAGATAAAAATAGATCCGACAAAGGAGTGGACTAATATTTTTAATGAGGCCTGGAAAGTGAACAGAGATTATTTTTATGATCCGGGAATGCATGGATGCGACTGGGATGCGATGAAAGAAAAATATAGTGTTTTCTTAAATGATATTTCCTGTAGAAGTGACTTATACAGAGTAATGCAGTGGATGTTTAGTGAATTGGCTGTAGGTCATCATCGTTTTACCAGCGGAGGCGATAAATATCAAAATCCACCTAAGATAAAAGGAGGTTTATTAGGAGCCGATTATAAAGTGGTAAATAATAGATTTCAGATTACGAAGATTTATGGTGGATTGAATTGGAATCCGGATTTACGATCTCCATTAACTGAGCCTGGAATTAATATTAAGGAAGGAGATTTTATTATTGCCATTAATGGCAAAGAAGTTTATGCCAATGAAAATTTCTATAGTTTCTTTGAAAATACAGCAGATAAAATTATCAAACTTAAAGTAAGTAAATATGAAAACGGGAGTGAGGCGAGAGTTTTTGATGTAGTGCCTTTGAATAACGAAAATGGCTTAAGAAATAGGGATTGGGTTGAATCAAACCTTAAAAAAGTAAATGATGCAACAGATGGAACAGTGGCTTATGTTTATGTTCCCAACACTACAGTAGCAGGACATGAATACTTTAAACGTTACTTTTTTCCTCAGGTTAATAAAAAGGCAATTATCATAGATGAACGTTACAATGGTGGCGGTCAGTTGGCAGATTATTATATTGATATATTAAAAAGACCATATCAATCAAGTTGGAATTTCAGATATGGTAAAGATTATAAAGCGCCCAATGCTTCCATACAAGGCCCTAAAGTGATGTTGATTAATGAAGGAGCAGGTTCAGGAGGAGATTATTTACCCTGGATGTTTAGAAAATTTGGATTAGGAACAATCATTGGTACACGTACATGGGGTGGATTGGTAGGTATAACAGGTTATCCTGAGTTTATTGATGGTGGTTCGGTTACTGCTCCAAACTTAGCATTTTGGACGGAAGAAGAAGGGTTTGGAGTTGAAAATGTGGGTGTTGCTCCAGATATTGAGGTTGAACAATGGCCAAAGTTAATTATTGAAGGACGGGATCCACAATTAGAAAAGGCTATTGAGGTTATATTAAGGCAATTGGAAGAAAATCCACCTAAAGAACCTGTTCGTCCGGAATATCCAATAAGAGTTAGAAAATAAGTGAAATTCCCCCGTTTAATGTTTGTTTAAACGGGGGAATACTTATAGGTTTTTATTCAAAACGATCAGAATATGGTTTTTTGATATCAAAAGATTTGAAACCACCAACATCTTCTCCGGATAATCTAAAATCAAAAGTGGTTCCTCCCAAAGGAATTCTGGGAAAGTAAGCCAATTGAAATTGTATGGTATTGAATACCAAGTTGTCATTTCTGATTCTAATGCCCACACCAATTGAATAGTAGGGCTTGGTGCCAAATAGTATTTTGTTCTCACTGATCCATCCAATATCAGCAAAACTAAAAGGTACCACTTTAAACCCTAAAATTTCAGTAGGAGTAAACAATACGCTTTCAGAGTTTAATACAAACTTTTGTGTTCCTTTTAAATCACGACTACGGTATGATGATATTCCTTGAGAATTTTGTGTTAAATAAAAGTATTGTGGACGATCAAGATGCATTGCTCTGGTATAATATAACGAAACAAAGTACCTTAACTGACTATTACCAATCCTTTTTAAGGATGAAATATATCTGGAGTTATAACTCATTAAAGTTCTTTCAGTATTCGAATTGTAGAAAAAAGAATTAAAATCAGCACTCAGGTAAATATAACCTTTGTTAGGAACAATAGCCGATCCCAGAGATAGATGACTCCCAATAAAATAACGGTTCTTTTGTTCATTGTAGTTATATCCGAAAGTCATTGAAGATAAAAAGCCATAAGGAACATCTTCAATTCTACCATAATTGTAAATAAGCGTGTTTTTATAATAACTTCTCTTGTTAAAGGATATTCCTGTAAAAAAATAGTAATTGGGTAAATAATATGCATCATATTCTATTGAATCAGTCAGATTGAAGTATTTATTTATAATTACCTGTCCTAGTAAACCAATCGTAGATCTGTTAAAATAGTTTGGTGCATTTATAAGAAATGTTCTACCTAACCAATAATCCTGATTTAAATAATCATAGTTGTTATTAACCAGATCTTCAATTTCAGAATCGCCAGGCACTCTGTAGTTTCTTTTGATATGAATACCTCCTGCATATTTAATTTCAGGAATAAAAAAATCTTTGTTCAATCCAAAATTGAAAAAATGATCATTCTGTGTGTTGTTAATTTCAGTAGCAAAAGATATATATGAACCGTAGATATTATCCCATTTAATACTTTCATCAAATCCAAAACTATTGTATTCAGTAGCTCGTGTATCTATTGAGTGATTCATTTCGAGTCCGTATCCAAAAACATTTTTACTGTATATACCAACACTTCCACGTTTTGTTGATAGTGAAAAATTGGCACCATAGGGATATGAATCCTGTGTTATTACTAAAACATCAACCAGAGAGGTGTCTTTGTTGGCAGGTTCAATTACAATAAGTGCATTAGTAATAAAGTTTAAAGATCTCAGCATTCTTTCACTCTCATTTACATCTTGCAAATTTAGCAGTTCACCGTTTTTAAATGTAAGTGAATTTTTAATGATGCTTTGTTTCGTTTGAAAACGAAGTTTGGTTAGTGTTTTTTCAAGATTATTAGTAGTAAAATCAATGGTATCTAAAATATTTCGGGCAAAGGGTGATATCTGTTTTATATTTATCGAACGAATAATTTTTTGATTGTATTTCTGGTACTCGTTTTCAATGGATAATAGTAACTCGTTAGCAGAAACATTAGAGTCTTTAGATACAACCAGCCATTCATATAATTTATTATATATAAAACTACTGTCCTTATTGGTTTTTAATAATTGCTGTATTGAGCTGTTTGTAATTTTAAGAGAATCGTTAAGATCTTTCTGTGCATGAGAAATATAAACATTACAACAAAAAAACAAAGCTACCCAAAGTAGCTTTTTAAAAATAACCTTTTTAACCTGTTTTAATATGTATGTTATTATGTTTTCCAAAGCATACCAAATATACTTATTTAATATAAAAAATCAGAGCTGTCCCAAATATTATATATTAACTGGCGTTTCACCCAGACCCGACTTCCTTTTTTAGCTTGATCCAAAAAAGGAAGGAAAAAAGATCAAGGCTGCACCCACTTCTCTCAAAAAAACTAAGGCTATTTGACTGAAATCGTTTAAACTCACTGCATTCAAACAAAAACGATTTTTAATCGTCAAACTAACCTGGTTTTTTGGTTCACTGGCTGAGGTCAACTTTGAACCTATGCTTGAGAGAATCCCTTTTTTTATTTAGGACAGATGTGATAAAAAATAAATGATAATTGGAAATATCAAGCCTAGTGCGATTAAAGTAAAACCACGCCATTTAAAACCCTTTTTGCCTTTTAAAATAACAGAACCGCTTATGGCCAATATAATAAGGCATATAGCAAACATATCGGAAAAATACTTCCAGATAATACCAGGGTTAAAATGTAAATAATTAATAGCGTTAAAAAGAGGTCTGCTTTTTAATTCTTCAAAAAATATTGTTCCTGAATTGTTGTTGAAGGTAATGGATGATCCTTTAGATAGGAATATTTTTAATACATCATTTTGTGGGAAGTAATGTTTTTTATATTCCTCTTTAGTTTGTGTTAAAGTTATGATTTGGTTGATTGTTTCCTGAGATTTAATGGATTGAACTGAATCTAACTTATAATTAATTGTATTGGTGTTAATAATATAATTAGGATTCCAATCGTGCTTATGATTAAGTGCTATTCCGCTTAATGCGTATATAATAATCATACCTGAGAAAAAGTAGCCCAGGTCTCTGTGTATAATACGGTTTAGTTTTCTAAATTTCATTTGAATAAAAAAGCCGACTAAAAGCCGGCTTAAGAACTGTATTTTATATTTGCTTATAACTCTCACAAGCCATCACATAACCTTTGGCTTTATCTTCTGATGCACAGGATTCACCTTCAGCATGACCTTCGTGTTCTTGTATAAATACACTTAAAACTCCTGAGGCAATAACTGTTTCACCCTCAAGAGTAGGTTCAAATTTACTTATATTTTCACCTGCCTCAATTCTAATAAAAGTAGATTCATCACTTCCTTTTAAAAACATTTTTTTACCTGTCTTTTTACAAGTATGCATTACAAATCCTTGTAATTCTATTTTTTTATCAATGTATTTATCCGGATTGTTTAGTAATTGATCAACTGTTACAACAGAACTATCACTAACAATAATTTTAGCACTTGCTGCATTTTCAGAACAACATGAAGTAGTTGCTTTTTGATCTGAACAACAGGCTTTTTCATCATCCTTTTTTGCAGATTTTGAAACACATGCTATTAGTAAAATTGCAAACAGACCACTTAAGAATAAGTTTTTCATTTTAAATATTTTCAATTAATAATTGTTTTAGTGTTAACTAAATTTAAGGGATTGTAAAGATAACAAATATAAAAATTAGCCTGATGAAACAAAAATAAAGGTAAAAATACTTTTATGAGACGAAATATCATGTTTTGAGTGAGTGTTTATGTTAAATTGACATAATATAGTTTGGTTGAGTGTCAAAATGACGTAAAATCAATATTGGTTGTAAATTTGATTACATATTGAAAACGAAAATAATTTCATTATGAATTTCAAGGAATATACTATTAAATCGCAAGAGGCAATTCAGCAGGCTGTAAATATTGCTTCAGGAAAAGGGCATCAAGCTATTGAGCCTGGACATATTTTGAAGGGGATTATAGAAGTTGAAGAAAATATTATTTCCTTTTTATTTAGTAAACTTAATATTAATAATATCAATCATACATTAGATGCCATCATAGATTCATATCCAAGAGTTAGTGGAGGGGAACCATATTTATCAAAGACATCTAATGAAATCCTTCAAAAAGCAAAATCATATTTAAAGGAGTTTAATGATCAATATGTATCTATTGAGCATTTACTTTTAGCCCTTTTATCGGTTAAAGATGCTGTTTCAAATATGCTAAAAGATGCTGGTGTAACAGAAAAAGATCTGGTTGCAGCTATTAAAGAATTGCGTAAAGGAGCAACAGTTGATTCGCAGACTGCAGAAGATAATTTTAATGCGCTAAACAGGTTTGCCATCAATTTAAATGAGCAAGCTCGTAATGGTAAGCTTGATCCTGTTATTGGCAGAGATGAGGAAATAAGACGTGTACTTCAGATTCTATCTCGAAGAACCAAAAACAATCCAATTTTAATTGGAGAGCCGGGAGTAGGTAAAACTGCTATAGGAGAAGGTTTGGCCATAAGAATTGTTAATGGCGATGTTCCGGAAAACCTAAAATCTAAAATGATTTATTCTTTGGATATGGGAGCCTTAGTGGCCGGAGCAAAATATAAAGGTGAATTTGAAGAGCGTTTAAAGGCTGTTGTTAAAGAGGTAATAGGCAGTAATGGAGATATCATCTTGTTTATTGATGAAATACATACTCTTGTAGGAGCCGGAAAGGGAGAAGGAGCAATGGATGCTGCTAATATTTTAAAACCGGCTTTGGCACGTGGTGAATTACGTGCTGTTGGAGCAACAACTTTAAATGAATACCAAAAGTATTTTGAAAAAGATAAGGCACTGGAGAGACGATTCCAGATTGTACGTGTGGATGAACCGGATGTAATCAGTGCCATTTCTATTTTAAGAGGATTAAAAGAAAGGTATGAAAATCACCATAAGGTAAGAATTAAAGATGATGCTATTATAGCGGCTGTAAACCTAAGTAATAAATATATTGCTGATCGGTTTTTGCCAGATAAGGCTATTGATTTAATTGATGAGGCTGCTTCAAAACTTCGACTAGAGATGAACTCTGTACCCGAGGAAATTGATGAGCTGGATAGAAAAGTGAGCCAGCTTGAGATTGAAAGGGAAGCGATTAAAAGAGAAGGGGATAAACTGAAACTTGAAGTATTGAATGCTGAATTGGCTCAATTAAAAGATGAGCGATCAACCCTAAGAGCTAAATGGCAGGAAGAAAAGAATATAGTGGATCAGATTCAAAGCTTTAAATCAAATATTGAGGAATATAAATTTCAGGCAGAGAAGGCAGAGCGAGAGGGACAATTTGATAAAGTTGCTGAATTAAGATATGGAAAAATTAAAGAGGCTGAAGAGAAGATTGTTGAGCTAAAAGGCATTTTAAGTCAAAAACAGTCTGAAAATCCAATGCTTAAAGAAGAAGTGGATTCTGAAGATGTGGCTGGTGTAATTAGCAGATGGACTGGAATTCCAATAACAAAAATGATGAAAAGTGAAAAGGAAAAACTGCTTTCATTAGAAGAGGAATTGCATAAAAGGGTTGTTGGACAAAATGATGCCATTGAAGCAGTATCTGATGCCATAAGAAGGAGCAGGGCCGGGTTACAGGATGAGAAAAGACCTGTTGGTTCATTTATATTTCTTGGTATGTCGGGAGTGGGAAAAACTGAGTTGGCAAAAACGCTGGCGTCCTTCTTGTTTGATGATGAGAATAAGATGACCCGTATTGATATGTCTGAATTTCAGGAGAGACACTCCGTATCACGTTTGATTGGAGCGCCTCCGGGATATGTTGGTTATGATGAGGGAGGACAGTTAACAGAGGCAGTTCGACGTAAACCATATTCGGTAGTGTTATTGGATGAGATTGAAAAAGCACATCCTGATGTATTTAATGTACTATTACAGGTATTGGATGATGGACGATTAACGGATAATAAAGGCCGTGTTGTTGATTTTAAAAATACCATTATCATAATGACGTCAAATGCCGGGTCGGATATTATTCAACGAAATTTTGATGGTGTAAAAGAAGAGAATATTCCGGAAGTTACAGAAAAGTCGAAGACTGAAGTATTTCATTTGCTACGTCAATCAATTCGACCTGAATTTTTAAACAGGATTGATGACATTATCATGTTTACTCCTTTAACACATAAGGAGATTAAGGAGATTGTAGTATTGCAGATTAATGCTATTAAAAAAGCATTGCAATCAAAAATGGTGGAAATTGATATTACAGATGGGGCAGTGGAATATATTGCAAACGTAGGCTTTGATCCTTTATTTGGTGCCAGACCAATAAAAAGGGTGGTTCAAAAGAGCATTTTGAATGAACTCTCGAAACGAATCCTATCTGATGAAATAACTAAAGATGAAAAGATTATTATAGATTCAGATGGTAAGGATTTAATATTCAGAAACTAAAAAACAAAAAAGGTGATTTCTAAGTTGAAATCACCTTTTTTTAGTATATAAAAATTCACCTTTTGTAGAAACAATTAAACGCCACTAGCTCCGTAGTTTGGTAAAACACGTGCACTAGGATCATCCACATTACAGTTTTCCCATTCTTTATTAGGCATCCAGAAGTCTTTGATTACACCAGCTCTTCCAGGGAAGTGCTTTTCAAAGATATCGCGATACATTAAAGATTCTTTTGTAAACGGAGGACAATAAGGATATTTATCTTTTGCCGCAGCTAAATCTTCATCTGTATACATCTCTTCAGCATAAGCTTTTAAGTAATCTACAGAACTGTGTCCAACAGCATCAGAGAAAGCTGCTTTATCACGGTGAAGTATTTCTTTTGGTAGATAATCTCCTTCAAAAGCTGCACGTAATAAGTATTTTCCTTCACCATAAGTATTCATCTTTTTAGCAGGATCAATACTCATAATGTAATCTACAAAATCAAGATCACCAAAAGGAACACGAGCTTCTAAACCACATGACGAAATACATCTGTCGGCTCTTAAAACATCGTACATGTATATCTCACGAATACGTTTTTCAGCTTCTTTTTGGAATTCCTCAGGACTAGGCGCAAAGTCTGTATATTTATATCCTAAAATCTCATCCGCAATTTCACCAGTCATCAATACCTTAACATCTGTATTTTCGCTAATGTATTTACAGATAAGGTACATACCCATTGAAGCTCTGATTGTAGTAATATCCCAGGTTTCAGTATTGTATATTAAAGTACTTAGGGTATCAAAAATTTGTTGTTTTGTAAAAAGTACTTCGGTATGTTCAGCTCCTAAATAATCAGCAACTATTTTAGCATATTTAGTATCAATAGGATCGTCTTCAATACCTACTGCAAAAGTTTTAATAGGCTTATCCAACATTTTAGCTGCTACAGCACATACTAAACTAGAATCTAAACCACCACTACAAAGAAAGCCAACAGGTACATCTGCCTGTAGTCTCTTTTCAATTGCAGCAGTTAATTTTTCATTGATATTTTTAAAGATGTCATCTAAACTATCGTATGAAACCTTTTCAACCTTTGAAATATCTTTATAACAGTGGAAAGATTCACCATCATAATAATGTCCCGGAGGGAATGGCTTTACCTCTTCGCAAACAACGTGTAAGGTTTTCATTTCACTCGAAAACATAATTTGTCCGCTTGCAGAGTAACCGTAAAATAAAGGACGGATACCGATAGGATCTCTAGCTGCAAAATATTTTTTGGCAACTGAATCATAGATAACAAATACAAATTCAGCATCTAAAGATTTAGCAGTTTCTTCAATTCCTTTATCTAAAAATAATGGAATAATAACTTCGCAATCACTAGATGATTGAAATTCAAATGAGTGCTCGTATTTTCTTCTTAGTTGTTGGAAGTTATAAACCTCTCCATTACAAACTAAATTAATATTTTTATATGTTAAAGGCTGATTTCCATTACTGGAAATATCCATAATGCTTAATCTGTGAAAGCCCATCCAGCCATCATCACCAAAATCTCTAATATTGGAGTTGTCTGGGCCACGGTATTCTATTTTTTTAAACTCACTGGCAAACAAAAGTTTGTCCATCATGTCACTACCTGTATAAACTGCGAATCCACACATAAATTTTTGTCTTTTGGATATATTTTGTTTTGATTTTGTTATTATTTTGATGTAAAAGTAGCTATTTAAAATTTAAAACCAAGAAATAATTACGAATTCATATTTAAACAGGACTTTTACTTATTAATTGTAACTTTGTTAAAATAGGGGGTATCAATAAAATAAATATATAATATTTATATTTTGGAATAATCCTTAGGGGTATTTGCTAAAAAAAATATAACATTTAATAAAATGATGCTTTAAAATATGGGGGTTTTGTATTTTTCACAAAAAAAGTAAAATAATTGATAAAAACATCTTGTTTTAGTCATTTTGTAAATACAAAGTCTGTTTTTTGACAAAATTATAAGTTTAAAATGAAAGGCATGTTTTGATTTGAAAAAATATATATAAATCAGAACATGAATTTACAATGTGGAATTTAATACATCGAGGCTATTGTGACAGTATGCAATCACACCTTGGCATTTTTTGTTCGGCATAGCGTTTCAATTATCTTTTTACTCAATCCGTTGGACTCTGAAAGTCAGTAATCCATTAGCACAGTTAGTAAGGGTTATTCGTATATTTATAATAAAACCACCAAGGCCCCAAGACTCAAAGATCCTAAGCCTGGTGCAAGATTGCATCTTGTACTTTAGTCAATAATAAATAAGCAAATCGATTTCAAACTACTTTGAGTCTTTGAGTCTTTGTGGTAAAATCAAACAGTTTATGTTATACAGGTAACCTCTCTGTATATCACTTCTCGGACTTAAATTCCGTAATCCATTAGCATAGTCAGTAAGGTCTATTTGTATATTTATAATAAAACCACCAAGGCCCCAAGACTCAAAGATCCTAAGCCTGGTGCAAGATTGCATCTTGTACTTTAACCAATAATAAATAATTCATTGGTTCGTAAACCACTCTGAGTTGTAGAGTCTCCGAGGTAAAATCAAACAGTTTAAGTTTTACAACTAACCTCTCCGCATGTCACTCCTTAGGCTTAAATTCCGTAATCCGTTAGCACAGTCAGTAAGGTCTATTCGTAAATTGTTATTTATAATAAAACCACCAAGGCCCCAAGACTCAAAGATCCTAAACCTGGTGCAAGATTGCATCTTGTACTTTAACCAATAATAAATAATTCATTGGTTCGTAAACCACTCTGAGTCTTAGAGTCTCCGAGGTAAAATCAAACAGTTTAAGTTTTACAACTAACTTCTCTGTATGACACTAAAAAAAGGTCGTTCCTGTTATCGAAACGACCTTTGTCAAATCTTAGTTTTAATAAACTATTCCGTAATAATAACTGTTCCTGCATGCACGCTATTGCTAACACGGTTTGTATCGTCCATAGCAGCAAATGCTATGTAGCAATGTACTACTGTTCCCGGAGGAGCATCTGGCAGATACATACTGGCTGTTCCTTCAGAACGAATATTTTGACCAATAATATATTCAGGATAATAACCTTCAGCAATGGCTACAAGAATTACCCCATTGTCTTTAAACATATCATCACTTGATGCATTGTATCTCCAGGTAAAAACAACTTCTTCACCATTAGCTTCTACTTTCGGTCTGTTTGTTCCTTTTAATGTACCTACGGCTAATACCAAATTTTCAAGGTTAACTTTATAATCAGGATATTCTCCTTCAATAGTATATTTCATTAACTCAGACATGGCTGCATTTTGTGGCGACATTAAACTATCCTGGTTTTTATACCCCAATTGTATCACCGGATACAGCGGCTGTAAAAACTTGGTGGCAAGTCTGAATTTTGCTCTGTGTGCCAATTGTTTTGCACTGGCTTTGTGATGACTAAAATCTGGTAGTGATTTCATAACAGAAATACCTTTCCATTGACTACCAACTGTGCTGCCTACTTTTCCTGTGAATCTTCCGTTGATTCCTTTTATATATGTTCCCATGACTTTTTGTTTTTGTAAGCTCTGGTATAACTGATCAGGTTGTAGCAGAGCCCGGGTTAAACATGTATCGGCCGACGTTTTTATCGTTTATTCGTTTATTCGTTAATTTGATGATTTGTTATTTTTCAGAGCTGTAAATCACCTTTCACCCTGTTCCCTTTTCCTTTATCCTTATCGTTAGTACTAAAGTATATTGAAATATTCATCGAAAAAATAACAGTAATTTTACTGTTACTTTTTTGTGGTTGTAAATGATTGTGGGATAGAAATATGTGATTTTTTAAGGCTAAAATTATGATTTGATTTACCCCCCATAATGCCTCAGAATTCCATTTTTTGCTAAAAATGGGGGTTTTGGATTCCACTTTTGGCCAAAAACGATGGTTTTGGATTCCATTTTTTACTTTTCTTCGGTTCTCTTTGGTATGTCTTTGGTATTTGTTTGGTTGTTCTTTGGTATGTGGTTGGGTTGTGGTCGGTATGTCTATGGGTTGTCTTTGGTTGTTCATTGGTTATTCATTGGTTCTAAGGAACCGAAGAAATACCATTAAATATCCATAGTAAAACCATAGTCAATACAATGTCATATCCTAGTCATACCATAGGTATCCGATAAAGAAGCTGGTGTAAAACAGGATGTTAGATGATTAGGTTAATTGGTCAGTAGGTTATTAGGTCAATAGGTCGAAAGATTTCAGTTGATTAGGGTATTAATTGAGCTATTGTACTAGTAATGTCAGTCAAGTGTTAAAAATAAGCACGGAGTAGGTACTGAAACACTGATATTTTTTGATAAGCTTCATTAAAGCCATAAGGATTTACCTCTGTAAACTCTTTGTAATTTCATCATAAGGGTGTTTGATTACTTCTCTTTTTCTAATTTATGCTATTGGTATGAGCTATTTATGCAATACGGCTCTGTGCCTACTGTGTCTCTGTGTTATTCTTTTTTAAACTATTGATTCGCATTAGTAGACTATTGGTATTGAGCAAAACTTAGGAACCTTGTTCATTGGGCGATTGCATGTAATTCTGGTGTTGAATAACAACAACTTTTTCAGGATCAACAGAAGGTGTGTATCCATAATCGTAACAGAAATAGTAAAGATTACCACCGGAGCTTTTCCAGGTATGCGTTAAATATTTAAAGTTCATGCCTAAGGTTTTTAAAAACGATTTTCGAACAGTCGCTTTTCCCTCGGGGCAGGCTTTTCTAAGTGCACTTCTATTTGCCCTTAATTGTTTGTTTAAAGCTTTTATTAAATTTTCGACAGAATACTGTTTTTTATTGTGATAGGCACTTCTGCATTGATCATTACAAAACTTTTTATCATTTCTACCTTCAATTGGTTCATTACAATACAAACATAGATTCTTTTTATTCATAGTTATCCGTTTTATAGACGTTTATAAACGTATATAAACGTTTATAAAACGTTTAAAGTAATAATTATATTTTATTTTACAGTGTTGTAAATGATTAATTACATGGAAAATAAGAGTATTATTTATTTAAATAAGCAATTTGATGCAGATGAAGATCTTTGTGTTTTGTTTTTTAAATTCGATAATGTAATTTATAAGCGAATACAGCAGAATGATTGGATCACCTGGAATCCCAAACTTCAAAAATATGTTGTTAAATCTACACCTCAAACAATTGGACTATTGAGTGATTTGTTTGAAGATATAGCTATAATCAACACTAAATATTATCATGCACAGTTAAAAAGTAATACAGAAGAAGTTGTTATTGGAGATGCTACTTATTTTAATGGAATATTAGAAATTCAGGATAAGTTAGGTGCAGTAATGTTAGTTCCTTTTAAAGATGAAGGTAGGAGGTGTATCATTATAAAGTATAAGTATACAAAAGCTATTAATCAGCTATTAGTTAACGATGTAAATGCCAAGTGGAATGCTGAATTAAAGGATTTTGTTTTGCAACCTAACATCAATGAGGTTGCTGATTTTATAAGAAAACATAGTAGTAAAATTAAAATACAGCTGCATAACGAATTGGTAATAAGAGATTGTGTTATTATGCAACTATTGTTAGAACAATCCTATAAGCGTAATGAATATTTTAAAAGTATACCTGCCGATTTTTTAAAATATATGATTTTAAAAGGATATAGTATAAATACAATACGAACCTATTATTACTTTGTACTAAGGTTACTGAATTGTTACAGGCAGAATAGTATTGAAGAAATCAATTTATTTTCGGCCAGTAAAATCAATGAGTATCATCAAATGATGTTGGCAGAAAAATCTTACTCTCATCAAACATTGAATCAGTCAGTAAATGCCATAAAATCATATTATCAGGGGTATTTGAAAAGAGACGTGGAGTTTGAGGAGGTTATTAGACCTAAAACAGGGAGACAATTGCCAAAGGTTTGGAGTAAGGAGGAGGTAAACAAAATATTAAATGCAATAAATAATGTAAAACATAAAGCTTTATTATCCATAATATATGGAGGAGGCCTGCGCATTGGAGAAGTATTGAATTTAAGGTTGGATGATATAGATTCAGAACGCATGCAAATTAGAATATTGAGTGGAAAAGGAAATAAAGACAGATATACTATTTTAGCAAAATCGTTACTAACACTTTTGCGTGAGTATTACAGAGAATATAAACCTCAAAAGTATTTGTTTGAGGGACAGTACGGTGGAAAATACTCAGCTACTAGTGCCGGAAAAGTTTTAGCAAAAATAATAGAGCAGTGCGGAGTGCCTAAACGGGGTGGTTTACACTCATTACGCCACAGTTTTGCCACGCATTTATTAGAGTCGGGTACTGATTTGCGTTATATACAAGAATTGTTAGGTCATAGTTCATCAAAAACGACGGAGGTTTATACACATGTGAGTAATAAGTACTTGCAGCAAATAAAAAGTCCGTTAGATGATTTAGAAATTTAAGATAAACAGAAAAATGTATGGGTGTGTATTTGCTGCATGTATAATGAATATTGATTTATAATACTATGTTTTAAAATATAGAATTAGTTAGGTAATTTTTTTTGTTAAACAAAAATAGAAAATTATCTTTAACGCTTGAAGAGGATAAGACTGAAGGGAGCAATAAATTTGATTAAGACCTAACTTAGAACAGGAAAATTCCCTTTGTGACTGAGGAAACGAAGTGTATTTATAATTGTAATAATACTAAAAGTAAATTTTTGTGACTTCAATGAATACAGTTGTATATATGATAATAGCCCTTTCGTTAAAGATAAAATTCATAACGCTATACAAAGGCGAAATATCAAACAGTCTATGACGGATACTGAAAAGTTAGCATTCATGCGAGAGCCAGAAAGTTACACAGATATTGTTATGACAGAAGAAGAAAATAAGCTCAAGGAAATGATGGAAATATCACCTTCTATCTTTTTGAATAAATGCATTGAAAAATTAAGAAACGAGGAAGAAGGCTCTGAATTTTGTAAATATGTTCAATTGAAAATGTTAAAGGAGATTGGCAGACCACTTGATGAAATTGAAAAAATATCGTTTGATATATTATCTGCAAAGTTTGGAAATATTGATGTGAAACTTTTGTTATCTGAGTATGATAGATATAAGAAAATAACAGACTCAGATGATGTTTGGAAAGAATTGAAAGAGGTTCTTAAAGATGTACGGACCTCGGCTAGAGTAGCCCATGAGAAAAATCCCAATGATGGATATTCTGGATTTTTAGGTTTTTTAAATGAACTATGGAAAAATATTAACGGACCTAAGAATTTTAAATATAATGCAGATAGCTTCAAAGAACTGTCAGATTACTATTTTAAATTTAAAACTGAAAGATTTGCGTTAAATGAAAATATCGACATTATTCTTAAACCTGGTATATTGTTACATATCTTAGTTGGACATGTTAAGAAATATCATATCCCAAGAAAAGGTGCTGGAGTAATGTTCTCAAATATTGAGAATCCTAGAGAACTTTTGGATTTACTTAATAAAGTAATTTATTCCCTATCAGATGAATTATTAGAACATTTTACCAAGTATGAGCAAGACCAAGAATATAACAATAGTTGTATTGAATTTAATGGGTACTTTTATGGAATACACATTGATAAGAAAAGAGGAATAAAGACATTTTATGAAAAAAGCACGAAATGCTAACAAAGTATAAAAGTAATAGCGGTTTCTGTGGGTGTGCGAACTATAGTAGTTCTAATCATCCCCGCCAAATCTACCGATTTGACTGTTTAAAAAGGTGTAGCTTTGGCTACTTTATATCTTGACACGAAACCGCTTTAAAGTCCGCTACTACTCTTATACAGACCGTTGAACGAAAGCTCCTTTCGGAGCTAACAGGGAATTCGTAACTTATAGTAGTATAAATAAAAAATTAGGTTATGAAAAAAAAGTTTATTAGCTCAATACGAGCAAGAAATGCGTTTGCGCAACTATAGCGAACGTACCATAAAAACGTACACTGGGTTTATACGCCGGATCTCTGAATATTATAAAATTACTCCAGATCAAATAACCCGTACCCAGGTAAAAAACTATTGTTATTATATACTGGAAGAACAAAAATTATCTCCAGTCAATGTAAATCAAATGATCAGTGCCTGGAAGATTTTACAGGTAGATATTT
The DNA here is from genome assembly GCA_963667815.2 of uncultured Saccharicrinis sp. Classification (GTDB taxonomy): domain Bacteria; phylum Bacteroidota; class Bacteroidia; order Bacteroidales; family Marinilabiliaceae; genus Saccharicrinis. The sequence continues at coordinate 5,608,256 of OY764020.2, forward strand.
TAGGCAATGCATGGGAGTCCATACGCATTAAGCGCCCTCGGATAAAAAGGAAACTACCTGTAGTATTGTCACAAAAAGAAGCGACAGATTTAGTGCATGTTTTATCCAATTTAAAGCATAGAACAATATTAATGTTAACCTATGCTACCGGCATGAGACGCGATGAAGTTTTAAATCTAAAGCCTTCTAATATAGACTCATCCCGAGGGGTAATACGGGTCAGCGGAAAAGGACAAAAGGTAAGAGAGATACCTATATTTGATGAATTACTGGAACAACTTCGCTTTTACTATAAACATTATCGACCGGATAAATATCTTTTTGAAGGGAAAAAAAGAGGAGAAAAATACGCACAAGCAAGTTTTTTAAATGTAGTAAAACGAGCAGCAGCTCTATCAGGTATTAAACAGAAGTCGGTAACTATTCATTCCTTACGACATTGTTTTGCGACTCATATGTTGGAGCGAGGAGTCAATCTGAAGCGCCTACAATTACTGATGGGTCATGCCTCATTAAAAACAACCTCAGGCTACTTACATCTGGTACATCCGTATTATGGAGAGATTCCAAATTTGCTTCAACCTATAACTCCAAAGTTATGATTTCTCAAAATCAGAGATACGGGTTGGAAGTCTCAGATGTAATCGCATCCTGTTATAATGAGCTTTATACTCTCTACAATATATCCTATGAACAGGATAAGGTATTAGATGCACTATTACGTTGTAGAACCGCTCATGCAGGAGGGTATATACTAAAATGTAATCACTGTAATTATCAACAGCAATGCTATAACTCTTGCCGAAATCGACATTGCCCCAAATGCCAGTATTTAAAACAGCAACAGTGGGTAGATCAGTTGCAGAGTCGACTGGTTCCGGGTCGATATTTTCATATCGTTTTCACCATTCCAGATACTTTGCATCCATTGTTTTATATCAATCAGAAGGAGTGTTATGATATACTTTTTCAATCAGCATCAGAAGCCTTACAAAATGCAGGAAGGAATCCTGATTTTTTAGGCGCAGATGTTGGCGCATTATGCATATTGCATACCTGGGGCCAAGCATTAACTTACCATCCTCATATTCATATGTTAGTCCCCGCAGGAGGATTAAGTAGTGATGGAGCAGAATGGATTGCCTCCAGAAGAAAATTCTTTGTTCCCATAAAAGCACTATCCGCTATGTTCAGAGGAATTTTAATAAAGAAACTCAAAAGCTTATTGGATAATGAGGAGCTGAATCTACCATCCAACTATGAAGGTTTTAAGATTATAAAAGAAAAGCTTTATGAAAAGAGTTGGAATGTATATAGCAAAAAAGCTTTTGGAGGAATCAATAGTGTATTAAAATATTTAGGAAGATACACACACCGTGTTGCAATATCAAACAACAGATTATTGACATTAAAGGATAAAACCGTAAGCTTTAATTATAAGGATTATCGAAGTGGAACCCGAAAGGTTATGTTGTTAAGTACAGTAGAATTTGTACGACGTTTTATACAGCACGTGCTACCCAAAGGATTTTTTAAGATCAGATATATTGGGATATTATCAATAGTACATATTCATGGAAAACGAGAACAGGTCATCTCATTAGTTGGAAAAGTGATGTATTTATCACGATTAGAAGGCTTGAGTACCTATGAAATACTAAGAGAGATAACAGGTAAAGATCCATCAATATGTCCAATTTGTAAACAAGGTATTATGGTTCAAATAAAAAGAGTTAGTCAACTAGAATGACAGTATAGGTACAACGTTCTTTGCATTTTGAATTTACTTCAAATGCTTTTGATTAAAGGCATGATGGAAATGTTATGCTTTATCGATTAGTTAAATTGATCATTTTTAATAGGTAGTAACATGAAAAACAAGGTAACCATAAAAAATCCACAAAAGAGTCTCCTGGTTACAGCTAGTTGCAGGAATGAATTACCCATAGTTATAGCCGCCATCGTTCAACTTTATTTTATCCTTAATAACAACTAAGCATATTCTATAATTTTTATTTTATAATTAACGCTTTGTTATTTTTATTATCTTGCTCCTGGTAAGGATAAAATCCTTATTAGTTAGCCACAATTACATGAAAAAATGAGCGTAGAAATCACATTATATACAAAAAAAGCTACGAAGACTGGATTAACCAGATTTTTGGATGAGAATGGATTCCAAAAAGTTGACCATGTAATTGAAGAAATGAATAATGATGATAATCTACACTTTATGTGGTTTGGATTTGAGAATCATGAATCAATGGTTGGAGTCGAGGCAACGGTTATTAAAGTAGATGATAGTGATAAAAAAGAGCACAAATGCTCTGATTGGATTCTTCACACCAGAACCCGAGCTGGTGGTAGTTACGAGGATAAGGAAAAACAAAATGAGATTATTAGAATAGCAAGAAAGCAATTTGGAGGTTCTTTTTATAATGATTGGTATGGAACTAATAGATATATCGACCTTGATGATTATGAAAAACTTCACCCACATGAAAAAGCAATTTTTAACATTAAGGAAAACGCATTTGAGAAGCTATATCAAATAATTAATTGTTTAGACAGTTATAGTAACCCGATGAGTGAGCATTTACAAAACATTGGAGATGGAATGCTAGGGAAATTGTTAAAATCTAAAGACCCAAGCATTACATTATATAATGGATTAATCCCGTTTTTAGTTTCGGTAATAGAATATTTTTTTGGAGAAACTTTTGTGAATTTTATAACTTATGATTCTTCAGCTAGAGAATTGATAGTCGATGAGAAAGTAAAAATAGGAGTTTCAGATGTTGTGAAGATTCAAAACAAGGAAACTTCACTTGAAAGAATTATTTCCGAGACATACAACTTTCAGAACCTTGATAGCATCAATAAGGCATTCAAGAAGTATTTGAAAATTGATGTTTATGCAGTTCTAAGCAAAAGAAAGAAAATTAATGGGAGAATATTTAGAGTATTAACTAAAATGGAAGGACTAGTTAATTCAAGGCACAAGATTATTCATGACTTGGAATTTAATCTAGATTTGACAAAAGAGGACTATATTACCTATGTGAAAACGGTTGAAATGACTATCGAAATGATAATTGACGAAATAAAGAAAAAGAGAAATTTGAATATAGAAATGTATAAGTAAAAGTGGCTAACAATGTGTATAATTCATAAGGGTTTAAGAGGTTTTCGAGCGGTATCACCCGCATCAATTTTGGGTGGTAATTTGATAGGTTTGAAGCCTGAAATCCCTTACGAAATCATACACTAAACGTTGTGCCGCATGCAAGGAATCACCCTGCTAAAATGAAACAATTAGAATTAAACATAGAAAAGATTGCCATAATTGGAGAGCAAAAAGAGGAAGAAAACTATGATTTTAGAGCTTTTCTAAAAGGGTTGGATTTTGAGCACGTTGATAAGATTGTTCATCGGATTGATAAAGATGTTCGGACTCAGATTGATTGCAAAAAATGCGGGAATTGTTGCAAGACATTAAGACCATGTGTGACTGATTCCGAAATTGAAACGCTATCACAAATTGATAATCTAACACAACACGAATTTCAAAGTAGATTTGTTGAAATTGATGATTTTGAGGGAATTAAGTATTTGAAAGATACACCTTGCAAGTATCTTGTAGATAAATCCTGTTCAATTTATACAAATAGACCTGAGGATTGCAAATCATACCCTCATACTCAGAAAGATGAATTTATAACACGCACACTTGGTATGATTGAGAATTTTGGAATTTGCCCGATTGTTTTCAATCTTTTTGAGCAATTAAAACAAGACTTAGATTTTAAGAATTACCGTTAAAATATCAAAAGAGAACATTTCACCTGATTACTAAAAATGATTAAAAAAATAAATATGAGAGATAAAAAAAAGATATGGATAATATTAGTTCTGATAGTTCTAATAATAATTGCATTTGTACTTAAATACAAGTTGCAAAATGGTGATTTTATGGATTTTATTTTAGGAATATTGACAGGTTTGATTATAGGTAATTTATCTACATTGTTTAGAAAAAAAAATGAGTTTATGCATAAAGCACGACGGCACAACAATGTATAAAAATAATAGCCGAGATGGTAGTAAATTCAAGGGGTGTAGCTCGCTTCAACTTTCTTGTAACTTGTTAGGAAAGTGCCACGCCAACGGCTACTATTCTTATACTAACCGTTATGCCCAACTATAAGAGACCGACAACAATTGAAGATATGGACAAATTTATAGACGATAAAACACGAGTAATAATAGTTGCAATTGAAAATTATCGTTATGATAAGATTTCAAGAGTAAGGCATGCATTAAATGATGCTGAGGCTTTTAAGGAATTAGTAATAAATGATTTTAATGTTAAACCAGAAAATGTAAAAACATTTTTTGATAAATATGCAACAAAAACAGCGCTTGAAGATGAATTGATTTATGAGATTCGAAATCTTAAATCGGACGATAGGTTTATCTTTTATTATGCAGGGCATGGTTTTTATGGAGACGGAACTAATAAACTTACTGCATGGGATACCAGTGATACAAATTTCTCCGAAACAACTCTTACATTAAGGGATATTTTAATAAATCCACTTAAAGAATCTGATTGTAATAAAAGCCTTATTTTCTTGGATACTTGCTCCAAATATTTGAGTGAAGAGATAGTTAGTAGGGATGCTATTTCAAATATTGATGAGAAAGAATTAGCATACTTGATTAGTCAGTCTGAATATTGCGCTACATACATTTCTTGTTCACCTGGTGAGAAATCGTATTCTGATGAGAATTTGCAACATGGAATTTGGACTTATCATTTACTTGAAGCTCTTAGAGGAAATGAGAAAGAACTTTTAAAGGAAGATAAATATATTACTGACACATCTCTACGCGACTATTTAAGAAGGAGCGTTCCTAGTTTTATTTCGGAAAATACAGATATTAAAGATTCACAAACTCCATATGCAAAAGTTGATACTGCAAATTCATTTATAATACATGAAATACACCCTCCAGAAAATGAAGAAGAAACAGAAACTGATTTTCCTTCATTAGAAATTTCAAGTGGAAGAGTGCGTTTGCTTAATAGGAATGCTGTGAGTGTTAAGGAAGCTTCAGGTTATAAATCAAGTCATTGGCCACCTGATAAGGTTAGTGCATCTGGGGAACAATTCATCAGAAATGCATTTGAAGAAGATACAAGTGATGAGATTCAAACAGTTTATCAGAATACCAAAGAAATTCTTGGATTAAGACGAAAAGCTATTAAAAAAGAAATTGATATTGAAGGAGGAGTAATTGAAAATGACATTTTTAATTATGAACTTACGGTTTCACAAAACAATGAATATCCTGCCTATGCACAGTTTGAAAGGGAATTGACTATAAATGATTTAAGTCAAGTGTCGCCTGAGTTTGATGATGTTTTTGAAATCAAACTCAAAAGCTTAATGGTAGATTGCAATGTTTCAGAAGATGATTATGAAGATATAGTTGAGCAATTTGAAAATTTGGCAGATTCGGAAAATGGGAAAGTTATAGATGACGATAGAAATTTGACGATTAAGTATACCTCTGTTGATGGTATGGTTTTATTTCTGAATTTTAATGAAAAGAAAATTTACATTACTACTAAGAGAAATTATAGAATACATGACTTTATTGAGAGGACGGAGTTATTAATTAATTCAATATCTAAAAATGAATTCTCGTTTTGATGACAATAAATAGCAGGGCATAACAATGTATATACAGTATTGTGAGAATGAAAATAAATAATTTGCAATAAGCTAAATATCAGTATTATATAGGGCTATTTTAGCAAGGTTTAAAAATTGCCTATCATACAAACTACTATACTTTTTAATGCAAAATAAGGGAGCAAAAAGAAATTAATTTTTTTTGATTTTTTTTCAAACAAGCCGTTTTTGCATTTCATTTTTATTTCAATTGTATTCAATCCGGTTTTTTCTGCTAATAAATTAGTTTTGCAGCCAATGAAAATTATTTACCACAAAATTTTTGCTTATGGTTAAACTCATTGGTACAACGAAGAACGGCAGAAATAACCTTATTCAAAAAATAAGACTTATAATATGATGAAATGATACAACTTTCGATTGAGCTTGAGAATAATCATAAGCCATTAATTTTTAAAAATTTAAAAGAAGCTTATGATGATAGAACAGAAAATTGTTGCGGAAAACTTTGAGAAAGATTGCCTTGCTGTATTTGAGAATTTACTGCAAGGCTACAGGAAGGCGAAAGAATCGACAGTTTGGGAATCAAAGATGGATAACCTTGTAGAGAAATTAACACATTTACCTACAGCTCCATTCCCTACTGAGTTAATGAAGCTCTTTGATTATGATTTTCTCGTACAATCGGAAGATATAAATAGTATAATTGAAAAAGCCCTTATCGTCAGGGAACGGATGGAGCATACCAAAAGGTATGTCACCATCAAAGAACGATACTTCTCATTATTATTCCTACCTCCAAATACTCACCTCAAAAGACTTGAAGTGTATAATAACGAAGGAGAACTTTGTTATTTACAGGTCGGTAAAATCCAAATAAAGCCAAAAACATTACTTCAATGGCTTATACCCGGCAAAAGTCATGTCAAATTTCAAGATGTAATAAATTTCAGACAAAAGACCTTTCATAAAAAGGCATTAGAGATTTATTACTACTCACCTCTCGTTGACCTTTCGTCAACAAATCCCCAGGACTATTATAATTTTTTCTGTGACTATTTTGGGAAACTTCAGTTTCTCAAGTATTTCAATTCCAATGGAAATGTTGAAGCGTTTCCAACCCTCCAACAAATCAAGCCAAGAACGCACGATGCAATCTTAAAACTTTCTAGTGCCCAGCAGGTGCTTTGGGCTTATTTTCTTTTTCGGCTTTTGGGCTTAAAACACCGGGTAGATGTCGGAAACTCAACACTTGCCCGATTTTTATGTGTGGTAAACGGTATTGATTTGGATTCTTACAAAAATTCATATTTCTATCGGCTTATGGATAAAGCTCCATATATAAAAAATGATAAGAATCTTTTGGTTGACCTTGAAGTTATCAAGTTGCATTTTCAGGAACGTAATTTACCAACAGGTGACATCGAAAAAGTAATCATTGAAATTGTAACCCGATAATTTGCAAAAATACCGATTACTATTTATTGCTTTTTATTGACATTTCAGTTAAAAAAGTATCCGACAAAATCAGCAAAATGTATCCAACAAGGTTAAATAAGACCCTTGTAAGGTTTTGAATATGTGATGTATGGAAATTATTTGAAAAATGTCGGATAGTCCGACGTTGGAAATTGCTATGCACCTATCCTATACTTGCTATCGAAAATTTTAATAAAAAAATAGCAAGAAAATGGATGAGCAAATAGAAGAGCAAATCGACTTTAAAGCTGAAACTTTAAAGAATCTTGAACAGCTAAATAAAAAGGTTTCAGAGCTAATAAAAGTACAGCATAAAGCCGGAACAGGCTTTGACTATGTTAATGCTGCTGAACTAGCCCTATTATTGGGCGAAAGTGTTAAAACCATTTATGGCAGGGTGTATAATAAACAGATTCCCTTTTATAAACCGGGTGGTAAGATATTACTGTTCAAGCTGGATGAAGTAATGGATTGGATTAAAGCTGGCCGTCATTCTTCCTTGGAGGAAATAAAGAGCAATGTGTAATTGGTTATATGTAGTTCTAATAATCTATAACTCCAATGAAGGAAAGGAAGGAAAGAAAGGCTCAAGGTAAAAAACAGGAAATCAGGTTCTCGTTCTTTAAGCTTTTGTTGAAGAAAAAATCACACACTCAAGTTCTGCCGGAGAGCCAGTTATGTAATCATTTGAACATAGTAAAGAAGTAGAGAATGCCAACTATTTATATATGCGGTAGTGATATACCCGAAAATAGCTCCAAAGATTTGGTTGATACCGATAAAATAAAAGCCAAGTTAAAGTCATTGAAATGTGCAGTTGTAAACCCAATTGAAATGCCCTTTGCAAAAATGAGTTGGACTGACAAGCTTGATAACCGTGTTCAGCTTCTAAAGAAAAGCCAAGCGGTTTATGTTCTGCCCAATTGGAAAGAGAGCATCATGTCACGCATAGAGCTGACCGTTGCAATGGACTTAAAGTTGGAAACCATTTTTCACCCGATGAGCCATAAAGAGATAAAGCAAATAATAACCGCCCTTGGCAATTAGCACGGTTCCGGCAGGGTTGTTCAAGGGTAGCCCTGCCATTATTTAAGTATCAAATTTAGAACGATTATGAAAACAAAGACAGTAGCAAGAATCAAAGACGTTAGCATCATGCTTATTGATGATGCAGAAAAATTAGTCCCCATTAAACCAATATGTCAAGCTTTAGAAGTTAATTACTCAAGCCAGTTAGAAAAAATAAAGAGTGATGAAATATTGGGTTCAACTGTACCGCTCAGGGGTATAGTTGCTGCCGATGGAAAAGAACGAGAAATGGCTTGTATTCCTTTTAAGCTTGTATTCGGTTGGCTATTTACAATTAATCCCAAGAATGTCAAGGCTGAGGCTAAAGAACAAATCATTAAGTATAGGCTGGAATGCTACAATGCTCTTTTCAATTATTTCACCGACCAGGGAGAGTTTTTAGAGCAAAAGCAAAAGGCTTTGGAAAAGCAGTTAGAAGAAGTGGAACGAATACGAAATGATTATAGCGACCAAAAGAAACTGCTCAATGACGCAAGAAAGACACTTAACGATATAAAGGAGTTGACTTTTGAAGAATGGCAAATGAATAAACGACAATTATCAATAGACTTTCCAAACTAAAACACATGATAGCATTAGCACCGAATACGGTATCGAAGTTATTTTATTTCGACAACCGCATAAAGAGTTTCTATGAAAAAAACGGCTACTCAAACATTCCTTTTGATGGCAATAAAATTCAAAAAATGATTGAAGATTCACAGTTGGAGCTGAATGCTCTCTTTTACAAAATTTGGGGTTCAGACATGGGCTACCACCTGTTAGATAAGTTTTACGATTTCAGGGGTAACGTTTATGAGTTCTTTATGAGCCTTGACACCAACAACCGTGAGTTATTGACAGGAAAAGACTGGTAGCCGATGGATGCAAAAAGGGTCATAGAGCAAATCAATGATGAAGTATACGAGGTTGTCTCCAATTTTGTCACACTAAAGAAAGCAGGGATTAATTACAAAGCTTGTTGTCCGTTTCATAATGAGAAAACCGCTTCGTTCAGCGTTAACCCGGCTAAAGGTATTTTCAAATGTTTTGGGTGTGATAAGGGCGGTAATGCCATTGAGTTTATAAAGGAGCATGAAAACGTTGATTTTAAAGAAGCCGTTGAAATTGGCGCAAAACTTCTGAACCTCAATTTTGAATGGAAGAAAAGCTCCAATTGGGATGAAGCCAAATTCAAACATGAAGAAAGCCTGAAAATTGCTTGTAGTATTATAGAGAAGTTCTTTTTGGAACAGGTTAATAACAAAGAAGCTCAACAGTACATCAAGCAGCGTAACATGGCTATTCCTGAAAACGGCAGCTTCAATATTGGTTATGCTCCAACGGATAATGCTCTACTGGCCCATGCAAGAGAAAAAGGATTAAAAACGGAGATACTTGAAGAAATTGGCGTACTTAAAAGCAATGACAAAGGTGTTTATGACTTTTTTAGAAACCGATTGATATTTCCTGTTTCCAACTCACGAGGTCAGACCATTGCATTTGCAGGGCGTGATTTGAATGAAAGCCCAAAGGTTAAGTATTTGAATACACTTGAAAGCAGCATCTACATCAAAGGCAATGAGCTGTATGCTTTAAATGTGGCTCGCTTTGCCATTAAAAACAATGACAGAGCATATATAGTTGAAGGTTATTCCGATGTGCTTCGGATGCACGATATAGATGTGGTAAACACAGTTGCCACTTGCGGAACTGCACTCACCAATGCACAGGCAAAGCTTCTGAAAAAATATACCAACAAGGCTACTCTTATTTACGATGGAGATAGTGCCGGGCGGAATGCCATGTGCCGAAATGCTGAAATCCTGATAAAGAACCAATTTCATGTTTCGGTATTGGTACTTCCCGAAAAACAAGACCCTGATTCCCTTTTTACCGACAACAAAACGTTTCTTCAGTACGATGAACAACAGGAGGATTACATCATCTACAAAACGGCTGAATATGCTGACCGTTTTGCAAATGACCCTGTAAAGAAATCGGAAGTAATAAAACGTATGGCTTCCTTGATATGCTGCTATGATAAAACTAATCAGGAGGTTTATCTTGACTTTGTTTCAGAACAGATAAAACCTAAAAAAGCATGGCAGGATGCTTTAAAGGAAAACAGCCAGCCAACCGAAAAGAAGGTCAAGAAAAAGGAAAATATCAGCGATATTATCAAGCTGAAAAAGGAACAACAGGAAAACCTTCTGACAAATCAGTTTTACGAAGAAGATGGGGCTTATTGGACGGTTGAAGGAAAGAACCCGAAGCAAATATCCAACTTTACTTTTGAAGCCTTATTTTGTGTATTCCATAAAGACCCACAAGGCAGAACCGACCTGAAATACGTCTTGCGCCTGATGAGCCAATACGGAAGAAAACGCCTGGCTATTATTTCATCCGATGATTTTTGTACCCCTGCATCTTTCAAGAAACAAGTACATCGCCGTCATGGATTCTTTTGGTACGGGAATGATAGCCAGCTCGACAATATTAAAAACGTAAAACTGCTTGGAATACCCGAAGCCAAAGAGTTAGAGCGTGTAGGTTACAATGAGGAAAACCGCTTTTGGGTTTTTGCAAACGGCTTGTACTACACTAAAAACTTTCATCCAATTGATGAATACGGAATCACTACGCACGCTACACAAATAAACAACATGGATGAATTTGAAAACATTCCTCCTGAAAGTCAGATACGAATTAACGATACCTTTCATGTACTCAACACCACCGCAGAGTTTATCGGTAAGTACGGAAAAGATAAGCTAAAGGAGAATATAAAACAGAGCCAGGTTCATTTGTTGCATTTCTTCTATCTGCCCTATGGTAAAGCTCTTAAAATTGGCAGTTCCGATGGAGGTAATCCATTCAAAGAAAACTCAAAGTATGTGAAGCCGATAAAAGGCAGCAATTGGAACTTTGGAGAATGGGCAACATCAATGAGTAGTGTTTATCCCGGTAATGCAGAATTGTTGATTGCTTATTATATCGCCACCGTTTTTAGTGACCTTATCTACAAAGCGAATTTTGGGTATTTCCCTTTATTATTTCTATTCGGAAAACGACAATCAGGTAAGAGTACCGCAGCCCGAAGCATCATGTATATGTTTGGTAAGCCACCAATGGAAGACGGCATAAACCTTGCATCGGGAAGTACAAGTACAGGTATGCAGCGTAGTATGGATTCTACGACCAACCATCCGTTTTGGGGCAATGAGTACAAGAATAGCATTCACAAGAATACCATCGAGGCGTTAAAAGGTATTGCCGACCGCAATGGTAAATTGACAGGTGTAAAATCAGGCGGTAATGAAACACGCATTGCAAAGCCCAGGGGGTCGGGTATAATTAGTGGTCAGGATTTACCTACACAAGACCCTGCTTTGTGCAGTCGTAGTTTGTTGGGCGAATTTGATGATACCAACCGGGGGAACTATTCCGATTTAAAATCATTTAAAGCAGCCGAGGAAAGTTTACAGTTTACCAATATTACTTGCTCAGTATTTGATTTTCGGTACTTAGTTGAAGAACATTACTCAAAAGAGGAACCGGGTGTTAGTTCAGAGGTCATGGATGAACTAACCAGTGAGTACGGCAATGTTGACCGAAGAACGGTACTCAATATCTCATCGGTGCTTACGCCAATGAAAATTCTAATGGAGCATTCCGATTTAGAATTTCCATTCAATTACAAAACAGCAAAACAGGCTTTAATCCGCTCAGCAAAACTTACCATATCTGTACAACACCAAAGCGATGAAGTTGAGCAATATTTTCATGTGCTGCAATCATTGGTTAACTTGTACAAACTTACTGAGGATGTACATTACAAGATTGTTGTTGGAGAAAACAACAGCAAACAACTTTACCTGAGAGTTGGCTCAATACATGGTTTATACAGAGAACAGGCTCGCAAAGAAGGATTAACTACGCTTGACCAGGCGGTTGTTGGTGAGTACCTGAAGAAACACCGCTCATTTATCGAACACCGCAGGAAAAATGTATTGTTTGGCAAAAGCCGGACAAGTGCCTACATACTGAATTATGACATGCTCAAAGACCAGGGCATAGAATTGGAAAGGATAACCTTATAAAATACAAAACTATGCAGTTTTACTTTAGCAATGGTATTAAAGCAAAAACCGTCCTCATTTCCTCAGTCTCTATGAGGATAGATATTAATAGATTGATATTTAATACTATATATTCTTTTACTCTAAAAATAAGTGAGGACGGGTGAGGGATGAATGAGGGATAAATGAGGGACGAGTGAGGGAAAAACGGCTCTCGTCCCTCACCTGTCCTCATTGTCCTCATTTTATTTTGCTGATAATAAGATATATAGATAAAAAGTGAGGGATGAGGACGGTTTTATAAAAATACCATAGGTCACAGAAAAGAAAAAATAATTAACCCGGTATCAGTTTTGGTATCGGGTTTTTTATTGCCTTATTTTTCCATTTATTGCCTTTTGAATATTACTTTTGTATAAATTTTAACAGTAAAACTGAATATTTGATATAAACAAAAAAGAAAGCGAACATATAATCTTAAAATATTAAGACTTAATCTCTTGTAACTAAAAATCGCCAAATTTTAATATCGCAATGAGAGTAGGTACGGGCGTGGCCTGTGCTGCTTTGCGATTGGGTGTTTGGCGATACCTTAGTTACGAGTGGTTTCAGTGCCACGCTTCTTTTTAACACAATTCAGAATGAAAGATTTATATGTTTGGTTACAAAGTGAGGTAAATGAATCGCTTGAATTATTGGATAACGAAATCATAAAAGATGGAGCTGATGAAATTGTTTTTTCGACAAGTAAGGAGTTCCTGAAAAAAAGCAAAGATGTATTGAGTAAAATGGTTGACTTATTATCTGAATACGATTTGGATATAATGAAGCTGATAAATTTGATTGCCAAACTAAAGACCGAGGGTAATGATGCCGATGAAGACGCCATCGTTCAATCTATGATTCTGAAAATGTTGGAAACAAGCTCCCTGGAAACCATATCTCGCTAAATTTTCCTATCTTTATATAGCTAATTGTCAAGGGTATAATGTTTTAAATTATGCCCAATATATATTCCAATTCATTAAAAATGAGCCTCCTATCGGGGCTTTTCGTGTTTATAGCCTTTTGTGGTTTTACTATTTATTGCTTTATTCTTTGTTTTATTCTCTGCAATACGCTGGTATTATGGTGGTATTCACATAGTATTACCTACTTTTTTCAAAAGCAGTCTTTCTTTTCATCAAAATATCTCAAAACAGCATTCAAAATACCTCATACATCTGCAAGTTGGTATCAATTTTTTAGAAGCTTGATAAACCACATAAAAAGGTCTCTATATTTTTCCCAACATTCAAAAAAGCCTTTAAAATATGGTCATAAAGTCCTCAAAAGCAGTCTGCATAAGCTAAAAAGTATTCAAAAGACCTCAAAAGCCGTTGAGATATACTCTGCAAGGCTGCTATTCTCAATGTTTCAGTTGCGTTATCGCTCATTTTTTAACCCAAATCCAACGCTATGATAATACGCAGAACCATATTAAAGCAGGATTTGGTGAAGAAACTTTACCCGGATAGTATTTCTATTAAGTCAGCTATGCAGCAGCTCCGAAACGAAATTGACATTTGCCCGGCACTCAAGCAACGGATTGAACAGGCAGGAAATACAAAACGCCATTATTACACTAAACAACAGCTCCTTTTAATCCTGGAACATTTTTGTATTACACTTGAAGAATTTGAACAGCTATGAACTATTTCTTAGGCATAACCGATATTGAACAAGCCAAACTACGTTACCGAAAATTAGCAAAGCAACTACACCCCGATGCCGGAGGAACTGCCATTGAATTCCAAAAAATGCGCAATGAATACCAATCATTGCTTCTAAAGCTCCAGCAAAGTGGCTCTACTTCTAATCCACCAAAACACGTATCTCTTGAAAAAGAGTTATTCAGCGAATTAGGTCAGATTGCCAAAGTCCTGATAAAAAAACAAGTACCTCAGAATTATTTAAAACAAAAAATCCAATCAACTCAATCTCCACTAAAGAAAAGTTTGTTCGGAAATTTGGTCGATTTATTGGATAGCCTTAAATAAACCTCATATTATTTATTATTGCCTTTTGTGACTATTTAGTGTGATATTTTTTTAATTTTGACACTATTTGACGCAATGTTTAAGTTTATTTGGCACACTTTGTCTTAATTAAATGGAAAAGCTTAAAGATTATATAGAATCTCATAATAGAAACAGAATTGTTTTTCATCAGAACGAAATTTCTGATATAAAACCAATTGATATTGGGAATCTTATTTCTTCTGAAATTCAATCATTATTAGGAGACAGAAGGTTTTCTATGAAAGCAAAATTGAAAATTGAAAATGTACTTTCAACAAATATAAACAAGCATTCAAACTATGGTGACATCCTTGCAATATCGAACTTAGGAATTTTATTTGAACCTGATTTAAAGATTGATATTGTAAATATTTTGGATAAGTTCTCAATTGGCAATACTCTGTTTGTCAAGTGGGATGGTGAAATTAACAGCAATGAGCTTTTCTTTCTATCTAAGCAAAATGGAATAAAACTAGAATTAAAAAATATTAGCTACATAGTAATATGAAATATAACGAACTAATCAATTTTGAACCAATAACTGAGGTCGTTAAGTTTAGTGAAACTTACAAATCAGACTATCAAAAAAATCTGGTTAAGACCTTTGTTTTCTCTGAAACATTTAAGAAAGTTCTTATCCCTTTAATGGTAAGAAATTTAGATTTTAACACGGAAGGAGAAACCTTTGGACTTCAAGTAGTCGGTAACTACGGTACTGGTAAGTCCCACTTAATGTCGTTAGTTTCTTTAATTGCTGAACAAACAGAGCTAATAGAACTAGTTAAGGATGATGCACCTAAAAAGGAGTTAGAAAAGATAGCAGGGAAATTCAAAGTTTTACGTTTTGAGCTAGGAGGTACTGAAAGTCTTTGGGATTTTGTAACCTTCAAAATCGAAACCTATTTCGATGAAGTTGGAATTGATTTTTCTTTCGATGGTCACGGAGCTTTAACTTATGCCGATAAGCTCAAGCTTATGATGGCAGAATTTGAAGAAAAATTCCCAGACAAGGGATTTTTAGTCGTGATTGATGAAATGTTAGCTTACCTGAAAGGACGAAGTACTCCAGACAAACTCAATCAGGATTTGCAGGTTCTTCAAGCATTAGGACAAGCATGTGATTCTTCTAAGTTTAAGTTCATTTTTGGAGTTCAGGAGATGATTTATCATTCGCCAGAGTTTCAGTTTGCTGCTGATATGCTGCAAAAAGTAAACGACAGGTATAAGGATATAATGATTACTAAAGAAGATGTTGCGTATATTGTAAAGAATCGTCTTCTTAGCAAAAACGAACACCAAAAACAAAAAATCAAAGACCACTTAGATAGCTTTTTAAAGCTGTTTACAGATATGCACGGTAGAACACAAGATTATGTAGAGCTATTTCCTGTTCACCCAACATATTTCGAGAATTTTGAACGTATTAGAATTGGTAAAAGTCAACGTGAAATACTTAAAACTTTATCTAACCAATTTAAGGGCATCCTTGATTTAGATATACCAATTGACAATCCGGGACTTTTAACCTATGATAGATATTGGGAGGATATTCAAAAAAGCCAGGACTTAATGGCTATTCCTGATGTTAGAAAAGTAAAAGAGGTAACTGAAACAATTAATGATAAAGTTGATAGTTACTTCACCGGAGTTCGTGCTAGTAAAAAGGATATTGCAAGGCGTATTACAAATGCTTGTGCAATAAAGATTTTGCAGCATGAATTGAATAAGCAAAACGGAACAAATACCGAACACTTAGTTGATGACCTATGTTTGACTGATAAATTAGCTGATGACAGGGATTTCCTTATTGATATTATGGATTCCACTTCTCAACAAATTATCACAGCAACATCAGGTCAGTATTTTGATAAAGATGCTGAGAATGGAGAATACCATTTACGAATTGAAGGTGGTATCAATTTTGACCAAAAGATTAAAGATTACGCAGCTACTATGGCTGATTCTCAAAAGGATGAGTTTTTCTTCAAGTTTTTAGAGATTAACTTGCCTTTAGACCATGATACTTATCGAACAGGTTTTAGAATTTGGGAGCATTCAATTGATTGGAAATCGCATAAAACCTATCGTGATGGTTATATTTTCTTTGGCAATCCCAATGAGAAATCAACAACTCACCCAAGGCAACATTTTTACATGTACTTCATGCCTATCTTCGATGATTCAAAGAAAAAGAGAAACCATGAAGAAGATGAAGTATATTTTATAATGGATGACCTTTCTGATGAGTTTAAAAGTGCAGTTACCTTATATGGTGCAGCTTTGGCATTGGAAGTAAGAGCTGATTCTTCTCAGAAAGCAATATACCGTCAGAAAATTGACGAACTGAATAAAAAAGCACGTGCCTTATTCGACCAGGAATATGTGCAAATCACAAAAGTTGATTACAAAGGCAAAGAGCTTCCGTTAAATGGTTACCCATTACCCGGAGCTGGTTTTACGAAAGAACAGATTTTTTCAGATGTCGCTTCTGCTGTATTTGAACAATGGTTTAGTGAAGAAAGACCAAACTATCCAAAGTTTACCCAATTAAATGCTCCGGTATCAAAAGATAATTTTCAAAGATTAGTAAAACAAGCCTTAACTAAAATCGCTACTCCCGAACAATCAAACCGTGATGGTGAAGGTATCTTATCAGGATTGGGCTTATGGGTTCCGGGTATGTTAGACTATTCACATTCACCTTATGCAAAGAGTATTCTCAAATTATTAAAGGATAAAGGTGACGGTAAGGTTCTGAATAAAGAGGACATTATCGAGTATATTGACAAAAGTGAAAATCTGTGGCTTTCTAAAGACTTTAAGATTGAAGCAGAGCTTGAGTTTGCTGTTTTAGGAACTCTTGCTGCTTTGGGAGAGCTAGAGATTGTTTTAAATTCCGGTATGTCAATAAATTCTACAAACCTGAATGAACTTAAAGAGGTTAGCAGAGAAGATTTTTATTCGTTTACCCATGTAAAACCACCTAAAGGAATTAATGAAGCTGCCTTAAAGGCTATGTTTGTAGGTCTTTTAGGTAGAGATTTAAGTAAGCAATTAAAAGACCCTGCAACTTACACTAGTTTGGTTAGTGCTGCTGGTGATTGGGCAAAACGAGCTGTTAGCCTATTGAGTAAAATTCAAGGTGGATTAATCGTTAAAGGAATTGAAATTATTTCTGAATCCGACAGCATAAACTATCGCACCAAACTCACAGGTTTTTCAGGTTTTTGTGATAAACTAGCAAATTATACATCCGAAGCTAAGATTAAAAACTTCCAATACAGCATTGAGGATATTAATAAAACATTGGAAGCAAAACCACTTATTGAAAAGGTTGAAAAGCAATTAGAAGAAATCTTACAGTTTAACGAAGATATTTCCTATTTACAGCAAGCTCGACAGTACATTACTGATGAATCGTTTAAAAGTAAAATTACTGATACAATTAACCAATTAGCATCTATTCTTTCTTCTCAAAATACTTCAGAAGTTGAAGCATACAAATCTAAGCTCTCATCATTAAAAGATAAATATGCCGAATGGTATCTGAAATTATATTTAAAGTATCGCATTAGTGATGCCGACAATACCCAAAAGGATGCCTTGTTAGATTCAGATGAAAAAGCGATTTGCGATATTCTAAAGGATGCTGATTTCTTATCTACTGGTCAATATGCACAATGGCTGAGTAATTTGAGTAAGTTACAACCTGCCGATAGTAAGGTGAATAAGGCTTTAATTTTAACTGCTCCATATCAGGATTTCAATCCAATAGATTACGAAGGAACTACAAGTATTTCTATTTCGGCATTGAAAAAACAGCTCAAAGAGTTATTAGCCAATTGGGAACAAACTTTAAAGGAAACTCTTGAAGACCCAATTGTTAAAAAGAATTTGAGTTTACTAGAACCGGAACAGGCTAACCTTCTAAAAAGCTTTAAAGGAGGGAAAACGACTCTTGCCAAAGACAATGTAAGGAAGATTGCCAATGCTGTGATGGATTTACACAAAGGTCTTGAAAAAATTGAGCTGACTATTGACAATTTGAAAATACAATTTAACAAACCCCTTACTCCCGATGATGCCATTGAAGCGTTCAAGGCTTATGTAGATAGCGTTTCAAAAGGGAAAGAAAGGGAAAAGATTAGAATAATACTGAAATAAATTAACTTAAAAGTGAAATAAATTTGAAAATTAACTTATAAGTGAATAACTTTGCAACAATAAAACATATTAGCTCGTACAAGAAAGTAGAGTATTACTCTGTTTGCCTTGAACATGATGGAGATGTTTCTCTTTTTGAATTGTTTTTACAGACACACTCATCGGAAAACAAGGAGAAGCTTACTCATATAATGTATTGGATTAAGGAAATTGGTGATAAATATGGAGCAAAAGAATTTTATTTCCGAAACGAAGCTGAAACAGCTGATGCCTCTGCATTACCACCTCAAGGAATTGATAGAGAACCTACTTACGTTGAGTTTAATGATGAAACAGGAGAAAATGAAAATGCACCAAATAACTTACGACTCTATTGTTTCAGAGCCAATGACAATGTCGTTTTTCTGTTTAATGGCGACATTAAAACTGCTGACCGGGCACAAGATTGTGACAATGTGCGCCCCCACTTCAGACTTGCAAATAAATTAACTGCAATTATTGAAAGTAATTTTGGAGAAGAAATCAATTGGAATGAAGATTTAACCGACATCATTATCGAAGACGATTTTGAATTAAATTGGTAGAAATTATGCAAAAAAATAATATTATCAACGATTGGCTTGACCAACACAGTGACCCTGAAATTGAGAAATTTGTGGCCAAAAATATGGCTATAATTGAGAAAGTACGCCTTGCTCTTGAATTAAAGGGATGGTCGAAAGGACAACTGGCAGAAGCAATGGACAAAAGACCTTCGGAAGTTTCCAAATGGTTGAGTGGCACACATAATCTCACCATGAAAAGCATTATTAAAATGGAGATTGCTTTGGGTATAGACCTAATGCATACAGAACCAATTAAAGAATACGAATATGTTTTCTTGGGAACAGTTGTGAACCAAGGAGAATTAAAAGCCAAAGCCGATGAATATTCTGAAACCTGCGAATCACAAGAATATGAAATAGCTATGTAATATGGAGAAAAAGCAAGCACCGATTATACCTGAGGACATTCACCTATTAGCAATGGAGGTGGTACAACAAAAAATTGATGCACACGCATTTAAAAAACAAAAGCAACACAAACTAAATGTTGGACATAAGGTATTACATAATTTGAAAGATGAGCGAGTAAAGATGGAACTCGCTTTTTCGTTTGTTGATGCCAATAAAGTACAGTTGTTATTCTTTCAAATAGACTTCCACTTTAAGGTAGAGCAACTTTCAAATTTTTATCAATTAAAAGAAGAAAACCAACCTGTGTTTCATGCTCCTTTAATTGCAACACTATTGGGCATTAGCTTATCCACTGCAAGGGGTGTAATTTACGAAAAGCTACAAAATGCCGGAGTTGGCAATGTGATAATCCCAATAGTTTCTCCACAAAAAATGTTGGCTAAGCCAACCAATTAGTCATCCACCTTTTACAGCTAACAATATGTTTACACAAGATACCCAACAAGATAAAATTACAGTTTTAGGTAAGACCTTTAATTCAGAAGATGAACGACGTGAATATTTTCGTAATGAGCTTCGTAGTATACTACCGGAACTTAAACAAATGGAAGGTTTCCCTATTGGTGAAGATGAAGACATTATCAAGCTAAGTGACCCTCCATATTACACAGCTTGTCCGAATCCGTGGCTAAATGATTTTATTGCCGAATGGGAAGATGGAAAGAAGCAATTATTATTAGAAGGGAAACGTGTTTCTGATTTTGAAGTGGATGAGCCTTATGCTAGTGATGTGAGTGTTGGGAAAAGTAACCCAGTATATACTGCACATACTTACCATACAAAAGTTCCACACCCTGCTATAATGAGATATATTTTACATTATACAAATCCAGGTGATATAATATTGGATGGTTTTGGTGGTACAGGGATGACTGGTGTTGCATGTGGTGGTTGTGAAACATCAGATAACAAAATAAAGCTTGATATTTCTAATGAATGGAAGGCTAAATATAATCGCGAACCAAATTGGGGAAAAAGACATGCAATCTGCCAAGACTTATCTCCCATAGCTACTTATATAACATCTGTTTATAATTCAAAAGTTGATTTTGATGAATTAATTAAAGAATCAAACTCCGTGATTGAAGAAATCAAATCTAGATGTAAGTGGATGTACGAAACCAAACATGATAATGGTCAATTAGGAAGAATTGCATACGTAGTTTGGAGTAATTCTATTATATGTCAGAATTGTTCTACTGATTTTGTTTATTGGAGTTCGGCACTAAACAGAGAAGAAAAAACGATTAATGACTTCGTAAAATGTCCAAAGTGTGGAGTTGAAGGTAAAAGGTCTGATTTTGATACATTATTAAAATCTGATTTTGATGTTGTATTAGGCGATACCATTAAAAGTAAACATCTTACACCAGTTTTAATAAAATATAAATATGGAAATAAGGGCTTTGAAAAAGAGCCTGATGAGTTTGATTTAAAAAATCTAGAAAAGATAAATAATACAAAAATTGGCGATTGGGTTCCTTCGTACCGAATGCCATCAGGTGATGAAGCAAGGAGGAATGATAAAGAAGGTGTTACAAATGTTCACCACTTCTATACAAAGAGAAACTTGCTTGCTCTATCAATTGCAAACCAAGTCATTGAAGAATCAAATTGCAGTCATATTCTTAAATTTATTCTTACAGGAATGGTGGTTAGGTCAACTTTAATGAACAGGATGCATGTAAGAAATTACTTCTTCGGAGGTGGAGGTTGGAATGCCGGGCATCTAAAGGGGACACTATACATACCACCTTTACCAATGGAAACATCTATTCTTGAACAACTTGATGATAAATTCAAAGGTCTAATAAAAGCTTTACGCTTTATGAATAGGCAATCAACTTCAACAATAACATCAACAGGTTCAACTACGAAATTACCCGTTGGCGATGAATCTATTGATTATATTTTTACAGACCCCCCATTTGGAGCAAACATAATGTACTCAGAACTTAATTTCCTATGGGAGTCATGGCTGAAAGTTATTACAAACAATTCGGATGAGGCAATATGTAATAAGACTCAGAATAAGAATCTTTTACAATATCAGAATCTGATTACTCATTGTTTTAAGGAATATTTCCGGGTCTTAAAAAAGGGGAAATGGATTACCATTGAATTTAGTAATACTAGTGCAGCTGTATGGAATAGTATTCAAACTGCTCTTTTAAATTCAGGTTTTGTAATTGCAAACACTTCTGCCTTAGATAAAAAACAAGGTGGAATGAGGTCTATTACCACTGCGACTGCTGTTCGACAAGACTTAATTATTACATGCTATAAGCCTTCATCAGAGTTTGATGAAAAGTTCAAGCAACATCAGAATACCGATGTTGCAGTATGGGATTTTGTAGAAGAACATTTACATCATTTACCTATCCATTTAGTTAAAGAAAATGCTACAACTGCTATTATAGAACGAAGTCCAAAAATACTGTTTGACAGACTGATTGCTTTTTATGTGCAAAAAGGCTTACCTGTACCTATTGATGCCGGAAAATTTCAAGAAGGTTTACGTGAACGTTTTATTGAGCGAGATGGTATGTTCTTCAGCAATGAACAGGTACAAGAATACGACAAAAAGAAAGCCGAAGCACCTTCTTTTATACAGTTGTCAATTTTAGTTTCATCAGAACAAGATGGTGTTTATTGGTTAAAGAATCTTTTAAAAGAAAAATCACTTACCTATCAAGATATTCAACCGCAATGGATGCAGGCATTAGCAGGTGTTCGTAAAGGCGATGTTATTCCTGAACTTGCAACCATATTGGATGAAAACTTCTTAAAAGATAATGAAGGAAAATGGTACTTGCCTGACCCGGAAAACGAAGCGGATTTAGAGAAGTTAAGAAACAAGCGATTATTGAAACAGTTTGAAGATTATAAATCTCAAGCGACCACAGCAAGAGCAAAAAAGATTAAAGAGGTACGAGTGGATGCTTTACGTGCCGGATTTAAGCAATGCTATCAGGATAAAGATTTCCCAACTATCGTAGCCGTAGGTGATAAAATACCGAACAACCTGTTAATGGAAGATGAAGTATTGCTACAATTCTATGATATAGCTAGTTCGAGAGTTTAAATAGTATTCTAACCTCAATTAACTTCTTTCTGAGATGATAAATAAAATCAATAACGTTAAGGACTTTGGAATATTCGAGCATATTCCAACAAGTCCTGCATACGAAGATTTTAATAAGTTCAACTTATTTTATGGTTTAAATGGTAGTGGTAAATCAACTCTCTCTCATTTATTTTCCATATTAGAGTTGCCTTCCATTGAAAAAAGGTTCTCCAATAGCAAATGGAATTTTCTGCTAAATGATGGAACAACAATAAATGAATCGAAGAAAGAAGTTGGTTTAAATATTAAGGTTTTTGACAAAGGATTTATTGAACGAAATATTAGTTGGAATGATGCAATTAAAGGGATTCTTGTTGTTTCAGAAACAAAAAAAGAGGAGATAAAAAAACGGGACCAGAAGAAAAATGACCTTAAAACAACAGAAGGTGAACTTAAAACTTTGAGTACCGACCTAAATGGTGATGACCAAAAGAAAGGGAAAAAAGGTATTATAAAAGAAAACAGTAGTTTTTTAACTGATGCTGCAAAAAGTATCAAGGAAAAGTTTCAGCTTATTGAAGTTAGGGATACATATTTGTCTAATTACAATAAAACCAAACTTGAAACGGCTTTAAATAAGAATAAAACTGAAATTCAAAAAAAGCCGTTAAATACAACAGAAATTGAAAAGCTTGCTGAAAGCATTAAACCACAAGATAAAACTTCTGTAGATTCATTGGATATATCAGGCATGCAGCAATTAGTTGCAGCCTATGATAGAATAAAAGACATAATTGAATCAACTGTAACATCAATTGTTTTAGCTGACCTAAAAGATTCTCCGGCAAAGAGTGAGTGGGCAAAACAAGGATTGGACTTACATAAGGAAAATGACAAATGCTCTTTTTGTGGAAATACGCTTACTAAAGAAAGGGTTGAAGAGTTAAATAACCATTTTAGCGATTCATTTAAACTACTGATGGAAAAGCTGGAAAAAGCGATTGATTGGATAGATAATTATCAATTTCCTACCCTTCCTCAAATCAACTCTCTTTACAAGGAATATCAACCAGAATTAAAAAAGTACATTGATGAGATTGAAAAAGAGATTGACGCTGCAAAGCTAATAATGGCGAAATGGAAGTCAAGGTTAGAAGATAAAAGGAAAGACCCATTTTCGAAGGATGAAGAAGTGATTCCTGTGATAGAAAATGAAAATCTAAACAAACATTTTCAGGCTGTCAATAAGATTATTTCTAGTCATAATGCGAAATTTAAGAACCTTGATGCTTCTATTAATGAAGCAAAAACAAAACTTGAAATAGAATATATTAAAGCCGAAATAAAAAGGTACGACTATTACAAGTTGAAAAAAGAGGAAGATGATAAACAAAATTCCTTCGAGCAAAAAACTCAAGAAAAAAATACCATTAAAAAAGAAATTGATGAACTCAATAAGGAAATTTCAACCGAAGCATTAGGTGCAGAAATTTTCAATAAGGACTTATGGAAGTTTTTAGGAAGAAAGGATATTGAACTAGTACCCCAATCACAAGGAGGATACAAGATTGAACGAAATAAAGACCCAAATACCAAAGGTCAATTAATGAGTGAAGGAGAAAAGACAGCAATAGCCTTTGTGTATTTTATCAATAAACTAAAAGAACAAAACAATAAGATTGATAATACCATAGTAGTCGTTGACGACCCGGTTTCTAGTTTTGATTCAAATAACCTATTCAGTTCATTTTCATACTTAAAACTCAATTGTAATACTGCAAAACAGTTATTTGTTTTAACTCACAACTTTAACTACTTCCGGTTAGTTCGAGATTGGTTTAACACCAAGAATAGGAAACAATTTGAGAAATATAAGAAGGACAATAGTAAGCCAAAATCAATATGTAATATCTATACCCTAGAAACGAGTTTAAACGTGAATAAAGAAAGGGTTTCTGAAATTGTTAATGCTAATAAGACTTTGTTAGATTATTCTTCCGAGTATCATTATCAGTTTAATAAACTTATTGAGTACTCAAACGCTCCTAAAATTGACCTCGACATGGCTTATCTTGCTGCTAATGCAGCAAGAAAGACTACAGAAACATTTCTAAAGTTTAAGTACCCTAAAAAGCTCAATGATTTTAAAGTATTGTTTGAAAAAGCTATAAGGAAGACTTCTTTATCGGATAAAGAAGAATATCTATATCGTTTTATTAATAAATACTCTCATGCTCAGGATTTTGATAATGACGCATCAGACAACCAACTTGATGAAGGTATTAATGTTGCAGTAGATATTTTAAAAATGATTCAGGAAATAGATAAAACTCATTATGAGGAAATGATTGAGGTTTGCAGCCCAAACTAAAGTATTTGAGCAGAAATAGCATTAGGCAATGAAATATAAAAATAAGGCAATAGAAATAATAGGAAGTAAAGAGGTTTTTGGCAAAAAAATAGCCTGGATTCGGGTATTAGAAGACAACTCTTTTTTGCAAGTAAACTTCGATGAATTGGAATCGGATTCTAATAGTTATTCATTGTCCAATTTGCGTTTTATTGCCATTGCTACTAAAATCAAAGACGAGGTTGCAAAAAAAAATATACTTGCACCTTATGAAAGTAGTTTAATTCCACTCCCTCACCAGATTTTGGTATTGGAAAAGGTAATGCAAAGTATGCAGAACCGTTTTTTATTAGCAGACGAAGTGGGAATGGGGAAAACTATTGAAACAGGTTTGATTTTAAAGGAATTAAAGCTTCGTGGTGACATTAAACGTGTATTGGTTATTGTGCCTAAGTCTTCAATGATGCAATGGCAAAGCGAATTGAAGGAACATTTCAATGAGGTATTTCACCTTTATGATTCCGATATGATTACTTCTATGGCAAGAACCTTTTCTAATATTAATGCCGATGAAGAATTTAATTTTTGGACACAGCATAATCAGATAATTGTTTCAACTGATGCACTTAAACCTTTAGAACGCAGACAGGGATGGTCACAAGAAAGAATTGACGAATATAATAAGTACAGAATTGAGGCGGTTTTAGATGCCGATTTTGATTTAGTTGTTATAGATGAAGCTCACAAGATGGGTGGTGCATCATCAACCGTTTCTCGTTACGTGTTAGCTCAAGAACTTTGTAATACCGTTGCAAATGTGCTTTTACTATCTGCCACACCGCACAGAGGGAAGGCTGACCATTTTCGTAGAATTTTACAATTACTTGACCCGGATGCTTTTGATGGAGAAGGTCTTCCTGAAATTGAAGAACTGGAACCGTATGTGATTCGTACCGAAAAAAGGTTAGCTGTAGATTATGACGGCAACAAGCTTTTTAACGAACGAAAAACTAATCGTTTTGATGTTTTTCTTGATATTAATAAGCATCAAAGGCAGATGCAGCTCTATCAATATGTTACCGAGTATGTTCGTAAAGGTTTTAATCAAGCTAAAAGTAGTAACAATAGTGCTACTGGCTTAATAATGATACTCTTTCAGAGATTAGTTAGTAGTTCTACTGCTGCCATTCTTTCAGCAATGCAAGGCAGATTAGACAGACTACGCTATGGGGATGATAATAGTATTGAAAACTATCAAGACGACTTCGATTCAGGTGAATACGATTACGATGATTTTGTCGAATTCAGCGGTAAAAAAGATTCATCTGATAATGGATTGGTTGATGAAGAAGAGATACTTGTTAATCTAATAGAAGATGCAAAAGCATGTTTGGAGTTTGAAACCGATGCCAAGGCTGAAGCTCTTTTACAGAAATATAAGCTTCTGCAAGAAGAACTTGATAATACTGAATTAAAAATCCTTGTTTTTACTGAGTTTCGCTCAACGCAAAAAATGCTTCAAAATATTTTTGAAAAGCATGGCTATGTTTGCACCGCAATAAACGGAGGTCAGGATTTAGATGAGAGAAAAAGAGCTTTAACCAAATTTAAAGAAGATGCTCAGGTATTAATTGCTACCGATGCTGCCGGAGAGTCTTTGAACATGCAGTTCTGCCATATCATTATTAATTACGATTTACCCTGGAATCCAATGATGATAGAGCAACGAATTGGGAGAGTTGATAGAATTGGGCAAAAAGAAGTAGTACAAGCATTTAATATGCTTACAAATAATAGTGTTGATTTAAGAGTTTACGAGGTTATACACGAAAAACTGAACAGCATTCTTAATCAATTGGGAATTGACAAGACTTCCGATGTATTGGATTCCACAATTGAAATGAAAAGTGTTAGCGGTCTTTATCTTAGAAATCTATTAGACCCTGAACACTTTGAATTTGTAGGAGATAAATGGTTGCATGAGATTAAATCAAAACTACGTAATTTTCAAAGTACAGAAGGAATTTTACCACAAGTTCAGGAAAGTGAAATAGATAATAAACAAGCTTCTGAAATTAAACATAGTCCGCTACCCCAATGGCTGGAATCATTGGTAATGGAACATTGTAAAATTCATAGTGGAAGCTTTTCTAAGAATTTATTGGGCTTTACAGATATAAAAGTGAATGGTGAGAGCAAAAAAGTAGCATTTGATTCAGAAATATCACTTAATAATCCCGGAATTGAACATCTTACACTACAACATAATTGGATTAGAAAAATCTTAAATGACATAAGTGCTTTTGACCCATCCAAAGGGATTCCTGCGATGATTTTTGACAATGATGAAGAAACACCAGGTTATTTTAGTTTATGGCAGATTTCCGCACAAAATCATTTCGAAAGCATAACTCATTATCAAGCTTTTTTTATTGCTGATAATGGCAAGCATTATTCTGCCTATGCAAATGATTTATGGAGTAGAATGATTTCAGGCATAAATAATATTGAAATTGCACAAAATAGTTCTGGTGAACAATTTAATGTTGAGAAGGAACTTGAGAGTGATTTATTTACAGTATTTCAGAATTTGGAAGCCAATGTATCTGAAAAGATGAATAAGAAAAAGGATAACAGATTAAACTCTTACAACTACCAGAAAGCTAGAATAAATAAAATAGGAATTGAGAATATACGCCTTTCAAAATTGAATAGGCTTGAAAGGGAACATGAAAGATGGTTAAAAGAATTTCAACAAAACCAAATGGTTATCCCTTCTCTAAAACAATTATTAACGATAAGAATTGATGTCAAATAGACTAATAAATAATATAACTGTCGATTTTAAAAATCAATCGGCTAATGTCCTTTTGGTAGAGAATAATGATAAATTTCTTTTCCGAGAAGACGTTATTGCTGAATTAAATGCAGAGGGAATCAAAATTTCACAAGGTTCACCTTTAAAACACCGAATCGACTTTGAACTTAGAGAAAATGAATTGTTACTTGTTTTGCTTAGTGATAATCAACAAAGTTACCTTGAAGACATTACTAATCAATCTAAGCGATACGAATTTTTTCTTGATAAATATTTAGGCTCATATCATATTGAGAGCATAATAAATGAAGATTTACAAACATTGGATAAGCTTTTGGAAAAATCTCATTTGCTAACTTTATCTAAAAAAGAAACTCTAAACGAACTTAACAAACTTAAATCCATAGAAAAGCCAGTTAAGTATGATATTGAAGGTCTTGCTGAAATTTTGGAAAACGAGCTGAATCAAGAATTTATTAATTGGGCTACAATTTTAAAGGAAATATCAAAGGCTTTGTCTGCCAACATTGGTACAAGCAACTATCAACCAATTATAGATTTAACTGATAAAGCAAATGAAATTTTCCAAAAAGAAGTTGAGAGTAAATATCCTCAATTAAAAAATTCCAGTGCAATCAAATCTCCAAAAATTGTTTCAAAAATTTTAGACTATATCGGCTTTAATTTTCGTAACGATAAGATTGCCTTAATTGTAGTAGATGGATTAGCCTGGTGGCAATACGATTTGTTTAGAAAAAAGCTTAAAGGCTCAAAAAATGAAGGTTTTATTCATTCCTGGTTGCCATCAATTACTCAGCTTTCAAGACAAGCAATTTTTAAGGGAGATACTCCTGAAAGGTCATATAAACAGAATCCAAAGAATGAAGAAAAGCTATGGCACTCATATTGGAAAAATAAAGGCTTTAATGATTTTGAGATAAGGTATAATTATGAAAATCTACAATTAGATAACCTTTCTCAGACTAAACGCCTTGCTGTTGTATTTAAAGATTTAGACGATTACATGCACAGCTCAAAAAACTATAAAAACCTTTTATCATTAACTAAAAACTGGATTGACGATTCCAAGGTTATTGAGACAATTGACGTACTCATAAAAGAAGATTTTAAAGTATTTATTACTTCTGACCACGGGAATATCCAAGCAAAAGGTTGGCGGAGTTTAAAAGGTAGAGAAAAACTAGGAACAAATAAGTCAGGTAGCCGAAGCGAAAGACATATAGAGTATTCAGAGGACTGGTTAAAGGATGAGTTATTAACAAATAATCCGGAATTAAAAGATTCAATTGTGCAGGATGAACAAGCCATTTTCTTTAAAAACGGCTACAGTTTTTCTTCAAAAGAAAGTCTAGTAACACATGGAGGTTCACATCTTTTAGAAGTATTAATTCCATTTATTGAGATTAGTAATGAAAAGTAAATCAATAGATATTAATCAGCGTATTCCATTGGAAACGCTCCATGCAGCTTTAGAAAGCTACCTGAATGGTAACTATTCTAATGATTATATAATAGAACAATTAAAACTTGAGTTTAAAGGGGAAAATAGACTTAAAAAATCATTACGAATAGTAAATAAGATTATTCCCAAAAACCCGATTTGGAATTTGCCGGAATTGAATAAGGAGCAAGTTAAATCAGCACTGAAAAATAAGTCTGACAGAAACCTTATTCTTATTTCATTACTGAATACAGCTTTCCCTTTTTCTTTTGAAGTATTAAAAAGCTTTGGAAAATTCTTTGCAGTTCAAGAAAGTATCAATTCTGAAACAATTAAAAAGAGCATATCAAATATTTATGGTGGCAATAGAGCTACTGAAAATGGTATCTACAGCGTAGTACCAATGTTTATCGAAGCAGGTCTTTTTTCTCGTCCTAAGATTGGTTTGTATCAATTTAATGGGAAATTAAATATTTCAAATAGAGTAGCATACGAAATCTACATTGCCTCCTATAAGAGTAATAACTCAATAAATGAATTACATGATTATCAGTTAATGGAACCTTACTTCTTTTTCTTACAAAACTATAAGTAGAACATTATTATGGCAGACCAGGCAAAGTTTCAAAAGATGTTAGAGATTCTGCTTATACTTGATTGTAAGTATGGCAGAACCATTCAGGAAATTTCAGACCGTTTTGATGTTTCCCCAAGAACTGTCTATCGCTACTTTGACACTTTCAAACAAGTAGGGTTTGTAATTGAGAACAATAACGGCTACTTCAAAATTGATAAGGAAGAATCCACTTCACAGGATATTAGTCAATTACTACACTTTACCGAAGAAGAAGCTTTTATTTTGGGCAAAGCTATACACTCCATTGAAGATGGTTCAGAATTAAAAGACAAATTAGCAAGAAAGCTATACAGCCTATATGATTTTGACCGTGTAATTTATGCCATTTCTAAAAAAGAGGAAACCGATAATATTTTTAACCTGATACAAGCCATTAAGCAACAAAAGCAAGTATTATTAAAAGAGTATAAATCCGGGCATGGTAAAGATATTCGTGATAGGCTGGTAGAACCCATTGATTTTACTGTAAACTACTTGGGTATTTGGTGCTATGATACAGAAGGCCAAAGCAACAAGATATTTAAAACAGCCAGGATTAAAGAAGTTATTGTAACCGATGAATGTTGGCAATACAAACCACAGCATCATAAGGGCATTACCGATATTTTCAGAATGCAAAGTTATGAGCCAATTGCCATTCAACTTAAACTTTCTATGCTTGCATTTAACCTTCTGATTGAGGAATTTCCATTAAGTGAGAAGTATATCAAAAAGGAAGATGATGATAATTACTTGCTTTCTACCGAAGTTGGTAATTTCTTAGGTGTTGGTAGATTTGTATTAGGGCTACCAGATGAAATTGAGGTTGTTTATCCTCAAACCTTTAAGGATTATTTGAACGAGAAAATGGAAAAAAATAGCTTTAAATAGAATATTGACATTAGTTGACAAATACTTGTAGTTTCTTTGTTTTAAAACTTTTAAATACTAGACAAATGAAGAAACTTTTTTACCTATTGACGATTGTAATTCTAGCATCGTGTTCTTCTCCAATGAATAATACGTATAGCGATGCAACTTTTGAAAACGACCTCAAAGCAATTCGAGAAGCAAACGCTCTTGATAGCACCGAAATGAACCTATTAGCAATGTATTTTGTACGAGCTAAATTGCTCAACGAAAGTATTGAAGGCAAAAGTTATAATGAGATATTGGCAGAAGCCAAAATAGCAAAGCAAAAACAAGAGGAGGAAGAACGTATTCAAAGAGAATTAGCAGAAAAAGCTAAAAAGGAAGAGGAAGCCAGAATAGCACGATTGAAAAATGCACTAACTGTAACCATCTTTGATAAAGGATATGTTGAATATGACTACCAGGAGTATATTACTTACAAGTTCGCATTTGAAAATAAAACAGATAAAGAAATAACTGCATTTACAGGTCAGATAATGTTTACTGACTTGTTTGATAAAGAAATCAAATCTTTAAATCTAACTTATGATGATGGAGTGGCTGCAAGTTCAATCAAAAATTATAGTGCCACTACCGATTACAATCAGTTTATGGATGAAGACCAATTATTGAAATCTAAAAACCTGAAACAAATTAAATTGGTTTGGAAACCGGAAAAGATTCTTTTTGCGGATGGCTCAACCCTTGAATAATTTGTATTGCTTATGGGACATGATGTTAGTACAATAGGAAACCATAATTTGGATATACGAAATGTAAAATCTTTGGCTTTAGACCTTTCTAAAAGGTTTAAAGTCAATGTTGATTATGGGTATTATCATCAATTTTGGATTGATATTGATGGCAATGAGTTCGAACCTTCTTATGAGAATATAATCTTAGGAACTATCCCTTATCCCAACGCAAAAAAAACGATTTGGCTTAGCGATGAATTCTATCAGGCGCATGAAATACTCAAAAAGCACGGAGTTAATTACATAAAACTTCCATGTTTTTCAAAAGATAGTTCAATAGCTTCTGAATTTGAATTTGCCAAAAAAGGCGTTAGCTATGAATTTCGCGATATTCAGAACGAAATTGATTATGGAACTATTGATAACGATACGTTTCATAATTGGCATAGTAACTATGACAGTCGTTGGTGGTCTTTTTGCCGAAACTTTATGGAACCGGATGGTCACATGGAAGGTAATTTGGACTATCTCAATCAATATCGCAAAGAGGTATTTGAGCTTCATACTTTAATCGGAGGAACAGCAGTCGTACATCTCGATGACCAGGGCGAAACTCAGCATCTAACATACGGAGAGCAAACATGGCAGGAGATTATTAATGAACTTAATACCGATTTCAAAGATTACACTATTAATATCTCTGAATTTATGAAGCATAAAATACTGTTACCAAAAGACAAGTATCCATTAGCATTTTACGATGATTTTATGGATTTAAAATAAGAGAATACTTAGTATTATTAAAATCGAAATAAAATAGAAAAGTCGGAACACCTCCGACTTTTTTTGTACCCTTCACCAAAAAATAACCAAATCCAACCAATTACTCCAAATCATAACCAAACACAGCCAATCTCCACCATAAGCCTACTATATGTTTGTTTCCATTATGGAAGCAAGCACAAAGAAAATACTAGGCACATTAGCAGTTGTAGCAGCCGTTGGCGGTGGTTTCTACCTCATTAAAAAAGGCAAAAAGCTTCTTGCCGGGGCAAAAATGAACTTTGCTCTTTTAGGATTCCGCATCCACAAGATGAACTTACAGGAAGTTCAGTTTGCAGTAAAGCTTCGATGCTACAATCCCACAAAAGCCCCCATCACTTTAGCCGTTAACCAGGTAGTTGCAAATTACAAAGGTTCGGCAGTCGCTTATTCTACCCCCGATATTAAAGGACTAACAATTGGTGCAGGCAAAACACAAGAGACTGAAATCGTTTTCCAAGTGCCATACCTGAACCTTATGGGTAAAGGTCTTACTCTTTCCGTGCTTTCCAATACTCAGCAGCTTAAAGCTGATATGACTTTCACCATGACCATCAGCGTCAATGGCGAAACTCTTACTACTACGCAATCATTATCAGAGGAACAAAATATGAACGGATTAGCATTGGGCGAATTGGGCATTGTATCCGGCCCACGAAACACCCAAAACGGTAAACGTTTCAACCACCTTATAAAAAAGGCAAACGGACAGGACACATTTATAAAAAACGGTAACGTAATTGAAACCGTTGAAAGCTGTATTGATATTATCGGTACGCATTTTAGGGAAGTCGAGGAACTGGCAAGTAGGCTTCAAGGTGATTCTCTCAAAGAATCTTGCCGAAATATCTTCAACTTTTCATACAACTATTTGCAGTACCATAAAGACGATGACGGAACGGAACAGCTTCGTACTCCATCACGTTCCTGGTTAGACGGACAAATCAAGTTCAAACAGAAAGGCAAATCAGATGCAGGGATTGACTGTGATGATTACAGCATTTTTGTGGGGTCGCTTTTAAAATGTTTGGGTATTCCGTTCAAGCTCCGTATTACCAAGTATGATGGCAAAAAGAACTTTCAGCACATCTATGTGATTGTTCCTGCCGTTGGTGATTCCGAAGATGAAATTGTAATAGACCCTGTTTTATCAAAGTTCGATTACCAAAAGCCATACAGTTTTGAACGGTCTGATTTTGACATGTCTCCTTTGCAATTAGCAGGACTTAGAGGTATTGATGGTATCACAGGTACAAGTGCTTTAGGATTACCCATATCAGTATTGTCAGGTATTGATTTAGCTGGCGGTGTTCAGGCACAAGCCAACCATGAAGACCTTATTGCCATTGTTTCAGGTGTTGACTTTGATGATGCCATAAACGGCTTGGGTGATGCAGAAGATGCCACCTACAACTATTTAGTCCGTACCCGGAATTATCTTTTAAAAAATCGGAATAACAAGGATAGAATGGCTCACGTCCAAAATCCTGACCAATTCATTTCCATGTTAGAACAGGCTATCAAGTTTTGGAATACTCCACAGCGAGATAAAGTTCTTGAGAAATTAGCACAAATTGAAAATCAGTTATCTGCTAAAGGGTTAATAAAATATGATTCGGATGCTATTGATGGTTTATCAGAATTGGATGATTACGATGAAGAAATTGATGGGCTTGAAGGTCAAAGAGGTCTTGGTGGTTTCTTTAAATCATTGAAAAGAATTGGGAAAAAGATTGGGAAAGGAGTAAAAAAAGCTGCTAAGAAAGTTGGAAAGGTGGCTAAAAAAGTAGTTAAAGCCATTATCCGCTTTAATCCCTTATCAATTGCTATCCGAAATGGTTTATTGGCAGCTCTTCGCTTAAACATGTTTGGTATCGCTAAAAAACTACAATATGCCTATTTGCCAGATAACCTTGCCAGCAAATACAAAATTGACTCAACAAAACTTGCCAAACTCAAAAAAACTCACCGCAAAGTCAAGAAACTGTTTACAGGTTTACAAGGTAGAGAAAAGAACCTAAGAAAAGCCATCCTGAAAGGTGCAAAACAAAAGAGTTCCGACTTCTCCCTAAAGGGTATTGACGGTTTACTTGCTGATTTAAAAGGCTTGGAAGCCATTGGTGAATTGGCAGAATTGGGAAATATGGGTGCAGTTGCCACAGCAGCCTCAGTAACCGCAGCGAGCGGTGTATTGGCTAAAATCGGAAGCTGGTTAAAGCCTATCAAAAACATCTTTACAAAGGTTAAAAGCAAATTCAAGAAAGCAGCTCCAGCAACGGAAGCGGTATCTCAATTTACCAACCAGGCAGCTCCTACAACCGAGGCTTATGCTCCACCAACAAATAGCGTGATGCCTCCATCCAATAGTATCATGCCACAGTCTGGCAGTTATACTCCACAACCCATAATGAAATCCGGTAACTACACTCCACAATCGACTACATCGAATCCTACTGCAACAGGCAAAAAGAAACTGAGCAAAGGTGCAAAAGTCGGTATTGGTTTAGGTGTTGCAGCCCTTTTAGGTACAGGAGCTTATCTCATGTTTCGCAAAAAAGACAGCACTCCGGCAAAGCGGAAATCATCCCCCAAAAACACAAGCAATAAAGAGGATTTAGGAAGCATTAAGCTTCAATAAATAATTGTGAATCAATAATTAAAATTTAGAAAACATGGCAGTTAAAAAATCAACGTCAAGTACCCCAAGGAGAAGTTCAAGAGGTACAAAAATTGACTTTATGAAAGCTACCAACAACATAGGCAAGCCCATTGCTGCCGTAGCAGGGTTTGCAGTTGGCAAGTACGCTTTAAAAAAGTTGGAAAAGAGCCAGACCGTGAGCGGTTTGTTGGGCAACGAAATGAAAACTTACATCGTTCCGGCAGCCGTTACAATGGGCGGTTTGGTTGGTACACAGTTTACCAAAAATGAGTATGTAAAGCTGGGCTTG
Organism: uncultured Saccharicrinis sp.; assembly: GCA_963667815.2. Taxonomy (GTDB): domain Bacteria; phylum Bacteroidota; class Bacteroidia; order Bacteroidales; family Marinilabiliaceae; genus Saccharicrinis. Next base: position 5,643,517 of record OY764020.2, read on the forward strand.
GTAGGTGCAGCAGGTGCAGGTGTTGAATCCATTATCAAGAAAGCCACAGGTAAAACCATCCTACAAGGATTAGAGGGCATTATCGGCGATGAAGATTACAGCGATGTGGATGAAATGGACGGACTACGTGCTTTAAACCCAATTACACAAGCTCTCCCGGCAGCCGACATTGACATCGAGCGTGAAATTCAGGCTTCGGTATCGGGTGCAGCATCGGACTATTCGATGAGTGACGACCCTATGGGCAATGCAGCCAGCGATTATGCAATGAGCGATGAACCGATTGGCAGTTCAGATGATGACGATGAGCCAGTTGGCAAAATCCAAAACCTCGACCCCGACAGCATGGACTATGACATCTTTTCGGGCGATATGATGGCATCCTGATTCTTACTAAATAACATTTAATCAATTTAATAACAAAGGCTAATAAGCCGCAAAACAAATTATCATGGCAGAAATTAATGAGCAAAATGATTTGTACCCTTCGATGGAAGAAATAGAGGGTTTAGAAGAAGCGATTCTTGAAAAAGAGGAAGATGCTTTAGAGAAAGAAGAAGACCAAGACGATGCAGTCGAAGGCATTGGCGATTTAGGTCGTTCACGCCGTAGAACAAGACGCAGAGGGCGAAGAAGTCGCAGAAGAACCAGCAGAAAACGTGCTGTTCGTAGGTCATACAATGCCGGAGCAAGAAGTACGGCTGTAAAAACAGGACTTACCAAAGACCTGACTTCAAAAGGTCAGTTTGAGCTTCGCAGACAGCAATTGCCAACGGAAGTGCAAAAAGCATTGAAAGATGCACGTATGCAAACCGTTGATACGGCAATCTACACCGTTAAGTCGATTAAGGATAAGTCCGACATTGATTTGATGGAGGCATCGGACGATAAAAAGGCTGGACGTACCAACCTGAACCGTGCGCAGTTGGATTCAGGAAAGTATTTCCTGTTAACTGATATTGTTCTTGAGTACGCTCACGGAGCATCGGAAGAAGACAACGACCCGGCAGATTTTGCATTCGGTCAGTTTGCTTTACCACCTGCAATCCTGAACGGTACTTTCGAGATGACGTTAGGCACGAAGGTAATTGTACCTGAAATCTCATGTGCGGTATTCGATGATACCGATACCACAAAACGCAAATTCCAATACAAGCTTGCCAATCCAAAATGGTTAAAGCCATCAATGGATATTACACCAAAGCTGAACATGCCGAAATCGGTATCAGGTGATAAGATTTACCACCCTGCCGTTAAGGTTACGCTATTGGGAACTATCACAGAGAAAGCATAAGAGCTTGATATGTCATAATCGTTTGGGGGCGGTCAGCGGTTGTTAACCGCCCCTTTTTTCTTCTTAATCATTTGAAAAATGGAAGTACAAGACAATAACATACGCAAATTACAGGTCGTAAAATTCGAGGTTAAAAAAGGTCAGACCTTCGAGTTTAACGGCAATACAAAAACGGAACATGACCGTATCAAAGGCATTTTTCTTCGTCTCTCAAATCAACAGGCATTACCCGGTGCCACACTAAGGGTTTGGATTGATGATACCGAGATTATCCCTGATGATACCGAGGTGGCATTGCTTCACCATAACGATGACATGAGTATTAAGGATGTGGCTTTTCCTGTGGATGAAAAAGCAAAGAACAGCCCTGTACGTGTCATTTACAAAGACGACAGCGAGAACCTGGCTGTTAATGAAAGCTATAATGTTCGTGTGTATCTGCTTGCCGAGGTAGAGAAAAAGAAATAACCCTAAAATCTCCCGACAATGAAACGATATTTTGTAATTACAAAAACCTCAGTTGGCAACAAACACATCAACGAACAGGACTTGCTCCCTGCTTCCTGTAAACTGATTACAGGCATTGCAATAAACGCCCTGGTTAAAAAAGAATCGGAATTGGAAGATGTAACTCAGGATTTAGCATTTCCACAAGCTTTAATATCCGATTTGTTACTGACCGATGGAATTACCAACCTGTTCTATTCATACCTACGCACAAGGGCAAGCGAAGCGGAAAGTAAAGACTTTTTTGAAAATGATATACTTCCGGCAATCGTTGATATATTAAGCAACAACATCAAATTTACTTGCCTCGATACAGACCAGCAAAGCAAACTGAACAACAGCATTGCAGAGCTTTTCAATACGCAATTTGCCGATTATCTCTACAACGAAGTGGGTTTGTTTGAAAAAGGTCAAACCATTACAAGCCTTGAATTTGCCGATTTGATAGCACAGGAAACATTAACCTTTGCCTATCTGCATAAATCCGATGTATTTCTACGCCCTGTAAAGGCATACAAACAGCCAGAACCTTATGAATGTGGCAATATCAGCCTATTGGTAAATGGCAACAGTTTTCTACTTCGTGATTACATGCTTACCGCCAACAGAAAGGTTAAGCATTTAAGCAAAGAGGTTATCCCATTCCATGAGCCTTTGGAGGTAAACAGCAATATCCATACGGTATTTAAGAGCAACAAAAACAGCGGAGACAATACGCTAACCATTAGAATCTACATTGAATATGAACACGAGTGAGTTATTACATACCATCGCAAAAGACCGTGTATCAGGAATGCGAACCATCGACAGCTACCAATTAAAACCAACAGTGATAATGGTAACAGGTGCGGATATTTCGCTGGACCTGAAAAACGATATGTGGATTCTGAACACCAAAGGTCTGCCAAGCTCCATTGATGAAATGGAACTTATAAGCAGCGATAACGTGTTTACCGCTACACCCGAAGAATACGACTTTATGGATGAGTACCGCTACCAGGTATTCACCGATTACATAGACATCAAAACCCAAACGGAAAACTTTAAGCCTTACCGATTGGAGTTTGTAAAGATTATTCCCCACCGAAATTAATACGACTATGTTGGATTACAGAGAGCAAATACAAAGCATATACGAGTTTATAAAGCGTTCGGAGGACGAACAAAAGTACCCTTACGCTTATGAAATATACCTGGTTACCGCAGCACAGGAAACGGCACTCACTTCAAGAACCTCCGGAACAGATAAGTTTAATCGTGACATTGAAAGTGCCATTGAAAAAGCAAAGCAGTCTCATGGTTCACTCAGGGTTGATGTGTTTGGAGGCAAAAGCCCCAATGCCAGAAGCCTGAACAGTTATACGGTGAATATCAGCAAGCTATTGAATCCACCAAAAGAACCCATTGAAAGAGCAGAGATACAAACCATCATCCAGGAGGAAATGAAACAGAGCCAAATCCAAAACAACACCAATGGATTGGGTGAACTGGATTCCTTGTTAGGATTATTTTCAGGAGATAACCCTGCCGTAAAATCTAAGCTTGATGGACTATTCGGTGTGTTCAATGCCTTATCGGGCAATAACAAAGAGGTTGAACGAATCAGCTACCAAAAGCAATTGGATGATTTTAAGTTCGAGACACGCTACAACACTTTGGAAGAAAAGTATGAGCGTTTACGCAATGAAAATGCTGAACTACGTGCCGAAAAAGACCGCTACCAAAGCGAAAACAGGGAACTGAAAACCGATAAAACAGACCTTGAAAGTCGTCTTGCCGGGTATGCTCCCAATGAAGTGATGAAACGAGTTGCCACAGGTGCATTGGTAGGTATCGGTTCACGCTTGCTTACCAACAGTCCAAAAACAGCAGAGTTGTTGGGACTATCCGCAGAGGAACTCAAAGGAGCTTTGGGAATGCTTGATGATACCGAGGAAGAATCGGCAAAACTACCTGAAACCAATGTTGAGATTACCGACATAGGTACGGCTAATACACCTGAAGACCGCAAGAAAGCTGAGATTATTAAAAAGCTATCCGATGCTCTAATGACATGGGAACTGCAAGATGTAGCCAAGATTGCAAACATCGTTGGCTTATGCCTTGACAAAGCAGAGCTGATAAATAAAACCCTCCTGTTCCTGAATCAAGCCGTGAATGGCATATCAGAACAGGAACCGGGAAACGCAGAGTTTGATAACGAAGATTTAGATAACGATTAAAACATATGATGATGAGAAAGTTTAAAGTAGGAATCACCATTGAGGCTGACAGTACCGAGGTAGTTCAGCAAGTAGGAAACCTTTTGCAAAATGCAGTTAACAAGGTTGAGCAACAGGATATGATTAAGCTTCTGACCAAGGTTGCCAAGAACCCAAAGATTGTAAAGACCGCATTACGATACATCTAAAAACAATAATACCGTGCAATTAGATAAAGCAAATAAAGCAGCATTGATTACAACAGGAATCAAATTTGGTGTCCCGGTTGTAGTAGCCGGAATTGGATTCTTCGCTATCCGAAAAATTATCAAAGGGAAAAAGAATACCGATGGAACATCATCCCGGATAGCTCCATCCATAAAAGATACAGTCATTGAAAAGGCTAATCTTACTATCTCCACTTCTGATGCAGCTTTGTTCGCAAATACCTTGTACGGTGCAATGTTGGATTTTGGAACAGACGAGAAAACCATCTTCAGCACAATGGACAAAATCAACAGTAAGGACGATATGCTACTGGTGATTAAAGCATTTGGAATGAAGCAATACTTATGGGGCGGTCGTGCAGCATTCCTTGGTCAGGACTATAACCTTATTGGATGGTTAAGAGCTGAACTAAGCGAAAGTGAAATTTTAAAAATCAAACCCAAGTTCGATAGTTGGGGAATCCCTCTCTAAACTCTAACAATAAAGCTATGGACAAGAAGAAAAAGATATTATTTATTTCGGGAGGGGTGTTAACCACAGGGGCAATAGTTACCACAATTGTAATGATTCGCAGACGAAACAAACGCAAGCGTGGGCTATTGCCTCCTCGTGGTTCAAACGTTTTGACTACCAACAATAACGAACTGCCCTCAAACTTTCAGAATTGGAACGGTGGCAATACCTACCTCTCAAATGCACCCAGGGGCATACGGAACAACAATCCGGGAAACCTGATTTTCACCAACATCAAGTGGAACGGCAAACTGCCCAAAGAGCAAAACAAAGACAGACGTTTTGAAATGTTTATTGCTCCGGTTTATGGTGTTCGTGCGATGATAAAAGACCTCAAACACGACATTGAAAAAGGCAAAAACACTGTGCCGTTACTGGTCGAAGAATATGCTCCCCGATTTGAAAACAATACAGACCATTACATTCAAACAGTTTGTAAGGATTTAAAGGTCAGCAAGAGCGCAAAGCTCCTATCTACAAAAAATACACTTCGCTTATTGGTGCTTTCAATGACAAAGGTTGAGACAGGTGGTAATTACGTCTCCAACCAATTGTTTGAGCAGGCTTACGCAATGATTTAGCAATTAAAAGACATTAGATATGGGAACGATAAAAATGTTTAGGGGAACAACCCCACCGTTATTGAAAAAAGGCGAATGGGCTTCGGATGGCCAGTACGCTTATTTGGGTATGGAACACGAACAATACAAAGTGTTTCAGGGCGTGTTTGATATGAGTAAAGACCAGCAGATAACAGGTTTTGAATACGATGTTGAACGCAAAGCCATTATTATTCCTTCGGGAACTCCGTTTTCAAAGCTTCAACGGCTGTTTGATTCCCTGCCTAAAGCATTGAAGTATCACACCAACAAAAGTGCGAGTATCAGCATCATGTTTGAAGATGGGACTTACATCAACGATTTGGGAACGTTCCTTGTCCTTCGTGATTTCTCCTACCAAATCAACATCTGCTCATTGAGCAATAAGGTGGATGGTGTGGTTGGAACATACGTTAAGCCTGTAATTTTTCAAAGTGATAAGGCGATTGAAATTTACAATAGTGCTATCAATTTTGCAGACATACGCTTTGAATATACCGATGCCGGAAGTGGTGCAATTGCTTTTCTGAACAGTACCACCAACATTGACGATTGCTGTTTTGAGGCAAAGGTCAATCAGTCGTGTGTATTTGACAGAGGCTACAACAAGATTGTGTTTTCAGATACCTACTTCAAGATGAACCGGGATATTCAGGACACCATTCTTGACAGGGCTTCGGTTGGTTCATTCATCAATATTGCACGTTCAAAGTCCGCTCCGGAATACAGACCTAAAACCATTGTTCAGCAGATTAGTGGCGGTCTGATTATCGCCGGGAATGTTGAAGACTTACTAATATCAGAGAAAAGTCCTGTGTATATGCCCAATGGTGGTATCGAGGTACATGGCGGTTTTGTAACCGACCCTGATGGTAATATCAATATTGCTATTCCAACCAAGCTTTCACAGTTGGAAAACGACATGAACCTGACTTCCAATTTTGAAGAACTGCAAAACAAACCAACGACCATTAGCGCAGAACAGGCAACGGCAATTGAGAATAACAATAAAAAAAGTAGTTACCCACAAGCAGATGCAGAAAAGCTTGCAGGGATTGAGGAAGGTGCTACTGCCGGAGCTGATTGGAATACCAATATTCAAAATAAGCCGACTACCATATCGGCAGAACAATCGGCAGATATTGAGGCAAATACGCAAAAGCGTTCTTATCCCGAAGCTGATGAAAACAAGCTTGCCGGGATTGAAGAAAACGCCACCGTTGGAGCTGATTGGGACACGAATGTGCAAAACAAACCTGTAACCATTTCTCCACAACAAGCAGCCGATATTGAAGCCAATAACGCAAAACGCAGCTATCCGCAAGCCGATGAAGACAAGCTTTCAGGCATAGAGGAAAATGCAACAGCCGGGGCAGATTGGGAAACAAATATTGCCAACAAACCAACTACAATTACAGAGGAACAGGCTACCGCTATCGAAGCGAATACTGCAAAACGTTCATATCCCGAAGCTGACGAAACCAAGCTTGGAGGAATCGAAGAAGGTGCTACTGTTGGAGCAGATTGGGAAACCAATATTCAGAATAAACCTGTTACCATATCGGTAGAACAGGCAGCAGCCATTGAAGCAAATACCGAAAAGCGAAGCTACCCACAAGTCGATGAAGATAAGCTTTCGGGCATAGAAGAAAATGCAACTGCCGGAGCTGATTGGGACACGAATATTGCCAATAAACCTACTACTATTTCAGAGGAACAGGCAACCGCCATTGAAGCAAACACGGCAAAACGTTCATACCCCGAAGCGGATGAAACAAAACTTGGAGGAATCGAAGAAGGTGCAACTGTTGGAGCAGACTGGGAAACCAATATTCAGAACAAGCCTGTAACCATATCGGCAGAACAGGCAGCAGCCATTGAAACCAATGCCCAAAAACGTACCTACCCACAAGCTGACCAGGACAAACTTTCGGGTATTGAAGAAAACGCCACAGCCGGAGCAGATTGGGAAAACAATGTTGCGAATAAGCCTACCAAATTAAGCGATTTTGAAAACGACTTAGAACCTGCACAAATAGCACCACAGGTCGATTGGAGTGTCATACAAAATATTCCAGCAGTATTGGTTGAGTTTATCAACAGTCTGCAAAACGATGGAGTAACCCACTTTGATATTATTGAAGACGGTACAGTTCTACGTCTTGGTCATAATAATGAAAATCAGTAGTTAATATTCTTTTAGTTTTTCATGGATAAAAAGGGCTACATATCAAGGATTCGTGAGGATTTAAAAGGTGGACGTAAGCACTCTAAAACCACTATTGAAAGCATTGCCAAAAGCTTCGGTATTGCCAATAAAAACTTGGTGAAAGAATTTACCGAACTGGCAATAATTCTTAACGCAAGAGAGATAGCACACGATAGTTCGCTAACCACTTACGAAAAGTACCTTGATATTGTAGCCCTATATCAATCACAGGTTAATCTTTCCATGCGAACAAGCATGAGTGTTTTGATGCAGCAATATTCCACTCCGGCACCCATTTCGTTCCTGGCATCGAGTTATGTTTTAAAATCAGGTAGCTTATCGGGCTACAAGGCTTTTAAGAACATCGTAAAAGGAAGCACTAAGGGCAAAATTGTTGGCAATGCCCATCTTACCAATGATAAAACCGACTTTCCAAAATACTTAGAACCATCGGCAGGGAACGGACTTTTAACCATTGCTTTGCCTTATCAATTCACCCATGTAAACGAGTTGGATGATGTGAGAATTGCCAACCTGAAAGAACAACCATTTGCAAAGGTCAGCTCTTGGGATGCTTTAAAACCTCCGGCAGCTTATGACAGAAAATTTGACGGTGTAGTAACGAATCCACCTTTCGGTTCACTTTCTCAACCTGAACTTTTCGGAAAGTTTAAAATCAAGCGATTGGAACATGCAATGGCTTTAAACGCTTTGCGTTGCATGAAGGATGATGGCAAGGCAGCTATTATCATTGGCGGTCATACCACTTGGGACGAACACGGTCGGGTAACCGCAGGAACTAACCGTATTTTCCTGAATTATCTCTACCACTTTTACAACGTTGAAGATATTATCCCGATTAACGGCAAAAAGCTTTACTCCAGACAAGGAACTTCAATAAACACACGATTGATTTTGATTGATGGAGCAAAAGCAGTTCCAGATGGAGCAGCTCCGCTTAAAAAAACACTACATAGCACCGTAGTAAATACCCATGAAGAACTTTGGGACAGAGTAGGTTTAGGAAATAGTAGAAGCCCAAAACCTCAAACTAAAGATGTAAAGATTATTAAGCTTCGTGCTAAAGCCATCCTGATAAAGCAAAAACAGTTATCACTTGGTAAACTCCCAACGGCAAACCGACCGCTACGCATTTTGGTAGCTTGTGAAGAAAGCCAAACTGTGACTATGGCACTTCGCAGTCGGGGGCATGAAGCCCATAGCTGTGATATACTTCCAACCACAGGCAAACATCCTGAATGGCACATCCAGGGTGATGTATTGAACCAATTGGATAAAGGTTGGGATATGATGATTGCTTTTCCTCCATGCACTTACCTGACTGTTTCAGGCAATGCATGGATGCACGACCCGGAACGTCAAAAGGAACGCAAAAAAGCATTGGCTTTTATCCGAAAGTTGATGAAAGCTCCTATTGATAAAATTGCCATTGAAAACCCAATAGGAGTTATCAGTACAGCTATCCGCAAGCCAGACCAGATTATTCAGCCCTACTACTTTGGCGACAATGCAAAGAAATCAACTTGTTTGTGGTTAAAGAACTTACCGCTACTTGAACCAACCGATATGCTTGATGAAGACCAATTGGAATACAAACATTGGTACGACAAAAAGAAAAAGCGTTGGAGACGGCAACCTCTTTGGTACTATCAAGCAAGGGATTTAAGCGATGAAGAAAGACGTAGGGTTCGCAGTAAAACCTTTCAAGGAATTGCCGATGCAATGGCAGACCAATGGACAGAGAAACAGAAAACTTACACTATTGGTGCATTACGAGCGAGAGAAAATGAGTATTGGACTGAAATCAAAGGTGATATTACGCTTGTGAAAAGATTGCCAAATGGTATGATTGAATGGAATGATTTTACCAAAGGTACAGTCCGTGGAATCAGGGCTAAGAGTGAGCTTTTTAAGCGTAAAACTGATGCCGTAAAATACTTTAAATCCGCATAAGCCATGAAGATACTGAACTTATATAGTGGCTTGGGCGGAAACCGCAAATTGTGGAAAGGCGTTAGCGTGACTGCCGTTGAGAATAACGAGCAAATTGCAGCCGTTTACAAAAAGCATTTTCCCAACGATAAGATTGTAATTGGTGATGCACATGATTACCTGGTCCGCAATTTTCGTGACTATAATTTTATTTGGAGTAGTCCACCGTGTCAGAGCCACAGCAAGATGATGAGAGCCACACGGCACACCATCAATAAATATCCTGATTTAAAACTCTATGAAGAAATTCTTTTACTCAAATACTTCTTCAAGGGCAATTGGGTAGTTGAAAATGTAGCTCCCTATTACGAACCACTTATAGAACCAACAGCCAAAATCGGAAGGCATTTATTTTGGAGCAATTACCATATCGAGGCAATTGATATTCCCGGAATCAAAGGCATTTTTTCTGCTACTCCGGAGGAACTGAAAAAGCAGTTAGGCTTCAACTACAAGGGAAACATCTACTACAAAGGGAATCACGATGGAGGGCAAGTTTTACGCAACTGTGTACACCCGAAACTTGGGGTGCATGTACTCAATCAGGTTAATCAGGGCAAAACAAAAAGGAAAGCTTTCATTCAGCAGAATCAAATAAAGGCAAGGGCAATCGAATTAAAACAGAAGCAGTATGAAACAAACAATAGCATTTAGCAAGAACAGCATTACCATAAAATTTGGTAGCGTTCCACCTAAACATATATCGGCAAGGCTTATTGAATTAGGTTTTAAAACCAACAACAATAAAAGCTTTATCCGCACCCAAAAGCTGGCTCAGAACGAGCATGAGTATTTACAAGGTATGTTCGGTCATAAAGGGCTGGGCATGGCTTATATCCCAACAGCCGAAAAAGGTTTTATCCTGGATACAACCGTACCCGATTCAATGGGACATGAAATGCACATCGCAATCCGGAAAGTAAAGAAAAGTATCGGGATGCCTTTGTTTGACTACGTTGCCGAGAAACTCGATTACAGCAATGATGAGCTTGTTAAGTCGCTTTCTTGTGAACAGATTGATGCTGTATCATTAGCAATTTACAATATCGAGAAGCGTGGCCAGGGAATCATTGTTGGTGACCAAACAGGAATTGGTAAAGGAAGAACCGCAGCAGCTTTAATCCGATACGGTGTTAAAAGTGGTCTGCAACCTGTGTTTTTATCCGAAAAGCCCAACCTGTTTACTGACCTGTATCGGGATTTGTCCGACATTGGTAGCTCTGCCCTAGTACCGTTTATAGTGAACACCAAAGAGAGTAAAACCAATGTGAAGGACAAAAGCGGTGAAGTCATATATACAGCTCCCGAAAAGCCAACACAGGAAAGGATTATAAAAAGTAAGCAAGTTCCCAACAACTACAACTTTGTTTGTGCCACTTATTCACAGTTCAATCAGCCGAAAAAGCCAGCCAAACAGGAGTTTTTAAATGCTGCAAGTAGTGGTAATATTATCATTATGGATGAAGCTCACAATGCTTCGGGAAGCTCCAATACAGGTGAATTTATGCAAGATGTATTAAGACAGACCAAAGGCGTTTGTTTCCTGTCAGCCACTTTTGCCAAGCGACCTGATAATATGCCGATTTACGCTCAAAAAACCTCAATGAGCGATGCCAATATGAGCAAAGAGGATTTGGTAGAAGCAATCACCAAAGGTGGTGTTGCATTACAGGAAGTATTAGCAGCACAGCTTGTAAGTGAGGGGCAAATGATAAGACGTGAACGCTCCTTTGAAGGTGTGGAAGTCAACTATATTGAGCTGAAAGAAAAAGCCAAAGGACAAGCTGAAACTGCCGATAAAATAACCTCCATCATCCGTGATATTATCGGGTTCCAGGAGAAGTACATCAACAAACAGGTTGATGAGCTTGATAAGATTGCAGCAGCCGAAAGCAAAGAAGTTGAAACACGCAAAGGAACAGAGAAAGCCGGGGTTGATAATATTCCGTATTTCTCAAAGGTATTCAATGTCATTAACCAATTACTTTTTAGTCTGAATGCCTCTGATGTTGCCGACCATGCCATCAAGCGGTTAAAAGAAGGTAAGAAACCTATCATTGCCTTTGCTTCAACGATGGGAAGCTTTTTAGAAGGAATGGCTAAACCTGATGATGTGATTAACGGTGACTTCTCAACCGTTTTGGAAAAGGGTTTGGATTCAGTTTTGCGCTACACCGAAAAGGATATTGACGGAGAATCACAGGGTAAACAATTCAATATTTCAGACTTATCGGAAGATGCACAATTGGCTTACCATGATATTATCAGGAGAATCGAACATGCTTCAACAGGTATTACTATCAGCCCTCTGGACCTTATTATCCAAAAGATAAAAGAAGCCGGCTATTCAGTTGGTGAAGTAACCGGGCGAAAACTTTGTGTACAGTACAATTCCACTAAGGCAAAGAATACAACTGCTTTGGTGATGAGCCGAAAAAAAGAAAATACAGCAGACTTATTCCGTCAGTTCAACGACAATGAGATTGACTGTTTGCTGATTAACCAAAGTGGTTCAACAGGAGCTTCGGCACATGCCATTGTCACCGATAAAGTGCCAGCCGAAAAAGTGAAGCAGCGTGTGATGGTGATACTCCAACCTGAACTAAACATCAACACAGAAATCCAAAAGCGTGGACGCATCAACCGCACAGGGCAGATAATGAAACCGATTTACGATTACATTATTTCATCCATCCCGGCACAAAAGCGGTTTATGATGATGCTCAAAAAGAAGCTGAAATCATTGGATGCCAATACCACCTCCAACCAAAAAAGCAGTAAATCACAATTAGAATCCGATGACTTTCTAAATAAGTACGGTGACAAGGTGGTTCGTCAATACATGTTGGAGAATGAGGAATTAAACAAAGCCCTGGATAACCCACTCAAATTTGAGGGTAAAGACAGCGATGAAACGCCATCCGAAGGTGATGCCTCAAAAGTAACAGGTCGTGTGGCTGTTTTATCGGTTAAGGAACAAGAGAAATTCTATCAGGAAGTCATTGAGCGATATAACGACTACATTGAATACCTCAAGCAAGCCGATGAGTACGACCTTGAAGTGGAAGTCCTGAACCTGAAAGCAGAATCACTTGAAAAGCGTGTTGTGATTGCCGGGAAAGGTGGACGTTCCGTATTTGGTAACGATACTTTTTTGGAAAAATGCGAATGTAACGTACTTAAAAAGCCGTATGGTAAAGCAGAACTTGAAAAGCTGATTCAAAAACAACTAAGCGGTAAACACCCCGACAGTATTTCTGAAGAAATAGTTTCAGCTCACGAAAAGTTTGTGCAAAGCAAGCTATCTGACGATTTAAAGGCGTTGGAGGATAAATACAAAGACCTTCTTAATGGTATTACCGATGAAAAAGGCTATCAAAAAATCCCTGTATATGACAAGGCAGCACAACAGGATTACATCGCTGAAAGAACCGAAGAAATTCAGGAAGGAAAGCAAGCCGAGATTACCAAGACCAAAACACAAAGCGAGAACCGTAAACGCTACCTGAACAACTTTTTCAAATTCTTTAAAGTCGGTCATGGTTATTTCTATCCGGCAGTCAGTTTTGAAACCGATAGCAGTTCCAACTCCTATTGCGTGTTTCTTGGTTTTGATATTAACCCTAAACGCAAGAATCCTTATGCTCCTTCATCGGTGAAGCTTCGCTTTGCCATTTCTGATAGCCGTAAATACATCGTTCTCCCTGCATCGGGTGATACCGCCAAAGAAATTGAGCGTGTAATGAGCCGTAGTATGCAGCTCTCAACAGGTCAAAAAGAAAGCTTGATTGAGCGTTGGGATGAAGCCATTAAAGACTTCACAGCCGACCGACAAATCCGCTACATCGTTACAGGAAATATACTTCAAGGCTCTGCCGATTTTCCCGGCAAGTTGGTCAGTTTCACTACCCAAGGCAGAGGTGTTCAAAAAGGCATTTTAATGAGTGAAGCATGGTCGCCCGACAATAACGATAATAAGGCAGACAACTATGTTGTTGCTCCAATAGCCAAACTGCAAAAGCATATTATGAGCCTTCGCAATGGAGCTACTATTGCCACCGAAAACCGAATTACAATAGCCAGGCATTATGATGGCACTTTTAAGGTTATCATGCCGAAAACCAAAACACATATTCCCATTTATACCGATAAAGAAGTGGTGAAGCTCCTGGTTAATAATCGGGATGGTTTTGAAATGGTATCGGGCAATATGAAAGCTTCGGTTGAAGAAAGTAAGATGCCCAAACTTCTTAATCTGCTTGGTGAGCGATTCAGTCTTTCGGTTAAAATCCCACGTCATTATTACGATGAGTTTTTGGATAAGGGAACAAAGCGAAGCAATTCTACTGACAGCCTTACCAATGAGGCCATGAAGATGTTTGAACAGGATAAAAAGGAATTCCCCAAACGACTGGCCAAACAAAAGCAATCCGCACCTAAAGGTAAAAAGATAAGCATTGACACAGGCAAGCAATTGAAACTTGTGAAGCTTCGGGCAAAGGCAATACTAATTAAGCAGAAACAGCTTCGGGCAGTTGCCGGGCTTGGTACTCATCCTAAAATCAAGACCATACTATGACGGAAAAGGAGTTTTATAAAAAATACAAAGCCATCCACAAGGATATTCGTACCAAAGGAAAATCAAAGGATTTCATCCTAATCAATGGTTTTAAAGAGGGCGTTAATGTCAATGCTTTGCCCATCTATAAGGGTTTTGAGAAAGCAACCGATATTATTGCCACTCGCTACAAACCAAGAAAGGGTGACTTCGTTTGGATTCTACCCAAACAAGGCTTCATTGAAGGTCGCAATGGTTACAAAACAAAGCAAGGTTACAAGCCAAATTCCAATGATGGTTTCTTTATAATCAGCGATGATTGGTCTTTATACGAAAACTACTGTGCCAACTTAGCAAAGCCGAACGATGACCTTGGGGATATTGATACCGAAGTTGAAAAAGCTTTACAGGAAAAGCAAAAGAACCGGGAGTTTAAAGATGCCGGAAAGCGTGTTCATGGTTCCAGGAAAGAGCAAGCCATGTACAACAAGTTTATCAGCAGCAGCGATTTAAACAGCATCGAACAGGACGAAGCGACAGCTATTGAGCTAATTAAAAAGGATAAGGTATTTCCAAAGGTTGACCCACAGGCAGAAAAGGAAAATGGTACAGATTCAGGTTGTGCCTTTTTGAAAGTAAAGGTTCGTCAGGCATTCCCGGCAAAGCCACATGCCAACACCAAAGAAGCCAGAGAGCAATATGTAAAAATGGCGGAGGCTTTTGCAAAAGTTCTTTCTGATGCGATTTCAATTACGGATTTACAACAACTCGATACCATTGCCAATAATGGTGAGATTGTGGGGAAGCATGATTTTGGGATGATATTCGGTAAGGCACTTCGCAATATTGTCTTTACCATTAAGGGCTATCGGACAACATCTGCGGTTAAGGAAACCTACATGAAAGCCCATCAATATTCAGGCATCACCAAAGAACAGGCTGCCCCTCATGCAAAACGGTTGAAAGAATACACCGACAAACGGATTAAACGCCAGCAGGATTGTATTGATTCAGCAAAGCAAATCCTTTCTCCTGCCGATATGAAACGCCATAAGCAAAACGACCTGACTTTTCAAGGAGGTATGTTGAGCAGCGTTCGTACTGTGGAGGACTATGTAAGGTATGTTACTCAGGTTTGCACACGGTTTATCAATGATGCCCAAAGAGAATACGATGAGCAAAAAGAGCGATTCCCATACAAGGAGTTTAAACCGGATTGGAGCTGGGCAGAAACCAAGAAAACAACTAATTCTAAAAGCAGTAGTAAGCCTAAAATAGAAGCCGTACCGCTATCATATATCAAACGCACAGGCGGTTTATTGATTGAAGAAGCGGATGAAAACACGGTTATTAAGAAGCTTCATTTTAAATCACTCACATTAGGAAACTACGTGAAGGATGATGAAGCCAGGGAACACATTCGTCACTTTGTTGCAGCCATCGTTGATTTATGTGAGGTTCTTGACATCAACCTATCCATAAATGAAGCCCTGGCTATTGCTTTTGGTGCTTTTGGTCGTGGTGGTAAGGCAATGGCTACCTATTACCCAACACGGCAGCTCATCAACCTGACCAAACGAAACGGTGACGGTTCAGTAGCCCATGAATGGGGACATTTTTTCGACCACTATCTGAATGGCTTGGAATTATCCACCAAACCACTACGTTCAGAAAGCTATCTGAATACCATCATTGAAAGTTTAGGGTACAAGAAAAAGTACTTTATCGGAGGTAAATCTTCACCAACAAAAGATTGGTTCAAAGACATTTTGAAAACAGCCATTAAAAAGGCTGTTCCTGATACGATTATGCACCAGAGTATTGCTCAATTGATTGTAATGCTTCGCTTTGGGTATTATGCTTTGGAAGATAAAGCAGTAAGCTACAATAGTTTTGATGAGACTAAGAAACGAAGAACCGACAGTTACCTGTACCATCACTCCAAACTTCAAGGTGCTTATTGGAAAGATATTGCAGAGATGTTTGCCCGAAGTTTTGAATGCTATGTGTACGACAAGCTAAAGGCAAAGGACCGGGTAAACAACTACCTGGTATCAGGTGGAATGTTCTCTCATCCTGTTTATCCGCAAGGTCAGGAACGCATTTACATCAATAAGTGCTTCGATAACCTGATTTATGCAATCAAGGAGCATTTATCCATAAAATCATTTGAGCCATTTACCGATAAACGAGCCGATGAATACATCGACCTGACCGAGAAAGGAAGCGTGAATAAAGGGGTGATAGTAGGCAAAGAGCGCAAACTGAAACTTGCCAAAATCAGAGCAAAAGCAATTCGCATTAAACAAAAACAATTAAAAATATCGTGATATGAAACTTACAGTTAAAAACTACAAGGAAGCCACCAAAAATATTGACTTCAAAAAGTTGCCCGAAGCAGCACAGGAAGCACATAAAGAGTTCGATTCATTTGCCGATTTCTACAATGAGGATAAGGACATTAAAGAGATGCTCGATAATCATTTCAAAATAGTTGAACCTTACCTAAAGAATTCAGAAAAGAAAAGCCCTGCACCTAAGAAAGCACCAGCGAAGAAGAAAAATACCTCGTCACAAAAATCGACAAAAAATGTGACGAAAAAAGCAGCTCCAAAGCGAACTGCCACAAAGAAAACAGCAGCTCCACGAAAGGCACAACGTAAGCCCATCGAGGTTGACTTGATGCCTTTGGAGATTAAGGTAATCAGGCGTTATCTGAACTTTCACAATAAGAAAGTATCTGAACGTCAGGTTTCACTTTTGTATAAGGTGATTCAAAAGGCAGCTACCGAAAAGACCATCCGCAAAACAAGTAAGTATGCCTCTGAAATTAAAAGCATCAGCAATGACCTAATCAAAACCTACAAGGATATGAATGGTACTTGCAAGTTTGAGGTTCCGGATTCATTGTACACGAAACTGAAAAAGATTGTGGATGACTATGGTGTTACTCCGGCAGTTGCATTGATTAAAAGATTCATCAACCTGTATGGTAATATCACAAAGGCTAAAGCTCAACGTTTGCTTACCTCAGTTACCAACTCATTGAAAAACGGTAAGGTTGACAAGTCTGACAGGGAATTTGAACAGGTAAAAAACGTTCAAAAGCATTTACACGATTATCTGGAGAGTGACAAGCTGCTCGTTACCAATGTTCAGCTAAAAGGTTTACAGGGCATTGCCGGATTGGGAAAGTAAATGCCACTACTTCTATGCCCAAAAGTAGTGGCTCACCAAACAGGGCATTCAATCCCGGCACCACAAGAACCGCAGTCATCGCATCCGACCAGGTTGTTTTGGCAAACGACCTTGCCAAAATGAATTTCAAGACCATCTCTATCAAGGGAAAGTTCGGCAAGCTCTTAGGCAAGCTGTATATCCCATTCTATATAATGATCTACGGCTCACGCTTTCATGGCAAAAGTACGGTAGCCTTGATGTTTGCCGATGAATTGGTAAAGCAACACGGTTACAAAGTCCTGTATGTAGCCAATGAAGAGGGTGCAAAAGGAACGATGCAGGAGAAAGTGGTAAGGCTCGGAATTAACAGCCCAATAGGAATCATCGAGGACTACAATCCGAAGTTATTCAAAGATTACGATGTGGTATTTATCGACAGTACCCAAACGACTGATATTTCTCACGAGGAATTTAAAGAGCTGAAGAAGCAGTTCCCAAACACCTCATTTGTAATCATCAATCAGGCAAACCGAGATGGAAGCTCCAAAGGCGGAACAAAGTGGGAACATATAGTGGATGCCATTATGCACATCGAAAACCAAAGTGCAACGATGGAGAAAAACCGCTTTCCGGAGGGCAGCACAGAAAGCATTAAAATCTTTTAGCATGGAAGAAATGACAATTAAATTCTATTGGCTGATTATTGGGGCTTTCAGTTCGCTTATCGTTGGTGTAGTTTCCTTCATCATTCGCAATGCTATTTCAAAGAATGCTACAAAGGAAACGGTGGATGCTAAAACCGATTTATTGGAAAAGGATATTCAGCACTTGACAAAGGAACTCACTTCATGCGAGAACAAATTTACGGTACTGCATAAGCGAATATCAGATTTAAGGGACAGCTCCAAGGAGATTTATGTGAGCAAGGAACTATTTCACCAAACCATTAAGCAGCTTAACGAGAAGCTCGATACCATTTTAAAATTTGTAGAACGATGAGAAAGTTATTTGGAAAGGTAATTAATACCGGAGCTGCGGAAACCTTAAAAGAGGGAACGAAGCTCATAGATGAAATATTCACCACTCAGGAAGAAAAGCTCCAGGGGAAGATGGAACTTTTTAAGATGGCTGTTGCTGATAGAAGTTCAGCCAGGGAGATGTATCAAAAAGACAGTTGGCTACAAAAAGCCTTTGCAATCTTCTTCTTGTTTGCTTGGTGCGGTTTGACTTTCATAATGCTGAATTACTTCATTTTCGATACCATTCAGCTTGACGATTGGCAAATAGCCTTTATAAGCAGCATCAACGGTGGAATATCTACCAAACTAAGCACCATTATTGACTTTCTTTTCGGTGGTGCAATATCAGGAGTTAACGATGTCAAACTTAAAAACAGACGTAAAAAATGAAAACATTTGAAGAGTTGTTTGATGGCGTAATCAAACACGAAGGCTATTATGCCAACGTAGAGGGCGACCGAGGTGGGGAAACCTACATGGGTGTTGCCCGGAATTTACATCCCGATTGGGAAGGTTGGCAATACATTGATGCCTATAAAGAAACCTATGGTGAAATACCTTGGAACTTCAAGATTGATGTTCCGCAATTGACACAGCTTGTAAAGGATTTTTATCAGCAGACTTTTTACAAAAGGTTTAAAATTGATGAAATCTCCAATGTCTCACTACAAGAAATCATTTTTGATTGGTGTGTCAATAGTGGAGTATGGGGAGCCAGAGGCGTTCAGCGTGTATTAAACCAGTTCTTTGAAGCTGATTTAAAGATGGACGGTATAATTGGTAAAATGACACTTGCAGCAATTAGCAATTGCCAGCCAAAGGAATTATTTTGGGAAATCAAAAAAGCTCGAATCCGTTATTACCACAAGATTGCCAAGAAAGGCAAAAATCATTTGTTCTTGGAAGGTTGGTTAAAAAGGATAGGCTCGATTGAATTTGATGATTAGATTTAATAACCCTCCCGAAGTTTATAATAATTTTGATATTTGACTAATTATTAAGAAATTGTATCAAAATATAATTTTAATAAAAGCCAAAAATCATGGGAATTAAACCTGGTCCAAAACGAACTGCAAAATCTACAGGGAAACCTGATAGACGACAACGAGATAATAAGGAAACTCCGGGCAATACGCCTTCTCTCAAACCACACAAGCATAAGAAAGGAGATTAATTTTTCATCCCTCTTAGAATGCAGTCAAATGTTTAACTACTTCTTTTTTAGTTTCATCCTCAAAGCTATCAAGGTAAAGTTCAGTTGTTCTGAGATTATTATGCCCTAAACTCTCGCCAATAAACTCCGTAGATACCCCTGAACGTTTTAGAACTGTTGAAAAGCTATGTCTTGCTGTATATGTAGTTAAAGTCTTGTCAATACCTACGTCTTTCGCAATTAATTTAAGGTTGTCATTTATTCTATGAATGAGCAGATTTAAAGCTAGTCTTACCTTTTTTTCGGACATTTCATCATCTATGTATTTAAACACATAGTTATCAGGTGAACGGTCAATATTTCCCCATTTATTAATTATTCTTTTTAAGTCATCTGTTAAAACAACGCTTATTGGTTTGACTACTTTACTTGTTTTCCGTGTTTTTCTGCGAATAAAAGTAATGAACTCACTATCAATATTATTATATTTTAATCTTACAATATCATTCATGTTTGCTCCGTTCATCAGGTAACTGAATAACCACATATCTTTAGCTTCATCACGATATGAAAACTCCTCACATTCGTAGTAATATATCTTCTTAATTTCTTCCATTTTCAAAGCTCTTTTCAAGTTTGAGCCAGAAGGAAGCTTGTATTTTCCTTCGCCAAAAGGGTAAATATCCTTAGAAATAGCACCTTCACGATGTGCAATTTTAAATATTGCTCGCGTTGACCCCATATAGGTATTAATTGAAGACATTGAAAGTCCTCTTTTATCAACCATCCATTTCTCATACTTTTCAAGTTCCTGAACTGTTAGTTCCTTAAAGTCGATTTGTTTACTGCCAAAGTAAAGTTTTAGGGTTCTCATCGCAGTAGTGAATTGTTGCCAACTACACCATTGGTCATTTTCTCCAAATTCTTTTATACGCCTTTCAAAATAATATATGATATTGGTAAGGTCGCCTCCTGCAATACCAAATTTTGTCTTAAACTGCCTAAATGAGAATGTTTCCATTTTAGCAATAATCTTATTTGCCTTATCTTCTATTAAAGAAAACTCTAATTTAATATCCTTGTAAATTCCTCTTGGCTTTGGAGCGGTAACTTTATTAAATTCCTCTGGGGTAAATTCATAAACACGCTCTTTATTGTCAATGCTGTAATACATTTGTTTTCGGTTGTATGTAACCCTGAGTTTAGCAGGATGCTTACCGTTCTTCTTTGTTTGACTTTTATATAAAACTATTGCTGTACTAACTTTTGCTCCCATACAAACTGTTTTTCGTTTTTTTACTATATTGTACAACCCTTTATTTACTGGGTTTTATGTATGTTTTAATTCATATACATTCTAACATACAAATACATGTCAAATATAGGAATTTTGGGTAATATAACGAAATTGAAAATGTGCTAATAAGCTGTATTTGAACTATTAAGAAACATTAAGAAATAAAAAGAAAGTAATGTACAATGTATATACGAAATAGGCGATATAGTAGTAAATTCAAGGGCTGTAGCCCGCTTCAACTTCTCAACGGTTTGATAGATTTGAAGCCCGCAATCGCCTACATTGCATATACTTACCGTTGTGTGCCATTAAGACAGAACATCACAGTTAACTGAAACATTAACCTAGAAAAATAATTTATGCCAGCCGAATTACACTTTTTAAATGTCAAAGAAGGGGATTGCTCTTGGATAAAGCACCCAAATGGAAAAAATACAGTGATTGATGTATTTAATGCTAGTATTGAAAAGCAGGAGGAAGCAGATGCCAAAACAAAATTATTTTCTGCTTTGGAAATTAATGCGTCAATTAAAGCTAAGGGTATAAAAGGTAATTTTGGACAAAAGGCATACCCTGTAAACCCTATCGAATACTTAAAAGAACATAATGTGAGTTCGATTTTCAGGTTTGTTGTAACTCATCCTGACATGGACCATATAGGAGGAATAAAAGATTTCTTTGCGACATTCAATCCTTCAAATATATGGGATACTGATAATAAAAAGGAAATGGGTTCTTTTGAAGGGTCTCCATACAGTGAAGATGATTGGAAGTTTTATAAAAATATACGAGATGGTAAAGACACTAACCAAACAAGACTGACTCTTTATAGTGGTTCAACAGGAAAGTATTATAATAGAAATGAAGATGATACATGTTGTGGTAATGGTTTGTTCATACGAGCAACAACACCTGAACTTTTAAAAGCTGCAATTGATGCAGATGACTATAACGATTGTTCTTATGTTATATCATATAGACCTCCAAATGGTGCGCATGTAATATTTGCTGGCGACTCTCATGATAATACTTGGGAACATATATTAAAAACATGGAAAGAAGATGTTGAAAATTGTGATATTTTAATTGCTCCCCATCATGGACGTGACTCAGATAGGTCTTATGAATTTTTGGATGTTCTAAAGCCAAAGATTACTTTCTTTGGTAATGCAAAGCATCAACATTTAGCATATGATGCTTGGACAAATAGAAGTTTAGAGAAATTTACTAATAATCAAGGCAATTGTTTAATTGCTAAATTCCTTGATAAAAGCACTGAAATAAGGTGTACTTATAAAAAGTTTGCTGAGAAATATTGCGAAGAAAATGGTTATGAGACATCATTTGATTCAAGTACAAAAAGTTATTACTTAAAAACGCTATGATGAAAGAAATAATCGAGAAAATATCATCCTATAACTTATTTAACTACCTATTACCAGGGATTATTTTTGTTTATTTAATATCAACAATAACCACTATAAATATTATTCAAGAGAATCTGTTGATAGGTGCTTTTCTGTATTACTTCATAGGATTAATCATCAGTAGAATTGGTTCTGTAATTATTGAGCCATTATTAAGGAAATCAAAATTTGTCAGATTTGCGGAATATTCTGATTTTGTTAAGTATTCTCAACAAGATAGCAAGATTGATACATTATCAGAGAGTAATAACATGTATAGAACTCTAATATCAATGTTTTTATGTCTTTTGATTTTAAAAGGCTATTCTTGGCTTGCAGACAAATGGGAAATTAATAATAAAATGAGTATTGTAATTTTGGTTGTATCCTTATTGATTCTATTTCTATTCTCATATAAAAAACAAACGAATTATATAACTAAAAGGATTGAAGCACATAAGAATAACGGCACACAACAATAAATATACGTAATGCGGGGCGATTTAGTAAATTTGAACTTTAAAGCATTTAATAAACAGCATAGCGGTTTGATAGTGAAGTGCCTTGAAATCCCGCACTACGCATATTCGAGCCGTTGGCAACAAGCAAAAAATGAAGAAGTACGGGATTAAAATATTATACGGAATATTATTAATAGGAATTGTAATTTCAATTTTTCATGCGTTGAATGATAGTGGAGGTTCTGCATTTGGAAATATTATTGAGACATTTATTTACACCTCTCTACTGATATTTATATCATCTATTACTCTATTAATATTATCATTTAAATATTTTTCTAAAAAAGTGGCTATTTGGATTTTATTGCTTTTAAGTATTCCTCTTGCGATAAAATATATTAGCTATTCTGTTATTGAATTGTATTTAGAAATAATTGATACAACAACTCCTAAAGAATATATTTATAACGTTAAGGTTGATTTAAATAGCTACCGTCAAGACAAAGCTAGATTACAAAAACAGGTTGACAGTTTAATAAAAATTGAAATTATTCTAAAACCTGCAGAATTATCACGTAGATACTTTGGTGGACAATTTTATGAGGACACATTAGAAAGAGACTGGGCAATAGATTTACCACTTTCATTAGAATACAAACAAACTATTATTGATACTCTTTTTTATAGTGAAAACGGGAATGAGGTTATTGCTGGACTGTTAATAAACAAGGTGTTTAATGAATACATTGATTATCCTAATGGAGGCATTGAGTTTATTGGAAGAGGTTTTACATATGACAAAGATAAAATTAAACCTTTCGTAATGCTTAGGAATTCAGTATCTGGGCATAAGACGTATAGTTCTTGTTCTGACAGATTAAGATATTACTATTTCAAGAAAATTGGTTCTTATGGAAACAAACTGAATATGAATGACACCAGATTTTTAAATAGTGATGAACAATAAATGCCAGTTGCCAACAAAAAATATAGGTCATTTGGCGGATAGTGCTAAATTTAAGCGTGTTAACATTTAATAAACGTATTAGCGGTTTGACGGGTTGGTGTTTCAAAATGCCAAACGCCCCATATTTAAACCGTTGTGGGTTATAATCGATTTACAGCTCTAGTGTTAATTATTAGAGAAAGGAGCATTTTCTACAATCAAAAATGAACATTATTAAATATGGTTCGCGAAATAGATAATCCTCTAAGATTGAGTGAAAAAATAATAAACGAAATCGGTAATAGTATTTCAAATTCAAAAGAGGGAATTATTAGAGAAACTGGTAGTTGCCTTTACAATTTGAGAGAAATAAAATTTCGTTCGGAACAATTGAATATAAATGAGAATGCTCGTTGTAATTTTGAATTATTTGAAAATGGGGTGTTATTAAGAATTAATGATAATCAACGATACTATGTGTTGCCGTTATATTATAATTCCAATTTTCAAATAGAAATATTTCAAGGTCGAAAGATGGTAGTTCTATCAAGAATTGCGACAATTCTGAGTTTATTTGGTGTAGATAAAGATTTCTTAGGAAAATACTGGATTTTTAGACGAGGTTATTCTTATGAAAGATTTAAAATGAAAATAAAAACAGAAGATGAGTTATTATTGTTGGATTCAAGTGGAAGAAACTTTAAAGGAGCAATGAAATATTTTAGTAAAAGTGTTATAGGAGAGAGAATTACAACCCACAACAATGCATATAAGTCATGTGGGGAGTAGGTGCGTTGCGAATGATGGTGATTTCAATTTGTCCGCCCATTGCTTTTAAATCGACACTTTCTTATTAATTTAGCCTATTGAAAAGCAATGGGCTAAGTGAGATTTTGAGAGGTCGGATTATTTCAATCCCCACACGCCTCATATGCGGTCCGTTGCCAGCAACCAAAAAGAAAGATGCATAAACTTGGACTTGTTATATTGATTATTGGAATTTTATATTCGTGTTCATCAAAATTAAAGATTAGTAAGAATACAAATAATAAAAGTTCAATTCATACAGAAAAATTTATAATGCCTCAACGATCATTAAAAATGGACTTGGTATTAAATGAAAAATTTTTGAATCGGTATGAGAATAATGGTTTCCAATACTCAGCGTTGTTAACTTTAAACAAGGATAGCACATTTATATATAGTTATTTCTATGAAATTGGTCACGCTTTGACAGTGGGGACATATAAAGAAAAAGATAATTATTACACGTTAAATTGGGATAGTTTAGAAACAATAAAGGCTTATAGAGATACTACATTTTTAAAACAAACACTAAAAGTCGAAGGACCTAAAACTCTTCCTAATAAAATTAAGAATGTTGTGTTTTATTTACAGAATGATACATTGAAATTTATAAATGAATAGAAATGGCAGCTGGCAACACGCTATGTAATTTAAAGGCAGAGCAGCAGTGATTTGGGAGTTTGGTTCCCGCAGGTTGTCCTTGTCTTGGCAGACAAAGACGCAGTGCGCAAACTGCCTCAAAATTAATAGCCAGCGTTATAGCCTATTAGAACAAATAATACTTACATGAAACAAATTTTAATATTTATTATACCAATTATTCTTTTCTCATGCAGAATTGAAAAAAAGAAGAGAATTGATTCAAATGTTTTAAAAAATGAAACTTCAATTTCAAATGAACAAAATGCTAAAAATAAAATTGAAATAATAGATACTATAGGTTATGAAATGGTTAGTGGGGACAAAATTAAATTGTTAAAACAACTCGATTCATTAGCAAGGAGTAAATGGACAGATAATTACATGCCCCAAGGGCTAATCCCATTAAGCTTATACTCTGCCTATCAACTTTATGAGACTGAAATAAATAAGAATATTAAAATAAAAGCAATAATAACTTATGCTGATGATTGGACACGTATGCATTTAATTACTTGTTCTTTGGATTCAAATCTCATAGACTATAAAGAAATTGGTGAAAATATGAGTTATTTAATGGAGCAAACAGATTCATTTGAAATGTATATGGATAATGATGCTAAATTGATTGTTCTAAATGATTCAACATATAAAATAGAACAAATAGAAACGACAACTAAAGACTTCTATGATGAATCAGTGAAAGATACAGTTATGACATTTAAAACTGATTCAATATTTTTTGTTGATAGAGATGGAAGAATTAATAACAGGCTATAACAATTTATAAATTTAATTGCGGGTAGCATTAAATTTGGTGTTTTTGTTCTTGTCTGTCCCTTTGTTTTATCAAGACAAAGAAGTTCTTCGAAATCCGCAACCTAAATTTATAAGTGACGTTGGCATTCATGCAAAGAACGATACTGCAAATAATCATTATTAATAAAAAATGGACAGAAAAACATATTTGAATAAGATAATTTCTGAATTTGAGACTTGGTGGATTAATGACCCTCATAGTTCAAATATGGATTTCTATGAAAATTTGATTTCATACTCTCATTTAACTTCATTAACAGAAAATGAATTTATTGAATTTTTCTTTGACTTCGTAAGGGTCGGTGGTCTTGTTCAATCAGGTGGTGATAGAGCTAAAAATAATTTTCGGAAAACGATTACAAAGGATTTTGAGAACTTCAAGCAATTTGTTTTAGAGCCATTTAGTAATAAGTTCTCTTTAAAAGACTGGTTCGAGCAGATTGAAAATTATCCAAATTTTGGCGTTGGAGTAGCAACGATATTTCTCAATCGGATTGATAACAACAAATATCCGATTATGAATAGCAAGAGCTTAAAAGCATTAAATAAGCTTGGATTTAAAATTTCCTCTACAAAAAACTGGACAAACTACGAATTAGTTAAAAAATATCAGGATAACTTGATAACTGATTATCCGATTTTTAAGAATTATTTTAAAGCTGATGCATTCAATCATTTTATAGTTGCAGAATATCAAGGTCAAGAACTAATTTCTGATTATTTACAAATAGAGACATTTGAAAATAGTATAGAACAACACGAAATTGAGCAAAAGACAGATATTGAAAAAGAATCTTCAGATAAAGGCGATTTGTACAGTAAGATAGTTGATTGTGAAAATGGCAAGTCAGAAATAATTACTATAAGTGGGAAATCTTATAAAAGGCATAACTACCTGATGGTTCAAATAAAAAAGTATCGGGATTATAAATGTCAATTTTGTTCAACACAAATTCTTAAAGCAAATGGAGAATATTACATCGAAGCTTGTCATATAAAAGCCAAATCAGAAGGTGGAAAAGATAGATTAAATAACATTTTGATTTTATGCCCAAATTGCCATAAGTTATTTGATTATGGGTTAAGAGAAAATGAAAAACAGACTAAAGATTCTTATTCGGTGATTTTAAATGGACATGAATATAAAGCATCATTAAAATGAGATCCGAAATCTAACAAAGACTAAAGAATGAGTAAAAACATATACATAGAAACCAAGGGTGCAGAATCATGGAAAGAGTTTTTAGCCGAACCTGATAAACAGTGGAAAACGGGATATTCTGCTAAAAGCCTTGCATATTCCTGGGAATCAACAATTGGATTTCCAAAAACAATTAAAGATGTTTTTAAAAGGTCTAGACTTGACTTGGAAATGATTCTTGGGATTCCTGAATACAAAGTCTTCTTAGATACTAAAAAAGCACCAAGTCAAAATGATTTATTTGTTCTAGCAAAAGATGAAGTTGGATTAGCTTCAATAATGATTGAAGGTAAGGTTTCAGAATCATTTGATAAGTTAATTGAGGATTGGTATAATGATACCCAAAGCAGAAAACAAAGAATAGAATTCCTATTATCAAAATTGGAGTTAAATAAAGGTATTCAAGAAATTGAAAATTATAGGTATCAGCTATTTCATAGAACAGTTTCGGCAATTTTGGAAGCAGAAAAATTTACAGCTAAAAAAGCAATAATGATTGTTCACTCTTTCTCCCAATCAAACGAATGGTTCGAAGACTTTTCAGACTTTGCTACTCTTTTGAATCCTAAGATAAAGAATGCAAAAGTGAATGAAATTTATAATTGTGGGGTATTATCCTCTGGTATTGAATTGTATATTGGATGGGTAAAAGGAGATAAAGAATACTTGACAAAATAATAAAGCACGAAATGCCAACAATGGCTCATACGCAATATGCCTGCCGCAGGCGCAACACAGGCATACTGCGCATAGCCTAGCCGTTGGGCGCTATTCCTAATAGAAACAAGCTTTCAGTTGGCTTCATAAACAGACTTGATTATTATCCGATGCGCACATAGGATTTGATTTTAGGACTTGATTTTTCGGGCATTGGGATTTGGGAGCGTAAGTTTGGATTATTAGGATTCCATCGCTCAAAGACTATTGGAAAGAACAATTTATTTGAGCCAACAAAAAATAAAATTGGCTACATTAATCAGTCAACGCGCGGATTTATTGATTAGCAACCGATAATGAATTTATGCATTAGTCTTTTTCTGTGGAGCTTTGGTTAGCAATACTGCAGTTATATGGGTAGACTTTTATCTTTCTGAATAGAAAATTACAAAACTGTAATAGAATGTATATTTTAGATAGATTAAAAACTTAATAGATTGATTATTATAATCTTGTAAAGTCAGCGCGCAAGACTTTTTATTCTGTAAAGACATATAGATTGGATTTCTATACGATAAAGCATGAGCCAATTTTATTTACAGCTCGGATTAAGAAAAAATATAATAACAGCGCCCAACAAGGCATAAATAAGTCATGTGGGGGTATGTGATTTACGAGGAGTGGTGATCTCAATTTGTCCGCCCAATGCTTTTAAATCAACTTTTGATTATTAAATTAGTCGTTTGAAAAGCATTGGTCTTGGAGCGATGAAGGAGAGGGCGACAATTTCAATCCCCACACGCCTCATATGCCAGACCGTTGGGCGCTATTCCTAATAGAAACAAGCTTTCAGTTGGCTTCATAAACAGACTTGATTATTATCCGATGCGCACATAGGATTTGATTTTAGGACTGGATTTTTCGGGCATTGGGATTTGGGAGCTTAAGTTTGGATTATTAGGATTCCATCGCTCAAAGACTATTGGAAAGAACAATTTATTTGAGCCAACAAAAAATAAAATTGGCTACATTAATCAGTCAACGCGCGGATTTATTGATTAGCAACCGATAATGAATTTATGCATTAGTCTTTTTCTGTGGAGCTTTGGTTAGCAATACTGCAGTTATATGGGTCGACTTTTATCTTTCTGAATAGAAAATTACAAAACTGTAATAGAATGTATATTTTAGATAGATTAAAAACTTAATGGATTGAGTATTATAATCTTGTAAAGTCAGCGCGCAAGACTTTCTATTCTGTAAAGACATATAGATTGGATTTCTATACGATAAAGCATGAGCCAATTTTATTTACAGCTCGGATTAAGAAAAAATATAATAACAGCGCCCAACAAGGCATAAATAAGTCATGTGGGGGTATGTGATTTGCGAGGAGTGGTGATCTCAATTTGTCCGCCCAATGCTTTTAAATCAACTTTTGATTATTAAATTAGTCGTTTGAAAAGCATTGGTCTTGGAGCGATGAAGGAGAGGGCGACAATTTCAATCCCCACACGCCTCATATGCGGTCCGTTGGGCATAATACACTAAAACAGAACGTAAAGTATGATTAAAGTTGAATATTTATTGCCATTTGAAACTAAAAATGGAATTTGCAAAAATATAGAATCATTTAAATCGTTAATTGCTACACACGAGGATTTATATATCGAAGGTGATAGCATAAAATTTAAGGATTGTGATTTTGGATTTAAAGCAGATTTGAATGAAGTACTTGAGCAGAATTTAACAGTAATCCATGTCCTGTTTGAAAGTGAAGAGGTTTCAGAAGGTTTCCGAGAGATGCTAAAATCATTTAGAACTGTTGTAGGGATACTTTTAAAAGATAATTTGCAATTGATTTGGGATGGGATTGGTTTTGAGTTGAGTCAGGAGCTGTATCCAAAGATTTATAAAATAGAAAATCTTATGAGGAAGTTAATTAGCAAGTTTATGCTAATTAATTTAGGGATTGGTTGGTGTCACTCTTTTGTACCAGAAGAAGTTAAAGAGAATGTAAAATCCCCTAAAGGTAAAGTTAATCATGGAATATTATATGAAGTTGACTTTATTCAATTATCTAATTTTCTTTTTAAAAATTATGCATTAAAAGATGCTGGAAATTTGCCAAAAATTATAGATGAGATTTTACAAGGAGAGATGACAGATGAAAAAAGAAGTAAAATTCTTGATTATATTCCGAAGAATAATTGGGATAGATATTTCTGTGATGTTGTGAATTGCGAATCTGAGCAATTAAAAAAGAAGTGGACTAGATTATACGAAATACGGTGTATTGTGGCTCATAATAAGAGTATTAATCAGCTTGAATTTGATGACGGGAATGATTTATGTGAATTTTTGGAAAAGGTTTTAGAAACTGCATTTGATGGTCTTGATAGTATTGAGATTTCAGAATTAGAAAAAGAAAACGTCTCATTAAATACTATGGCTACAGTACATGAACCAACGAAAGTTTTTGTAAATGAGTATAATAATTTTAATAATGGATTAAATCAATTAATTAATATTAATGAAGGAGTATTTAATCTTTCAACAATTCAAGCTAGTCCGATTAGTACTATTTTAGATTCTAGCCTAAGTGGGGTATTACATATTTCAAATTCCGTAAGAGATAGTTTATATGGAATTGAATCTGCAAAAAATACAATCTTGTCTGGAGACAGTATTAATTCATTGTATACAGCTACTAATAATTATGAGCATTTTTTTAAGGATGCTGGAGTTGGTCTATATAATGTGGAAGGAATTAATAAAACACCAAGTCTTTATGATATATTTATAGAACGTTCAGAATCTAAGGGGGATGCTGAATAGTAAAGTACTATGCCCAACACGGCATCATAAACCATACGGGGCGTAGGTGATTCGCGAAGTTGCGGTGAGTTCAATTTGTCCGCCCAATGCTTTTAAAGAAACTTATTATTGTTAAATTTAGTCCCTATAAAACCATTGGGCTATGTGCGATGAAAGAAAGGGCAGACTATTTCAATCCCCGCACGGTTCATATGCCCAATCCGTTGTAGTGCATTTAAAAAGTCAGAGCAGCTGGGTAATTTCAATCATAATTATAAATTGATTTTGAGTAAAAACAACTAGAGCAATCACCTATAAACAAAGGACTTCGCAGATGTGTCATAAAATTGTCGTAATGATTTTCATTGAGCAACGATTGGTTATACATAGTTTTGGATTAACAAAAAAAAATTAAACTATGAACGAAAATCAATTAGCACAAAAAGTAAAAACGCTTAGAAAAAGAAAAGGATACTCCCAAGAAGCTCTTGCGGAAATTTCAGGACTAAGTCTTAGGACAGTTCAGAGAATAGAAAATGAAAATAGAAATCCATCAGGTGATTCTTTAAAAAGATTATCAACTGCCTTTGGAGTTTCTCCAGATTATTTAATTGATTGGGAACCAAATGAGAATTCCAACTTTTTGTTAATACTTGCCTTCTCTCCAATTCTTTGTATAATAAATCCATTTCTAGCAATTTTAGTACCCTTGATATTATGGTCTATAAAGAAAAATCATATAAGAGGTGTTAAAAGTTTAGGAGTGAAAATCTTAAAAATTCAGATAATTTGGCTGGTGTCCTATTTCATCTTCAGAGCAATAAATTTTCTTAGACTAATTTATATTGTAAAAAACACACAAGCTTTCGTTGGAGACCAATGGGACTCTTTTTTATCCGATGTAGAAACACAATCTTACTTGAAAACATTTTTTATTGTTGCAAATGTTCTAATTATTTTAGTTATAACTTACAAGACCTACCGAAATAACCAGTTAAATAATTCAAAAATGACCATTAATTCCACTATTATGAAAAGCTGCTTACTCTTATTTACTATTCTAATACTTTCTGCTTGTGATAAAAAAACTCAAACTACTTCACGACTATACATTGAACCCTGTGAATATAATATTATGAGTTATCAAGTTAAAGATGTCACGTACCACGATTCTGTAAAAAATTATCTTTCTGACGATTCATATATTTCTATAATTGGTGATTCAACATTTAATATTACCAATGAACTAGGAGAATTCCTTTTTAAAGGGAATAATTTCGTTTACAAAATTATAAATGACTCTCTGATTCTTTCTAATAATAAAAAGAGATTATCATATAAGATAATGGAAATTAGTCCAAATTCATTTAAGCTTGAGGTTGACAATAAGTACTTTAACCGAATCGATATGATTAAACCCAAAGACAAAAGGAGAAAAATTGAAAAGTCAGTTGAAATTGAATATTAAAAACGCACTACAACAATGTATATACAAAATAGGCGAATCAGTAGTAAATTCAAGGGTTGTAGCCCGCTTCAACTTCTCAACGGTTTGATAGGTTTGAAGTCCGCAATCGCCTACTTTTCATATACTCAACGTTGCCCGTAATTTTAATACGATACAGTAATGAAGAAAATTTTAACAATAATATTATTGTCAATTTGTGTAAACTTGGTGCAAGCACAATCAGATAATAGAGAAGATTTTAGAGAATCGACTTTAAATTCGGAGTATGCTGATAATATTGATATACTAGAAAAAGTCAAAGGATATGATTTCAGCAATAATTTATTATTTGATGAATATAACTATGACTTAGTTATTAGAGGATATATCGGTTCAAACTATCAACGCATACAAGTTCATTTTATCTCAATAATAAAAAATTCAGATAATCCTACACAGTATTTGGTTTACGGAAAAACTAAAGTGAAAAATAATATTTGTGATTTTCAAGGCACTATTGACTTAATTAATGCTAGATATTATAAAGAATCAGACATTGACACTGTTAAACAAGGATTTGTTTTTGCGAAATACAAGTTTTTTGAAGACCCAAAACAAAAATATACTGGATTTTTTGAGGGATATGTAAAATCGAACTGGTACATCACAGATAGTGGAATTCTTTGTTATGATGACTTAAGTGCAGTCGCAGATGGATATTCAAATAATGAATTCGTTGGAATTTGGAATAGTTATAATAAAAATGAGCCAAAAGTTTGTAATTGGGCTCATGGTCAGATTCCTTATTCGAGATTCTTTGATGTTGGTGCAGGAGAATTCTATCCTGATAAAGAATATCGAAAATATGGGTGGGATGAATATATGATTGAGTATAACGAATTTATTAATTCCAGAAAGAAAGTAGAGTGGTGGAAATAAAAACTACGGGCAACACGCTAGTATAAAGCATTTGGCGTTCGTAGGTTTTAGGAAGTTTAGTTCGTTATCTGAACACCGCCAAATCTTTGATTTGGCTTTAAAATGAAAATATAAAAACAAATAAAAGATTTGGCTCAGTGGAGTTTTGGAAGGTTTGGTTCGTTAAATTGCCAAACGCTTCATCTAGCCAACCGTTATGCGCAAAAACAAAGAAACCCATTGCATAAAATTAAACGTCAATGAAATATAGGATTGAGGATATTAAGTTCGAAGAGATAACACCTAGACAGTTTGAAAATCTGTGCTATGATTTACTCGTTAAATATAATTACCGTAATTTGATTTGGAGAGAAGGAGGAGCTGATAATGGTAGAGATATTGAAGCTACTTTACCTTTTTCAACTATGCTCAATAACAAAGAGACAAAATGGTTTTTTGAATGTAAGCACTATACTTCTGGTGGCGTTCCTCCAAATGATTTAAATTCAAAAATCGCCTGGGCTGATGCTGAACAACCTGATTTTCTAGTATTATTTATTAGTTCTTACCTGACAAATGGTGCTAGAACTTGGCTAGATAAAATTATTCCTCAAAAGCAATATGATATTACAATAATTGAAGGAGAGGAACTTAAAAATAGATTGTTAAAGTACCCTGAACTTATTGAAAGGTATTTCTCAAAAAATAGATATGAGAAACTATTTAAAGATGTACGAGATTATAGAGTGAAATTTAATATAAATCCAAGTTTTGAGTTTTTAAAAGAAATTATTGACAACATTGACTTGGAAAGACTATCGGAAGAAGAATTCGGATTCCTGTTAATTAATTTCTACAGCCAATATGAATCTTTTGAAGGTAGAAACGAATATCACGGGGATTTTGATGGAAAGGAGGCAAATAGAATTTTAAAATTTCTAAAGGAAAAAATTAAAAATGAGGAATTAAAGACCTTCGCACCATATTATAACCATTATAATATCCTTGGAGGGACTGGTTTCTTTGAAGAAATGGAATGGTTAGATGATGAAGATACAGACTATGAAATAAAGAAGTTTGATTTTCAGAGTTATGACTTGCATTTAAATCACAATAAGGACAAAGATAAATGGAAAATAGGATATTATTTATTTGTAAAATACACTGATGTTGCATTTGAGATTTTCCAGTCAGAATCAACTGAAATTAGGATTATTAAAAATTTCAGCGATGATAGAATAACTGACTTATCTTTAAAACTTAAGGATAATATCCAAGAAGAATATGATAAATATTTAGAAAATTTCAGCGCATAACACTTAGAATATAATTAATCACGAACTGCCCCCAAAAGTCCCATCAAACCATCAGAGTGATTCATTATATTTGTTGTTGAACGGAACCGGGATAAGTGAGCCCATTGTATGGGGATTGATATGAAATGGGTCCTTGATTTATGCTTGGTAAGCATAAAACTCTAGAGTTAAAACAGAAAGTTTGGGTATAAAAATCATTAAAATAAAGAGTTAAAACCACCTCAATGTATAAATCGACAGTTGTTTTAGCTCTTTTTGTTGTCAATAAGACATACCTTTCCCATTACACCAATGACGATGCTTATGATATAGAGCTAGATTGAGTTGATTTTGTGTTTTTTATAGAGTTGGGACTACCTCTGATAGTCGGCTTAAAAGAAGCAATTCGGCGCATCGTTCCACACTTGCATTTAGGGCACAGGTCGTGGGGTTGTCCAAAGAGCATAACAAACAGCTCCTGCCATGGAATCCCTTTTCTGGATTCCGGGGCAATTGCATTTAAAATTTCCCTGATGATCTCTAAACAGACTTTCTTTTTGCAGGAACCCAAAATACCATAATGTCTTATTTTCATAAACCCGGCAGGAAGCATGTGCATAGCTAACCTTCTGAGAAACTCAAAGTAGGTTAATTGCATCACATCCACTTTAGCGTTTCTGTAATTAAGCCAGGAGAAATGTACCCGTTTGTCGTCGAGGCATTTGATGCGATGATTACTAATGGCTACCCGGTGCGTATACCTTGACAGATATTCCAAAACCTGTTTTGAATTATACATTGGTAATTTGGCATACACTACCCATTTGCTTTTATAAAAAGGGTGCAGGTATTTGCGCAAGGGATCAAAAGTTGTATCAAGCACAATATCTCCTTTGTTATGCAATTCAATCAAATAATCACAGAATTTGCCTCTAAATACAGCACTCAGAGCTTTAACCGGATACAGAAATTTCCCGTTGCTTTTGGTTGTTTTCCATTTATTACCCGGCGTAAGTCCACCACCTGGCACAATGCAATGCAGGTGAGGATGAAAAGCCAGATTCTGCCCCCAGGTATGCAATATGGATATCATTCCAGTTTCGGCCCCCAGATGTTTGTGATCGGCGGCAAACTGTTTTATGGTATCCCACACAGATTTAAACAGGATGCCGTACATTAATACAGGCTTTTGTACAAACAAATCATTTACCTGTTCAGGCAGAGTAAATACCACATGGTAATACTTAATGGGTAACAGATCTGCTTCACGGTCAATCAGCCATCGCTCTTTTTTTAATCCGTTGCATTTAGGGCAATGCCTGTCCCTACAACTGTTATAAGAATACAGTTCGAGCTCGCACTCGGAGTTGTCGCATTTGTCCTGATGATAGCCTAGAGCAGCCGTTCTGCAATTGGCCAGGTTTGTAAACACTTTTTTCTTATGCGCATTTAAATGTCCGGCCTCAATCACACTGTGTTTATGATCCCTGATAATAGCACCAATATCAAATATGGGTTTACTATAACTCATCGTTGCAGCCTGTCTAAAGGCGAAATCATAGGGTTTGATTTTAGGTTGTTATTAATTTGCAGGTATACCATGGTGGTTCTGATATCATCGTGCCCCATCATTTTTTGTATAGACACAATGTCAACGCCAATTGCCAACAAGTGTGAAGCAAAAGCATGTCTCAAAGAGTGAGGTGTAAAGTGCTTTTCAATGTCCGACCTATCCAGAGCATATTGAAACCCCCACTTTACAGCTGATTCACTATAGGGCTTGCCTTTGAACTTGCCATTAAACAAGTATTCTTTGGGCTGAAACTGTTGCAGATATTGTTGTATCTCAGGAATGAGCGATTGAGCCAAAACTGTATACCTGTCTTTATTGCCTTTGCTGTCTTTAATATAAATACGATGATTTTTAAAATCGAGATGTTCAATTTTAAGGTTAATAATCTCACTTTTACGCAAGCCAGCCGAATAAATAACTTTTAGTAATAATCGGTGCTTTGGACTTTTGGCGGCATTAAATAATTGCAGCAGTTCTTTCCCTGTAGGGATCATGGGTAGAAACTTGGTGGCTTTAGGGTAAGGTACATCAGAAATAATATCAATGCGCTTATAAATGCTTTTATACATAAAACGCAGCCCCTGTAAGTAGTTTCTGATGGTAGATCGACTCAGCTTTTGATCGTTTTTAAGATACAGCAGAAACTCATATATTTCCATTTCAGAAAGCTCATCCGGTAGTCTACCAGAAAATAAGCAGAGTAGCTTAGTAGAACGCATATAATTAGCAATTGAGCTATTAGAAAAATGCTCTACTTCCATTCTTACATGCAGATTGTGCAATAATGCCTCAACACTCTTTGGTGTTGCTAAACTTTTTTTTCATCTTTAATCAGTTTATTAAAATTGAAATACAAAGATGCGGTATTTTACCGTCTTAACCTCCTTGTCTACCGACGTAGGAGGTTTAGTTCAACACGCGGTATATTCCATTACACACCAGCATTTGGCATTCAGTAAAAGAAGAAACTTATTAAATCCATCATCATTATTTGTAAACTGTTTATGTCCCAATTCAGAACTCCAGACATCAAATACTTTTTTAGAGATGTCGATACCAATAAAATGATTATTTTTATTCATAATTAAAAGATTTAAAAGAACGCAGCTACTTTAATATAGCAACCTAAAAACAGGCTTAAAAGGCCCAAAGAACTAATCGTATTTCAGTAGCGAAAGGGTGGGGATTTTCATTGTTGTCAAGCTTAAAGCTTTATGAATATATTAATCTTACTCCACTCTTTCGTTCTTTATTGTTTATATGGTAAGTTAATAAAAAGTAATATTTAGTATTGAAAAGTAAACTTAGGATGCATATATCTAAGATTGATTTGTATGCAAAAATAATTCAAGGACTGAAAAGAACATTTAAAAAGAGGAAAAAATATAATTAAATATTTAGTAGACAATGAATTGAAATTGACTACAGTTATTGATAATAAAGAGAAATTAATATTGATTAAATAAAGACTAATAATGATTCAAAGAATTAGCATATTAGGATGTGGATGGCTTGGATTACCCTTGGCAATTGATCTTGTTGAAAAAGGTTATGAAGTTTATGGATCAACTACGTCTAACTCTAAAATCATAAATCTTGCCGCAAAAGGCATTAAACCTTTTGTTATAAATATAAGCAATACTAATGCAGAATTAAGTGAATTTTTATCTTCTGAAGTTTTAATAATTGCAATTACATCCAAAAATATTACGGATATAAAAAATCTTATAAAGAATATTGAAGCCTCTAAAATTCAAAAAGTATTGTTTATTAGTTCAACCTCTGTTTATCCTTTTACAAATGGAATTGTTACAGAAGAAACCTGCACATCTGATACTCCACTTGCTGAAATTGAAAAATTATTCATCAAAAGCTCTTCTTTTAAATATACAATACTCAGATTAGGTGGATTATTTGGTTATGACAGAAAACCTGGAAATTTCATTAATTCCAATAAGCCAATTGAAAATCCAGAAGGGTATATAAATTTTATACATAGAGATGATTGCGTACAAATAATTGAGCAAATCATAATAAAAAATGTTTGGAATGAAATTTTAAATGCCTGTGCTGATGATCATCCTAAAAGACGGGAATTTTATCTCCAAGAAATTCAAAAAGTTGGCAAATCAATAGTTGTTTTTAATGAAAATTCAAAGAATGAATTTAAGATTATAAATAGTCAAAAGATGAAAACATTACTGAATTATAAGTTTATGTATGGAAATTTAATGGATATTAAATATTAATACCAGAATAAACTGATGAAGGGAATTGTAGTAAATAGAAACAAGTTTTATTTACGGATAAAATAAATTGAAGAACTAAATCAGGTTGGCTATTTAGAGAGTTTAAGCTGTAGTTTATAATAACGTGGTTAAACCCACAATGCAATAGAAAATCTATTACACATTGTAATTGATTCATATCTAGATACTTCATTGCTTCACATCAACTCACCAGAATGATGATATACCTTGTTTAAGTAAAGCCTTGTTTTATTAGCTTCTGATTATTATTTTAATTTTAATTACTCATTACGATGTTCTAACAATAACACGTGTTATATGACAGTATTGCTTTCATGTATTAATTGTTAAAGAGAATAAAATTCATCGAACTTCTAACATCCATCTTCTGAATCCCAGCCCCAAAAGAAACTGTGGGACTAAGAAAATATGGTGAAAAATAACGCTAATATGCACTTGAGCCAAAATTCATTATGAAGAAATAATAATTCAGTAATAAATAATTAACTGCATATATAAGCCGAATTAACTGATATAATATTAAAACAGAATATAGCCACAACTAAAAAGATAACGTTTATGTAAATTTTCCTAATTTCATTGCATTTTTAGTTTTTTTTTACTTTTTTGCAAACACTATAAATGATTTAATTAATTACCATTAAAAAAGATTTGCCTATAGGAGAAATGTTTACGCTTTATATTTAAAAGTTTGAAACATGGATAAGTTAATTTTGCTTTCTGAAAATGAATTAATTAAATATTTCATTGGCGGTAAGGAAGAATGCTTGCAAATCTTAATTGATAGGCATAAGAATAGAATATACTCGTATATTTTAATGATGGTTAAGAATCAAGAACTTGCCGAAGATATTTTTCAGGATACCTTTATTAAAGTTATTACTAATCTCAAAAAAGGAAAATATGTTGAGAATGGTAAATTTGCTTCATGGGTAATGAGAATATCTCATAATTTGATCATAGATTACTTCCGAAAACAAAAGAACTTGCAAACAGTATCGAATGATGCCAATGATTATGATTTATTAAATTCTCCAAAGTTTTCTGATAATACGATAGAAGATAAGCTTGTTTTTACTCAAATATTAAAAGAAGTAGGAGAGTTGGTAGAATATTTACCCGATAACCAAAAAGAAGTGGTAAAAATGCGCCATTATATGGGTTTGAGTTTTAAGGAAATAGCAGAAGAGACTGGGGTAAGTATAAACACTGCTTTAGGGCGAATGAGATATGCTATAATTAATATGAGATCAATGGTTGAAGAAAGAAAACTTTCGTTATCTGTATAATCATTACAATATAATCAGTTTATTGGCGTTATAATGTTAAATTTTTCATATTATAAAGCCTATGGATTTGAATTATACCAGTTTTGAAGAGAATATTGAAGAATACAGTTTAGCGCTTATTAAGGTAATTGAGAATTTACCGGATTCGTTTTTTGTAAATCAAAATTTATCCCCATTACCACAAACCATTCAAAATATTTTAAACTTTTCACAAAGTATAAAAGATGAATATTGTTGATATGGTGGTAGTTAAATGTATGTAATTAAAATTATTTGTAAAAGTTTTTCTTAAAAGCAGAGAATTCTCCTTTTTTTAGAATATGTCTTTTGATTAATGCAGAAAGAAATCCACTTCCATAACCAAATAACTGAGTGTGTGATGTGATGATAGCAATAAAACCAGGAATTATTTCCTTTGTTTTTATGGTTGCATCAGTCAAAAATACAGCTGCTGGAAAAAGTAGTAGCCAACCTAATGTTGGAAATATAAAGCTTAATAATATCCATACAAGAAAACCAAGCGTAAAAATAGCAGGCATCCAATGAACAATTTTTATTGTTCCTGGGTGACGAAAATTTAAATTAATGCGAGCAATGCCGGAGTTGTATACCTGTTTAAAAAACGATTTAAAGTTATTTCTTCGTTTATGGTAAACCCATGCATCTTCAATTAGCATGGTTTTAAACCCGTTTTCTTGAATACGCATACTGAAATCAAGATCTTCACCAAATCTTAAAGTCTCAAAACCATTTAATTGATCAAAAACTTCTTTTTTAATCCCCAAATTAAAACTTCTGGGGTAATACTTATCTAACTGTTTTTTTCCACCTCTTATTCCTCCTGTAGTTAGGGTAGAAGTCATAGAATAATTTATTGCCTTTTGGATTGTATTGAATGATTCGTGAGCTTTATCGGGGCCACCATAACAATCTGCATAACTAAAATATTTATTAACGTGTTCAAAATAATCTTGAGGAATCAAGCAGTCAGAATCAAAAAATATTAAGATTTCTCCTGTAGCAAGGCTAGCACCATAGTTACGAGCCGGGCCAGGGCCACTGTTATCCTGGGTAACATATTTAAGATTTAGTTTTGAAGCATATCCATTACAAATATCTTCAGAAGATAAATAAGATCCGTCTTCAACAATAATTACTTCAAAATTTGAATATTTAACTTCAGTTAAGCTATGAAGTAATTCATCAATTTCTTGAGGGCGATTAAATACGGGTATTATAATCGAAAACTTTGGCATAAATATTTAGTTTGCGACAAAGATATAATTAAGAAATACAAAAGCAATGTATTACATAAAAAAGCCTGAGCTTAGAATCTCAGGCTTTTCTATTTACGTAAAATCTGTAGTTAGAAACATCATTGGATCTCCAATCAGATTTTGAAATATAGGTCTGTACCTATCTGTATCATAAAATTTTGCGATATTAACTTTCTTGATACTTTCTCCCTTTTGATCTTTTTTAACAGCTTCAATAGATACATAGTCGAATTTTCCATTTTTAATGCAAACCATATGTCCGGATTCACCTTTAATGATTAAATCCATAGCCATATTTCCATAGGTAGTAGGAATAATAGAATCCAGCGCATCGGGTTGTCCTGATCTCACCAAATAGCCTAGTTTTTGGTTTATAATATTAATCTCTCTGCCTTTATTATATTTTGCAGAGTGTCTTCTTAGTTCTTTACCTATTTGTTCTCCAATTCCACCCAGTTTCTTATGTCCAAAGGCATCAGTTTCCGCATCTGAATAAATAATCTCTTGTCCATCAAAAGTAGCACCCTCAGAAACCAAAACTACGGAGTAATTACTTGGGTTGTTGCGTCTGTCTTCTACCATTAATTCGGTTAAGCGTTCTGTATTAATGGAGTATTCAGGAATGACACATCTGTCGGCAGCCCCGCCTATTGTTGGCAGTAGGGCAGAAAAGCCTGCATTTCGACCAAATACTTCAAGAACTAAAAAACGCTCGTGCGATCCTGCACAAGTTCTAAGTTCATGAGTTAATTCTATGGTTCGTGTAATACAGGTGCTAAATCCTATACAATATTCAGTTCCTGGTACATCTCCATCCATTGTTTTAGGAATACCAATAACTTTGATACCTTCTTTATGTAAACGTACAGCATAACTCAGGGTGTCGTCTCCTCCAATAGGTACGAGATAATCTATTCCAATGTATTTTAAGTTTGCTACAGCTTCATCTGTTAAATCAGTATACTCATCTTTATATTTTCCTTTTAAGTGGTCAGGTATATCTTTTAAAGCTACTTTGGTAGCTTTTGTACGGCTTGAATGTAAAAACGTACCACCGGTTCGACCTATACGGTTCACTGTAAGTTCGGTAAGCGGAATACAAAAGGTTTGGTCTTCTAATGTTTTTGATCTATCAATACTAATCACACCTTTCCAGCCATTTTTAATACCAATCACATTGTAGCCTTCTCTGATTGCTCTAAGTGTTATTGCTCTGATAGCAGGATTTAAACCCGGAACATCACCACCTCCGGTTAAAATACCAATGGTTAACTTTTTATTATTCATTTGCTTGATTTTTGGGGTTAGCTAAAATTTTCATTCTATAAGAATTGATTTTGTCATCAAAATGAACAGTAGATGAGCTATTTAAATATAGTGAATAACTTTAAAAGGAGATGTGTTTTTGAGAGAAAAAATATGAATTACATGTTCAAAATCAAAAGCTTACTAATATTTGGGTTTATTTTAAAAGATAATGAGTTTAAATTACTGTTAAATCGTAAATAAATAAGGTATTTTTTTTCGAAATTGAAAAAATATAGACAATTTTGCAGCTCTTTAAATTTTCGCTTATTTATATTCGATATAAAACGGTTTAGTATTGATGTAAAGCATTGAAAATTTGAATTTTTTTCAGAAAATTTTTCTAAAAACTATATTAATATTTGGATAAGATGATTAAAAGTCCACTTCAAATCGCAAGAGAGGGTTACTCTCCAAAATTACCAGCAGCACTTAATGGTTCTGTGAAAATTGTAGAAGGAAAAAACACTGAGTCAGTTGCAGATCAGGCTGATATCGAAAAGCTTTTTCCTAATACTTATGGAATGCCTGTATTAACCTTTGAAGAAGGTGAATCTTCAGCAACAACTGAACCAATTAGCGTTGGTTTGATTCTTTCTGGAGGTCAAGCACCAGGGGGGCATAACGTAATTTCAGGAATTTATGATGGATTAAAAAAGTTAAACCCTGCAAATAAAGTGTATGGTTTCTTAGGTGGTCCTGGAGGTTTAGTTGACAATGATTATAAAGAATTAACTGATGATATTATCGACCATTACAGAAATACTGGAGGTTTTGATATTATTGGTTCTGGTAGAACTAAATTAGAAGAAACTGAGCAATTTGATAAAGGTTTAGCTAATTGTAAAGCTTTAGGAATTAATGCATTGGTTATTATTGGTGGTGATGATTCAAATACAAATGCTTGTGTATTAGCTGAATACTATTTAGCTAAAAATGCTGGTGTTCAGGTAATTGGTTGTCCTAAAACAATTGATGGTGACCTTAAAAACGAAATGATTGAAACTTCATTTGGTTTTGACACTGCATGTAAAGTATATAGTGAGTTAATTGGTAACATCCAGCGTGATGCCAATTCAGCTAAAAAATACTGGCACTTTATTAAATTAATGGGACGTTCAGCTTCTCATATTGCATTAGAGTGTGCATTACAAACTCAGCCAAACGTTGCTATCATTTCAGAAGAAGTGGAAGCTAACAACATGACTCTTGATGAAGTTGTAACTTATATTGCTGATAAAGTTGTTGCTCGTGCTGCTAATGGTGAGAATTTCGGTACTGTTCTTATTCCGGAAGGATTAATCGAGTTTATTCCTGCAATGAAAAAATTAATTGCTGAATTAAACGATTTATTAGCTCATAACGAAGCTGAGGTTAATGCTTTTGAAACAAACAAAGAAAAAAGAGAATACTTAGTTGAAAAACTATCTGCAGAAATGGCAGAAGTATTTAAAAGCTTACCGAACAGTATTGCAAATCAGTTAATGTTAGATCGTGACCCACATGGTAACGTACAAGTATCATTAATTGAAACTGAAAAGCTTTTAGCTGACATGGTTAAAGCTAAGTTGAAAAAAATGAAAAAAGAAGGTACATACTCTGGTAAATTCTCTACTCAGGTTCACTTCTTTGGATACGAAGGACGTTGTGCTGCACCGTCTAACTTTGATGCTGATTACTGTTATTCATTAGGATATACTGCATCAGTTCTTATTGCTGAAGGTAAATCAGGTTATATGTCATCTGTACGTAACTTAACTGCTCCTGCTGCTGAGTGGATTGCTGGTGGTGTACCTGTAACAATGATGATGAACATGGAGCGTCGTCATGGAGAGATGAAACCAGTAATTCAAAAAGCACTTGTAAGATTAGATGGAGCTCCATTTAAAGCTTACGCTGCAAAAAGAGAAGACTGGGGATTAAATACAAAGTATGTATATCCAGGTCCAATTCAATACTTTGGTCCAACTGAGGTATGTGACTTACCAACAAAAACATTAATTGAAGAAAGTAAATAATTACTTTTGAAATAATGAGATATAGAAAACCG
The DNA here is from genome assembly GCA_963667815.2 of uncultured Saccharicrinis sp. Classification (GTDB taxonomy): domain Bacteria; phylum Bacteroidota; class Bacteroidia; order Bacteroidales; family Marinilabiliaceae; genus Saccharicrinis. The sequence goes on from OY764020.2 coordinate 5,687,465, forward strand.
CGGTGTGTAACTGCGGTTTTTTTGTTATTTAAATATAATTTTAAATAAAAAATGAGATTTTGCTTCAGAGTCTGCGATTTTTTGCTGTATTTTGCTGAAGTATTACATTTATGTTAATTTTTATCAATCCCTACTAATGTCAAAGATTATTACACTTTCTGAAGCTGCTTCAATTGCATTGCATGGAATGGTTCTTATTGCAAAAACTGACCATAAACTTAATGTAAATCAAATATCTGAGCAAATTAATAGTTCAAGGCATCATGTAGCTAAGGTGTTTCAGCGTTTGGCAAAAGAAAATTTCGTTTCCTCAAACAGAGGTCCAAGTGGGGGATTTGTCCTTAAAAAGGAACCTAACGAAATAACCTTATTAGAGCTTTATGAAGTAATTGAAGGGCCTGTTGAAGTACAAGGTTGTCCGGGTGAGAAAAAAGATTGTCCTTTTAATCAGTGTATTATGGGGGATGTTGCTGAAATACTTGCCTGTAAATTCAGAGACTTTTTAAGTGATCAAAAACTATCTGATTACCTTTAGTCTTTTAGATTAATAAAATTAACTGTTGCACAAGCCATTAGTGCAGCAGTCTCTGTTCTTAGACGTGCTTTACCCAATGAAATTTCATGGAAGTTATTTGCTGTAGCCAGTTTAACTTCCTCTTCAGAGAAATCGCCTTCAGGACCAATTAAAATGATTGCGTTAGTATTTTCTTTATAGCACTCTTTTAATAGTGTTTTATTTGTATCGTAGCAATGGGCAATAAATTTATTGTAGCTGGTATTTTGTTGATCTTTAATAAATTCTTTGAATTTAATTAACGGATTTAAGACAGGTTTAAATGATTTTAAAGATTGCTTGGTTGCTGAGATTAAAACTTTCTCCAAACGTTCTGGTTTAATTACTTTTCTTTCTGAATGATCGCAAATTATTGGTGTAATTTGTTCAATACCTATTTCTGTTGCTTTTTCTAAAAACCATTCAAATCGGTCAATGTTTTTAGTAGGAGCTACTACCATGTGAATGTTAAAAGGACGTTCTTCGTCAATCTTAGAATCAATAATAGATAGTTTGCAAGCTTTAGGATTAGCATCTATTATTTTAGCAGTAAAAATGGCTCCGCTGCCATTTAAAATTGAAATCTCATCTCCAATGGTGTGTCTTAAAACCCTAACACAATGTTTGGATTCTTCGGTATTTAAAATGGGATTTTCTGCTGAAAAATTGACGTCGAAAAATAACTGCATAACTATAATATTATTAACAAGGCGACAAATATACTAAATGTTGTTAGTATATAATACAGGCAAAGCAATTGTAAAAACAGATCCTTCATTTAATTTTGATTCAACGGAAACAGAACCACCCATTAATTCAATTAAGCTTTTTGTTATGGCCAGGCCAAGTCCGGTTCCGGCATTTACTTTTGTTGTTCTTTCTGCTTGTCTGAATCGTTCAAAAATAATATTTAAATCTTCAGGTGATATACCTTCGCCTGTATCTATTACTTTTATAATTAATACGCTATCGTCATGTTTATTAATTTTGAGTGATATGGTTCCTTTTGAAGTGAATTTTACGGCATTGGATAAAAGGTTTAATAATACTTGCTCCAATCTAAAGGGATCGGAATGAAGCCAAAGTATCGGATAAGGACACCTAATTTCAAACCTGATATTTTTATTTCTCGATTTTATTAAGGCATCTACAGAGTATTTAATATGCTTTAATACCTGATTCAGATCAAATTTTTCATTTCTAATTTTTAACTGATCAGATTCAATTTTAGAGATATCTACAATATCATTAATAATGTTGAGTAGATTTTCTCCAGAGGTTTTTATTTGGTCCAGGTAATCACTTTGTTCTATATGTTCAAGATTCTGAGAAAGAAGAATGTCAGAGAAGCCTAAAATGGCATTCATTGGAGTTCTTATTTCGTGACTCATATTTGCAAGAAAACGTGATTTTAGTTTATCGCTTTCTTCAGCCTTTTCTTTTGCTCTTTTTAATTTTACTTCAATTCTCTTTTGTTCAGAAATATTCATTAATACCCCTGTAATTCTAAGAGGATTACCATTTGTATCAGTATCTGTAATTTTACCATGAATGGAGAACCATTGAATGGTTCTGTTTTTAAGGTATAATCGGGCTTCAGACCTAAATAAGTTTGTTTTCCCTGAGGTATAATTTTCCCAATTTGTCTTTACTTTTTTTAGATCTTTTGTGTATATAAACTGCTCCCAGTTGTCGATATTTATATTAATATTGTCAGCTGATGCATACCCTAATAGGTGAGCAAATCTGTTGTTATACACTACTTTTTTATTTTCTATTGAAATATCCCAAAAACCTTCGTTGGCACTTTCAAGGGCTAATTCCAGTCTTTTTTCACTTTCGGTTAATTGCCTTTGAATATTTCGCCTGCGTATAGAGTTTGTAATTAATAAAAAATTTAAAATAACCAGGATAATAAGTATGGATGTGAAAAAGATAAGTTTCTTTTTATGCTTTATATAAAAAGGAACCTCTTTATTTAAGAAGATCGTATTCTTAGGTAATCTATCATACTTTAGGTGATATTTTTCTATTAAATTGAAATCGTATTTATAGTTATACTTACTTGGTGAATATTGTTTAACAATTGCCTGTGGATTATTTATTCTTTTAGAAAGTATTTTTGCAGCATCGTAACCTTGATGATAGGAACTAATTAAATGGCCGCCTACAATAAAATCACCCAGAAGAAATTCCCAAAAGCTATAAATAGGAATATTAACATCCTGCAGTAGTTCCATTCCCAAATATTTCATTTCTATCGGAACATCATATTTATTTGAATACAAACTAAGAAGGATAATGATTTTGTTGTCTTTTTGAATAAGAGGCAGTTTTCTTTTTATGGATTCATAGTCCGATCCATCCATAGTAATATATGGAAAGGAAGGTTTAAATTCGTTTAAGCCTTTTATAAACTGAGATAAAAAAATCTCTCCGGAAAGTGTTTTATCTGAAATTACAATCAAAGTGTCCGTCTGAGGGTTTAATACAAATGCCTGTTTTAAGGTATTCTTAATATCAAGATCTTCGCGAATAACTTTAATTCTATTTTTGTTAAAGTTAAAACTATCGATATTATTTACTCCACAAACAGTTACGGGAATACTATCGCTCCAAATGCTGTCACCCATATGCAGAAAATACTCAAAAGCATAATTATCGGCACAAATAATTCCATCTAGATTGAAGTTGTTGTATTTCTTTTTATAAAGATTGGTTAGTTCGTTATAAAATTTTTTTTGAGGAAACCTTTTGAAGTCCATATACTCAACAAATACCCTGCATGAACTTAAATCTCCCATGCCATCAATTACACCTTGGGTTAAATCTTCGGTCCATTCAAAGCCCGGATGATAGGAGTTTAGAAGTAATATTTCTTTGATTTCTTTGCCAAAAATGCATGGAGTTACAAATAATAAAAGAAATAAAATGAGGTTTAAACGCATAGGTACGAAATTAGTTATTAGTTATAAATATATTAAAATATGAGTATAATAAATGATAGATTTAAATTTTAGATAAATTTTTAATGTTTAAGCGAAGGATTCGTGTTTTATTATCGTCTATCTTTACAATAACATTATTTTTTTGCGTGATTCAGTTAGAAGAAAAAATAGATATTGATAGCTTGTTAGAGGGAAATTATGCTGCATTTGAAAGTGTAGTAAATACCTTTAAAAACAAAGTAGTAAATATATGCTATTCGTATGTTAACAATACTGATGATGCTGAAGATATTGCTCAGGAAACATTTATTGAATTATATAAATCTATTAAGAAGTTTAAGAAACAATCCTCTTTATCCACATGGATTTTTAGAATTGCATCAAATAAATCTATTGATTTTATTAGAAGTAAAAAAAGGGCAAAACGTGGACATGGTAGAATAACTTATTTGGAAGATCATCAGTATATTCTTGATTGGGGGATACAAGGAAATGAAGAGGCAGATGAGAGAATTATTCAACAACAAAGAAAGGAATTGCTTTATGATGCACTAGAGAAATTATCGTTGAAACAAAAAGAGGCCTATGTATTAACACAAATAGAAGGTCTTGATCAAAAAACAACAGCAGATATTCTTGAAACTTCAGTAAAGAGTGTTGAATCTTTGGTTATCAGAGCAAAAAAGAAGTTAAAGCAAGTTTTGGAAAAAAGAATTAAAGAATTTTTTTAAACTTTTTGCGAAGGAAAAATAATTGAATGGCGTCTATAACAATGAGAATAAGTAAAAAAGGAAGGAGATCATATGAAAAAAGATATTTTAAATAATGAAATCAATCATATTCTTCAAAGCGGAGGTAATACTGAAAAAATTGATGTGAGTCCTTTTTTTACAACGCGTGTTATGGGTAAAATTGAACAGATTGAAGATAGAAATGTGTTTAGCTTTTCAGCATATATCTTGAAACCTGCATTTATTTTGCTATTGTTAGTTAATGTGGTGAATTTCTATTTTTTCGGTAATAGAGAATCACAGGATAATGCCGAAAGTAATGATATAGAATTAGTTGCTACAGATTACGTGTATGCATCTAATGATTTTATATTAAATGAAGATTTAATTTCGCAAAGTGTTGAATAAAATGACTGAATATATTTACTATATAGTTTGGTTATGGAATAAAATATAAATTAATGAGTAAAAAATATTATCATATTATAATAGTTCTGCTAATTGTATTAAATATCTTTTCCTGGCGTTTATGGTGGGAAAAACCAAGTGTACCTCCAAAACGCGATAAAGATAGAATTGAAAATGATAAGCGAAGAAGTGATGGTGCCAATCGTTTATATGAGGAGCTTGACTTGTCGGAAGATCAAAAAGAACAATTTGAGACTTTAAGAAAGGAGTATTTTGATAAAGTTTTTAAGATTAATAAAGAATTAGATGATATTAGAAGGCATTTATCAAATAAAGACTCGAAAATAACAGATTCCTTATTTGAAGAAATGGGATCAAGAAAAACGCTATTAGAAAAAGAAACTTTTATGCACTTTAAAAACCTGAGAGAAGTTTGTGATGAAGAACAAAAAGCAAAATTTGATACAGTGCATAAAAGGATGATGAACCGCTTTAATCGATGGTCTCACAGAAAAAGAGATCGATAGTCGAATTAGTCAGATAAGGACAGTATTCGCATTAAGCAAAAAGTAATTAATTAAAAATGAATTGATTAAAAACTTAGGGTTTTTAAAGCGGGAAAGTTACGTCTAATTGTTATTAGAATATAAATCAACATTAGGTAGAATATTTAAAGAAGGTAGAAATGAGAAAAGAAAATTGTTTTAAAAAAATGGTATTGTTCACTATAGTAATGGTATCAGTATCAGCAACTGGTTGGAGTCAAATGCCAAAAAGAAATAAAATGCCTGAAAATGGAAGGAATGGATTTCACCAAGGATTGAACTTGACTGAAGATCAGAAAGATAAAATGAAAACCTTTAGGATTGAGTTTTTAAAAGAACTTACTCCAATTAAAAACGAAATAAAAATTAAAAATGCGCAGCTTCAAGGAGCTTCAGTTGGTAATAATGTTAATGAAAAGCAGGTTTATAAATTAATTGAAGAGATTGGAGGGTTGAAAACTCAAATAGCAAAAATGCATTTTGATCAGAAACAAAAAGTAAGAAGTATTTTAACGAATGAGCAAAAGGTTTTATTTGATGCGAAACCGCAAGGTTCAGAATTAAGAGGAGGAAAGCATAGAATGAATCCAAGAGGTGAAATGATGAATAAAGCAAGGCATATAGGAAATAGAGAAAGGTGTTTTAGAAGTTGCATACAAAAAGAAGAAAGGAAACGGTTTTCTGAGAAGGATGAAAAAGAAATTGTAGAATAATATAAAAATATATGAGTGTGAATGTACCTGTCTTATAATAAAGATGGGTTTTCACCTTTATTATATTAAATTAATAGGTTGGTTTATATTTTAATACTATTTTTAAACAAATTATAATGATTTATAATTCTGTCTTTTCTTTTCTATCTGCCTTTTGGAATAAATAATTAGATAAACAATTATTTAATATATAAATCTTTAATAAAATTGGACATTGCTATTCAAAACCTTAATAAGGTTTATAAAAACAAACATCAGGCATTAAACAATGTCTCCCTAACAATTAACTCAGGGATGTTTGGCTTGCTTGGGCCTAATGGTGCCGGTAAATCAACTCTTATGAAAATATTAGTTACCTTATTGGAACCATCTAATGGCTCTATAAAGGTAAATGGTCTTGAGCTAGCTAATAATCGGAAACAAATCAGGTCAATGATGGGATATTTACCTCAGGACTTCAGATTCTTTGCAAAACTAAAGACCTATGAATTTTTGGATTATGCGGCTTCTCTTGCCGGGATTAGTAGCAGAAAACAAAGAAGAAACGAAGTTGAAAGATTGCTTGAAGATGTGGGTTTATTTGAGGTGCGTAATCGTTACGCAGGCAAGCTTTCAGGAGGTATGAAGAGAAGGCTTGGAATAGCACAAGCCATTGTTGGTGATCCTAAAATTGTTATTGTTGATGAGCCTACAACTGGGCTGGATCCTGAGGAACGGATTCGTTTTAGAAATATATTAGCCGATTTAAGTCAAAAAGATGTTATTATTATCCTTTCAACTCATATCGTAGGAGATATTTCAAGTACTTGTAATCAGATGGCTCTGCTAAATGAGGGGCAAATACAATTTACCGGTAGTCCTAATGATTTTCTTAAACTATCAGATGGTAAAGTATGGAAAACCCAGGTTAGTTTCGATGATTTAGAGGATATCAAACAGAGGTATCCGGTAATTACAACAATACCAGGAGCAAACGGATATGAGGTGGAGCTGATTTCTCCATCAGAGAATGGATTTAGTGGTGAAATAATTCAGCCAAACCTGGAGCATGCTTATGTGTATTTTATGGAGTATGAATCTCAAAAGTTTATTCAACAATGAGTCAAAACAATCCTATTTTTACTGTTGCTAAGTTTGAAGTAAAAACTTTATTGAGAAGTTGGTTTTTTCGAATCTTTGCAGCTATTATATTGGTTATCATTGTATTTTTTAATATAGTTGCTGCTACTGAAGTTGGTCAATCTGGTTGGCCCAACAGAATGCTTTCCGGGGGATTGCCATATATGAATTTGTTTATTCTTAATATTGTACAGTCTATAATTGCAGTATTCCTGTCTTCAGATTTTTTGAGTCGTGATAAAAAATTAGATACAACAGAGGTAATCTATGTGAGAAATATGTCTAATTTTCAATATGTAATCGGAAAAACGCTGGGAATATTATATGTATTTGGAGGGTTAAATTTATTGGTTCTATTTTTTAGTTTTATCATAAATTTTATAAGTCCGGATGCTGGTTTTAGTCTGATTACATATGGAATCTACCCATTTATAATCTCTTTACCCACATTAATATTTATTTTGGGTTTTTCGTTTTTAACCATGCAATTCATCAAAAACCAGGCTATTACATTTATTCTGGTCTTAGGATATATTGCATTAGAGTTATTTTACCTGCAGGAACAAAATTTTGGTATCTGGGATTTTTTAGGAATGTATACACCTATGGCTTATTCATCATATGTTGGATTAGGTAATATTGGTCAATTGATATTAATAAGAGGTGGTTATTTTGTTTTAGGAGTTAGCTTTATATTATTTACTGTGTATAAACTACCGCGTTTATCTCAATCAAAAGTTGGTAAAAAAGTAGTTTTGATACCTGCCTTTTTATTATTGATTGTTGCATTGGGTGGTTTTGCAATTCGGGTTATATCCCAAAATAATATAGAGAAGCATATTAATGCATTTAAGGAAGTGGTTAAGGAGTTACCAATAAAAGCCGGATATGAAGTATTGGATTATAATATAGAATTAACTCATAACCATACTAATTTACAAGGTGTACAAAAGGTTACTGTTTGTAAGAGCATTGGTTATGATAAGTGGCCAAAGGAGTTAGAATTTTACTTTAATGATGGATTAAGTGTTTCAAACCCTACAGTTAATGGAAATAAAGCAGATATATCACGCCGATTAAATATTATAAAACTTAGTGCTAAAGATATTAAAAAGGATACCGTTACAATTCAGTTTAGTTTTGAAGGAACACCCAAAGACGGTTTAGCTTATTTTGATATTGACCAGGAAAAGAGAGCATCTTTAAATCGCTTTGATCCTTTAATAGCATCGAAGAATTATTTATTTGTTTCAGATGATTATTTATTACTGACGAAAGAGAGTTTTTGGTATCCGGTTGTAGCAGAGCGAAATGCTTTCAGAATAGACCATTTTTTTACAAGTACCATTAAGGTTAAAACTAAAGCTGATATTGACTATCTAACACAAGGAGAATCTTCAGAAGAAAATGGTTGGAAAGTATTTAAAGGTGATGCAAAATATGCTAAATTAAGTATTGTTGGAGGCCATTTTATAACAAAAAGTATCGACGTAGATTCTGTAAAATATGGTATTTGTATAAAAGAAGAAAATGCCTTTTTTGAAAAATATTTCGAAAATATTACTGATACTTTACCGACTTTAATAGATAATTTGAAGAAAGACTTTGAAAGAAATTTAGGGCTTACTTATCCTTATAAGCGATTAACTTTTGTAGAGGTTCCTGTGCATTTTAAAAGCTATTTCAGAGGCTGGTCATTGACCAATGAAAATACACAACCGGAAATGGTATTAGTACCAGAAGCAGGTACGGGAATTTATCAGTTTAACCTGGCAAATTATGCCAAAAGAGAGAAGGACAGAGCAAAAAGAGACAATAAAGAACTACTTCCAAAAGAACTGGAAACTAATTTGTTCGTAAATTTAATTGGAAACACTTTTAGTCAGCCAGTTAATGGTGGCGGATTCTTTGGATTCAGGAATGACGTAGGGCGATCTATGAATAGCTGGAGTCCCTATTCGCTGTTTCCTTTATTCTATAATTACTCCTATGCAGTTGATGAAGATGATTTGCCATTTTTAAACATGTGTTTGGAGTCTTATATGGTTTCCAGAATCAATAGTTCGTTCAACAGATTTGGAGATATGTCGGGTAATGACAAGTCCATTTTATTCTTGAAAAAGAACAAAAAGAAATTAAATGAATTAGCTGATGAAGAAAACCTGATGGTGAGTATTGGCGATTTAATGTTAAGCATTGGAAATAGAAAATTTGCTTTATCTCAGCAGAAAGTCGGCCTCGATCATTTTGGAGTTTTTATTGATAGCCTATTAAATAAAAACAGGGGAAAAGTTATTCCGGAACAGGACATCAGTAAAATTGTAGAAAAAGAAAAGGATGATATTGAAGGTGCCGATTTAGCATTACCAGCTTTTGTTTTCGGAAATACTGATGTTTATGAATTTACCAATGAAGATCGCAAGAGCTATTTTGTTAGTGTTGAAGTGGCAAATAATGGCAAGTCTGATGGGTTAATTAAAGCTTCCGTTTTTGGTGGAGGAAGAGGAAACAGAGGACGTGGACCAGGAGGAGGACCTCCGGGACCACCAATGAGAGGACAAATGTCTGCATCTTTTGAAGATCTGTATTTAATTCCACAAGGAGCTAACGCAAAGATTGGAATCATCTTAAATAATGCCCCCAGAATGATGTCGTTGCATACTTATTTATCAGAAAATGTTCCCTCTGACATGAGAATTCAGTTAGCTGACTTCACTCAGGCACCTACAGGATTAGAAACATTTTCAGGTGTTAAGACAATTGATAAAACGGTAAAACAAATTAGGGATAACGAGGTTGTAGTGGATAATGAAGATGAAGGATTTAGTGTTATAAATACGAAAGGCAGAAAGACTTTAAGAGAGTATATTCTTGAGTGGAATGAAGAAAATGTGGATGAAAGTGAGTTTGAATACAAAGTGATGTATCCATGGAACCCTGCCGACAGATGGACTCCCGTTTTAAACAGTTCATACTTTGGTAAATATACAAAGTCATTTGTATATAAGGAGTCAGGAGATGGTAATGCCAAAGCTAAGTTTGTGGCTCAATTGCCTGAAAGTGGACGTTATAATGTATATGCAATGATTCCTTCAAGAAGAATGGGTTCGTTTGGTCGGAGAGGAAGAAATAATTCAGATAACAGTAGTCAGGTTTATACCGTTTATCATGATGATGGAGTAGAGGATATTGAAGTTCCGATTGATAATGATTCTGAAGAATGGGCGCTACTTGGCGAGTTTTATTTTTCAGATGGAGAGGCTATCGTTGAGTTATCTGATAAAAGCGAAAGAAGAGTAGTTATCGCAGATGCCATTAAATGGGTGAAATTGTAAAATCAAATAAAAATAAAATCCAAATATCCTTTAACGTAATGTTTATTAAGAATTTAAGATTATTACTGTTACTTTCTTTTGTGCCACTGAGCACATATGTAAATAGTCAGCAGGTTTTATCCTTGCAACAAGCACTGGAAACTGCATTTACATCAAGCCCCAGAATGAAAGAAGTAAGATTATCACTTGAGCAAAGTGAGCAAAATTTAAAAGCTTCAAGGGCCGCTTTAAAATCAAATTTCAGCTTGAATTTTACCCCGTTGGAGTATTCCAAAACAAGAGAATTTAATAGCCAGTTATCACAGTGGTATACTGTTGAAGATTATACCAGTTTGGGAAACTTAAGTGTTGCACAGCCTATATTGCTAACGGATGGTCAAATATCATTAAATAATACATTTAGTTATGTAGAAAATACGAGTACAAGTAGTATGGGGAGGTCTGGTTTTGATGGTTTTACAAATAGCTTGAGTTTACGATTGGATCAGCCTTTGTTTACTTACAACAGAACTAAACAAGAGCTAAAATCATTGGAATTAGCCTATGAAAATGCATCTCTGAATTATGCTTTGCAACTCTTAAGTGTTGAGAATACAGTAACTCAGGCTTTTTACAGAGTTTATCAATCTCAAATGCAATATCATGTAGCCAAGGAAGAATACGAAAATCGTATTAAAAGTCACGAAATCATTAAAAATAAAGTGGAAGGCGGACTTGTAGCCAGAGAAGAGCTTTATCAATCAGAACTGGATTTGTTATCAAGTAAATCGTCAATGCAAAATGCAGAGGTGACTTTTGAAAATAATAAAGACAATTTTAAGCAAATGCTTGGGATTTCGTTGGATGATGAAATTATGGTATTGGCCGATATTTCTGTTTTTCCTGTAGATATAGATTTAAAAACGGCCATTGATAATGGTTTAAACAGCAGAATGGAAATAAGACAGAGGGAGATTGATATAGAAGAAGGTCAGTTTGCTTTAATCAGAACCAATGCAGAAAATGAATTTAAAGGAGAATTGAGTGTTTCACTTGGTTTATTTGGACAAAATGAGGACTTATCCAACGTATTTCAGGATCAAACTAACAGTCAGGGTATTTCATTTGGATTAACAGTACCACTATGGGATTGGGGCGAAAAGAAAGCAAAGTTAAAGGCAGCAAAGGCTAGTCTTGAAATGAGTCAGAATAATTACGAAGATGAGATTATCGATATCAAACTGAATATTCGCCAGGTATACAGAAGCTTAAATAACCTGTTGATACAAATAGAGATTTCAAGAAAAACGGTTGAGAATGCTGAATTAACCTATGAAATCAATTTAGAGAAGTATCAAAATGGTGATTTAACAAGTATGGATTTAAATCTGGTTCAAAATCAGCTCACTCAGAGTAAAAATGATTTAACTAACGCTATAATCGATTATAAATTAGAGTTGTTGAATATGAAAATTCAATCGATGTACGACTTCGAGAAAGATGAATCAGTAACTCCACAATTAAGCCCAAATAAAAAATAATTCCAATGAAATATAAAAATCTAATATTAGCCAGCTTAAGCGTTTTGCTTTTTTCATGTAACAATCAAAATCAGCGATTCAATGTTGATGTTGAAGTACCCGTATCGGTTCAGGAAATAGAAAAAGACAATATACAGGAAGTTTTTACAGCTACAGGAACCATACAGTCAGAGTATGCCGTAACCATTCAAACAGAAGCCCAGGGAGATTACCACCTGCAAATTAATCCCAGAACAGGTAAGAAATATAAAATGGGTGATGTAGTGAAGCAAGGCGAGTTAATTATATCCATTAAAAACCTGGAGTATGAAAATGATGTAAATATTGAAGGTGCAAAAATTGATTTGGATATTTCAAAGATGGAATATGAAAAACAAGTGGCTTTATACGAGAAAGGTGGAGCAACCATGCGTGAAAAAGTAAATGCGCATAAAACATTGGTTACCGCAGAAAAAACCTATCAAAATGCAGAGTTAAATCTTGCAAAGTTATCCGTTAAAGCTTCTTTTGATGGTGTAATTACTGATTTACCATATTATTCTCAAGGCGTTAAAATTAACCAGGGAGAAGATGTTCTGCAGATTATGAGCTATAAGGAAATGATTATGGACCTTATGTTACCGGAAAGCCAAATTGGTAAAGTATCCTTAAATCAGGAAGCTTTAATTACAAACTATTCATTACCTGAAGATACGCTGAAAGGATATTTAAGAGAAATTTCTCCGGCTATTGATGAAGAATCCAGAACATTTAAAGGACGTGTATATATTAAAAATGCGGATATGAAATTACGTCCGGGGATGTTTGTTAAAGCAGATGTTATTGTGGATCGTAAGGATAGTGTTATCGTCATTCCAAAAGATGCCATATTGGTAAGAGATAATGGTAAAGCGGTGTTTATCGCGAGAGGAGAAGAGGCTCAGGAAAGAATGATCACAACTGGAATGGAAAATGAAGGCAGGATAGAAGTTGTTGAAGGTCTAAATGAAGAAGAACGATTGATTATTAAAGGGTTTGAAACATTGAAGCACAGATCGAAAATTAAAATTCTGAATAAATAGTATTTACCTCAGAATAATCAGAATAAAAACATAGAAGTTCTTTAATGTGCCTGGGTTAAAAGGGTACTTCAAAAAAGAAATAAATATTAAACCTATGAAAAAACTCGCGCAGTTTTCAGTTAGCTATCCGGTTACTGTTGCAATGATTATACTAGGGATTGTTTTATTGGGAATTATATCCTTTTCTCGTTTAGGAACTGATCTTTTTCCAGACCTAAACAATCCTAAAATTGTGGTGGAAATAGAATCGGGAGAAAGACCTCCTGAGGAAATGGAAAAACAATTTGTAGAAAATATAGAAAATACCATCATCCGACAAAGCGGAGTGGTTAATGTTAGTTCTGTAAGTAAGGTGGGTACTGCACAAATTGATGTGGAGTATAACTGGGATCAGGATATGGATGAAGCTTTTCTGGATATTCAAAAGGCACTGACCAGTTATAGTCAGAATGAAGATGTGGAAGCGTTAAATATCTTCAGAAATGATCCCAATGCTGCACCTATTATGCTTGCTGCTGTTTCCAATCCATCTATTAATGATATGGATGATTTGAGAAAAATAGCTGAGAATTATATTCGTAATGAATTGATCAGATTGGATGGTATTGCAGATGTTCGGTTATCAGGAGACGAAACCAAAGAGATCATCATTGAAACCAATCCTTATATTCTTGAATCGCATCGTATTACATCCAGTTCAATAATCAGTAAAATTGAGAGTTACAATCAAAATGTATCCGGAGGATCTATTGAAGAACTGGGACAAAAATATACCATCAAGGGAGTTAGTATCTATAAATCAACTGACGACCTTGGTAAATTGGTTGTTGGTACTACCATTCAGACAGACGAGGAAGGAAAAAGTGTTGAAGTGCCCCTTTTATTAAAGGATGTGGCCTCAATTACTTATAAAAATGAAGATCCTACAAATATTGTAAGATTAAACGGTAAAAGGTGTATTGGTTTATCTATTTATAAAGAGACCAAATTTAATACGGTAGCTGCCATTGAAACCCTAAATGAAGGCTTTGAAAAGATTCAAAAAGCATTGCCAGGATATGAGTTTACTGTAATTAAAAATCAGGGCAAATTTATTGATGATGCCATTAATGAAGTTGAAGACAGTGCTGTAATAGGTATTATTTTCGCAGTGATCATTTTGTTTGTTTTCTTACGTAGAGTGGGTACTACTTTTATTGTAAGTATTTCTATTCCAATATCAATTATTGCCACGTTTAACTTAATGTACTTCAATGGACTTACATTGAACATCATGACTTTAGGAGGGTTGGCGCTTGGTGCCGGTATGTTGGTGGATAATGCCATTATTGTTGTAGAAAACATATTTAGTTTGTTAGAAAAGGGTGTTGGTATAAAGAGGGCTGCTGTGGAAGGAACAGCAAAAGTTGGTGGTGCTTTAGTTGCATCAACATTAACTACTATAGTAGTATTCTTGCCTATTGTATATCTGCATGGAGCTTCAGGTGAGTTATTTAAAGATCAGGCATGGACTGTAGCTTTTTCGCTATTGTCATCTTTGTTTGTGGCCATTTTAATTATTCCTGTTTTAAGTGTATTTATTCTGGGTAAAAAAGCAGAAGCAGTAATACCTAAAGAAAGATCATACCCTAAGTACAATCGATTTTTAATTAAAGCATTGGATAAAAGATTTTTGGTAATTGGATTATCAGTAATCTTGGTGGTGGCGTCCTATTATGCTATGTCTCTTATTGGTAGTGAATTTATGCCTGCTGCCCAAACTAAGGAGTTTTCAATTGAAGTTAGTCTACCTTCCGGAACAAGTCTGGAGCGAACCTCGTCAACACTTCAAAACATGGAAGAGATGATTCAGGCATCGTTAGGCGAACATATTGAAAATATCTATGCACATGCAGGACCGGAATCTACTTCAGGGAGTTCAGAATCAAGTGTGTTTGATGGCGAGAATACAGGGTATATCAAATTGATTTTAAATGAAGCAACAACCTTATCAACCAATGAATTTATTCCTGTTCTCAATCAAATGTTTGATGGAATTTCCAATCTGGAATTGGAGTATATTCAGGATGAAACAGCGCTACAGGAAATATTGGGTAGTGAATCAGCGCCTGTAATGATAGAAGTAAGTGGTGAAGATCTGGATGAATTGGATCAATTAACCGATCAGGTATATGCCATTTTAAAGGATGATGCTCAACTGTATAATGTGAAGAGTTCTTTTGAAACCGGAGTTCCGGAAGTTAATATTGAAATAGACAGATACAGGGCAGGTCTTTTTAATATTGATGCGTCTTCGATCATTAATCAGCTAAAAGAGTTTTTAATGGGAAAAGACGCAGGCAGTATTGAAAGCGATGGTGAGTTAACGGATATTACCCTTAAAATGCCTGATTATCCATTGAAAGACCTAAAAAACTTTATCATTCAGAATGGTGAATCAGAGTATCGTTTGGGGGAATTGGCCAAAATTTCTATTGGCAATTCACCTAAGGAAGTAATTCGTGACAACCAAAACAGAGTAGGTAGAATTACAGCTCATATTCGGGGTGATATTGCGATTGATAAACTTACAAAAGATATTGAAAATAAATTGTTACAAATCTCTTTTCCTCAGGGATATAAATATCAGATTAAGGGTGATGAATTAAAGCGTAAAGAATCTTTTGGTAGTTTAAGTTTTGCTTTAATTCTTTCTATTGTATTGGTTTATATGGTAATGGCTTCTCAATTTGAATCGTTATTACATCCATTTACCATTCTATTAACCATTCCTTTAGCGGGAGTTGGGGCTATTGCAGCCTTTTTAATACTTGGTAAATCACTAAATATTATGGCTTATATAGGATTAGTAATGTTAGCCGGTATTGCTGTAAATGACTCCATTATTCTGGTGGATGCCATAAACCAGTTAAAAAGAGAGGGTGTCAAGTTAAGAGAATCTATTATTAAAGCTACAAATTCAAGGGTTCGACCTATTTTAATGACGAGTTTAACTACTATTCTGGGATTACTTCCTCTGACAATAGGTTTTGGAGAAAGTGCTGCAATCAGGTCTTCAATGGCCATTGCAGTTATTGGAGGATTAGTTACTTCAACACTTTTAACTCTGGTTGTTATACCTTGTCTGTATTACATCTTTGAAGAGATTTTGAACAGAAAGAAAGTCAGGGAAAACCAATAATTAATTCTTGACAATAAATTTCTTATCAGAAAACTATGGATTTTATAATCAAACG
Source organism: uncultured Saccharicrinis sp. (assembly GCA_963667815.2). Lineage (GTDB taxonomy): Bacteria > Bacteroidota > Bacteroidia > Bacteroidales > Marinilabiliaceae > Saccharicrinis. Next base: position 5,703,634 of record OY764020.2, read on the forward strand.
AAAAGTTTTAATCAGTATGTTGTTTGTGGCACTAACACTTTTAGGTGTGGTGTCATATAAGAGCTTATCTGTAGAATTATATCCGGATACGGAACTACCTATGCTTTTTGTTCAAATAGCAGGTCAAACAGAATCTGATCCTAAATATGTAGAACAAGAAGCCATAATACCCATGGAAGGTGTTGTAGGAACATTGGAAGGAATAGAGAAGGTGGAGTCAAGAGTGGGACCGGGAAGAGGAACAATTATTATTTATCTCACTAAAGATGTTGATTTTAAATATGCCTATTTAAAACTAGCAGAAAAAGTTCAGGCCTCGCAAAGTTTATTGCCGGATAATTATGTGGCTACAGTGCTCAAAATGGATTTGAATGAGTTTACCAATCAGTTCATGAGCATTCAGGTATTAGGTACAGGTGGCGTTGATAGAGTGAGGGCAATTACGGATGATCAAATTGTAGATAAACTGGAGAATATTGACGGTGTTGCAGGTGTTGAAGTTTATGGAGGTAGAGAGAAGAGTGTAGAGATTGAATTAAATGAAGACCGGATAGAAGCTTTAGGTTTAACAGTATCTCAAATCCGATCAAAAATTTTGAGCAATACAGGGTCTAAAACCTTTGCAGGAAGAGTGGTAGATCAAGGACAGTATTTGTTTGTAAATGTGGATGGGGAGTATAATACCATACGTGATATTGAGAATGTTGTTATTTCAAATGAGGGACCATTACTTTTAAAGGATATTGCCCGGATTAATTTTGGATATAAGGATGTAACCAGTTACAGTAGAGTGAATTCAAAGGAATCAGTAACGTTAACTGTAACACGCGAAGCATCCGTCAATCAGATCAATCTGTCAGCAAAAATTAAGGAACAAATAGCGGCATTAAATCAGCAGTTAGCTCCGGAGGGAGTAGAGGTTGCCATTACTTCAAACAGTGCTGATACCATGGAGGAAAATATAGACCAGATCATTGATTTAGCCTTGATAGGAAGTATTTTGGCTGTATTTATTCTGTGGATCTTTTTAAAGAATATACCATTGGTTTCATTGGTGATGTTATCTATTCCAATTTCGGTATTCTCGGCATTTAATCTGTTTTATGCTTTTGATATATCAATTAATACGCTGACTTTAATTGGGATAGCATTGGCTGTGGGGATGCTCATTGATAACAGTATTGTCGTCATGGAGAATATTTATCGGGTCGCCACTATGGAGGACGATAAGGATAAGGCTGTTATAATGGGAACAAAAGAAGTTTGGCGTGCCATACTTGCAGCAACACTGACCACAATAACCGTATTCTTACCATTTGTATTTTCATCAAATGCAATGTTTAAGCTGGTGGCTAAAAATATAAGTGTTTCAATTGTAGGAACATTAATTGTGTCATTGGTAGTGGCGCTGTTATTAATTCCAATGATGACGCATGCTGTGCTTTCGTACAGAAAAAAGAACGTACAGTTACGTTTGCAGCGTTTACCTTTGCATAATCGCTTAATACAAGCATATCTTGTTTTATTAAAAAATGCATTGCGTCTTCCTGCCAGAACTATTAATACAGCTGTATTTGCATTCTTTATTACCATTTTAGTTAGTTTGGTATTCAGTTATTCTGTCAATAAAGAAGTTGAAACACCAGAGTTTGTAATAAATATTGAGCGACCTTCTGGATCTACATTGGAAGGAACAGATTTTATAGTTCAGGAATTTGAAAAAAGACTGGAAAATATTGCTGAGAAAGATAAACTTGTTAGTCAGGTGTATGAAGAAAAAGCAAGTCTTACGGTTCAGTTAAAAGAAGATTACAAGAAAGACTCAGATCGTTCTTTAGGAGAAATTAAAGCTGATATTCAAAGCAAACTATACGGATTTGAAGACTCTGAAATTGTTTTAGAACAAGGGAGTACAGGACAATCCGGAGGTGGAGGAGGAGGCGCCGGTTTTGGTGCCAATCCCGGTATGAACTTAATGGGGATGTTTGGTATAGGTCAGCAAAACGAATCTGTGGTGATTAAAGGTGAGAACTTTGACAAGATGTTGTTGCTGGCTGAAGACATCAAATATATTCTTGAAGACAATATTGAGGATTTAAATTATGTTAGAGTAAGTGCCAGTTCAGCTCGTCCCGAAGTGCATTTGGAGTTTAACCCGGGCTTAATGAGTATGTATGGTGTTACGCCACAAAATGTACTTTCCGAATTAAGTGTATTTCAAAATGAAGTGCGTTCAGGAGGTGTATTGAAAATTGACAATGATGAATATGATATTGTTATAAAAACCAATACTCCTGAGGAGGAAGAAGAAGAGAATGCCGCTAAGACTTATGATGATTTAAAGGAATTGAATGTTCAATCCAATACGGGGAATCTGGTTGCTTTAAATGATTTTTCAGATATCATTTATGCGTCAGGACGAAGTGAGATTTTAAGAGTAAATCAGCAAAAGGAAATCACTATTACCTATGCTTTTAGTGAAGAGGTAAATGATTCAAAAGACCTTTTGGAGCAGGCACGTGCTGATATTGATGACTTGGTTGCTGAAGTTAATTTACCATCAGGTACAGCCATCGAAGTAATTCATGAAGAAGATCAGTTTGAGGAATTCAAATTCTTAATAGGAACTGCTTTTCTGTTAATTTTAATGATTTTGGCTTCTGTTTTTGAGTCCTTTGTAACGCCTTTTGTAATGTTGTTTTCCATTCCTCTGGCTGCCATAGGTTCATTTCTAGGCTTAATTTTTACAGGTAATTCCTTATTTAATATGAATTCTTTAATCGGATTCTTAATACTACTTGGAATTGTGGTTAATAATGGAATTATTTTAATTGATTACTCCAATATACTGCGAAAACAGGGAATGCGGCATTCAAGGGCATTGCTACAAGCAGGAATTTCCCGTGTACGTCCGATATTAATTACGGCATCAACAACTATTATTGCCATGCTTCCTCTGGCTCTTGGAAAATCAGAATATGTTGGAAGTTTAGGTGCTCCATTTGCTATTACAGTAGTTGGAGGTTTATTGGTGAGTACTTTATTAACGCTGGTTTTTATCCCAACGTTTAGCTTTGGATTGGAGAATGCATTGAAATGGATTAGGAGTTTAAACTGGATATACAAAATAATCATATATACACTATGGGCTTTGGGAATTGTATTGATACAAGTCGTATTTGATCATTCACTGGTTTGGAAATTGGTGGAATATTTTGGATTTATAGTAGGAATTCCGGCTATCATGTACTTTGTATTATATAGTTTAAGAAGAGCCAGTACCTCATTAATTAAAGAAGATGAAAGGATTACCATTAAACTGCAAAATGTAGTTAAAGTTTACGACAGAGATAATCGTTTTATCAGGGAATGGAAAATGGCTAAAGAATATGGCCAGAGAGAACGAGGACTAAAGACCTCTAAAAGTTATTTTGAAGGACTGATATGGCAGATCCCATTATTTGGTTTTCTGATTTGGATGAATTGGTTTTATCTGGAATCAGGTTTGTGGGCCTTTGTGTATTTGTTTGTTGGATATTTTTCTTTGTTATCGTATATCGCATATTTAAGAAGTTGGCCGGGATTAAACTCATTTTTTACAAAACTTATTGCAAAGAGAGGTATTCTTGAAAAAATAGTGCTATGGGTATATCCAGCTATAGTAATGGGTTTATTTGCCTATAAGTTTGATAGTTTGGCTACTTCTATCGTGTTAGGAGGTATATGGTATTTAGGTTTATTTATCTACAACACTGGCAACAGACTGCTTTCCGAAAATATTAATGTGGAAAGATTGAAAGGTCGCTTTGCAGGGATACGACGAAGCTGGTATTTAATGGTACGTTCTATTCCTGTTATTGGTAGCCGCAAACAACCTTTTAAAGCTGTAAAAGGACTTTCTTTTACCATGCACAGTGGAATGATTGGACTATTGGGGCCTAATGGTGCTGGTAAAACAACTATAATGCGTATTATTTGTGGTATACTGGATCAAAGTTATGGGAAGATTTTTGTAAATGGTTATGATACCAATAAATACAGAGAAGAGCTTCAGGGATTAATTGGATATCTGCCACAAGAGTTTGGTTCTTACGATAATATGACCTCATTTGAGTTTCTGGATTATATGGCTTTGCTGAAGGGTTTAAAAAATACAGAAGAACGATATCAACGTGTGGAGTATGTGTTAAAGGCGGTACATATGTGGGAGAAAAAGGATAAAGAAATTGGTTCTTTTTCGGGAGGTATGAAACAACGTATTGGTATAGCACAAATCATGTTGCATCTACCCCGAATATTAGTGGTAGATGAACCGACAGCAGGTCTGGATCCCAGGGAAAGAATCCGATTCAGGAACCTGTTAGTGGAATTGAGCCGCGATAGAATTGTTATTTTCTCAACGCATATTATCGAAGATATTTCAAGTTCCTGTAATCAGGTGGCAGTAATGCGAAAGGGTGAATTAAAATATTGGGGAGAGCCAAAGGAATTATCGAAAGTAACGCAAGGTAAGGTGTGGGTTTTTGATGTGCCGGCTAGTGATTTTAAAAGGATTAATACGGAGTATCAGGTTGTACACCATATTGGTCGTGGAGATATGATTATGGTAAGGGTATTGTCGCAGGAACAACCAGTACCTGAAGCACAATCTGTATCATCAAGTCTTGAGGATTCTTATTTATGGTTATTGCGTAATAATTAAAGTAGGTGCTTATTAAATGATTAAATAAACAAAAATGAATAATACAATTCGTCTGGTAAAATATAATCTGAAAATTATTTTTGGTAATAAGTTTATCTATTTTTTAGGTGCTTCAGTGCTATTTTATTTGTTAATTACCACAATAGCTATATTCTCGGATAGTAATAGTGAATTAAGTAGTGCTTATTATCAATTGATATTTCCAGGAATATTACTGGTATTTTTTCCTACTACATTTGGTATTCAAAATGATGAAGATGCGCGTATTTTAGAAATACTGTTTGGTATACCAAACTATCGTTACAAGGTTTGGTTAATGCGTTTACTCATTATTTTTATTATGGTATACGTAATGATGGTAATTTTTTCTTTTTTAAATAGTTATATTCTGGTTGAATTACCTGTTTTTAAACTAAGTTTTCACCTGATTTTTGTAATCATCTTCTTTGGTACATTGGGTTTCCTATTCAGTACTTTGGTGAAGAATGGGAATGGTTCAGCGGTGTTAATGGTTATCGTGGGCTTGGTATTTTGGTTTCTGCATTTATCCTTAGGCACCTCAAAATGGAATGTATTTTTAAATCCGTTTGATTTACCCGATGGTGTGAGTGAAATGATTTATAGAAATATTATTTTTCAAAATAAATTGATTATTGTATCTGCCTCAATTGTAGCCATTTTATGGGGATTAATAAATCTGCAAAAACGTGAACGCTTTATAAAGTAGGAAATCGTTAAACGAAAATGTATTTTAGCAACATTTAAAGTTATTGTTTAAGATTCCTATTTGTATGTCTGAATATATTGTTTCTGAGAATTTTGTAGATCAATCAGAACTGGTTAAAGGTGAATATGAAGATTGTATGTTTAAGAATTGTGATTTTTCTGAATGCAATTTGAGTTTATTCATCTTTACCGATTGTGAATTTGTTAATTGTAATATGTCGAATGTTGTTTTAACTGATACAGCATTTAGAGATGTAAAATTTACGAATTGTAAATTGTTAGGCGTTCAGTTTAGTGATTGCAATAATTTCTCTTTAAGTTTTTCTTTTAGCGATTGCATATTAGATTACAGTTCTTTTTATCAATTAAAAATCAAAAAAACAGTATTTACAAAATGCCGCTTAATTCAAACCGATTTTGTGGAAACTGATTTATCCGGATCTGTTTTTAAGGAATGCGATCTTTCAGGAGCAGTATTTGAAAGAAGTAATCTGGAGAAAGCCCAAATGTCCACAGCTTATAATTTTACTATTGACCCGGAATCTAATAAAATCAATAAAACGGTGTTTTCTAAACAAAATGTAGTGGGTTTATTGTTTAAGTACAATATTAAAATTGAAGATTAGCATAGTCTTTTGTGTTCTTTATATCAATTGGATATAAAATATTCCATCACACCATAATTGGATTTCTGTAAAATTTAATATTAACTTAACGTATTTATACGTCGCTTTTGATTTGTAGTGACGTATATTTGCGTCGTAATAAGCAAAAGTAAATATGGAGCTTTTGTTTAAAGAAGAAACGTATGGTAAAAGCAAAGTCTGATTTATTTAGTGAAGAATTGATTATAAGTGCCGAACTGTTTAAGGCTTTATCTCATCCTGCACGCTTGAAAATACTGCAGTATCTGGCTAGTCAGGAGACATGTATCACCGGAGATATTTCCGAAGAGTTGCCTTTAAGTAGAACAACGGTGAATCAGCATATTAAGGAGCTAAAGGAGGTTGGATTAATTAAAGGAACTATTGATGGTGTTAAAACTAAATATTGTTTGAATCCATGCAAAATTGAAGCGCTAAATACAATATTTCAGGTGTTTTATAAAACATTGGAGACAAGTTGTAAATCAGTTAAATGTGAGTAATTAATAAATTTAATACATATGAAATGAGCCAAGAGAATGGTGAGATCGACGAAGTCAAAGTTTTTCTCACACATTAGAATGACAAAATAGGCGAATTCCATATGGCAAATAAAAGCAAAATTAGACATATGAAAATTTTAGTATTGTGTACAGGTAATAGTTGCAGAAGTCAGATGGCTCATGGTTTTTTACAATCATTTGACGAGAATATTACTGTATGTTCTGCAGGAACAGAAGCATCAGGTAAGTTGAACCAGAATGCGGTGAAAGCAATGGCCGAAATTGGTATTGATATTAGTGGTCATACTTCTGATTCAGTTCAAAAATATTTAAATGATGAGTGGGATTTTGTAATTACTGTGTGTGGTGGTGCCAATGAATCTTGTCCTGCATTTACAGGTAAAGTAAAGAAAAGATTACATATTGGTTTTGATGATCCTTCTCATGCAACAGGTACCGACGAATTTATTTGGAGCGAATTTATCCGTGTACGTGATGAAATTAAAGAAGGCTTTTATAAATTTTATACAGAAGAAGTTAAACCACAGTTATAATAAAACATGGAGCAGGAAGTAAAGAGAATAGGCTTTTTTGAAAAGTACCTTTCTTTATGGGTGATTATTTGTATTGCAGGAGGTATTGTAATTGGTAATTTTTTAGGGGACACCGTTCAGTTTATTAGTAACCTGGAATTGTTTAATGTAAATATTCCGGTTGCAATTCTTGTTTGGTTTATGATTTACCCGATGATGCTTCAAATTGATTTTTCGAGCATTAAAAATGTAGGTAAAAAACCCAAGGGATTGATTCTTACATTAATCATAAACTGGTTGATAAAACCTTTTACCATGGCATTTTTTGCCTGGATATTTTTTACCAAGTTATATGCTGCATTTATAAGCCCTGAGCTTGCAGGAGAGTATATTGCCGGTGCTATTTTGTTAGGTGCTGCTCCTTGTACAGCAATGGTGTTTGTTTGGAGTTATCTTACCGATGGAGATCCCAATTATACTTTGGTGCAAGTATCTGTAAATGATTTAATCATACTAGTGGCTTTTGTTCCAATTGTGGGTTTGCTATTAGGTATTACAAACGTTCAGGTACCATATGAAACTCTGGTAACTAGTGTTGTTGTATTTGTTGTTATTCCTTTATTGGCGGGATATATTACTAACAAATTATTAATTAAAAAGAAAGGCGAAGAATGGTTTAAAACGGTATTCTTACCAAAGTTTAAACCTGTTTCAATAGTTGCATTATTGCTGACTTTGATACTGCTTTTTGCTTTTCAGGGATTTACCATCACCAATAATCCTTTTATTATATTACTGGTTGCTATCCCTTTAATCATTCAAACTTATTTTATCTTTTTCATAGCCTGGTTTGGAGGAAGAAGATTAAAACTGCCTCATGCCGTTTGCTCTCCGGCAGCTATGATTGGAGCTAGTAACTTCTTTGAATTAGCTGTTGCTGTGGCTATTGCCTTGTTTGGCTTACAGAGTCCTGCAGCACTTGTAACAGTGGTGGGCGTTTTGGTTGAAGTACCTGTAATGTTATCATTGGTAAAATTAGCTAACAAATGGAAATATTAGTCTGAGGTCGGTCAAATTTCAAGAAACAATAATAAGTAAGCCTTGTTTATATAATTCATGATATATAAACAAGGCTTTTTTTTAGCTATTTAATATATTTGTGACCTTAATAGATTTGCTATATGGCTGAAAATTCTGCATTAAAAACAATACAAATAAAAGGGGCTAGAGTTCATAACCTGAAAGGTGTTGATCTTGAGTTGCCCAGAAATAAATTTATCGTAATAACAGGAGTTTCAGGTTCCGGAAAATCATCGTTAGCATTTGATACTCTCTATGCCGAAGGACAGCGAAGATATGTGGAAAGTTTGAGTTCGTATGCACGCCAGTTTCTTGGCAGAATAGATAAACCTGATGTTGACTTTATTAAAGGTATTCCACCAGCCATTGCTATTGAGCAAAAGGTAAATACGCGGAATCCAAGATCAACAGTGGGCACATCAACAGAGATATACGATTACCTTAAATTATTATTTGCAAGGGTAGGAAAAACGCTTTCTCCGGTATCGGGGAATGAAGTTAAACGTCATTATGTTTCTGATGTAGTGAATCATATTACTCAATATGATGACAAAACTAAATTAGTAATACTGTCCGATATTATTGTGCCAGAAGACAGGTCGTGTAAAGCACATCTTGAAGTATTATTAAAACAGGGGTTTGTTAGAGTTGAGCACGAAGATCAATTTTTAAAGATTGAAGATCTGATCAAAGATGACAATACAGAACTGGATTGTTCGCAATATAGCCTTGTGATTGACAGGGCATCAGCCTCAAAAGAAGAAGATAATTTATCGCGCCTTGCAGATTCTATTGAAACTGCATTTTTTGAAGGAAAAGGGGAGTGTTTGGTTAAGATTTATACTAAAGAAGCTGTTGAAACACATCGTTTTTCAAATAAGTTTGAGTTAGATGGAATTCAGTTTGAAGAGCCTACGGAGCACATGTTTACCTTTAACAATCCTGTGGGGGCATGTTCAAAATGTGAAGGCTTTGGTAGTGTTATAGGTATTGATGAAGACCTGGTTATACCAAACAAAACGCTATCTGTATTTGAAGATGCTGTGGCCTGCTGGAAAGGTGAGAAGATGGGAGAGTACAAGAAGCAATTGATTTCATCGGCACACCAGTTTAACTTTCCTGTTCACAGACCATATTATGAATTAACAGATGAAGAAAGAGACTTGCTGTGGAAAGGGAATGAATATTTTTATGGTATTGATACCTTTTTTAAACATGTAGAGGAACAGCAATATAAAATTCAATACAGGGTAATGTTATCCCGTTACAGGGGTAAAACGGTTTGTCCTGATTGTAGAGGCACACGATTAAAAAAAGAGGCTTCCTGGGTAAAAGTAGGAGGCAAAAGTATTTCGGATTTGGTGTTAATGCCTATTACCGAATTGATGCCATTCTTCGATGATTTAAAATTGGATGAGCACGATGAACAGGTTGCAAAGCGAATACTACGAGAGATCACAACAAGATTACGTTTTCTGTATGAAGTTGGGTTGGGATATCTTACCTTAAATCGTTTATCATCAACACTATCAGGAGGAGAAAGTCAGCGTATAAACCTGGCAACATCATTGGGTAGTACATTGGTTGGTTCCTTATATATTTTAGATGAACCTAGTATCGGATTACATTCGCGCGATACTGATTTGTTAATTAAAGTATTAAAGCAATTGCAGGCATTGGGCAATACAGTTGTAGTGGTAGAGCATGATGAAGATATTATGCGGGCTGCTGATGAAATTGTAGATATAGGTCCGGGAGCTGGAAGGTTAGGAGGCGAAATTGTTTTTAAAGGTAAGCTGGAGAAAAAAGCCAAAGCAAAGGATAGTTTAACCTATCAGTACTTGTTTGGCAATGAAAAAATAGATGTTCCCGGTTCACGCAGAAACTGGAACAATTATATTGAAGTTTTAGGTGCCAGAGAAAATAACTTAAAGGCCATTAGTGTAAAGGTGCCTTTAAATGTGATGAATGTAATTACCGGAGTTAGTGGATCAGGAAAATCTACACTTATAAAGTCAATTTTTTATCCTGCAATAAAAAAACGTTTGGGTGGATATGCTGATAAAACCGGGGCTTTTGATTTGTTAAAAGGTGATGTGGAGCAAGTTACAGAGGTTGAGTTTGTTGATCAAAATCCAATAGGAAAGTCGTCACGTTCAAATCCGGCCACATACCTTAAGGCTTATGATGAGATTCGTAAATTAATGGCAGAGCAGCAAGCTTCTAAAATTAATGGGTATAAAGCATCTCACTTTTCATTTAATATTGATGGTGGTAGATGTGAAGAGTGTCAGGGAGAAGGTACAATAAAAATAGAAATGCAGTTTATGGCTGATATTGTGCTTACCTGCGAAAGTTGTAATGGAAAAAGGTTTAAAGAGGATATTCTGGATGTTAAATACAGAGAAAAAAACATCCATGATATACTTGAAATGACCATTGAGCAAGCCATTGAATTCTTTGGAGAAGATGATAAATCCGGAGCTAAACGTATAGTTAATAAATTAAAACCATTGGCAGATGTTGGTTTGGGTTATGTAAAAATGGGGCAGTCTTCGAGCACCTTGTCAGGAGGAGAGAGTCAGCGTGTTAAGTTGGCATCTTTTTTAGCCAAGGAGAAAGCAGAACCAACACTGTTTATCTTTGATGAACCAACAACCGGATTGCATTTTAACGATATTAAAAAGCTATTAAAAGCGTTTGATGCGCTGATTGAAAAAGGACATTCCCTGGTTATCATCGAGCATAATATGGACGTGATTAAATGTGCAGATTGGGTGATTGATTTAGGCCCAGAAGGAGGAGATAAGGGCGGTTATGTTATTTTTGAAGGAAAGCCAGAAGATTTACTGAACGTAGAACAATCATATACAGGTAAGTATTTAAAACCGTATTTACAGTAAACTGCTACATTGTAGCCAGATTTAATGTTAAGTATATCGTCTTTTACGCTGGTGCGAGCTTGTAGCTCGTATCCTTAAACATAAGGTAATGCAGCTATTGGCTATGCATCTTGCTTGTTGGCTCACCAGCTAATGCAGGAAGAACCTCCTGGTATTGAAGTATGAACTCTTTGTTGATAGATTATCGCTTAGAGCCAAGAGCAAAGTGTTTAGTGCAAATAGTGCTTTACTCTCAGCTTGTAGTACTTCCTACTTTTCCTGTGAATCTTCCGTTGATTCCTTTTATATATGTTCCCATGATTTTTTGTTTTAGTAAGCTCTGGTATAACTGATCAGGTTGTAACAGAGCCCGGGTTAAACATGTATCGGCCGACTTTAACGTTAATTCGTTGATTTGTCAATTTGTTGATTTGATATTCTAAACTGTTAATCACCTTTCACCATTCTACCTGACTACCATTTTTCTTATGATTAAAGTATATTGAAAAGTGCATCGAAAAAATTACAGTAATTTTACTGTAATTTTTTACGCGCGTAACTATCAGTAAATTAGGAATGAAGAGTTTGGAGTGAAATTTGTTTTGTAACCAACAGGTTAGAAAAAGGGCCAATATTCCGGAAAATCACGTTTTTGGCCAAAAATATTCCAGGTTTTGGTGTTTTTCGGTGTTTTTATGACTTTTCTTTGCTAGGTCTTTGCATTCCTTTGCATAGGCTATGCTAGTTCTATGCATAGTCATTGCTAATCCTATGCATGGTTATTGCTATTTCATTGTGTTGTGGTTGTATTGTGGTCGTATTGAGGTTGTGTTGTCTATGCATATTCTTTGATTTTTCTATGTATAGGCATTGCTTCTAAGGAAGCAAAGAAATACCATAAAACAGGCCTGGTAAAAACATAGTCAGTACGACGTCATATCCTAGTCATACCATAGGTATCCGATAAAGAAGCTGGTGTAAAACAGGATGTTAGATGATTAGGTTAATTGGTCAGTAGGTTATTAGGTCAATAGGTCGAAAGATTTCAGTTGATTAGGGTATTAATTGAGCTATTGTACTAGTAATGTCAGTCAAGTGTTAAAAATAAGCACGGAGTAGGTACTGAAACACTGATATTTTTTGATAAGCTTCATTAAAGCCATAAGGATTTACCTCTGTAAACTCTTTGTAATTTCATCATAAGGGTGTTTGATTACTTCTCTTTTTCTAATTTATGCTATTGGTATGAGCTATTTATGCAATACGGCTCTGTGCCTACTGTGTCTCTGTGTTATTCTTTTTTAAACTATTGATTCGCATTAGTAGACTATTGGTATTGAGCAAAACTTAGGAACCTTGTTCATTGGGCGATTGCATGTAATTCTGGTGTTGAATAACAACAACTTTTTCAGGATCAACAGAAGGTGTGTATCCATAATCGTAACAGAAATAGTAAAGATTACCACCGGAGCTTTTCCAGGTATGCGTTAAATATTTAAAGTTCATGCCTAAGGTTTTTAAAAACGATTTTCGAACAGTCGCTTTTCCCTCGGGGCAGGCTTTTCTAAGTGCACTTCTATTTGCCCTTAATTGTTTGTTTAAAGCTTTTATTAAATTTTCGACAGAATACTGTTTTTTATTGTGATAGGCACTTCTGCATTGATCATTACAAAACTTTTTATCATTTCTACCTTCAATTGGTTCATTACAATACAAACATAGATTCTTTTTATTCATAGTTATCCGTTTTATAGACGTTTATAAACGTATATAAACGTTTAAAGTAATAATTATATTTTATTTTACAGTGTTGTAAATGATTAATTACATGGAAAATAAGAGTATTATTTATTTAAATAAGCAATTTGATGCAGATGAAGATCTTTGTGTTTTGTTTTTTAAATTCGATAATGTAATTTATAAGCGAATACAGCAGAATGATTGGATCACCTGGAATCCCAAACTTCAAAAATATGTTGTTAAATCTACACCTCAAACAATTGGACTATTGAGTGATTTGTTTGAAGATATAGCTATAATCAACACTAAATATTATCATGCACAGTTAAAAAGTAATACAGAAGAAGTTGTTATTGGAGATGCTACTTATTTTAATGGAATATTAGAAATTCAGGATAAGTTAGGTGCAGTAATGTTAGTTCCTTTTAAAGATGAAGGTAGGAGGTGTATCATTATAAAGTATAAGTATACAAAAGCTATTAATCAGCTATTAGTTAACGATGTAAATGCCAAGTGGAATGCTGAATTAAAGGATTTTGTTTTGCAACCTAACATCAATGAGGTTGCTGATTTTATAAGAAAACATAGTAGTAAAATTAAAATACAGCTGCATAACGAATTGGTAATAAGAGATTGTGTTATTATGCAACTATTGTTAGAACAATCCTATAAGCGTAATGAATATTTTAAAAGTATACCTGCCGATTTTTTAAAATATATGATTTTAAAAGGATATAGTATAAATACAATACGAACCTATTATTACTTTGTACTAAGGTTACTGAATTGTTACAGGCAGAATAGTATTGAAGAAATCAATTTATTTTCGGCCAGTAAAATCAATGAGTATCATCAAATGATGTTGGCAGAAAAATCTTACTCTCATCAAACATTGAATCAGTCAGTAAATGCCATAAAATCATATTATCAGGGGTATTTGAAAAGAGACGTGGAGTTTGAGGAGGTTATTAGACCTAAAACAGGGAGACAATTGCCAAAGGTTTGGAGTAAGGAGGAGGTAAACAAAATATTAAATGCAATAAATAATGTAAAACATAAAGCTTTATTATCCATAATATATGGAGGAGGCCTGCGCATTGGAGAAGTATTGAATTTAAGGTTGGATGATATAGATTCAGAACGCATGCAAATTAGAATATTGAGTGGAAAAGGAAATAAAGACAGATATACTATTTTAGCAAAATCGTTACTAACACTTTTGCGTGAGTATTACAGAGAATATAAACCTCAAAAGTATTTGTTTGAGGGACAGTACGGTGGAAAATACTCAGCTACTAGTGCCGGAAAAGTTTTAGCAAAAATAATAGAGCAGTGCGGAGTGCCTAAACGGGGTGGTTTACACTCATTACGCCACAGTTTTGCCACGCATTTATTAGAGTCGGGTACTGATTTGCGTTATATACAAGAATTGTTAGGTCATAGTTCATCAAAAACGACGGAGGTTTATACACATGTGAGTAATAAGTACTTGCAGCAAATAAAAAGTCCGTTAGATGATTTAGAAATTTAAGATAAACAGAAAAATGTATGGGTGTGTATTTGCTGCATGTATAATGAATATTGATTTATAATACTATGTTTTAAAATATAGAATTAGTTAGGTAATTTTTTTTGTTAAACAAAAATAGAAAATTATCTTTAACGCTTGAAGAGGATAAGACTGAAGGGAGCAATAAATTTGATTAAGACCTAACTTAGAACAGGAAAATTCCCTTTGTGACTGAGGAAACGAAGTGTATTTATAATTGTAATAATACTAAAAGTAAATTTTTGTGACTTCAATGAATACAGTTGTATATATGATAATAGCCCTTTCGTTAAAGATAAAATTCATAACGCTATACAAAGGCGAAATATCAAACAGTCTATGACGGATACTGAAAAGTTAGCGGTAATTAAATCGAAAAACCAAGAATGAACTAATGAAATTATTAAAAGGAATATTAAACATTAAAGAACACATAGATTCTCTAAGTGATTTGATTTTTAATAACCGCGATACAATTTTAGTACTAGATACCAATATTTTAATTTGGCTTTACCGAGTTAATAAAGAAGCGCGAGATGAATTATTTAATTGGTTTAGAGACTTAAAACATGATAACTTAATTGCAGTTCCAGCATGGTCAATTCATGAATATAACAATCATTTGCAGCAAAAAAAAGATGAAGTTTTATTTCCATTCAGAAAACTAAGTAAATCACTTCGAACTAATTTAAATGAACTAGATAATTATGCATCCTTAATTGTAAACCATGAAATTGTTAAGGATTCTGGTTTCTTGAGTAGGTCTGAATTACTTGAGGATTTGAAAGAGTCTTCTGAAAGAATAAACAAAATTTTGAATTGTTTAAACAAAGTGAAAAATGAAAATATAACTACTGTAAGGTCAGAAATTGAGGATTTTATAGATGGTGTTATAATGAAATCCGATATTTATTCAATTCAAAATGAAGTTCGTTTAGAAGCTCAATTCCGATTTAATAATAGAATCGCACCTGGATTTAAAGACAAGGATAAAACAGATAATAATTATGGGGATTTGATAATTTGGAGAGAAATACTTGATTATTGTAAAAGTAAAGGTTTTCAAAATGCAATTTTATTAACATTGGATAATAAAATAGATTGGATAACATATCCAGAAAAGATTATTATCAATGATAGTGTTACCCCTATAAACTTTGCAAAAGAGAAATATGGTCATTATTTTTTTACAAATCCATCTTTAGAATATGAATTTTCAACAAATATTGGAGAATCAGCTAAGTTTAAAACGATAAATATAAAATTGCTAGCTGAACTTCTTGCTAATCAATATTCGGATGAACAAGAAAATTATTATCCTAATTTATCACAAGCAGTAAAGTATAACTGGAATATGTCCGAAACACAAAAGCTTAGTATTTGGCTTGGTGAAAGGAAAGATTTAATAACAGAAGCTATAAATGGTGTATGTAAATGGGAAGAAAGTCCAGCTGAGATATATGAAGATAAACTTAAAGAATGGATAATAGAAAAGACTCAACTAGATTTAAATTATAATGAAATTCACTGGGGTACAATTATAGTTGAACATTTTATATAAAATAACTACCGCTAACACTGTATATACAAAATGGGCGAGATAGTAGTAAATTCAACGGTTGTAGCCCGCTTCAACTTCATATCGGCTTGATAGTTTTGAAGCCCGCAATCGCCCACATTTGCATATACTTGTCCGTTGGTAGCCATTAAAACAACTACTCTAAAGAATCTGTAACAATTGAATATTGACAATATGGGAAAAAAGATATTCACCCCTCCAATAGAAAAAAGGGAAACAATGGAATTAATTGGAATTGCGAATTGTACAGATGATACTTGGCAAGAGGAAGCAAAAAATCAGGCAGAATTGGAATTGAATAAAAGAAATGTCACAAAAGAATATCAACAAGAAATTGTAAATGAATGGAATGAAGAAATAAAAGAATTTAAAAGACAACAGGAAAAAATATTTAAGGAAAATGAACTAAATGAATATTCATTTTTAGACCAGTTAATAATTTTTATTCTATCACCACTCATATTATTAGGAAAAGTACGTTATGACAAGAGGTTTACAGACTTGAAAAACGAAAATTATAAAAAGAAAATGATTCAAAGACGTAATGCATTGATTTTAGGGACATTTTGCTATTTAATGGCTTTTTACTTGTTGATAGAATATAAATAACGGCTACCAACAGCAAATGATAATTAAGGGCTGGTCTGCAGTTTTTGGGAAGCTTTATATCCCGCATCAGCTTTTGTATGGGCAGAAAGGAATGTAGTCCGCAATTCAGCCCCGTAATTATATTTGTATCGTTGTGCGCAACTTTAGGGCAACTTATACTTTTATTAAATTATGACATTACAGGAAATAGAAAATATAAGACTTCGAAAATTTTTACCTAAAGACGAGCTAAACGGATTTGAGGAAAACATTAAAGGAATACTTCCATCAGTGATTATTCTGTTTGCTGGATTAGGACCATTTATAGCAAAAAAGACTTCTGTGTCTATTGAAAATCAATACATCTTTTTGTGTATAGGACTGTCAGTATTTTTATACACTATTTATGCTAAATTGATTGAGAGAAAACTAAAACTAACTCGTACAGACTTATCTAAAGAACAGAACAGCGAATTAATCGCAGAATTATCACAATCTGAATCGTGGAATAATATGACTATTCAGAAAGAATTTTATGCATTTGTTTTCCCTTCTGTTAGTTTTCATAATGGATTTAAAGTGACTTTGGTACCTACAGACAAAGGGGTCTTGATAAATGTAAGAAACCGTGGTTCAATTTTTGGCCGAATGCCATATAACTTTGGACTTGAGACTATACTTAAAAGGAAAATTGAAAAAAAATTAAAAAAAGCAGCGCACAACACGCAATAAATTTCAGGTAGCGGTAATTCTCAACTTGAAAGTGATGCTATTTCTATTCAGTTTTTAATGGCGGAAAGGAATGCTGTTTCTAACGCCACCCGAAAACTTATTGCCACCGTTGTGTTTAATTTTACGTAGTGAAGCTTCCAGAATAATTTTAACAAAATAATAATGAGCATTAAAACAAATGCACCAACAGAAGATTTAACAACTAAATATTTCTTAGCTAATAAGGAATTTTGTTATGACACAGAAAGCTTTATTAAAAAGTTTAATGGAATTTCTGAAGGGATTTATAATGCTTGGTATTATCATGTAAAAGGAGAAATAAACAATCCAAATAATTGGAAAATTACTTATAAAAAGGAAGTAATAGGTGCAAAATATGGTGTAGATACTTTTAAATTAGCAAAATGGGAATGTAACAAAAAATTTTTATCACAGTCTAAATTTAAAATCCGTAGAAAAACATGGCTTGATTTTATAAAAGTTAAACTTGATAAAAATTTAAATCCGTTAGAGAAAGACTCATTTTATTTGATTGAAACTTATGAACAAGATAACTCAAATTTAATTATGAAAATTTATAAGATTCTTAAGGACTTGCTAGAACGTAGAGAAATATATGAAATTGAAGTAATGCCGGAATATTTAAAAGTAGAAATAATTACGGACAACCAATATTTTGATATTCTAAATAAGCTAATTAGGGAAATACAAAAGATAAACTAAACACAACAGCAAATTATAATTAAGGGCTGATCATAATGTATTTGAGAGTTTTATTTTTCGCATTAACTTTTGTATAGGCTGAATAGAATGTAGTCCGCATTCCAGCCCCGTAATTATATTTGTAACGTTGTGTTTAATTAAACTTAAGCAGGCTATAAAAACTTGATTTTGGATATAAAATAGCAGATTAAAATATTCCGCATTATTTAGAATAGAGAAAAAGAATAGATCTAAATGAGTATAGAATCAAATGCTTCTCCCGATGAACTATCATCACCATATTATATTGCGAATAAGAATTTTTGTATAGAATTTGAAAAATTTATAGTCAAAAGAAAAGGGGAAGTAAAAGGAAAATATAATGCATATTCATTTTTTGTAATAGGAAATATTAAAGCTAAAAAATATTGGAAATTAACATATAAGAGAGCTACGTATTCTTCAAGTGGAATTTTATATTTAGATGCAGAAAAAGAATGTTTGCTATTATTAGCAAAATGGGAAACAGAATTAACAAATAACAATGCAGAAAAGTTTCTAATAAGGAAAAGGACAAATATTGATAATATAAGAATGTTATTTGACAAAGGATTAAATAAAATAAAAACCTCAAAGAAATATATTATAAAGACAAATAATCCAGAATGTGAATTAATTACTAAATTGACAAGAATTCTTAATGTTATTATTAAATCCGAAGAATTATACGAAATAGAATTAAAGAATAGCAGACTAAGAATTGAAATGAGGACAGGAAAACAATACTTTGACTTGTTTAATAGATTAATGAATAAAATATAAGTAACAAAACACAACAATTTATAAATTTCATTGCGGTGTGGGTTGTTTTTTGAGGTTTGTATGGTATTTGAGCCTCTCCAAAGCTTTGGTGTTGGCTATGATTAAAAAAGGTATAACCAAAACCAAAGCTTTGGCTAAGTTGTGATTGGACAGAGCCGATCTTCGAAAATCCGCAACGACAATTTATAAGTAACGTTAGGTTGCATTAGATAAAATACGAATAGTTATGTATATTGTAGAATATGGAAAACGAAGACCTTCAGAAATGCTAATTCGTATTCAATGACAAACAATTCCCGTATGATTCTAAAAGGAAAAAAGACCAATGTTTGGAATAAAATAAATAGCGTTGAGTATATTAATATACCTGAGCATACAGATTATTCTGACTTTGACAAAGAAGTGCAAAAAGTAATAAAGGATTCTAAGGATATATATGGAATATTAGTATGGGTAGGTATTGCAGGAGCACTATTTGTGCTTGGCAAGTTAATTACAAATTATGAAGACTTTATGGTTAATGTAATTGCATATTCAATAACTGGTGTGTTTTTTATTTTATTGATTTTTTTTGGTAATAAATATTCAAATAAAGAACAAGTTCCAATAATGACTCTTACATCTAGAGGATTTGATTATAAAAAGGAATCCGTAAGATGGTCAAATATAAAAAATATGTATGTTAAGCGTCAGTATGATGGTGATGATAATCATTATGATTTGGTTGTTGAATTTAAGCGAGATTATAAGGAAACATATTCTTTAGACCACTTAGAAATGGATTATAAAGAAATAATTAAAGAAATTTCAAAATATTATTGGTTAGGAACGAAAGATAACGCAACCTAACAATTTATAAATTTAATTGCGGTATCACTTAATTTTAGAGGTTTTGTACGTATTCTGTTCTTTAGTTTTATCTGGCCAAAGAAGCTCTTCGAAATCCGCAACCTAAATTTATAAGTGACCGTTAGGGTGCATTCCTCACATCTGGCAAAAAGCAAGATTAAATTCTTGAGCTAACGTTCAATTTTAAAGGAGATTGCAAAATTTATAATTTTACGTTAGTCAGAATTTAATAAAATATGCAACTGGACTTAAATTTAATTGGATACTAATTCTGTTTGCTCTAATTTTATTAAATGTTTGATGACTAATTATTTAAAATCCACAATATGAAAAAAAATCTATTTTTAAGTATTCTCTTCTTATTGCTCTTAGTAAGCTGTAAGGAAAAAACAGTGATAATCGAAAATTTAGCCTTAAAAATCCACTTGACTAATAATGTAAATGATATAGATTCTACTTTTCAAAATTTAAGTATTTGTACTAAAGAGTCTAAAGACCTTGTGGTTTATGAAGACAAGAATGTTAAGGTAAATATTGACCCTAATTCTAGCGTTGATAAAATTACAATCTTCTTAACAGTTGGTGAAAAGAAATATTCAAAAGAACTTCATAAAGATTTGTTTCTAGACGCGCTAGACTATAAGGTTGGTGAGGAAACTGTCTACTTATCAGTTGAGGATGGACGCTCCGTTATAATAAATGACGAATCTTGGGACCAGAATTATATTCAATTTTCGAATTCTAAGACAGGAAAAGGTGCAATAACTTTTAAAATTGATAAAAAATGTCAGTAGTAGAAAAATTCAAATATTTTAAAGTTGTTAATAGTCAAATGAAAGCAAGTTTAGCTTCTCAAATGAATATTGGTATTGGCTTTTTTGATAATGAGACAAATATCAACTCTAAAAGTATGGCATTAATTATCGATGCAATTGCATATAGGGAGCTTGATGTAAAACCAGAAGAAGTTAATGTTGGTGATGATTATGTTAGAAAATATAAAGTTAAAGGGTGCGGTATCAGAATAAATTTAAAATATAAATCATTTTCTGGTGAAACAAATACGAGTATTACTCAATTAAATGCTGCCTTAAAATTAGGTTTAACCAATGTCGAAATTGCTATAGAAGCCCCAGGTTTAGGCCAAGAAGGTTTAAGCCTTATAATTGGTGGTCAGATTGAAGATGGTGAAGTACGAAGTTTGGACAGGTTTGAAGAAACTGTTGAAATTATATATTCAAATTTAGTTAATCACATTAAAACGAATCAGGATACTATTCATGAAGAGGAGATTGAAATTTTTCTTATAGGAAATGATAGTAACAACTATTTTAACACTCAATCAATTCTATTTGGTTTAAAAAACATAATGTCGGGTAATTCTTTAATTAAAGCTATTGAGGAAAATAATGAATCTTACGACGAACAGATGATAAGATACATTTATAATACAATTATGGTTGGTCGAAAGGATACAGACTCGCCATCAGAAATAGAAATGAAAAAAGCTAAAGATTGGAGATACCTAAACTAATAAATTACAACAATGGCAAAATATATTCAAATATCACCAAAAATTATAAAGAAAGATGATAAAGAAGAATTATATTCTATCAAATCTTTATTTCCTAATAACGAAGCAACATTTAGTCGTTTAGGTGAATCTGACTCGGAGTTTAAGACACCAAAATTACTTTCATCTACCTACACTGTTTCAACAGCAATGACTTTGCAGTTTGCGAATGTATTTTCAACATCAAATGATTTCGATTCTAAAATTGTTGCTTTCGATGCATCTTTATATTCAATAAAAGATAATTCTGAAAATCCTCAAAGTATTATAGAAAGTACATATTGGGGATGTGCCTTAAGGTTTGTTTATAAGGTTTGGGATATCAAAAGTGGATTTGACCTAAATACTAGTAGCATTGGCTTAGCTGTTGAAGCAGGTATGGCACGTTCGGAATTTCAAGCTGTTGGTATTGGGCTAGGTATTAATACTTTTGTTTCAAATCTTGGAGCTTTAAAACCGTTTAAAGTGTTGAATAGGGATGATATGGTCAAGCTACAAAATGAGATTTTTGTAAATCAAAAAGATACTATTAAAAAGTTTTCAGTTCCTTTGGCTGTGACTTTAAGAAATAATATTGCGAATAGTTCAAAATCTGTACCGCAATCAATAATTTTCGCTATGCGAAATATCAAAAATAAAAACTCTTTAGCTATAGCGATGAATAAGGCAGCAGAAAAAGGATATGATGCTATATGGGTTTCAAAGACATATGAGCGTATCGTATCGGATTTAAAAACTTCTCAAGAGCCTTTAAAAGTTATTCCAAAAACTGAAGATATATTAAAAGCTAATCAATGGTTGTCATTAGAAAAAGATATTTTTGATATTCAAGTATAAGGATGTCTATAGGGGTCATAGAAAAACGCACCCTAACAATGCATTATAAATAATTGCCGAGTAGTGGTTTGTGGGAGTTTATCTCCCGCAATAACTTTGGTCTCACTTGCAAAATTTTCAAACAGCAATCGGCAACTATTCATATGCGTAACGTTATCACCCAACCTTAAATACTTAGAACTTTATTTGGGAGTATTTTTGAGTTTGTAGGTTGTTGAATCAATTTGCGCCACGCACGCCAACGCACGGCAAAAAATAATAAGTTGAGTTGGTTCTCTGGAACTTTAGGTTGAGTTCTTGGTTTTGGGGTTTTTGAATATTCTCAGAGATGTCAGGTTTTAAATCTTAAGCGTTTTTTAGTGGTTCGGATTAGCTAAGTTGTTTTGTTATTCTGGTCAGTTGTTTTTTTGCATGTAGCAAAAGGTTTGGAGGTTTACGCTGTATTTAGCAGCCATCTTCCTGTCTCTCGAACGCAAATTTTGGTAAAGGTTTAGTTGTTTAAACACTTGCAAAAGGTAGAGGTGGAGTTCGCTCAAAAATGGTCCGTGCTGGTTTTGTAGTTGTATTTTGACAGTGATTTTTGTTTGTTGTAATTTGGAGATGCAGTTGTTTGTACTTCTTTTATAAAAGTTTAGAGGTATAATTGGTTCACTGGGATAACAAAAAGGCAGGGTGTAACAAAGTAAAAAAGCCATGTGTAAATTCCGTTATTGAAATTTTGAATTTAATATATAAGTTTGGTGAGGCTAAAGTGGTGTAGTTGTACTTTAGGTACACACGTCTCTTTTACCAAACGTTGGGGCTCCATTTCGGTGTGTGAGGACTTAGGAGGTGCAGCACAAAATGTTTTTTTTTAAGATTATAAAATGATTTCAAAGGCTCTTGAAGTGAATCATCCGAGCATTTAGGAATGTATGTGAAATCGAAAATCAGTCATGCTTAGGATTATTTAATGTAGCAATTAATTTAAGCAATGTAAATTGAAGAAGTAATTATATCACCGACCACAGAAGCACAGACTGATTTGAGGAAAAAACGGAGCCCAACATTGCATACATAAGGCATGTGGGCGTATGTGATTCGCAAGAGGAGGTGATTTCAATTTGTCCGCCTAATGCTTTTAAAGTCACTTTTTTTGTTAAATTAGTCCCTTGTAAAAGCATTAAGCTTAGTGAGGTTTTGGAAAGGCAGACAATTTCAATCCCCACACAGCCTTATATGCGAGCCGTTGGGCGCTATTTTCAATAGAAACAAGCTTTCAGTTGGCTTCATAAACAGACTTGATTATTATCCGATGCGCACATAGGATTTGATTTTAGGACTGGATTTTTCGGGCATTGGGATTTGGGAGCTTAAGTTTGGATTATTAGGATTCCATCGCTCAAAGACTATTGGAAAGAACAATTTATTTGAGCCAACAAAAAATAAAATTGGCTACATTAATCAGTCAACGCGCGGATTTATTGATTAGCAACCGATAATGAATTTATGCATTAGTCTTTTTCTGTGGAGCTTTGGTTAGCAATACTGCAGTTATGTGGGTAGACTTTTATCTTTCTGAATAGAAAATTACAAAACTGTAATAGAATGTATATTTTAGATAGTTTAAAAACTTAATAGATTGAATATTATAACCTTGTAAAGTCAGCGCGCAAGACTTTCTATTCTGTAAAGACATATAGATTGGATTTCTATACGATAAAGCATGAGCCAATTTTATTTACAGCTCGGATTAAGAAAAAATATAATAACAGCGCCCAACAAGGCATAAATAAGTCATGTGGGGGTATGTGATTTGCGAGGAGTGGTGATCTCAATTTGTTCGCCCAATGCTTTTAAATCAACTTTTGATTATTAAATTAGTCGTTTGAAAAGCATTGGTCTTGGAGCGCTGAAGGAGAGGGCGACAATTTCAATCCCCACACGCCTCATATGCCAGGCCGTTGGGCGCTATTTTCAATAGAAACAAGCTTTCAGTTGGCTTCATAAACAGACTTGATTATTATCCGATGCGCACATAGGATTTGATTTTAGGACTGGATTTTTCGGGCATTGGGATTTGGGAGCTTAAGTTTGGATTATTAGGATTCCATCGCTCAAAGACTATTGGAAAGAACAATTTATTTGAGCCAACAAAAAATAAAATTGGCTACATTAATCAGTCAACGCGCGGATTTATTGATTAGCAACCGATAATGAATTTATGCATTAGTCTTTTTCTGTGGAGCTTTGGTTAGCAATACTGCAGTTATGTGGGTAGACTTTTATCTTTCTGAATAGAAAATTACAAAACTGTAATAGAATGTATATTTTAGATAGTTTAAAAACTTAATAGATTGAATATTATAACCTTGTAAAGTCAGCGCGCAAGACTTTCTATTCTGTAAAGACATATAGATTGGATTTCTATACGATAAAGCATGAGCCAATTTTATTTACAGCTCGGATTAAGAAAAAATATAATAACAGCGCCCAACAAGGCATAAATAAGTCATGTGGGGGTATGTGATTTGCGAGGAGTGGTGATCTCAATTTGTTCGCCCAATGCTTTTAAATCAACTTTTGATTATTAAATTAGTCGTTTGAAAAGCATTGGTCTTGGAGCGCTGAAGGAGAGGGCGACAATTTCAATCCCCACACGCCTCATATGCCAGGCCGTTGTGGTGCATTAAAAAGATACTAAAGTGATACAACCCAAAGATATATTTGAATCATATTTATACAAGTACATTCCAGAAACGTACAAGTTCTCAGACATAACAGAAAGAGAAATTCGAAAATTAGTTGATAACTATAAAACGAGATTTGAAAATCTGCTTAAAGAAAGTGATTTAGACAAAATAAATTATACTCCTCATTGCATATTTGACTTGCTTGTTTTAGCAGAAAATGACCGAACAGAGGTTAATCAGTATAGCCAATTACTAAATCATATAGAAAAGATAGTTGAAAGTTTGCTGCAAAAGGTTGATGAATCTTTACATTCAAAACTTAAAGAGACAATAAGACAAATGATTGTTTCCATAGACAAAAAGATTGGCAATAATTATCAATATTTAAATTTTTACGGGGAGATATTAGGTTTAGAATTCTTTCTTTCAAAGGATGACGGATTTAAACTAATAGATATTGAAAAGAAGTTACCTAATGGGAACTCTGTTGACTTTGTTTTTAAATCTGTTGAAGACAAGACCCCTCTGTATGTCGATTTTATTAGTTTGCATAATATTAAGCCAGAATTGTTGGACTCAGAAAATGAGTTTGTAAAATTCTTTGAGAATAGATTCAATCAAAAGATTGAGAACAAAACAAAGAACCTTGAATTTCAGGAAAATAATCTAATTATAGATGATGTAAAAATTCCTTTTATAATATTACCAATCTTGTGGGGAGATATGGAGTGTTTTATAGATAAAAAAAAAGCTATAGATGAGTTAAACTCAAAATACTCAAACGTTTCCCCTTTGACTTCATTAATGATTCAACAGAGTAAAGAAAATGTATTACATTATGATTTTACAACAGTAACAAATATATTGGAAAGAATAATTGATGAGAAAAAATAACGACACCACAACACGCGGTATAGTTAATAAGGGTTTCAGAGGTTTTTGGGGCTTAGTAACCCGCTCCAAAATTTGCTGTAACTTGACATAATTAAAGCACGCAATCCTTACTACCCATACCGCCAAACGTTGTGTGTTATTAAGAAAAACCTGCTACATACATGAATACTAGACTAAAAATATTAACAGTGTTATTTCTGATTTCATATTTCGGGAATGGTGTTTTTTCACAGACACGAGTTGTTCAATGGAAGACAAGTACAATAAATAAAGGGCATAGTTTTCCGACTGCCTATATTTCTGGTTCAACATTAGTTGAAACTAACATTAATAAGTATCTACAAGAAAAATACATAAATCAGACAGAATCATATCGAGATAATTTCTATGAGTATAATGGATTTACCATAAACCCTAATATTTGTGGTGTGTCCTTAGAATATGAACATGAATTTAATACAGCACCTGGAGTTTGGACTTTTACTGACATAAACTATTTTGATTTAAGGAATGGCAAAAATATAGGATTACAAAATCTAATATTAGAAAATAGAATCGATGATTTTTTAGAAATTGTTACTGTGCGTAAAAATGAATTCGTTCGAAACTTTAAAAGTAATCAACCAAAAGAAAACAATAGATTAATTGAGATATCTGATTATACGCTAGAAAAAACTATTTCAAAAAATGATATTTTTAGTTCTAATGACCCCAACGCAATGTCTGCTAACTATGAACTTAAATTATTTTCTAATTATTTAACTTTAAGTTATGATTGGGAATATGGCTGGGGTTTAGGAGAGAATGATTTACCTAATATCGAATTGAAATTTACATTTGAAGAATTACTCACGTATCTAAATGATTACGCTAAAGATTTATTGCTGGCTAAAACTGCAATACCCCAGAATAAGCTTTTTTATGGATATATCGCAGGAAAATATAAAATTTCAGTCCTTACTAGAGATGTAAATGATTCAATCAAAATTACCTATTGGTATGAATCAAATAAAGTTCCAATTAATTGGATTGGGATGATTAGTGATGAAAAGTTTGTTTTGAAAGAGAAAGATACTGATTCAAATAAAATACGAGCAGAAATAGAATTGCAGTTTTACAACGAAAGTGACAAAGTAATGGGATTCGGGAAATGGATAGATAAATCAAAGGATAAAACACTGACAATAGAACTGTTTGAAGAATAACAACACACAACACGTGCTTATACATCATAGCTTTGCCGCAGGCGCAACACAAAGCTACGCTGCATAGCACCACCGTTGTGCAAAATAAAAAAGAACCTCACGATAATTATGGAATTCGTGATTAAAATGCATCTTGATAAGAAAGATAACAAAATGAATAGATTAAGTATTTTAATTATAACAATCGGATTGACTTTAAATTTATTTGGACAAAAAGCTGTTGAGAATATCTCCTATGACTATTCTGTAATTAATGACTGGTATATTTATACTTCATGTAATAAATACGATGACAATTCTGTGAAGTGTGAAACGGATAGTGTTTTGATTTATACGCCGATTAAGTATTTTATTGACAATAAAACACCGACAGAGGAAGACACTTTGATGGTTTTAGGATATTCTACAATACTAAATGAGATTGAAGAACCTAAAATATATAATCAGGATTTTGAAAGTGATATAATAAGATTTTGTTGGTTTAAGGACACTTTACCTGTTTTTTATCGAATTGAGAAACTGAACAACGAGATTAAATTGACTTTTAAAAAGACAACTGGAAATTTTGATATTAATACGGGTGAAATAATTACAAATAAAAAGATTGATATTTCACAAAGAGATTACGACAAATTGATTAAAATATTGGAATCAGGTGATTATTGGGGAATGGATACTGATTTTAGAATAGTTGGTCGGACAGTATTAATAGAATCCTACCTCGATAATAAGTATTATTTCATCAACAAAGACTGGGTGGATATTAAATACAACAAGATAAATAAGAAGATTTTAAAGTGCTTTGAATTATTAGAGAAAATGACTGATTAAAGAATTACTTTGCACAACAATGTATATACAGTATATCCGAACGAAAAATAAATAATTCATAATAAACATATATACAGTATTTTACAAA
The DNA here is from genome assembly GCA_963667815.2 of uncultured Saccharicrinis sp. GTDB lineage: Bacteria > Bacteroidota > Bacteroidia > Bacteroidales > Marinilabiliaceae > Saccharicrinis. The sequence continues at coordinate 5,731,365 of OY764020.2, forward strand.
GGTTTTTAAGTGGTCTTTAAAAATTGCCTATCATACATTTTACTATACTTTTTGACGCAAAATAACGGAGAAAAAAGAAATTAAAATTTTTTGATTTTTTTTCAATTCAGCCTTTTTTGCGTTCCGTTTTTATTTCAATTGCATTCAATTCGGTTTTTTCTGCTAATAAATTAGTTTTGCAGCCAATGAAAATTATTTACCACAAAATTTTTGCTTATGGTTAAACTCATTGGAACAACGAAGAACGGAAGAAATAAACTTATTCAAAAAATAAGACTTATAATATGATGTAATAACACAACTTTCGATTGAGCTTGAGAATAATCATAAGCCATTATTTTTTAACATTTTAAAAGAAGCTTATGATGATAAATCAGAAAATTGTTGCGGAGAACTTTGAAAAGGATTGCCTTGCTGTATTTGAGAATTTACTGCAAGGCTACAGGAAGGCGAAAGAATCGACAGTATGGGAATCCAAAATGGATAACCTTGTAGAGAAATTAACACATTTACCTACAGCTCCATTCCCTACTGAGTTAATGAAACTCTTTGATTATGATTTTCTCGTACAATCGGAAGATATAAATAGTATAATTGAAAAAGCCCTTATTATAAGGGAACGGATGAAGCATACCAAGAGGTATGTTACCATTAATGAACGATACTTCTCGTTTTTATTCCTACCTCCAAATACTCACCTTAAAAGACTTGAAGTGTATAATAACGAAGGAGAACTTTGTTATTTACAGGTCGGTAAAATCCATATAAAGCCAAAAGCAATACTCCAATGGCTTATACCCGGCAAAAAACAAGTCAAATTTCAAGATGTAATAAATTTCAGGCAAAAGACCTTTCACATAAAGGCATTAGAGATTTATTACTACTCACCTCTCGTTGACCTTTCGTCAACAAATCCTCAGGACTATTATAATTTTTTCAGCGACTATTTTGGGAAACTTCAATTTCTCAAATATTTCAAATCAAACGGAAATGTTGAAGCGTTTCCAAACCTCCAACAAATTAAGCCAAGAACGCACGATGCCATCTTAAAGCTTTCTAGTGCCCAGCAGGTGCTTTGGGCTTACTTTATTTTTCGGCTTTTGGGCTTAAAACACCGGGTAGATGTTGGTAACTCAACACTTGCCCGGTTTTTATGTGTGGTAAACGGTATTGATGTGGATAATTACAAAAATGTATATTTCTATCGGCTCATAGATAAGGCTCCATACATTAAAAACGATAAGAATCTTTTGGTTGACCTTGAAGTTATCAAATTGCATTTTCAGGAACGTAATTTACCAACAGGTGACATCGAAAAAGTAATCATTGAAATTGTAACCCGATAATTTGCAAAAATACCGATTACTATTTATTGCTTTTTATTGCCATTTGAGTTAAAAAAGTATCCGACAAAAACAGCAAAAAGTATCCGATAAGGCTTAAAGGTGTCTTTGTAAGATTCAGAATATCAGAGGTGTGAAAATTATTTGAAAAATGTCGGATAGTCCGACGTTGGAAATTGCTATGCGCCTATCCTATACTTGCTATCGAAAATTTGAATTTAAAAAATAGCAAGAAAATGGATGAGCAAATAGAAGAACAAATCGACTTCAAAGCTGAAACTTTAAAGAATCTTGAACAGCTAAATAAAAAGGTTTCAGAACTAATAAAAGTACAACATAAAGCCGGAACAGGCTTTGACTATGTTAATGCTGCGGAACTGGCCCTGCTATTGGGCGAAAGTGTTAAAACCATTTATGGCAGGGTATATAATAAACAGATTCCCTTCTATAAACCGGGTGGTAAGATATTACTGTTCAAACTGGATGAAGTAATGGATTGGATTAAAGCTGGCCGTCATTCTTCCTTGGATGAAATAAAGAGCAATGTGTAATTGGTTAAATGCAGTTCTAATAATCTAAAACTCCAATGAAGGAAAGGAAGGAAAGAAAGGCTCAAGGTAAAAAACAGGAAATCAGGTTCTCGTTCTTTAAACTTTTGTTGAAGAAAAAATCACACACCCAAATTCTGCCGGAGAGCCAATTATGTAATCATTTGAACATAGTAAAGAAGTAGAGAATGCCAACTATTTATATATGCGGTAGTGACATACCCGAAAACAGTTCCAAAGGCTTGGTTGATACCGATAAAATTAAAGCCAAACTAAAGTCATTGAAATGTGCCGTTGTAAATCCAACTGAAATGCCCTTTGCAAAAATGAGTTGGACTGACAAACTGGATAACCGTGTTCAGCTTTTAAAGAAAAGCCAGGCGGTTTATGTTCTGCCCAATTGGAAAGAGAGCATAATGTCACGCATAGAGCTGACCGTTGCAATGGACTTAAAGTTGGAAACCATTTTTCATCCGATGAGCCACAAAGAGATAAAGCAAATAATAACCGCCCTTGGCAATTAGCTCGGTTCCGGCAGGGTTGTTCAAGGGTAGCCCTGCCATTATTTAAGTATAAAATTCAGAACGATTATGAAGACAAAGACAGTAGCAAGAATCAAAGATGTTAGCATCATGCTTATTGATGATGCAGAAAAGTTAGTACCCATAAAACCAATATGTCAAGCTTTAGAAGTTAATTACTCAAGCCAGTTAGAAAAAATTAAGAGTGATGAAATTTTGGGTTCAACTGTACCGCTCAGGGGTATAGTTGCTGCCGATGGGAAAGAACGAGAAATGGCTTGTATTCCTTTTAAGCTTGTATTCGGTTGGCTATTTACAATTAATCCCAAGAATGTCAAGTCTGAGGCTAAAGAACAAATCATTAAGTATAGGCTGGAATGCTACAATGCCCTTTTCAATTATTTCACCGACCAGGGAGAGTTTTTAGAGCAAAAGCAAAAAGCTTTGGAAAAGCAATTAGAAGAAGTGGAACGAATACGAAATGATTATAGCGACCAAAAGAAGCTGCTCAATGACGCACGAAAGACACTTAACGATATAAAGGAGTTGACTTTTGAAGAATGGCAAATGAATAAACGACAATTATCACTGGACTTTCCAAAATAAAACACATGACAGCATTAGCACCTAATACGGTATCGAAGTTATATTATTTCGATAACCGCATAAAGAGTTTCTATGAAAAAAACGGCTACTCCAACGTTCCGTTTGATGGCAATAAAATTCAAAAAATGATTGAAGATTCACAGTTGGAGCTGAATGCTCTCTTTTACAAGATTTGGGGTTCAGATATGGGCTACCACCTGTTAGATAAGTTTTACGATTTCAGGGGTAACGTGTATGAGTTTTTTATGAGCCTTGACAGCAGCAACCGTGAGTTAATGACAGGAAAAGATTGGTAGCCGATGGATGCAAAAAGGGTCATAGAACAAATCAATGATGAAGTTTACGAGATTGTCTCCAATTTTGTCACACTAAAGAAAGCAGGGATTAATTACAAAGCTTGTTGTCCGTTTCATAATGAAAAAACAGCTTCGTTCAGCGTTAATCCGGCAAAAGGAATTTTCAAATGCTTTGGTTGTGATAAAGGCGGTAATGCTATTGAGTTTATAAAGGAGCATGAAAATGTTGAGTTTAAAGAAGCCGTTGAAATTGGTGCAAAGCTTTTAAACCTCAATTTTGAATGGAAGAAAAGCACCAATTGGGATGAAGCCAAATTCAAACATGAAGAAAGTCTGAAAATTGCTTGTAGTATTATTGAGAAGTTCTTTTTGGAACAGGTTAATCACAAAGATGCCCAGCAGTATATCAAGGAGCGTAACATGGCTATTCCTGAAAACGGTAGTTTCAATATTGGTTATGCTCCAACGGACAATGCTCTACTGACCCATGCAAGAGAAAAAGGATTAAAAACAGAGATACTTGAAGAAATTGGCGTACTTAAAAGCAATGACAAAGGCGTTTATGACTTTTTTAGAAACCGATTGATATTTCCTGTTTCCAATTCACGAGGTCAGACTATTGCATTCGCCGGGCGTGACCTGAATGAAAATCCAAAGGTTAAGTATTTGAATACACCTGAAAGCAGAATCTACATAAAAGGCAATGAGCTGTATGCTTTAAATGTGGCTCGTTTTGCCATTAAAAACAATGACAGAGCATATATAGTTGAAGGTTATTCCGATGTGCTTCGGATGCACGATATAGATGTGGTAAACACAGTTGCGACTTGCGGAACTGCACTCACCAATGCACAGGCAAAGCTCCTGAAAAAATATACCAACAAGGCTACACTTATTTATGATGGCGATAATGCCGGGCGAAATGCCATGTGCCGAAATGCAGAAATACTGATTAAGAATCAATTTCATGTTTCGGTATTGGTACTCCCGGAAAAACAAGACCCTGATTCTCTTTTTACCGACAACAAAACGTTTCTTCAGTACAATGAACAACAGGAGGATTACATCATCTACAAAACGGCTGAATTCGCAGACCGCTTTGCAAATGACCCTGTAAAGAAATCGGAAGTAATAAAACGTATGGCTGCCTTGATATGCTGCTATGATAAAACGAACCAGGAGGTTTATCTCGACTTTGTTTCTGAACAGATTAAACCCAAAAAAGCATGGCAGGATGCTTTAAAGGATTATAGTCAGCCTAACGAGAAGAAGGTTAAGAAAAAGGAAAATATCAGCGATATAATCAAGCTTAAAAAGGAACAACAGGAGAACCTTCTGACCAATCAGTTTTATGAAGAAGATGGAGCTTATTGGACGGTTGAAGGAAAGAACCCGAAGCAAATATCAAACTTTACTTTTGAAGCCTTATTCTGTGTGTTCCATAAAGACCCACAAGGCAGAACTGACCTGAAATATGTTTTGCGCCTGATGAGCCAATACGGAAGAAAACGCCTGGCTATTATTTCATCCGATGATTTTTGTACCCCTGCATCATTCAAGAAACAGGTACACAGGCGACATGGATTCTTTTGGTATGGGAACGATAGTCAGCTCGACAATATTAAAAATGTGAAGCTGCTTGGAATACCCGAAGCCAAAGAGTTGGAGCGTGTAGGTTATAATGAGGAAAACCGCTTTTGGGTATTTGCAAACGGCTTGTACTACACTAAAAACTTTCATCCAATTGATGAATACGGTATCTCTACACACGCTACACAAATAAACAACATGGATGAATTTGAAAACATTCCTCCGGAAAGTCAGATACGAATTAACGATACTTTTCATGTACTCAATACCACAGCAGAATTTATCGGTAAGTATGGAAAAGATAAGCTAAAGGAGAATGTAAAACAGGGCCAGGTTCATTTGTTGCATTTCTTCTATCTTCCCTATGGTAAAGCTCTTAAAATTGGCAGTTCCGATGGTGGTAATCCATTCAAAGAAAACTCAAAGTATGTGAAGCCGATAAAAGGCAGCGATTGGAACTTTGGGAAATGGGCAACATCAATGAGTAGTGTTTATCCCGGTAATGCCGAATTATTGATTGCTTATTACATTTCAACCGTTTTTAGTGACCTTATCTACAAAGCCAATTTCGGGTATTTCCCTTTATTGTTCCTTTTCGGGAAACGTCAATCAGGTAAGAGTACAGCAGCCCGAAGCATCATGTATATGTTTGGTAAGCCACCAATGGAGGACGGTATTAACCTCGCATCAGGGAGTACAAGTACAGGTATGCAGCGTAGTATGGATTCTACTACTAACCATCCGTTTTGGGGTAATGAGTACAAGAATAGCATTCACAAGAATACCATTGAAGCGTTAAAAGGTATTGCCGACCGTAACGGAAAATTGACAGGTGTAAAATCGGGCGGTAATGAAACACGTATTGCCAAGCCCAGGGGTTCTGGTATAATTAGCGGTCAGGATTTACCAACACAAGACCCTGCTTTATGCAGCCGTAGTTTATTGGGCGAATTTGATGATACCAACCGAGGGAACTATTCCGATTTAAAATCATTTAAAGCAGCCGAAGAAAGTTTACAGTTTACCAATATTACATGCTCCGTTTTTGATTTTCGTTATTTGGTTGAAGAACATTACTCAAAAGAGGAACCAGGAGTAAGTTCAGAGGTCATGGATGAACTGACCCAAGAGTATGGTAATGTTGACCGAAGAACAGTACTCAATATATCATCGGTTCTTACGCCAATGAAAATTCTAATGGAGCATTCTGATTTAGAATTTCCGTTTGATTATCATACAGCAAAAAAAGCTTTAATCCGCTCTGCAAAACTTACCATATCGGTACAGCATCAAAGTGATGAAGTGGAGCAATACTTTCATGTGCTGCAATCTTTGGTTAACCTGTACAAACTTACCGAGGATGTACATTACAAGATTGTCGTTGGTGAAAACAACAGCAAACAACTTTACCTGAGAGTTGGCTCGATACACGGACTGTACAGGGAACAAGCACGAAAAGAAGGATTAACCACGCTTGACCAGGCGGTTGTTGGTGAGTACCTGAAGAAACACCGCTCATTTATCGAACACCGCAGGAAAAATGTATTGTTTGGTAAAAGCCGGACAAGTGCCTACATATTGAATTATGACATGCTCAAAGACCAGGGCATAGAATTGGAAAGGATAACCTTATAAAATACTAAACTATGCAGTTTTACTTTAGCAATGGTATTAAAGCAAAAACCGTCCTCATTTCCTCAATCTTTATGAGGATAGATATTAATAGATTGATATTTAATACTATATATTTTCTTACTCTAAAAATAAGTGAGGACGGGTGAGGGATGAACGAGGGATAAATGAGGGACGAGTGAGGGAAAAACGGCTCTCGTCCCTCACCTGTCCTCATTGTCCTCATTTTATTCTATTGATAATAAATGACATAGTTAAAAAGTGAGGGATGAGGACGGTTTTATAAAAATACCATAGGTCACAGAAAAGTAAAAAATTATTACCCGGTATCATTTAGGTATCGGGTTTTTAATGTCATTTGTGAAGCAAAGAATTCTTTTTAAAATCTTTTGATAGGTGAAGTACAATAAAACACATTGATTCATCCATGCTGTATTTGCTGAAATTTCTTTCAACCATAAAACACTCATCTTCTTCAATTTCATCAAGTTGTTGTACCATTGCTCTATCTTTTATAAAATCCTCCCACTTACAGGTAAATATCTCTCCATGTACAGGAAGATGTCCCGGATTTTCAATTATAAATCCGTTTAATCCGGCATTATCAAATTCTACTTTCAAAATGGTTTTCATCCTTAAAAATGCTTTATACAAAGTGCTAAATATACCCTGTTTGTTTCTTTTTATTGCTCGTTTTTCAAAAAATGGCTTTCAATTCATTACTTTTACAGCAAATAATAATATAAAACTGAAAATTTGATATAAACAAAAAAGGAAGCGAACATATAATCTTAAAATATTAAGACTTAATCTCTTGTAACTAAAAATCGCCAAATTTTATAATCGCAATGAGAGTGAGTACGGGCGTGGCCTGTGCTGCTTTGCGATTGGGTGTTTGGCGATACCTTAGTTACGAGTGGTTTCAGTGCCACGCTTCTTTTTAATACAATTCAGAATGAAAGATTTATATGTTTGGTTACAAAGTGAGGTAAATGAATCGCTTGAATTATTAGATAACGAAATCATAAAGGATGGAGCTGATGAAATTGTCTTTTCGTCAAGTAAGGAGTTCCTGATAAAAAGCAAAGAAGTATTGAATAGAATGGTTGACCTGTTATCTGAATTCGACTTGGATATAATGAAGCTGATAAATCTGATTGCCAAACTAAAAACAGAGGATAATGATGCCGATGAAGATGTCATTATTCAATCTATGATTCTGAAAATGTTGGAAACAAGCTCCTTTGAAACCAAATCTCGCTAATTTTTTTCTATCTTTATATAGCTAATTGTCAAGGGTATAATGTTTTTAATTATGCCCAATATATATTCCAATTCATTAAAAATGAGCCTCCTATCGAGGCTTTTCGTGTTTATAGCCTTTTATGGTTTTACTATTTATTGCGTTATTTTTTGTTTTGTTCTGTGCAATACACTGGTAATATGGAGGTATTCTCATGGTATTACCTACTTTTTTCAAAAGCCATCTTTTTTTTCAAAAAAACATCTCAAATTAGTCTTCAAAACTCCACATACTTTGGCAAGTTGGCAGGAATTATTTGAATGCTTGATAAACCAGATAAAAAGCTCTCGTTATTTTTCCCAATACTCAAAAAAGCCTTTAAAATATTCTCTTAAAGTCCTCAAAAGCAGTCTGTATAAGCTAAAAAGTATTCAAAAGACTTCAAAAGCAGTTGATTTAAACTATACAAGACTGCTTTACTCAATATTTCAGGTGCGTTCTCGCTCATTTTTCAACCCAAATCCAACGCTATGATAATACGCAGAACCATATTAAAACAGGATTTGGTAAAAAAACTTTACCCTGATAGCGTTTCAGTTGATGCAGCTATGCAACAATTACGAAGAGATATTGAATTGTGTCCTCAATTAAAAGAGCAGATTGCAAATAAAGGACACACAAAACGCCACTATTACAATAAACAACAACTCCTCTTAATCTTAGAACATTTTTGTATAACACATGAAGAATTTGAACAGCTATGAAATATTTCAATGACATAAGCGATTTAGACAAAGCTAAGCTACACTACCGAAATTTAGCAAAGCAACTACACCCCGATATGGGCGGAACTTCTGGTGACTTTCAGGAGATGCAAGCAGAATACAAAGAATTTCTTTTAAATATGCAGCAAAAAAGTAAGGTTGTTACTCCTTCACCGAATAGTACCTCGGAGGAAAAGGAATTGATAAACGAATTAAGAAAGCTTGCTAAAGCCCTGATAAAAAATCAAGTGCCACAAAATTACTTACGGCAGAAAATGCAAACAATGGATTCCCCATTAAAAAGTGGCTTACTAAAAGGTATTGTGAGTTTTTTAGATGGCTTATAATTGTATATGTCTAAAATGTGTTTCTTGTTTTATCAAACTTTGCAACACTATTGCACAAACTTTTTTGTAGATTTGACGTTTAATTAGAAGTAAAGAATAAATAATGAGAAATAAAACAGCATTTATATTTGTATTGTTAGCCAACATGGTTATGTTGGCTCATGCTGTTATTCCTCACCACCATCATTCAGAAACGCCAGTAGAAATTGCTGTTGAATGTACTGATACTAATCATGAAGAACACACACATCATGAAAGGATGCCTTTTTGTGATGATGACCATGAACAAGGAGAAATTGCGCCCTGTATTTTAACAGCAGCAATGTTAACTCCAAATAATCAGTTTAGATATAATACATCTTTGGAGCAAATTTCTACTTCTGACATACTACTTTTTACATTATTAGTTTTTAATTATAATGCTATTGCAGATGACATTCCCAATGCTGTAGCAGAAATTGAAAACATTCCCCTTTATTCCAGATTATTAGTTTCATCTCAAGGACTAAGAGCACCCCCTGTTTGTTAAATTTTAAATTTTACAGAGTATAATTCTTGCCTTTTCTTCAATGGGCTTATAGATACATGTTCTGTAATATGGCTGAATCAGTCAATATGTTTTGCTGAATGGCAGAACCATATTCCGATTTTTTAAAATTTAATAAAACAGAAAAAAATGAATATCAAAATTATAGGTATAGCATTGCTAAGTTTAATTTATGTAGCATGTAACCAAAGCAATAGCAATAAAGAACATAATCAAAGTGTAGAAAGTCATGAAGGTCACGACCATGGAGAACATGAGGGACATAATCATGAGGGACACGACCATAGCGACCATGAAGGGCATAATCACGATGAAGAAAGTCATGAAGGACATGACCATGAATCAGAAGCACATGAAGACCATTCATGCGATGACCATAATCATGAGGTTGAAGAAGGACATGACGGTCATGACCACGAAGACCATGAAGGCCACAATCATGACGAGGATGACCATAGCGACCATGAAGGTCATAATCATGATGAAGAAAGTCATGAGGGACATGACCATGCAGAAGAGAGCAACCATTCTGATGAAATTTCTTTTTCAAAAGAGCAGGCTAAAATGGCTAAACTCGAATTAGAAAATGTTAGCTCTGGAACCTTTCATTATGTGATTAAAACAAGTGGAAAAATACAAGCTTCGCAAGGTGATGAAGCAACAATTGTTGCCACTTCAAATGGTATTGTATCTTTTGTCAACCCATCCATTTCTGAAGGTTATTATATTAAGTCAGGTGAAGTAATTGTTAATGTTTCGGCAAAGAAAATATTAGATGGAGACCCGGTTGAAAAGGCGAAAATTGCATTTGAAACAGCAGAAAAAGAGATGAAACGTGCTGATGAGCTTGTTGATGACAAGATTATATCAGCTAAAGACTATGAGCAGATAAAAATGCGCTATGAAACTGCAAAAACGACTTATCAAGCGCAGTCAGCAAACACTTCCTCGGATGGTGTTAGAATAAAATCTCCAATTTCAGGGTATATAAAGAATCGACTTGTAGCGCAAGGTGAATATGTCACAGTTGGACAAGCTATTGCAACTATTTCTCAGAATCAAAAACTGCAATTAAAAGCAGAGGTATCTGAAAAAAACTACAAGTTGCTTAAAAACATCGTCAATGCAAATTTTAAAACTGCTTATGATGATGTGTTATATAAGCTTTCAGATTTGAATGGACGTTTACTTTCTTATGGACGTACTTCAGGGCAGCAATCATTTTTTATTCCTGTAACATTTGAGTTTGACAATATTGGTGATATAATTCCTGGTTCCTTCACCGAAATATATTTAATGGCGAACCCTCAAAAAAATGTACTTACCATTCCAGTATCATCACTTACCGAAGAGCAAGGTCTTTATTTTGTTTATACACAGATAGAAGAAGAGATTTTCAAAAAACAAGAAGTAAGTCTTGGTCAAAATAATGGTGAACGAGTACACATCATTTCCGGCTTAAATGAAGGAGATAAAGTTGTAACCAATGGTGTATATCAGGTAAAACTGGCAGCTACTTCATCGGTGATGCCTGAAGGGCATGGTCATAGTCATTAATCCAAAACCGGAATTATCATGTTGAATAAAATCATAAAATTTTCGCTAAACAACCGAATGGTTGTATTAGTATCATCAATCCTATTATTGTTAGCAGGCTTATATACTGCTAAAAATATGGAGGTAGATGTATTTCCAGACTTGAATGCACCAACTGTAGTAGTAATGACCGAAGCAGCAGGAATGGCTCCGGAAGAAGTTGAACGTTTGGTCTCATTCCCTGTAGAAACTGCTCTAAATGGTGCAACAGACGTTCGCCGTGTACGCTCTTCATCAACAACAGGTTTTTCAGTTGTTTGGGTAGAGTTTGATTGGGGCACTGATATTTACATAGCCAGACAAATTGTTTCTGAAAAATTGGCAATTGTAAAAGATGCTTTACCTCGAAATGTTGGCAATCCCACTTTAGGGCCTCAGTCATCAATTTTGGGAGAAGTAATGATAATAGGTCTAACATCAGATACAACATCATTACAAGATTTGCGCACATTAGCAGATTGGACATTGCGCCCAAGATTACTTTCTACCGGAGGGGTAGCACAGGTAACCGTTTTAGGTGGTGAAATCAAGGAATATCAGATTTTGCTGAATCCCGAAAAAATGAAGCATTATAATGTTGGGATGGATGAAGTAATTGAAGTGGTTCAGGATATGAACTTAAATGCTTCGGGAGGAATCCTGTACGAATACGGGAATGAGTTCATTATTCGTGGCGCACTATCAACAAATAAATTATCTGAACTAGGTAAGGCTGTTGTAAAAACAATAAATGATGTGCCTATATTAATTGAAAATGTGGCAGATGTCCAAATTGGCAACAAAGCACCAAAGTTAGGGATGGCTTCAAATCGGGCAAAAGCAGCAGTGTTACTAACGGTAACTAAACAGCCCTCTACCAGTACGCTCGATTTAACTGATAAATTGGATGAATCATTAACTGAGATACAACGAACCTTACCTGCCGATGTGAAAATCGCAACCGACATTTTTAGACAGGCTCGTTTTATCGACAACTCCATAAATAATGTACAGAAAGCTCTTTTAGAGGGTGGAATATTTGTGATTATAATCTTGATAATATTCCTTATGAATATTCGTACAACCGTTATTTCATTGGTTACAATTCCTCTTGCATTTGTGAGTACGATTTTAGCTTTAAAATTTATGGGGTTAACAATTAACACCATGAGTTTAGGTGGTATGGCAATTGCTATTGGTTCTTTAGTCGATGATGCAATTGTAGATGTAGAGAATGTTTTTAAACGCTTAAGAGAAAACAGGCTAAAGCCAAAAGGTGAGCAAAAAAGTGTAATGACTGTTGTATACGATGCATCAAAAGAAGTAAGGATGCCAATCTTGAATTCAACTCTTATTATTATTGTAAGTTTTGTCCCCCTATTTTTTCTCTCCGGTATGGAAGGGCGTTTGCTTGTTCCGCTTGGAGTAGCATTTATTGTGGCTTTGATAGCATCAACTGTGGTTGCTCTAACAATAACGCCAGTATTATGTAGCTTATTATTAGGTAAACCAACAAAAGGAAATACAAGCGAAAAAGAACCATTTGTTGTTCGAAAACTTAAAATTGTTTACGAAAAAGCTTTAAGATGGGTGCTGATACATAAAAAGGTGACTTTGGGTACAACAGGTGTTTTACTTGTTGCAACTATAATTGTATTTTCCTCTTTAGGACGCAGCTTTCTACCCTCTTTTAATGAAGGCTCATTTACGATTAATGTAAGCACTTTGCCCGGTATTTCATTGGAAGAATCGGATAAAATGGGAAGAGCTACTGAGCAAATTCTATTATCTGTTCCCGAAATTCAAACCGTAGCAAGAAAAACAGGTCGTGCCGAGCTAGACGAACATGCACTAGGGGTTAATGTTTCTGAGATTGAAGCTCCCTTTCTTCTTGATGAACGCTCCAAAGATGAAGTGTTAGCAGAATTACGTGAAAAGCTAAAGCTTATACCAGGTGTAAATATTGAGATAGGACAACCTATATCGCATCGTATTGATGCTATGTTATCAGGCACACGAGCCAATATTGCAATTAAATTATTTGGTACAGATTTGAATAAAATGTTTGAATTGGGTAATCAAATAAAAGCTTCCATTGAAGGTATTGAAGGTATCGGAGATTTAAACGTTGAACAGCAGATACAGCGACCTCAATTAAAAATTGAGCCAAAACGTGAGGTAATGGCTAAATATGGAATTACGCTTCCTGAATTTGCAGAAGTAGTTAATGTAATGCTTGCAGGCGAAGTGGTATCAATGGTTTACGAAGGTAATAAATCATTCGACCTTACATTAAAGGTTAATGATGAAAGCCGGGCAACATCAGACCGCATAAAGGAGCTTATGGTAGATGCAAATGGAAAGAAAATACCATTAAGCACTATCGCAACAATAAGTTCCACTACTGGCCCAAATACAATAAACAGGGAAAACGTAATGCGAAAAATCGTAGTCTCAGTAAACATTGCTGAACGTGATTTAAGAGGAGTAGTAAACGATATTCAAAAGAAAGTGAATGACGAAATATCACTACCAGAAGGTTATCATATTCAATACGGTGGTCAGTTTGAGAGTGAACAAGCAGCTTCACGAACATTGCTAATTACTTCTATATTTTCAATAATGGCAATTTTCCTTCTGTTATTCAATCAATTTCGAAATGTGACTCAATCTACGGTAGTAATGTTAAACCTACCATTGGCATTGATTGGTGGTGTATTTGCCATCTATTTTTCAAGTGGAATTATAAGTATTCCATCTATTATTGGTTTTATTTCGCTTTTTGGAATTGCTACTCGTAATGGTATGCTACTTATATCAAGGTATAACGACCTGCACCACGAAGGGTTTTCTGCAATGGAAAGTGTTATGCATGGTTCTCTCGACCGCTTAAACCCAATTTTAATGACCGCATTATCATCGGGACTTGCTCTACTACCACTTGCATTAGGGGGTGAATTGCCTGGCAACGAAATTCAAAGCCCAATGGCAAAAGTTATATTGGGAGGATTACTGACATCAACTCTATTGAATGGATTTATTATTCCTGTCATGTACCTTATAACCAGCAAGCAAGCTGATTTGGAGACTACTACAGAAGAATTAATGACTGATTAAAAATTAGGACAATGAAAAAAATAATTATAACAATAGTTTCTGCAATATCAGTTTTCACTGTCTATTCTCAGGCTAGTTTAGATTCGGTGTTGGCTGAAATTGAAAGAAATAACACGACATTGGCAGCATATCGCAGTAATGCCGATGCCGATAAAATGAGTAATAGAACAGGTTTAATGCCGGATAATCCCGAAGTTGCGTTTAACTATTTGTGGGGAAATCCTGACCAAATTGGAAACAGAACCGACCTTGCTATTACTCAATCGTTCGATTTTCCAACTGCTTATGTGTATAAATCTCAACTTGCTGATATGAAAAACGAGCAAGTAGAGATGGAATACAAAAAACAACGGTACGATGTTTTGTTACAAGCAAAGCTTATTTGCTCCGAATTAACATACTTGAACGCTTTACATGCAGAATACCAAAAACGCTTCAGCAATGACTTAAAGATTGCCAATTCTTATAACAAGCGAATGAAAGTGGGTGACGCAACAGTTCTTGAGCACAATAAGGCGCAGTCAAGCTTGTTAAATACCGAGAAAAAATTGGAACAAATTAGTATTGCTCGGAATGCTGCAATGCAACAATTAGCAGCTTTAAACGCAGGACAAATTATAAGTTTTAATGATAGCGTTTTTTCGACCAATATTATTGAAGCTGATTTTGAGAAATGGTATGCACAAGCTGCAAATTATAATCCGATGCTAAATTGGCTAAAACAGGAAATTGCCATTTCATCAAAGGAAAAACAACTCCAGGTAGCACAGAATTTGCCAAAACTTAATGCTGGATATATGAGCGAAAAAGTTGTAGGAGAACAATTTCAGGGAGTTACCTTGGGTGTATCAATACCACTATGGGGAAATAAAAACACTGTAAAGTATGCTAAACTAAAAACAGAAGCGATTAATAGCATGGAGGCTGATGCTAAAGTTCAGTTCTATAACGAAATGAAAACACTACACAGCAAAGCAATAGCTTTACAGACTAGTTTAACCGATTTCAAACAACGCATTACAGGCAATGCCATTCTCGAATTATATGAGAAGGCTATGCTTAAAGGAGAGATTTCTATATCTGAATACTATTTTGAACTAATGGTTTATTACGATAACAAGGAAGAACTTCTGAATATGGAAAAAGAATTGCAGTTCACTTTGGCAAATCTTAATCAGTATAACTTATAGAAAAGAGCGGAATTCGTTCCGCCTTTTCATCTGAAAAAGAAATTGCATAAATGGAGAAAAATAATTCACCTTAAAATACATTATCATGAAAAATAATATTAAAATATTAGCAGTGATTGTTTCAATGATAATCACAGGTGCAGCAAACGCACAGTATTCGATAAAACAGAATAAAATAACTAGTGTGCAACAACTAGATAAGGTTGCATATTTTGAATTAAGCCAGTTATCAGACAAACAAATAAGATTTTATAAAAAACAAGGAATAGAAAAAGAGATTCAGGAACGATATCGAAAAGAAAACGACTTTTTAACAAACCTGATTTCTAAAAATTGGAATAATATAGACAAACCTAAAGGCTTATCTACATCAGAACTTAATGAGAAAATAAAGAACAAAGACGGTGTGTGGTATATCTCATTAAAAAAACACTCTGATAAATTCTTTGACCGCAGGGTGGTTAAAAAGAACTATTATTTTTATTACTCTCATTATCAAATATCGTTGCATAACGATAATAAGGAAGTTTTGAGTATTCCTTTAGTCGATGAAGAACTATCTGAATTAAATGCTGAGTTTGCCATTCAACAAATTCAAAATTTCATTAGTCAGTCTGCACAATATAAGAATCAGAGGTTATATGCAAAAGAAGTTAACCAAGGTGCAGGGTTATTATCAAATAAGACCTTGTTAATACCACAAAAACTAACGAATTACTCAGAAGAATATTTAAGCACTTTATTTCAAGGTAAAGTTAAGGTTGTTCCGGAGACAGAAATAATTGATGCTGTAGATGCAAAAGATTCGACAAAAGCCTATTTGCTTATTACTATTAATGACATTTCCGATAATCCTTCATTCAATCATTTAATAATTGATTGTGAAACCAATACTCCAGCGTTAATTTATAGAAATTCATCAGCGTACTCAAAACCTTGTAAGCATTCATGCATTGTTCATCATCACAATGAGAATATGGAGTTTTTATTTGGTTTCCATTTCAAGAAGTACCATAAGATGATTAAATCATAGTCTTCTAATTATTATGGCTAAAAAATTAACAAAGAAACAACTAAGAGAGAAGCAGGCTGTTGAAGATAAGAAGTTTAAAAAAATTCTTAGGAATGGAGCTTTACTATCTCTCTTTGCACTCATTCTTATAAATGTATTTTATACCCATTGGTGTGATACGAAATACTTTATCAGGAAGCATACTCTTTATGGTAAGAAAATAATGCCGGAACTAGTATGCGAGGCAGAAAACTTATTGAAGTATCATGAATCATATGGAGTAAATATTGATGATAATACATTCTACATCTGTAGTTCAAAATGTAAACATTATATCGTTGAACATTACGAACAATTCGCCTTCACGATAGATGCCCAATCAGGAGATTCAATATGCAAGGCAGAAGCAATTTTAGGTCTTAAAAAGAAAGGGAGCAACTTAATTGTTTACTTTAAAAATGAAGAGACATTTGAAAAATATTATAATAAGAAAGTTAGATAGAGTAAATTTGAACAAATGAAAGGCGAAATAGACAAAAAACTAAAGCAAAGAAATATCAAACCAACAGCCATGCGTGAGTTGGTTTATGAAGTATTGGACAAAAACAAAAAGGCACTTAGTCTTTATGAGATTGAACAGCAATTTGACAATGTTGAACGTTCTACTATATTTCGCACCCTCAAAACATTTCAGGATAATTTCCTAATTCATAGTATTGACGATGGTACAGGCGCAGTTAAATACGCACTATGTGATGAAGGTTGTACTTGTGACCCAGATGATTTACACGTTCATTATTTGTGTAATAAATGTGGGCAAACTCATTGTTTGCGTGATATGCCAGTACCTAAAATGGAATTACCCCAAGACTTTTCTTTTGAGAGTGCCAATTTTGTCGTTAAAGGCATTTGCTCCAATTGTAAGTGACACCTTTGCAATACTGTTGCATGTATTTCTGCCGTAGATTTGCAGTATATAATTGTAAATCTATCATTATGAAAAATATATTATCAGTATTACTACTTCTGTTTTCAGCAGGAACATTATTTAGTCAAAACAATGTAAGTTTTGAAGTAAAAGAAGAATCAGGAGATTTTTTAATCGGAGCAAGTGTTGTAATTGAGGGAACAACCAATGGTACTATTACAAATACCAAAGGAATTGCCAAGTTTGATAATTTACCGGATGGGGAATATGAATTTGTAATATCATTTATAGGTTATGAAGAGCAAGAGGTGGAATTAAGCTTTCCTGAAAGCAATAACAAAACCATTGATATAGAATTGGAAGAAGGCGAAGAACTGGAGGAAGTTGTGATAACAGCAACAAGGTCTTCACGAACAATCGATGACATTCCAACACGTATCGAAGCTATTACAGGTGAAGAGCTAGGTGAAAAGGCTGCCATGAACTCATCCAATATTGGAATGCTTCTGAGAGAGACAACTGGGGTACAAATGCAACAGACTTCGCTAAGTTCAGGTAATATGAGTATTCGCATTCAAGGTTTAGATGGTAGATATACTCAAATTCTTAAAGATGGAATGCCTCTTTATGGTGGTTTTGCAGGCGGACTATCTATTATGCAAATCCCCCCACTTGATTTAAAACAAGTCGAACTGATTAAAGGAAGCAACTCTACATTATACGGTGGTGGTGCTATAGCGGGTTTAGTAAACCTTGTTACCATCAAGCCTGTTGATGAGCCAAAACTTGACATCATGTTAAATCAAACAAGTGCTTTGGGAACGACAGGGAATATATTCTATGCTCAGAAATATGGTAAGGTAGGTCTTACGATATATGGTTCGGCAAATAACCAAGTTGCTTATGACCCCGACAATGATGGTTTCTCTAATATGCCCAAAGCACAAACATTTAGTCTAAATCCAAAACTATATTATTACTTCAATCCAAATTCTGAGCTTAGTTTAGGTTTGCTATCTACTGTAGATTCAAGAATTGGCGGAGATATGGAGGTAATAAAAGGAAACACAAGTACAGAGCATATTTTCTCCGAAGAAAACAAATCAGAGCGCTATGCAACACAACTGAATTTCCAGAATTCAAGTGACAATAGGACAATAATTTTTAAGAACAGCATTTCCTATTTTGACAGAAACCTTACAATCCCAGATTATCGCTTTGATGGTAACCAGATTTCAAGTTTTACCGAAGCATTGTATAATTTGCATAAAAACGAAAAATCGGAATGGCAATTTGGAGCAAACCATTACCTGGAACAATTTACAGAAGTCAATACTGATTCACTGCCAGTAAGAGATTACACACACAATACCATCGGTGGTTTCATTCAAAACACTACCGATTTTAACGAGAAATTAATTTTAGAAACAGGATTAAGAACCGACTACAATACTGATTATGGTACTTTTGTACTACCTCGTTTTTCATTGTTATTTAAAGCCAATAATAAGCTTAGCTCACGCATAGGTGGTGCAATGGGTTATAAGCTACCAACTATTTTTACCGAAGATGCAGAAAAGCTTTATTACAGAGGCATTCAGCCATTATCAACCGAGCAGGTAGATGCCGAAACTTCTATTGGGGGTAATTTCGACATTAACTACAAAACGGCTATAGGCGATGAAATGACTTTCTCCATTAATCAACTATTTTTTCTTACGCAGCTTAAAAACGCATTGGTATTAAGAGAAGATGAAGCAACAAATCTTGCTTATTATGAAAGTGCTGACGGCAATATATTAAGTTCTGGTTTTGAAACCAATATCAAGCTAACATACGATGAATTCAAACTTTACTTAAACTATGCTTTAGTAAATGCAGAATTACAGTATGATAATATCAATAATCAAAAGCCATTAACACCAAAACATAATGCTGGGTTTGTTCTGTTTTATGAGATTGAAGAAAAATGGTCGGCAGGGTATGAAGTATATTACACCGGAGAACAGTACGATAATTTATACAATAGAAAAACAGACTTTTGGACTATGGGTGTAATGCTTATGCGTCATTGGGAACGTCTTTCTGTATTTGTGAATTTCGAGAACTTTACAAATGTTCTGCAAACCGATTTTGAACCTCTGGTATTACCACCAGCAAACAATCCTACATTTCCTGATATTTGGGCTCCAACTGATGGCTTTGTATTTAATTGTGGTATAAAACTTAGATTACTATAAGTTAAAATACAAGCTGTCGAAAACAAATCGCTAGGTGAAATAGCCTCTGAAATCACAAGGAAATTAGAACAAGTTGTCGAAAACGTTTAAATCATCAATTATGAAAAACTTAAAAATCATCTCATTGCTATTAATGGCATTCACTGTTCAATCATTAATTGCCCAAGAACAGGAATCATTCTATTTTTCAAAAACTGTAGATGGAACATTTGAAGAAGTAACAAACAAGACAAAAGCATTGTTAAAAGAACAGGGTTTTGGCGTTATCACTGAAATTGATATGGATGCTAAACTAAAAGAAAAACTTCCTGATATTGATATGAAACCCTATAAGATATTAGGGGTTTGTAATCCTTCATTTGCGCATAAGACATTGCAGATTGAAGAAAATATTGGTATTTTTCTTCCATGTAAAGCCATTGTAAAAGATATAGGTAATGGCAAAATTGAAGTAGTAATTGTTAATCCGGCTGCATTAATGGGTATGCTGAATAAACCAGAACTTGTAACCATTGCAAATGAAGTTTCTGAGAAATTTCAGAATGCACTTAAAAAATTATAGGAGCTTATGTACTTGTTTATTTTTTACTGTATTTTTCTAGTAGCACTTTTCATAGTGCCAAGCTATTTAACTTACAAACGAACAGGGATAAAACCTTTCAAATTTAGTACGGAAGAAACAGCTATAAACTATGTTGGTAAGGCATACAAAATTATTTCGGCAACGGCATTTGTCACTATATTAATCAATGCTTATTTTCCAAAAATGATGCTGTATTTTGTACCTATAGAATATTTGCAAAATGACATTTTAACGTGGATTGGGTTTGGGTTAGTACATCTCGCATTTCTTATCATATTTATTGCACAGCGCAATATGGCAAACGAATGGCGCATTGGAATTGATAATGAGAATAAAGTTAATCTGATTACAAAAGGAATGTTTGGTATTTCTCGCAACCCAATATTTCTTGGAGTAATTATTGTTTTCCTTGGGTTATTTTTTATCATTCCTAACCTTATCACAGCAATTATTCTTGTTGCTGGAGTAATCGTAATTCAGGTACAGGTTAGGTTGGAAGAAGAGTTTCTTTTGAATCAACTTGGTAATGAATACAAAGAATATATGACCAAGGTTAAAAGATGGATACTTTAATTAACTAATTTATGGCACATAATCACAGTCACGGACATAATCATTCACATACGAATAACTATAACAAAGCATTTGCAATAGGTATAGGTTTGAATATAGTATTTGTTGTTGTCGAAGTGTTTTATGGTTTAATAGCTAATTCTTCCGCCTTACTTGCAGATGCTGGACATAATGCAAGTGATGTACTTGGTTTGGTGTTTGCCTGGTTTGCTGTTTGGATGTCAACTAAAAAACCAACCAACCGTTTTACCTATGGATTTAAGAAAACAACAATTCTAATTTCCGTATTAAATGCCTTTCTTCTATTTGGTGCAGTGATTGCTATTGGGTGGGATGCCGTTGGAAAATTTAAGAATCCTGAACCTGTTGCAGGGACACAGGTAATGATAGTTGCAGGAATAGGTGTTTTTATTAATACCATCACCGCTCTAATGTTTTTAAAAGGACAAAAAGATGACTTGAACATTAAAGGGGCATTCTTGCACATGGCAGCCGATGCTGGTGTATCTTTAGGTGTTGTGATATCTGGTTTGTTGATTGTGAAAACGGGATTACAATGGATTGACCCTGTAATGAGTTTTATAATCATACTTGTAATATTATGGGGAACATGGAAGCTCTTTACAGAATCAATAAGGCTTGCTTTAGATGCAGTTCCAAGCAATATCAAATTTGAGAAAGTAAAATCTGCAATTATTGAAACAACCGAAGTAATTGATTTGCATGATTTACACATTTGGGCAATGAGTACAAATGAAAACGCCTTATCTGTTCATGTGTTAACATCAACTCAAGATACCGATAAATTAATTAGTGATTTGCAAAGCAAATTAGCAAAGCAGTTCAATATTAAGCATGTTACTGTACAGCTCGAAAAAGAAAGCTTAAATTGCACGAAATGTTAAAATCAGAATATCACATATCTAAAATGGACTGTCCCTCCGAAGAAAATATGATTCGGATGAAATTGGATGGTATAAATGTTATTAAAAAACTCGAATTCGATATTGAAAACCGTAATCTTACTGTCTTTCATGCCAAAGCGGATGAAGAAATTCTAAAACGGTTGGAATCGTTAAATTTTGGAGCAAAGTTATCTGGCACCGAAAATATTGATGAAAGTGAGGTTGTTTTGGAAAGTTCAGAAGTCCAGTCAAAACTCCTTTGGTCGGTATTGATTATAAACTTTGGCTTTTTCATTATTGAAATGACAACAGGTCTTATCTCAAAATCAATGGGGTTAGTTGCTGATTCACTTGATATGTTAGCTGATTCTTTTGTGTATGGATTAAGTCTTTGGGCAGTAGGTTCAACAGTTTTAAGGAAGAAGAAAGTAGCCCGATTAAGTGGTTACTTTCAACTATCATTAGCCCTTTTAGGGATTATTGAAGTAACCAGACGGTTTATTGGCTCAGAAGCTATGCCTGATTTCAGAATAATGATTGGCGTTTCAATCCTTGCATTAATAGCAAATGCAGCCTGTTTATATATTCTACAGAAATCAAAAAGCAAAGAAGCTCACATGAAGGCAAGTATGATTTTCACGTCAAACGATATAATAATAAACGGTGGTGTTATTCTTGCGGGAGTATTGGTGTTGCTAACTCAGTCGAAATATCCTGATTTGATAATTGGTTCAATTGTTTTCTTGATTGTTGTTAGAGGAGCATTTAGGATACTAAAACTTGGGAATTGATAAAAATATAAATCAGTCTTAATTGTACCTTTACAAAATGAATTCAACAACTCTACATATAAGAAACATGGTCTGTAACCGCTGCATTAAAGTGGTTCAGGATGAGTTTACAAAGTTGAATTTGGATATACAGGATATTGAACTTGGTAAAGTCGATGTTTCCTCACAGCTATCTGATGAGAAAATTGAAGAAGTAAGAACAGTCCTTGACCATAACGGTTTTGAGTTAATTGATGATAAGAAAAGTAAATTGATTGACCGTATTAGAACAATCATAATTGAAAAAATCCATTATTCTGAATCAGGCTTTGAATCAATAAATACTTCTGAATATCTTGCCAAAGAATTAGGACACGACTATTCATACTTAAGCAATTTGTTTTCATCGGTAGAAGGTATTACCATTGAAAAATATATCATCAACCAGAAAATTGAGAAAGTAAAAGAGCTTTTGGTCTATGATGAACTTTCCTTAAATGAGATTTCATATCAACTAGGTTACAGTAGTGTTCAGCACTTATCTAATCAGTTTAAAAAGATTACAGGACTAACTCCTTCTCACTTCAAGAAGCTAAAAGAGAATAAGCGAAAACCACTTGACAAAGTGTAATCCAAAAATGATATAACTCTTTTCCAAAATCGTGTAATATCTATCGGGTAGATACTTCCTTACTTTGTATTATCAAAAAAATCAGAGCTATGGAAGTACAACAATATATTACCACTTTTCTAAACGATTTTGTTAAGATATTAAGTGAAATGTCTCCCTATCTTCTTTTAGGATTTTTCTTTGCCGGGTTATTATATGCCTTCATTCCTCAAAAGAAAATCGAACGTTATTTTAATGGTAAACCCTTTAAATCTTCAGTATTAGCGTCCATATTTGGTATTCCTTTGCCACTTTGTTCATGTGGAGTTATTCCAACGGGTACGGCATTTTATAAAAACGGTGCATCAAAAGGAGGAACTGTTTCTTTTTTAATATCCACACCTCAAACAGGTGTAGATTCTATTTTAGCAACATTCTCATTAATGGGACTACCTTTTGCAATTATAAGAGTTTTTGCGGCATTGGTGACAGGAATCACAGGAGGATTAATAACAAGTGTCGTAACTAAAAATGAATCAGAAGAAAGAACTTTTCAGGAACAATCGGAAGAACATAAAACGTTCTCTCAAAAGATAATTAATGTATTCCGATACGGATTTGTTGATTTTATCCAGGATATATCAAAATGGTTGGTTATTGGTTTGGTATTGGCAGCGATAATATCGGCACTTATTCCGAATGAGTTTTTTGAATTATTAAATATGCCTCCCATTGTACAAATGCTATTAATTCTTGTGGTTTCAATACCGCTTTATATTTGTGCCACAGGTTCTATTCCATTGGCTGCCATACTTATCTTAAAAGGTATTAGTCCGGGAGCTGCATTTGTTTTATTAATGGCTGGCCCGGCTACCAATGCTGCAACAATAACCATGATTGGTAAAGTTTTGGGACGGAAAAGCTTGTTTACTTATCTAGCAACTATCATTGCAGGGGCTTTAGGTTTTGGTTTAATCATAGATTATGTCCTTCCTGTGCAATGGTTTACCGAAATAACCCAACAACACCTTGGACATAATCATGGAGAATATCTTAATTGGTGGCAAATTACGTCAGGTATTATACTAATTGCTCTTATTATCAATGGCTATATTCAGAAATATCTGAAATCTAAAAACAATACAGTAATCAACTTAAATAATAGTACAATGGAAATTAAAACAATTAAAGTAGAAGGAATGACTTGTAATCATTGTAAGTCAAACGTTGAATCAAACCTTGAAAAACTGAATTTTGTAAGTAAAGCAAGTGTCAATCTTAGCGACAAAACAGTAACAATAGAAGGAGATAATCTTGAAATAGGGAAAGCGATGGAAACGGTAAACTCATTGGGTTACAAGGCTGTTTAGAGATACTAAACCCAAAAATGATATAACTCTAATCCATAATTTTGTAAAACATTTAGGATAAAATTGCGTTACTTTGTATAGAGAATAAATAATAATGTTTAGAAGAATAATCCATATCGTCTTATCGGTTTTCCTAATGGTAGCTACCACAGGGATAACTTTCTCTATGCATTATTGTGGAGGCGATTACGTTTCCACATCCATTAATAAAGAAGCCAAATCATGTTGTGATGGCACAGGTGGATGTTGTGAAAACAAAACAGTTCATATTGAGGTTGAAGATGATTATGTAAGTCCTGCGCAAATAGACAATACAAAAATTGCAGAGTTGGACGTACTGTTCCCTATTCTTTTTGCTTTACATTTTGAGCTGTTTCCTATAGAGAGTGAGTCATTTGAAGTTTATACAGATACTTCTCCACCTCCCACGATTCAAACACGCCTTTCTTTGCTACAAACATATCTTTGTTAGTCATTTAATTAATTGATTTACAATTCACTTTTAAAGTAGAACTGTATTGTTATGCAATTTATTTGCTGTAACTTTTAATTAATTAAATGTTTATCAAATTCATTAGATATGTTGAACAATACCATTAAATTCTTTTTAGAGAATAAATTGGTGACATTCCTACTTCTCGTAATATTCATTGCTTGGGGTATTATTTCGTCACCATTCAGTTGGGAAACAGGATTTCTCCCTTCTGACCCGGTTCCTGTCGATGCTATACCTGACATTGGCGAGAACCAACAAATAGTATATACGGAATGGGCAGGTCAATCACCACAGGACATCGAAGACCAGGTGTCTTATCCTTTAACAACCGCTTTGTTAGGGATTCCGGGTGTACAAACTATCCGAAGTAATTCCATTTTTGGAGTTTCAAGCATTTACATCATTTTTGAAGAAGATGTAGAGTTTTATTGGAGTAGAACCAGAATACTCGAAAAACTAAACTCATTACCTGCCGGAACACTCCCCAATGGCGTAACACCAGCTTTGGGACCAGATGCTACAGCTCTTGGTCAGATTTATTGGTATACGCTTGAAGGGCGTGACAAAAAAGGCAAGCCAAACGGTGGATGGGATCCCCACGAGCTAAGAACCATTCAAGATTTTTATATAAAGTATGGACTAACCGCTGCTAAAGGTGTTTCAGAGGTTGCCTCCATTGGTGGCTTTGTGAAAGAATACCAGATTGACATTGACCCTAACGCAATGAAAGCGCATGGCGTTTCTGTTGGTCAAATCATGCAAGCAGTTAAAAAAAGCAACCTTGATATTGGAGCAAGAACCATTGAGTTTAATCGTGTAGAATATTTAATCAGAGCTTTAGGTTACATCAAGAGCTTAGATGATATTGAAAAAAGCGTTGTGAGCGTTAAAAACAATATACCTATTCGCATAAAGGATATTGCCAATGTGAGTTTCGGACCAGCTACCCGTAGAGGTGGATTAGATAAGGGAGGTGCTGAAGCCGTTGGAGGTGTTGTTGTTGCCAGATACGGAGCAAATCCATTGGAAGTAATCAATAATGTCAAGGACAAAATCGAAGAAATATCACCGGGATTACCATCAAAAATATTGGATGATGGTTCGGTTTCAAAAGTAACCATAGTACCTTTTTACGACCGAACAGGTTTGATAAAAGAAACGCTTGGAACGCTACAGGAAGCCTTAACGCTTGAAGTTCTAATTAGTATTATTGTCATTATTATACTTGTTCTAAACCTTAGAGCCTCATTCCTAATTTCCAGTTTATTACCTATTGGAGTATTAATGACCTTTATTGCTATGCGCAGATTTGGTGTAGATGCCAACATAGTTGCTTTATCGGGTATCGCAATTGCTATTGGAGTAATGGTTGATGTCGGGGTAGTTTTCACAGAAAATATAATACGGCATGTCGAGAATATTGAGAATAAGAGTAAAAAATTACTCACAACCATTTATGATTCTACGGTAGAGGTTGCTCCGGCAGTAATTACAGCATTAACAACAACAATAGTTAGCTTTCTGCCTGTATTTGCGATGCAAGCAGCCGAAGGTAAATTATTTAAACCCTTGGCTTTTACCAAAACCTTTGCAATGGTATCAGCATTAATTATCGGTTTAACCATAATTCCTGCCTTGGCACACATTATCTTTTCAATAAAAATTGATAGAAAGAAAACAAAGCAAATTTTAAATATTGTATTAATTCTTTTAGGAATTAGCTTCTTATTCTTTGGCAAAGTGTTTATTGCTTTTGCAGTTGTAGGCATTGGAGTCAATAACCTATTAGATTACAAATGGTCAGAAGCTCGAAAAGAGTTTCCTAATTACATCAATATTGGAATAATAGCCATTATTGTTGTTTGGTTGCTTACAAAAGAATGGATGCCATTAGGCGCACAAAATAGTGATGCTTCGAACCTGATATTTACAGGTTTGCTAATAGGTCTTGTTTTAGCATTTATGCTATTGGTGGTTAAGTCGTATTCTAAAATTTTAAATTGGGCTTTAGCGAACAAAGCCAAATTTCTGAGCATTCCACTTGCCGTAGTTCTTTTTGGGATAGTCGCATGGCAAGGTGTTGACAGGGTGTTCTCATTCATGCCTGATAGCATTAAACAAAGTGATACATGGGCTTCTTTAAATAAAACATTCCCCGGAATTGGCAAGGAGTTTATGCCAGCCTTAGACGAGGGTTCATTTTTATTGATGCCAACAACAATGCCTCATTCCGGTATTGAAGAAAACCTTGAGGTCATTCGGATGTTGGACAAAAAGGTTAATGCCATTCCTGAAGTTGATAATGTAATTGGTAAATGGGGACGTGTTAGTTCTGCTCTCGACCCTGCACCAACGTCAATGTACGAGAATGTGATTAATTATAAGTCTGAATATATGCTCGATGAAAGCGGTCATCGTTTAAGATTTAAAACGAATAAGGATGGTGCGTTTGAGCTTAGTGATGGTTCTACTTATAATCCTGCCGATGGTTTTAAGGTGATAGCAAAAGACCAATTAATACCTGACAAATCAGGCGAATATTTCAGACAATGGCGTGAGCATATCAATTCTCCGAACGATATTTGGACTGAGATTGTTAACCAATCAAGCATCCCCGGATTAACATCTGCACCTAAGTTGCAACCCATTCAAACACGCTTAGTGATGTTGCAAACAGGTATGCGTGCCCCAATGGGAATTAAAGTTTTTGGGCCAGACCTGGAAACCATTGAAAAGATTGGTTATGAACTAGAAAACCATTTAAAACATGTAGAAGGTGTTGAACCTATGTCGGTATTTGCAGACAGGGTGGTTGGAAAACCTTACTTGGAATTGGATATAGACCGAAGTGCTATTTCACGTTATGGGTTAACCATTGCCGATTTGCAAATGACTTTGAGTAGTGCTATTGGTGGAATGAACCTTACATCTACGGTTGAAGGTCGTGAGCGTTTTCCGGTTCGTGTTCGCTATGCTCGTGAATACAGAGATAATCCCGAAGATTTAAAACGTATTCTTATACCAACCCCATCGGGTGTACAAGTGCCTCTTGGCGAATTAGCAGCCATTAATTATACACGAGGCCCACAATTGATAAAAAGTGAAAACACCTTTTTAGTAGGGTATGTAATCTTTGATAAAAAAGAAGGATATGCAGAAGTTGATGTGGTAGAAAATGCACAAGCTTATTTAGGCGAAAAAGCAGAGCAAGGCGTTTTTAATGTTCCTGCTGGGGTGAATTATAAATTTACAGGGAACTATGAGAATCAGATTAGAGCAACTAAAAGGTTGTTGATTGTGATTCCAATATCCTTGATTGTAATTTTCTTAATTCTCTACTTTCAGTTCCGTTCTGTTACCGCAGCAAGCTTGATTTTCTCGGGCATATTTGTAGCATTCTCAGGTGGGTTCATCATGCTTTGGTTATACAGCCAATCATGGTTTATGAACTTTAGTTTAGGAGGAATACATCTGCAAGACATGTTCCAAATTCACACCATTAACCTGAGTGTGGCTGTTTGGGTTGGCTTCATTGCGCTCTTTGGTATTGCTACCGATGATGGAGTATTGATTAGTACCTATTTGAAACAAATCTTTGACAAAAAACAACCTGAATCTATTACGGAGGTACGTGAGAAGGTTTTGGAGGCAGGTTTAAAAAGGGTACGACCAGCAATGATGACAACGGCAACAACCATTATTGCTCTCCTTCCTGTATTAACTTCCACAGGTAAAGGTTCTGATATTATGGTTCCAATGGCAATACCTTCAGTTGGCGGTATGCTCATTGCTACACTAACCATTTTTGTTGTTCCGGTACTATATAGTATGTGGCAAGAGAGAAATGTAAAAAAGATGTCTAAAACCTTAAAAGCATAATCACATGAAAAAGATAATATATATCCTGTCATTCCTTATGCTTGCTCTAACAGTGAGAGTTTCTGCACAAAACGAGTTGACCACATATTTGGAAACAGCAGCAGAAAACAACCCTGGTCTTAAAGTTAAGTTTAATGAATATATGGCAGCCTTAGAAAAAGTTCCGCAAGTTGGAGCTTTACCAGACCCAACATTTGCCTTTGGTTACTTTATTCAACCTGTTGAAACAAGAGTTGGCCCGCAGCAAGCTAAAATATCGGCTTCACAAATGTTTCCTTGGTTTGGAACATTGTCATCTCGTGAAAATTCAGTTGAAGCAATGGCAAAGGCTAAATACGAAGTATTTGAGGAAGCAAAGTCAAAGCTGTTCTACGATGTTAAATCTACCTATTACAACCTGTTTTTTATGCATCAGGCAATAGATATAACTATTGAGAACATAGACATTTTAGCCTCATTTAAAGGTTTGGCAAATATCAAAGTCGAATCGGGTTCGGCTTCTGCTGTTGATGCTTATCGGGTTCAAATGGAGATTAACGACCTTGAAAATCAGTTGGCTCTACTAAAAGATAATGCGCAAGTCTTGTCTGTTAAATTCAATAGTTTCTTAAATGTTGATGTGAATTCCAATATCCAAATGGGTGAAAAGTTGACGGGAGTTGAACTTTTAGACAAGCATTTAGCTTTGGATAGTGTTTTAATGAATAACAACACATTAGCTGCATTCGACTATCAGATTGAAGATTTACAATATCGTCAGAAGGTAGCTTCCAAAGAGGGATTGCCTCAATTTAATATTGGTTTCGACTACACCTTTATTGGCGAAGGAAATTCTACTGCATCCAACGCAGGGCAAGATGCCTTTATGTTCCCAAAAGTGGGTATTACTATTCCTTTGTATCGAAATAAGTACAAAGCAAAAGTGCAAGAAGTAATCTATCTACAAGAAGCTAAAACAAATGAAAAAACCGATAAGGAAAACTCCATAACGGTACTGTTTGAAATTGTTTGGAAAGATTACCAGGATGCACTTAGGCGAACAGTTCTGTATGAAGAACAAGAAGAGTTGGCAGAGAAATCACTTTCTATTCTTGAATCGGAGTACGCCACAAGCAATTTGAATTTTGAAGAGATACTACGCATGGAACGCAAGCTTTTAAAGTATGCTTTAGAAATGCAAAAAGCGACAGCCGATAAAGAAGCTGCCGTTGCTTTTATTCAATATTTACAAGGTCAATAATTTAATAGAAAACAAGATGAAAACAAATATAAATAAACGAGATATTAAGCTGATTGCCATTACAATGGTTGCAGGCTTATTTTTAGGATGGTTGTTTTTTCATTCATCAAGTAATGAAACTTCACACAACCATGAGGAACAAACCGAAGCTGAAGAAACGGTTTACACATGCTCTATGCACCCACAGATTAAGCAAAACAAACCGGGATTATGTCCTATCTGTGCTATGGATTTAGTTCCGATGGAAACAGGTTCAATTGAGGGAGAACATGTTGACCCTAATGAGATTCAAATGACTGAATCGGCATTGGCTTTAGCTTCGGTTCAAACAACCATTGTTAAAAAGGGAATTCCAGAAAAAGATGTGCAATTACTAGGTAAGGTAAAAGCTGATGAACGTAAAATATCTGAACTAACAGCACGTTTTGGAGGGCGAATTGAAAAACTGTTTATCAATTACACAGGACAACAAGTTAAGAAAGGCGAAAAGCTTGGCACTATCTATTCTCCTGAATTGATAACTGCTCAAAAAGAATTATTGGAAGCATTGAAATACAAGACTTCTAATCCATCTTTTTACAAAGCCTCAAGAGCAAAACTAAAGCTTTGGGATTTAACAGAACAACAAATTGATGCCATTGAAACACGTGGAGAAACGAAAACATTCTTTGATATTCAATCTCCGATTAGTGGAACAGTAACCAAAAGACATGTATCAATTGGAGACTATGTAAAAGAAGGTTCGCCTCTGTTTGAGGTGATTAACCTGTCAAAGGTTTGGGTTTTGTTTGATGCTTACGAAAGCGATTTGCCTTGGATTAAAAAAGGTGATGATATTGAGTTTACGCTTCAATCGGTTCCAGGGAAACAATTTAATGGGAAGGTAACTTTTATCGACCCCTTTATTGATGCTCAAACACGAGTAGCACAGGTACGTGTTGAACTACGAAATACCGATGGTCAGCTTAAACCTGAGATGTTTGCCAATGGTATTCTAAAATCAAATACTGCTCAAAACACCAATGAACTGTTAATACCAAAATCAGCAATTCTATGGACAGGTAAAAGAGCTGTGGTTTATGTGAAAGTTCCGGATAGAGAAACCAGCTCCTTTATCTATCGAGAAATTGTATTAGGACCAGAGGCAGGCAATTTCTATGTAGTAAGCGAAGGTTTATCTGAAGGCGAAGAAATAGCCATGAATGGAGTGTTTAAGATTGATGCAGCTGCTCAATTGGCAGGAAAATCGAGCATGATGAATCCGGGTGGCGGTCAAGTATCTACAGGACATAATCATGGAGAAACGCCCTTGAAAGGAGCTGATGAACATGCCGGGCATGATATGTCAGATGCAAACCTGAATCATGAGACTTTTAAAGTATCAGGGAATTGTGGCATGTGTGAAGAAACCATCGAAACAGCAGCTAAAGCTCTTGAAGGAGTGAATGAAGCAGATTGGAGTCAGGAAACCAAAATGATTCATGTATCATTTAATTCAGACAAGGTTAAACTTGCTGAAATACATAAAGCCATAGCTAAAGCTGGTTACGATACAGAATTGGAAAAAGCCATTGATGAAGTTTATAATGGACTTCCTGGCTGTTGCCAATATACAAGAGAATAAGTATTCACTTAAAATTATGAGATATGAAAACTTTAATAATATCATTCGGATTATTGTTTATGGTATCAACAGTTTTTGCTCAGTTGGTACAGGAAGAAGTAGTTGAAGGTAGATTTAGAACCTTTCAAATTGATAATGGTGATGCTAAATATTTGAAGTATGATAAAAAGGCTGAGATAATAAATATCTATAACCTTGACCATACAGTTTGGAAAACAGTTAAACTACCATTGCCCAAAGGTCACTTGCTTGACGAGATTAAGTTGGTTTCGACAAGCACCTTTAATAAAGATGAAGCCGTTGAAATATTGTACTCATGTGTTGTCTATGATTATTCAAACTTTAATGATGAAGACCCAACAATTAATGAGGATGAGTACATCACATTTACACTAAATATCATAGATGAAAATGGTAATGCTTTATTAAAGGAAGACCACAGTAATGATTACGAAATTGTAGAGTCGAATGGAAAGAAAAAGCTTTTGGTATACAAACATATAAGCAAAGGATTCTCTTCAAAATCTCAGACTGTAGTTTATTCAATTCCTCAATAGTTATTTGTAAATCTTAAAATTTAAATAGATATGAAAAAAACAAATTTGTTTTTAGGTATTGCACTAGTTGTTCTTGCATTTAGTGCTTGTGAAAAGGAAAGTTCTAATTCAGAAAAGGATTCTCTTTCTGAAATTGTAGGAACTTATAGTGGTGAGTTCTCTGATGATTCAGGGTTGAAATCAGGTAATTCAGGTACAGCTGATGTAAGCATGACTGAAAATGACCAGCTTCAAATTCATTGCTATGGTGATGTCATGGATACAACGTTCATAATGGACGCTTTTGAAAATGGGGATTCTGTAATGGTTTGTGATACTGGTGAAGCTTTTGAGATGCAATATGGTCACATGGGAAATGGTGGAAATCACATGATGGACATGCATAATAATCAATCTGAATGGCAACATCATATGTCTGATGACCATGAGGATGGAGATATGCACTATGGTGGATTTAATATGACCAACCACACTTTTGAATACAAGTTCCGAATGATGGATGGCGATTCACTTTATTACATAGTGTTTAATGGAAGTAAAGATTAATAATTAAAATCAAATAAAAATGAAAGCGATTTATTTAACAATGGTAATAGCTCTAATGAGCTTAACAACTGTATTTGGACAAGCTAAAACTGAAAAGTTTAAAGTCTATGGTAATTGTGGTATGTGTGAAAGCCGTATTGAAAAAGCTGCAAAAACGGTTGATGGTGTAACCGCTGCCGATTGGAACAAGCAAACTAAAATGATTGAAGTTTCTTTTGACGCTTCAAAAACTGATGTTCATAAAGTTCACATGGCAATTGCTAAAGCCGGACATGATACCGATATGCACAAAGCCAAAGATGAAACTTATGATTCACTTCCAGGTTGCTGCAAATATGAAAGAGCAGAAACAAAAAAGGAAGACCATAGTTGGCATAAGCATTAAAAGAAACATAAAATAAAAACACCCGACCGAATAATCAGTCGGGAGTTTTTTTATGCTCAAATTTTTACAAATTTCTTCAAAAACTTACAAACTCTTTCAAGTACCTTTAAACCCCAACACCCCTACCATAAGCCTACTATATGTTTGTTTCCACTATGGAAGCAAGCACAAAGAAAATACTAGGCACATTAGCAGCAGTAGCAGCCGTTGGCGGTGGTTTCTACCTCATTAAAAAAGGCAAAAAGCTTCTTGCAGGGGCAAAAATGAACTTTGCTCTTTTAGGATTCCGCATCCACAAAATGAACTTGCAGGAAGTTCAGTTTGCTGTCAAACTTCGTTGCTACAATCCCACAAAAGCCCCCATCACATTAGCCGTTAACCAGGTAGTGGCAAATTACAAAGGTTCGGCAGTCGCTTACTCTACCCCCGATATTAAAGGACTTACCATTGGTGCAGGCAAAACACAAGAGCCTGAAATCGTTTTTCAAGTGCCATACCTGAACCTTATGGGTAAAGGTCTTACTCTTTCCGTGCTTTCCAATACCGAGCAACTTAAAGCTGATATGACTTTCACCATGACCATCAGCGTTAATGGCGAAACTCTTACTACCACGCAATCATTATCAGAGGACGAAACCCAAACCGCAGGGTTGGGTTCGCTGAATTCCATTGAAAATAATAATACAATGAGGCAAAATATGAACGGATTAGCATTGGGCGCATTGGGCATTGTATCCGGCCCACGAAACACCCAAAACGGTAAACGTTTCAACCACCTTATAAAAAAGGCAAACGGACAGGACACATTTATAAAAAACGGCAACGTAATTGAAACCGTTGAAAGTTGTATTGATATTATCGGCACACACTTTCGGGAAGTCGAGGAACTGGCAAGTAATCTTCAAGGTGAATCACTCAAAGAGACTTGTCGGAATATCTTCAATTTCTCATATAACTATTTGCAGTACCATAAGGATGATGACGGAACGGAACAGCTCCGTACTCCATCACGTTCCTGGTTAGACGGACAAATCAAGTTCAAACAGAAAGGAAAGCAATCGGCAGGGATTGATTGTGATGATTACAGCATTTTTGTGGGTTCGCTTTTAAAGTGTTTGGGCATTCCGTTTAAGCTCCGTATTACCAAATACGATGGCAAAAAGAACTTTCAGCATATCTATGTGATTGTTCCTGCCGTTGGTGATTCCGAAGATGAAATCGTTATTGACCCTGTTCTTTCAAAGTTCGATTACCAAAAGCCATACAGTTTTGAGCGTTCGGATTTTGATATGTCTCCTTTGCAATTGGCAGGGCTTAGAGGCATTGATGGCTTAACAGGTTCTACTTCGTTGGGCTTACCTATTTCCGTGTTATCAGGTATTGATTTAGCTGGTGGTCATCAGGCACAAGCCAACCATGAAGACCTTATTGCCATTGTTTCAGGTGTTGACTTTGACGATGCCATAAACGGCTTGGGTGATGCGGAAGATGCCACCTACAACTATTTAGTCCGTACCCGGAATTATCTTTTAAAAAATCGGGATAACAAGGATAAAATGGCTCACGTCCAAAACCCTGACCAATTCATTTCCATGTTGGACCAGGCAATCAAGTTTTGGAATACTCCACAGCGTGATGCCGTATTGGACAAGCTATCGGATATTGAAGAAAAGCTTGCCGAAAAAGGTCTGATAAAATACGATTCAGAAGCCATCCAGGGATTGGCTGAATTAGATGAGCTGGACGATAAAATGGACGGCTTGGGAAGAAGAAAAAGACGTAGAGGTCGATTCTTCAAAGCAATAAAACGTGTCGGTAAAAAGATTGGCAAAGTAGCCAAGAAAGTAGTTAAGGCAATTGTAAGATTTAATCCTCTATCTATCGCAATTAGAGGCGGATTATTGGCAGCCTTACGCTTAAACATGTTCGGTATAGCTAAGAAGCTTCAATACGCTTATTTACCTGATGAACTTGCAAGCAAATACAACATCGACCCGGCAAAACATGCCAAACTGAAAAAGACACATGGCAAGGTTCGTAAGCTATTTAAAGGTTTACAGGGTAAAGAATCCAACCTTAGAAAAGCAATCCTGAAAGGTGCAAAGCAAAAGAGTTCCGACTTCTCACTTAAAGGAATTGACGGTTTGCTTGCCGATTTGAAAGGTTTGGAAGCCATTGGCGAATTGGCAGAATTGGGCAATATGGGTGCTGTTGCCACAGCAGCCTCAGTAACCGCAGCTAGTGGTGTGTTGGCAAAAATTGGAAGCTGGTTAAAGCCTATCAAAAACATCTTTACAAAGGTTAAGAGTAAATTCAAAAAAGCAGCTCCTGCAACAGAAGCGGTATCTCAATTTACCAATCAGGCAGCTCCAACAACCGAGGCTTATGCTCCACCAACAAACAGCGTGATGCCTCCATCAAATAGTATCATGCCACAATCAGGCAGTTACACTCCACAACCCATTATGAAATCCGGGAACTACACACCACAATCAACTACAACGAATCCTACTGCATCAGGCAAAAAGAAACTGAGCAAAGGGGCAAAAGTCGGTATCGGTTTAGGTGTTGCAGCCCTTTTAGGTACAGGAGCTTATCTCATGTTCCGCAAAAAAGACAGCACTCCGGCTAAACGGAAGTCATCCCCTAAGAAAACTACCAATAAAGAAGATTTAGGAAGCATCAAGCTTCAATAAATAATTGTGAATCAATAATTAAAATTTAGAAAACATGGCAGTTAAAAAATCAACGTCAAGTACCCCAAGGAGAACTTCAAGAGGTACAAAGATTGACTTTATGAAAGCTACCAACAACATAGGCAAGCCCATTGCTGCCGTAGCAGGGTTTGCAGTTGGCAAGTACGCTTTAAAGAAGTTGGAAAAGAGCCAGACCGTTAGCGGTTTGTTGGGCAACGAAATGAAAACCTACATCGTTCCGGCAGCCGTTACTATGGGCGGTTTGGTTGGTACACAGTTTACCAAAAACGAGTATGTAAAGCTGGGCTTGGTTGGTGCAGCAGGTGCAGGTGTTGAATCCATTATCAAAAAAGCCACAGGTAAAACTATCCTTCAAGGATTAGAGGGCATTATCGGTGATGAAGATTACAGCGAAATGGACGAAATGGACGGACTACGTGCCTTAAACCCAATTACGCAAGCTCTCCCGGCAGCCGACATTGACATCGAGCGTGAAATTCAGGCTTCGGTATCAGGTGCAGCATCGGACTATTCGATGAGTGACGACCCAATTGGCAATGCAGCCAATGATTACGCAATGAGCGATGAGCCTATTGGCAGTTCAGATGATGACGATGAGCCAGTTGGCAAAATCCAAAACCTCGACCCCGACAGCATGGACTATGACATCTTTTCGGGCGATATGATGGCATCCTGATTCTCACTAAATAACATTTAATCAATTTAATAACAAAGGCTAATAAGCCGCAAAACAAATTATCATGGCAGAAATTAATGAGCAAAATGATTTGTACCCTTCGATGGAAGAAATAGAGGGTTTAGAAGAAGCGATTCTTGAAAAAGAGGAAGATGCTTTAGAGAAAGAAGAAGACCAGGACGATGCGGTCGAAGGCATTGGCGATTTAGGTCGTTCACGCCGTAGAACAAGACGCAGAGGGCGAAGAAGTCGCAGAAGAACCAGCCGAAAACGTGCTGTACGTAGGTCATACAATGCCGGAGCAAGAAGTACGGCTGTAAAAACAGGACTTACCAAAGACCTGACTTCAAAAGGTCAGTTTGAGCTTCGCAGACAGCAATTGCCACCGGAAGTGCAGAAAGCATTGAAAGATGCACGTATGCAAACCGTTGACACGGCAATCTACACCGTTAAGTCGATTAAGGATAAGTCCGACATTGATTTGATGGAGGCATCGGATGATAAGAAGGCTGGTCGTACCAACCTGAACCGTGCGCAGTTGGATTCGGGAAAGTATTTCCTGTTAACTGATA
Organism: uncultured Saccharicrinis sp.; assembly: GCA_963667815.2. Classification (GTDB taxonomy): domain Bacteria; phylum Bacteroidota; class Bacteroidia; order Bacteroidales; family Marinilabiliaceae; genus Saccharicrinis. The sequence goes on from OY764020.2 coordinate 5,768,367, forward strand.
TTGTTCTTGAGTACGCTCATGGAGCATCGGAAGAAGACAACGACCCGGCAGATTTTGCTTTTGGTCAGTTTGCTTTACCTCCGGCAATCCTGAACGGTACTTTCGAGATGACATTAGGCACGAAGGTAATTGTACCTGAAATCTCATGTGCAGTATTTGATGATACTGATACCACAAAACGCAAATTCCAATACAAGCTTGCCAATCCAAAATGGTTGAAGCCATCAATGGATATTACACCAAAGCTGAACATGCCGAAATCGGTATCAGGTGATAAGATTTACCACCCTGCCGTTAAGGTAACGCTATTGGGAACTATCACAGAGAAAGCATAAGAGCTTGATATGTCATAATCGTTCGGGGGCGGTCAGCGGTTGTTAACCGCCCCTTTTTTCTTCTTAATCATTTCAAAAATGGAAGTACAAGACAATAACATACGCAAATTACAGGTCGTGAAATTCGAGGTCAAAAAAGGTCAGACTTATGAGTTTAACGGCAATACAAAAACGGAACACGACCGTATCAAAGGCATTTTCTTACGCCTATCCAACCAACAGGCATTACCCGGTGCCACACTTAGGGTTTGGATTGATGATACCGAGATAATCCCCGATGATACCGAAGTGGCATTGCTTCACCACAACGATGACATGAGTATTAAGGATGTGGCTTTTCCTGTGGATGAGAAAGCTAAAAACAGCCCTGTACGTGTCATTTACAAAGACGACAGCGAGAACCTGGCTGTTAATGAAAGCTACAATGTTCGTGTGTATCTGCTTGCTGAGGTAGAGAAAAAGAAATAACCCTAAAATCTCCCGACAATGAAACGATATTTTGTAATTACAAAAACCTCAGTTGGCAACAAACACATTAACGAACAGGACTTGCTCCCTGCTTCCTGTAAACTGATTACAGGCATTGCAATAAACGCCCTGGTTAAAAAGGAATCGGAATTGGAAGATGTAACGCAGGATTTAGCTTTCCCCCAAGCTTTAATATCCGATTTGTTACTGACCGAAGGCATTACCAACCTGTTCTATTCTTACCTACGCACAAGGGCAAGCGAAGCAGAAAGCAAAGATTTTTTTGAAAGTGATATACTTCCGGCAATCGTTGATATTCTGAGCAACAATATCAAATTTACTTGTCTCGATGCAGACCAGCAAAGCAACCTGAACAACAGTATTGCAGAGCTTTTCAATACGCAGTTTGCCGATTATCTCTACAATGAAGTGGGTTTATTTGAAAAAGGTCAAACCATTACTAGCCTTGAATTTGCCGATTTGATAGCACAGGAAACTTTAACCTTTGCCTATCTGCATAAATCCGATGTTTTTCTTCGTCCTGTTAAGGCATATAAACAGCCAGAACCTTATGAATGTGGCAATATCAGCCTTTTGGTAAACGGCAACAGTTTTCTATTGCGTGATTACATGCTTACCGCCAACAGAAAGGTAAAGCATTTAAGCAAAGAGGTTATCCCATTCCATGAGCCTTTAGAGGTAAACAGCAATATCCATACGGTTTTTAAGAGCAATAAAAACAGCGGAGACAATACGCTAACCATTAGAATCTACATTGAATATGAACACGAGTGAGTTATTACATACCATCGCAAAAGACCGTGTTTCAGGGATGCGAACCATCGACAGCTACCAATTAAAACCAACGGTGATAATGGTAACAGGTTCGGACATTTCGCTGGACCTGAAAAACGACATGTGGATTCTAAACACTAAAGGTCTGCCAAGCTCCATTGATGAAATGGAACTCGTAAGCAGCGATAATGTGTTTACCGCTACACCCGAAGAATACGACTTTATGGATGAATACCGATACCAGGTATTCACCGATTACATAGACATCAAAACCCAAGCGGAAAACTTTAAGCCTTACCGATTGGAGTTTGTAAAGATTATTCCCCACCGAAATTAATACAGCTATGTTGGATTACAGAGAGCAAATACAAAGCATATACGAGTTTATAAAGCGTTCAGAGGACGAACAAAAGTACCCTTACGCTTACGAAATATATCTGGTTACCGCAGCACAGGAAACGGCACTCACTTCAAGAACCTCCGGAACGGATAAGTTTAACCGTGATATTGAAAGTGCCATTGAAAAAGCAAAGCAATCTCACGGCTCACTCAGGGTTGATGTATTTGGAGGCAAAAGCCCCAATGCCAGAAGCCTGAACAGCTATACAGTAAATATCAGCAAGCTTTTGAACCCACCCAAAGAACCTATTGAGAGAGCCGAGATACAAACCATTATCCAGGAAGAAATGAAACAGAGCCAAATCCAAAACAACACCAACGGATTGGGTGAACTGGACTCCCTGTTAGGATTATTTTCAGGAGATAACCCTGCTGTAAAATCTAAGCTTGATGGTCTGTTTGGTGTATTTAATGCCCTTTCGGGCAATAACAAAGAAGTTGAGAGAATCAGCTATCAAAAGCAGTTGGATGATTTTAAGTTCGAGACACGCTACAACACTTTGGAAGAAAAGTACGAACGTTTGCGCAACGAAAACGCAGAACTACGTGCCGAAAAAGACCGCTACCAAAGCGAGAACAGGGAACTAAAAACCGATAAGACAGACCTTGAAAGCCGTCTTGCAGGGTATGCTCCCAATGAAGTGATGAAACGAGTTGCCACAGGTGCATTGGTGGGTATCGGTTCACGCTTGCTTACCAACAGTCCAAAAACCGCAGAATTATTAGGCTTATCAGCCGAAGAACTCAAAGGGGCTTTAGGAATGCTTGATGATTCCGAGGAAGAATCAACGCAGCTCCCTGAAACCAATGTTGAGATTACCGACATAGGCACAGCAAATACACCCGAAGACCGCAAGAAAGCAGAGATTATCAAAAAGCTATCTGATGCCCTTATGACATGGGAACTACAAGATGTAGCCAAGATTGCAAACATCGTTGGCTTATGCCTTGACAAAGCGGAGCTGATTAATAAAACCCTCCTGTTCCTGAACCAAGCCGTGAATGGCATATCAGAGCCGGAACCGGGAAACGCAAAGTTTGATAACGAGGATTTAGATAACGATTAATACATACGATTATGAGAAAGTTTAAAGTAGGAATCACCATTGAAGCTGACAGTACAGAGGTAGTTCAGCAAGTAGGAAACCTTTTGCAAAATGCAGTCAACAAAGTTGAGCAACAGGACATGATTAAGCTTCTGACCAAGGTTGCCAAGAACCCAAAAATTGTAAAGACCGCATTACGATACATCTAAAATCATCAGCACCGTGCAAAAGTTACCACCAGTAAATAAAGCTGCATTAGTCGCAAACAGCATCAAATACGGATTGCCCATTTTGGGTGTTGGTATCGGAATTTACGCTGTTCGAAGAATGCTAAAGCGTAATCCCGATGGCACTTCATCAAGGGTTGCTCCATCCATTAAGGATACGGTTATTGACAGGCAAAATCTGACTATTTCCGCTTCTGATGCTGCTTTGTATGCTAATACGCTGTATGGTGCAATGCTCGACTTTGGTACAGATGAAAAGGTCATCTACTCCACCATTGATAAGATACAGAGCAAAGATGATATGCTATTGGTGATTAAAGCCTTTGGCATGAAACAGTATTTGTGGGGAACCAGGGCAGCATTTTTAGGTCAGGATTTTAACCTGATTGGCTGGTTCAGACAGGAACTAAGCGAAAGTGAAATTTCCAAAATCAAACCCAAGTTCGACAGTTGGGGAATCCCTCTCTAAACTCTAACAATAAAGCTATGGACAAGAAGAAAAAGATATTATTTATTTCGGGAGGTGTGTTAACCACAGGGGCAATAGTAACTACAATTGTAATGATTCGCAGACGAAACAAACGCAAGCGTGGGCTATTGCCTCCTCGTGGTTCAAACGTTTTGACTACCAACAATAACGAACTGCCCTCAAACTTTCAGAATTGGAACGGTGGAAATACCTATCTATCCAATGCACCCAGGGGTATCCGAAACAACAATCCGGGAAACCTGATTTTTACCAACATCAAATGGAACGGCAAACTACCCAAAGAGCAAAACAAAGACAGGCGTTTTGAAATGTTCATTGCTCCGGTTTATGGTGTCCGTGCCATGATAAAAGACCTCAAGCATGACATTGAAAAGGGCAAGAATACCGTGCCGTTATTGGTCGAAGAATATGCACCCCGATTTGAAAATAATACAGACCATTACATCCAAACGGTTTGCAAGGATTTAAAGGTCAGCAAGAGTGCAAAGCTCCTGCCTACAAAAAATACACTCCGCTTATTGGTGCTTTCAATGACAAAGGTTGAGACAGGCGGTAATTACGTCTCCAACCAATTGTTTGAGCAAGCCTACGCAATGATTTAGCAATTAAAAGACTTTAGATATGGGAACTATAAAAATGTTTAGGGGAACAACCCCACCGTTATTGAAAAAAGGCGAATGGGCTTCGGATGGCCAGTACGCATATTTGGGTATGGAACACGAACAATACAAAGTGTTTCAGGGCGTGTTTGATATGAGTAAAGACCAGCAGATAACAGGTTTTGAATACGATGTTGAACGTAAAGCGATTATTATTCCGTCAGGAACTCCTTTTTCAAAGCTTCAAAGGCTGTTTGATTCCCTGCCCAAAGCATTGAAGTATCACACCAACAAAAGTGCAAGTATCAGCATCATGTTCGAGGATGGTACTTACATCAACGATTTGGGAACGTTCCTGGTCCTTCGTGATTTCTCCTATCAAATCAACATCTGCTCATTGAGCAATAAGGTGGATGGTGTGGTCGGAACATACGTTAAGCCTGTAATTTTCCAAAGTGATAAGGCTATTGAAATATACAATAGTGCTATCAACTTTGCCGACATACGCTTTGAATATACCGATGCCGGAAGCGGTGCTATTGCTTTTCTGAACAGTACCACAAACATTGATGATTGCTGTTTTGAGGCAAAGGTTAATCAATCGTGTGTATTTGACAGGGGCTACAATAAGATTGTGTTTTCCGATACCTACTTCAAGATGAACAGGGATATTCAGGACACGATACTCGACAGGGCTTCGGTTGGTTCATTCATCAATATTGCACGTTCAAAATCCGCTCCGGAATACAGACCCAAAACCATTGTTCAGCAAATTAGTGGAGGTTTGATAATCGCAGGGAATGTGGAAGACTTACTCATTTCAGAGAAAAGCCCTGTGTATATGCCCAATGGTGGTATCGAGGTACACGGTGGTTTTGTAACCGACCCTGACGGTAATATCAATATTGCCATTCCAACAAAGCTTTCGCAGTTGGAAAACGATATGAACCTCACTTCTAATTTTGAGGAACTGCAAAACAAACCAACGACCATTAGTGCTGAACAAGCAACGGCAATTGAGAACAACAACAAAAAGAGCAGCTACCCACAAGCAGATGCAGAAAAGCTTGCAGGGATTGAAGAAGGTGCTACTGCCGGGGCTGATTGGAATACCAATATTCAAAACAAGCCTACTACCATATCGGCAGAACAATCGGCAGCTATCGAAGCAAATACGCAAAAGCGTTCTTATCCCGAAGCAGATGAAAACAAGTTGGCAGGGATTGAAGAAAACGCCACCGTTGGAGCTGACTGGGACACGAATGTACAGAACAAACCTGTAACCATCTCTCCACAACAAGCAGCCGATATTGAAGCTAATAATGCTAAACGCAGTTATCCGCAAGCCGATGAAGATAAGCTTTCTGGCATAGAGGAAAATGCAACTGTCGGAGCAGATTGGGAAACGAATATTGCCAATAAACCAACTACAATTTCAGAGGAACAGGCGACTGCTATTGAAGCGAATGCAGCCAAACGTTCATATCCCGAAGCTGATGAAAACAAATTGGCAGGGATTGAAGAAGGTGCGACTGTTGGAGGTGATTGGGAAACCAATATTCAAAATAAACCTCTTACTATTTCAGCAGAACAGGCAGCAGCTATTGTGGCGAATACCGAAAAAAGAAGCTACCCACAAGCCGATGAAGATAAGCTTTCAGGCATAGAAGAAAATGCAACTGCCGGAGCTGATTGGGAAACAAATATAGCCAATAAGCCAACCACCATTTCAGAAGAACAGGCTACGGCTATTGAAGCAAACACAGCCAAACGTTCTTATCCCGAAGCGGATGAAACCAAACTTGGAGGAATCGAAGAAGGTGCAACTGTTGGAGCTGATTGGGAAACAAATATTAAGAATAAACCTGTTACCATTTCAGCAGAACAGGCAGCAGCCATTGAAACCAATGCTCAAAAACGAAGCTACCCACAAGCAGACCAGGACAAACTTTCGGGTATCGAAGAAAACGCCACAGCCGGGGCGGATTGGAATACAAATATTGCCAATAAGCCTGCTACCATAACAGAGGAACAAGCTACCGCTATTGAAGCGAATACAGTAAAACGTACTTATCCCGAAGCGGACGAAACAAAGCTTGGAGGAATTGAAGAAGGTGCGACTGTTGGAGCAGATTGGGACACCAATATTCAGAATAAACCGACAACCATATCGGCAGAACAGGCAGCAGCCATTGAAGCCAATAATGCCAAACGTTCATACCCCGAAGCCGATGAAACTAAACTTGGTGGTATTGAAGAAAATGCCACCGTTGGGGCTGATTGGGATGTCAATTTGCAGAACGTTCCTGACTTCCTGAAAAAGTTCCTACAGGTGTATGCCGATTCCGGCATTTTCTCAGGTGAAGATTGGGAAGCAAAGCTGGCTGAGATATTGAACTTCCAAATCAACTTCATGAAAAACTTCGTGGATGCCGATGTGGACAGCCTTTCGGTAGATGTTGCAGGGAACAACCTAAAACTCACTTTCAAAGACGAAACCGACAAAACCATTACACTCCAATAATTATGAAAGCATTAGTAATAGCAAGCCTTTTCACGGCATTTATAGCATTGGTAGTTTATCTTACCTCCATCATAGCGGTTCATGGCATCCGCAAATCAATTTCCGATAGTAATTACTTTTTACGCAAACCCTACAAGCTTGTATTTGAGATAGTGATGTGGGTTTGTGGACTGGCCATCATCATTACAGGTCTTTTTATTAAAGAATCTGCCGATTGGTGGGTTATCGGAGGCGGTATCGGAATCTTCTTAGTTGGTGTATTTTCCGACTTTAAGCGAAACCTGCTTATCCGTATTGCTCACTATGTATCGGCAATTGGCGGTTTTGCACTCCTTGGATTAAGTTATTATTTCAGCTTCGGTAATATAGAATATACCATCATCATCGCTATTTCGGCTTTAATTGCAACAGGCTTTGCTGATAAGCGAATTTGGTGTTTAGAGCTGACAATGGCAGCAGAGATATTCGTAGGTCTTTTCTATTTGGCTCACACAATTATGTAGTTCTTGTTTGTTCATGGATAAAAAGGGCTACATATCAAGGATTCGTGAGGATTTAAAAGGCGGACGTAAGCACTCTAAAACCACTATTGAAAGCATTGCAAAAAGCTTCGGTATTGCCAATAAAAACTTGGTGAAAGAATTTACCGAACTGGCAATAATCCTTAATGCAAGAGAGATAGCACACGACAGTTCGCTAACCACTTACGAGAAATACCTTGATATTGTAGCCCTGTATCAATCACAGGTTAACCTATCCATGCGCACAAGCATGAGTGTGTTGATGCAGCAATATTCCACTCCGGCACCCATTTCGTTCCTGGCATCGAGTTATATCTTAAAATCAGGCAGCTTATCAGGTTACAAGGCTTTTAAGAACATCGTAAAAGGTGGAACTAAAGGTAAAATTGTCGGCAATGCACACCTTACCGATGATAAAAAAGACTTTCCAAAGTATTTAGAGCCATCAGCAGGGAACGGACTTTTAACCATTGCTTTGCCTTATCACTATACCCATGTTAACGAGCTGGACGATGTAAGGCTTGCCAACCTGAAAGAACAACCTTTTGCAAAGGTCAGTTCTTGGGATGCCTTAAAACCTCCGGCAGCTTATGACAGAACTTTTGATGGTATAGTTACGAATCCACCTTTCGGTTCGCTTTCTCAACCTGAACTTTTCGGAAAATTTAAAATCAAGCGATTGGAACATGCAATGGCTTTGAATGCCTTACGTTGCATGAAGGATAATGGAAAGGCAGCCATTATCATTGGTGGTCATACCACTTGGGATGAACAAGGTCGGGTAACGGCAGGAACAAATCGCATTTTCCTGAATTACCTCTATCACTTTTACAACGTTGAAGATATTATCCCGATTAACGGCAAAAAGCTATACTCCAGACAAGGAACTTCAATCAATACAAGGTTGATTCTGATTGATGGAGCAAAAGCAATTCCCGATGGAGCAGCTCCACTTAAAGATAAATTGCACAGCACCGTTGTCAATACCCATGAAGAACTTTGGGATAGAGTTCAACTTCAACCATCTCCAGAAATACTTACGAAAATCAACCAGAACATTGCCAGGTTGAGAGCAAAAGCAATTCTCATAAAACAGAAGCAGTATGAAACAAACAATATCATTTAGCAAAAGCAGCATTACCATTAAGTTTGGTAGCGTTCCATCAAAACATATATCGGCAAGGCTTATTGAATTGGGATTTAAAACCAACAACAATAAAAGCTTTGTCCGCACCAAAAAACTGGCTCAAAACGAGCATGAGTATCTACAAGGAATGTTCGGTCATAAAGGGCTGGGTATGGCTTATATCCCAACAGCCGAAAAAGGTTTTATCCTGGATACAACAGTACCCGATTCAATGGGACACGAAATGCACATCGCTATCCGAAAAGTAAAGAAAAGTATCGGGATGCCTCTGTTTGACTATGTTGCCGAGAAACTCGATTACAGTAATGACGAGCTTGTAAAGTCGCTTTCGTGTGAACAGATTGATGCGGTATCATTGGCAATTTACAATATCGAGAAGCGTGGCCAGGGAATCATTGTTGGCGACCAAACAGGAATTGGTAAAGGTAGAACCGCAGCAGCTCTAATCCGCTACGGTGTTAAAAGCGGTTTGCAACCTGTGTTCCTATCCGAAAAGCCTAACCTGTTTACTGACCTGTATCGGGATTTATCCGACATTGGAAGTTCTGCCCTGGTTCCGTTTATCGTGAACACCAAAGAGAGCAAAACCAATGTAAAGGACAAAAGCGGTGAAGTTATTTATACAGCTCCCGAAAAACCTACACAAGAGCGAATCATTAAGGGTAAGAAAGTACCCAACAATTACAACTTTGTTTGTGCCACCTATTCGCAGTTCAATCAGCCGAAAAAGCCAGCCAAACAAGAGTTTTTAAATGCTGCAAGTAGCGGTAATATCATCATCATGGATGAAGCCCACAATGCTTCGGGCAGTTCCAATACAGGTGAGTTCATGCAGGATGTGTTAAGGCAGACCAAAGGCGTTTGTTTTCTTTCAGCCACCTTTGCAAAGCGACCTGATAACATGCCAATTTACGCTCAAAAGACTTCAATGAGCGATGCCAATATGAGCAAAGAGGATTTGGTTGAAGCTATTACAAAAGGCGGTGTGGCTTTACAGGAAGTGTTAGCAGCTCAATTGGTTTCAGAAGGTCAGATGATTAGGCGTGAACGCTCTTTTGAAGGTGTGGAAGTCAACTACATCGAGCTTAAAGAAAAAGCCAAAGAGCAAGCTGAAACAGCCGATAAAGTAACTTCAATCATTCGAGATATAATCGGGTTTCAGGAGAAGTACATCAACAAACAGGTTGATGAGCTTGATAAGATAGCAGCAGCCGAAAGTAAAGAGGTTGAAACTCGCAAAGGAACAGAGAAAGCCGGGGTTGATAACATTCCGTATTTCTCAAAAGTCTTTAACGTCATTAATCAATTGCTCTTTAGCCTGAACGCTGCCGATGTTGCCGACCATGCCATAAACAGGCTAAAAGAAGGCAAGAAACCTATCATTGCCTTTGCCTCCACAATGGGGAGCTTTTTAGAGGGTATGGCAAAACCCGATGATGTTATTAATGGTGATTTTTCTACCGTGTTGGAAAAGGGATTGGATTCTGTTCTTCGCTACACAGAAAAGGATATTGACGGTGAATCACAAGGTAAGCAATTCAATATTGCCGATTTATCGGAAGATGCACAATTGGCTTACTACGATATTATCAGGCGAATTGAACAGGCATCCACAGGTATTACTATCAGTCCGCTTGATTTGATAATCCAAAAGATTAAAGAAGCCGGCTATTCAGTTGGCGAAGTTACAGGTAGAAAGCTTTGTGTTCAGTACAAGAACCTGAACAAGAAAAACACCACCGCCCTGGTGATGAGCCGGAAAAAGGAAAACACAGCCGATTTGTTTCGTCAATTCAATGATAATGAAATAGATTGTTTGCTGATTAACCAAAGTGGTTCAACAGGAGCTTCGGCACATGCCATCGTCACCGATAAGGTGCCAGCGGAAAAAGTAAAGCAGCGTGTGATGGTGATACTCCAACCTGAACTGAACATCAATACCGAAATTCAAAAGCGTGGGCGTATTAACCGCACAGGACAGATAATGAAACCGATTTACGATTACATTATCTCATCCATCCCTGCACAAAAGCGGTTTATGATGATGCTCAAAAAGAAACTGAAATCATTGGATGCCAATACCACCTCCAACCAAAAAAGCAGCAAGTCACAATTGGAATCCGATGACTTTCTGAATAAGTACGGTGACAAAGTGGTTCGCCAATACATGTTGGAAAACGAGGAACTAAACAAAGCCCTGGATAACCCACTCAAATTTGAGGGCAAAGAGAGTGATGAGACACCATCCGAAGGTGATGCTTCAAAGGTAACAGGTCGTGTGGCTGTTTTATCGGTTAAGGAACAGGAGAAGTTTTACCAAGAGGTTATTGAGCGATATAATGACTATGTGGAATACCTCAAGCAAGCCGATGAGTACGACCTTGAAGTGGAAGTCCTGAACCTAAAAGCAGAATCACTTGAAAAGCGTGTTGTGATTGCCGGGAAAGGTGGACGTTCGGTATTTGGTAACGATACTTATTTGGAAAAATGCGAATGCAACGTACTTAAAAAACCTTACAGCAAAGCTGAACTTGAAAAGCTGATTCAAAAACAATTAAACGGTAAACATCCCGATAGCATTTCTGAAGAAATAGTTTCAGCTCACGAGAAATTTGTGCAAAACAAGTTATCTGAGGATTTAAAGGCGTTGGAGGATAAATACAAAGACCTTTTTAATGGCATTACCAATGAGAAAGGCTATCAGAAAATTCCAGTATATGACAAAGCAGCCCAAAGAGATTATGTCGCTGAAAGAACCGAAGAAATTGAAGAAGGGAAACAAGCCGAGATTACCAAGACCAAAACACAAAGCGAGAACCGTAAACGCTACCTGAACAACTTTTTCAAGTTCTTCAAAGTTGGTCATGGTTATTTCTATCCGGCAGTCAGTTTTGAAACCGATAGCAGTTCCAATTCCTATTGCGTATTTCTTGGTTTTGACATTAATCCCAAACGCAAGAATCCTTATGCTCCTTCATCGGTGAAGCTTCGCTTTGCCATATCTGACAGTCGTAAATACATCGTTCTTCCTGCATCGGGAGACACCGCCAAAGAAATTGAGCGTGTAATGAGCCGTAGTATGCAGCTCACCACAGGTCAAAAAGAAAGTTTGATTGAGCGTTGGGATGAAGCCATTAAAGACTTCACGGCAGACCGACAAATCCGATACATCGTAACAGGAAACATATTACAAGGCTCTGCGGACTTTCCGGGCAAGTTGGTGAGCTTCACCACCAAAGGCAGAGGTGTTCAAAAGGGAATTTTAATGAGCGAGGCATGGTCGCCTGACAACAACGATAATAAAGCGGACAACTATGTTGTAGCTCCAATTGCCAAACTGCAAAAACACATTATGAGCCTTCGCAATGGGGCTACCATTGCCACCGAAAACAGGATTACAATAGCCAGGCATTATGATGGCTCTTTTAAGGTCATTATGCCTAAAACCAAAACACATATACCCATTTACACCGATAAAGAAGTGGTGAAGCTCCTGGTTAATAATCGGGATGGTTTTGAAATGGTATCGGGCAATATGAGGGCTTCCGTTGAAGAAAGCAAGATGCCTAAACTACTTAATCTTCTTGGTGAACGATTCAGTTTATCGGTTAAAATTCCTCGCCATTATTACGATGAGTTTTTGGATAAAGGAACAAAGCGTAGCAACACTACCGATAGCCTTACCAATGAGGCGATGAAGATGTTTGAGCAGGACAAAAAGGAATTTCCCAAACGACTGGCAAAACAAAAGCAATCCGCACCTAAAGGTAAAAAGGTAAGCATAGACACAGGCAAACAATTGAAGCTTGTGAAGCTCCGTGCAAAGGCAATCCTGATAAAGCAGAAACAGCTTCGGGCAGTTGCCGGGCTAGGTACTCATCCTAAAATCAAGACCATACTATGACCGAAAAGGAGTTTTATAAAAAGTACAAAGCCATTCACAAGGATATTCGCACCAAAGGAAAATCAAAGGCTTACATTCTAACCAATGGTTTTAAAGAGGGCGTTAATGTCAATGCTTTGCCCATCTATAAAGGTTTTGAGAAGGCAACTGATATTATTGCTACCCGATATAAACCGAGAAAGGGTGACTTCGTTTGGATTCTACCCAAACAAGGATTCATTGAAGGTCGCAATGGTTACAAAACAAAGCAAGGTTACAAGCCCAATCCCAATGATGGATTCTTTATTATCAGCGATGATTGGACTTTATACGAGAACTACTGTGCCAACTTAGCAACACCGAATGATGACCTTGGGGATATTGATACAGAAGTCGAAAAGGCTTTGCAGGAGAAGCAAAAGAACCGGGAATTTAAAGATGCAGGGAAGCGTGTTCATGGTTCCAGGAAAGAACAAGCCATGTACAACAAGCTTATCAGCAGTAGTGATTTAAACAGCATCGAACAAGACGAAGCTACCGCCATCGAGCTAGTCAAAAAGGATAAGGTATTTCCAAAGGTTGACCCACAGGCAGAAAAGGAAAATGGTACGGATTCAGGTTGTGCCTTTCTGAAAGTAAAGGTTCGACAGGCATTCCCTGCAAAGCCACATGCCAACACCAAAGAAGCCAGAGAGCAATATGTGAAAATGGCGGAGGCTTTTGCAAAAGTTCTTTCTGATGCCATTTCAATCACGGATTTACAACAGCTCGATACCATTGCCAATAGTGGTGAGATTGTGGGCAAGCATGATTTTGGAATGATATTCGGCAAAGCACTTCGCAATATCGTCTTTACCATCAAGGGCTATCGGACTACATCTGCGGTTAAGGAAACCTACATGAAAGCCCACCAATATTCAGGTATAACCAAAGAACAGGCAGCTCCCCATGCAAAAAGGTTAAAAGAATACACCGACAAGCGGATAAAACGCCAACAGGATTGCATTGATTCTGCAAAGCAAATCCTTTCTCCTGCCGACATGAAACGCCACAAGCAAAACGACCTGACTTTTCAGGGTGGTATGTTGAGTAGCGTTCGGACTGTGGAGGACTATGTAAGGTATGTTACTCAGGTTTGCACAAGGTTTATCAATGATGCAAAAAGGGAATACGATGAGCAAAAAGAACGATTCCCATACAAGGAATTTAAACCGGATTGGAGCTGGGCAGAAACAAAGAAAACAAGCAGATCAAAAAGCAGCAGCAAGCCTAAAATAGAAGCTGTACCGTTATCATATATCAAACGCACAGGCGGTTTATTAATTGAAGAAGCGGATGAAAATACGGTTATCAAGAAGCTTCATTTTAAATCACTCACTTTAGGAAACTACGTGAAGGATGATGAAGCCAGGGAACACATTCGCCACTTTGTTGCAGCCATCGTTGATTTATGCGAGGTGCTTGACATCAACCTATCCATAAACGAAGCCCTGGCTATTGCTTTCGGTGCATTTGGTCGTGGTGGTAAGGCAATGGCTACCTATTACCCAACACGCCAGCTCATCAACCTGACCAAACGAAACGGTGACGGCTCAGTAGCCCATGAGTGGGGGCATTTCTTCGACCATTACCTGAATGGCTTGGAATTATCAACCAAACCGCTTCGTTCAGAAAGCTACCTGAATACCATCATTGAAAGTTTAGGGTACAAAAAGAAGTATTTCATCGGTGGTAATTCTTCGCCAACAAAAGATTGGTTCAAGGATATTTTAAAAACTTCTATTAACAAGGTTGTACCGACATTTCAGGAGAGACAATCGGTGGTGCATACAAGTATCGTTTCGCTTATCCTAATGCTCCGCTTTGGGTATTATGCTTTGGATGATAAAGCGGTTAGCTATAATGATTTTGATGAGACTAAGAAACGTAGAACCGACAGCTACCTGTATCACTACTCCAAACTTCAAGGTGCTTATTGGAAAGATATTGCCGAGATGTTTGCCCGAAGCTTTGAATGTTATGTGTACGACAAGCTAAAAGAAAAAGACCGGGTAAATAACTACCTGGTATCAGGTGGTATGTTCTCTCATCCTGTTTATCCGCAAGGTCAGGAACGCATTTACATTAATAAGTGCTTTGATAACCTGATTTATGCCATCAAAGAGCATTTATCCATAAAATCATTTGAGCCATTTACCGATAAACGAGCCGATGAATACATCGACCTGACCGAAAAAGGCAGTGTGAACAAAGGTGTGATAGTGGGCAAAGAACGCAAACTGAAACTTGCCAAAATCAGGGCTAAAGCAATTCGCATTAAACAGAAACAAGCCCTTGCGAAGGGCAGCGAATAATAAATAGTGTACTAAAAACTTAATATCAGATAGTATGAAATTAACAATCAAAAATTACAAGGAAGCCACCAAAAATATTGACTTCAAAAAGTTGCCGGAAGCAGCACAGGAAGCACATAAAGAGTTCGATTCATTTGCCGATTTCTACAATGAGGATAAGGACATTAAAGAGATGTTGGATAATCATTTCAAAATCGTTGAACCTTACCTAAAGGATTCTGAAAAGAAAAGCCCTGCACCTAAGAGAGTACCAGCGAAGAAGAAGACCGCTTCGTCACAAAAATCGACAAAAAATGTGACCAAGAAAGCTGCACCAAAACGAACAGCAACAAAGAAAACGGCAGCACCCAAAAAAGCACAACGAAAACCCATCGAGGTTGATTTAATGCCGTTGGAGATTAAGGTAATCAGGCGTTATCTGAACTTCCACAATAAGAAGGTTACAGAACGTCAGGTATCGCTTTTGTATAAGGTGATTCAAAAGGCAGCTACCGAAAAGACCATCCGCAAAACAAGCAAGTACGCCTCTGAAATAAAAAGTATCAGCAATGACTTGATTAAGACCTACAAGGATATGAATGGTACTTGCAAGTTTGAAGTTCCGGATTCATTGTACACGAAGCTGAAAAAGATAGTGGATGACTATGGTGTTACTCCGGCAGTTGCTCTGATTAAAAGATTCATCAATCTGTATGGCAATATCACAAAGGCAAAAGCCCAACGCTTACTTACCACAGTTACCAACTCATTGAAAAATGGTAAGGTTGACAAATCCGACAAGGAATTTGAACAGGTGAAAAACGTCCAAAAGCATTTACATGATTATTTGGAGAGTGATAAACTGCTTGTTACCAATGTTCAGTTAAAAGGGCTACAAGGCATTGCCGGATTGGGAAAGTAAATGCCACTACTTCCATGCCCAAAAGTAGTGGCTCACAAAACAGGGCATTCAATCCCGGCACCACAAGAACCGCAGTCATCGCATCCGACCAGGTTGTTTTAGCAAACGACCTTGCCAAGATGAATTTTAAGACCATCTCAATCCGAGGAAAATTCGGTAGGCTATTAGGCAAGCTGTATATCCCATTCTATATAATGATTTACGGCTCACGCTTTCATGGCAAGAGTACCGTAGCCTTAATGTTTGCAGATGAATTGGTAAAACAGCATGGCTATAAAGTTCTGTATGTAGCCAATGAAGAAGGTGCAAAAGGGACAATGCAGGAGAAAGTGGTAAGGCTTGGTATTAACAGCCCGATTGGAATTATCGAGGACTATAACCCGAAACTTTTCAAGGATTACGATGTGGTATTTATCGACAGTACCCAAACGACCGATATTTCTCATGAGGAATTTAAAGAGCTGAAGAAACAGTTCCCGAACACCTCATTTGTAATCATCAATCAGGCAAATAGAGACGGTAGCTCCAAAGGCGGAACGAAGTGGGAACATATAGTGGATGCCATTATGCACATCGAAAACCAAAGTGCAACGATGGAGAAAAACCGCTTTCCGGAGGGCAGTACAGAAACCATTAAAATCTTTTAGCATGGAAGAAATGACAATAAAGTTCTATTGGCTTGTTATCGGTGCTTTTAGCTCGCTTATAGTTGGTGTGGTTTCCTTCATCATCCGTAATGCCATTTCCAAGAATGCTACAAAGGAAACGGTGGATGCTAAAACCGATTTATTGGAAAAGGATATTCAGCACTTGACTAAAGAGCTTGCTTCATGCGAAAACAAATTTACGGTATTGCATAAACGAATATCCGATTTAAGGGACAGCTCCAAGGAAATATATGTGAGTAAAGAACTATTCCATCAAACCATTAAGCAGCTCAATGAAAAGCTCGATACCATTTTAAAATTTGTAGAACGATGAGAAAGATATTTGGGAAAGTTATCAATGCCGGAGCTGCGGAAACCTTAAAAGAGGGAACGAAGCTGATTGATGAAATATTCACAACTCAGGAAGAAAAGCTCCAGGGGAAAATGGAACTCTTTAAGATGGCAGTAGCTGATAGGAGTTCGGCCAGGGAGATGTATCAAAAAGACAGTTGGCTTCAAAAAGCCTTTGCAATTTTCTTCTTGCTTGCATGGTGTGCATTGACTTTCGTAATGCTGAACTACTTCATTTTCGATACTATTCAGCTTGATGATTGGCAAATAGCATTTGTAAGCAGTATCAACGGTGGAATATCCACCAAACTAAGCACCATTATTGACTTTCTTTTCGGTGGTGCAATATCAGGAGTAAACGATGTCAAACTTAAAAACAGACGTAATAAATGAAAACATTCGATGAGTTGTTCGATGGCGTAATCAAACATGAAGGCTATTATGCCAACGTAGAAGGCGACCGAGGTGGAGAAACCTACATGGGTGTTGCCCGGAATTTACATCCCGATTGGGAAGGTTGGCAATATATTGATGCCTACAAAGAAACCTACGGTGAAATACCTTGGAACTTTAAGATTGATGTTCCTCAATTGACACAGCTTGTAAAGGATTTTTACAAGCTGACCTTTTACAAAAGGTTTAAAATTGATGAAATCTCCAATGGCTCACTACAAGAAATCATTTTTGATTGGTGTGTCAATAGTGGAGTATGGGGAGCCAGAGGCGTTCAACGTGTATTAAACCAATTCTTTGATGCTGATTTAAAGATGGACGGTATTATTGGTAAAATGACACTTGCTGCAATAGCCAATTGCCAACCAAAGGAACTATTTTGGGAAATCAAAAAAGCAAGAATCCGCTATTACCACAAGATTGCCAAGAAAGGCAAAAATCATTTATTCCTTGAAGGATGGTTAAAGCGGATTGGGAAAATAATATTTGAGAATTAGATTTTACAAACCTCCCGAAAGTTTATGACAATTTTGATATTTGACTAATTATTATGAACTTGTGAGTAAAATATAATTCTAACAAAAGCCAAAAATCATGGGAATTAAACCTGGTCCAAAACGAACAGCAAAATCAACAGGGAAACCTGACAGACGACAACGAGATAATAAAGAAACTCCGGGAAATACGCCATCACTAAAACCACACAAGCATAAGAAAGGGGATTAATTAATCTCTTACCCCTTTGAAAATGCTGTTAAGTATTTAGCCACTTCTTTTTTTGTTTCATCTTCAAAACTATCAAGGTAAAGTTCAGTAGTTCTTAGATTGTTATGACCTAAACTTTCCCCGATGTATTCAGTTGAAACTCCTGAACGTTTTAATACCGTTGAAAAGCTGTGCCTTGCCGTATATGTAGTTACCGTTTTCTCTATTCCGACCTCAGTTGCGATTTTTTTCATGTGGTCGTTAGTTCTTTTGATTAGTCTATCCAAGCAACGCCTAATCTGCTTTTCGGTCATATCTTCATTTATGAAACGAAATATATAGTTTTCTGGAGAGCGGTCTTTATTTCCCCATTTGTCTATTAATTTTTTTAAATCATCAGTAAGAGCAACGCTTATTGGCTTAGATGATTTGCTAGTTTTTCTGGTTTTTCTACGAACAAATGTTATGAATTCATCATCAACATTCTTATACTTTAATCTGATAATATCGTTCATATTAGCCCCATTTAAAAGGTAACTAAACAGCCATAAATCTTTTGCTTCGTCACGATATGAAAACTCCTTACATTCGTAGTTATATATTTTTTCAATTTCATTCATTTTCAAAGCTCTTTTCACGTTTTGACTTGATGGAAGTTTGTAACCACCTTCACCAAAAGGGTAGTAATCCTTTGATATTGCACCCTCACGTTGAGCAATCTTGAATATTGTCCTTGTAGAAGCCATATAAGTATTGATTGATGACATTGAAAGATTTTGTGTCACCATCCATTGTTCATATTTCTCTAGTTCATTTACAGTTAGTTCTCTAAAGTCGATTTGATTACTGCCAAAATACTTTTTTAGGGTTCTCATTGCGGTAGTGAATTGCGCCCAACTACACCACTGGTCATTATCTCCAAATTCCTTAATACGCCTTTCAAAATAGAATAGAATATTTGTAAGGTCACCTCCAGCAATACCAAATTTTGTTTTAAACTGCCTGAACGAAAAAGTTTCCATTGAGGCAATAATCTTATTGGCTTTATCTTCAATTAATGAAAACTCTAACTTGATGTCCTTAAATATACCTCTTGGTTTTGGAGCGAGAACTTTATTGAATTCCTCTGGCGTAAATTCATAAACACGCTCTTTATTATCAATGCTGTAATACATTTGTTTACGGTTGTATGTAACCCTGAGTTTAGCAGGATGCTTACCATTCTTCTTGGTTTGGCTTTTATATAAAACTATCGACGTACTAACTTTTGCTCCCATACAAACTGTTTTTCGTTTTTTTACTATATTGTACAACCCTTTATTTACAGGGTGTTTTGTATGTTTCGCTTCATATACTTTCTAACATACAAATACATGTCAAATATATGAATTTTGGGTAATATAACGAAATTGGAAACGGGCTAATAAGCAGTAAATGAACCATTAAGCAATATCAAGAAATAAAAAGTAAGTAGTGTACAATGTATATACAAAATAGGCGTGATAGTAGTAAATTCAACGGTTGTAGCCCGCTTCAAAATCCTAACGGTTTGATAAGTTTGGAGGCCGCAATCGCCTACTTTGCATATACTCAACGTTACAGGGCATACTCCATATCAGACGAGCAAATTAAGTCCTTAAGCTAACGTCAAGATTTAGAGGAAAATAAAATATACTAAATTTAACGTTAGTCAGAATTAAAAAACATACTGCAATAAAAAATAATAAATGACTAATCAAGAATTTGTAGATAAGATAAACAAGGAATATCAGAAAGCTAACAATCTTTCAGAAGGTAATGGAGGATATAATATTGTGAGAGGGACAGCTCATCCCGTTTCTGGATATATGGAAGATGTATTTGCTCTTTACATGGCTGAGAGAATTAATAATAAGTCGATTCAATACCTTGTAGACAAGTTGATTTCTATTCGATTTAGTAAAAAAGGAAGAGCAACAACTTTTAAACCTGATTTAGCAATATTAGAAAATAGTGAACTCAAAGAATACTTTGATTTAAAAACGAATCTAGGTTGGAACAGAGACTTAGAAAAGTATTTAACAAAGAAAAATGAATTAATCCGAAAAATTAAAGGAAGAAATGGATGGATTCACTTTTCTAAAGAAAACATTCAAGAAATTACATACTCCAGTGAATTGAAGTATAAAATGGTTGTTTTTAATGGGTGGAATATTAATCCTGACCAATTAATTAAAAATATTGAATTTGCATCTCATTTAGAAAATGTTGAGATATTCATACTTAATACATGGAATAAAGAAACAGGGGAGTTAAAGCTTGATAATAATGCTTTTGATAATTTAATTGATTAGCATGGAACTTGATGAAATAATTGAAAAACTTAAACTTGCATTCAGCAAAGATGATGTAAAAAGAGAAGTTCTTGAACCTGAGTGGTATGAGAAAAATATTGAAACAGGAATTGACTCAACGGGATTCTGTTATGCAGCTTGTGAAGTAATTTATCGTTTGACTGGAGGAAAAGAAAAATGGAAGAAAGCTGCTATTTCAAAAAATAAATGGGAACATGGCGGACATTGTTTTCTTATAAATAAAGATACTAATGAAATTCTTGACATTACTGAAAATCAATATACTCCCCAATCAATTGAAATTCCATATGACATTGGAGTTGCAGGAGGTTTTAGAACTAAGGATTATGGAAAAAAAGCCAAATTATTAGCTATAATGGCTGGACTAATAGAATAACGCCCTGTAACAATGTATAAAAAACATAAGTGGCTCAGTGGTTTACGATGCTTTGGAGCTTTTAGTCAGCTCCGCCAAATCTGCGATTTGAAGGGTTGTTTTAAAACTTTAAATTTGTGTCAAATCGCAAATTTGGCTCAGTGCAACTTGACAGGTAAGTGCTTCGAAATTACTTACGTTTCTTATACTTAACGTTACCACACATTTGGCACGATAGTACAGTAAATCAATATGATATGGCTAATCAAGACTTTTTTCATACTTTGTTCAGACCTTTTTCAATCCATAAATTTTTCTTTGTACAGATGATTAGCAATAGATTTGATTGAAAATTGTTAAACTTAAAAAAAATTGAATTATGAAAAAAAGAACATCTTATTTAATTATTGGTATTCTATTTATTTCATTGACAGCCTCTGGACAGACTAAAGAAGAGAAGGAGAAAGCTTTTTTTGAAGGTAAAGTTATTGAAACCAAAGAAAAGAATTTTTTTTCACCTAAAAATTCCGAAACCAAGGTTGACATGGAAAGAACCATTCAATTAGAAAATGATTCGAAAGCGGAAGATATATTTATTGAAATAAAAGAAAAGACACAAAGATTGCAAATAATGATTAGTAGTTCAGTCAAAGGCGGTAAACTAACCATTGAATTATACGACCCTAATAATATAAAGCAAGGAAATTTTACAATAGAAACTCAGTTGAAATCAGAGAAGAAAGAGCAAGTCAATGGAAATATTAATAAATCAATAATCGAACCTCAGTTTGGCAAATGGTGGGTAAAAATAATACCGAAAGATGTAACAGGTGATGTAAGAATACAAACAGCGATTATTGAATAAGTTAAATATATGAGCGTTCCATTTCTTAATCGTTTTATTGCGTTATTGCTTTTTTGTTTTTTTCTTCTCCCTTATATAATATTGGGACAAGGAAAAGAGAATACTCAAATTTCCGGGAAATTGTCGATAGACAATACATGGGAATCAAAAATCTATATTTCTTATATTCCATCATTTGATGACATGTATTCAATGTCAAATGAAATGATAATAGCCGAGACTGGTATTGACAGTCTCGGCTATTTTAAATTTAAAGTTGATTTTTTGCCTAAAGGTGAAAATCTATACAGATTACATATTTCAAAAAAAGGTGATTCACGGGCAACTCTAATTATTGGAGGTAAAGATGAGAATTATATGTTCTTTATTATTAATCATCCTTCAAAGATTGATTTTACAAGCTTATCAACATATCCGCCATTTAAAAAGACAACCTTTAAAAACTCAGGAGAGAATAATGCTTTTCAGCAAATAAGTGATATGGTTTTTATCGCTGACAGCATAGCTAGTGAGAGTTCTGCGGCAAAAAGGCTGCTGATTGAAGAGCAATTACAGAGTACTTTATTATCAATTGCAGATACATCAAGTAATTTTTTGGTTGGACTGTATGCAATATATAAAAGCAAAACCAATTATTATTCAAATGTTGATTTCTATGAATCATTCATCAAAAAATGGCGGAAAGAGGATAACACGTATTTTAATTCATTTGAAAAAAAGTTTCCTAAGCCTGATGACACTAATATTATTTTATTAATTATTGCTTTTACTATTACATTAATGGTGGGTGCTTTTTTTCTTGGAAAAATTTGGCTAGACCCAAACAGAAAAATCAAGAAACTAAGTATTCAAGAAAGAAAAGTATTTGAATTACTTCAACAAGGTGACACAAACCAAGATATTGCCAACCATCTAAATATTGGATTGAGTACAGTAAAATCTCATGTGAGTAATATTTATTCAAAATTAAATGTCAAATCGAGGAAAGAGATTACGAATATGAAATAAAAACGTGTGGTAACACTTAGCCTCTAATGTAGGGTTGCTTGCATACCCTACAGATTGGAGGGTTTGTTGAACTAAACAATATTCCAGCAACTAATCTGTAAGGTTTTAATAATGTGATTTTTACTTATAGTGTTTTAAATGGCATTTTTAAAGCTTTTTATATTGTTTTATCATTGTCATTTATGAGGTATTTCAGTTAATAATGAACTATTTTATTAATTTGTTTCACTAGATCGTAATTTATTGCACTTGTTATTTAATTGTAATACTGTTTTTGAACCACTATTTTAACAAGAGGATATAGCATTCCCATTTACGCATAAAGGCATATTCGTTAGTTTGTTGGTAAATAGAGACTTGCTACAAACATGAGGAAGCAGGAGGGGCCCTTTTCCCAGGATAAGAAAGTATTAAAGCCAGCTCACCACCACAATCTTTACAACTAAGACAGGAACGTTTTCCAAACTTTAATTCAAGTACCTGAGCTCTTGAAAGTTTTAGTTTATGAAAAGTTACCTTTAAGTCTTTGCGTAATAACTCCAAACATTTGGATTTATTACGAGTGCTCAAAAAGCCAAGATGCCTTATTCTTCTGAAATGAGGTGGGACAATATGCTCCACAAACCTTTTTAAAAACTCAATGCCAGTAATGGTTTGTGTTTCAGGTTTATAATTATCCTTTCTGTTACACCATTTAAAAGTAACATGAGTATCAGTTACTTTTAAAATACGCGCATTTGAAATGGCTACTCTGTGCGAATATCTACCCAAATATTCCACTACCGAATGTGGGGATCCAAAGGCTTGTTTGGCATAAACTACCCAGGGTTCCGGAATTAAATCACGAGGCACAAACTTGTTGATTTTACCTTGTCGTTTAAGTTTACGCAGCTTTTTAGCAAAAATGGCACTAAACTTATCAGACATTTGTTTAACATCAAACAAGAAGTCACCGTTTTGTTTGGTTGTTTTCCAGTGGCCATTTTTGTCGATACCACCTGCCGGAATAATATAATGTATATGCGGATGGTAATTCAGCTGTTGATCCCAGGTATGTAAAATAGCAATGGCACCAGGTAAAGCCCCTAATAATTTAGGATCTTTGGCAAAGTGACAAATCGTCTCCCATGATTTTTCAAACAATAGGTTATACATGGTTTTTCTGTTAAAGCGAAACAACTCTAACAGTAAATGTGGAACGGTAAATACCACATGGTAGTATTTTACCGGGAGCAGATCTTGTTTACGATCTTCAATCCACAACTCTTTGTCAATACCCTGACACCTTGGACAGTGCCTGTTTCTGCAACTGTGCATCACATAATGAACCGATCCACAAGAATTACATGCCAATACAGAACCGCCAAGTTGCGGCGTACGGCAAGTAGCCAGCGCATTTAAAACCTTAAGTTGATATTCCGTGAATCCTCTTAAATTTAAAAGATCCGGTAAAAAGCGTCTGATTACAGTAGCAATATCAGAGGGATCAAACATTAGGATACATTTTCGACAAGGGACTAAAACCAGCATTGGGCGAAGTTTGCGCAATATGCAGATACATCATCGTAGTTCGAATTTCAGCATGTCCCAACTGGTTTTTAACGCTCACAATATCGAGTCCCATTTCCAGCAGATGTGTCGCATAGCTATGTCTGAGGGTATGAATACAAACAGATTTATTAATACCGGCCTTTTTAACCGCCTCTTTCATGGCATGTCTGGCACCAGTAGTACTGAATTGCTCACCTCTGATTTTACCATTAAATACCCATGTTTGAGGACACACCGTTTGAAAGTAAGTATATAAACCCCGAATTGTAAGGTTAGACATTGGTACATATCGGTCTTTTTTATGCTTAGATTGTTTGATGTGTATTTGTTTGCGGTCAAAATCCAGATCTTCAATTTTTAAGTTGAGCACTTCCGAAATACGAAGACCACAATCATAAATGATGGCAAATAGAATTCTGTGTTTTAAGAGTTTAGGTGTTTTTAGTAGTGTTTTAACTTCCTGTTGCGATAACACCACAGGTAAGGCTTTACTACTTTTAATAGGAGGGAGTGCCAGCAATAGTTCTTCATTTTTAAACATAGAAAACATGGCTCTTAAACCATATACCAGATGTTTGAAAGAGCTGCGACTGGGTTTTTCGTTGATTTGGATTTCAAATAAATATTCTTCCATCTGATCAATGGACAGCTCCAGGGGTGAACACTTAAAATACAACACCATTTTAGAAATTTGCATCAGGTAATTACGGGTACAGGACGCTGATTTTCCGGCAATGGTGTATTTACGCAAAAATTGTTCGCTGATAAGTTTAAATTCAGGAACTGCTTTACAAGCTTGTTGTAGGTAAGATTCTCTACTCATTACAATTGTATTTAAAATTAATAATGGTAGAAGATGTAATTATCTTACGAATTTTGTTAGTTTTAGCCTAAGCTCCCGCTTTGCGGGTTTAGTTCAACAATAAATATACGTAATGCGGGGCGATTTGGTAAATTTGAGCCGTAAAGCATTTAACAAACAAAGTAACGGTTTGATAGTGAAGTGCCTTGAAATCCCGCACTACGCATATTCGAGCCGTTGGCAATAATACAGAGACACGCAGTCACATATGAAGATTAGAAAAAATACACCAGTAAGGTTAATAACATTTTTAGGGTCAAAAAGCTCACCTGATGATGTTGATAAATCCGATGATTATTGGAAATTAATTGGACAAAGTGGAACTGTGATTGATGATAAACTTGCTGACAAAGAAAGAGTGTTAGTATTGTTCGATAAGAATTTAGATGATTTCCAATTAGCAAATCACAATCCGATTAAGAACTCTCTTATGATTAAAAAGGGAGACTTGGAATTAGATAGATTTGGTATTAACCGACAAAAACTGAATAAAGAGATTTCGATTAGAACCAGTTATATGAATAATACCAAGTGGTTCAAGTTTTTTAACAAACTTAAACAGGAAAAACTCTTTTTTCGTGTCGCTCAGATTAAGTTTCTTATTTCAGATTCGGCAACTGGATTTAGTTTTGACCAGTTTGACTCCGATAGTTTTGACAATAGTGGATTTGGAGATATTGGAGGTGGACCATTTAATTTTAAGGAGATTGAATGGATTTCAATTCCACATAAACCTGAATTTGAAAGAAAGAATAGAGATGAAAACCTTAATCCTAAGATAATTTCACAACCGACTGATGAGATTAAAAAAGAAATGGATTTATTAGGTCAGTTTGAATATGATTTGGATGAATTTGAACTTAAAATATACGGATACAAATAAAGTACTATTGCCAACAATGTATAAAAAACATAAGTGGTTCAGTGGTTTACGGAACTTTAGAGCATTTAATCAGCTCCGCCAAATCTGCGATTTAACGGTTTTGTATAATAGTTTAAATTTGTGTCAAAACGCAAATTTGGCTCAGTGCAACTTGACAGGTAAGTGCTTCGAAATCACTTACGTTTCTTATACTCAACGTTGGTGGCAATTAGGGTACGGTATACAAACATCCTTTACAAAGTTATATAAACATCGTTTACACTTTTTAAATTGTAATTTGAACTTAAAATCAAATTACCATGCCTTGGAAAGACCAGACGATTATGGAACAGAAAATTGAATTTATTTGTGAATGGAGAACTGGGAAATATACCATTACAGAGCTTTGTACAAGCTTTGGGATTTCACGTCCAACAGCTTATAAGATCATTGCCAGATTTGAGCAAGAAGGTTATGAAGGATTGCGAGAGTTGTCCAGAAAACCCAGAAGTATACATCCCAATGCCAGCAAAGAGAAAGTGGTGAATAAGATACTTGAATTGAAAGGAAATCATAAACTAAGGGGAGCAAAGATGATTTTAAAATTATTGAATAAAGATTATCAGGATGAAGATATTGAACACAATTACATTAACCAAACTCATAGCCTTATATCAGGTTTAGCAAATAAAATTTAATCTTTTAGTGGCATTTGTGATTTCCGCGTTGCTCCAATTCTGTTCGTCAGTACCGGAATTTATTGAGTTAAAAATATTTTTATAAGGTATTCATCATGGCTATGCTATTGCCGTTTGATTTCCTTTGCTACTGCCTTTGCTGAAAACCAGCTTGTTATTTGCTAATGGTTCGCAGCGTTACCTTCATCCATTATTCATATGTTGTTTATTTTTTAGGTATTCATGATTTCGTCCTTCAATTCGAGGCTAGCCCCCTATGGATAAAAGAGTTTTCATAAACTGATTGGTCTATTTAAATTAAATGTGCATATTTAAACTTTTCAAAAGCTTAAAATTTGTGTGCTAAAGCTCAAGCAGAGTACACACGATAAATACAGGTCATTCGTGGGATGTTTAAATAATGAAAAAGAGAACATTTATGAAGTGTGTAGTGATTTGAAACGATGAAGCTTTGAAATGTCAAACGCCGAATATTTAGAACGCTATGCTGTGAAGATAAACTACCTTTGCATGACTTTATTAAAAATCATAATCAATGCTTTTTAACTCAATTGACTTTGCTATTTTCTTACCAATAGTTTTTATAATTTATTGGTTTTTTACAAACAAAAACTTAAACCTACAAAACTTTATAATAGTTGTATCTAGTTATTTATTTTATGGTTGGTGGGACTGGAGATTCTTATCATTGATATTATTTAGTACTCTAGTTGATTATATAGTTGGTCGTAAACTCAGTACAGAAGAAAACAAGATCAATAGAAAAGTTTTACTTTGGATAAGTATTCTAGTAAACCTTGGATTTTTAGGTTTCTTCAAATATTACAATTTTTTCATAGAGAATTTTAGAACAACTTTTTTATTATTTGGGACCGAAATAAAAGCAGATTCGCTTAACATTATTCTTCCTGTAGGAATAAGTTTTTATACTTTTCAAACATTAAGCTATACAATTGATGTTTACAACAGAAAATTAGCCCCAACCAAAAAAATTATTGCATTCTCTGCATTTGTATGTTTCTTTCCGCAATTAGTAGCAGGTCCAATTGAAAGAGCTAAACATTTACTTCCACAATTCTATAAAAAAAGGACTTTTGATTATTTTATTGCTGTTGACGGTTTACGTCAAATACTATGGGGGTTATTCAAAAAGATTGTAATAGCTGATAATTGTGCCGAGTATGCAAATCAAATTTTTAGTAATTCCACATATATGAATGGAAGCACGCTTGTATTAGGAGCGTTGTTTTTTACTTTTCAAATATATGGAGATTTTTCGGGGTATTCAGATATAGCAATTGGGACATCACGCCTATTTGGTTTTGATTTAATGCAAAACTTTAATTTTCCTTATTTCTCAAGAGATATCGCAGAGTTTTGGAGACGTTGGCATATTTCACTTTCAACTTGGTTTAGAGATTACCTTTATATACCTTTAGGTGGTAATAGAGGGAGTACTTGGAGAAAAGTTAGAAACACATTCATCATTTTTATAGTCAGTGGATTTTGGCATGGAGCAAATTGGACTTTTATTGTTTGGGGAGCATTAAATGCAACCTTCTTTCTTCCACTACTATTGACCAATAACAATCGTAATAATTTAGGAACAGTTGCACAAGGCAAAATCTTTCCTAGTATAAAGGAACTTGCATTTATGTTGTTAACTTTTGGATTGACAGTATTTGCATGGATTTTTTTTAGGGCAGAAAATATAGGGCACGCAATAAGCTACATTTCCGGAATTTTATCACCTTCACTTTTCACTTTGCCTAAATTTTCAGAAATGTACAATGCTTTAATAACACTAGTTCTTGTTACTATTTTTGTTGTCGTAGAATGGTTTGGGAGAGAAGATCAATATGCAATTGCACGTTTAGGGTCAAAGTTGAAAAGTCCTTTAAAATATGTGATCTATTATATTATAATTATTGCTATTGTCTGGTTTAAAGGTAACGCACAACAATTTATTTATTTTCAGTTTTAGAATATGAAACAGTTCATTATAAAAATATTACTATTTATATTACCAGCAATATTTATAATTGTATTAGTTATCTATATAGACTTTTTTAAAATATTTGGATTTCAAAATTATTATTTAAAACAAAGAATAAGTTTAAATCGAGAAATGATTACAACATCGACATTTAATCATTATAGAGTAAAAGAAAAATTCAATTCATTTATTTTTGGTAGTTCTAGGTCGCAGGCGTATAAGTGCAAGGATTGGATATGCTATTTAGATCAGAATGCAAAGACTTTTCATTTTGATGCCTCAAACGAAGGCGTCTGGGGGATTTCAAAAAAGATAGAATATATTGATAAAATTGGAGATACAATAAAGAATGCATTAATAGTTGTTGACAGAACACTCCTTCAAAATACACAAGCAAGAGATGGACACTTGTTTGTTTCAATGCCTTGTGTTTCAGGATTATCAAAGTTTGAGTATTATTATACTTTTATAGAAGCCTCGTTAAATCCTAAATTTATAATCGCAAACATTGATTATTCCCTTTTTAAAACTTATCGGGGGTACATGGGCTATTTACTAAGAAGAAGTAAATACGACCAACATGTAAACAATGTAAACTGTGATTTATGGTACGGTTCAGATAGAGAAATAGAAGCTGATTCCATAGGATACTATAAGCGACTAATTGAAAAAGGCATTTTTTATAAAAGACCTAGAATAAATTTATCGGAATGTATAGTAACTCCTGATGAAAAAGAACAATTGTCTACTATCAAAAGTGTTTTTAAAAAACATTGTACAAAATATAAAATAATCATTTCTCCCTTATATGATCAAGTTCCAATGGAAAAAGAGCAAATAGAACTCTTAGAACAAATATTTGGTAAAGAAAATATTTATAATTTTTCTGGTAAAAATCGATTTACCGAACCAATTTATAATTTCTATGAGGCTTCTCATTATAGGCCTCATGTGGCAAATGAAATAATGAAAATTGTATATAAAAATTAAACAATAAACAAGATAAATATAATTAATATGGGGTAGTTGATTAATTTTTAAGCTGGTAGCAGAGGTAATAGAAATCAAACATTACGCATAATTTAGCGTTATAGGTAAAATTGAAAAGGCCAACTCTCATAATTAGTTTGAAAGTATGAAACAGAAAAAGATAAAGCGAATATTTAGGATTGTATTTATTATTGCAAGCATAAGTTCCTTATACTTTGTGCCATGGACTTTAGTAAAAGCATGGATAAAGCCACTGCCAGATACCGTTCAAGAGCAACTTAATGAAGGAATTAATTATGGATTTGATGGAATGATTGTTTATGTAGACAAAGCAGGAAGTCCACCACAATTTTATGCCGCAGGTTGGCACGACCGAAAAAATAAAATACCTGCCTATCCACAAGCATTATTTAAAATTGCGAGTATTACAAAGTTATATATAGCTGTTGCAACCACAAAATTAGTAAAAGAAGGGAGATTGTCTTTGGATAAAACACTTGCCGAATACTTTCCGGATCTAGCTGGAAGAATTGAAAATTCAAACAAAATAACCTTGAGAATGATGGTGCAACATAGAAGTGGTATTCCAAACTTTGTTGACCATCCTGATTATTGGATTAAACCTCCCCAAAACAGACAAGAAACACTTGAATATGCCCTGGACTTGCCTGCTAATTTTGAACCAGGAGAAGATTATGGTTACTCAAATACAAATTATATGTTGATTGAGGACCTTATTGATAAAACGTTGGGGTATCCACACCAGCAGTATATCAAAGAGAAAATATTGATTCCTCTTGGGCTGAAACACACTTTTGGTTCGCTTAGTGAGGTAAACATAGATGAAGTAATGAGTGGCTATTATTATGGCCTTGAAACCGATTTTAAGTATGAAATTACAGGCTTAATGCTGGCTACAGCAGAAGATGTTGGTATATTTTTACGGGCGTTAAACGAAGGCTCAGTATTTAATGATGGAGAGCAGGAAATTTATTCATCGATTTACGAATACGAACATACGGGTTTACTTCCCGGATACCAGAGCATTGCAAAATACCATAAAGATACAGATATGGTTGTTATTCAATTTAATAATACAACTAATTTTAATGGATATGACTGGAATTTAGCGGAAATTATTTATAGCAGAATTGTTAAAATATTAAAGAATAAAAGCGCTTAATCCGTCAGATAATATGTAGGATTGATCGCTAATCCTACATATTTGTGTGACATACTTAACCTAATATTACTCCAAAAATCCGAGGAAACTCATAGAAATATTATCTTTAGTTGTTTTATAGCTTAATCCTTTTAGTTTTTATTCTTTCACCCAATACTCCACTATTAAAAATCATGACTCAACTTTAATGTACTCTTAGGTGTTCATATAATATCGGCCATCTAGAATTTCCAAAACACAATAAAATGTTCTAACTTGAGTATATACTGAGGTTTAAAAGGCGAATTTGGGAACGAATAGAACAAAGCAGGTGTGAAGTTTTAAAACTTAAGGGCATTATGAAAAACAAAATTCTTGATTTAATCGATTTTGATAAGGTAAATACACTTCTTGAAGGTTTTAATAAATCAACAGGTTTTGTAACTGCAATATTAGATCTTGATGGTAATGTTTTATCTAAATCGGGATGGAGACAAATATGCACCCAATTTCATCGTATTAACACACAAACCTCGCAAAGATGTACTATTAGCGATACAATACTCGCTAATAAAATGAAAAAGGGCGATGATTATCATTTCTATAAATGCTTAAATGGAATGGTTGATGTTGCTGTACCCATAATTATTAAAGGTGAACATATTGCCAATTTGTTTTCTGGACAATTCTTTTTGGAAAAACCTGATAAATCGTTCTTTATTAAGCAAGCTGAAAAATATAATTTTGATAAAGATACCTATCTGAAAGCCTTGAACGATGTACCCATTATTTCAGAAGATAGGGTTAAAGTTATTATGAGTTTTTTGCTTAATATGACTAATCTAATAAGCGAAATTACTTTTCAGAAGCATGAATTGATGGAGTTAAATGATGCTTTACGAATCAATCAGGAACGCTACAAACTACTTCTTGAAAATAGTATGGATGCCATTCTCCTTACATCAACTGAAGGAACCATTCTTTCTGCTAATAAGGCTGCTTGCGACATGTTTCAACGTACGGAGGAAGAAATATGTAGAGTAGGCCGTAATGGATTAGTGAAACTGGATGATCCGAGATTAGCTGTTTTTATTGAAGAACGAAATCGATACGGAAAGGCACAGGGAGAACTATTAATGATTAGAAAAGATCAAACAATATTTCCGGTTGAACTTTCGTCATCTCTTTATAAGGATCAGGATGGAATATATAGAACCAGTATGGTTATCCGAGATATTACAGAGCGTAAACGAGCTGAAGAACAACTTATAGAAGCCAAAGAAAATGCAGAGGAAGCCAATAAATTAAAAACAGAATTTCTGAATAATATGTCGCACGAAATCCGTACACCCATGAATGGTATAATCGGTTTTTCTGAAATGTTGGATAATCCAGATCTTTCTGAAGATAAGAGACAGTATTTTGCAAAAATTATAAAAAATAGTAGTCTTCAGCTATTACGTATCATTGATGATATTATTGATATATCGATTTTAGAAACGAAAAAAGAAAAGTTATATGAAACAGAATTTTGTTTGAATGATTTATTAATGGAGCAATTTTCTATTTTTAACCTAAAATCAAAAGAACGAAACATTCCTTTTTATATAAAAAAAGCTTTTCACGACAATCAAAGTTATATCATAAGTGATAAATCAAAACTGACAAAAATATTAGGTAATTTACTCGACAATGCATTAAAATATACCAATAGTGGTTATATTGAGTTTGGTTATTATCCTGAGGAAACAAACCTCATTATTTATGTAAAAGATACTGGTATTGGTATAGCTCCACAAAATCATAATCTTATTTTTGAACGTTTCTCACAAGAAGATAAAGATATATCACGAAAATATGGAGGATTAGGTTTAGGCTTATCTATATCTAAAGAAAATGCACAAATATTAGGTGGAAATATCACCTTAGAATCTGAAAAAGGAAAAGGATCTACATTTTTGGTCACTATTCCATACAAACCAGGAAAAACAGTAGATGAAAATAGATCTGAATATGATGGTGATAACGATAATGTAAACCACGAACAGATTATTTTATTGGCCGAAGATGAAGAAATAAATTTTCTTTATATAGAAGCATTATTTGAAGATGAAAAGTATCGTGATTATAAGTTAATTCAGGTTAAGAATGGAAAGGAAGCTGTAGATTTTTGTATGCAAAATAAAGATGTTAAACTTGTTTTAATGGATATAAAAATGCCAGTTATGAATGGATATGAAGCAACTAAAATTATAAAATCCGGTTTTCCTGATTTACCAATTATTGCTCAAACAGCCTATTCTGCAGAATCAGATATAAAAGAAGCACTACAGATTGGTTGTGATGATTTTATTTCAAAACCAATTAATAAAGAAAAATTGTTTGATTTGATTAAACAGTATACAGAAGTAAAATGATTTCGAACAATATTAGGAGCTATACTTTAAGGAAAAAGCGGGGTGCTTAATAAATATTGGGGTTCAACTGAAAATTAGGAAAGAATGGCTGGCTTTTTTGAATAATTTTCATGAAGAATATTGCTGTTAATGAGTGATTCTTTTCCATAAAAACATATGATAGAGATGAACTGGTTGTTGGACTGTAGAACAAATGGGAGGAAGAATTAAACCAATGAGAATAGCTAAGTTTATTGCCAATTCATTTAATAAATAAAGTTGCCTTTTGATTTTTATTTACTTGCTATTACAGCCCCCCGTGATATTGCTTATCCCAAAATGAAACCACAATTAAACGCCATGAAAAATTATTGGTGATTATATTTATGATTACAATCCAGCTAATGCTCACTAATGCTTTATGGAGGTAAATGAGGAACAACCAAATTAACCCTGGTACTATGATTATTAGTACACTACATTTTATATATATAAATGGCGTATGTAATAGAGGTTATAATGCCATGTGTTGTCAAGATTAAAATTAGCTTATATATCCTTAAAAAAATAATAATATAGATTTAACTTTCTCTAAAATAATTATTTTTGCGCCCCCCCTCAGTAGAAAAGATCTAATTGTAAATTGTTTTATGGAGAAGAAGTGTTGTTGGGCATTAACTTTTGTGAGGAATTTTTTTAGTACCAATATGGGAGTCGAATATAATGAGGCTTTCAAAAAATTATCCAGAGGATTAATTGTATCAAATGCTATTCTTATATTTTTTGATATCATTTATCTTTCTGTTTTAAATATTCCGTGTTTAAATGTTTGTCTATGGATAGGCCTTGTTTTTAATGTTTTAAGTTGTATTTTAAATAGAAAGAATATAACAAAACTGGCAATGTATATCATCATTATTCTTAATGTTGTGTTTTTTCCAATAAATACATTGTTGTTTTCTATACATGAGGCATTTTATTTTATTTCAGTACTAGGAGGAATTATTCTTGCAGTTCATCTCCCAAGAATGTACGAATTTGTTGGGGCTTCTGTTCTTGGAGTAACGCTGTTTTTTATGGAGCGGAGTTACTTTGAGGATATCGTTTTTCCTGACAGAATACTTGAAGACCATCCTGTATGGTTTTATGCCAGAACTACATTAATGTTTTGTGTGTACACTTATTGGCTGTATTTATATAAAAGAAATCAGTATTTACACAGCAAAATCATTGCAAATAAGGACCTATCGCTTTTAAAGTATATTACCGCTTTAAATCAATCTGTTGCCTCAGTAATAATCACTGATAAGCAGGGCAATATAGAATACGCAAATCCACAAGTTGTAAAATCGACGGGTTATAAAATAGAGGATTTATTAGGAGAAAATCCAAGAATATTCCAATCCGGTAAAACTTCAAAGGATACATTTTTAAAAATGTGGGATAAACTGGGCAAAGGTGAACCTTGGAAAGGAACTTTCTATAACAAGAAAAAAAATAAAGAAGAATATACTGAACAGGCTATAATATCCCCGGTAAAGAATAGTAGGGGCGAAATAGTGAATTATGTTGCTATAAAGGAAGATGTGACAGCGCATTTAAAAATGGTATCTGAACTAAAGGAAAGCAATGCAAAGTATTTTCAACTATCGGAACAAACCCATGACGTAATTTTAATTTTAGATTTAAAAACATTAACAGTTAGTTATACTAATTCTGAAATAGAAAGAATTCATGGTTTTAATCCTCAGGAGATTATGGGGACTGCGTTAGCCAATTTATTGACAGAAGAGTCGTATTTATGTTTGATTAATGATTTGGAAACTCATTTACAAAACTTTACAAAAGGAGAAAAGAATATATTCAGGAACAGATATCAAATCGTTCATAAAAATCAGCAAATTAAAGATGTTGAAGTATCTGCCTTTTTTATTGTAGATCATCTGGGTGATCCTATTGAAGTACATAGTATTGTTAGAGATATTACACAGGAATTAAAAAAGGAACGCAAACTAAATCATACAAACCTTCAATTAAAAAATACATTAAACCAAACAACTAATGATTATAAGCAATTGCTTAATCAAATGACAAATGTTTTAAACAACACATCAAATGCGATATGCTTTTTTGAATTTATAGGAGAAGAATTATTTTTTACATCGTGTAATGAAAGATGGGCTAATCCCTTAGGATATAGTCTGCAAGAATTAGAAGGGAAAAATATTTCAGATATTCTTGATCCAATTACTTTATTATTATATCGAGAGTTACTGAATAAATCATTAACAAGTAATGATCCGGTTTTTGAAGAAGTGTATTGGAATAATATGTATTTGAATGTAAACACCTTTCCAATACAGGAAAGAGATGGAAAAAAATACTTTTTATCCTTTACTTATAACATTACTGAAAAAAAAATAGCAGAAAAACGTTTGCAGGAAACGGAGGAACGCTTTTTTAATATATTCAAAATTACCAAAGATGCCATTGTTATTACAACGCCGGATTTGAGAATTGAGCAGGCCAACGAACGCTTTTATAATCTAACTAATATTTCTGAAGGAAAAAAAGTAGATAACTTAGTTAATGTTATTAGCTATAAGAATATTGAAAAACTACATAACAATATTGAGTCATTAAATTCAGAAAGATCATATTGTCAATTTGAAACAGAAATACTCAATATGAAAGGTGATGCTATTCCTGTTGAAATGAATTTATCCTTAATTAAGGAGGCTGAAAAACCATTAATATTGTGTGTTATCAGAGATGTATCTATTCGAAAAAGTTATGAAAAGAAATTGATTGGCTCAAGTATACGAATAGAGAATATGGAGCGACAAAAGTTGGCAAGTGATCTACATGATAATGTGGGACCATTACTTTCAAGTTTAAATATGTGTTTGTCGCTTTTATTCAGAAAACCGGAAGTAAAAAAGCATAATGAAGATATTGAAGTAATTAGCAAAATGCTAAAAGAGTCAATAACTGCTGTACGTGAAATTTCTAATAATTTGAGTCCCCGTGTATTAGTTAGTCATGGTTTAATATCTGCACTTGATAATTTTTTTGAAACCAAACAGAAGCTGATAAAAATTAATTTTACCCAAAATATAGGT
This sequence comes from uncultured Saccharicrinis sp., assembly GCA_963667815.2. GTDB lineage: Bacteria > Bacteroidota > Bacteroidia > Bacteroidales > Marinilabiliaceae > Saccharicrinis. Next base: position 5,804,433 of record OY764020.2, read on the forward strand.
ACACTAAGATTTGAGGATACAAAGGAAGCCTTGGTTTATAATGTTATAAAAGAAGTGTTTAATAATACATTAAAACATGCTCAATCCCATGCTGTTAATCTGAAAATTGTTAAACGATTTAATTATATAGTGGTAAAATATGAGGATTTTGGTGTTGGATTTAACTTTGATGAAAAATTGAGTCCTGCAAGTTGTAATTTGGGCCTTTTTAGTTTGATTAACCGTTTTAAAATGCTTGATGGTGAGTATCGAATTAAAACAGCTCCCGGAGAAGGTTTCTTATTAAATTTAATGTTCCCAATAAAATAAAAATGGAAATGCTTAAAATTGCTATAGTAGACGACCATGCTGTTTTACGATTTGGTTTAAATAAGTTACTCAGCTCAATCGAGGGTGTAAAGGTTGTTATTGAGGCTAATGATGGTAAGGAGTTTTTGGAACGGATTAACGATAATATACCTGATGTTGCATTTATTGATTTAAATATGCCTGTAATGGGTGGTATTGAAACGGTTAAGGTTTTAAAGGCTAAACATTATAATATTAAAACAATTATTTTATCAATGAATGATAATGAACAGGACTTTAAATTGTTAAATGATTTAGGAGTAGATGGGTATCTGCTTAAAGATGCTGATTTTGATGAATTTGAACGGGCAATAAATACGGTGAGAGGAGGTGGAAAGTATTTTTCGCAAGAGCTTTTATTAAAGTTTTTACAAAGCAGCCAGACATCATCAATAAGTATCGAATTAACGAAACGAGAAACTGAAGTCCTGGAATGTCTCTGTCAGGGACTTTCAGCAAAGGAATCTGCAGAGCGTTTAAATATTAGTCCAAGAACCGTTGAGAAACACCGAACAGAATTGTTTGCTAAAACCGGAACTAATTCATCCATAGCGTTAGTTGTTTATGCTATGAAAAATAACCTGGTTAAGCTTTAAAAAGCTATTAAACCCACAATATGCATTAGACCATCTATTACACATTGACATTGCTTCAAAACAAGACACTTCGTTACTTCACTTCAACTCACCAGAACGATGCTATGCCTCATTTCAGTAAAGCCTTGTTTTATGGCACTTTCAATGATAATAACGAAGTTCTAATACATAATTTGGGTTAAACTTATTAATATCCCCGAAGTATGCTTGATTTACTTCGGGGATTTTTTTTTGTAAAGTAAAGTGCGGTATTTACGTAGTTGTTTATGCGTATATTTCTTTTTAATACTAGAGAAATCCCTGTAAAACATCTTTTAATTAAGCTATACTTTTGGCCACTGAAATAATTAACAAATTCCCGACTTAACATGAAGCCACTAGTCATTACTGAAACTTCAAAAACACCCTTTGTTTACTTTAATCAAACTGAAGGGAAATTTATTATTGGAGGAAAAAGTATACCAGAGGATGCCTATGCCTTTTATGCATCTGTAATGATATGGCTCGACAATTTTGTAGAGGAAACAGTCCAGAATATTGAGTTAAATATTATTCTGGACTTGATAAATGTTGGAACGATAAAACATTTATTTCGACTGATTAAAGGATTGGAAGTTCATTATTTAAAAGGAAAGAAAATAAAGGTGAAATGGTATTGTGAAAAAAATGATGAAGATATGCATGATATAAGCGCTCTTTTTCAGCAACAATTACAAATACCAATTACTAAGGTATTGATTGATTAGGGAGAACAATTAATAATATAATTACAATTAAATGAAAAAGTTTGGGATTTTAGCTGTCATTTTAATGATGACGTTGGCTTCAGTGTGGGGTCAAGAGGATGCTTGGGAAGTAAGAAAGCATATCACAGGATATGTGGCTACAGAGTTTAACTATTTTGACAACTTAAAAGGTTATGATAAAAATATAGGTGTTTCTGTTGCTGAAGCTGGATTTTTATTCAATTATCAACCAATAAAAGATTTAAAATTTAAAGTAGTTGCTGTTTATCGTCCTAATACTTCTATAGATCAGTTAATAAACGAAATTAATGCAGAATATAGAGTAACTAGTTATTTAAATGTAAAAGCAGGTCGTTTCTTAACTCCTCTTAGTCCAATTAATACTTATTATTATGCACCTGTTAATGTAAGTGCAACATTACCCTTAATAACAAATCTGCACCAGGTATTTCCTCTTAATATGGACGCCATTTCGCTTAATGGTAGTATTGGTAACGATTTTAAGTTTGGGTATGATATTTTTGCAGGTGGTTATCGAAATTCTGTTAATATGAAAAGTGGTGCTATGGGATTCTTTGGCACAGAAGCTGACTATTTTGAAAACTTGCACGAAACCTCTTTTACTGTTGATTATGAAAATTTTAATACAACTCTAAATCTTGGTATTGGTGGTCATATTCAGGCTAGTTATAAAGACTTAATCACGTTAGGATTTAATATGTTTAGAGGTCAAAAAGAGAACATCAATATTATGTTACCTGAGATAGGACAAATGTTCCCTGAAAAGCTTCAAAAAGAAGTATGGGGATTGAATTTTAACTTTAAGCATAATTCATTGAATGTTGTTGCAGAGTGGTGGGAAAATGATATGACTATTATGGATCAGACCTATGATACAACAGATGGTTTTGTAATTGTAAGTAACACATTTAACAAGCTAACCCCATATGTAAGATATGAAAAACACTCAGCTTTTGGATCTGATATCATACGTTATGCAGGCGGGGTAAATTATAAACCAATTTTTGAAACTACTTTAAAGCTTGAATACCTGCACTATGATTATAACGATTACAACCTTAATGGGATAGTAGCATCTGTAATTTATTCATTTTAATCAGTATCAATCATGAAAAAAATATTAGCAATCATATTTGTGCTGTTTTGTATTTTGCAAATATCATCAGCACAGAGTTATAAGGTAATTGTAAATAGTAAAAACACAATAACCAGTATCAATAAAAAAGAGTTGTCTCAAATTTTTTATAAAAAGAAAAAGAAATGGGATAACGGTCAGGCGATTGTACCAGTTGATTTATCATCGTCATCATCTGTTAGAGCTGAATTCTCCACAGAGATACATGGTAAATCAGTAGCAGCTATACGAAACTACTGGCAGCAGGCTGCTTTTACAGGAGCAGGTATAGCTCCTGTTGAAAAACAAACTGATGAAAAGGTGATTGAGTATGTTCAGGCACATCCTGGTGCCATTGGGTATATATCAAACTCAACTAAAGAAACAAATATTAAAACCATATCAGTTCAATAGTAAATAAACTCTGCATTCAACATGCAGAGTTTATACAATAGTAGTAATATCATGAGTTATTTGACAAATGTAAAATTGAGACGTAAAATTGCATTTTTACCTATAATTATAATCATGGCACTTTTGGTTATAATGGTAATGAATGGGGAGTTTACAAGGCAAAATGAAAGATTAATAGAGCAGATTCATCACAGGGATTTAGTTTATACAGAAATGAGCTATAACCTTAATTTTAGTATAGATGAACTGCATCGTATGTTTCAGGATGCTGTAGCAGCCAGTGATGAAGATAAGTTGGAGGAGACAAAAGGGGTAATGGTGAGAATTGATAGTCTGCTGAATGTTGTAAATAACCATGAAGATACTCTCGTGGTAGCTATTGATCAGGAAATTGCTCAATATTATGATGTTGCTTATAAAACATCAGCCCTTATGATTAACGAAGGATATAACGAAGAGGCTGTTCGTGGTATTCAAAAAATGGTTGCTATCCATAAAAACCTGGATAATAGCTTTGATTCGTTAAAAAGTAGGAGTAAAACGCAAATAGAAAGCTCATTTGATACAATATTGAATTATTATAAAACAACAGCGTTGTTAATATCATTCACTGTTATATTCATGATTATTGTTTCTATTATTGGGATATTAAGAATGAATAAAGTGATTACAAAGCCCATTGTTGATGTTACTACTTACTTAAAGACATTAGCAGAAGGAAAACTTAATACAAAATTTAGTTCCGAATTATTGAAAAGGCGGGATGAAATTGGTGAAATATTTAAATCATATGAATATTTGGTGAAGAAATTATCCAGTGTTGTAAATGATATTAATTCAAGTGCAAATGTGGTAACAAATGCCAGTAGAGACCTGGAAGTAACTGCTGAAATGACTAATGAGAGCTCTACTTCACAAGCTGCATCATTGGAGGAAATTTCATCATCTATGGAAGAGATGAATGCAACAATTTCTGCCAATACTGAAAATGCAGCTCATGCTGAAAAAATAGCCATAAATATTGCTGAGAAGGTTGAAAAAGTCAGTCATTCTTCCCAGGGTAGTTTGGATGCCACAAAGCAGATTGCCAATAAATTAAAGGTGATTGATGATATTGCTTTTCAAACCAATATTTTGGCTTTAAATGCTGCAGTAGAGGCTGCAAGGGCAGGAGCTGAAGGTAAAGGTTTTAGCGTGGTGGCTAGTGAAGTACGTAAATTAGCTGAAAGAAGCAGGGAAGCTGGAGTTGAAATTAATAAAATAGCAAAATCAACAGTTAAAATATCAACTGAAGCTAATGAATTATTAATGAAAATGGTGCCAGAGATTGCCGATGCCGCTAGGTTAATACAGGAAATTGCAGCAGCTAGTATAGAGCAAAATAATGGTGTTGAACAAGTTAATATTTCCTTACAAGGAATGAATGAAAGTACTCAAAGTAATTCTGCCACATCAGATGAGTTATCGAAAAAAGCAGAGATGCTTACAGAACATGCAAATACACTAAATAAAGCAATTGGCTACTTTCAATTATAAGAACTTACAATCCTTATGTATATAAAAATGATCCCGAATTAATTGTAATGATTAATTCGGGATTTTTTGCATTCATATTTTCAAGTATTATTACTGTTAGATAACTGTTACCTTTTCGTTACTTTGGGCAGTCTCCATGCCCCATTTAGCCATAGCTTCCAATAGTGGTATTAACGTTTTTCCAAAGTCCGTTAACGAGTACTCTACCTTCAAAGGTGGCTTTGACGTATATACCTTTCGTGATATGAGTCCGTCCTCCTCCAATTGCTTTAATTGCAAACTGATGGTGCGTTCTGTAACCATTGGGAGTAACTTTCGTAACTCACTATATCGTTTTTTTTCAATTAATTGAATTAAAATCACTGCTTTCCATTTTCCTCCTATATATTTCATAGTCAGACTTGTGCCACATGGAAATGTTTCATTTTCTATACAATACATCTGTTACTATCCTTTTTGACCGTTCTTGCACAAATATAAAACTATAATTAGTTTTACAACTATAAAAAATATAGTTACAATAAGAAATATTTAAAAAATAATAAATATGCAAAAAATAAGAGTTGGATTTATAGGGTTAAATCCTGACAGTCATTGGGCTGCAACTGCACATATACCAGCATTACAATCATTAACAAACGAATTTGAGATAGTTGGGGTCGCAAACAGATCTTTAGAAAGTGCAAAAGCTACTGCTGAAGCTTTATATTTACCTTTTGCTTTTGAAAATGCGCAAGAATTAATTGCTTCACCTGAAATTGATCTGGTAGTAGTTACAGTTAAAGTTCCTCACCATTTTGAGTTGGTAAAAGCTGCTCTTGAAGCAGGTAAACACGTCTATTGTGAACATCCCCTAGGAAATGGACTGGAAGAAACAAAAGAACTGGCATCAATAGCTAAAAAAGCCGGTGTAATTGCTGTAGCTGGTACTCAAATGGTGAATGCTCCGGAAGTATTGTATTTAAAGCAATTGATTCACGAAGGATATATTGGAAAGGTACTTTCAACAACATTAATTGGTTCTGGATGGAATTGGGCAAACGAAACTGTAGATGATCTTTATTATTTGTTTGATAATGCCAATGGAGCAAACATGCTAACTATACCATTAGGGCATACCTTAGCTGGTTTTATAAGTGTTTTAGGTGGTTTTAAATCGCTTAAAGCTCAAATGTATAATAATTATACTACCGTGAAGGTTGTGGATACAGGAGAAGAAAAACCTAAAAATGCTGAAGATCAGATTTTAGTAATCGGACAATTGGAAAGTGGAGCAGCAGCATCTGTTCATTATCGTGGAGGCCTTTCCAGAGGAACAAATTTACTTTGGGAAATTAACGGAACAGAAGGTGATATTCAGGTAACAGCAGATAATGGTCATGGCCAGATGATGCAATTAACGTTAAAAGGTGCTAATGGTGAAGAAACTGAGTTAAAAACTTTAACTCCTCCTGCAGAAATGTATGAAGGATTACCAGATAATTCTATCGCAAGAAATGTGGCTAAAATATACGCATTATTGGCTGGAGATATTAGAAACAACACTCGTAATGCACCAACTTTCGAGAGTGAAGTAAAGCTGTTTGAATTGTATAACGCAATTGAGCAATCGGCTAAAACTAAGTAGATATTCCAAGAATAACATAAACTTTCTTTTATCTGTTTTAGAGGCATGGAATTATTTACTTTAAACAAATTGCTGGCAATTGTCTTAGTTATAAGTGGAGTTTCTTTGGTAACACGAAGTAATAAAAATATGGAATAGTTATACTTAGTAATGAGTCAAAAGTAATGAAACGGGCTAAAGGAATATTTTTCGCCTTTAGCAAAATGGGTTATTGGGCCGTTTCATATGATTAAACAAGTAAATTAAAACAAAATGAAAGTAATAATTATAGGAGCTAACGGAAAAATAGGTAGATTAACAGCTCAAATGATGGCTTTATCAAATGATTTTGAACCTACTGCATTTATCAGAAAAGAATCACAAAAAGAGTATTTTAATTCCATTGGAGTTCCCACTGAAATAGCAAGCCTGGAGTTTTCTGAACAGGATATTGCTAAGGTAATTAAAGGTTTTGATGCAGTAGTGTTTACCGCAGGATCAGGCGGGACTACAGGGTATGATAAAACAATTGAAATTGATTTATATGGGGCTATAAAAAGCATAAATGCAGCTAAGTTAAGTGGTATAAAGCATTTTGTAATGGTTAGTGCAGCATATGCCGATGAACCTTCTTTCTGGTCTGAAAGTGCGATCAAACCATATTATATTGCTAAGCATTTGGCTGATAAAGAGCTTAAAGGGAGTGGTTTAAATTATACAATAGTCCGACCAGTACGTTTAACTGATACTTCGGATTCTGGAAAAATCAGGGTTGAAGTAAACCCCAAAGATCTTAATAAGGAGATTCCACGTGCTGCAGTAGCGGAAGTTATAATAAATGTATTATGTAATTCGGATTCAATGAATAAAATATTGGAGATCAGCGAGGGGGACTCAAATATTAAACATGCTATATTAAGCTTTATAAGTTAGTTTTACTTATCATTTACCCTATCTTTATTATATCATATTTTAATCCATTACATTCCGTAATATGGGTAAATGGCTCCGTATTAGGGGTATTTATATTAAAGTCTAAAATTCTTTATTTGTATAAAACTATTAGAGCATAATTGTGTTTCTATAATTGTATAATATAAAAACGCGTTAAGCACTAATAAAATAAAGCATTAATAACAAATTAAAGACATATGACATTGAGTAGTCGTGATGAAAAAGAAATAGCTCCGGTTAGTGCAGGAAATCGTATAGATTATATGGACCTGCTAAGAGGAATTGCCATTTTTTTTATTTTAATTGCTAATCTCAGATGGTTTTCTTTATATACGCCTGGATTTAAAGGTGAATATTTATTTCCGGGAATAGATCATTGGGTACATCAACTGCAACATATCTTTATAGAGGGTAAATTTTATTCTATTTTCAGTATTCTTTTTGGTTGGGGGATTGCTTTACAAATTAAAAAATCAAAAAATGATGATGTCTCTACTGCTAAATTTATTAGACGTCGACTATCGTTTATGCTTTTATTAGGCGGAATTCATTTGTTTTTAATTTGGGAAGGAGATATTGTATTCCTATACGGGTTGGTTGGTTTTGTTCTGATTGCCTTACGTAATTTATCTAATAGAACATTACTTATTACTGGGATAATTCTACTATTATCACCCATATTGCTTTACTTCTTAAAAATGAATTTTTCATGGCTTAATTGGCCTTCTGAATATTTAACTTTGGCAGGAGAGAAATTATACCAGTTGAATGGATGGATTGACCAGGATACTAGTCGAACTGACGTACTTAAAGAAAGTAAAAGTATTTTTACAAATATTGCCGTAACCTTGGGTGATGCACCTTATCGTTTTGCATATCTGTTTTTTGTTAGTCGTATTCCAAAAGTTCTTGGAGCTATGTTAATTGGTTTTGTAATAGGGAAGACAAATTTTTATTCAAAAGTATTAAAACATAAAAAAGTAACAATTTGGGTAAGTATATTAGGTATGATGGTTTTTGTTCCTTTAAACTATATTTTAATTACCCATTTTGAGAACTCATCAGCATACTACGCACTGCAAATTAAAGGTTTTTATTACACAGTATTATATGCATTTAGCGTTTTTCCTTTGGCTCTGGTATATATGCTTATCATTGCACTATTGTTTGAAAGTAGTGTTTTTCAAAAGTTATTAAATCCAGTTTGTGCAGTAGGCCGAACCGCTTTTAGTAATTATATGATGCATAGTATTGTTGGCATCATTGTATTTTATGGTATTGGCTTTGGTTTAATGCAACAATTAGGACCACTTGCATGGACTGTTTTCGCTATAATACTTTTTTCACTCCAAATATTAATCAGTAATATCTGGTTAAAGTATTTCAAATTTGGTCCTGTAGAATGGGTATGGCGTAGTTTAACGTATAAAAAACTTCAATTATTTACAGTCTGACAAATCATAGATTAGCATTTTGTTAAATCTTGTACCTACAAGCTATTTTGTTATATATAAATGCTTTGTGGGTACAATTGCAAATTGTAGATTCTTATTATTAAGGAATTTATAGTTCGAAGTTTCATATTCCGTAATATTGGTAACTGCCTCCGTAATATTGGTAAATCTATTTTAAGGTTTATGATGATATTTGTAATGTACCAATAAAAAACAATGATTCATATATTATAAAATAACTGATATACAAGATTAATTTTGCTGTTTTATCAATCTCTAACACATAGAGATATCAATCTTGTTTAAAGCAAAAATAATAAGGAATCATTTTAATGAATTGATTGTTAAAAAATATAAAAGAAAAGTATTAAATTATATGATTTTAATAATCAGCAGCTTGTGTATGAAATATCATGGACTGGAAATATACAATTTAAAAGAAAAATAAGATATAATGAAGATTAAAATAACAATTGATAATAAAGTATTTAATGCAACTTTAAATGATAGTGATGCAGCACATGATTTTGCTGCTTTATTTCCTTTAACATTAAACCTAACAGACTATGCCAGCACAGAGAAAGTAAGTGATTTAAATGAACGATTAAGTACCAGCGGTTCTCCCTCTGGCTGTAGTGCAAAAGTTGGTGATATTACCTATTATTCTCCTTGGGGAAATCTGGCTATATTTTACAGAAGTTTTGGATATGCAGGAGGGTTGATAAAATTAGGTGAAATAGAAGGGGATATGAAACTATTTACTGCTAGTTGTGATAAATCAAATGCATTATTTGAAATTGTAGAATAAGGCTATGGAGGATACGAAACAAAACAATAAATTTCCGGAGGTAAACTATGATGCTTTTGCACCAGAATTTGTCAATATGCGTAAGAATGCTTCAGCATTGACTTTAAAATTCAATACTACTGGTGATATAAGTTATTTGGAAGAATTATTTGAGCGTAAATTTGATGATGTTCAAATTAATCCACCTTTTCATTGTAATTATGGTGGAAATAAAATTCAATTTGGGAAAAAGGTATTTATAAACTTCAATTGTGCATTTCAACCTTTTGGCGAAATTATAATCGGGGACCATGCGTTTATAGGGCCTAATGTTCAGATGTACACAGCTATTCATCCAACAGATCCGGAACAAAGGGTAAAGGGTGATTCATCGTGCAGTAAAATAGAAATAGGTAATAATGTTTGGATTGGTGGAGGTACTGTTATTCTTCCTGGAGTTTCAATAGGTGAAGGTTCTACAATTGGAGCAGGAAGTGTGGTAACCAAAAGTATTCCGGCACGATCTGTTGCTGTAGGTAATCCATGTAAAGTAATAAAGACAGTTTAAAATCAATACAAGTATAATTATGAAGGTTAACACAATACATATTGTAACCATAATGATTGCAATTTTTTTTATGTCAGTTCAATCTGAAGCAAAAAATAATAATACATCAAATTCAAAATTAAATACACAACAAAAAAGTTTAGTTGCGATATCGAGTTATACAGCTCAGGGAAATATTTCAGAACTAAGTGTATCGTTAAACGAAGGATTGGATAATGGCTTAACAATTAACGAAATTAATGAAGCGCTTGTACAACTTTATGCCTACTGTGGATTCCCACGAAGCTTAAATGGAATCAATACATTTAGAAAAGTTCTTGATGAAAGAAAGAGCAAAGGTATTACTGATAAGCAAGGGAAAGAAATTAAAATGCATAGTACTGAGGGCGATAGGTACGAAAGAGGCAGAAAAGTTTTGGAGGAATTAACAAAGATGCCGCAATCAAAGCCGGCACCGGGTTTTGGTGAATTTTCTCCACGTATTGATGCCTTTTTAAAGGAGCATTTATTTGCTGATATATTTGAAAGTGATGTACTTTCCTATCATCAAAGAGAATTAGTAACTAATGCAGCATTGGCCAGCATGCAGGGTGTTGAATCTCAATTGGGAGCACACTTATTCTTTGGTATGAATGTGGGTATCACTGAAGGTCAGTATAATGATATGTTTGATATTATTGAAAAAACACTTGGTGAAACAAAAGCAAATGAAGGTCGCGCAATATTAGGCAACCTTTTAAAAAGAGTAAACGAAAACAAATAAAAATTATATATCATGAAGAAATTATTTAAAAATAGCATATTATCATTAAGTATTTTATTAGCAGCATACTCATGTAATCAACCTGCAGATAAAACACAAGATGTGGCAAAACTTGCCGAAGCAGTAAATACTATAGATCCGATTTTTACACAAAATCCTGCACAGGGAGATTTTCTAAATAAATTCTTTACCGGAAAAGTAGGTGTAAATATGATGTTAAAGAATGATGAGAATAATGAATATTCAATTGCCAATGTCATATTTGATGCTAAATCCCGTACTAACTGGCATACACACCCTAAAGGACAAGTATTATTAGTTCTTGCCGGAGAGGGATTTTATAAGGCTGAAGGCGAACCTGTACGAAAAATATCTAAAGGTGATGTGGTAAATATTCCTCCACATGTAAAGCATTGGCATGGTGCTGATGCCAATAGCGAGTTTGTACATATTGCATTGACAAATTATAAAGATGGAAAAAATGTAGCCTGGGGCGATAAAGTAACCGATGAGCAATATTCAAGTGTTTTAGCTGAGTAAATGTTTATCTCCAGATTATATAATAAACTATTAGGATACACCTATAGTCTTATACTTCAAAAGAAAATGGTTTTAGAAGAATCAGATGATATTTTAGTGGCATATTTCTCGTGGAGCGGAAACACTGCTATGGTAGCAAAGCAAATTCACAATGTACTGGGAGGTGATATTTTTGAAATTTGTGCAGAAGAAGCCTATTCCTCAGTTTATCGTGATGTTGTAAACCGTGCCAGACAGGAACTTCGTGAAGATGAAAGACCTGAGCTAATGGAAGATTTGGACACAATAGCATCTTATGATACTATTTTTATTGGTTATCCCAATTGGTGTAATACATTTCCGGCTCCGGTTTTAACCTTTTTATCAAATCATGATTTTTCAGGAAAAACCATCATTCCGTTTTGTACACACGGAGGAGGAGGAATAGGTAATAGCTTAAGAGATTTTTCAAAATATTGTACTTCAGCAAAAATTGTAAAAGGTTTGTCTCTGAATGGAAATTCAGTAATCAGAAACAACAGTGAAGTTAATGATTGGATCGAAGAATTAAAGAAGTAAAATATACCATAATAAAATAACTCATTCATTATGAATATGAAAACAGAGATTTTTATATGGATATAAAATTAAAAAACAATGAAAGATTTTACATATTATAATCCTACCCGAATAGAATTTGGTAAAGGAAAAGAAGAACAAATGGGCCAATACATTTCAGAGTATGGTCTTAAAAAAGTATTGATAGTTTACGGTTCTGAACGCATCAAAAAAAGTGGCCTGTTCGGTAAAGTAACAAAATCATTGGATGAAAAAGGTATAGCTTACGAAGAGTTGGGTGGTGTAATTAGTAATCCTGTTTTAAGTAAGGTATACGAAGGTATAGAATTAGCTAAGAATAAAAATGTTGATGCCATACTTGGAATTGGAGGTGCATCGGTATTAGATTCTTCTAAAGCCATAGCTGCAGGTGCTGTATATGAAGGTGATGTTTGGGACTTCTTTACGTATAAAGCGCAATCAACTTCTGCTTTAAAGATATTTTCGGTAATGACACTGGCTGCTTCAGGTAGTGAAATGAATAATTATGCTGTTGTTACAAATGAGGAAACAAAGCAAAAAATGAGCATCAGGAGTACAGCAACTTTCCCTACTGTGTCAGTGGTTAATCCTGAATTACAAGCTACAGTTACAAAAGAGTATTTAGCTTATTCTGCAGCTGATATTTTTGCGCACAGTCTGGATATGTATTTAACAGCAACTTATTTACCTGAATACATTGCAGGATATGTGGAAAACATTTTAAGAACAGTAATCCGTACAACTGAAGTGTTGTTGGAAGATGCAGGAAATTATGAAGCTCGTGGAGAATTTGCATGGGCTGCAACAAATGCATTAAACTTTACAACTAATTGTGGAGTTGAAAATAATAGATTTGATACGCACTTCATTGAGCATACCATGTCCGCTGAATACAATATTGCGCATGGTGCCGGATTATCCATTGTAGTTCCAGCCTGGATGAAATGGCAAATGAATCTATTGCCAGAACGTTTTGCTCGTTTTGCAAAAGAAATATTCAATAAAGACACAGCAGAGGAAGGTATTGAGGCACTTAAAAATTGGTATACTAAGATTGGCGCTCCAGTAACGCTTAAAGAGGGTAATATTCCTGAGGAAGGCATTGAAATGATGGTTGAGAAATTATTTGCAGGAGCTAAAATGTTGGGTGCTGATGCACTTTACACTAAAGAAATGCTTACTACAGTATTTGAGAATGCAAAGTAATAGAATTTGAAAGGTATGAGTAAAAACGTTTTTGAAAGAATGCAAGCCGGGGAGTTGGTTCCTTTTAGTGATCCTCAGTTTACACAGGTTAGTGAATCCGGATTACGTACAACGGAATTATTGGTAAAATATAATAATACCTCCGATCCTGTTGAGCTACGTAAATTGTGGGGTGAATTGTCAGGAACAGCTTTGGATGAAACTAGCTATATACAGATACCTGTAATGGTGAATCATGCCGAATTTGTTACAGTTGGCAAAAATATATACATCAACCATGCATGTACCATGTTGGCATTGGGTACTATTACTATAGAAGATGATGTTTTAATTGGACCAAAAACTAATCTAATAACAGAAGGTCATCCTATAGATCCCAATAACAGGAAGGCAATGGAAGTAAAACCTATTGTTATTAAAAAGAATGCATGGCTAGGTGCTGCAGTTACCATTTTGCCAGGTGTTACTGTGGGTGAAAACTCTATTATTGCTGCAGGTGCTGTTGTAAATAAAGATGTGCCACCAAATACAATAGTAGCTGGTGTTCCGGCAAAGGTTATTCGAAATATCTAACTACTAGTGGTTAAATTGTTTCTGTAAATGAGTTAAGAACTTTTATAAAATCCTGATTTTATTGAATTAATGAAGAATAAAGATGTATTTCAACGGTTACAAAGTGGTGAGGTGATTCCTTACAGTGACCCTGCACATAATCAAATTGCTGATGCAGCTTTTCGTACAAACAAATTGCTCATAAAACTAAATGCAACTACCAATAAAGATTCTATTCATCATCAATGGAATGAAATAACTAATGCACCTTTAGATAAAAGTTCAACAATACAAACTCCCATTTACATTAATATCGGTTTGTTTACCAAAATCGGTAAAAACGTATCTATTGATCATTCTTGTTCTATGCTTGATATGGGTACCATTACTATTGAAGATGATGTAATGATTGGGGCAAAAGTAAATATAGTTACTGAAGAACACCCGATTAAGCCTTCTGAACGAAGGGCTTTAGCTGCAAAACCAATTGTTATTGAAAGAAATGCAAGTATTGGTTCCGCATCAACTATTTTACCAGGAATAACAGTAGGAGAGAATGCAATTGTTACAGCAGGATCAGTTGTAACACAGAATGTTCCGGCAAATACTGTAGTTGGAGGCATTCCTGCAAAAGTTATTGAAGAAATAAACTAATCTGTATAATGAGCTGATTGATTATACCCAATCATATTATTGACTTAATTATTAATAGTTTAAATGTGTCATTATGAGTGAAAATAAAATCAACAAAAAGCAATCTCGTAGAGATTTTCTTCAAAAAACGGCCTTAGCAGGAGCTGGAGCTTCTTTTTTATTAAGTAATCCAATGTCTGCTTTTGCAGGCAATATAAATTCAAATAATATGAGTCAAAATATAAAATCAAAAGGTTATGCTGCTTTTGATACTTCAGGCGAGCTTAAACCATGGGAATTTGAACGTCGTCCGGTTGGTGATAACGATGTTTTAATTGAAGTTAAATATGCGAGTATCTGTCATTCGGATATTCATCAAATGAAAGGTCACTGGGGACCACAGCAATATCCTCAGATTCCAGGTCATGAAATAGTTGGTATTGTTGCTGCTGTAGGTAAAAATGTTACCAAATTTAAAGTAGGAGATAGAGCTGGTGTTGGATGTATGGTAGATAGCTGTATGACTTGTGATAGCTGTAATCACGGTGAGGAGCACTATTGCGAAAATGGTCAGACTTTATTTACTTATGGTTATCCTGATAAAAAATCACCAACAGGTATTACTCAGGGAGGTTATGCAACAAATATTGTGGTAAGAGATCATTTTGCTGTGCATATTCCGGAACATATCACACTTCAGGAGGCTGCTCCATTACTATGTGCTGGTATTACAACTTACTCTCCTTTAATGAAAGAGGATTTTAAAATAGGAGATAAAGTTGGAGTTGCCGGAATTGGTGGTTTAGGACATTTAGCAGTTAAACTTGCTGTATCCAAAGGTGCTGAAGTATACGCCTTTACAACATCTCCTGATAAAGTAGATGATATTAAGTCATGGGGAGCTAAAGAGGTTATTGTAGTAGATGAAAAGTTCAGCAGTATGGGTGCATATACTAAAAAGCTGGATTACATGATTTGTACGATTCCATATCAGTTTAATGCAGCCCCATATGTGGCATGTGTTAAGCCATACGGAAACTTTACTTATGTAGGGATGCCTGAAGGATTTGCTATTAATCTAAGCAATATAGCATTAGCTGCTACTCGTGTTAATTTTAATGCATCGTTAATTGGTGGGATCCCGGAAACACAGGAAGTGATTCATTACTGTGCTGATAATGGTGTTAAACCTGAAATAAAAATGATTTCTGCAGAAGAGATCAACGAAGCATGGAAAAATGTGGAAAATAAAAAGGCTCGTTACAGATATGTAATTGATGCTGCTACATTTTAACCATAGAAATGCTTTTTATTTATTGAATGTATAAAACAAAAAAATATGATTTTAGAAGAAACATATAAATTATCAAACGGATTAGAAATTCCTAAATTAGGATTAGGAACCTGGTTTATTAGTGATGCAGATGTAGCTCAAGCTGTAAAAGACGCTGTGAATTTAGGTTACCGACATATTGATACAGCTCAGGCTTATCAAAATGAAAGAGGAGTAGGTGAAGGAGTTAGAACCTGTGGTGTTGCCAGAGAAGATCTATTTGTAACAACAAAATTGGCAGCAGAGGTAAAATCTTATGACGAAGCTGTTGCAGCAATAGATAATTCACTTAAAACTATGGAATTGGATTATATCGATTTGATGATTATCCATAGTCCTAAACCATGGATGGAATTCCACGAAGAAGATTCGTTTTCGGAAGGAAACCGAGAAGCCTGGAAAGCTTTGGAAGAAGCATATAAAGCAGGTAAACTAAAGGCTATTGGTTTATCTAACTTCCAGAAAGAAGATGTTGATAATATTCTGGAAACATGTACTGTTAAACCAATGGTAAATCAAATATTAGCTCATATTAGTAATACACCTAAGGAACTTATTGAGTATTGTAAAACACAAGATATTCTTGTGGAAGCATACTCACCTGTAGCACATGGTGAATTAATGAAGAATGAGGCAGTTACCAAATTAGCAGAAAAATATGGAGTTTCAGTTCCTCAATTGTCAATTCGTTATTGTATTGAATTGGGATTACTGCCATTACCAAAAACTGCAAATCCTGCTCACATGAAAAACAATGCAGATCTTGATTTTGAAATTTCAAAAGAAGATATGGACATTTTATATAACATGGAGCAAATTAAAGATTACGGAGATGCAAGCATGTTCCCTGTATATGGAGGTAAGTTGAAATAAATAATTTCGACATATTATATTGGAATCTCAGATATGAATTTAAGATATCTGAGATTCATTTTACTTCACACATATTTATAACTAAATCAAAGTCATAATACGAGCCAGAAGTTGCTGTTTTTACCTCATGAACGTATTCAAATTAGTATGAAAGTTCCATCTGGCTATTGAAAATAAAATCATACATATGAAACGAATTATTATTCTACTAATCTCTGGTTTATTTTACTTCTCGCTCAATGCACAGCAAGATATTTTCCAACCCAAAACAATTATTTCACCTGTTGTTAATGCAAATCATACTGTTACTTTTCAATTAAAAGCCCCGGCTGCAAATAAGGTTATGGTTTCAGGTAATCTGGATGCTGCAAATGCATTTGCAAATATTTCATACGAAATGCAAAAAGATAATGACGGAGTATGGACCTTTACAACACCAGTTCTTCCTTCTGAATTATACCGATACCATTTTGATGTAGATAGTGTTAGAACCATTGATCCGGGTAATGCTCATGTTATTAGGGATGTAGCTAATATTTCAAATATCTTTATTATAGAGGATGGAATAGCTGATTTATACAAGGTTCAAAAGGTAGCACATGGAACTGTTTCGTACAGATGGTATGAATCAAAGCAAAATGAAAAAAATCGCAGATTAACAGTATATACACCTGCTGGTTACGAAAATAATAAGGATAATTATCCGGTATTATATTTATTACATGGAGTAGGAGGCGATGAAGAAGCTTGGTTGGGCACAGGACGATCGGCACAAATCTTCGACAATTTAATCAGTCAGGGTAAAATGGTACCTACCATTGTAGTAATGACTAATGGAAATGTGGTACAGGAAGCAGCTCCGGGGAAAGGTAGTAACGGACTAGAACGTCCCAATTTTATGTTACCGCATACAATGGATGGTAAATTCGAAGAATCGTTTCAGGAAGTGATGGATTTTGTTGAAGATAACTATCGCACTATAAATAAAAAAGAAGGCCGAGCCATTGCTGGTTTATCAATGGGGGGATATCATACTGCATATATATCAATGAATTACCCTAATACTTTTGATTATATAGGATTGTTTTCTGCAGCAATAGGTGTAAGACCAGGACCAACACCTGCATCTTATATTTATAAAGATGTGGATCAAAAGCTTGATCAGCAAAAAGAAAATGGCTTTAAATTATATTGGATTGGTATTGGAAGTAAAGATGTTCTGATATATAAAGGAATGCAAAACTTTAGGAAAAATCTGGATGAAAAAGGTTTTAAATATGAGTATTTAGAGACAGATGGAGGCCATACCTGGAATAATTGGCGTAACTATTTAACTATTTTCTCACAAAAGTTATTTAAGTAAATAAATTGCTCTTTTAATTAATAAAGCTGAGGAATTTGCTCAAAACAAAGAATAACAATTCATGCAAGTTTCATCTGCTTATAAATAATAAACAAATGAAGAATAAGCTATTTATAATGTGGGCCATTGTTTTTCTTATGGCTTGTGGAGCATGTTCCGGTGAAAATGAGCACGATGATGATATAAATAATACTACAGATTCAGGTACTACCGGCGAGGATAATACAGATGATAATAAAGATACATCAGACGATATGATAACAACAAACAAAATTAATCTTACAATAGGAGATGTGGTACTTACAGCTACATTAGTTGATAATTCATCAACAGAAGCATTAAAAGAAGCTCTTTCTGAGGCACCAATCACTATTGATATGCGCGATTATGGCAATATGGAAAAAGTAGGTTCTTTTGGAAGAGATTTCCCCAGAAATGATGAATCTATTACCACTGAAGCCGGAGATTTAATATTATACCAGGGAAGTGCCTTTGTAATTTATTATGCACCAAATACCTGGAGTTTTACAAGACTTGGAAAAATAGATAATATCACTGCTTCGGAATTAAAAGAAGCTTTAGGGAAAGGTGATGTCACAGTCACATTATCACTAGCTGAATAAAACCATAGTAATTTATAGATAAGATACAGGTCAAACATCTGTATCTTATTTTTTTATTTAAAGTCTAATATTTTACAAATCATTTAAATATGCCACATTTTCAAATAAAGTTATTAGAGGGTAAAACCGAAGAGCAAAAACAACAATTAGCCAAAGAATTGGTTAAAACAGCTCAGAGAGTAATAGGATATGGAGCAGAATCGTTTTCTGTTTCAATTGAAGATTTTACACTTGAAGAATGGAAGAAT
This sequence comes from uncultured Saccharicrinis sp., assembly GCA_963667815.2. Lineage (GTDB taxonomy): Bacteria > Bacteroidota > Bacteroidia > Bacteroidales > Marinilabiliaceae > Saccharicrinis. Next base: position 5,823,290 of record OY764020.2, read on the forward strand.
AATATTTATCCCAATGAAATAATGGGTAATAAAGATATTCTTTATAAAGAACCCGGTTACGAAATGTAATCTAATTAAGAATTAAAGCAAATTTGTAAACTTCAGTATTAATAAAACATAGTTTCATAAATTATTACTGAGCGTATATATGATAGATAGAATATGGATTAAGAAAGTAATTCTATCTGTCAATTAATTTCTATCTGCTGAATTATAATGATTTAAAAGGATGATGATGCTCGCATTTATCGATTTGTTCGATCTAAGCACTAAAGAATAATTTTATTCTATTTCAGATTTATTACCCCCAAAAATAACATTCCGTAATTAGGGTAACTCTATCCGTTATTTTGGTAATTTTATATGTAAGAATGTCCTCATATTTGTATTATAGAAATCAATCTAAGATTCTATACTAAAAATATAAAACAACATATAATATGAACCGAATAGAATTAAGCAAAAAGAAATTTGAGGAATTATTTGGTAGTCATGTTGGTCCTCTGGCAGAAACGGATCCTGATTTACAAGAAATGCTAAATCATTTTGTTTTTGGAGAAGTATTTTATCATGGTGAATTATCGGATAAATTAAGAGAGCTCATAACATTGGTTGTATTAACTACTAACCAAACGCTTGATCAACTTCAGGCACATGTATTTGCTGCATTAAATATTGGTGTTACACCTGTTGCTATAAAAGAAGCCATTTATCAATGTGTACCTTATTTAGGTTTTCCAAAAACATTAAATGCTATTAATAAGGTAAATGAGGTATTTAAAATGCAAAATATTTCACTTCCTGTTGAGAGTCAAAAAACGGTTACTGAAGAAACTCGTTTTGATGATGGACTTAAAGTTCAAAAAAACATCTTCGGTGAGGTTATTGATCAAATGCATCAAAGTGCTCCTGAAAATCAAAAACATATTCAAAATTACTTGTCAGCCTTTTGTTTTGGTGATGTTTACACCAGAAAATGCCTTGATATAAAAACAAGAGAGTTGTTAACCTTATGTATCTTAAGTGCTTTAGGAGGTTGTGAAAGTCAGGTAAAATCGCATGTATTTGGTAATTTAAATGTAGGTAACGATAAAACAACTATGCTTGTAGCAATAACACATTGTTTGCCATACATGGGATTTCCAAGAACTTTAAATGCAATTAGTTGCATCAACGAAGTAATTCCAGAAAAATAAATAAGAATATTAATCGAATGTTCGTTGGAGAATATTAATTATAAGATGATTAGATGTAATTAATAAAATCTAATGTCAATAATCTATGATCTAACGATCTAAATAAAAATATAGGAGAAAATAAAAATGAGTGAATTTAAACAAATATTTCCATTAGGACAGAAAAACGATGCTTACGCTGAGTACTTTACAGGACAAAGTTATCTTGCCTTATTGACTTTAGAAGGTGTACCAACTTTTAATGTGACTTTTGAACCAGGATGTCGTAATAACTGGCATATTCATGAAGGAGGAGGCCAAATTTTATTATGTACTGCAGGTACTGGTTGGTATCAGGAAGAAGGAAAACCAGCTCAATTATTAAATCCCGGAGATGTTGTAAATATTCCTGCAGGTGTTAATCACTGGCACGGAGCTACTAAAGACAGTTGGTTTGCACACGTGGCAATGTCTGTACCGGTTGAAGGTTCTACAACTGTGTGGCACGGACCTGTTACTGACGAAGAATACAATAAATTATAATATTTCTGTGGCGTTAAAATAATGTATTAGCCTACTTGGGATTACATGCGTTATAAGTATAAATGAATAGAGGAAGGCAGAAGTAAAATAATTATTATTTCTTCAGTCTTCCAACTTTAATCAATATGTACGGTCTACGCAATATTATCTCTTGCATTACAATATACACAGCTCACTAATATTAGAAATAATTAATATAAACATAACACAATAACACATGAATAGATTTAAAACCGCAACTATTATGCTGGCTGGGTTATTTATGTTAGCAACCCAAGCTTGTACAAATACAAACACATCAAAAGAGAACGAAAAAATGACAAATACAAAAACAGAAGAGCATTATACTTTTGAATTAAGCGATAACGTTACTCGCGAAAAAGTATCTTTTAAAAACAGATATGGTATTGAGTTAGTTGGTGATTTATATTTACCAAAAGACAGAGGTACAGAGCCTCTTCCTGCACTAGCAATAAGCGGACCTTACGGAGCTGTAAAAGAGCAATCTTCAGGTTTATATGCCAATGAATTTGCTCAAAGAGGATTTGCTGTTGTAGCATTTGATCCTTCATTTACAGGCGAAAGCGGCGGCGAACCACGTAATGTGGCTTCTCCTGATATCAATACTGAAGATTTTAGTGCAGCAATTGATTTTCTTGGAATACAGCCATTTGTTAACAGAGAGAAAGTAGGTATCATGGGTATCTGTGGTTTTGGTGGTATGGGCTTAAATGCTGCTGCTGCTGATAAACGAGTTAAAGCTATTGCCGTAGCAAGTATGTACGATATGTCTCGTGTTACTGCTAAAGGTTATTTTGATAGCATGACTCCTGAACAACGTTCACAAATGTTAGAGCAATTAGGGCAACAACGTTGGAAAGATGCTGAAGCAGGAAGTCCGGCTTATGGAACCCAAGGATTACCTGAGCCAGAACAACTTACAGGTGATGAGCCTGAATTTGTAAGAGGATATGTAAACTATTACAAAACTGAAAGAGGTTTTCATGAGCGTTCTATCAATTCAAATGGTTCATGGACTGCAACTAATGCATTATCATTTATGAATATGCCTTTGTTAACATACATCAATGAAATTTCTCCACGTCCAATTTTAATTATTGCCGGTGAAAATGCGCACTCACGTTACTTTAGTGAAGATGCATACAAAGCTGCAAATGAGCCAAAAGAATTAATGATTATACCTGGAGCAGTTCATACTGATCTATATGACAAAACTGATGTCATTCCATTTGATAAATTAGAGTCTTTCTTTAAAGAAAACCTAAAATAATATATTTTCTAATGACCTGTTTTTAGGTTAACATTTGAGTTTCTGAACAAAGCCTTACAATTTTTGTAGGGCTTTGTTATATCATGCAAAAAATTATATAACTATATTGCATGTATATGGATCTCAATAAAATAAATATAATTATAACGGCCTTATAAATTTACTGTTCCAAATTTTTACTCAGGAGTATGTTAAATTTCTTATATAAGAGTTCCATCAGGTCGTTGAAATAAATTCATCATATGAAACTATTATTTAAATCGGTAGTACTGATGTGTATCATCTCTTTATCAGTAGCTTGTGGTAATACTACCCAACAAAAAACACAAAATAAGGCTGCAAATGCTGCTGTATCTAAAAACTTAGAACTAGATGGTGCAGTTGGTAAGTTAAAAGCAGTATTGCAAGTTCCGGAATTAAAAAATGGCGAAACTTGTCCATTAGTCATTTTAATGCATGGCGTATTTTCAAATAAAGATTTTCCAATTATTAGTGAATTAGCCAATGAATTACAGCAAAAAGGAATTGCATCTATTCGTTTTGATTTTAACGGTCATGGCGAGAGTGATGGGGCTTTCAAGGATATGACAGTTCCTTTAGAAGTAAAAGATGCTTTGGCTGTATATCAATATTGCAAAACATTAGATTTTGTGTCCAATATTAGTTTATTAGGTCACTCTCAAGGTGGAGTAGTAACTTCATTGGTAGGTGGAGAATTAAAAGATGCTATTAAAAGTGTAGTTCTTTTAGCTCCAGCAGCAGTTATGGAAGATCAAACCAAAGCAGGAATGATGATGGGAGTAAAATTTGATCCAAACAATATTCCTGAAAGTATTTCGGTATTTAACCATACTGTAGGTCACGAATACCTGGCAACGTGCCAAACATTAAATATTTACGAAAACGCTGCAAACTATCAAGGGCCTGTATGCTTGATTCATGGTAGAGCAGATCAGGTTGTTCCTTACACATACAGCGAAAAATACGATCAGATTTATAAAAACAGCACACTGCATATTATGGAAGGTGAATCACATCTTTTTGATCAGGATATGTTAACTGCTGCTCATACAGCTGTTGACTTTATTGTAAAGCAGACTGCGAATTAGTATATAGGCTTTATAAAGAAAGACCGACTATATAAAAATACATATTTGTTATAGTTAAGGGAATCATTTATTGATTCCCTTTTTTGTTATATTAATCTCATACAAGCCTTTAATTCTGGTGCAAGATTGCATCATGTATCATTACATCTTTAATAAATATATTGCTTTATTGTTTGGTATAGCGTCTCGCTATGTCTTTATATCCAGACCCTTATTTTCAGTTATTTTCATATTGATATTCATCCAATTAATACTGACCTACTCATTTATACCCTTGCTATAATCCACTTACTATTCAAATATCCTGTTTTCTTCACGCTTATCATCATTTTATCGTGCAACAATCGCAAATCTATGGTGTAGCGGTTGTGTACAGGTTGCGTAGCCGTTGCGCAGCAGTCTGGTCCCCTTTGCGATGCAGTTGCGATAAATTTGCGATAAAATGGGCTAGATTTGCGTACACTTTGCGATGAGTTTGCGATGCCTTGCACAAAAAAGTGTTAAAAAAGCAAAAACCGGAATATTGACCCTTTGTTTGGCATAAGTGTCTCACTATGTCTTTAAATACCTGGCCTCTGGCCGTGTATAGTACTAAAAAGATAGGCCAATGGCCTTGTTTGGACAGCGAAGGGAGACGCTTCACTGAACGTATGATATATTTCTTAGTTAGATTGAAGGAGTGAGCTTGTAACTTTACCACTATATTAAATATTTAAAAGCAGCAATGTGTTTTTATATTGAAATTCGATATAAATAGGTGGAAATTTGAATACACAGTTTTATAAGCTTTACACTCCTAGTGGATAAAAGAATAAAATGGAGGACTATAATGTAAAATGCTTCCTGAACGGCTGGCTGTATTTATATTATAGAGTCATAAACAGTAATTTTATAATTCAAAGTAATTAACAATTTAAATCTATTATGACTATACAAAAGCACATGTTCATGTTTATTCTGGTTATATGCTTATCCATTAGCTATTCCCAGGCTCAGGAAATTTTTATTTCAAATACATTGAATCGTACCAGTACCAGCTTAAATGGTAAATGGCAATACGTGGTAGATGCCTATGAAACAGGAGGAATGGGAGGGATGCCTATTTTTAGAAATTTTGAACCTAAGGAAAAATCAGATCGTGTTGAATATGGCTTTTCAGCAGGAAGAACTTTATGGGTACCTGGTAGCTGGAATGTTCAAAAACCAGAGCTGAATTATTTTGAAGGTTCTATCTGGTATAGAAAGACTTTCGATAAAAATGATATATCTGCTGAAAAACGATATTTTGTATATGTTGGAGCTGCAAATTATAAAACTACAGTTTCATTTAATGGTAAAATATTAGGTGAGCATGAAGGTGGATTTACACCATTTTCATACGAAGTAACAGATTTAATTAAAGAAAAAGATAATTTTCTGATTATTGGAGTCAATAACTCGCGCGAAGCAGATTATATTCCCGCTAAGGTAACAGATTGGTTTAATCATGGAGGAATAACTCGTGATGTTAAATTACTTGAGTTGCCAAAGACCTTCATTAATAACTATTTCATTTCGCTAGATAAATCAACACTGCATCTTAAAACAAAGAAAATAAAGGGTAAGATTCAATTAGCAGGTTCTGAATTACCAGATAAGGCTAATGTGATTATCCGGGAACTAAAAATAAACAAGGAGATTAGCATAAATAAAGAGGGAGATACAGAATTTTCCATTGATGTTAAAAAATTGCAATTATGGTCTCCTGAAAATCCAAAGTTATATACAGTAACGCTAAAAGCTGGTGATGATGAAATTAGTGACGAAATTGGATTTAGAACGATAGAAACAAAAGGGAAGCAAATATTATTAAATGGAAAGCCTGTATTTTTAAAGGGAATTTGTTTACATGATGAAAATCCTTTACGTAAAGACCGTGCAAATAATATAGAGGATGCTAAACTTGTATTGGGTTGGGCACAAGAGTTAGGGTGTAATTTTTTACGTTTAGCACATTATCCTCACCAGGAAAAAATTGTGCGACTAGCAGATAAAATGGGTATTTTACTTTGGGAAGAGTTGCCATTATATTGGGGAATTCAATGGGGAAATCCTGAAGTGCTTAAAAAAGCTAAGGCTCAATATACCGAGATGATCAACCGCGATTATAACCGTGCTAGTTCAATCATTTGGTCTGTAGCCAATGAAACTGCACCCACAGAAGACAGAACTACATTCTTATCAGAATTAGCGGATTATATTCGATCGATAGATGATACGCGTTTGATATCTGCAGCTTGCAAAAAGGATCAGGAAGCAGATGGACACCCTGATAGTATCTATACATATAACGACCCATTAATGGAGAAACTTGACATCATCAGTTTTAACGAATACCTGGGGTGGTATGGTGGTTTTCCTGATGAATGCAGAAATAAGTCATTTAAAGCGGGACTTGAAAAACCTATTATTGTTACAGAATTTGGAGGTGGTGCACTGCAAGGTTTTCATGGAGATAGTTTAACTAGATGGAGTGAAGAGTTTCAGGAGTATTTATACAAAGAAAGCATTGCCATGTTTGATAAAATAGATGGTCTTGCGGGTATGACTCCCTGGATTTTGGTTGATTTTCAATCACCATTACGTCAGTTGCCTGAAATTCAGGATGGTTGGAATCGTAAAGGGTTGATATCAGAAAAAGGATATAAGAAAAAGGCCTTTTTCGTGCTAAAAAAGTATTATGAAACTAAATAAAGCGATTTGTTTCTGAATTGTTAAAGACTGTCCAAAAATGGATGGTCTTTTTTTTGTCTTTTTGTATAATCTGTAATAGGCATTTTATCGGTTTATACACATCTTTCCTATATAAAAAGAATATTTCTATTCTTTAGCGGGTTCTTGATCGGCCTCAGCCAATGAGCCAAAAAACAAGATTAGCTTGACGATTAAAAATCGTTTTTGTTTGAAGCGTAGCGAGTTTAAACGATTTCAGTCAAATAATCGTAGTTTTTTGAGTGAAGTGGGTGCAGCCTTGATTTTCTTTGCTTCCGTTTCTTGTATTAAGACAAGAAATGAAGTCTGGTCTGGGCGAAGCACCAGTCAACAACAGTGTTTAGGACAACTCAGATGTTAATAATTTAGTTTTTATACAAGATTTTATTAACTATTGATTTATAATCATTTCAAATGATAATGAAAACAACCGAAATACAAGAGGTACAGCAATTGTTAACAAAACAGACCTCAACCTTAGTGCTATTGCCCATATATTAGCAACTACAAAAAAAGCCACTTTAGTAACCTGAGTTCGAATAAAATATTTTATCGATTTCAGTTAAGTAGTATTAATGTACGCGATATATGAAAGAGCTATTAATCATTTAAGTAAAATATATTATAAGATGAAAGGAGCCAAAAGAACGAATTCTCATTCAAGAGGGTGACTAAAATGGCGAGTTCCATATGAATTTTAAAATAAATTGTAATTATATGAAATCCCTACTAATCAGTATTTTATTAATTTTTGTAGCATTACCTGCTATTTATGCTCAACCGAATAAGGTAATCAGAACTATATCTGTGGATTATGGTAATGAAAAGGGTGCTATGAACACTATGTTTAAGGAGTGTATTGGAGCCGGACGTGCCAATGAAGGATTAAGAGCAGATTGGCAACAACAACTTAAAATTGTTAAGGAAGATTGTGATTTTAAATACATTCGAATGCATGGACTACTAACGGATGATATGGCTGTATACAAGGTGGATAGAAATGGTAAGGCCATGTATAATTATCAGTATATCGATGTTTTGTATGATTATATTCTTGAGATAGGGATGAAACCCTTTGTAGAACTGGGATTTATGCCATCGGCACTGGCAAGCGGACAAGAAACAATCTTTTGGTGGAAGGGTAATGTTACTCCACCTTATGATTATAACAAATGGGAAGATTTGATTTATCATTTAGTGAAACATTGGACGGAACGATATGGATACGAGGAAGTTAAAACATGGTACTTTGAAGTTTGGAATGAGCCAAACCTATCTCCAGGATTTTGGACCGGGACTCAGGAAGAGTATTTTAAATTGTATAAATATGCTGCTCAGGCTGTTAGAAAAGTAAATGCCGAATACAAAGTTGGAGGACCGGCAACTGCAGGTGCTGAATGGGAACCCGAAATGATAGAGTTTTGCGATAAAAATTCAGTACCGTTAGATTTTATTAGTACGCATTCTTATGGTGTTGACCAAGGATTTTTAGATGAGTTTGGTGGTTCAGGTACAGTGTTAAGTCCTAATGAATATAGCGTAAGTCAGGATGTCATTCAGTCACGAAAAGAAATATCTGAATCATCAATGCCCAATCTTGAGTTGCATTATACCGAGTGGAGCGCATCCTATACACCTGCCGATCCTATTCACGATAGTTATCATGAAGCACCGTATATTTTAAATAAATTAAAGCAGATTGGGAAGGCCGCAAACTCCATGTCGTATTGGGTTTTTACAGATATTTTTGAAGAAGCAGGTCCAAGGTTTACTCCTTTTCATGGAGGGTTTGGTTTAATGAATACGCAGGGTATTAAAAAGTCTGCATACCATACCTATTCGTTTTTAAATAAGTTAAGTGAAACAGAGTTGGTTAACACAGATAAATACTCATGGGCTTGTAAAAATAAAAAAGGTGATTTTCAGCTCCTTTTTTGGGACTTTACACATACTTTACCTAAAGATTCTGTCAATAATCAGGACTATTTTAATCAGGATTTACCATCAAAAACAAAAGGAATTGTAGACGTTGAAATCAAAGGAATTCCGGAGGGGAATTATCAAATGGAAATGTATTCGATAGGGTATATGCATAACGATCCTTATACTTTGTATTGCCAATTGGGTAAACCATCTCAACTGACAAAACGACAGGTTGAGTTTTTAAAAAGTAAAAGTAATGGTAGTCCGGATAAAACTGAATTAATCCGCATCGATTCAAAAGGAAAGTTCAAACATCAAATTTCAATCCGCGAAAATGATGTTTATATGATCTGTTTTAAAAAACTCTAATTCAACTTTAAAATAATTTAAACGCATCTTTATATGAATTTTAGTAAATCCATAATTGCAATAATTTTTGCATTCTTTAGTATTACTGTAATTGCACAAAATAAAATAGTCAATTCTGAATGTCAGTTTGTAAACCCTGTGTTTGCAGGGGATTATCCGGATCCAAGTATTCTGGTAGATGGAGATGATTATTATGTAGTTCATTCTTCCTTTGAGTATTATCCTGGTTTATTAATATGGCATTCTACTGATTTAATAAACTGGACTCCGGTGGCAAATGCTTTATACACTTATGTTGGGTCTGTATGGGCTCCCGATTTGGTGAAATATGAAGATAAATATTACATTTATTTTCCTGCAGATAATACTAACTATGTAATTACAGCAGAATCGATTGAAGGCCCCTGGAGTGAACCGGTAGAATTAAATATTACAATGATTGATCCGGGGCATGTTGTTGATGAAGAGGGAAATAGATATTTGTATTTTAGCAGTGGTAGTTATGTTCCTTTAACTAAAGATGGACTTTCAGTAGCAGGTGATGTTCAACATGTATACGATGGATGGGACATTCCAAGAGATTGGAGTATTGAATGTTTTTGCATGGAAGGTCCAAAGATTTTTAAGCGTGGTGATTATTACTATTTAACAGTAGCTGAGGGAGGTACTGCAGGACCGGCAACCGGACATATGGTTATTTCAGCTCGTTCCAAATCACCTTTAGGGCCTTGGGAAAATTCACCCTATAATCCGATTATTAGAGCAAAAAGTAATGAGGATCAATGGTGGTCTGTTGGTCATGCAACTCCTTTTAAAGATACTCATGACAAATGGTGGATGATGTTGCATGGTTATGAAAAAGATTTCTATAATATGGGTCGACAAACCATGCTTGCCCCAATAGAATGGACCACTGATGGATGGTTTAAAACTCCTGAAGATTACCAAATAGAAGCTCCTGCAAATAAACCAGAGGGCAAAACTGGCGATATTCAGTTTTCATTAAATGATGATTTCTCAGGAAGTGCATTAAAACCACATTGGAAATTTTTCAAAGGCTATGATAAAGAGCGTTTTAGTGTGGAAAATAACAACATTACAATAAACGGCAAAGGAACTTCTGTTGCAGATTGTTCTCCAATGCTTTGCATTCCGGAAGATCATGCTTATACTGCGCAGGTTGAGTTAGAGATTGAAGAAGATGCTGTAGGAGGAATTGTTCTATTCTATAACGAAAGGGCTTTTTCCGGAATTTTAGCAGATAAGAATAATGTATTGGCTAATTTAAGAGGCTGGCAATTTGCTACAGAGGCAAATGTATTAAAAAGACACGTTTATCTTCGCTTAAAGAATATAAATAATACGGTAGATATGTATTACAGTTTAGACGGAGAGAAATGGACTAAAATTGAAAATTCATTTGAAGCTTCAGCCTATCACCATAATGTGTTGAGTGGTTTTATGAGCCTCCGTATTGGTTTGTGTTCCATGGGAAATGGCAAAGTTGTTTTTAAAAATTTTGAATATAAACCATTGTAAACCATTCTGTACACAGCAAAAGAGGTTGTTTCAAAATCAAATTGAAACAACCTCTTCTTATATAATAAATCTGGGTTCTATTAAACAGAAAAATAATTTTCGAGTTGAGCCATAGTTTCATTCGAAGTTTTTACATCATCAACAATTTCTCCTTTTTCCAGAATAACAATTCTGGTACACAATTCAGCAACATGGTTCAGGTCATGACTAGAGATTAATACAGTACTATTATTTTGTATTGCAAACTCTTTTAAAATATCTCTTAACCGGTATTGAGAAGTAGGATCCAGATTACTAAAAGGTTCATCCAAAATAACAGTTTGAGGATTACCTATTAAAGTTCCTATAACACCTATTTTTTGCTGATTTCCTTTGGAGTAACTTCTGATATACTTTTGTTTTCCATCTAATTCTCCATTAAAGAATTCGGCATACTTTGCAATAAATTCCTGAATTTCTTCCTTCGAAATATTTTTCAGCTGACCAATCATCTCAAAATATTCTCTCGGAGTTAAATAGCTGATTAAAAACTTCTCATCTAAATAGGCAGATGTAAAAGTTTTCCAATCTTCGGATTGATGAACCGGTATTTGATCAATTTCAATGGTACCTTCCGAAAGTCTTACTAAATCTAACAGGGCACTAAACATAGTGGTTTTACCGGCTCCATTATTTCCAACAAGCCCAAATATTTCACCATTGTTAATTTGTAATTCATTTACATTTAATACAGTGGTATCACCATATTTCTTTACTATATTTTTAAGTGTTATCATAGTTTAAGTTGTTTTATTGTTTGTAGTCAAATAGCATTCGGTGTTTATTTTCGCTGTATTTTTTCAAAATGTAACTCATTATTGAATTATGAAATACAATACCAATGGCACCCATAGCTGAAAAACATGCATATGCAATCAGGTCACTAAACAAATATTTTAGTAAAAAGAATAGTAATAATGGTCCAAGAATAATTACGAAGCCCATAATCCATTGCGAAGCACCGGTACCCTGGTAATTCATAAATGAGCTTTGCGATAAATCAATAGGTTTGGAGCTAAATGATCCCATCCATAACACCAAATGACTTGTAAATCCAATATTAAATAAAGCCATTACAGCATTAACCATTAATATTTTAGTTCCATATATGATGTAGATTGTTGAAATAATATATGCAACAATAGTTGAAATCATAAATAAGAAATATTGTGTATTCAGCATTTCTTTAATACCAACATTTCTGGTCATTAAAAATGGGTAATATTGAGAGTGCCAGGCAGGAGTAAACTGACCGTAGCTGATACTAAATCCACCAGTAATCATTAAACCTGCTATAACCAATAAAAAGTCTTGCTCATTAATATTATTATTCCTGTAAATAAAAAAGCCATACAAAAGCAAAAAAATAACACTAAAAACAGCCGTTTTAGCTCTTTTATTACGTGTTACCAACTTTAATTCAAGTGCTAAGTATGTTCCAATATTTCCCAATTTAGAGGTCCATGCAAAATCATATGTATTTTGCTTTTTTTCGGTAGGAAGAATTCCTGAATCCAAATATAGGTTCTCGTTAATACTTTTGATATTAAACAGATAAATTGGAATACAGGCTAAAACAGGAATGATTCCCAATGCTGGATATGTTAATACAAGTGATAAATACGATCCAAACCATTCAGCAACTGGTAATGTTGAGTAAATGGAAAGAACAAAGAGTGAAATACCTACAACATATAATAGCATGATTAATTGTTGCCTTGATGGAGCAGATCGTTTTACCAAAATGGCAACTAAATGATCTATAAATACTAATCCAAAGATACAGATGAACCAACCTAAAATACTTATGGAATCATATGTGCCAGGTAGTTCTCGAAACATAAAAGGTATTACAATATACCAGGGAAGTAAATTAAAAAAACTAAGAAATGATTTGTTTACTACAAATCGTGAGATCTTTTTCTTTTTAATAGGCATGGTTAAAAGAGGAATAACATCAACAACTGGTAATTCCTGAATCAATTGACGTAATAATGCACTAACTAATAAATACATCCAGAAAAATTGGTTGAATAAGTCAACATAATTTTCACCGGGAAAGAATTGATCAAAAATGTTAGGTAGTGTAAATCCTACAGATAAGAATGCGATTGAAAAATAAATGGCAAAAAATATAATCACAAATTTAATGCCCTTGCTTTTCTTCCAATACGCAGATCGCGCAAAGGATTTCCTGTTTAGAGTAAGTAAAATAGGTTTCATGTAAAGTTAAATATTAATTAATCAAACAAATATAACTAAATCAAAGGAAAATGAGAAGGGATTCGACTAAATAATTCCACTGCAGAACTAAAAAATTCAAATATTCAAATGTGTTATGTATAAAACTATATATCAATAACATAAATACATTTGAATATTTGACTATTAGGTTCGTTTATTGAATTTATTTGTTTGAATCACTAAAATTGATATTAATATAGGATTTTAAAAGAATTTTGTTTGTACGTTGCATCCCGTTTTTAAAATTTAAAAAAAATAGAATGCAAAAAATCATTATTGTGATAGCCTTTCTTGCTTTGTGCTTAAATTCAAAAGCTGAAGGTTATCAGGTAAATGCTCAGAGTCATAAAAATATAGCAATGGGGCATACCGGAACAGGATTAAGCCTTGGAGCTTCATCTGTTCATTTTAACCCTGGAGCATTAGGGTTAATGGAAAAGAAATACGATTTTTCTTTGGGAGGTATATTGGTATTATCGGATGTGGCTTTTTCAAAGCAGAATTCTACTTATCAAACCAATACCGAAAGTCCTACAGGAACTCCTTTTTATTTTTATGGAGCGGCAAAACTAAGTGATAAGTTTGTGGCCAGTATAGGTGTAACAACACCATATGGTAACTCTCTAGCATGGGATAACGAATGGGATGGAAGGTATCTTATTCAGGATATTTCGTTACATGCCATTGTAGCTCAACCAACTTTATCATATAAAATTAATGATAAGCTTGGGTTTGGTATTGGCGCCATGGTTGTTTATGGTGCTGTAGATTTAAACAGAGCTCTTCCGGTTCAAAATGGAAGTGAAGAAGGTAGCGTAAACTTATCTGGGTCAACAGTTTCGTTAGGTTTCAATACAGGATTGTATTATAAAGTAAGCGATGCTTTTTCTTTAGGTTTAAACTATCGTTCCAAAGTGGCCATGAAAATGGAGGATGGAGATGCTGATTTTAATGTTCCAGCTTCTTTATCTGCTAGTTTTCCTGCAGGCAATAAGTTTGATGCAGAATTACCATTACCAGCCAACTTAACTTTAGGAGCTGGACTTAAAGTAAATGAAAAATTAACACTGGCATGTGATTTACAATATGTATTTTGGAATGCTTATGATGAGTTAGTGTTTGATTTTAAGGTGAATACACCTCAGCTTGCAGATTCAAGAAACCCAAGAGAATATGAAAATACATTAATCTACAGGTTAGGTGCTCAATATGACTTTACTGAAAAATTAACCGTTAGAGCAGGTGCATATTACGATGAAACACCTATATCTGATAACTATTTGAATCCGGAAACTCCTGGAATGAATAAGATTGGTTTATCTATCGGTGGATCGTTTAATATCAATGATAAACTAAGTGTTGACGCTTCACTATTATATATCTACGGAATTGAAAGAGAAGCAGGTTACGAGCCAGCAAATTTCTATGGAACATATAATAGTCAGGCTTTTTTACCAGGAATTGGTTTTTCATATTCATTTTAATTGACTTATTGAAAACAAAAAGATTATGCAAAAAATTAAATATTTAGCACTTGTTTTAAGTATTGTTTTGTTTACACAGTGCGAATTAGATCATGATGATTTTCAGGCTTCAAGTGCAGATGTAGATTTTTCACATTTTGTTGCTTTAGGAGATTCTTATACTGCAGGATACACTGATGGAGCATTGGGACGTTCAGGTCAGGAAAATGGTTTTAGTTATATATTAGCTAAACAGTTAGAGTATGTTGGTAGTGAAGGATATGTTCAACCTTTGGTGCAATCAGAAAGTAGTATAGGAAGTGCAGGTAATAGTTACTATCAGTTAAAAGCTGCAAACAGTTCATTAAGTCCTGTACCAGGTGTTGGAGATCAGGCTATTTTTGCTGAACGTGTTTATGAAGCTAGCCATCCTGTTCAAAACCTAGGTGTACCAGGAGCAAAGTCATTTCATCTTTTAGCAACTGCGGTTAGTGCTGATCCATTAATGTATTATTCTCAGGCTAATCCTTTTTTCGGAAGATTTGCAAGTAGTACAGAAACCAGTATTATAGCTGATGCAGTAGCTCAAGATCCAACCTTTATTTCTTTATGGATAGGAAATAATGATGTATTAACATATGCCTTAGCTGGTGGCGAAACAGATGCGGTTACACCTGCAGATCAGTATGCACAATACTTGTCTGTAATTGCTTCAACATTATTTGCAAACGGAACAAAAGGTGTAATTTCAAATATCCCTGATATTGAAACAATACCTTATATCAACTATATTTTATCAAATGGATTTCTTCCACTGGTTATTGAGGATGATCAGGTTCCGGGAGGTATTCGTCAATTGGCAGAAGGAGAGAAGGTACTACTACCTGCAAGTACTTTATTGCAATCAGGATATGGCCAAAGTGTTGAAATGCCTTTACCTGATGAATATGTTTTAGATTTGGAAGAAATTCAGAATATTAAAACAGCAACTAATGCTTATAATCAAACAATAGCAAATATTGCAACACAATATAATCTAGCTTTGGTTGATTTAAATGCAGTTATGAATAAAGCACATACACAAGGTTATCTTATTGATGGAAATGTATATAATTCAACATTTGTTTCAGGAGGTGTTTTTTCTTTAGATGGAATTCATGCTACAGGAAGAGGATCTGCTATTATTGCCAATGAATTTATTAAAGCAATAAATCATACTTATAATTGCAGTATTCCTTATGCAACGGTTAATGAATATAGTGCTGTAGTTTATCCATAATTAAAGAATTTAAATATTTTATAAAAGCAGGTCTTTATCTATAATGGCCTGCTTTTTTTGTACATAAAAAAAGCTGCTCCAGTTAAGGAACAGCTTTCGTTATTTTGTATGATAATAAGTGAACTACCAAATAATTGCTCTTTCTTCCGGTTTAATATACATTGCTGCAGTTTCATCAATACCAAATGTATCGTAAAACTCCTGAATGTTAGGAAGTGGTCCGTTTACTCTGAACTTACCTAAAGAGTGTGGATCTGTTTTAGTTCTTCTAATAATTTCCTTGTCTCTTATATTTTGCGCCCATATTCCTGCGTATGACAAATAAAATCTTTCCTTATCTGTTAAACCACCAATTTCAGGAATATCTTTACCATTGGTTGCATTTAAATAAGCTGTATAAGCAATATTTAAACCTCCTAAATCAGCAATATTTTCACCTAATGTAAATTCTCCATTAGCCTTTAATGTATCAATAACCGTAAAGTTGTTAAACTCTTCTGCTAACACTTTTGTACGAGCATTAAATTTCTCAGTATCTTCTTCTGTCCACCAGGTTTTTAAGTTACCTTCTTTATCATATTTAGCACCCTGATCATCGAAGCCATGTGTCATTTCGTGTCCAATTACAACACCAATAGCACCATAGTTAACAGCATCATCACCATCTAAATAAAAGAAAGGAGGTTGTAGAATTGCAGCAGGGAAAACAATCTCATTTACAGATGGATTGTAGTATGCATTAACAGTTTGTGGGCTCATATGCCATTCTTCCTTGTCCACCGGTTTTCCAATTTTTTCAATATTGAAATTAAAGTCAAATTGGTTAGATGCCAATACATTCTTAACATATGAATCGGAAACAACTTCTAATTTAGAGTAATCTCTCCATTTATTTGGATATCCAATTTTTACAGTAATGGCAGCTAATTTTTCTTCAGCAGCAGCTTTGGTTTCTTCACCCATCCACTCCAGATTCTCAATTCTTTGCTTAAATCCAAGTCTTAGGTTTTCAACTAACTTAACCATTCTTTCTTTGGCTCTTGCGGGGAAATACTTTTCTACGAACAGTTGACCAATAGCTTCACCTAAAGCAGCATTTGTAGTTCCCTGTACTCTTTTCCATCTAGGTTGCATAGTTTGAGTTCCTTGAATTGTTTTTCCATAAAAATCAAAGCTTGCATTAACATAAGCAGAACCTAAATATGAAGTCATGTTGCGAATTACAAAAGCCTCAAGATATTTTTTAACCACTTCAATATCCTGACTTCCCATGATTTTGCCCAATTGTTTAAAATAAGGAACCTGTGCAATATTAACTTCTTCAGGAGTACTAACCGGAAGTGCGTCAAAGTACTTATTCCAATTAAAATCAGGATATTCACTAGCTAATTCGCTTCCTTTAATTTTATTGTAAGTAAGATGTGGATCCCTGTTTTGTAATCTTGTATAAAAGGTTTCAGCCATTAAATATTCTAAATCATATATTTTTTTAGAGTATTCAGAAGCTGTAGCTTCATCATTTCCTTCAAACGATAAGATTTTATTAAGAAATGTACGATAAGCTTCTTGTACTTTTACTGATTCTTCATCCTTTTGTAAATAATAATCTCTGTCAGGTAAACCAATTCCATTGTGACCCATATGGGCAATATTCATCGAACTGTTTTTATCATCAGCACCTGCATAAATATAAAAGAATGGATACAACTGATAAGTATGCAAATAACCAATAGTATAAGCTAAATCATCAGTGTTCTTAACATTTTTAATTTGATTTAAAATAGGTGATAAATTAGTTAAGCCTTCTTTTTCAACGGCTAAACTATCCATTCCTGAATTATAGAAATCTCCGATTTTTTTAGCAACACTATTAGGTGTGCTATTTTTTTGAGCTTCTTCAAAAATAATTTTTAATTTTTCTTTATTATTTTCTGATAACTCATCAAAGCTTCCATACCTACTTTTATCATCAGGTAACGGATTATTTTTCATCCAGGTTGTATTAGCATAAGCATAAAAATTATCACCTGGTTTAACCTCATTATTTAACTGTTCTACAGATAAATCAGGAACCTGTTTGGAGTCTGTTTTTGGTGAGGGGGAACAAGCCACCAATAACATTAATGCACTTCCAACAGCATGTTTAAATTTTAAGTGTTTCATTAATATTGATTGTTTAATTTTAAATTTTTACTAAGATAATAGTAATGTTTTTGCAAAACTAAAATATTATTTAGAACCATTTTCAATTAATGTTGTTTAATAAACGAAACTCTAATTGAAATCATAGTTTTTTTAGAGGCTTTTTTATAAATTAAGATTCATCTTAGAGTCTAATATTAAGCTTTTTATGATTACTTGATTTCTAGAGATAAAAAACAATAATTAATTAGTAATTGCTATAAAATATAATTAGCGGTAAACATTACAAATATGTCAACATTTGAAATCCTTATGCCTAAAATGGGCGAAAGCGTTGAAGAAGCTACAATTACAAAATGGTTTGTATCGGTAGGTGATAAAATTGAAGAAGATGATGTTTTATTAGAAATTGCAACAGATAAAGTTGATTCTGAAATTCCTTCTCCTGTAGCCGGTACTGTAAAAGAAATTTTATATGAAACCGATGCGTTGGTAGCAGTAGGAAAACCTGTAGCTATTATTGCTCTTGAAGGAGAAGATTCTGATGATTCAGAGAGTGAAGTTTCAGCAGAAGAAAATATTGAAGAGTCTGTAAACAAAGTAATTGAAGAAAATGCATCTTCAGAAGCGCCAGATTTTTCTAAATCCGATCGCTTTTATTCGCCTCTTGTTAAAAGTATTGCTAAGGAAGAAGGTATTAGTCTTAACGAGCTTGATGCTATTAAAGGTACAGGTAAAGACAATAGAGTAACCAAGGATGATATCCTGAATTTTGTAAATAACAGAGGTAAGTCTGAAGCTAAAGTTGATCAGGCTGCAGCTCCTGTTAAAACAGAACAACCAAAATCAGCACCAGCTGCAGCTCCTGTTGCTAGTCCACAAAAGCCACCTGTTTCTATTGGCGCAGAAGACGACATTGTAGAAATGGACAGAATGAGAAAACTTATTGCAGATCATATGGTAATGTCAAAACAAGTTTCTCCTCACGTTACTGCAGTTGTGGAAGTGGATATGACAAATATTGTTTTATGGAGAAATAAAAACAAAGTAGCATTCCAGGAAAAATATGGTGAGAAAATTACATTTACTCCAATTTTCTTTGAAGCTGTTGCTAAGGCTTTAAGAGACTTCCCTGGTATTAATGCTTCTGTTGATGGCGATAAAATTATTTACCGCAAAAACGTAAACATCGGTATGGCTGTCGCACTTCCAAGTGGTAACCTTATTGTTCCAGTTGTAAAACAGGCAGACCATAAAAATTTACCTGGTTTAGCTACTGACGTAAATCGTTTGGCTGATTTAGCAAGAACTAATAAATTATCCCCGGACGATATTCAAGGTGGTACATTTACTATTACCAACTTTGGTTCGTTTAAAAATATTATTGGAACACCAATAATAAATCAACCACAGGTTGCTATTTTGGCTACAGGGTCTATAGAAAAGAAACCAGCTGTAATAGAAACGCCTACAGGAGATGTAATTGGTATACGTCATAAAATGTTCCTATCTATCTCATACGATCACAGAATTGTAGATGGTGCTTTAGGTGGAAACTTTGTTAGACGTGTAGGAGATTATCTTGAAGAATTCGACATTAACAGAGCAATTTAACATAAGTCTTTTGAATAAAAAATATAGTAGTTATGAATTCAGACGTTCAACAGATATATAAAATAAAAACAACAGATAAAGAAACGCTGTTAAAGTGGTATCATCTTCTAAAGTTAGGTAGAAGTTTAGATGACAGAGCTCCTAATTATCTGAAACAAGCAATTGGTTGGTCATATCATGCACCTGCAGCAGGACATGATGCTATTCAATTGGCTATTGGTCAGGTTTTTGATAGAAGCAAGGACCATCTATTTCCGTACTATAGAGATCTTCAAACCTGTCTGTCAGCAGGTATGACAGCAGAGGAGATCATTTTTAATGGTATTTCAAAAGATACAGATGTAGCCGGTGGTGGACGACACATGTCGAACCACTTTGCAAAACCAGAATGGAATATTCATAATGTTTCATCGTGTACAGGAAACCATACTTTGCATGCAGCAGGTATTGCACGTGCTATTAAAACATATGAAGCTAAAGGTGTAGCCATAAGTTCTCAGGGAGAATCTTCAGTTTCTGAAGGATATGTGTATGAAGCAATAAACGGAGCTTCTAAAGAGCAACTTCCTGTTGTATTTGTATTTCAGGATAATGGTTATGGTATTTCTGTACCTAAGAAAGATCAGCAGGCAAACCGTAAGGTAGCAAAGAACTTTGAAGGTCTTAAAAATTTACGCATTTTATATTGTAATGGTAAGGATGTTTTTGATTCTATGAACACCATGACAGAAGCTGTAAAATGGGCTGAAGAAAACCAAAAGCCAGTTATTGTTCATGCAAATTGTGTGCGCATACACTCGCATTCAAATTCAGATAGACATGAACTATACAGAGATAATGCTGAGTTAAATTATGTACAAGAGTATGATCCAATTGCAAAGTTTCGCAGACTTTTAGTTCGTTACGATAGAGTAACAGAAGATGAACTAACAGCAATTGACGACCAGGTAAAAGCAGAAGTTAAAGCTGCCCATAAAGCAGGTATGAAAGCTCCGGATCCAAAACCAGAAAGTGTACATGACTTTGTTTATCCGCCAGCTTATCAACCACAAAAGTTTCCTGATGGTTTACATTCAGAAACATCTGAACCTAAAAAGTTAATAGAGGGGCTAAATGGGACTTTAAAAGAAGAATTCCGCAGGAATCCAGACACTTATATCTGGGGGCAGGATATGGCAAATAAAGACAAAGGTGGGATTTTTAATGTATCGAAGGGAATGCAACAGGAGTTTGGCCATAAGCGAGTTTTTAACGGTCCTATTGCAGAAGATTACATTATGGGTACCGCTAATGGTATGTCCAGATTTAATAAAGATATTCGAATTGTTGTTGAAGGAGCTGAATTTGCTGACTACTTTTGGCCAGCAATGGAACAGTTTGTTGAAACAACACATGAATACTGGAGAACTAAAGGTCAGTTCTCACCGAATGTTACAGTGCGTTTAGCATCAGGAGGTTATATCGGAGGTGGTTTATATCACTCTCAAAATATTGAAGGAGCTTTATCTACTTTACCAGGGGTTAGAATTGTTTATCCATCGTATGCAGATGATGCAGCTGGTCTATTACGTACATCGCTTAGATCAGAAGGTATGACTTTATTCCTTGAACCTAAAGCGTTGTATAATTCACCTAAAGCAGCTACTCCAATACCGGATGAATTTGAAGTTCCGTTTGGTAAGGCTCGTATTCGTAGAGAAGGTGCTGATTTAACTATCGTAACATATGGAAATACAACTCATATGTGTGTTGATGTTGCTGAGGAGATTTCAAAAGAAGGTTTAGCAGAGATAGAAGTCATTGATTTACGTACATTGGTACCTTTAGATAAGGATACAATTATTGAATCAATAAAGAAGACCTCCAGAGTTCTTGTTGTTCATGAAGATAAAGTATTTGGAGGATTTGGAGGTGAAGTTGCTGCAACTATTTCAGATATTGCATTTAAATATCTTGATGCACCGATAAAAAGAGTTGGTTCAGAATTTACGCCTGTAGGTTTTAATAGAATTCTTGAAAAAGCGATTTTACCAGATACTGAAAAGATTGCTAAAGCAGCGCGAGAACTTTTGGCGTTTTAATCTCTAAAAAATGATATCATGAACAAAATAGGTATATTTTATAGTTTTAATACTGTAAAAACAAAACAGCAAGTTAATAAGATTAAGAAGTCTCTTGGTGAAGAAAACATTGAAGAAAAAAATGTTGAAGAAATTACTCAAGAGGAATTTAATAAATATAAAAATTACATTCTGGCAATTCCTACATGGTTCGATGGAGAGTTACCAAATTATTGGGATGAGTTTTTACCAGCAATAGAAGACGATTCATTTAAAGGAAAAACCTTTGCTCTGTTTGGAGGTGGTGACCAAAAAGGTTATCCGGAAAATTTTGTTGATGGATTAGGACTTATGGCAGACTTTATTGAAAAAAGAGGTGGAAAAGTAGTTGGGTTTACATCAACTGAAGGTTATGAGTTTGAATCTTCAAAAGCTCAAAGAGGTGATCATTTTGTGGGGTTGGCATTAGATATAGAAAATCAGGCAGCCTTAACTGAAGAGAGAGTTTCAAAATGGGTTGTACAATTAAAAAAAGAATTTAAATAATATATTAAATAAGTTTAAGCTAAGGGACATTTTTAAAATGTCCCTTTTTTTGTGCTGTATTTTCAGTATGTATTATCTAACATAATTAACGTACTTAGATTTTATTATAATTTTTCCCTCACATCATATTTCAGAATATTAAAAAAGGTCATTTAGACTATAGAATTAAGAAAATCACTTCACTATTGATGGATATTCATCAAATTATCATAAACCTTTCTACATAGGCAATTATTTTATGAAATTATAAAAAAGATTACATGCTTTATTTAATGAGTTTACAAAGTTTAATTCTCATATAAAAATAAAAGTTACATATGTAATACAACTATTTACATGAAGAAGTTACATATGTATCGGCGATTTTTCGTTGATACAATTTACATATGTGACAAATACAATTATTTTTGCCTAAAGTAGGGTAGAAGATAAGAGCTTATGCTACATAAATACACATTCATAATCATTAGTGTAAACATGCTATTAACACAATTATACATACATTATATGTAGTTGTATATTAGATATATATGTACATTGCATAAAGTATTTATATAAAATAATTGATGTATAAATAGATTTTTATCCTAATATTATTTCTAATATAGGTCATATTACTGCTTAAATATCTAAAAACCAGTTATATAATCTAGTTTCATAAATGTATACTTTAAGCATGTTTTACAAATATGTAAAGGTCTTATTATCAGCCATATAGATTATAGTTCATTATACCGAATCTAAATATTAAGCAAGGAAATAGCAATATATATATTTAGAACTATATCAATTATATATATTGAATAATAGTTAGTTATGAGATTTATTTAAACTTATATATTAGGCTATATTTGAAAAGATATATAAGGAAGTTGTATTTAGAGGGAAATTTCACCTTTTATTTACAGATGTTGTAATATTCCAACTATAAACATTTGTAATATATATATTATTAATTACATTTGTATTGTTCAAGTGTTTAAATGAATTAACATATGTATCACTTAATAACTAACAAAGATGTGTTACATATGTTAATTACTATAATTACAATTGTTTGCATTATACAACAGGTTATGAAATCAAGGTTACAAACATTATTATCTTCTGAGAAAATTACATCATCGCGCTTTGCTGATATTATTGGCGTAAATCGTTCGAGTATATCTCATATTTTATCAGGAAGAAATAATCCCAGCTTAGATATCCTTCAAAAGGTCTTAACTAAATTCCCACACATTAATCCAGACTGGTTATTACTAGGTCAGGGAAATATGCTTAGAAATAAGAGTGAAGAGAAGCAACCTATTAAACAACCATTGTCTACTTTATTTGAAAATAAAACAATAAGGGCTAATAATAATAATATAGCTCCAAATACAGAACCTAAAAAGATATTTAGGCAGGATATACCGAATACTCCAGAAAAGAATGATGAAAAGCCTGTAGAAGAAAATTCCGAGCCTACTGTTCCTGCCATAGATAAGAAGGTTAAGGAGGAGAAAACACTGGAGAAAATTGTATTTTTTTATTCCGATAAATCATTTGAAGTTTTTCACCCTTAATTACATATGTAACATATTTTTAGAGGTACTTATTATTTATAAAAACTATTATAATTTTTTGTAAATAATGTTTTATAAGAGCAATTCGATTAAATTTAGTTGAATTCCAAAAGTTATTATAATGCAAAGAGCAATTATTCATAAACAACACTCTTCTTTCTGAATATTAATCAAAATATTCTGCTGTTCTTGCCTAAATTATAAGCAAACACTCCATACCATAGGCAATCTAGGATAACGTTCAATCGAATGCCTGATGTGCTGAGTACTAATGATGCTTAAGTGCAATTTTATGTCGAAATTCCATTAGTAGATAATTGTAAATATTCAGTTATTAAAGCTCTTTAGGTATAGTTATCTGTAGGTAGATCATTAACTACATTGCCTTTCTATACAAATTATCTATATTTGCATGATTAATATCCTTATGTTTACATAAGTAAACTTTTCAATATCGAAGCTTTTTATGAAGAAAGTAGAATTATTAACCGTAGTTAAAAATAGACGGATTAACAAGGAGTATGTTATTATACATGCTGCCAGCAATGAAAAATTACCAGAGATATTTCCTGGCCAATTCGTAGAAATCAAGGTTGAAAATGGACCAAATACATTCCTTAGACGACCGATTTCTATTCATGAAGTGGATGAAGCTAATAATGAAATCATCTTATTAATTCAGGAAATTGGAGAAGGAAGCCGATTACTGGCCAAATTAAGGGAAGGCGATAAAATCGACCTTATATATCCATTAGGCAACGCATTTTCAATACCCCCTAAAGGTAGTAAAGCCTTATTGGTTGGCGGTGGTGTTGGAGTTGCCCCAATGTTAATTTTAGGAAGAGTACTGAAGGAAAACGGTGTTGAGCCACATTTTCTTTTAGGAGCTCGTTCAAAAGAAATATTAATGGAATTGGATAGCTATGAAAAAATTTCGGAAGTTGGTGTTACTACAGAAGATGGTTCTTTAGGCGTTAAAGGTTTTGTAACTGATCACCCTTTAATGAATGAAAAATTAGGTGAAATGGAAATTGTTTACACTTGTGGTCCTGATCCAATGATGAGAGCAGTAGCTAAAAAAGCTAAAGAAAAGGATATTAAATGTGAAGTTTCTTTAGAAAATTTAATGGCGTGTGGTATTGGAGCTTGTTTATGCTGCGTTGTAGACACAAAAGAAGGACATAAATGCACTTGTACTGAAGGACCGGTATTTGACACTAAAGATTTAAAAGAATGGTAAATTTAGGTATAGATTTAAATGGTTTGTCACTTAAAAATCCGGTGATGACAGCTTCTGGAACATTTGGTTTTGGTGAAGAATATGAGGATTTTATTAATATAGATGAATTAGGCGGTATCGTTGTTAAAGGTACAACTTTGCATCACAGAGAAGGAAATCCTTATCCTAGAATGGCAGAAACTCCTAGTGGGATGCTTAATGCAGTAGGTCTACAAAACAAAGGGGTTGACTATTTTATAAGTGATATATATCCCCGAATTAAACATTATAATACCGGAATATTTGTAAATGTTTCTGGATCTACAATAGAAGATTATATTGCAACAGCTGAAAAGATTAATGATTTAGATCATATACCAGGTATTGAGCTTAATATATCTTGTCCCAATGTTAAAGAAGGCGGAATGGCTTTTGGAGTACATTGCCCTTCTGCAGTAGCTGTTACAGAGGCTGTTCGAAAAGTTTACAAAAAGCACCTAATGGTCAAGTTATCACCTAATGTTACAGATGTAACAGAGATTGCTAAAGGTGTTGAAGCTGTAGGTGCAGATAGTTTATCTTTAATAAATACATTATTAGGTATGGCTATAAATGTTGAGAAACGTAAACCAGCCTTATCTACAATTACAGGTGGATTATCCGGGCCATGTGTTAAACCAGTTGCTGTTAGAATGGTTTGGCAGGTATTTAATGCTGTTAAAATTCCTATTGTAGGTATGGGGGGTATTATGAATGCCAATGATGCCATTGAGTTTATGCTGGCTGGTGCAACGGCCGTTCAAATTGGTACTGCAAACTTTATCGATCCAACTATAACTATTAAAGTTATTGATGGAATTAAAGATTATATGACTCGTCACAATATTTCTGACGTAAATGACTTAATCGGTGGAATGATCATCGAGTAATAGCATATTATTAAAAGATAGAGTGGTTAATATATACTTCTCTATCTTTTAATTTACTATAAAATCAGCCCCATTTTCTTGACTGATAATTATCTTTAGAGGTAATGTTTATTATTGGCTTAAAGTTATTCTTAATAAAGCCCCATTTGTCAGGGAATTGCTTGAATAAGGTATTAATTCGATCCTTATTTTTACTTATTGAATCAGAAATTGCGGCAGCTGTGATTGGATTATCCATAGATCTTCCAACGTTAGAACTAGTTAACTTTATTCCCTCATTAGATATTTTTAAGGCATATCTCTCAAGCTTATCTAGAAGTTGTTGTGTCTTTTGTAATCTTTCTGGAAGCACAATGTTGTCATGTGTAACATCTTGGATGTTTACAATGTTAAATTCTGAAATGTAATCAGCCTCTATAATAATTTGATTTGAATCAGAGTAACTGTTTAACATTTTAGCATATTCAATAGCTTCATGTATAGCTTTTTTTAAATCACTAAATGGTCCTTTGTATTTAATGATTTTTTCAAGAGCTTCGCTCTGGTAAACATAATTAAAGCCGTCAGATTTACGGTATTTTTCAATCAAATCAGTAGCCCAACCAATAATTAAATTTTCTAATCCTTGATTATTTTCTGAATTTTCATTGGATTTTTTTTGAAACTGTATTACCTCTTGTGTTTTCTTTGCAAATCGTTTCATTTTTGAATCCTGAATCCAATAAATTTTACTTAAAGAAATAACTGACTTAGAAACCAGATGTCCAATAATGGTTTTATTTTGAGTACTTAATTTTGATTTCTCATGGTGTACTCCAAACTGATCTAGTTCATCACGGAAATAAACAAATACCAGGTTTCTTTTATTGCTATTAAATTGAGGAATAGAAACTAGTAATATCAGATTGTTATATTCATTGAATATATTTAACTGGCCTGAATTTATTTGATTTTCTTCAAATGGAATTTGTGACTTATTTAACCATTTATATTGTATTTTTTCTCTTTGAAGTTGTTGTAAGCTAACAATATCATCATCTATTATTAGTTCCTGTTCTGTGAGTTGGTTATTTAGAAGTGATAAACATGTTCCAAATAATTTATTTGTACCATCTTCAATGTTATAAATGCCTACAATTTTTTCTACTCCAACAACCATTTCTGAAATATGGTTGATGACAGCGGAATAAAACTCTATTGTATGTAGTTGACTATTGCTGGTCATTGTTAGGCATTTAATCCACAAATATACAAATTAAGCATTCTTTTAAGTATAAAATTAAGTATTAATTAAGCTAAATTTAAGTAGTTTAAGTTACTTAAGATTTGCTTAAAAACATAAATATATCACTTAAATAACTTTATAACAATAATATAGAGATATATTTTTGCTCATAATAATATTATTAAATATCAACTAATATAAAATAATTAAGTCATGGGTACTATAAAATTAAGTATGGAAAACTTCCTTTTAAGATGGGCAGAAATATGTATTGACTGGTTTATGAATTTCTTTGCAGATCCGGAATATTATTGGGTTGAAGAAAGTTATCCTATAAAGCATAAAGCTGCCGCAAATTTAGAGAAAGAACAAAAAGTTGAAACAGTAGAGGAAACAACCCATAAAAGGCATCTATTAACAGGATTAATTTCCTTTGATAAATTAATTATAAAGTCTATAACTAAAGTTATTAATACGGTTCAATTAACTCATAATACAGTAGTTAAGTTGTCTCATCAAGTTAATTGGCCAAAAATTATAATACCTCATAAGCATATGCTACAGTTTATAAAAATGGAATAATAATCAATTTGGTTATATTTGAACCAAATTGATTATTATATGAGCAAAATTATTCAACGATTAATACTTATTTTTATAATTAGTATTACTTCTGTAAATATATATTCAGCCAATAAACTTTCTGATAAAGCTTTTATTTCTGTATTAACATGTTCTGAAGGTGAAGAACTATATTCTGCATTCGGGCATTCAGCAATAAGAGTTTGCGATACAGAAAAGAATATAGATTATGTTTTCAATTACGGAACTTTTAATTTCAACACTCCTAATTTTTATTTAAAGTTTGCCAATGGAAAATTGAACTATATGATTAGCTATGGGTATTTTAAGCGTTTTTTACCTGAATATTTTAAAGAGAATCGTAGTGTAAATGAGCAAATTCTAAACCTAAATTCAAATGAGAAGCAACGAATTTTTGATGCACTTGTAACCAATTATAAACCAGAAAACAGATATTATAAATATGATTTTTTCTATGATAATTGTGCCACTCGTATATATAAAATAATATCAGAAAATATTGATGGTGAAATCATTATAAATAAAGGGAATAAGGAACAACCTTCATTCAGAACATATTTACATCATTATTTAGATAATTCACCTTGGGTGGAAACTGGTCTGAATATATTGTTAGGAATACCAACTGATAAAAAAGCTACATTTGAGCAATCAGCTTTTTTACCCGACTTTTTAATGCAATTACTTGATCAGGTTAAAGTTAAAGATGAAAATGGTACTAAAAAATTAGTTACTTCAAACACTCTACTATTGGAGAGAGATAAATCTATTCTGCAACAACCATTATTTATTGCACCCTCATTTCTATTCTGGCTGCTTTTACCGGTAATTATCACAATTACGCTTATTAATAAAACACAATTAAACAGTGCTTTGAAAATATTTGATCGAACACTATTTATATTAGCTGGATTTATAGGCTTGTTACTTTTGTACTTATGGCTAATAACAGACCATCAAGTAACCAGATATAATTTTAATATACTTTGGTCATTCCCGACATTGTTAATTATTGGTATTAGAATGGTGAATAGTAAGTTTATAAAAATCCTTATGACTCTGAATTTAACTTTACTTGTAATTTTTATTTTGGGTTGGTATATCATTCCACAAGCTTTTCCTCCAGCTACGTTACCTTTAGCAATTATACTTGCAATTCGTATTGTATTTAATCTTAAATCAGCTAGTTATATATTTAAACCAACTTTTTTCAAATAATCATAGAACATTATTGAAACGAAACCGTATAGAAGAAAAATACGTGGTTTATTGGGTTTTATACATGTTTTTTCATTATGGACGACATAATATTTGAATGATTTATGTATTTTTACCCAAACTAATAAGAAGTGAATTAAATGTCCTTTATATATAAGATATCTTTATCTGCATCCATTTTATTAACAACCGGAATATTAAGTCTTTCTTTATTTAATTCTGGTGATTCTTTTGGGGGTGATTTTGTACCTCCAAAACCTACTGTATCTTCACATCATATTTCAAATGTTTTTTCTGATTTAGAAGAATTTGAAGTGGTTGATCATAATGTTAATCGGTTTTTACGACGAAATAATTTAGCAGGAGCTTCTCTTGCCATTGCAAAGGATGGTAAATTGGTTTTTGCAAAAGGTTATGGATATGCCGATAAAGAGCGTGCTATTAATGTTCAACCTTATAATTTATTTAGAATTGCCAGCGTTTCAAAACTTATTACGGCTGTTGCTGTAATGAAGTTAGTTGAAGCAAATAAATTAACGCTTGAAAGCACTGTTTTTGGACCAGATGGAATATTAAATGATTCAATTTTTCTTGATTACAGAGATTCGAAAGTTGAAAATATTACAGTAAGAGAATTACTTAATCATTCTGCTGGATGGACAAACAGATGGGGAGATCCAATGTTTATGCCAAATGTAATCAGTAGGAAGTTAGGTGTAGATTATCCAATTGAAAGTGAAGATATTATCAGGTTTATGTTGCAAAAAAGACTTCATTATCGTCCAGGAACAATGTCTTCTTATAGTAATTTTGGATATACTGTATTAGAGCAAGTAATAGAAAAAGCTTCTGGTATGGATTATGAGATGTATGTTAAAACAAACGTTTTATATCCATTGGAAATTTTTGATATGCAAATAGGAAGAAGCTATCCTTGGGAAAGATTAGATCTTGAAGTTAAATATTACGAACCTCAGGACGATTATTTTGTTCCGGATCATTTAAACGCAGATAAACAAGTATTAAGAAGCTACGGTGGAAATGATATTCATACCTTAGGAGCAGCAGGTGGCTGGGTAAGTTCAGCAACAGATTTATTACGATTGGTTGTTGCTATTGACGGTTTTGATAATCCTAATGATCTACTTTCTAAAGAAAGTATTAAAGAAATGGTTAGCAAAGAGTTAGTTGGAGGAAGTCCTCTTGGTTGGAGAGGTGTAAGAGATGGTAAATATTGGTACCGTACAGGAACTCTTGCTGGAACTTCAGCTTTAGTAATGAGAAAAGAGAATGGAATTTCTTATGCTATTATATTTAACTCAAGCTCATGGAAAGGACCTGTTTTTGCTAATGATATTAAATACATGATGGATCATACAATTGCAAAAATTGAAGAATGGCCTTCATATGACTTATTTAAGTTAAGAAATAACGACAAACCACAACGTAGAAAAACCATTTTTTAGCAAACAATTTCTTATACAGTTTGTTTTTTTCGCAATACTAACGTTCTCCGCTTATGAATTCGATATAAGTTATTACTAAAATATTGAATTTATAGCGTATATATTAAGTTAAATTGCATGATTGATATTTCAAAATTTGATATTACAGAATTACCATTTGGTGAAAGAAGAACCAATCATAAACCAGATATTCAATTATATACTTATCTCAAAGAAGAAGGTATAAGAAAAATGGTTAGTGATCATTATGATTTATTGGTTCAAAGTGAAATTAAAGATATTTTTCCTGATACAGAGGAATTACTCGCTGGAGCTAAGAAAAGATCTTCAGATTTTTTTATTCAAAGATTTGGTGGTCCTGAATACTATAAAATGACTCGTGGTAATCCCAGATTGGCAGATCGTCATTTACCATTTAAAATTTCTCCTAAAAGTAGAATTGTTTGGTTAGATTGTTACAGACAAGTTTTGAGTAAACTAGATGGTGTTCCTGAAGATGTAGTTTTAGCTTTTTGGAAATGGATTGATGAATTTTCAAATTGGATGGTAAATCAAGATGATACACCCAAGTTCAAACTAAATTTCTCATTGGGTAAATAAAAATATTCAGATTATAATTGGCCTGAATAAAAACATCACACATTGTCTTATAGTTGATATTATGTAAAATAAAGTATATGGAGTTATATAGGGTCTATTTCTAATCAAAAATATAATAACATTCATAACTGATTTTTGTACGTTGATAACCTTCTTAAATATTTGACTGGAAAATTATACCTTAATTTCTTAAGTTTATTTATATCTAATTAGTAATTCGTTCTATAATAAACTTCAAAATGAAATTTCTTTACTTTTTACCGTTGATACTACTAACTGTATCCATCTCTAGTCAAACTAAAAAAGAAGTTCAGTTTACTCTCGATACTTTAAATAAGGCTCATTTAACCTTATTACAAGATTATCAAGAACTAAAAAAGCAATGGAAAGAACAAAATAGTTTTTTCGAGCATGTGAAAAACAACTTTTTTCCTGCCGCAGATATTAATATCCCTATTAGTGAAGCTCCGGATAAATTTGATTCAATATATAATGATATCGTAAAAAAGGTTGTGAAACTTGGTGAAATAAACAGCTCAATTTCAGACTCTTTGAAGAAACAAATTACATTAAATCAAGAACTTATATCTGAAAACAAAATCTATCATAAGCTTATTTTATCGGCTCTTCATTCGTCATCTTTTCCCTCAAACGAAAGTGATATAATAGGTAATTGGGATCTATTTCTTAATCCTGTTATGATTCAGGGAAAACCGTATGAATCAGGAATTATAGGATATAATCCTTATACTTTGGATGACTCCATTGGAGTTCATAGTATTAAAAAAATAGAATTTGAGAAGGATGAATTGGCAACTATCTATTATACAGGAGGTATTCAACAAAAATGTTTTTATTCCATTAATAACTTTAGTAAAAATTCTCCGTTTTCTATTCAATTTTCAAAACAAGAAGAATTTAAAATGACAATGACCGTTTCACCTATGCCAAATGGTTTAATGGTATCATATGAAGCTCCTAATAAAACAGATAATGTTCTTTATTTCTATGGATTAATGAAAAAATAATCTTGATTAAAATATTCGATTAAGTATAAAAAAAAGACAGATTTATATATTTTTGCAATTTTAAAAACAGGAATTATATGCAAGAATATCAATCATTATTAGCAAAGCTGAAAGAAAATAAACGATGGCCACTTTTATATATGTTTAAGTTTATAGTTCCTAATGAAGATGGAAAAGTTGATCAAGTAAAAGCACTACTTCCAAAGCATGGTACAATTTCATTTAAGCATACTAAAAATTTAAAATTTGTATCAATTACTTGTAAAGTAAGTATGAAAAGTGCTGAAAGTATTGTTGATATTACTGCCAAAGCAAATAAAATTGAAGGATTAATAGCACTATAGTATATTATATTACATAAAAAAGCCTTGCGTAATACTTTATTAAGAATTACACAAGGCTTTTTTATATCTATGGTTGTATTAATTATTGAATTGTTATATCCGGATTGATTATAGTATTGTTGTTTAATACTTTAAACTCGGCATTATTAACCATATCAAACTTTACGTTTTTTACAACCTTATTTACATTAAGCATAGTGTTGTTTTCTGAGATAAGCTTAATGGTTTTAAAATCAATATTATTTACATTGATTAATGTTAAAGGATACTCTTTAACGGTTTCCGATTTTATATTTTCAAATGTAGCATTTTGTGTATTTTCAATAACAATTCCGCGTTGACTCTTCATTTCTAAGTTTTCAAAGAATAGTTGATCTACGAATTGATTATCAATTCCTTTTACTCTAACCGCGAATTGTGAATTATTTGAAAATATGTTTTTATAATGGATATTTCTAAAGGTTGGTAAACTGTCTGTTCTTGGCTCAATAGAGCTACTTCCATAGTGCATATTAATTTGAATAGCTTCTCGTTTAATATTATCCATTCTAATATTTTCGAACCAAAGATTTTCAATTACTCCTCCTCTACCTTTCATTGATTTTATCCTTAGTCCACGCTCTGTTTCACTAAAGTCACAGTCGTGAGCGTATAGGTTTCTTACACCTCCTGACATTTCACTTCCAATAACAACTCCTCCATGCCCATGCTTTGTCTTACAGTTTTTAATCACCAAATTTTCACAGGCTTTTCCTACCCGCCAGCCATCTTCATTTAAACCTGATTTGATTACAATACAATCATCTCCTGTAGAAAAATAGCAGTTATCTATCAATACTCCATTACAAGCATCAGGAATTATACCATCATTATTTCTTCCCACCGTTATCACCGAAAGGTTTCGTGCTATAACATTTTCACTGTAAATGAAATGAGTGGTCCACATAGGACCTGATTGTAACTCAATTCCTTCTACTAAAACTTTTTTACAGTTTATAAATTGAATTAGAGATGGACGCAAATATGAAGTAGGTTCAAATTCAAGACAATTTCTGTTTTCAGGTTGAACTCCGGCTTCAACTAAATCATAGAGTTTTTTTAGAGATTCTAACTGAGTTGTTTTAGCCAAATCCCACCAAACCTGGGCATTTCCTTTTACAATACCCTCACCTGTAATAGCAACATTTTCCTGATCTTTTGAATAAATAAAGGGATGATAATTCATACATTCCAATCCTTCCCAACGAGTAAATGTGGGTACTGCATATAAAGGAATGCTATCTATAAATGAAAGAACAGATCCCTTCGCAAGCTTAAGGTTAACATTAGACTTTAGTTCTAAATAAGCAGTCCTCCATACACCTTCAGGAATTATTACTGTACCTCCACCTTTTTGAGTACATTTATCAATTGCTGCTTGAATTGAAGACTGATTATTTTTTGTAGAATCAGTTGTTGCACCAAACTCTGTAATATTATATTCTTGTTGTTTGAATGTTGGAACAATAAATGTCTGTTTTCCCCAAGGGGTGTCTTCAGAAATAATATTATGAGAATGTTCCTGGCAACTCGTGACCATTATTAGGAGAAACGCAATAGCTAATAAATAAAATCTTTTCATTGGTAATTAATTTGTTTATATTTTAGATATTTTTTATTCAATTATATTGATTGCAATAAAATACAATCGATTGCACACTAAAATATAAATTATTTGCGACACTATAAAATATAGGATATTAAGTACCGCGTATAAAAGAAAAAAAGCCTTTCTAACTTATTGTTAAAAAGGCTTTGTATATTTTGAGACTAATTAATATACTCTAGTAAATCTCGTTTTTTGCAGCTTTTAGCGTATTTAATAATAAAGATGCTATGGTCATTGGACCAACTCCACCCGGAACTGGTGTTATGTATGAACATTTAGGAGCCACTTCATCGTATGCAACATCACCTTTTAATTTCCATCCTGATTTTGTTACATCGCTTTTTACTCGTGTTGTACCAACATCAATTACTACAGCGCCCTCTTTAACCATATCTTCTTTCACAAACTCTGGTGATCCAATAGCTGCAATAATAATATCGGCAGATAAACAAACCTCTTTTAAATTTGCTGTTCTACTGTGACATACTGTTACCGTTGCATCTCCAGGATACCCTTTTTGAGAAAGCAAAATACTCATTGGGCGACCAACAATATTACTACGACCTATAACAACGACATGCTTACCTGAGGTTTCTATTTTATATCGCTCTATTAACTCCATAATACCTTGAGGTGTTGCCGAAATAAATGCAGGGGAACCAATACTCATTCGTCCTACATTTTGAGGATGAAAACCATCCACATCTTTTCTATAATCAACAGCATCAGTTACTTTTTCCTCAGAAATATGTTTTGGCAATGGTAATTGTACGATAAAACCATCAACATCCACATCATTGTTTAATTCTTCAACTTTAGCCAAAAGCTCATCCTCTGTAACATCATCTTCAAAACGAATTAATGATGATTTAAAACCAACATATTCGCAGGCTTTAATTTTAG
Source organism: uncultured Saccharicrinis sp. (assembly GCA_963667815.2). Lineage (GTDB taxonomy): Bacteria > Bacteroidota > Bacteroidia > Bacteroidales > Marinilabiliaceae > Saccharicrinis. Next base: position 5,858,125 of record OY764020.2, read on the forward strand.
CTGCCACATATGTTTCACTTCCACCGTCGTGTCCAACTAAAATTGCTGCTAAATGAGGAACTTTGCCTCCCTTTTCTTTTATTTGAGCTACTTCTGCAGCAATTTCGTCTTTTACTTTCTGCGAAGTTGTTTTACCGTCAATGATTTGCATAAAGCTTTGTTTATAAATTTATATCATAAAAAAAGGTGAAAGTACATATTATACTTTCACCTTTTAATCATTCATTCTTATCTTCTTCCGAAAGGCATATTTTGCATCATGCGACCCATATTATTACCTTTAGTCATCATGCGCATTACCTTGCGAGTATCTTCAAATTGTTTAATTAATCTATTAACTTCCTGAATATTGGTACCACTACCAACAGCAATTCTCTTTCTTCTACTACCATTTAAAATGGTTGGATTTTCTCTTTCTTCAGGAGTCATGGAATAAATAATAGCCTCAATTCCTTTGAAAGCATCATCATCAAAATCCATATTTTTAATAGCCTTACCCATTCCCGGAATCATACCTGCCAAATCTTTAAGATTACCCATCTTTTTAATTTGCTGAATCTGACTTAAGAAATCATTAAAGCTAAACTGATTTTTGGCAATTTTCTTTTGAAGTTTACGGGCTTCATCAGCATCGAACTGTTCTTGAGCACGTTCCACAAGAGAAACGATATCACCCATACCTAATATACGGTCTGCCATACGATTTGGGTGGAATACATCAAGTGCTTCCATCTTCTCACCCATACCTACAAACTTAATTGGCTTGTCAACTACACTTCTGATTGAAAGCGCAGCTCCACCTCGTGTATCACCATCAAGTTTTGTAAGAATAACCCCATCAAAATTTAATCTATCGTTAAATTCTTTTGCTGTATTAACGGCATCTTGACCAGTCATTGAGTCAACAACAAAAAGAATTTCTTCTGGATTAATAGCTTTTTTTATGGCAGCAATTTCGTTCATCATCTGCTCATCAATAGCTAAACGACCTGCAGTATCCACAATCACAAGGTCATGACCATTAGCTTTTGCATGTTTGATACCATCCTTAGCTAATTTTACAGGATCATTATTTCCTTCTTCAGTATATACAGGAACACCAATTTGCTCACCAAGTACCTGTAACTGATTAATCGCAGCTGGACGATAAACGTCACCTGCAACTAATAAAGGTTTTTTACCTCTCTTAGTCTTTAACAAGTTTGCTAATTTACCGGTATGAGTTGTTTTACCAGAACCTTGCAAACCAGCCATCAAAATTACGGCAGGGTTTCCTTTTATATTTATATCGACAGATTCTCCTCCCATCAACTGTGCTAACTCATCATGCACAATTTTAACCATCATTTGCCCTGGTTGAACAGCATTCAAAACATCAGCACCTAAAGCCTTTTGCTTTACAGCTTCTGTAAATGTTTTGGCAGTTTTATAGTTAACATCAGCATTCAAGAGCGCTCTACGTACATCTTTTAAGGTTTCAGCAATATTAATCTCAGTAATTTTACCTTGACCTTTTAAAAGTTTAAAGGAGCGTTCTAGTTTTTCCGACAGATTCTCGAACATCGTATTTTACTTTTTAATTTTTTTCAGATTGCAAAAATATAAAATATTTGGATATGAACTACCTATAAATTATACAAAGGTTAATTTTAAATAATATACACTAAATTCTTGCAATTATAGGCGCTTGTACATTACTTTTACTTTCTTGTAAAAACGCCAGGAAAGAAAATTGTTTAAGAATTGATGGAAAATTTTATTGTTGTTCTTACGGAAAACAGACATTTAGGATTATTAGCGGTTCCTTACCTTGTTGAAAACATGGAAGAATCTCCTTCCCTATCCCTTAATGAAAAAGTTGATACATCTAATCCAGAAAAATATAATTATACATTTACAAAAACAGAACTAGAGATTCTTAAAGTTTTAAACAAACTTAGTGATAAGCATCTTTTTAATATTTATTCAAAAGATAAAACCATAAAACTATTTTACAATAATCTGGATGAAAAAAAATTAAATGATATAATCAGACCGCATATAGATAAATACATGGCTATGTGTTTTGATTTATTAGCAGGTGAGTCTAATATTCCTGTTTATTTTAAAGACTCAAAATATAGCAATTTATATAAAACAGATAGAATAACTATACATAAAGAGATTGCTGAACCAGTATTTTACTTTAGTTTATCAGATGCAGGCATTACTTATAGTCTAAAGATTAAAATTGAAGATGAAGACTTAACTCTCACATACAAAAAGCCTTTAGTTATATGTCACGAGCCATGTGCACTTCTTATTAAAAATATTTTATACAGATTTAAAGATACTGACAGTAAGAAATTTATTCCATTCTTTGATAAATCGGAAGTAAATATTCAAAGAAGAAGTGTTCCTACTTATTTGGAAACATTTGTGTCAAATGCAATTAAAAATCACCATGTGGTGCATGAAGGATTTAAAATTGTTGAAGACAAAACCATGCCAATGGCTATTTTAAGTGTCGAACAAAATATTAGTCAAATACCAGTTTTAGCTTTAAAATTTAAATATGCAAAAAAAGAATATTTAGCCAATAGTTCTTCTAAAATTGCATTGCAATTAAATGAAAATGAAGGAGAATATACTTTTATTAAATATAAGCGTGATACTGATTGGGAAAATAAAATTATTGATTTCATAGAAACGAATGGCTTAGTAAAAGAAAGTGGTGCAAATTTTATCCCCTCTAATCCAAACAATAATAATGCAGTAAAACAATTGATTGATTGGATTAACAAAAATTATGATGTACTTAACCAAGAAGGTATTATTATAAAACAAGGCAACCTCGAGAATAATTATTTTCTAGGTAATTATTCTTGCGAATTTACGTCGAATAAAACTAAAGATTGGTTCGACCTACAAATGCGCGTAGTTGTTGGTGATTTTGACATTCCCTTTATAAAGATTAGAAAATATATAATCGCAGGTAGAAATGAGTATGTTTTACCTAATGGTGAAGTGTTTCTGATACCTGAGGAATGGTTCAGTAATTACTCAGATATTTTAACTTTTGCAGAAGAGGAAGGTGGTAGCATTAAACTTAATGCTATGTATTATAACCTCTTAAAAAGTGAATCTACTACATACAATCATACTGATTTTAAATCAATAGTTGAAGGAAAGGACAATAATGTACCTCAAGGTTTAAGAGCAAGTCTTCGCCCCTATCAGTTACAAGGATTTAAGTGGATGAATTATCTTCATAATAATAATTTTGGAGGTATTTTAGCAGATGATATGGGATTGGGTAAAACACTACAAACCATAACTTTACTTCTAAAAATATATGAAGAAAGTAAATTAGATGATTCTGAAATTGAGCAAATTCAACAAATGAATCTTTTTGAAACTTCTCATATTGAAGGTTTTAATGTTAGTGGTATACCTACTTCATTAATTGTGATGCCAACCTCACTGATTCATAATTGGTTAAATGAATTTAAGAAGTTTGCTCCTTCCTTAAAAATATATATTTATTCGGGCTCTAAAAGATTAAAATCCAAAGAACTAGGTAAAATTATCCGTCATTATCATGTTGTTTTATCCTCTTATGGCGTTGTAAGAAATGATATTGAGTATTTGAAAAACTTTCATTTTCATTATGCCATATTGGATGAAAGTCAATACATCAAAAATCCTAATTCAAAGATTTACGATGCCATTATGCAATTAAATTGTAATAAAAAGATGGTATTAACAGGAACTCCTATAGAAAATTCATTAAGTGACTTGTGGGCACAGATGAATTTTGTAAATGAGGGACTTTTAGGTAATCTGACCTTTTTTAAGCGTCAATACATTGCTCATATTGAAAAAAGTAATAGTGAAGAACATGAAGATAAATTACAGAAATTAATTGAGCCTTTTGTATTAAGACGAACTAAAGAAAAAGTAGCTAAAGAATTGCCTCCTGTGACAGAACAAGTAATGTATTGTGACATGACTCCGGAGCAAAAGAAAATTTATGAGTCAGAAAAATCAGGAATTAGAAATGAGTTATTAAAAACATTTGAAATAAAAGGTCTCGAAAAAACTACCTTTTTAGCATTACAAGGCTTAACACGTTTAAGACAAATAGCAAACCATCCTGTATTTGTTAAATCAGATTATAAAGGTGAGTCGGGTAAATTTAATATGATTATTGATAATTTAGAAAGTATTGTCAATGAAAAACATAAGGTACTTATATTTTCATCTTTTGTAAAAGATTTGGATTTATTGGAAGTAGATTTAAATAAAAGAAAAATCAATTACAGCAAATTAACAGGAAGCACAACAAACAGACAAGAGGTTGTTAACGCATTTGAAAACAACAAAGATTGCAAAGTATTTTTAATATCGTTAAAAGCAGGCGGTGTAGGTTTAAATCTGGTTAGCGCAGATTACGTATTTCTTTTAAATCCCTGGTGGAACCCTGCAGCAGAGTCTCAGGCTATTAACAGAGCTCATAGAATAGGTCAGAAACAAAATGTTTTTGTATACCGCTTTATTTCAACAGAAACCATTGAAGAAAAGATTATGAAATTGCAAGAACATAAATCTAAATTGGCAGATACCTTTATAAATTCAAATAATCCATTTAAAAATATGAATGAAACTCAAATAAAGGAGTTATTTTCGTAATGGTATGAAAATTGTAAAACAGATTTGGTTTTTGATAGAAAGTTTTAAACCACACTTATTTTAGTAATTAATAAATATTAAATAGCCATTATGATAATACTTCATTTAAGAAGTGGAGATTTTATATGTCATTAAAATGGTTTTGAATAAAAAATAAACTATATGAAGAAGATAGCATTGTTATGTATAGCTTTTATATTAGTAATAAATGTAATTGCACAAGAGAGAAAGTCCCAAAGCAGAAATGTTGGATCATTTAATGAAATTGACGCAGGTAAAGGTGTAAATGTAACTTTAATTGAAGGTGATAAAGAAAAAGTTAGGGTGGAGATTGAAAATGCAGATGTTACTGATGTTATAACGGATATTAAGGGGCGTAAACTAGATATTAAGTTAAAAACTAAAATATATAAAGATATGTCGGTAATGGTTTATGTAACATATAAATCATTAAAAGCAATTAGTGCAGGAACTGGTGCTTTTATTACTTCTGACAATGTTGTATATGCAGAAAACCTTGAATTAAAAGCAGGTACAGGTTCATCTATTATTTTAGATTTGGACGTTAAAAACCTTTCTGCATCATTATCTTCATCAAAAATTGAAGTGGTAGGAAAAGTTGATTTTCAAGAAGTTTCGAGTAGTACAGGTGGACGATATATTGCCAACAAGCTAAATAGCAAAGAAGCTATAATTAAAGCATATACTGGTGGTGTTGCCTGGATTAATGCCAGCGATAAATTAGAAGCAAAAACAAATACTGGTGGAAAAATTACCTATACAGGAAATCCAAAAGAACTAATTTCAAAAGGAAATATTGAACGCGACGAATAGATTGTAATATATATAAGATAATGTATAGAGGCCATTCAATTACTTTGATTGGCCTCTGTTTTTTACTCGTAAATTTAGTGAAATAAATCATCTTTTAATTCTTTTTAGTTTGATAAATATCACCTATTGATCCTATTCCTATTTATATATTGCATATCTTAAAAGTAAAGAAATCAAATTTAAAACTTAAGATATGGCAATAGTAAAACCATTTAAAGGACTTCGCCCTCCAGCTGAAATCGTGAAAGACTTAAGCTGCCTTCCATATGATGTAATGAGTAGAGAAGAAGCTGCACAAATGGCTGATGGGAAAGACGTTTCATTGCTTCATGTGACAAGAAGCGAAATTGATTGTTCTGATTCAACTGATGTACATTCTAAAGCTGTTTATGATACGTCTGTAGAAAACTTTAATAAATTTCAGGAAAAAGGATGGTTATTACAAGATTCAATTGCTAAATATTACATATATGCTCAAACAATGAATGGTAGAACCCAGTATGGAATTGTTGGAGCTGCTTCTGTTGATGATTATTTAAATGGAATTATTAAAAAACACGAATTAACGCGTAAGGAGAAGGAAGAAGATAGAATGGTTCATGTTAGGATAAATAATGCAAATATAGAACCTGTTTTCTTTGCATATCCTGCTGTTCCTGAAATTGATAAAATAGTTTCAGATATTGTTCAAAACGAAAAACCAGTATACGATTTTATAGCTGAAGATGGATTTGGTCATCATTTTTGGGTAATAAATGATGCTGATATAAATATTAAATTAGAAGAGTTGTTTGCCAGTAAAGTACCCTATACATATGTTGCAGATGGCCATCATAGAACAGCAGCAGCTGCTTTGGTAGGTAAAGAAAAAAGAGACCTAAACCCAAACCATAAAGGAGATGAAGAATATAACTTTTTCTTAGCTGTACATTTCCCTGAAGATCAATTACAAATCATTGATTATAATAGAGTAGTTAAAGATTTAAATGGTTTAACAGAGCAAGATTTTATAGATAAAATAAGCCATAAATTTTATATTGAAGCTTCGTCTGATTCGATAATTAAACCAACGTGTCTTCATGAGTTTTCTATGTACCTGGGAGGAAAATGGTATAAATTAATAGCTAAAGAAGGTACTTATGACGATAATGATCCAATTGGCATTTTAGATGTAACTATTTTATCTAACTATATTTTGGATGAAATTTTAGGTATCAAGGACTTAAGAACAGATAAAAGGATTGATTTTGTTGGTGGAATTCGTGGATTGGAGGCATTATCGAAGCGTGTAGATAGTGGGGAAATGAAAGTTGCTTTTGCCTTGCATCCGGTAACAATGAAACAAATCATTGATATTGCAGATTCAGGAAATATTATGCCTCCTAAAACTACTTGGTTTGAACCTAAATTAAGATCAGGTATGGTGATACATAAATTGGACTAATACATATAGCTCAAAACCAACTAAAAGCAAGCGGCTCGCATTTTTAATTTAAAATAATGCGAGCCGTTTTTTGTTAAAATCGTAATTTTGTAAATAAAAGCAAAATAATATTATGACTATTGCCAAAAACATAGAAGATATTACATCGCAATTACCAGATCATGTAAAATTAGTAGCTGTATCAAAAACAAAACCTAATAGCGATATATTAGAAGCTTATGAAGCAGGACAAAGGATATTTGGAGAAAACAAGGTTCAGGATTTAAGCAGAAAATTCGAAGATCTACCTAAAGATATAGAATGGCATTTTATTGGTCATTTACAAACCAACAAAATTAAATACATTGCTCCATTTGTTTCGTTATTACATGGTGTAGACTCTTTTAAATTACTTAAAGCTGTTAACAAAGAAGCTAAAAAGAACAACAGAAAAATTAATTGCTTACTTCAGTTTCATATAGCTGAAGAGAGTAGTAAATTTGGTTTTAACTACGAAGAGGTTACAGAAGCCTTAGATTCTGATGAATTTAAAGATTTGGAAAATATTGAAATTTGTGGAGTAATGGGAATGGCTACTTACACTGATGATACTGATCAGATTGCTAATGAATTTAAGAATCTTAAAAACATATTTTTAAGGTTAAAGGATGAGTATTTTTCAAGTAATTCTACGTTTAAAGAAATTTCAATGGGAATGAGTGGCGACTATAAAATTGCCATTGAACAAGGCAGTACAATGGTAAGGGTTGGAAGCTCAATTTTCGGCGCTCGCGATTATGCTCAAAAGTAAAATATATTGATTTTCGAACAATAGTGTTTAAAAAAAATTATATTTGTTCATTGTAAAATACAATAATGATATGGCAAATTTAAATACTTCATACATGGGATTAAAATTAAAAAATCCCATAATTGTTAGTAGTTCTGGTTTAACCAGTAGTATTGATAAAATTTCAAAACTTGTAGAAGCTGGAGCTGGAGCTGTTGTACTAAAATCTTTATTTGAGGAACAAATTAATTACGAAATTAATAACCAAATAAAAAATGGCGAAGGGTATGATTATCCTGAAGCCATGGATTATATAGCAGGTTATACAAAAGATAATTCTGTTGGAGAATATATCAAATTAATAAAAGAAGCCAAAGAAAAATTTGATATCCCGGTTATAGCCAGTATAAACTGTTTTTCAGCTAATGAATGGATTGATTTTGCAAAAAAACTTGAAGAAGCAGGTGCAGATGCTATTGAATTAAATGTTCATATAGTAAATACAGATAAAAACGTTGAAGCTTCTGTTATTGAAGGTTTATATTATACTATCGCTGAAAATATTTCTAAAGCCGTCAAAATTCCTTTTGCAATTAAATTGGGTGATAATTTTGCTAATTTAGTAGCTGTTGTAAATAAACTATATGCATTAGGAGCAAAAGGTGTTGTGTTATTTAATCGTTTCTATCAGCCTGATATCGATATTCATAAATTATCACTTACTTCTGCTTCAGTATTTAGTACACCTTCTGATATCAGAAGATCCTTACGATGGGTAGCTATAGTTTCTGATAAGGTTGATCAGATTGATGTATCTGCATCTACAGGTAATCATGATGGTGAAGCTGTTATTAAGCAATTGTTGGCAGGTGCATCTTCAGTACAATTGTGTTCTACAATATATAAGAATGGTGCTGATACAATTTCTTCTATTATTAATGAGTTGTCTTATTGGATGGAAGAAAAAGGTTTTAAATCAATTGATGACTTCAAAGGTTCAATGAGTTATAGAAAAATCTCAGACCCAGCACAATATGAAAGAGCTCAATTTATGAAGTACTTTTCTTCATTAGATTAATTCATAAAAAACTAAACATAAAAGCTTCTGAATATTTATAATTCAGAAGCTTTTTTTGTACATTTTATAACAAAACCTTTTGAAAACCCATTGTTTGTGAATTATATTTGATATTTTTATATTTCGTAATAATTAATTATGTAAAAATATATTTTGCATAATTATTACTATAGCTTTAAAAAATATAAATCCTAGCAATTACATCTGGCTGTAATTTTACAATTAAAGATACTGTCAGAATAAAACTTTAACAAAATGAGAAAAACTTTTAATCAGGTTTCTAAATTATTTTTTGTTTTTACTCTAATTTCTTTGTTAGCAGCATCATGTGCTTCAGATGGCAAAAAGTCAGCTAAAAGTGAAGAGGAAAAAATTATTGAGTCGGCCCAAGAAGTCGACCCAAAAATGGTTGAAGACTTTAATAAGTCAAAGCTGATTTTTTATTCTTTGCCGTCACCTCTTGAAACAGCCATGCTTATTAAAAGATCAGGAGCAAGATATGATGAGCAAATTTTAAATCCTGTGGAGAATGTAACCAATTATAATACAAACCTAAAAATGGCTTTAAATCTTGGTATCTATAGTGCCGATTTAAGTTATACAAGTCTTTTTGATCAAACACAATCAGCTATTAAATATATGGCATGTGCTAAAAAAATGGCTGAAGGTTTAAGCATATTAGACGCTATTGATGAAAACACTATAACAAAATTAGAAGATAACATGAATAACAGAGATGCTGTTATGGAAATTATCTCAGAAACATTTATGAACTCTAATGCCTATTTAAAAGAAAATGACAGACCTGCAATTTCGGTTATGGTATTAGTTGGTGGTTGGGTTGAAGGTCTATATTTAGCTACTACCCTAACCAATGGTTCAATGGATAATAATCAGCGTTTGGTTGACAGAATAATCTACCAAAAATTATCTCTAATTACTGTATTAAATTTATTAGAATCATATAGCGAAAACGAAGATATTGATTATTTACAACAGAAGATCGGAGAATTAAAATCGATTTTTGAAGAAATTAAAATAGTAAATACATCTAAAGTAGAAGCTGAAACAGATTCTGAAAATAAAATAACTACTATTAAAGCTGATTCTGAAACACATATGTCAAAAGAAGTATTTGATAAGCTATTACAAAAAGTTGCAGAAATCAGAGCTGAGTTTATTTCTTAATATTCTTAAAGAATCTATGATAAAAAAACAGTTTATAGCAAGCTTAGCTGGTTTCATTATTCTATGCTTTTTCTTTATAGGAAATGATGTTAATGCACAATGTTTAAGTTTTGCAAAAAAAGTGGGAAAACCAAAGTTAGAAAACTTCGTTCACGATGGTAATTATAATGCTACTACTTTGGGTGCTGGGGAAACTGCCGAATTGTATAAAACTTTTTTTAAAGGTCAAAAGTATAGAATAGCAGTTAGTAAAATTAATAACTTACCGGAAATACATTTTCGTGTAGTTAATGAGGATAATAAAATATTATTTGATAACAAAGAACATGATTATACAGATGTTTGGGATTTTTCTGTTGAAACTACTCAAACACTTGTTGTAAAAATAAAAGTATTAGATGATTATAGTACTAACGAGTTGAATTCAACCAAAGGTTGTGTATCTGTTTTGTTTGGTATTGAGAAAGATAAAAAATAAAAAATAGTTTTGCAGGATAAAACAAAAGGCTCCATACCAATGGGGCCTTTTTTATTTTCAGTTAGCTACTTTAAATTTTTGATACTTGTATTTTGTTTAATCCTTTACTTTATCAAAAGATCTGTTTAACCATTGTCCTCTGTATAGTCTTATCAGAAAAATAATGCCCCTGAAACATAATTCTACACACATTGCTATCCATACGCCTTTTAAACCCATTATTGGAGCTAATATGGCAGCCAATGATAACCGAACAAGCCATATACTTCCAAAATTCATGATACTTGGAACAAAGGTATCTCCTACTCCAACAAATACTCCGTAAGCAACAATAGAAGCTGCAAACATAGGTTCGGCAAAGGCCTCAATTCGTAGAGCCATAACTCCCAGTGACAATATTTCAGCATCCGGCGTCATAAATCCCATAATTAAAGGTGCTGCAATATACATAATGGCGCCCATTAGTGTCATCACAATCATTCCAAGATACACTGTAATATGTGCAAACCGTTTGGCTAATAGTTTTTGTCGGGCTCCAAAACTTTGTCCTACCAGTGTAGTTGCGGCTTCTGCTATTCCATAACCAGGCATATAACACAAGCTTTCTGCAGTTATGGCAAATGAATTTGCTGCTATGGATGCAACACCCAATGGAGCAACAATTACTGTGGACAATATCTGAGCGCCCATAATTACAGAGTGCTCTAGTGTCATTGGTGCGCTAATCCTAACCGCTTTTCTTAAGATTCTTGCCTCTGGGCGAAAACTACCTTTTTCTTTGGTTAATCGTAAGTTTTTATCCTTAGTAAATAAATACCATAAAAGCATGATGGCGGTTACTAAATAAGCCGTAGCAGTCCCCAGAGCTGCTCCTACCACGCCCAGGTTAGCTCCTGGAACATAAATATCTATACCTAAAAACTGAAGTTCTCTGGATGGGAAAATAAGAAAGAAGTTAAATATCACATCCAGCACACACATTAATACGTTAAGAATACTTGGAACATGAACATTCCCACTACTTCTGAGCATTCCACTTGCTAAAAAATTAAGCTGTAATGCTGGTAGAGACAGTATAAAGATTAGAAAGTATCGTGATGCATCTTCAACAATAGATTCATCACCACCTAACCAATGAGGTAATTTGTGGGCTATAGATGCACCAATTGCTACCATGACTAAACTAAAGAGCAATGTAGCCATTAACGACTGGCGCAATACCGCTCTGGCATTTTTTCTTTCTCCGGCACCTATTAAATGAGCTACTTGTACAGAAAACCCTGCTGCTACAGTAGTACATATTCCCCAGAATAACCATGTAGATGTTATGATAAGACCAATGGAAGCAGAAGCATGTGCTCCTAAACTTCCTACCATTGATGCATCAATATATTGCATAATCATGGATGATAATTGAGCAATAATTGTAGGTATACTTAATAGCACAACCAAATGCAGTTGTTGCCTGAATGTCATTGATCGCTTTTTTTGAATGAGCGACAACAAATAATCACTTTTTTTCAATGGCTATCTTATCCGTGAGTTTTTACTTATTTTTTAAAAGATTACTTTTCTGCAAGAATCTTTTTCAAAGCTTTTTCTGTTCTTTTTAATCCTTCTTGCAAGGTTTCTTTAGGGCAAGCAATATTTAACCTCATAAAGCCCTCTCCTGCTTTTCCATATATAACACCTTCATTTAGTCTGATGTTTTCTGCTTCAATCATCTTATCCAACAGGTCTGAGGAAGACATATTTAAAACAGAACAATCAATCCACATCAGATAAGTAGCTTCTAGTGGTAAAACAGGAAACTCAGGTAGTTTTTCTGCAAAGAAATCCTTAACCATTTGGTAGTTATCCCACAAGTAATCTTTTAAATCATCCAACCATTGTTCCGAATCAGGATGTGTATATGCAGCGATTAATGCTTCAATAGCAAAAGGACTTATATCACAAACTTCATTTATATTTATGGCTTTATCTATTTTCTGCATTATTACAGGGTTATATGCCAGGATATTGGCTACTTGCAAGCCTGCTAAATTAAATGTTTTACTAGGTGCAATACAGGTTGCCGAATTTTCAAGAAATTCCTGTCCTAATGAGGCAAAAGGTATATGAGTATGTCCTTTATGAACTAAATCGCAGTGTATTTCATCTGAAATAACAAATACATTGTTTTTAATACATATTTCACCTACTCTTTGCAATTCCTCTTTGGTCCAGGCCCTACCTGCAGGATTATGAGGATTACACAATAATAAAACTTTAGCTTTGGGATCTGCAGCCTTCTTTTCTAAATCATCAAAGTCAATAGAATAAGTACCATTAGTATATATTAAATCGTTCGAAACGCTTTCGCATTGATTGTTACGGATAGACGAAAAGAAACAATTGTAAACAGGCTCCTGAACAATTACTTTATCACCAGGTTGGGTCATAGCTAAAATAATTGCGGATACAGCTGGTACCACGCCAATTGTATAAATCATCCACTCCTTTTCAATATCAAAATGGTGTCTTCTTTTAAACCAGTCAATAACAGCATTATAATATGGTTCAGGAACATTTGAATATCCAAAAACACCATGCTGAACTCTTTTAGTTAAGGCATCAATAATAGGAGGAGCTGTTTTAAAATCCATATCAGCTACCCACATTGGTAATACTTCACTGTTTTTATTTGTATCCCATTTATAGGAATTACTTCCTTTGCGATTGACTACTTCGTCGAAATTATACGTCATAATTATCCTATCAGTATTTTTTTACACTGTTAAACCTTATTCTGCACTAACTTTTACAAAGTTAAACATTTACCTCGTTTTTTACTTTAATCAAGCAATCACCAGGTTTTTTACAATTTTCATCGATAATAATTTCACCAATACTTTGTGCAGTAATTTCTCCACTTCGTGGATTTTTGACACTTACTATAGGACTATTAATTTCGGCTTTTAAAGTACTGTATTCAAATGCTAAGTCAGCATCATCTTTCATTATACAGTTTTCCATAATTAAATTTTGCGCATAGCATAATGGTTGTGTGCCACTAATTACACAGTTTACCAAACGTAAATTTTTAGAATGCCATCCTAAATATTCACCTTCAATAACAGAGTCATAAACGGTTACATTTTCAGTATTCCAAAAAGCATCTTTAGTTTTAAGATGAGAATTGCGTATTTCAACATTTTTAGTGTATTGGAAACTATAATTTCCCTGAAGTGTAAGGTTATCTACTTTAATGTTTTCACAATTTTTGAAGATGTAATCACCATTATTTACTTCAACATCTTTAAACTCAATATTTCTACACCACCAAGTACATTCTTCAGCATCGGTTAATTTTACATTTTCAACATACAAACCATCAATTTCGCGAAACATTTTTGGAGCCTCTACGCGTGTATTTAACATACGTAAATCATCACAATACCAAATGGCAGCTCTCCCTCCTTCAGTGAATAAAGAATCATCAATTACTGAATGAGAATTGTGCCAAAAAGGATATTTTCCCATAAAAACACAATTTACTGCGTGTATATTGTTTGATTCTTTTAATGCTGACTCTCCGGTATAAATTTTTACGTTTTGTAATTTTAAATTATTAGATGCAAATAAAGGTCTTTCTCCCTCAAAAGACTTGTTTTCTACTATATTCATTTTTTTAGTGTTTTTGTTAAATTTTACAGGATACAAATATGAAGTTATCCTATAAAATAAATTGACCATAATTACGGTAGTTTTTACCAATATTACGGAACAACATCTTTTACCCTCATTATCAATGGTTATCTAATATGTATTTAGTTTTTTCATCATTAAACAAAGCATTATTTCCTTAAACAAAAACATAAAAATTCATTAATTGTTTTAGTGGTATAATATTTTAATAAGTAAACTGATTACAGGTATTGCAGTCCGGACGTATACGATGGAATACCCCGGACGCATAGGGTGGAATACTCCGGACGCATAGGGTTGTAATGGCCGGACGCATGCGTCCAGACCTGTTAAATAGTATTTTATCCTATTCCTTATATTTTAATATTTGGGTATTGTGTGTAACATTTTACAAAACATTATTGGAGATTGTTTATAATCCTTTGTTTCGCTCCTAATTATCAATAAACAAATCAGATATCAGAGACTTACATGCAATATTCAATAATTTGGATCAATAAGGTTGAATTTACCTGAATTACTGAATTACTTACCTATATTCCGGAATGTAAACATCAAGAGTAACACCCTAAAGAATAGTTTGTTATGTTTGTATCGGAAATAATTAAAAGTCCAATCAACAAAAACACTTTTTATTATAGTCATTTTGCTTGTTATCAGGCAACAACATAAGATATTATGAATATAGATTTTACTTATCACAACCCAACGATTATTCATTTTGGGAAAGAAGCTTTAAATAATTTAAAAGCAGAATTAGCAAATTATGGAGATACCGTAATGTTAGCTTATGGTAAAGGATCCATCAAAAAAATAGGACTTTATGATCAAGTTGTTTCTATTTTAAAAGAATGTGGAAAGAACATCGTTGAAGTTACCGGAATTATGGCAAATCCTACCTATGAAAAGGTAAAAGAAGGTGCTAAAATTGTTAAAGATAATAATGTTGACCTTATACTTGCTGTAGGTGGAGGTTCTGTTATTGATTGTGCTAAAGGTATTTCGGTTGCTGCGTATTGCGAAGAAGATGCATGGACAAAATATTGGTTACAATTTAAGCCTGTAGATAATAAAATTGTGCCTGTTGCATCTATTCTAACTTTAGCAGGAACAGGATCAGAAATGAATGGTGGCTCAGTAATCACTAATGACGATATGAAGTTGAAGATGGGACGTGTATTCCCACCTAATGTTTATCCTAAATTTTCTATCTTAAATCCAGAGTACACATTTTCATTACCTAAATATCAAATGGTAAGTGGTATTTTTGATATGATGTCGCACTTGATGGAAGCTTATTTTTCAGGAGAAGATGATGTAACTTCTGATTATGTGGTAGAAGGCGTTCTACGTTCAATTATCCACAGTGCAAAAATCGCTATTGAAAATCCGGAAGATTACGAATCAAGAAGTAACTTGATGTGGAGTGCAACACTTGCAATGAACCCATTAATGGGATTAAGCAAACCTCAAGACTGGATGGTTCATATGATAGAACATCAAGTTGGTGCTTATACTGACTGTGCTCACGGAATGGGATTAGCAGCTGTTTCATTACCTTATTATCGTACCATTTACAAATATGGATTAGATAAATTCGTTCGTTTTGCTACTCAGGTTTGGGGTGTTGAAGCTGAAGGAAAAACGAAAGAAGAAATTGCTCTGGCCGGAATTGATGCATTAGAAGCGTTTGTTAAAGAATGTGGTATTGTGATTAACTTAAAAGAGCTTGGTGCCACTGAAGAAATGTTACCTGCAATTGCTGAATCTACAGTAATTTTAGGTTCATATAAAAAATTGAATTCAGACGAAATTCTTGAAATATTAAAAGCTGCATATATAGCAGAATAATATAGATTTGTTATAGTTAGAGGTACATATGGTGTTGTTGTTTGTGATATTTATATTTTAAACGACAACTCCATATTTAGTAGTTAACTAAAAATAAATTGCATTAAAATACATTACAATGCCAACTCCAATTGTACTTAAAGTAAACGATACTATTATACCAGCAACATTAAATGATACAGTTGCTGCTCAGGATTTTAAAACAAGATTACCTTTTGTGGTATCTGGATATCGATCAACATTTGATTACTGCTGCACTGCTGATAGTGGAAAATTTGATCCTAAAGAAAAGCAAGCAGGATGGAAGAATGGAGATATCACTTTAGCTGGAGGATGGTTTGCCGTTTTATTTGACGGAGAAGAACAGTCAGAAAGTTATACCGATATTATGATTATTGCTCACATTGATGACGAACATCTTCATATGGTAAAAAGTTTACCTCAAAATGTGACATTTACAGTAGAATTAGCATAAAAGCTTGTGTTATTGACACAATAAATTAAAATAATAGCTCATAATAATATAATGAATTACCTGAAGTAATAAGTACCGGAAAAACTTGATTTTTCAATTACAATCAAGTAAATAGTTCATTAAATTTGTAAAAAAACATAGTGCCATGAGTAATATAACTAAAGTAGATTCCATAACAGAATACAACAATATGGTAGGGATTGAAACACTTCATCCATTAGTAAGTGTTATCGACTTTTCTAAAGCACAACCATTTCATTATTCTAAAACTCATATGAATATTTATGCCATCTTTTTAAAAGATATTAAGTGTGGCAATATGACCTATGGCATTAATAACTATGACTATGAAGAGGGTACTTTAATATTCGTTTCTCCCGGGCAGGTATTTGGAGTTGAAGGTGATGGTACAAAGAAAAAAGGTGCCGGAACAGCTTTACTCTTTCATCCCGATTTGATTCATGGAACGTCTTTGGGTAAACATATTGATGAATATACTTTCTTTTCGTATGAAGTAAATGAGGCTTTGCACTTATCTACCAGAGAACGAGAAGTAATAAATGAGTGTTTCAAAAATATTAATTATGAGCTGGAACATGCTATCGATACGCATAGTAAAACATTAATTGTTTCGTATATAGAACTTTTCTTAAACTATTGTAAGCGATTTTATGAGCGACAGTTTGTAACCCGTAATCATGTTAATAAAGATGTTTTAGCACGTTTTGAGACTGTTTTAAAAGATTATTTTGCTTCAGAACAAGCTCTTCTATCTGGATTACCTTCAGTTAAATACTGTGCTGAAAAGCTATTTATTTCATCAAATTATCTGGGTGATTTATTAAAGAAAGAAACAGGTAAATCAGCTCAGGAGCATATACAATTAAAGCTAATTGATGTGGCTAAGGAAAAGATATTCGATTCTGAAAAGTCGATTAGTGAAATAGCCTATGAACTAGGTTTTAAACATCCACAGCACTTTACACGAATGTTTAAAAAGAGTGTAGGAATGTCGCCAAGTGAGTATCGAAATATGAATTAAAATATTATACTGATTTTACATAAAAAACTCGATTCCAAATTAATGGAATCGAGTTTTTTATGTTTTATATATGTGATATGAGCTTATTTAAAACCTTATATTTTAAAGAAATTAATCAGTTTGGTTAGAGTATTAGAATTTTCTGATAGTTTATCAATATTACCAGAAATGTTATTGGCATCACTGGCATTTTGTTGGGTAACATTATTTAATCCCTGAATGGCAGAATTAATTTGTTCAATACCCGAACTTTGCTCAATACTAGCTGCTGCAATTTCTTTTACTAAATCAGCTGTTTGGTGTACCATTGGAACATGTTCCGTCAGCTTCACTCCTGCCTCATGCGCTATATCCATACCTTTTTTAGAAACAAGACTAATTTCATCAGCAGCTATTCGGCTTCGCTCAGCTAATTTTCTAACCTCACCTGCAACCACAGAAAAGCCACGACCATGTTCTCCTGCTCTGGCAGCTTCAACAGCCGCATTTAAAGCCAGTATATTGGTTTGAAAAGAAATATCATTAATCAATGTAACTTTTTGAGCAATTTCCTTTAAATATCCAACGCTTTCCTGTAATACATCACTACTATTTTGAATATTATGAGCAGATTCTTCTGAAATAGAGGATGTTTTTTTAGCATTTAATGTATTCTGTTCTACAGTACCTGTTATTTCTTCCATTGAAGATGATATCTCTTCTAAAGAGGATGCCTGACTATTCGCACCATTGGCTATATTTTTTGATATTGAAGTCAGTTCTACGCTGGTATCATTTACTATTTCTACAGTTGATGTAATTCCTGTAACCGTATCTTTTAAAACAGTACTCATTTGGTTTAGCGCAGTACCTAGTTCGGCCAGCTCATCTCTGGAATCAATAGGTATTGTTGATGTTAAATCTCCCGAAGAAATATTTTTTGCATGATCTACTGCTATATCAAGCCTGTTTGTAATTGTATTGGCAATCCAGGTTATTACAAAATAAATGCAAAGTATCATTATAATAATAGCTATGATTATACCATTTCTTAATGCATAAAGAGAAGTAAATATTTCATCTTCTGGAATTTCAATAACTACGTTGTTATAATTTACCGGATAGTATTTATAAAATAAAAACTTTTTAGTTCCAACACTATCATTTAGTACAACAAAGTTTGCTTTATCTTCCATCTTTTCTGCTATCATCTCTTTAAAAGCAGGCTTATCTATTATAGTAAAATTGGGTATTGTATGATGGAAGGTAATTTCGCCTCGTTGAGTGACCTGATAACAAAAGCCTGTTTCATAGAATTTCTTTTGATAAAAAACATCGCCTAACTTCTCTTCATCTCTTTCCTGAATTCCTGCTACAATAGCTCCATTAATATTGTTGTTTTCATCTCTGGTAAACAGGCGTATGGTTTGTACCCATTTTCTTCCCTCCCAATGACTAAATGTATATACAGAATCTTCTTCACTGGCTATGTGCCATAGCCCTTCATCACCTAACGGAAAGGCAAATGTTTCATTATTACTAAGTGCTCCTCTGTTATGACTACTAAATACTTCAACCATATAATCTTCCGTTTTTTGGAAATAGATAAAAAACTCTATCCCCATTTTCTTTAGCACGGGATATATTGTTGTATCTCCTTGTAGTTGCGTATTACGCCTATACCATGCAGGTACACTTATGGTTGTATCTGTTTTATCGGGTAAAATGGCATGATATTGAACTTTTTCTTGCGTACTCGTTTTTAAATTCCCCAATGAATTTAAATAATTCAATGTTACTTGTCCAAAATATCCAATCTTATCCTTGCTTGCATCAATTTCGTTTTGAGTAAACAAAATCAAATCATCAATAGTATCATAGCTATTTTGTTTGGCTTGTTCGAATATGATGCCTTTTTGGTAGTTGTATAAAACAATCCCTAAAATAATAATGATAATACTGACCAGTATTGATACGGAAAACTTAATTCTTAGTCCTATAGAAAGTGAAAGTAATAAATGCTTTAGGTTTAAGAAGTTTAAGCGCTTTTGTAAGATTTTTTTCATTGGAACTACTTTAAAATACCATTTTATAAATGGGACTTTGTTATTATTAAAGTAGTTTAAATACGTACTTACCCAATGTTAGTTTCACCATAATAATTATTCATCTCTTTGAATATTAGAGTCTAATGATTTAATATGAATATATTTCCTCGATTTCTAAATTCCATCTTCTGGTTCCAAGCTCTTAAAGGAAACTATGGTACTTTGAAAACGTTGTGATTAACATTGCTAATATAAACTTGAGCTAATTTTTTAAATTGATATGAAATACTAAATATTAAGACATACGTTGTATTCAATATTAACTACTATTTTGTTTCTTTCCACCATTTTGTAAATGTTTGAGTTGTATCATGAACAAATACAATTTCTCCTATTTCTGGTGTAAGCGTTTTAATACCATACGCTTTATGGTTTTCTACTATCTTATCTAATGGTTCCATCCATGAATGATTTGCTAAAGCAAATCTGGAATTATGTACAGGCAATATACTACCTGCCTTTAGTTCTTTGGCAGCATCAAATACCTGGTCTGGTAAAATATGTATTAAATTCCAATTTTGATCGTACTGACCTTGTTCAAGAATAGCCAGATCAAAAGGCCCGTATTTGTAACCAATTTCCTTATAAAATTGATCATATCCACTATCTCCTCCTATATAAACATTAAAGCCCGGAGTTTGTAGTGCAAATGAAACCCATAAAGTTTGGTTTCCTGTAAAACCTCTTCCCGAATAATGTCGAGCAGGTGTAGCTGTCATTCGCCAATCTTTGCCTAAGTTAATGCCTTCATACCAATCTAATTCATTAATTCGGTTACTGTCATATCCCCAATACTCAAAATGTTGGCCTACACCTAAACCACATATTACTTTTTTAACTTTATGTTTTAAATCCAATACAGTTTGATAATCAAGATGATCCCAATGATCATGGGTAATCACTAAATAATCAATAACAGGCAAATCTTCTGCTTTAAAATTACTAGTTCCTTTAAATGCTTTATTTATAAATGAAAACGGCGATGCATAATCGCTAAATACAGGATCAATTAAAAATGTTTTACCTTTAATCTGCATAAAGTATGATGAATGACCAAACCAGACTAAGATGTCTTCTTCTGGATTTAAATCATTTAAATTGTTTTTAACAACAGGTAATTCATTGACTGGAGAAAGGTTTATTTTTTTTCTAAACATGAAGTCCAACATAAGCTGAAACCTGTTTTTTTCCGCAGTAACAACTGGTGTATTATGGATATTTTTAAATTCACCATTTCTGTAATTTGGTGAGTTTTTAATTCGTTCCAACCTCTCTCCTTTTGGTAACTGTCCAAATTTTGCTTGCTTCAATATCAACATACCACTTATTGTTATTAATAATACTACAGCTAATAAAATTCTTAATGTTTTTCGCATGTGTTTTTTACTCTTTAATGGTCACTACTATTAACAATCCAACATCACCTTCTTTTTGTGACACTCCAAAGTTTACTTATATCGTATAATGTAAAATCACTTAATATGCTATTCTTTGTGAGCTTTTTCAATTGTGTAAAAAGTATCGACCATTAAATGATATGTAATTAGGAACAAGAAACGATAAAATAACCTAATCAATAATGATCGATACTTACTTCTTACTACTATAAATGCAAAAACAACTTAGTTTCTGACTTTACAAAAATTGTAATGATTTTTATATAATACCCTATCTGATTTACGGATTTACTTACCTGAATTACTGATTTAAATAAATCTTAATAATGCAGCTTGTGTATATCAATAGTTTGGCAATACAAAATATAACTGCCCACTTTCAATAATGTCCATATTCAAGAGTAATATCCTTTAACTATATCAGATGAATTATAATCCGTAATAATGGTAATTTAATCCGTAACACAGATAATATGTCTTTTATAAATAATTGACATTTTTGCAGTCTAAAATATATTATATGATTAAACATTCTTATAAGCTACAAAATAGCAGCATTATTTTGTTGGGTATTCTTGGAGCCTTTATGGGTATTACATCCCTATCTACAGATATCTATTTGCCGGCAATGCCACAAATGGAAATCGATTTAAGAGGCGATGTTGAACTTACCATAACCGGATTTCTTATTGGTTTTTCTATTGCACAATTAATTTGGGGACCAATAAGTGATAGATTGGGAAGGTTATTACCATTAACAATTGGTGCTATATTATTTATTATTGGCTCGGCAGGTTGTGCATTTTCTCATAATATTGCTCAAATTCTATTTTGGCGTATGGTTCAGGCAGTTGGAGCGTGTACAGGACCAATGCTCTCGAGAGCCATGGTAAGAGATATGCATAGTAGAACCAAAGCTGCAGAAATGTTATCCACATTAATGATTATTATGGCTCTGGCCCCAATTATTGGACCTTTATTTGGTGGACAGATATTAAAATATTCATCGTGGCACAGTATATTTTGGTTTTTAACCTTTTTTGGTGTCGTTATGTTACTTTCTATAATTTGGATACCTGAAACACTACCTAAAGAAAAAAGACCGGATTCATCGATTGCAAAAGCCTTTTCAAAATACAAAGTTTTACTTACGCATCGTAGATTTATGATGTACACTTTATGTGTTACTTTCTTCTATGTCGGTATATATGCTTTTGTCACAGGTTCTCCGTACGTTTATATCACTTATTTTGGTGTTAAACCACAAAATTACGGTTGGTTTTTTGCCATAAATACAGCCGGTATTATGAGCCTAAGTTTTTTAAATCGAAAACTAGTACGCCGTTTTAGTCTCAACCGTTTACTTAGAGCCTCTACAACTATAGCTATGTTAGCAGGAATAACATTAATGATTATGGTAAAATTTGATATTGGCGGAATTGTAGGTATGGCAATACCTATATTTTTCTTTTTCTCTATGAATGGAATTGTATCTGCCTCTGCTAATGCTGCAGCACTTGATGATGTACCGGAAATGGCTGGAGCTGCATCTGCACTGATAGGATCCCTTCAATATGGTAGTGGCGTACTTTCTTCAATTTTACTTGCAATATTTAATGATGGCACACCTTGGCCTATGAGTTGGGTTATTGGTTTATTTAGTATTTTATCCGCTTTAATGGTAATTGTTCAACCCAAAAAAATAAAGCAGAAGTTGCAAACCCGTTAAAGTGTAATTGCATATTAAAGGATGATTTCGGTTGAATAATGAATTTATCCATTATTTAGACCAAATCATCCATTTTAATAGACCCCTAGCTTGGATATCTTAGTCATGTTAAATTAAATAAGCCTCTTAGGCTTTAGTTTTGTTAAAATCTATAATATGACTAATAAAATTTTTATTATTTCTACAATCTTGCTATGTTATTTTCTGCAATCATATGGCCAATCGAGAGTTGAGCAAACACTGGATGGTACATGGAGTTTCGTACTTGATTCTTTAAATGTAGGACAGAACAACAACTGGAAAGATGGTATCCCAAAAGAAAAAGCAAAAGAGGTAATTGTTCCCCATACATGGAACCTTGATAAGAACAGTGAAGAGTATGCAGGTTGGGCCTGGTATGAAAAAGAATTTAGTTCAGAAAGCAATTGGAAAAACAAGGTTATCCGATTAAAATTCGATGCGGTATATCACGATGCTATTGTTTATATAAATGGTAAAAAGGTAGGTGAAAATACCGATGCAGGATATACTACTTTTTCTTTCGACATATCAAAATATCTATCCTTTAATCAGAAAAATAAAGTTGTTGTAGCTGTTAATAATCAATTCTCTAAAACCAACTTTCCTTATAATAAAGCCTTTGACTGGGTAAATGATGGAGGAATTACCCGATCTGTAAATCTAATTATTACGGGAAAGCCATCTTTACAGTATGTACATGTAAAACCAGAAATAAACCTTAATGATAGTATTGGAAAAACAAATGTAGCAGTTAAGTTATGGGAAAAGAATATTTCTAATGCTGAGTTTGCTTTTACCATAAAAGATAAATCATCAGGATCAGTTATTATCTCTAAAACAAAAAAACTTAAAGCAATAAATGGTGTATTTCAAACGGCTTTTGAGCTTGGGAAAATAAAGCCATGGCATTTTGATTCGCCAAATTTATATGAGCTTGAGACGGCAATAGTAAAAAAAGATGGTATCTCTGACGAGAAAGCTTCAGTTTTTGGATTTAAAGAGGTTAAAATAATAGATGAGCACCTATATTTAAATGGAGAGATGGTACGATTACCAGGGATTGAATATATGCCAGGTAGTAGCCCCAAATATGGTATAACAGAACCTCGTAGTTATATGGATTCTATTGTTCGATCCATGAAAGATTTAAATGTTTGTATCACCCGTTTTCACTGGCCTCAGGATGAATACATGTTAAGCCTAATGGATAAATATGGTATTTTGGTTCAGGAAGAATTACCTTGGTGGCAAAGACCTGCGAAATTAACTCCTGAATTAATTACATCAGCTAAAAAGCAATTAAAAGGCTTTATAGTAGACCATTATAACCATCCAAGTATTTTTTCATGGGGAGTTAGTAATGAGGTTAATGGCGACACCGATAAGGATACTTATCTGGAACTTAAAAAATATGTAAAGAATCTGGATTCATCAAGGTTTACTACTGTTGTTTCGAATAGAATTTGGCAAAAGAAGAAAGATGATGAAACACTTTTATTTGATATGCCAACCTGGAATGAATACATTGGAACATGGCATGGGAAAGACAGAAATGAACTTCCGGGAAAACTGGATACACTTAAAATGACACTAGGAAACAGACCTGTTTTAATTACTGAAAATGGCTTATGTGAACCCGCTAATACAGGTGGTGATGCAAAAAGGATTGACGATATGCTTTTTCATATTAAGGAATGGCAAAAGAAACCATTTGTAATGGGCTACATATACTTCTGTTTAAGCGACTACAGAACTCATATGGGTGAAGAAGGTTTTGGTAAATATAAAATTCGAAGACATGGAATTACAGATGTGAATTTAAATCCAAAACCATCATATTATGTGTTTAAGCAAATAGCATCTCCAATAGATATTACAAAAGTTGAAAGAATAAGTAACTCGGATGCATTAATTGAGATTCAGATTAAGAACGATATTCCTTCATATAAGCTTAACGGATATATTATTAGATACACTAATATTAAGAATAAAGTAGTTGAAGTTAATCTTCCGGTGCTTAATCCCGGTGATACTTTTTCCTCCAACTTAATAGATGTAAATCCTCAATTCAAATTTAAAATACTGCGACCGGGAGGTTTCTGTGTTATTGAATATTGAATTAAATACTGATAACCTGAAGACTTATAATAATAAAATTCAGGTTGAAATGTTTGCAAAAAAAAAGAGTGTTGATCATTATTTCAACGCTCTTTTTCATTTGTGATCTATTTTAAACAGATCATATAAAACATACAACTTATAACCTTTTCACTGGTGCAAGATTGTATCTTGCACCTTGTAATCGTCTTCTTTACAGAACTTAAGCATCCTTCACCTCTACCTTTTTGTTCTTTTTCTGTTGAGCATAATATCCCATTATTCCCATAAATCCTCCCATAAATCCACTAATAGTTCCTGTTATTCCATGCCCAATTGCATGATCCATTAATGTATCTGGTACCGGAGTTGTAAAGTAATTCATAATAAAACTCATAATAAACCCCATTAACGCACCAATAATTCCTTGTTTTAGAAAATTCTTCATAAATTATTACTAGTTATTTCAAAGTGATTAATGTAAGGGGATTCAAATCCCCTCATGAATTATATATTTTTTCTACTCTTAAGTAAGAAGTAAATTAATGAGACGGCTGCCAAAGTAATTCCGACAACAATAAAGCTGGTATTAAGCCCTACCCATTGTTGTACAGGTTGAATAATCATAGGCGAAAAAAACATTCCTAAAAACGTAGCTGTAGTTAATAAGCCAATATATTTCCCTCTCACTTGAACAGGAACTAAACTCATCACCCACAAGTTTCCATTTGGTATGAGAAGTCCTAATCCTAAACCACTGATTAAAACACCAGAAATAACCTGCCAGTATGTTTCGCTAAAACCAATAACTGAAAATCCAATAGCCATAGGAATAAAACCTAAACTATAAATGGCAATGTAATTCAGTTTCATTTTTACTCTTTTATATAAAAAAGATGAAATAGCCTGAGCAAAAGGTAAACATCCTACTGCCAACCCTACTTTATTACCATTTATTCCTTCTAATTTTTGTAAAAAGAATGGTAATTGAACCGGAATAAGGTAAAAACTAACGGTTGTAATAAATGCACTCAATAATGCAAGCCATACCCAAGGAGAAACTTTGGTTGATTCCTGTGAGGCAGCTGTACTTTTTTCTCTGCTAATATTAGGTTCGTGTAAGGTAAAGGGAGACAATATCAGTATCAAGGCAGAAAAACCATATACTAAAAATGTAAGCCGCCAGTTAATATCCGTTAATACACCTGCTGATGTAATAAAAATCAGACCTCCTAGTGCTACAAAGGCACCTTGTAGGCCCATAAAGTGCTCACGTTTGGATCCTGTAAAATAGTCTCCGATTAAAGTCGTAGAAACCGTCATAATACCCGCTACACCTAATCCAAACACAATACGGCCAGCTAAAATAGCATATAATCCACCTAACCAATAACCCGAAGTTCCAGCCAGTAAATAGATCAGTAATGAAATATTTAACACCTTAAGTCTTCCTACTATATCGAGTAATCTACCTGCTAAAGGAGCTATAATTGCTATTGTTAATGCAGGTAATGTTAACATCATCTTCGTTAATATTTCAACATTTTCTACATCTTTAAAGGCCTGACTTATTAAAGGTAAAGAAGGTGCAATAATTGCATTGGCCAAAATAGTTAACATACTAGCTAATAGCAATGTTAACTCTAACATTTTTGTATTTTTCACCCCTGTTTCTTTTGTTAATACATTCACATTCATCCACTTAATAAATACAAAATCTAAATCTGCTAACCAAAGAGCAATTCTTATAGAATAGTACTTATAAAAATCCCCCATTGATTGTCATCAATTTTCATTGGTCCGTATCCATACCAATCGTAATTTAAGGCACATCCAAATGAGAATGCTTTATAACTTACACCAAGGCGGCTGTATAAATGGCTTCGGTCATGCTCACCAATTAAGGTATTTTGACTATACATTCCCTGAACCTTTGTATATAATGACCATGCACCTTTAATTGCTGGTCGATATTCTGCCATGGCTATTGTTTCAAAATTTTTGGTTTCAGTAAGGTGAAAACCAGTATTTACCATACCCATAAAGTTTTTAGAATGATATCCATACTGAGCACCTGCAAATGGTCTGAATCCCCAGTGAGAGTTTACTAAAGCTCCGGAAAGGACACTTAGGTTCTTGTAAATTTTATACTTAAACATGGCCAGGTTAATAGACTCTCTTAAATAGGCATCGTTATCATAGTTAGCTCTAATGTATGATAAGGCAAAATATCCAAGTTTGTTACTACCCTTAAAATTTCTGTCTAACACTAATTGTGTAGTATAACCATCACTACCTAAAAATATTTCTAATGGAATTGGTGCTGACTGAGGTGGTGGACCGTCTTGTGGCGCTTGTGCTTTAATGGCACTGAATGTAGTTGCAACAATAAGCAACATAACTGCTAATATTCTTTTCATAATTCTGCTTTTAATGTAATATGAAATCTATCTGATTAGGAATCAGATTATTTAAATAATAGTTTATAGGAAAACACTTTTGAATAAAAGTGTATTTAGAGATCTCACAAGGGCGTAACTTGCCCTATTCAGATTACAACGGAGGCATACTAGCACTCCGCTGTAATTGAAGAAGAATACAACTTGAATATTTACAAGTTGAATATCAATAATTTTTGATTGAATAATTTGTTTATGAAACGAACCCTGAATAGGTTGTTAGAATGCTAAAGCTTCTTCTTTTGCTTTTTCTTTAGCTCCGCTAAGAAGTGCTTCTGTATCTTCTGTAATTATATCAAGACGATCAGTTGCAATAGTAGTATAATCTGTAATACCCATAAAACCAAAGATATTACGTAAATATTTATCTGCCATTTCAAGTGAGTTCATTGGTTCAGATGAATAATCCCCACCTCTGGTAATAATATTTACAGCTTTTTTATCTTTTAATAAACCAACAGGACCATGCTCAGTGTAAGCAAAAGTAATACCGCTGATTGCAACATAATCAACATATGCTTTTAAAATAGCAGGAAGACCTAAATTCCAGATTGGCTCTGCAATTACATACTTATCTGCCTCAGCAAATTGGTATGCAAATTTTAATACAGGATGATCTTTATCGCCTTTCATTACAGCCTCACGCATTTCATTTAATTTACCTTTTGGTAAAAACTGTAACCCTGCATCATATAAGTCAAGCTCAATTACTTCATCATTTGGATTATTTGCTTTATAAGCATCAATAAAACTGTCTGAAATTTGAAATGTTCTAGACTCTCCATCAGCCTTTGCATTGGCTTTAATGTACAACACTTTGCTCATTATAATTTTTTTTAATTTGTTATTAAATCTTATTTCGTATAAAATTTATTTTGCCATATACTAAAACCATTCCCTAGTACTTACTTAAAACTCTGATGCAATCCATAAAATAGAATATCACAACAAGTCTTTTCCCTAACCTTATTTGTACTATGGAAGGACTATGAAACAAAAGTATATTGACTGAAAAAGATTTCCTTTTACAAATGTTAAAAAATTACTTTTTGGATCGGATTCGACTGAGGGATACTTGAGATATGCCCAGATAGCCGGCGGTGTCGCCAAGACTGATACGCTGCTGTAAATGACCGTATTCTTGAATAAACTTGGCATAACGAGCGGTGGCATCCATATATAATAAGCCCTTTAAATTAGAAATCGCTGTATATGCAACAATAGAAGCAAACTTTCGGGCATAACTTTCAAATGAATGATGATTAGCGCATAACTTTTCAAAATCTTCGTATAACAGGTAGTATAACGTGGTGTCTTCAAGAGCAACTGTTGAATATTCAGCAGGACGATTATAAAAGAAGCTGTCCGTAGCAATAAAAAACTGATTTTCTTCAAAAAAGCGTAAAACAAACTGATTACCCTTATAATAATTAAAGTGTTTTACCAGTCCGGATTTAATAAAATACAGATTTCGGCAGATATTTCCTACCTCATGAATCATCTCCCCCTTCTCGTAAGTTTTTGTTTTTATATATGTAACAATCTCTTCTGATGCCTCTTTAGATATAGGCGAAAGACTATTAATATGATCCAAAAATTCTTTCATGCGTATGTATTCTGTTTTTATCCATTTAAGCTATTCACAAATTACTTTTAAACCTTTGTGAAAATCATAGATTAGTTTTAGCTAATCGATTGTTATACTTTTTTCCTTTTAACTATCTAATTATTTTTAATACGAAGCTCTTACTCCATTTATTCAGGACGTAAAATAATAAGATTGAAGCACATTTCATGAATTTAAATTAAAGTTTCTTGTAAAAAAAATAACCGTAAAATCTCTTTTTATCGAGGTTTTACGGTTATTATATCTTCATTGCTATAGCTTTAACTCAAAAGCTAATGTATCAAAACAAGTATTTTATTACTTATTAAATTTAAAATAAATGGTATTTTGCATATTAGGTGTTTCACTAAATCCTTTAAAACGGTGGAATTGCGATTGAGGACCATAATTATCAGCTGTTTGAAACTTAGTACCCACAGCAGGAATAGCATCCATAAACGATATATTACCTTTAGGATAAACAGGATTAGTCCAGTTTCTTTTAGGATCATATTGCTTTTGAATGGATGGGGTAAACAAATGCAAGAAAACATCTTCTGAAGCACAATACACTTCAAATGGTGTTGGACAATTTAGTTTCATACCATAAAATAAAGAGTAGTAACCTTTAAATTCAGGATACTCCCATACCTCACCAGTAATAGCATCATTGTATTCTTTATCCCAGATATTTAATGATACACCTTTTAAACGATTATTATAAACTCTGTAAGGTCCATTAGCAAATAACTTTGCTCCTTCAATATCTTTTTCCGGAAAATTAAAGGTAATACCGCACATGGCAATTTTATCCGCCGGTCTGTAGTTATAGTCCAATTTTAACACTCCAGACTTTTGCATAGTCCATGTAAATCGGTAGGCATCCCAATTGTTTGGATAACTGTATAATACACTAATTGAATACTCTCCTTCTTTAGATTGTAAATCAACATGTTTACACGTTAACTCTGCATCTGTAATAAAAACAGGTCCGTCTTTTAAGGGAATAATGCCATCAGCGGTTTTAACTTCAGTCAGCATACCTGTTGCTTTGTTAATTTTAACAGTAACTCCCGAGGCTGATAAAATATAATCAGTACTATCTTCTGTTTGTTCAATGTCTGACTCGTTACTTGAACTGTTGTTTAAAACTCTGCGTGCAAAAAAAGCAGGTGAATTTAACTCAAAACTCCAGGTATATAACTCATCACCAATATGATCTTTTGCAGTTAAATATAAAACATCAAAGTCTTTCCAGTTTTCTGGTAACGATAATTCAAGTTGTCCTTTATTTCCCGGTGTAATATTTGGTGCTACAATTTTCCCTTTTACTTCTTCTGTTGCTCCATCTAAAGAACTAAACTTTGACAGCGAATAGGTAAAACTACATTGGTTGATATTGGTAAAATCAAAACGATTTTCAATGGTTAATTTACCATCCCATGCCGGAGTAATGTATTTTTTCTGCACATATACAGGCGACCAGATTTCTTTTATGGTATAAAAGCTTCCTTCTTTTTCGCGGTAAGGTCCTAAAATGCCATCAGCACCAGAAGCCTTATCAGTATCAAGGATACCATCCTTATCTGTACGAACTACACCTTCATCAGAAAAATCCCATAAAAACATACCTGCAGAAAGAGGATTAGATCGCATTAAGTTCCAATAATCATCTAAACCAGCACCATGTCCCCCATCATATAACCCATGAAGTGACTCTGTAGGCATAAAAATATCACGTCCGTTAAACATGTTTTTAATACCTGAATTGTATGAAATATAATGCGTAGTATTAATACCTCCATATAAGCCAAATGGATGAATTACAGGACGCTTTTGAATATCAAGCTCAGGAAACATCGGGTCAAAATCTCTGTTAAAACCACCTTCGTTACCATTTGCCCAAAAGATTATAGAAGGATGATTTACATCACGCGTAACCATTTCGTGAACCAATATTTCACCAATAGGTGTATCATAAGGTGGTTTTTGCCATGCACAAAGCTCATCAATAATATATAAGCCCAATGAATCGCAAAGCTCTAAAAAGTGCTTATCCGGAGGATAATGCGACATACGAACGGCGTTCATATTCATCTCCTTAATGAGTTTAATATCGTCTAAACTTTGAGCTTTACTAACCGTACGACCAGTACTTGGCCAAAAACAATGGCGGTTTACACCTTTAAACATGATTTTTTTGTTGTTTACATAAACGCCATCGCTTTTTCTAAGATCAATTGTTCGAAAACCTATTCGCTCTGTTACTTTATGAAATTGTTTTCCTTTTTGGCTTACAGAAATAACCGCATCATATAATTGAGGTGTTTCTGATGTCCATGGCTTAATTCCATCTATTTTAGCTGAAGCATGTAAAGTTTTTGTTTTTTCTGAAGAAGATGATTCAAATGAACCTACTTTTTTACCGGATCCTACTTCAAAAAGCTCAACATTAACTGCGGCTTTTGAAATTGGCTTGTCAAGCATAACTTCCATATTAATAGATCCATCATGTTTGGCATCAATTCCAGTATACTCAATAAAATCTTTAGGTACTGCTTCGAGGTAAACAGGTCTGTAAATCCCTCCAAAAACCCAATAGTCAGCACTACGTTCAGCACTGTTTACACTGGCATTAGATGACATTTTACTTACCTCTACTTCAAGTTTATTTTCTGATTTTAAAGAAACAAAATCGGTAATCTCTCTCTTAAACCTATAAAATGAGCCCTGGTGAACAGCACCGGCCTGTTTACCATTTACTTTAACTTTAGTATCGGTCATTGAACCTTCAAAAACGATAAACACACGTTTGTTTTTCCAGTCTTCAGGAATAGAGAATGTAGTTTTGTACAGTCCTTTTTCTGAGGATTTTTCTCTTTCATATCCATAATTATACTCCCCAAAACCTTCTAATTCCCAACAAGAAGGAACTCTAATAGTGGTCCAAGATCCGCTGTTTCGGCCTGATGTACAAAAGAAATCCCATGTAACATTATCATCCGTATAGTTTCCGGAAAGCATTAACTTTTCCGTTTTCTGAGCAAATGTTATATTACAAACAATGCTTAGAAACATTAATAAAAATAAGTTGGTAATCTTCATAAGCTGGTAATTTTTATTTCATTTTTATTTGTTTTTTCAAAGGTATTTGATGAATCTAGCCAATAGATAATATAGATATTACAGACTCGCTTTAATCGTTAAAAAACAATCTTACTATTTAATAATTAAACATCTAAAGCATATAGAAAATCTATTTATAGACTTTATTTCGTAATTCTGGACGTCAAAAATAAAAGTATAATCCTATTTTTTATAAATAATAATGCCTAATAACCAGAAATCGATGCAATTTATGTTTGGTGCTAAATATGCTAAAAAACGGTAATGATGTCAAGAGGAAGGTGAATGGAAGAAGCCAAAGAGAATGAAGCTCAGATACTTTATGGTAGTGTATATAAATTAAAAAATGAAGGAGATCTTTAATATAAGGCACATATATTAAGGATCTCCTCTTATTAGCAGATTTAATTTTTTAAGAAATCAGGCGCTGCATAAGCAGGATTAGGATATTGATAAAAACCTTCACCTGTTGCAATACCCATTTTTCCCTTATCAATAAAATTTTCTTTAACCCATTGGGCACGCTTGGTAAATGATTCATCGTTATGGGCTACCGCTAACGACTCCAACGTATGATATACAGTTCCCATTCCAACAATATCCATGAAAGCACAAGGGCCATAAGTAGATTTAGTTGAAATAATCCAGGTTTTATCTACATATTCAGGAGTTGAAATATCGTTGATTACAAGATCAAGCCCTGATAATAAAAATGGAATAAAGACAGCATTCATAACATAGCCGGGATTTTCCTTTTTAACAGGTATTGCAACCATACCTATTGCTCTGGCAAACTCAACTACTTGCTCGTAAACTTCTTCGTTGGTTTGGGCTTGGCCCATTACCTCTGCAATATTTGCATCCCATATTCCTCCTGTTGCAAAATGTAGCGCCAGAAATTTTTCAGGACGACCAGAAGCGTCGGCATAAAAACTTGGTAATGTTGATGATGTATTTGTTGTGAAAATTGTATCTGAAGGAGCCACTTTACCCAACTCAGTCCAAAACTTTACTTTTAATTCTATATCTTCAGGAACAGACTCACTAACTATATCTACCCCAATTACAGCCTCCTGCAGGTTTGTTGAATAACTTATTTTGCTTAATGTATCATCAATTTGCTGCTGACTGGCTCCTCTTTGTGTTAAAAATAATTGAGCAAACTCCTCATGATACGATTTACTTGTTTCAATTCCTTTTTCAAATGCATCGTATACTATAACTTCAAAACCATGAAACGCTGTTTGCCATGCCACTTGTGATCCCAGAACGCCTCCTCCTGCAATCATTACTTTTTTAATTTCCATAATTAATTGATCTATTGTTTATTTATTCGGATGAAAACTTAATACCATTAGTAGTTATGATAATAATATTTTTTACATAAATAGTAATATTTCATCCAAATACATCAATAGTTATTGATTATTTATTAACAATCACTATTGGTGTATAAACAATACATTTTTTAATTTAAGATTGAAGGCTTGTTTATTGTACAATTCAAACAAAGAGAAGGTCATATGACCGTAGTAAATAATTATTTTACTTCAATACCATAATCTTCTATAACACCTTTTATATCCTTATTCGGATTATGATATACACCAGTAATATCACTCCTAACGTTAACTTCGCTAAAAAATTCTGTTACTGTAGAATAGTAAAAATACTCACCTGATTTTTTATCAAAGGCTCTTTTAACGTATCTATTAATTAAAGTTTCCAATGCAAATAATGAAATGTTTAACGCAGGTAATTCTTTTCCTGTTTTTTTAATTACATATTGGAATATTTGCAATAGATAGAAAAAGAATACGAGCATAAGTGGAATGAGAAATATTTGAAATATTAAACTAAAAACGAGTATTCCTACTCCCCAATAGAAATAAGTAACCAGCACAATAAATACACTGATTATTGGTAATAATACCATCATACCCTTAAGAAAAGGATCTGCAAATTCCCAAAATACACTTAATCGCTTTCTGCCATTCATTTTTATGCAGAAAATATTACTATAAATGGCTTCTGAATACAATCTTAGATTGCCTTTTGAAGCTTGATTACACTGTTCTATAGACTGTTTAAAAATGGGAAAGCTTTTATAAAATATGGCTTCAAGTTGCTCAATATATGCTATAATATTTTTTGCATTGTAATCCCCTTTAAAATAATACATTTTAAAACGATCCGGAGTAGTATAGTTTAGCAGATAGGCTAAATAAACAAATGGTACAATAAGTAATACACATCCCAGATATGATAAAAGTTCAGCATACGACAATGTGTTTTGCACTGCAGAAATAAATAGTATTTGACTGAAAGAATATGATTTTTCTGAAACTGAAGTACTACAAGCAATAAGCAAAAAAAACGATAAGATAGTAAGCTGTTGTAATTTAATTTTCACAGATAAAGTTTTATGTTTATTTATTGTGCTCTAATCCATTCATAAACTGGATCAATTCCGTTTCTATAATCTTTAAAATCCGATTCAATGCTTATATCTGGCTTTATTGTTTTTTCATTATTTGCCGATCTTGTGAAGTATTTTGTAGAATAGCTTACATTCAGACCAGAATATGGCAGTTTAAAGCTCCTTACCTCTCCAAAATGATTTGGTTTACCACTTGTTTCTTCTCCTACAATAGATGCATTGGTTAATTTTTTAAAGTCCATTACATTTAGGATAGCAGAAGAAAATGTAGATCGACCTGTAATTACAAAAATTTTCTTCTCAGGATGCTTATCCAGATATTTCGAAAATTTTTCAATAAAAACTGTACCCTGATATGAGTTACCACCTCTATTAAATCGCAAATCAAATACAATTTTATCTATTTGTTGCGATTTTAAATTTTCAAATACCTTATTTTCAAATTCTTTAAATGAAGGTAATTGATCTGCGTTTTTTCCATTATTGTATTTTACATCCAGTTCTTTACTATAACATTTGTTGTATTGAATGTAGTACACTTTATCATTAGGTTGATAATAATCTGTAAAAAATGATTTTTGATTTTGATAACATAATGCCAGTGAAGCTGGCTTAACTATTTTAATGTTTTTGCGATTTATTGGCGATGGTTCTATGATATAATCTTTATTTGTGCCATACATGTCCTCTAAGCCTAACTCAATTTTTGATGAATGAGTAAACTTAAAATATTGCAGAATTTGAACAAGAGGCAATAATTCAGGTATGTAACTCTTTACAATAGCCCGATTGTCGATGGTAACTAATGTACTTAAACTGTCAATTACGGTTTTTATAGGTGTTTGATTAATTGAAATGATTCGGTTACCTAAAATTTCTTCATTTTCCTGCGTTGTTTTCAGTATATAAATCCCATCTCTAAACCAATATAGCTTTAATGGTAAAATCTTATTTCTGTCTATTATCTTACCCAGGTTAACTCTTGTATGAGAATCACCCATTGCTGCAATTGTTTGTTGTAAACGTAATGTGATTTCAAAGTTTGATAGATCAGGCACAGATGTTTTTATTTTTTGAATTTGTTGTAAATAATAGTCTTTACTTTGAGTTGAAAATAAATTTATATGCCTTTGTGGTAGCTCTTTCGAAATATAATCTAAATCAGAACTCCAGTCTGACTTATTTGTATGTTGCGCATTGCACGCCTGAATAATAAATAGTTGTAGAAGAAAATAAAATAGTATTCTCATGTTGTGGTTTGTTATTTTAGGCTATTAGTTAATTATGTTTGTATTTATTTACCTCATTTCTTTTCAATTACCTACAAATAACGTAATTAAATTTGCCATGATGTTAAGTTATTATTTGGCTAAAGTAACCATTATTTACAATTTAATATTACCTAACGGTTTAAAACGACTATATATTTCTCAGTTTCCTAAAATATTAATAGAATTTACGCTCTTCTTATGCTAAGAAAAAAGTAATACTTAGGATATATAAACGCAGGATTGTTGTTCTATGAAACTATGCCTGAATGCGTATAAAGGTGAAGTCATTTTTTGGTATCTGGAGTATAATAATAGTTGTTAATTGAAGGCGTAAAATATCCATCTGGACTACCCAAAGTGCTTTCTGGAGGGTCATTAAGCCAGATGGAGAGAATTTTTGGACTCCTGGAGGCAATTTTTGTCGTCTGGAGGGTAAATGATGTAAATGGAAGGCCTAAAATATCCATCTGGACTGCCCAAAGTGCTTTCTGGAGGGTCATTATATCAGATGGAGAGGATTTTTGGGCTCCTGAAGGCAATTTTTGCCGTCTGGAGGGTAAATCATGTAAAAGGAAGGCGTAAAATATCCATCTGGACTACCCAAAGTGCTTTCTGGAGGGTCATTACGTCAGATGGAGAGGATTTTTTTGGCTCCTGGAAGCAATTTTTGTCGTCTGGAGGGTAAAAGATATAAAAGGAAGGGTAAAAGTGCTTTCTGGAGGGGTATATATGCTTCGTGACCAGAGTTTATGGGGATAATGATAAAGTGCAACAATATGAAAAGGTTAAGAAGTATGTGGGGCTGACTTCATATTGATTATAACAAGGAATAATAGGATTATAGTGTACTTATTTGTAAGTTAAAAGAACCAGATGCCATTATGCTTCAGCGAAGTGTTTAAAGATAGGAATACAGAGACTTAGGCAGGTATATAAAATAGCAATGGTACGAGCTACGAGCTACGAGCTCGCACCGGCATCAGGCACTATACATTTGGTTCAAGAGATTGTCTTGTACCTATAAGGGGAAACATCATTTTGCACCTGATTTTTTTCTTACTATTTATCTAACCAATATTTAAATGCAGCTGCTTTTGCCCTGCTTATTATAATATTATCAGAGAGGTTATTTTTTAATTTTACCACTAACTTTCCATTAAAATACAGCTCAAAATTGTCGAAAGCCTCTTTATTAATAATGGTATTTCTACTTGTTCTAAAAAAATCCGCTGGATTTAGTTCTGTTTCAATACTTTCCAGAGTTTTATTCATATTATAAAACGTTTTATCGAAAGAAACAGCATAGGTGTTTTTGTTTTCAAAAATAAAATAAGCTATATCGCAAACCTTTAGCATAAAATATTTATGCTTTTTATTTACTAAAAATCCATTTCTATAAGATGGTGTTATAAAAACAGGTTCTCTATATAAATTTGGATATTCTATTTGTCTGTTACTACTTACTATTTTTAACATCTTTATTTATTTTAATCGTACGGGTCTTAAAATTTCAATTAAATACTCACTTCTTGATTCCTATTGAACCATCTTAGCTTTTTATGTAATGAATCAGATTATGATTAAGGAAAGATTGTTAAGCAAAAATATAGATGAGATTATTGATATCCTTTTACAAATGTTAAAATCGGGTATTACGGTAATTGTAAGCTAAATTAAAGTTAAGTATAAGGTTTTTCAAAAAATCAATTTATTGCATGATGCATTTATGGTTAAACAAAAGAAACCATTCAAATTATAATAAACAATTAGAATGATTTCCTCAAAACCGAAATTAATAAAACCACATTTTATTTATCCGCATGACTTTCAAATAGTTTACGCATTTCTTCAGGTGTTAATTTCCAGTATTCAATAGCTGGATTAACTTTTACTTTTTCATTGTATTCATCTATAAATTTGGCGTTTAATGAGTCATTATCTTCGTATTGATCTCTTAGTTTTGCCAGATTAGCATGTAGTTCTTGCTGAACATCAGCATAAGCTGGATTATCATATATATTATGCATTTCCTGAGGATCTTTTTCCAGGTCAAATAACTCCCATTTATCCATATCGTAATAATAATGTATCAACTTATACTTAGCGGTAGTAATGCCGTAATGACGTAATACATTATGTTCTGATGGATGTTCGTAATAATGGTAATAATGTCCTGTTCTCCAATTTGCAGGTGTTTCACCTTTTAATACAGGAAGCATACTTGCCCCTTGCATATCTGAAGGTATCTGACCTCCTGCTACATCAATCAGAGTTTCTCCAAAATCAAGATTCGAAACCAAATCATTATTTACTGATCCTGCTTTAATAACTCCTGGCCAACTTATTAATAATGGAGAATTCAAAGATTCTTTATACATCCATCGTTTATCGAACCAACCATGTTCTCCAAGGTAAAATCCCTGATCTGAGGTATAAATAACAATGGTATTTTCATCCAGATTATTATCTTTTAAATAATCCAGCACTTTTCCTACGCTCTTATCAACTGAAGATATACAAGCCATATAATCACGCATATAACGCTGATATTTGAAACGTACTAAATCTTTCCCCTGAAGATTATCTTTTTTAAATTTTTCATTAATCGGCTTATAAACTTCATTCCATTTAGCCAACTGCTCTTCATTCAGTCCATTTCTTGGTTTATCAGATATTTTTAGATCACGATCCAAATACATTGAATTGGCAATACTCATATTGTTTAATGAAGCAGGTTCGCGACTTTCATAATCATCAAAAAGCGTTTCAGGTTCAGGAAAAACCGTATTTTCGTACATTCCTAATTCATTAGGTCCGGGTTCCCATGGTCGATGGGGTGCTTTCTGCCACATCATCACCATAAATGGTTTTGTAGAATCTTTCACTGATTTTAGCCAATCAATTGTTTTATCAGCAATAATTTCTGTAGCATATCCCTCCACTTTATATTTACCTTGTTGATTGATAAACGTTGGATTATAGTAATTGCCCTGTCCGGGAAGTATATCGTAATAGTCAAATCCGGTAGGAGTTCCTCCCAAGTGCAGCTTACCAATGACAGCAGTTTTGTAGCCTGCCTTTTGAAGTTCTTTAGGGAAAGAATTTTGACTAAAATCAAACTTCGATCCCATTGTATTGTCAATAAATCCATTTTTATGACTGTATTTGCCAGTAAAAATGGTTGCTCTTGAAGGTCCACATATTGAATTGGTTACCATGCATTGATTAAAACGCATACCTGAATTTGCAATACGATCAATATTCGGTGTTGGGGCTACGTCCTTTAAAGGCCCTCCATAAGCACTTATGGCTTGATAGGCATGATCATCGGCCATAATAAAAATGATATTAGGCTTTTGGGTAATGGTTTCTTGTTTTGAAGGTTTTTGATTACAAGAAACTATAGATGTAAACAGTAATACTGTAATGGTTATTAGCGTTAATTTATGCATACCGTAAATATTTTGTTTTGTAGATTTAGCTATTCAAATAAACACCTCACTGAAAATTAGTCCAGGATATATTTCATTTATTAATTCTCCGGATTTATAGTTTAATAATATTTTCACCTCCTTTTAATTCAATGGTTTTACCCTTCCATACAAATACGCCACTAAGTTTATCTGGTAAATTTATAATGGCTTTTATTTTATTCTTGTTTAAGCTATAATCAACTGAAATTATGCCCTGAGGATGCGGAATCACACCTTTTATATTTTTAATATCTCTTAATTGGGGTTCAATTTTAACTTTTGAAAAATAAGGTGCTGCACTTTCAATACCCAAAACAGTACGATAAATTTCAACGTTAGGACTGGAGCCCCAGGCATGGCAGTCTGACCTTGTTGTTTCTACTTCTGAAGTCTCTCCCCAAGTTGTTAATCCCAGGTCTATATTTTTACGCCAAATATCCAACCAATCCAGGTATTGGTCTCCAAATCCGGCTTTAGCCATTGCTCGGTGTAAATAGTACTTAAAATAAATAGAAGCCTGTGTTAATGTAGTATCATTTTGCATTTTCAATGCCATATCTTTTGTGGTATTATCGTCGGTCAAATCAGCTAATATAGCCAATGTGCTAGCATGTTGCGAAAACTCTTTTTTCATAGGTGTATCGGCGTATAGTCCCTTGTCTTTATCCCAATACTTATTTTGAATAGTTGCTGACATATTTCTACCCAAAGCAGCATATAATTGTGCATATTCCTGACTTCCTTCTGTCTCCTCTAATTTTTGCGCGGCTTGTAAAGCCAATAACAACTGAAGATCAAGTAATGAGGAGTTTCCATTCTCATCCATAGGAGCTACTCCCATATTCCAGCTTGGAACCCAATCTGTAAAATTCCACCCGGGAACTCCTTTTAATGATCCATCCTCAGCAACGTGAGTCATAAAATAGTTTAATATTTGACGTACTCCAAGCAATTTACTTTTAACAAATTGACGGTCATTACCCATCATCATATAATCATATAAAGCACTGACATACCATAATGAATATGGAGGAATAACCTGGCCCTGAGTATCCGGATATCTGCTTAATGTATAACCATCAGGTTGACGACTGTTATCCCACAAACTCAAAGCATACTTAGCCAAACGGTCATCTCCACTATTGTAATATGAGATCATCATTTGAATACGGGCATCACCAATATATTGCAATCTTTCGTAGTAAGGACAGTCCATATAAGTTTCCACAGCACATAAACGAGCTGTACGCCATCCTATTTCCAGTATTTTATTTACCTCAGAGTTGTCAACCTCTACATTGGCATTTAGCTTGAAAGGATAACCTGTAAAGGTGCCATAAAAATCATTAATGACTAATGGTTCATCCTTTGTTTTTACTTCTAATTGAACATAGCGATAGGTTCTCCAGCTTAAGGAGGTATAATTTTGATTTGAATTCCCATTGGATATAATAGTATCCTGTCTTCCGGAAATAGTTTTTCCTTTTATATCATTACGATTATTTTTTGCACCATTTGCATCATACAATCCTTCGGAATAGGTTATAACAATAGTACTGTTTTTACCTTTACTAAATAAAAGAGTTGGATATGCATTGGTCAGAAAACTCTGATCTAACAAAATTTTTGCGTTTGTATTGGCAGGTACATTAAACGCTTCCTTTTCAGATGGAAATTGATCCGGCACCTGAATTCCATTAGCATAACGAGTAGTATTCATGCGTTGCATAGTCAATTCCATAGGCGGTACCATTGCTGGTGTAAGTGCCCACCCCTGACGCGTATTAAAGCCAAATCCAACAAATGCCCTGTCAACAAAACCTTCAGGCGTACTCCATTCACTATCGTCATAATTTAATTTCTTCCAACCTTCCACTTTATAGTTCATATCTATTTTTTCACCTGCACCGGCGGCATAATAACCTCGTACATTTTGTTTTATGGGGGTATAGCTTTTATCCTCAATACATTTCCATGATGTATTGGTATTAATGGTCTTTGATAATTCATCAGT
Organism: uncultured Saccharicrinis sp.; assembly: GCA_963667815.2. Lineage (GTDB taxonomy): Bacteria > Bacteroidota > Bacteroidia > Bacteroidales > Marinilabiliaceae > Saccharicrinis. The sequence continues at coordinate 5,899,362 of OY764020.2, forward strand.
TCCCTGAACTAAGAAGGCGGTTTGTTTTGAAAATTGAAAAACAGGTTTTAAAGCACCTTCATTCCATACTTTTGCAGCAATTATATTACTGCCTTCCTTTAAGTAAGGCTTAAGATCAACTGTTTCGTAATTCCAGTTTTTGATATCTCCAATGACAGGTCCAAGTGATACTAAAACCTCATTTACATAGATTTTATAACGATTATCGGCGGAAACTTTTATCGTAAATGATTCTGGACTTGCATCAAGTTGAAATACCTTTCGAAACAAATACAATCCATATTCATTATCCGGGTTATCAGATAAATATATCCAACTGGCATCCCATTTCGAGTCAGATTCCCCAAACTGAGCCGAAACTTGTAACGAAAAAATGACCAATATTGTAACGAAAAGGTATTTCATATCTTATTAATTTTTAAGCTATTTCTATATAGTATTCGTTTGACTTTAATTTTTTTACCCTAAACTAAGAAGAAACCTATTGGGCTCGCTTGTCTAATAATTTCCGGGTATCTATATTACTCAATAATACACCATTAGGCTCCGGAGATGTCCATCCTTCTGGTAATTCAAAATTATGACATTAATTACACGATAATGTAGATTGACCATGCATTGAGTGACAAGCATTACATTGTAACTTACCATGACGAGGATCGTGCTGATTATACGCAAACAATGTATTGTCATGCTCTTTTGTTGCCTCAATGATATCAGATTCCACGTGACATCCGGCATTCATGCATGTGCTACGAGTTCCAAAGTCTCTCTTCTCCAATGGAAATGTATAGTTACCGGCAATCCAATGTGCTCCTTCAGTAAGTTGCTCATTTAATTTTTGACTGTGACAATCGAGACATTTTAAGTTTGTTGTATCTCCAAAAGCATGATGCGTAATAAGTAATGTTGTATCATGCGAATAATAATTCTCTACATAGCTCGTCATTGGAGTATGACAAGAGGCACAAAAACCTGGTTGGTTATGCCAATATGTTCCTCCAACAGTAAGACCAGATAAAATCATAATTACCCCTGCAATCATAAATAACCTTATCCATGTTCCTCTGGGTGATTTTTTAGTGAATTTATTCAAAAATGGAATTCTCATTATGATTGTTTTTTCGATTATAATCCTTGAATTCAAAATTTCTATAGGTTAGCTACATGCTTTCCTACCTGGTATCCAAAAGTATAGCAGCGCCCCAATGATAAACCATATACAATAAGAGGATAATCAACACCTCCGTAAAAACCACCACCCAAATTTCCTACTGCGTATAATCCCTTAATAGGATTACCATTTGTATTTAAACACTGATGATTTTCATTTACGAGAAGGCCAGAGCAGACTGCAGAAAGACGTAAGGTTCGGTGAATACCATAGAAAGGCGGCTTTATGATGGGAAATAGCTGATGAGCAGGCTTTCCAAAGTCACTGTCCATACCTGTTGCTGCAAGTTCGTTGTATCTATTAACAGTAGCAACCAGAGTTTTTGGATCAGCTTTTATTTTATGCGCCAACTCTTCAATTGTATTTGCCTTGTAGGTATTGATAAATGGTGTTGAAACATGATCGTGCTCAACGGGTTCATCCGGCATATATTCGCGTAATTTTTCCGGATCTACCAATTTTCCAGGCCAATTAGCAGCTTGTTTCATATAGTTTGAATCAAATATCTGTGAATATTGACCTGCATTATCTGTTTGTCGCAGATAATTATTCAATAAAGACATTTCAACATTTTCATTTACAAACCTATTACCTAAATGATCAACTGCTAAAAATGGCATATCGCACATTGTTGCTGGTCCTGCATCAAAGTCGTGTAACATTTTGGTATGGCCAATGGGCTCAATCACACCACCTGCCCAATACCCCATCTGAAAACCATCTCCGGTTTTATTCGACTGCTTTCGCCCAAAATGCCTTGCATCAGGGATAAAATAATCACACATTGCCTTATTGTTCTGGTAATCGCCTGTGGCAAGGATAACTCCTTTATTAGCGAAAAGTCTTATGTATTTTCCATCTTCACATTTACCATAAACACCTTCTACTTTACCAGTTTCATTTTGAATTAATTGAACGGCAGGCGTGCTGAAATAATATTTTACGCCGGCGTCCTCTGAATATTTGGCAAGCGCTTTCATTCCATCTCCATTGTTAAATGGTTTTGGACCAAAATAAGCTGTATGATAACTAAGTTTGTAACCATTAATATCAAGAATTTTCACTTGCTGCAAATTTCCCTGATTAATTACACTTGCACCCGCCTTTTTGGCCCGATCAATAACCCATGTTACTGCCTCGCCGGAGTTATATGCCCATTCCCTTAGTAGTTGAGGGCTACAGCGATGCGCATTCTCTTTCATTAACGTAGATACTAAAGCTTCAACTCCAGCTCTTTGACTGTTCTCCAGGTCAATGCCCGCTCCTGAGTTACCTTGTGAAATCACAATATTCTCCTTTTGAAGAACTGCAACTTTTGCTCCGTTTTCAAAAGCTGAAAGAGCGGCAGGAACACCTGAAGCTCCTGCTCCAACAACCACAACATCGTATGTTAGTGTCTCTTTTACATCAGCTTCCTTTATATTTTCGGGTTTTGATAAAAATGAAAGCAAAGCACTTTCATCAGAGCTTCTTCCATAGATCATATTCTTATCAAAAACCTTATTGTTTGGACTATTGGGTTTACAACCTGTATATCCTACAATTCCGGCAGCACATGAAGCTAGTGCTGTACGTGTTAAAAAACTTCGTCGGGAGATTCCATTTTGAAGTGTATGTTTGATGTATTTTTCCATAAATAATTTTCTTAAAAAAACTTTGGAATTATATAGACACTATAAATAGCCAATGGTATAGTTTATAGTAACATGGTTAAACCTGCAATATGCATTAGACCATCGCCAGAAGTAAATTAATTGCTAAGGAGTATAACTTTCCTCGAACTTCTAACTTCCATCTTCTGACTCCCTGCGCCACAAGAAAACTGTGGGACCAGGAAAACATTGTGATTAACAATGCTAATATAAACTTGAGCCAAGCCTTATAATTAGATGTTCTATTTCAAAGCTTTTTCATTATAATTAACCCTGACTCCTTTATAATTAATAACAAGGTTTAACCCCAACATAGCTCTTGGATTCTCCTCTCCTTTTATTTTTCCATCTAATGCATCATTACAAATCGTATGTAAATCATTAACACGGGTAATCGTTTCAAGATTAGATCCGAAAAAATGTCCGGGATAAAGTTTTTCAATATTATACTGATTCATTACTTTATCCACTTTTTCACAGGTTGCTTTTAATGTGGAAAAATTTGTTGTTAAAAGTAAATTACCTGATCCAAAAGAATCACCACTAAAACCGTATTTTGCTTTTTTATCTATAAAAGTCGTCGAACCCGGAGTATGTCCAGGAGAAAATACAACTTCCAATTCCCTTCCTCCTAAATCAATAACATCTCCATCTTTTAAATACTTTACTTCACCTTTATAATTAGGCATAAACATTGGTATTCCCACGGTGTCGGCAGGATTGATATACAACTCCGAAAAATAATCGATAGATGCGCCTGTATGATCAGGATGTACATGAGTTGCAACAAGCATCACTGGTTTTGAAGTGATAGATGCTACTATTTTATCAAGATCTTTAATATTAGTACCGGCATCAATTAAAACGGCTTTTTTATCGCCTTCAACCAAATAAAGGCTTTCATTAGACATTACATGACCTGTACCCACCCAGGTATGGTCATCAATTTGATGGAAGACAACGTCATCTCCTTTATAAACTTCTTTTCCTTCGATATTCATCTTAGGCATTTGAGCATATAAGCTAAAATGTGCCAGAATAATAGCAGTTAATATGAACAGATTTTTTTTCATTTTATATAGATTTTTTTTTAATAATCAGTCACCCTATATATTTATAAATTATATATAAACAGAATCAAAAGGCTGAATTGAAAATCGACGAACTCAAAGCCTTAAATAATAAAGCCTGTGGTAACTTCTTTGGAATATTAACGAAGTGTAAATTCAGGCCTTAAGTCTGATACTTTTATAATCTGTTTCAGGCCTAAAGCCTGAGATTGATTTAGTTACTAAACACAAGGAGCGATGCCCCTTGCTGTTAACTTAGAGGCTTTCAGCCTTATATTATTTTATTTTAACTTTAATCATGCTTGTATCTTAATATTGACATACCAACTCCTAAGGTATTAAACCACCTCCCCTCTCCTTTGTCGAAGGACTCCTCCTTCTTTGGGAGGAGAGTTGATTTAGAGCTTACCAAATTACTCTTAATGAGAATATCTATATCCTTTTAAAACACACAATTAACTCACTAGTTTAAAACGGACTTACTGGTGGTACAGATGTAGCAATGCTCAATAGTTCTTTATCGTGATGATGCACCAGTTCCGTATCATTATCCCACAACATAGTTGCTCCACTTTCTGGTGTAAATGGTTCCCATGTAGGAATAGATTCATTATTAGGATTACCAGTATAGGCAAATGTGGCCCAGGTTTTACTCATTTTGTCGGCCAAAGCATAAGCTTCCGGTGTTCCTCCATTATACTCTTCTGTACGTGCAATATTGTTAAAAACAAAGGCAAGCTCCATACAGTGACTTGATTTTAATAAACCATCTAAATGTGGTGCATTCCATTTAAATACATAATTATAGACAGGAGCCCCTCCTGTTACAGATGATTTAATATTGGCAAAATTCAATAACATTGGACGAAACATTACATCAACATCCAACATATCTGAAGGCATTTTTGTATTTGGATATGCTTTTTTATAAGCAGCCACATATTCTTCAGTTTTATCCTTAAAACGTTCACTTAGTTTATTGATAATAGTTGCTTCGTCGGCTTTTAACAGATCCTGATTACCAAAAGAACCAAACTCAACCTGATTAGAACCTATAATTAAAGGAATGCCTTTGGATAAATCTTCAGCTTCAGGATCTCCCGGTTGTAAAGGAATAAATTCACCATCACATGAAGGTGCCCATCCCAGACGACCAAAACCAGATTCTTGTGTTTTAGCAACGGCACGATTACCTGCTGCCAACAGCTGTTCATAAGGCATATCTACCAATTTATCTACCTCTGATTGTTTCAAACCTAATTCATCCATAATGGCCAAACCAATTTTTTGAGTTTGTTCCTTAGTTGAATATCTTCCTGCAACACCACTTTCCATAATTGCCTTGTGAAATAATCCTTTTGCAGATGGAGTGTATAACATAGTAGCCACTTTACCACCACCACCAGATTGACCGAATATGGTAACATTGGCAGGATCTCCTCCAAAATTATCTATGTTGTTATGAACCCATTGTAAAGCTGCAACCACGTCCATCATTCCCACGTTAGCCGATTGTGCATATTTTTCATCTACAGCGGATAAATCAAGAAAACCAAGAACATTTAATCGGTGATTAATAGATACAACTACCACATCTCCTGTACGACTTAAGTTTTCGCCATCATAACTAGGTAATTCGCATGAAGAACCTGCTGTATATCCGCCACCATGCAACCATACCATCACCGGACGCTTTTTACCATCGTTAATTGCGGGAGACCATACATTTAAGTTGTTACAGGCATCCTCCTTCATAAACCAGAAATTGTGTTGTTGAGCAAATTCCATCTCATCAAACAAAATCATGGATGCCACATCAATAGGACATACAGGACCGTATGCTCTGCAACTTCTTACTCCATCCCATTTATCAGGTTTTTGAGGAGGCATAAAGCGTTCTGCTTTAGCATAAGGAATCCCTTTGTAATTATATATTCCTTTGTGAATATAGCCGATTACATCACCTGATTCAGTGGTGGTTTTAGCGGTTTCACTATTGGCTATCATTGGGTGAGTACCTTTAATAGCAACGGCGTTTGCCACATTGCTATTTGCAGTATTATTTTGACATGCATAAAAACCTGTACTTAACAGAAACAAGCCAATGACTAATTTAAAATAGTTACTATACATACTAATATTTTTAAAGGGTTTTTAGTTTACTTATTGATCGCCACATATCCAGTTCCTGGCTATATCTGTTGTGAATCACTTCACATTCCGTATCGATACGCATGGTTGAACGCGAGGAAAAGTTATATGCAGGCCATTCCGGAACATCTTTGGCCGATGGCACTCCCGTTTTTGCAAATGATGTCCATAATTCTGCCATTTTATGTGATGCTATATATTTATCAGGATTATCTCCGGCAAGGCTCCAGAAAGGTTTATCTCCTTCCTTTGGTGGTACTTCATTGTTGAATTTAAAGGAGATATCCATAGCGTGAGGTGTACCCATTGGATAATCGGTTCCCGGAATTTTCATATTCGACTTATAACCAAAATTGTACAGATATACCGGGGCTCCTTTTTGAAGAGCTTTCTTTTCTGCTATCTCAACAGAACCCAAGCCCATTAATGCAATGGATTTTATAGCCATTAAAACTTGTGGAGCAGTGGCATTAGGCATTGTCTTTTTATATGTTTCAATAATGGTTGCTGTGTCTTTACCAAATTCTGGTTCCAACTTTTCGGGTAAGGCATTAAAATCAATTTTTGTTAAATCACCTTCACCTCTAGTCATGATAAAAAAGGCATACTCATCTTCATTCCAACCTGTAATCAAAGGTTTGTCCTTTGAAATATCAGGAGCTGTTGGGTCAAAAGGATGATTGGGTAAAGTAACTCCATCTACTACAGGTCCAAAACCTATCATTTCAGGCATACCTATTTTTTCCTGGAATGGCGGAATGAAAGTAAATTTATTTTGAACTTCTAATAATTGTTCTGGTGAAACATCAAGCAACTTCCGCCAATTCTGTTTTGTGATATTGAGTTCCTTTAAAACACGTTCAGTTGTTTCTGCAGCTAAATCTTTGGTTAACATACGAACACCTGGACCACTTTCAATAGAAGCTTTATTAAAGTATGGTGCTGTTTCGGGCATAGCATATAAACAGGATGTTTTACCGCCTCCACCTGATTCACCAAAAATCATCACATTGTCTGGATCACCACCAAATTCAATAATGTTTTCATGTACCCATTTTAAAGCTGCAGTTATATCCAATACCCCCATATTTCCTGAACCTGTATAATCCGCTCCTGCGACTTCATCTAAATATAAAAATCCCAATAAACCAAGACGGTGGTTTGTTTCTACAACTACCACATCAAAATTTCTTGCAAGATTAGCTCCATCCTGTCCGGCAGCCCCACCTGAACCACTAACATATCCACCACCATGGGTATAAACCATAACAGGGCGTTTTTTATGATCATTGGCCGGAGTCCATACATTCAGGAACAAACAATCTTCAGCAGGAGCAGGCTCACCTCTCCTGGGAGATTGAATTGTTGGAGCTCCTAACTCTAATGCATCCTTAACACCAGTCCATGCTTCAATGGGTCCAGGCCTTTTAAATCGACGATTACCAGATACTGTTCCACCATAAGCCACGCCTTTAAAACAATTAACTCCATCAACTCGTAATCCTCTAAGTTTGCCATATGCTGTTGGAGCAATAACAAATGAATCTGAATTGATATTTTGAGATAATAATTGAGATGCAGAATAACCTACAGTAGGAAGTATTATGGATGCTGCTGCAGTCATTGACACTCTTGAAAGAAATCTTCGTCTTGATAAATTAGCCATAATATTGTGTTCTTATTTACGTATGATTATTGTTCAGATTCTTCAATTAAATGAACCAACCCATCAATGATCCCTCTTTCTGCATGATTTGGTTTTAATCTTGAACTTAAAACCTGGAATGTATACCGCTGAAAAGCTGCATCATTAGGAATATATCCTGAATTAGAAGCACCGTTAGTTATGGAGGAAAAAATCACATTTGTTAAAGGAGATTCTTCTTTAAATCGTTGTGCAATGATATTATAAACCTCTGCATTTACGGCTGCAATAGCAATATCGCCCATGCGTAAAAGACTTAACTTGATCTGAACAGGATCACCATCTACATATGTTCCCGGAGCTCCCTCTCTACCTGTATTTGTTCTTTTTCTACCCGGACAGGTTATTATTTCTTTAGAACCCTGAATAGCAATTACCGAATCAGTGCGCTGAGGTAAACTGATAACACGTAAAACTTCTTCGCCTAGTATCTGCCCCAAAGAACTAATCATTTGTGATTGACGATCTAAAGAAGCCTGATCAATCTGCACTTCTCCACTTCCCATAAATCCTGCCATTCTAATGGCTTCTGACAAGTCTTTGGCCTTACCTGATTTTAGCAAAGCATCCACCTTATTATGACCAACATGCTCCATAGGTTGCGTTGTAATTGGATTCTGGTCTCCAGCTGCTCCACTTGAAAATAAAGCCACTACATCGTTTCCTAAATAATTTTCGATATAGTTGGAGGCTTCTCCTGGAAAATCAGCACTAATTGCACCACTCATAAACATCATATTGGCATGCATGGCGTAATTATAATACACAGCTATAGGATCTCCATTTTCTCCTTTAAAAGTAATAACAGCAACCGTTTTATCCGAAGGACCTGCATAATTAGGGCCTTGTTTCCATAATCTTGTTTCTTCATCTATTACATCACGATTAACATTTAAATAGGCTAACCCGGTTTTATAACTAATGGTTGCTGGTTGAATTTTACTTTTAGCGGCTTTCACTACATCTATAACACCTTTCTCGACAGAAGCTTCTGCACCCCAAGGAGCACTATGCGTATGCGAAGGAGAGATGAAAACATTTATGGCTGGAATACCTGTTTCTTCTTCTATTTTTTTTGTAATGTTATCATAAAGGTCGTTATTAACCATACCCTGATCAACCGCAATAAGTGCGGCTTCAGTAACACCATTATCAATAACAATGGCTCGACAGAGCAGATGATCCCGGATTTTGTCATATCCTTTAGGCAAGGCATCTTCAGAAGGTGTAATATCAACTTTTGCTGCACCAACTTTTATCTGTTGAATGGTTTGCGCATGTATTGGCAATACCAATAAACATATGATACCCACAAATAGAATTTGTAATCTTTTATTATGTGTCATAGTAATTTTATTTTAAGGAAAGTCGATTAATTTCCACCTCTGGTTTTAAAACATCATTTACTTCATATGTAGTTTTGCTTACATTAAAGCTTACTTTTGAGAAAATATCTTCCACTGAAGTTCCGAATTTTGCAATGTATTTACCTCCATCAGTAACCCATGAATGAATATCTTCATCATAAGAAGCTAAGTCATAAGCACTAAACTTTAAAGTTAAAGTTTGACTTTCACCAGGAGCAAGTTCTTTTGTTTTAGCAAACGCTTTTAATTCTTTTGCAGGTTTTTCAAGTTTTCCATCAGGAGCAGTTACGTATAATTCAACAACTTGCTTTCCTGCTTTTTGTCCAACATTTTTAACGGAAATTGTGGCTGTAAATTCGCCTCCTTTTGCTGACAATTTAGGTTTACCATATTCAAAATCAGTATAACTTAATCCAAAACCAAATGGATACGAAATAGGCTTGTTTATGGTTGAGAAATAACGATAACCAACATAAATATCTTCTTCATAAATCGTATAATCAACATCTTTACCTTCAGGACCGTTACCAAAGAAACTATTGTATGGTTTTGGAGTGTAGTCGTAAGGGAAATTATTGGTTGATGGATGATCCATTACTGTAATTGGGAAAGTCATTGGCAATTTACCTGATGGATTAACTGTTCCTTTTAAAACATCAGCAACAGAGTTTCCTCCCTCCTGACCTGGTTGCCAAGCTAATAAAATAGCATCCGGAAGGTTTTTCCATGAAGCAGTTTCAATTACACCTCCAACGTTTAAAATAACAACTACTTTTTTTCCTGCTGAATGAAAAACATCACATACATCATTTAATAAATTACGTTCTTCTGTTGTAATGCCATAGTCATTAGGAATTTTTCTATCACCACCTTCTCCTGAGTTTCTACCAATAGTTATAACAGCTACATCAGATTCCTCTGCCTGCTTTTGAATAAATAATCTGGCTACCGGCATTTCCTTAAGAACAGGTTTACCTAAGAACCAACTTCTGGCTTCTGTTTCACTGGCTATTTTAGCTCTTTCGTAAGCCTTATATTTTTCGTATAAAGCCTTTAAATCTTCCTGAACAGAGTAACCTACATTTCCTAAACCTTCCATTAAATCAACCACATATGCTTTGTTTACATCACCAGATCCTGTTCCTCCTGCAATAAAATCATAAGATGTAACGCCAAATAATGCAATGTTCTTTGTTTGCTCTGCTAAAGGAAGTGTTTTATTCATATTTTTAAGTAACACCATACCTTCTGTGGCAGACTGACGGGTTACTTTAGCATTTTCTTTTAAGTTTGGTTTATTACTGTATTTATATCCTTTAAAACGAGGAGTTTTAACCACAAATTCCAACATTCGTTTTACACATTTGTCAACATCTGCCACTGTTAATTCGCCACTATTTACTTTGGCAATAATATCTTCAACCTGAACTTTCATTCCTGGCTCCATTAAATCGTTACCTGCCTTAATTTGAGCAACTATATTTCGTGGTCGTGACCAGTCTGTCATTACAATTCCATCAAATCCCCACTCATCTCTTAATACTGTAGTTAATAAACCATGACTTTCCTGTGTAAACTCACCATTTAACTTATTGTATGATGACATTACCGTCCAAGGCTTAGATTCTTTAATGGCAATTTCAAATCCTTTTAAATAAATTTCCCGAAGCGCTCTTTGCGATACCTGAGAATCGTTTCCTGTACGATTGGTTTCCTGGTTATTTGCCACATAGTGCTTTATTGAAGTTCCTACGCCATTAGATTGAACACCATTTACATAGGCAGCAGCAATTTTACCAGTCAATAAAGGATCTTCTGAATAATATTCAAAGTTTCTTCCGCACAGTGGATTTCTGTGAATATTCATTCCCGGAGCCAATAATACATCTGCACCGTATTCTAATACTTCATTACCTATGGTTTTACCCACTTCATATACTAACTCCGTATTCCATGATGATGATAAGCAAGTTCCTACAGGAAAGCCAGTACAATAATAAGTTTCTGTGTCATCAGGGCGAGTTGGACTTATTCTTAAACCTGCAGGGCCGTCCGATAAAACAGTACTCGTTATACCCAGTCGCTCTATATTTTGAGTAGTTCCGGCAGCTCCAGGTACTAATTCTTCAGTATGACCAACTGTTGACTCTCCACCACCAAATAAATGGTTTGGTGTTCCCACCAACAGTTTAGCTTTTTCCTCCAGGGTCATGGCTTTTAATATTTCATCGATATTATCTGATGATAATTTTTGTGCATTTAATGAATGTATTAGAAAGACATTCATCAGTAAGATCAGAATTTTAAATAGATTTTTCATGTGTTTATTTTTTCTTTTAATTACCACATGGAACTCGCCGAAAAAACAATCATTCTCATGGCTCGTTTCATATGCGTAAGATTTTTCTTTCATATGCCCTTGGGAACTCATCTGTTTCTAGTCTTCTGTCTGAATCGAAATGTGTTCTTATGGCTTGTTAGATATGTTGTATTTTAAGATGAAGTATTAATTACCAAGAGGAATAGCGATCGGGAAAAAAGCTAAATGTTATTTACTATAAATCTTATCTCTTAATACTTCATCTTTATTTTTTTATTTTATCGATGTAAGGGTTACCGGGCCCATTAATCCAGAACGCCTTAATGGTGAATCTGCTTTATAAAATGGATTAGTAACAAATGTGATTTTCTCTTCTACATTTGGTTGCTGGTCTCCAATTAATCTGTTAATCCATAAATTGGTAACCTGAACCTCCAATTTATTTTCACCCACTTTAAGTGCCTCTGAAATGTCAATTTTATAAGGTCTTTTCCAAACAATACCCATAGACTTTCCATTGACAAATACTTCTGCCAGATTTTTAACCTCTCCTAAATCAAGATATATGGATGCTTCATCTTTAATCCAATCGTTAGAAACATTAATTGTTTTATTATAATTGGCTGTTCCAGAGAAGTATTTAACTCCATTATTATCATTTTCATTCCATGGTGTTAAGGCCTCAAATTCAACATGTGAAGGTGCACCTCTATCTTCTTGAAAATGTACATCCCAAGGTCCGTTAACAATAGCTAATTGCTCTACTTCCTTTTCTGGAATGGTATATTTATCTATTGTCGAGTTATTTTGAAATACTACAAAGTATGCGTCTTCAGGTTCCATTTGTAAATGAACTTTTGTTAAGTCTTCAGAAATTTCATAGGAAGCTTTTTCGATTTTTCCGGTTTCAGGATGCCATATTTCAGGTTCTTTGCCAGATACTCTAAAAGTAGCTTCTAATTCTTCAGCTCTTTTATTGCGATTGTTTACCCAATAAATATCCGCATCTCCCACCTTGCGGTGTACATAAAACATTTTGGTATCCTGTTGTGGTCTTGTATATTTAAAGTCAGGTAAAATACCCTCAGCTTTTAGAACTGCTTCTAATTCTAATTTGGGATATACTTTTCCTTGTCCAATAATATTTACATCTGATTCATTGGCCCAAAGTTGATCTACTATAGCTTTAAATGCTTCATCTGTATCTGCCAGGCTAGGCGTTAATATTGGTTTAGGACCAACTACAATAGCACCTGCTTCAACCAATGCTTTCACTTTATTAAGTACAGCAAGCGTCATATATTGACTATTGGGATCAAGAGCCAAAATTGGATATGTCATTCCGGTCGGTGTTTTTAGTAAACCATTTTCAACATATAATAGATTTACCAAAGCATCAGCATTAATAAAGTCATAATTGTATCCTTCAGGAATATTTGGAAGACCTTTTCCTCTAAGTTTACTAAACAATGTAGTTATGTTGTTATCTTCTCCATAATAATAGGCTATATCAGCAACAAACTTACCTTGTTGTAACATATAACAACTACGTGATAAATAGGTAGTCCATGCAACAGCTTGCTCTGCCCATGTTTCATTTCGTGTAAACCATTGTCCAAAAGGTCCAAGACTTACGCCCGGAGCTTTGTCCATTAATGGCTGATGAACAGAGGTGTGTATAACAAAACGGTTTAACCCACATGACATTAATTGATCTGCTATTTGCTTTAAAGTATCAGGCGACCATGCCCAATCAGATCCCATAGCAGTTAACGATTCTGCAGCAACATATTTTTGCCCGTATAAATGCGATACAGATGCAGACTCACGGATATCAGCCTGATAAAAAGAAGCTACTTCACCTTCATTTCCGCCAAAACCTCCTGGAGTCCAACCTGCTCCCATTGGAACAGCTGCAGTTCTTTTGGCTTCCATTCCATCTCCAATAAATGCACGACGAGCTTCATGAGATTCGGAATATCGAGCCATATTTCTTTCTTTTAATAAGTTGGTTAGTTGGTCGTAATGATTTTCTGCTACCAAATCAGCTAATGTTTTACGGAAATCCCATAAAAATTGATCACTAGCTTCTGCACTCTCCACAATTTGTCCTGTTAATACAGGGAACCAAGGAATCATATCATATCCTCTGCGGTTTTTAAATTCGGTGATCATGTTATCTGTCCAGTTTTGAGTACCGGCTTCCCAACTATCGGTAATCACATATTGAAGTCCATGCTCACCCATCAAACCGTTGGTAGCATCTTTGTATTGATCTAAATAATTGGTAAAATATGCTTTCACATGGTCAGCACTAAGTTTATCAACCTCCAAACCAGTAGCTTCCGGTGATGCCGGACCGTTTTTATGACCGGTTAAGGAATAACCTAATCGAACAATCATCCAATCTCCATCAGGTACTGTCCATTCTAATGAGCCATCAGGTTTCATATTTGCTGTGATATCAACAACATTTGATTTATTCACTACAGTTACAGGTTTTACATCCTTAGTGAAAACATCATACAAATCCGTTGCAGCCTGAAAAGCAGCTTTATCTTCAAAACGATTTACTTTTCCTGAAGTAGCCAAAACAAGCTCAGCGACATTTGTACCTTTAGGTCCTTGTGGACCAGCATTTCTCATTGGTATACCAGGAATTCCCTGAGCACCTCTATCCGGAAGTTGTGTCCAGGTGAAACGATAATATTTTGCAGTAACAGGATCAAACGATAAGGTTAATTCAGCCAAAGAACTAGCTGGAATATCCATCACTTTTTTAAATTCCTTACCATCATTGCTCATTTCTAAAGCTCTGGTTTCACTTGGAGGTCCAAACATTCTGCTCGTCCCACCACCAACTATCGTTAAAGCTTGTACCTCTATAGGATTATTGAATTCATATTGTATCCAGGATTGCTCCCCAACTTTGGCCGCTGGTAAAAAACTGGCGTTTACTAAATCACCGTCAATAAGCTCCGCTAATGTAAATTTACCACCACTACTTGTAACTTTAGGTTTTAAGGTTTGTAATGATTGATATGATTCTGGTAGTTGATAGGCAATAACGGCCGCATCTGCGTAATAAGAAGGTGTATCATCAGGTCCATGACTCATAAAACCAGGTGTAATTCCAATATTTTGAAAAGGACCAGCTACTGATGGTGGTTCAGGCAGTTTACCTGAGAATGTTTTTCCTCCTTCAACCTGAATCTGACTCCAAACATATTTCTTCATAGCTACCTCTGGTTTTACCCATGGACCACCACTTTCACTCCAACCTGGAGAACCAGCAATAGCCATTTCCAAATTCAAAGAATCGGCCATATTTGTTGTATAAGCAAAAGCATCTTTCCACTCAGGAGTCATATAAATCAGTCTGTTTTCCACTAACTGTGGACAATTTAACCCGGCGTCAAAATTTTGAAATCCACCAATCCCTACTCTATCCATCCACTCCAGGTCTGCTTTAATACCTTCTTTAGATACATTGCCATTCATCCAATGCCACCAAACACGAGGTTTTGCATCATCTGGAGGTGTAATAAAATCTGTTTTCAGATCTACGACGTCTTCTTTATTATATTCAGAAGAACTACAACCGATATATAACTGACTTATAAAAGGAAGCAATAGAAGGGTTATAGCATTTTTGGGTTTAAAAATTCCTAATTTAAACATATATCATTCAATTTATGTGTATCAATGTTTAACTGGTTATAAGATTATTCGCCTTCTTTAATATTGAAATATACCGTAGATATGAAATGAATGAACTGAATTTCAACACATAGAAAGGGTAATAGGTAAGATTATTCTGTAACTTACTACAGAATAATCTTACATTTATTATTGATAATCAAATTTTAAAAAGAACTTATATTATACTATATATAAACTTATTAGAAATAAGGACTATATAAAGCTTCTGCAGCTGGTAATGGAAAAGTTAATTCAATTTGACTAAAAGCTGCATCAGAAGGAGCATATCCTGTTGGGAAATAGTAAGCAGAAGGGTCTGCTTTTACTCTTTGCCCAAATGCAGTCATTACTTCTACTGCTTTTCCTGTTCTAACAAGATCTAACCAACGTTTATTTTCAAAAGCTAGTTCTATTCTTCTTTCTTTAGCAATTGCCTCTCTTAACTCAGCTTGGGTTCCGGCTACTATTGGACCTAATCCTGCTCTTTCTCTAATACTAACAGAACTTGTTCCTACAGGATTATTAATATAGGCCAATGCGTCAGCAACTGATTTACCTTGTTCGTTTATTGCTTCTGCTAAAAATAATAACACTTCTGCATAACGGTAAACTGGCCAGTTGTCATCAGTTAACTGATACTGTAAATGCGGATGTAAATATTTTTTACAAAATGGGAATTCAATACCATGTGTATCTTCCACATAACCCACACATACATCTAATCGTAAATCTCCACCTTCATATGCTGCTATTAAATCCGGAGTTGGAGTATTAAACCCTTCTCCTCCAACTAATGGCTGTGGATCAATAACTCCGGTCAACTCCTCTACATGTTCCATAGACATAGGATATGGAAACATACTATAGCAAAATGTACTACTATAACCATCTGTTCCCTGACGATATTGAATTTCAAATATAGATTCAGAGTTATTTTTAAATGATGGATCAAAAATATCAGCATAATTAGCTACCAATGCATATTCTCCTGATGATACAATTTCTTTAAGGAGTGTTTCTGCAGAAGCATAATTTTTCTGAACCATATAAACATTAGCTAAAATGGTCTGTGCTGTACCTTTAGTTACCCTTCCTAAATCTGATTGTTCACTTCTAACTGGTAATAAGCTAATAGCTTCTGTTAAATCACTTATAATTTGTGTATAAACCTCTTCAACCGGAGCCAGTGGTAATGCAGTACCTTCCATTGTAGTAACGGGATCTACATGTAAAGGAACTGATCCAAAATACTGAACTAAATCAAAATATGAAAAAGCTCTAAGACATAAAGCTTGTCCTTTAATATTATCCTGATCGTTAACGTCATCAAACTCAACATTATCTATAGAAGCAAGTACTTTATTTGCAGAAGCAATAATACTGTATGTTCTTTGATATTTAAATGTTGATACACTATTGGACTCAAGTAAAATACAATCTCCAATTTGTTCTTGATTATCAGTTGCTCTAAACTGTGAGTTTAATATATAAGTCGAATTATCAGAGTGCATCTCTCCCATAATAAATGCACCATTTACACCATTACCTGTAGGTTCTGATCCGGCATATAAATCTCTAAGAGGTGCATAAACCGCATTTACAGCTGCTTGTAAGTCCTCTTGTGTTTTAAAGTATATATCATCAGTTAATGCTGTTTGCGAAGGGATACTTAGAAAATCGTCACCACAAGACATTAATAATATACTTAGTATTCCTATTAAAATTATTTTATTTTTCATACGATTCAATTTTAAAATTTTCAGGAATCCATTTAAGAATCACTTAAATAACCTGTTCGTAGTTAATGATCCTCATTTGTATTATAAACCAATATTTACACCAAAAGATATAGTTCTTGGTACAGGAAAACTTGCAAAATCACTACCTAAAGACAACGCACTCGCATTGTTTCCTGAATAAAAACTGTTACTAGATTCTGGATTAGCTCCTCTGTAATTAGTAAAAGTGTACAATTGCTGTATGGTCATAAATACTCGTAAGTTACTTAGCTTTTTAGTAGGAAATTTATACCCTAAGGTTACATTTTTAATAGTAAGATAACTACCATCACTAACAAACCTTGAACTTACCCAATCTCTTTCATTACCAGTACCGGAAGTTGTTTTACCATATCTTCCATCTCCTGGATTACTCTCTGATCGCCATCTGTTTTTAACGTTTTTATATACGTTAAAGTTTCCGTCTAAATTAGCTAAGGATTGATCTAACCAGGTAATGATATCATTTCCATATGATCCAGCCATTACAACCGATAAATCAAAATTCTTGTATGAAAAAGTGTTTGTTATTCCATAGGTAAAATCAGGAGTTGGATCTCCAATAACTGTCCTATCATCATTATCTCCACCATGAGTAATAATTCCATCTGGTCCTCCGTCAGGTCCACCACCTACATCTTTAAATTTAATTGTACCTACTTCTGAAGCTACTGCTTTAGGACTATTATCAAATTCTGTCTGGTTATCATATACTCCATCCCAAACCATACCATAAAGCATACCTATTTTATGACCTACTTTAGTGATATTAGAGTCGAACAGACCGCTATAAATTCTATCAATATCTCCTGATAGTGATAAAACTTCATTATCAGTAAAAGAAATATTAAAAGAAGTTTCCCAATTAAAAGCACCTTGAATATTCTTTGTATTAAGCATAATTTCGTGCCCCCAAAATTTCAACTCTCCCACATTAGCCATAAACGATTGATATCCCGATTCCTGAGCTACACTCACCTGATATAGTAAGCTGGTTGTTTTTCTGCTATAATAATCATAACTCAAATTAACACGACTATTAAACAGACCTAAATCAAAACCTAAGTCATATTCTTCTGTTTTTTCCCATGTTAACCCTGTATTTGGTAAAGCTGTTTGTACACTACCACTATGAACTGATGACCCAAAAATGGCATTATTAACTGCAGCTCCGGTATTTACAGAGGCATATTGAGTATAATTACCAATATTATTATTACCAACAACTCCGTATGATGCTCTCATTTTCAATAGAGACAGTGGTTTTATCGATTGCATAAATTCTTCATCAGATACGATCCAACCTGCCGAAGCTGATGGGAAATTACCCCATCTGTTATCTTTACCAAAACGAGATGAACCATCTGATCTTATTGCAAAAGATAATAAATATTTGTTTTTATAATTATAGTTTATTCTGGCTAGGTACGACATCATACTCCATTCCTGAATATCATTATAAGTTCCAGGTATACCTGTTAGCCAATATGGAGTTCTATCTATATTTTGAGCAGCCTCAATCGTTGGAACTCTGTCATCAGAAAAACCTCTATAAGTAATTTGACTTAAATCTGATTCGTATTTTTGTATAGTCATACCACCTAACAAATCAAAATTATGATCGCCAAACGATTTTTTATAAGTAATGGTATTCTCATTTAACCAGGTACTATATGATGTATTTCGTAGTACTCCGGACGCTACAGATGGCGTTGTTGCTCCAACAGTTGAAGGTGTTATACTATTAAATTTTTTATTAGAATGCTCAAAGTTTAATGTGGTTTTAAGTACTAATCCATTAATTGGTTCATATTGAGCAAATGCATTTGTTAAAAGCCTTAAATCTTTTGATTCATTGGTTATCGCTTTTGCCGAATGATAGATATTCGCAAAGTGGTTACCACTTATAGGATCATGGAAGTTTTCAGGAATAGTTCCATCTGAATTTTTATAATCAAATATTGGCCAAGTAGTTAATGCACTATTCAACAGACCTCCACCCCATAAAATACCATCAGTATTTGGAGAATTAGATATAGAATAAGAAGGTGCAACACTAAATCCAGCTTTTATTTTTTCTGATACTTTAAAATCAGTATTTATACGAATTGAATATCTGTCATAATCAGAATTCAATATAACGCCATCCTGTGTTAAGTACCCAATTACAGCTGAAGCTTTAAAATTATCTTTACTACTTGTAAAGCTAATACTATTATCGTTCATAGGAGCAACTCTTAATAAGATATCATAGAAATCTGTACCTTTACCATATTGTTCAGGATTTTGCCAGGTTTCTGGTACAGCAACTCCTAAATCTTCAAATGATTCTTTTTTAAATGTTGCAAATTCAGTTGCATTCATCATATCAGGTCTTCCTCTATCAGGAACTGCTTGCCAACCATAAGTGGATGATATTGAAATTGATGTTTTGCCTGGCTTACCATGTTTAGTAGTTACCAAAACAACACCATTGGCAGCCCTTGAACCATATAATGCTGCTGAGGAGGCATCTTTTAATACCGAAATACTCTCTATTTCATTAGGGTTGATAGAACTGATATCACCAATAATTGGAAAACCATCCACAACATAAAGAGGATCATTTCCTGCCGTTAGTGATGCCTGTCCCCTTACTCTTACCTTCATTCCTTCTCCAGGTTTACCTGTTGTTTGAGTAATTTGAACTCCTGATAATTTACCCTGAAGCTTTTGAGCAGTTGTTGTAACCGGCATATCAGCTAGATCTTCGGATCCTACCGACTGAATAGAACCTGTTATGGTTCTTTTAGATTGAGTACCATAACCAACAGCAATAACTTCTTTTAATCCAATGGTAGATTCTTCCATTACCACATTAATAACACTTCTGCTGTTTATTGCGATCTCCTGAGTATTCATTCCTATGAATGAAAATACAAGTGTATCTGATGGTAAAGTATTATCTATAATATATTCACCATTAATATTAGTAATAGTACCTTGTGTTTTTCCTTTAATTACTACAGTAACACCAGGAAGTGTATTTCCTGTAACGTCTTTTATTACACCATTTACACTTTTAGTATCTTGAAGAATTTCTTCAATTGATTCAGGTGCTAAAAGAATTTTTCTGTCAATTATTTGATACTTTATTTCAGTATCAGAAAAAAGATCATCTAAAACCTTTTCAATTTTAGCTTCTTTTACATTTATAGATACCACGCGCTTGGTATCAACTAGTTTTTCACTGTATAAAAAATAGAACTCAGATGCTTGTTCTATTTCATCTAAAGCCTCTTCTAAACTTTTCTCCTGTACATTTAACGAGAGAATTGTTTTTTGAGAATAGGACTCTGTAGCGTATATTTCAAACGCTGATATGAGAATTAAAAATAGGGTAATTCGCATAATTTTGAATGTTCTTGTTAAACTTAAAGAAAAACATTCAGAAAGAAATCTGGATTTTTTCATAAATTTGTCATTTAGCTTTATAAAAATTTCATAAGGGATTTTTTGAGGAAATCGTTGGCGCGATTTCCTTTTTTTTTGTTTTATGGTCCTCCTGCTTGTTTCATTGTAGATTTTTTTAAAAAATTTGATTGTTGGGTTTTACTTTTTGTAGATAAGTACTTTTTTCTTAGTTATAGTATTATTATTCAGTATTTTCTTATCAATAATTTTATAGTCTAATGGAGAAATTAAGCTAAGGAAGCGTAATACTTCTTCGAGTGAATCATCCTGAAAAGTACCGCGAATAGAATGTTTCTTCAGTTCATCATCCATAATCTGTACATCAACATTATACCAACGCTCTATCCTTTTGGCCACATCTACCATTGCATCACCCCTAAATACCAAATTACCTTCTCTCCACGCTCCAAATTTATAAGCTTCTGTTTCACTGATTTTTATTTTACCATTTTCCAGTAATAGCTTTTCGTTTGGTTTAATTTCAAATCCTTTTGTTGAGCTTTCTGTTGGGGTAAATTTTACTTTCCCTTCTTCTAATGCTAGTTCTATAAGGTCTTCTTCAGGATAAGCATATAAATTAAATACTGTTCCTAAAACTTCTACTTTTGATTGTCCTGCTTCTATTTCAAATGGGTGAATGGTATCGTGTGCAACATTAAACCATCCTTCTCCTTTTAAATTAATTTTACGGTTATCGTTAAAAGGTAATGAATAGGATAAAGAAGATCCACTGTTTAACCATCCGTAAGTACCGTCAGGAAGTGTAAAATTTACTCTGGCGCCCATTGGTACTGTAATTACATTTTCAGTAATTTGATTTGTAACATCATTATTTTTAACGCCTTGTGTACTAAACCATAAATAACCCCCTACGAGTATAGGCAGTATTAAAATAGCTGCAACTTTTGCATACCAATGGTAAATCTGCTTTACAAGTTGTTTTTTCTTTTGTTCCTCTTGTTGACTGATGATGTAATTTACTTTATAAAAAATATGATCTGTATTGTATTCGTCTGATTGATGATTTTCAAAATAATACTTCATCTCATCTTTAACGAAATGTTTAAAATCTACATAATCAGCATGCTCATAAAACAGATTATAAACTTTTTTTTCTTCTTCAATATTAACGCTACCTCCAAAGAATCGTTTCAGTAATTGTATTTCGTCTTTTGTAACCATTTGTATTTTTAATTCTTTAGAAATAGAGTGAATAACATTTTATTTCGTTTGTTAACATTTATTAAGGTTCTTTTATAAGTAATAGCATTTCCATGAAAAAATCTCACGATAAAATCTTAAGTTTTTTTTATGAAAAGTTTAATTTAATTTATATATCACTGAATTAGTGCACCTTACACTAGCTAAAAAAAAGTATAAAAAAGATAAAAAAAGCAGGATTTGATGATGAGATATGTTTACGGATAAATCGTAGAGCTGCCGAAATATTATTATCAACGGTACCTGGAGCTATTTGAAGTTCTTCTGCTATTTCTTTGGTACTTTTCCCCTCTTTTCTGCTTTTTATAAATACCTGCCTTTGTTTATCAGGAAGTAATTCAATGAGTTTATCCACTTCTTCAAGAATAAATTTATACTCAATTTGCTTGTCCAGCTCATATTCAGAGCGAATAGATACGGCATGCTCTTCACTGATATCAAAAAATAATTTCTTCTTTTTAAAAATATGAACCATTTCATGATAAGCAATGGTAAACAAATAGGATTTTAGTGAATGTTCTTTTTTGATATTTTTCCGGTTTTCCCAAACCTTAAGGAAAACATTCTGAACCAGACCTTCGGTTTCAACTTCTGACTTTAAGTGCTTGATTAAAAAACCGTACAAACGAGCACTATATTTTTTAAAGATAGCGTTAAAAGCATCCATCTCTCCTTTCTGGAGACCTTCAGCCATTTCGTAGTCCGAATTAAAGTCCTTCTTGATCATTAATAATAATAAGATGTGAGATTGTTTTTTTGATTTTATGAAGATAAAAAAAATATTCATCTCATAGATAAATTAATATATTTAGATTTAATATAATTTAACAATGTTTGATGTAAATAATTATGCAACAAAGTGATAGTAATTATAAACTTATTATACGTAAAGCATAATAATAAAGTAAGAAAGCCTTTTAGTGAATAAATATACCATAGCAAAAAGCCAGAAATACTATCCTATATCAACGGGTTACTTGATCATTTCAAATCACAATTTCGGTATTCTATTAACTATTATCCATTTAAATATACGCTTGCTTTATACTTGACTTTTTTTATAAATATCTTAACTTAAGTATTTAATATGCAGCCATTATGAAACTATCTGCGTTCTTCTCCATATTATTTTTGTCATTGATATTTTCAACATGCAATTCGCAACAAAAAGAAATTAAAGGAACATGGGAAAATCAACAAAATTCTGTTACTACCTTCTTTATTTTTCATAAAAATGGCTCCTATAAAAGTTTGGTTTATAATAAAGTTTCAACTTCAAATAAGCAAGATATGATATTTCAGGACGGTTCCGTTGGGTATTATAAATATTCAGGAAATCATAAATTCGATCTTTATCCTTTGGATGTTGATCTATCTCCAATTATAGGAAAATCAGTAGCGGATGCATCAATAGGACAATATTTTAATAATTGTATGAAAAATCACACTAAAAAGGATTTAGATATCACCATTCCTTCATTTTCTGCAGAAATCTTAATTGATGCCGAACATCTTCATATATTACAGAATAACAAACTAATAATTGAACTAAAAAAGCGGCACATAAAATTTGGAGACAAGCGGTAATCGGTACGAAAGTTATATATAATACAATTGTCTTAAAAAAGGAATTATGGTTCCATAATCGCTGCACATTATATGAACTTACCATTACACTACAATGATACTGCTTCGATCAAAGTTTGCCATTCTACGTAATTTCAATGCAGGCTCTTTGCAATTTCTTCGCACTCTTAGGGTGCAGAAACTGTATAGAAACTGTGTAGCGCCTGTGGAGAATTGCGAACGTGTTCCGAACAAAGTCCATAGCTGGTGCAAACAAAGTGCATAGGAATTGCGAAGACGGTGTGAAGAAGTGCGAACAAGTTGCGAAGACGGTGCGAAGAAGTGCGAACAAGTTGTGTAGACAATGCGAATAAGTGCGAAGAAAAGCACCCAAAAGTACAAAAATGCCCAAATTTGGAATCCAAAAACAGCATTTTCAGCTAAAAATGGAATTATGGCGTATTATGGGTATAGAATATTTTACAATTTTAAATACTAAATATTATATACCTCTATATATCATACAATTACAACAATAAAAAATAACAGTAAAATTACTGTTATTTTTTCTATAGAAATAATAATATACTTTAGACCTAAGAATAAATAAAGCGCATTATATCATGGAATTATAAAGGATAGACACGTACAGCATTTTGACAAGAGATCACAATTTATTATATATTTAAATATTTGAACAAGATAATAACTTGCACTGTATCATAAACAAACCAAAAGCCTGAAGTTATTATTAACCTTTAATTTTCAAGTATATCATTAATTTTCTTTTGTATAAAAATCCTTCGGGTAAATATGGTTGGTCTTATAAAAACTAATTTATTATTGACTTTTGATGTATTATTATAATATGGCAATATTAATTTGTAAAAGGGTTGAGCGCCTAGTTATATCAGTTTTTCTTTGGTTATTTTTAAGGTTATGGAGGTAGAATAATTATCTATTTGTACCGGTTTAAACGGATCTTCAAACTGTTTAGAAGATTCAGTAAGCGCATTTATAGCATTCATTTTAAGATCTATAATGTTTCCATTCTTTGCCAAAAATGAAATAGATTTTGCTTTATTAAAACATATATCTGTTCGATACTCAGAATCAGGTGCGTATAATTTTAAATTAATATAAAAAGCTGTATCTGTAGGATATATCGCTTTTTTAAAAGAGATACCAAGATATAAAAATTCATCAAAGTCACTTGAACGCCCGTAAACATGCTTTGCTCTGGTTGATATTACATTTTTATTGTTGTCTATAGTAAGTGAAAAACAATCTGCTGAATGCATCAAAAAATAACAAAGAACAACAATAATAATACTTTTCATCATAAAATTTAATTATCTAAATTTTAGGTTTGTTATAACATTTTTTTACATAAAACGATGCTCCCTTTAAAAAGCAAATAAATTAACACCTATAACCGTTAAATGAATTAATTCGTGCAAATATAGTATTATTATACAATCACGTTTACTGTATAGTTTGGTTTTTCCAAGGCATGGTAATTTGATTTTAAGTTCAAATTACAATTTTAAAAGTGTAAACGATGTTTATATAACTTTGTAAAGGATGTTTGTATACCGTACCGTTTTAATAAATAAATGGTCTAAGAGCTTGGTAATAGTGCATTTAAATATTGACAAAAAAAAAGACCCGGCCCAAAACCGGATCTTTTCAATTATGATATGATGTAAGAAATTATTATTCCACTTCTTTTTTCAAATCTGCAGCTCCAACATGCATCGAACTTAATGCAAGTATTTCATCTGTAAGATTTACCGTAGCTTTTGTATTTCCTAATCCTTCTTCAGCTAATGCAATTAAGAATTTAGAATCTACAGAATTACGTTTTTGAATATCATCTTCAAAAACTAATAATAAAGGTAACGATGTAGCAAAGTAATCTATTCTAACTCTTTCTTCTAATTTAGCTTTTGCAAATTCCTTAATATTTTGCAATAACTCATTTGCTTCGTCTGCTTTACCAAGCTCTTTTAATGATAGTGCTTTATAGTATGATAGTTCAGAATAAGCACTTACTGCCATATCTATAAAGTCACCTTCTTCATTGGTACTAGCCTCAAAATATGACTTAGCTTCATCAGCTTTACCCATTGCTTTAAGAGCCATTCCTTTCCAGTAATTAATATGAGCAACAGCCTGTAATGGATGATACTTTTCTCCTAAATTATCTGGTGTAGCCATTGACTTTTCAAAATATTCTAAAGCTGTTTCTGCTTCTCCATTTTGAAGTGCAGCTTGTCCTAGTTTTAAGCATGCATAGGTATATTGTCTTAATACCTGACCTTCACCACCTTCCCATGGGTGGAAGTTTCTGTTTTCCAACAAGCTTAAAGCACTTGTGTAATCTCCGGTAAAGTTATATAAAGCAGCCAGTTCTACTGAAAAATCATCACGTGTTGTAATCTGATCTTTAATAGTTAACAGGCTCTCTAAACGCTCCTTAGGATCATCGTTAAGCTTTTTGCGTAACTGGTCAAACTCATAACGAACACGCATGTCATTTGGAGCCAATTCAATCGCTTTTTGGAATGAAACTCTGGCTTTTTCACCATCCTCATAAGTATTCCAGTAAGCAATACCTAAGTTACGATATAAAGTACCATATTGACTATTTGCATCTGCAGCTAATTGCCAAGCTTTAATTGCATCCTCGTGACGTTTTAAGTTGAAAAAATAGTTACCTAAACCATATGCTGCAATGGTATTTTGAGGATCAACTTGTAAAGCCCATTCCATCACTAATTGCTCAAATGTACGTGAAGGGAATGCATAATCATGCGATGCGTTCTTTGTTTTTTCAAGAATTTCTTTAGCCATTGAGGTTTCACCTTTTAGGTTATATAACCAAGCTAAAATAAACTCTGTCATTATTGATTTTGCCATTGGATTTGGCACAGCACAATCAGGTATCTCATTTGTATGGTGTAACTCTATTACATCAATAGCTTCCTGATAAAATCCTGCCTCTGCGTAATCAAAAGCAATATCAATAATTGTTTGTGCATCGTTTCTTGATGATTGAATAAAATCTTCGTAGTTACCATTTAGGTTAGCTAACTCAAATTTAGCCCACTGATCAAGAGAATCTGTTTTGAAAAGCTCTGTAAATACGCTTTGTGCAGCTTCTTTATTACCTTGATGCTTAAGTACAATTGCTTTTAAAATATATGCTTTGTTGTTCTGACGGTTTGTATCTAAAGAAGCCTCAATATGTTCAAGAGCTGTTTCAAAATCACCTTTTAAACAATCTATTGCTGCCAATTGATAATAACCTGCTGCACGCCATTCATAGTTCCAAATTGACTTATAAAACAATTTATAAGCTTCGTCTTTTCTACCCTGATAAGAACATGCCAAACCACAGAAATATAGTGCCTCGCCAGATGCAGGATTTGGATGGTAAGTAGTTTGAATATCAATAGCTGTTTTAAAGTTTTTTTCAGCTTCAGCAAACTTACCATTTTTAAGTTCTACACGACCAAGTGCAATATATGATTTGTAGCTCTTTGGATCCTTTTTAATCGCCTCTTTCCAATATGGTTCAGGATAACGAGTTGGGTGACGGTATAACTCAAGGTGTTCTCCGATTAATTCAAGTTCATTAGCACTTTCAATTTCCTCTGGTTGTTTAGGCTCAAAAGCAACTTTACGATTACGCTCCTTAGGCACTTCGCGATGATGGTATGCAATAAGCTCTTTACCTTGCTCATTCAATACTATTAAAGAAACGGAATGCTCCTGTCCTGCTTCAATTTGTATTGTTTGATCCTGCCAAGGTTCATCCGGAGTAACTGTTTTATTTTCGAATACAGTCTTTTCGTTTCCGATTAGAAGTATAAATTTAAGGTTTTCAAACTTACGGCTAGAAGCAACACCTAAATCTAATTTATTTCCTTGTTGAACTTCTAAACGAATAGCTAAATCCTTATCTGCATTTTGTACTGGTCCAAGCTTTTTGAAACTCCACCAGAATTGAGAAAATGTTTTAGTTTCGTAAGGAAGTAAGTATGTAAAATCTGGTTGGTTATCAGTATAAACACCAGCCATTAACTCAAAGTATGGTCCTCCTTCATCAGTTAATTCACGATCCCATGCACGACCAAAGTCTTCGCTACCCCATGTCCATTGTTTTTTACCCGGAGCAATATGACGGTTAGCCACATGAATAAAACCACCCTGTTCTTTGTAATCATAACCTCCAAAGAAATCATATTTTGTATCACAAACCATATAACTGGTTGGAACAGGGATGTTATTGTAGTTACGTAAATCGTTTTTCCCTGGTCTTTCATGATATGGAATGCCATAATAATCATTTTCGGCATAAGGGAAACTACTTTGTGCACGAACAGCATGGTCAGCAACATAATGTACATCAGGTGGAAAGAAACTTTGATAATCCTTATGTACTTCTACCGCTACGTTTGCCCACCATAAGAATGTTTGTGTTAATGGTGTACGGTTAAACAAACGACCACGTAGTTCAATCAAAGCACTGTCAGGGCGAATACGGATTCCGTGCATACCCTTTAAACGATACATTGGGTCGTATTCCGACATCCAGATCGTTTTAGCACCATCAGCTTCCTCTTCAATATATACATCAGTTGGTAAATAAGTTCCCGGACGGTGGTGTTGTGGCCAGTTAAACTCTACTCCTCCACTAATCCAAGGACCAGCTAAACCTACTAAAGCAGGCTTAATTACCTTTTGCTGATAGAAAAAATTATAATCATTGTTAACCTTATCTTGTGCTTCAAAAATTCTTCCGCCAATTTCAGGTAACATGACTAATTTTACAAATTCATTTTCAAGCACAGCTGCCTGATATTCCTTATCTACTTTATGATCATAAACTTTATCAATAAAAGGAACAGGATAAACTTTACCTGATGACCCCTGATAAACTCTCTTTTCAAAAAATACCGGATTGATCTCTGATTTACCCAGTTCATAGGTTGGAAGTACCAACTTTTCGAGCCTTGCTTTAGCTTCCATATTATAAAAATTTAATACTTTTTTGATATAACTTTCCCATATTAGCGTTCCCTAAAAGAACGCCTATATTTTATTTATTATCCAATAATTCAAATAATTAACTTGCTTACTTAAGCAGTGTAAATGCTGCTACAAGAGCAGCATTTACGTATAGTTATTCTTTAATAATTTCTTTTTCGATTTCTTCTAATGATTTTCCTTTAGTTTCAGGTAATTTTTTGTAAATGAATACAAAACCTCCTAAACAAATCAATCCATATAACCAGAATGTTCCAGCTGCACCCAATGCACTATTTAAAATAGGGAACGTATAAGTTAAAAGAAAACTTGCCGTCCATAATGCTATAGTTGATACAGCCATTGCTGCTCCTCTGATTCTGTTAGGGAATATTTCGGAAATAACTACCCAAACAATTGGAGCTAGTGACATAGCATAAGTTGCAATAGCTAATAGTATTAACACCAATAATGCAATTCCTGTGACATGAAAGAAGTAGGTAAGACCCACTAAAATATAGATCAGAGCTAAACCGGCAGAACCAATAATCATTAAGGCCCTACGTCCTAACTTATCTACAGTATAGATGGCAACAAATGTAAATACCACATTAATAATACCTGTAATCACGATATTGAATAAAATATCAGACACACCATAACCAGCAGCCTTAAATATTTCCTCTGCATAGTTAAATATAACGTTGATTCCACACCATTGCTGGAAAGCAGACAAAACAATACCTATCAACAATACTTTTTTAATACCAGGTTCAAATAACTCCCTGAAATTAACTTTACTTGTTTCTTTAGCTAACGATTGATGAATATTATTGTATTCCTGAACAGCATATTCTGTTCCTCCTATTTTTTTAAGAATGCTTTCTACTTTTGATTCATTACCCGACTTAGCTAACCATCTTGGACTTTCTGGTACTAAAAACATTAATATGAAGAATACTCCTGCAGGAATGGTTTCTGCCCAGAACATATAACGCCATCCCATTTGTCCATTCCAAGAATTTAAAATATCCAACTCTGTAAAATGATCTGGAATAGGCTCTGCAATTTGCCAGTTGGCAAGCTGAGCAGCTAATATACCTAACACAATAGTTAACTGGTTTAAAGAAACAAATCGGCCACGCATAGAAGCCGGTGCTATTTCTGCAATATACATTGGGGATAATGTAGATGCTAAACCAATACCCACACCACCAATTAAACGATATATAATAAAAGCTGT
Organism: uncultured Saccharicrinis sp.; assembly: GCA_963667815.2. Taxonomy (GTDB): domain Bacteria; phylum Bacteroidota; class Bacteroidia; order Bacteroidales; family Marinilabiliaceae; genus Saccharicrinis. The sequence continues at coordinate 5,928,798 of OY764020.2, forward strand.
AAAATCATTTACAATACCTGTTCCTATTGCAGATAAAGTAAACATAAAAGCAGCAAAGATTAATAATCTCTTTCGTCCGTATTTATCACTAAGTACACCTGAAATAGCTGCTCCGAGTAAACAACCTATTAAAGCACTTCCCATAGCCCACCCTTGCATTGCAGGATTGTTAGCTATATCAAAAAACTGCTCGTAAAAGGGTTTAGCTCCACCAATTACTACCCAGTCATACCCAAATAATAGTCCGCCTAAGGCTGAGACTAACGAAATCGATAAAATATAACGCGTATTAAAATTTACTTTTTGCATTTTAAAATATTCTTTAATTATATGTAACAAATATCTTTATTTCTACCGACACTCAAAATGGATGTATATTTGGTTTTAATGGACTATCTTATTATTTTAGCACAAAATGTGACTTATGATAAAATCTGAAGGATTTCAAGATGAAAGAACTGTTATTATTCCTGAATTAATTATTGAAGAAATACAGGAAGATCCGATAAGTAGCAGCTTATATATAACAGACATAGGTTTTTATCCCAAAGCTAAAGACCACCATAGAAAAAGACCTGAAGGATGTAAACAACATATATTAATGTATTGTACTGATGGCGAAGGATGGATTTTAATAGGAAATACCAGAATTACTGTAAATGCAAACCAGTATTTTATCATTCCGCCTAATATTCCACATTCTTATGGTAGTTCCAGAAAAAATCCATGGAGTATTTATTGGATTCATTTCAGTGGTAAAAATGCAGCATATTATCTTGAAACAACAGAAGAAGCTCAAAGTATTACTCCTTCTGATATATCGCGAATAGATGAACGTTTGGAGCTATTTGAAGAAATGATACGAAACCTTGAAATGGGTTACAGCAAGGAAAATATTAGCTATGCCAACATTTGCTTATCGCATTTCCTGGCTTCCTTCAGGTATTTAAGTCAGTTTCGTCAAGTAAGAAAACCGCAGGAAAAAGATTTAATTGAAAGCTCCATTCATTATATGAGGAAGCACTTAAAAGAAAAACTTACGTTGGAAGATTTAGCAGATCAGGCCAATTTGTCTATTGCTCATTATTCCATGCTATTTAAACAAAAAACAGGACGATCTCCTTTGAACTATGTAATTCAACTTAAAATACAGAATGCCTGTAGATTATTGGATCACACTCATCTTAATATTAAAGAAATAGCTATTAGAATTGGTTATGATGATCCTTATTATTTTTCCAGAATATTTAAAAAGGTAATGAATTTATCTCCCAAAGATTACCGAAATAATTTGAAAGGGTAATGGCAAAGGGTATAGTGCATAGAGCTACGAGCCAAATTATCCCAAATAAATAGTATATCTATAATCACCTCCCCTCTCACACTGCAAGTTCTAACTAGGTTTGATCATAAATTATAAATATACATTACTACAAGTAAAGACATGAGCTGTAATATTGGGTGAATTTATACGACTGTCCTTTAATATTTTCTAATCATTTAATTGTAAAAACGGCCAGAGACCTAAAATAAAATGACATAGCGAGACGCTATACCAAACTCAACGGGTGCTTTGAGCAAAGAGCTACTAGTTAAATTAATAATATATCTTTAGGCTCAAGAATATGTTAGCGTTATAAAATGGATGGTAATTTTAGCAACTTGGAAAGCTCGAAGTCAGAAGTATTAAGATTGAAGTAAATTACAATATTGTAAACAATGTGGTAAAAAGATATAGCGAGAAGCAATGCCGAACTTATAGGCTATATATTCCCTTTAATTGTTTCAAACAGAAAAAATTCTAGATATACTCTTAAAATGATGTCAGAGGCATCACATGTTTATAGAATAGTTCGGTAAACAATAAATTGACTCCAGCGGAGTCACACCCTTGATCCATGTATTCATAAGTCAACTCCACTGATGTCAATTTAAATCAAATCCTCTTTATTTAAATACCATACATTAAATTGATAGATCTTATCTATAGAGTCATAAAAAAGAAAAAGGATAAAAGAAAGCTGTTAGCTATTTCCTTTATCCTTTTGGAATCTAAGTGTGTAAAATCATCTTTTATTCATACAATCCTTTTTTTGCTGCTTCCTTGGCGTTTGGATCTCGCTGGAATAAATCTTTTAATGATTTAAAAGTAACTGTATGTTTTGGAGCAAAAGCTTCTGAATTCATATAATCAACAGTACTATTTAGTAGTGCAGTTGCAGTAATACGATTATTTAAATCTGTATTTAAATCAATACCACTAAAAACCAGCTTACCTTTACCTACATTAACTTCAAATAAGTTTGATAAATCACGGTTTTTAAAGAAATTATCTACAACGGTTACTACAGGTTCCACTACAATTTTATCTACTTCTAACGACTTAGATTTTTTACATAAATCCCACCATTGCCAGTTGGTATGATAGTCTGTAGGAAATTCATTAAACAATGGATGTTTATCCTGAATTAAAAGTCCCATACTTCCTGGTTGATTAGGGAAGTGCACCGGACTCCAGAATACAGGCACAAATTTTCCTTCAATACCGTTAATTTCGTTTAAGTCAGGAGTAAATAAAACTTTTTTTCCTTCGCTAAGTGCTTTTTCTGCTGCATCCCATTTTGTGGTTACAACAACATCTTTTTTATTCACCTTTTGATCTTGAGGATATACCCACACTGACCACGAGTTTTTATAATCAGTTCCTTGTAAACTTAAAGTAACATCTAACTTTTTAGGTTCCTTAATATCTTTTAATTCAAATGCAAAAGCACCGACTTCGGCATAGCTACCTTGCTTAATATCTTTTGATTCAAGGCTTCCTGACTTTAAAACTGTTCCCTCTTGTGCAATACTCCAATCAAAAGTTGGTGCATCTAAATCTTTCCAATAGTTAGCCACCTCTGCCTTAGCTTTAAAAACTTCATTATTGGTATAAACTGCTTTTTCAAACTTAATTAAAGGTACAAGATCATTACAAAATGTTTTAAACTCATCACCAGTTACAATTCCTTTTGAATCCCAGAATGCATCTAACATACCAACAAGCGCTGTTCCTTGTCCTGGAAAATCATGTAAATCTAGCAATTGGAAACCACTGATACCTGGTGTTTTTAATGCACGTTCTACTTCTTCTTTATAAAGAATTTTAGCCAATTGTCCTGAAGCTTTTAAGTAATCTTCAGCTTTATCTAATCTGCCTTTCTTTTCTAAGTCAGCTTTAATTGCTTCAAAGTTCTTTGGTGATAATACGCCTTTATATTTTTCAATTTCCTTTAAGTTAGGATATACTGAATATTGACCAATTTCATGCGTAATTAAAGGAATATCTAAAAATTCAATACTTGAACGATAATCCTTATCAAAACTTGGTGCATAGTCATCAAACACACCTTGTCCTCTCACCCATCCATCTTTTGTCCATTGTGTAATCCAATACTCATCTACAGCATCTGGTTCTTCTGAATGTGGTTTCTGGAAAGTAAAGGCTGTTGTTGTATAAAGGTGTCTAGGATCTTCTTTTTGTAATTTCTTTACAAAACCAGTTAACAGTTCATAATCTCCTTCTAACTCATTACCCATGGCCATCATACAAAATGACGGGTGATTTCCATAATTGCGAATCATACGTTCTCCTTCGCTTTCCATCCATTTTACCATTTCTGGTTCCTGACCATATTTAAGCGACCAGTTTGGCATTTCAACCTGTAAATAAAAGCCAAGGCTATCTGCCACCTGAAATGCATCTTCAGGAGGACACCATGAATGGAAACGAATATGATTTAATCCATAAGATTTTGCTGATTCAAATACCTTTAACCAGCCCTCTTTATTTAATGGTGGATGACCTGTTAATGGGAAAATACAACATTCTAACGTACCTCTTAAAAATAAACGCTTACCATTTAAAAGCATATTATTTTCAACAGACTCTATTTTACGTAAACCAAAATCCGCCTGAGCAATAATTTCGCCTTTTGCATCTTTTACCTGAGCGGTATAAATAATTGGATGGTGTTCATCCCATGGTGTAAAATCACCACTTAATTCAACGTTTACGCTTTCGTTAGCTTTTGTGTTTACTGAAGCAATTTGGTTACCCTGTTTGTCAATAACTTGTACTGTTATATCTTTTTCAGATTGACCTTTTGCCTTTGCTACAATTTCTACTGCCCCTTTTTCAACATCAGGATATACCTGTAAATTTTCTATTGAATATGCAGGTAAGGCTTTTAAGTTAAAATTACCCAAAATACCATTCCACATAATCTGAGTCGTTTCAGTATATGAATGCGTTAAAGTTCTTTCTCTGCTATTATCAAATAAGTCGTATTGCTGACGGTTATCGATACAAATTGTTATAAGGTGTTTACCCGGAGCAATTTTACCTAATGCTATTTGATGCGCACTAACTAAACTATTGTCAGTTCCTTTGTATTCTCCATCAACCCAAACCTCAGATTTCCAGATAACTCTCTCCATTTCCAAAACAATCTCTTTGTTAGCCATATTGTTTGGAATCTGAATTTCTTTTTGGTACCATGCAGCACCAATATATTTATTCTTTCTGCTTAACTGATAAAGTACTTCTTTATTCAATTCAGGTTCTACAATTACTTCTTCACCCATACCGGCTTCATCTAATGTTGAAGGCAGATTTATAGGTAATGCATTGTCTTGAATTTCATTAAACCACTGCTCAGTTTTACCTTTATCATTGTTATCCAAAGTAACTACCCATTCTCCTTGCAAAGGAATGGTATTTTTATTGCCTGTTTGTTTACAATTAGTAAACAAAAACACAGCACAGATTAGTAATATCCAATCTTTAAACTTAAGTAAATTAGTACTCATAATTTTATTTTTCTAGTAGTAAGTTCCAACCATTGTTGCAATAGATCTCGCAGGAATTGTAAATTCATCAGCCTGTACCTGACCTTTTGTTAGATTCTCAGTTTCTGAAGTAACATACACATCAAAAGTATTATTTTCAATTGAAAATTTATCTCCTAAACTCCCTAAAGAAATGTGTTTTTCAACATTTGAATAATTTACAAACACAATTACCATTTCTTTTGACGCTTCATCTTTATATGCCGACAACATCACAGACTCAAGTGTTTGAATATCTCCTTTAGGGATTGAAAAACCTGCTTGAATTCGCTTCATACCCGGGCGAACGAATCTTGAATAGTTTCCTAAAGCCCAAAGTGTTTTTGAGTCTCTGTAATTACCATCATACTTTAAATTCTCAGAATCCGGATCGCCTGCGCTTCTAATTCCATTATTTCCGTTATCAATATATATTAACCCATCCTTGTAATCATATTGGCTTATTGCTGTCCACCATTGCCATGCTGATGCATTAGCAAAAGTTAAATCTGAATGTATTACACGGGCTACATATAAAGCAGTATTAATCGATAAATCTCGATCCCATCCTCCACCTATATCATTGCTATATTCAAGCATACTAAACTCTGATTGCCAATAGCCTAGATCAGATGATAATGAATTAATTTTGGATGAAAGGTTTTGTCGAATGGTAACTAAATCGTTTAAATTTGCTGTAGTCCAGTAACTATGCCCAGATATAGTATGATTTACGTTGGCTATATCTCCTAAATAATTTGACGAATAAGGAGTAAAAAAATCATCTACTTGATTTGCTCTTCCTGTTTTATCAGAATTTGAATACAAATATTGCAAGCTTGCTGCTTCTGAAACTGTAATCTGTGTTTCTAAAGACTTTGACTGAAGTTTATCAGAAAGTAAAGATACAAATTGAGCTATTTCATTATTGGTAGCAGGAGTTCCTTCTTGTCCGCCTCCGGTCCAATCATATTGTGTTTCATTAACAGGACTTAAATAATCAAACTCCAAACCTTCACCCTTAAAATGTTCTGCTACATCTACTAAAAATTTTGCATAGTCATTCATAAAGCCAGGCTTTATATTCATGTTCATGTCTTCAGGAGCATATGCTCTTTCGTTTTTAGTATAATGAACAGGGGCTGAAATAGAGAAAGCCAACAAATGATCTACTCCTCTGTTTTTTGCAGCCTGTAAAAACCATTGTTGCCCTTCTTGTTTAGTCCAGTCATAAGAACCGTCTGCATTCAAAAAACACTCTGCTCTTCGCCAATCGTTACTAATTCCACTGCCATTTCCCTGTTCCTCACTTCCGGCACCAATGTAAAAACGCCATAACGATAATCCAATACCTTCCGGACTTCCGTCCTCTTTTAAATCCTGACTAAAAAGCAAGTCAGCTATAGCTTCTCTTTTTTCCAAAGGCCAGTTCTTACCAACATTTTTACATCTCCAGGCATCAGAAGCCCCAAACCCATCTATTGTTTGAAATTCGACATCTGGATTGATATAGATCTTATCTGCATCAGAATTTTTTTCATCAGGCTTGGATTCATCTTTATTACACGATAATAATAAAATACAAACAAGAATAACAATATATCTTAAATCTTTTAAATGCATAAGAATAACCTTTTATGAGAAACAAAGGCTGTTCCCCTCTGACATTATAATCATCAGAGAACAGCCCTATGATTTTTTATTAATAATTAGGATTTTGAGAAATCACACCATTACTTCTATCAATTTCTGACTGAGGAATTGGCCATAGTTCATGCTTACCTTCTTCGAACATAATACCTTTATCCTGACGCTCTTCAGGATGCCCTATCTCCCACTCATCAGTACTTTCTTCAAGATTGTACTTCACAAAAGTTCCGTTGGCACCCATCATTACATCAATTCTTGGTTTATTAGCAATCGGATCTATCTGTCGTCGTAAATCATATAAACGCATTCCTTCACTTGCTAACTCTAATCTACGTTCTTTCCAGATTGCGTATAATAAGTTATTACCTGTAAGTCCGGATTTAGGATCAAGGTCAACTCTTGCTCTAAGAGTGTTAATATCAGCTAAAGCCTGATCTTCATTATTTAAATGATAGGCAGCTTCTGCTCTTGTTAAATACATTTCACCTAAACGTAAAAAGATATAAGGTAGAGGTACGTGTTGGTCTTCTCTTGCTAACAAGCGACGCATTGCAATTGGTGTATAAAACTTACGCCATACTCTTGCAGACTTATTTTGAGAATATGAAAAATCATATGATGGATTGGCTTCTTCATCTCCATATACTGGCTCTCCCATTCTACAGATAGTACTTTGTCTTCTGATATCATCACCTTCTGAAATATAAGCTTGTTCTAAGTTTGAAGTTGGAACACACCAACCCCATCCATCCATACTATTTTCCGGATCATCCCAGGTTTGTCCACGAGCTGCCATTATAATAGCAAATCTACTTCCTATGGCATAACTCTGATTACTGTTTGACTGCCATTCAAAGATAGACTCCATACCATTATGATTATACACACTCCAAATATCTACGAAATTTGGTTCTAACTGATATATACTAGACTCAATTACACTATTAGCATACGAATATGCATTGGTATAATCACCTGTAAACAAATATGTTCTTGCTAATAATGCCTGACAAGCACCTTTTGTTACTCTACCAATATTTTCACCTGAATAAGTTGTTGGAAGAACAGCTTCAGCCTCTTTTAAATCCTGAATAATTTGAGCATAAACATCGCTCTTTGGAGCTCGCTCCATATTCAAACTTCCAGTACCTTTGGGCTCAAGAATTAAAACTACATCGCCAAAATTTTGTACCAATTCCCAATAGCTAAATGCTCTGAAGAACTTTGATTCAGCGATTAAACGTGCTTTTAAATCTTCTGAAATAGGTGCTTCCGGAAGATTTTGTATCGCAATATTTGCAGCCGAAATATTATAATACTTATAAGTATAAAAATTCTGAAGTGCATCAGGAGCATTTGATGCAGTAACATTGTAATGTGCTAATGCAAATGAGTGTGTATTATCCTGAGTTATATTACCCATCCATGCATCATCTGTAGCCATAATGTTAGCTAATCTTAACCATTCCTGCCACCAGTCTTCAATAGTAGAAAAACTTTTATACACACCATTTACAAATGAGATACACTCATCTTCAGTTTGAAAATAATTGTCAAGGTTTTGTTTACCTCTCTCATCTATTTCAATAAAGTCTTCACATGAGGTAATGAAGATGACCCCAATTATTGCTAATATATATAATATCTTTTTATTCATCTCTGTATATTTTTTAGAATGAAACATTTACACCGAACATATAAGTTGGCAATACTGGATAATTCCACCCACCAAATCCAAACTGTAAAACATCCGATTCGTTGTCTGAAGAATCACCAGAAACCTCAGGTTCAACTCCTGAATAATTTGTAAGCGTCAATAAGTTTTGACCTGACACATAGAATCTACATTTTGACAAGTGAACTTTTTCAACCAGTTTTTTAGGAAGAGTATAACCAATCTGAATATTTTTCAATCGGGCGAAAGAACCATCTTCAATCAGAAAATCACTAAACTTTGTATAGTTTTCATTATAGTCGTAATGAGATACGCGTGGTGTACTATTTGAGGTACCTTCGCCATGCCAAGCTTTGTTTAACAATCCTGAAATCACATTATTATCAGATCCTGTAGTATTATATAAATCAGATTTGGTTTGATTTACGATATCGTTACCTACACTAAAATAAACGTTAGCCACCATATCAAAACCTTCATAAGACATACTTAGGTTAAAACCTCCCGTAAAATCTGGCCATGGAGAACCTAATTTAACACGGTCGTCAGCATCAATAGTATGATCTCCATTAGTATTTACAAATCTTATATCACCCGGTTGAGCAAGAGGTTGCAATAAATTACCATGTTCATCTGAATGAGAATTTACATCAAACCAATTTTGGAATAATCCATCAGTTTTATAACCATAAAAGAAACCTGGAGCATCACCTTCAACAGTCTTTGTTCTACCATTTGCTCCCCAAATTTCAGGTGTAATATCTGCTAGATTAGTCATTTCAACTTTTGCTGTTGTAACTGATAATCCTACATTATATTTAAGTTTAGAAATGCTACCATGATAATTTACAGCTGCCTCCCAACCTTTTGATTGCATATTTCCAATGTTACTCCAGATTTGAGCATTGTTTGGATAACCACTATAATTAGGATAAGGTAATTGAAATAACATATCCTTTGTTTCCTTTCTAAACCATTCAAAAGATCCATCAAATTTACCACCAAATAAGGTCCAATCCACACCTAAGTTGATGTCTTCTACGGTTTCCCATTTTACATCTTCATTTTTCATGCTTGATGCATTTGTCGTATTCACTAAGTTACCTTCTCCGGCTCCAAATACATAATAGTTTTGTCCTATTCCTGAAACATAAACCGCACTAGGTAAACTTTGGTTACCAACGCGTCCCCAACCTGCACGGAATTTCATGTCATCAATAAAATCCAATGAAGACATAAAGTTTTCATTTGTTAACCTCCATGCAAAAGATGCCGACGGGAATGAAGCCCATTTATTATTTGACAAAAATTTTGATGAACCATCTCTACGATATGTAGCTGTTAAATAATAAGTATCCTTATAGTTATATGAAACACGACCTAGGAATGACGCAATTGAACTCGACCAAGTATTTCCTTCTACTAATGGGTTTTCTGTTGTCGCATTTAACTCTCTAAGCACATCTGTATTGTTTGGAATGTTATCTCCAGTTCCTTTAATATTACGATTGTCCCACTTTTCTACAGTATTACCAATCATCAAAGACATATTATGCTCCGCACGCTCAAGTGAATAAGTGGCAGTATTTGTCCAGTTCCAGTATGTTCCACGTTTATCTTCTCTTATAACTCTGTTTACTTTGTTTGATTCATGTGCTTCATCAATAGAAAAATCAGGATTAAAATCATCTGAATGATTAAACTGTAAATCTCCACTTACCGAGGTTCTTACTTCAAGATTCTTAATTGGTGTAATCTCTAAAAATGAGTTAACACCCATACCATAATAACCTTCTTTTTTAAAGTTTCTTGCATCTCGAGCAATTGGGTTCCATGTATAAGTATAATATGAACGTTCAAAAATACTGTATTCATTCAATCCTGCTCTTTCATTTTCAGGAACGTAGATAGGTGTAATCGGGTCAATAATCATATAATCCTGATACCAACCTGGTGTATTATGCCATTTTTCTCTTCTTGGGTTTAAAGTAATTCCTGCAGATACATAGTCATTAAATTTCCATTCGTTTCTTAATCTGGCAGTAAATTTCTCCCAATCCCCTGTGTTATAAAAAGACTCTTGTCCGTAATAGTTTAAACTAATTGCATAATTATATTTATCAGTACCGCCACTGGCTTGAAAACTAACGTTATTAGTAGGTGCAGTTTTATTAATTCCTTTACCCCACCAATCTGTTCCTTTTCCTAATGATGATGGATCTGGAAATCTTGCATCTAATCCTCCATTTATTAAAGATGCATTCATGATTTGTGCATACTCTGAAGCATCAGCCATGTCATATGGTTTATCGAAAACCTGAATACCATAACTAGCATCTAAACTAAACTGAGTTTTTCCTTCTTTACCTTTCTTTGTTGTAACAAGTATTACTCCATTCGATGCCCTACTACCATAAATAGCTGCAGCTGATGCATCTTTAAGTACTTGAATATTCTCAATTTCATTATTATTTAAGAAATTCAGGTTAGTACCCATAGGTACCCCGTCAACAACATATAGAGGATCAGTACTTAAGTTAATACTGGAAAAACCTCTGATTAATACTTTCGGCGCAGCTCCTGGAGCTCCACTTCCTGATACAATCTGTACACCTGAAGCTTTACCTTGTAATGCCTGAACCGGGTTACCTACAGACATGGTTTTCATATCGTCACCGCTCACAGAAGCAATTGAACTGGTTAAATCACCTTTTTTTGCTTTACCATAACCAATGGCCACTACTTCTTCAAGACTTACCAGGTCGCTTACTAAATGTACATCAATTACACTAGCATCACCTACTTCTATTTCCTGAGTTTGCAAACCAATAAATGAGTAAACTAATATATCTCCTTTTGCAGCTGAAATAGAATACTTACCATCAATATCAGTGATGGTACCAATACTTGTTCCTTTAACAATTACTGTTGCACCAGGTACTTCTGCTGTTGCATCAGTAACAGTACCTGTTATTGTTACTTGCTCCTGCGCCATTAATGAGACGCCAACTATTAAATGCACAGCAATTAATAGATATTTATATAGAAATTTAACTTTCATATGATAAAATTTTATAATCAGATTACCTTATAACTTGATCTTTCAAATTGTACTGTGATGTAATTTTCAAGATTCGTTTCTGAGGTTCTCTTATTTCAAATTAATTTTAAGGTAATAGAGATAACGCTCTATTACCTATACTAAAATGATTTATTCAACCAAAACTACTTTTGCTCTATTTAAATAAGTATCAAATACAATTAAATAGTTAGCTTTTGCAGGTACAGTTATCGATGCATTTTCGCCTCCACCTAAAACCGTTGCTTCAGGCTCTGTTTTACTATCAAATCTCCAGTATGGGCTCATCCACCATCCCCAAGGGTGATATGGAGCAAAAATTAATTCAAATGTCCCTTCTAATTCTTCCTGACGAGTGTATAAATATGGATTTTCAGGATCTACAGTCATAGCTTTATCTGCATTAGGTCCATCCCATCCCCAACCTGTAGTATTCTGGAAGTCTGTCCAACCCACACCTACAATGTTAAGCGTTCCTACATAATTGTTCATATCATTCTCATCCTCGTTCATATAAGTACTGTAAGGAGCATCTTCCGGAGTAAATTTCTCGAAACTAAATTCAAGTGTTTCCAAATTAATATCAATTTGGTAATACCCTTTTTCTGGTAAAACGATAGGTAATGCTGATTCAGCACTATTAATTAATTTATCAGGATTAGCTGGATCTATACCATAACAGCTTGGTGTAAAGCTTGTTTTTTGAGGAATAAACTTAATCTCAGTGTTTGCCTGTGCTGAATAATATTGAGCACTAAATGTCATAGGTGCAACTTTCTCTATTAACATAGGTACTCCAAATAAATCTGTAGTTAAATCTGCTTCAGTTGCTACATCTGATAAATACATTTTATCAAAGTCGGCAGAAACTTTAACAACAGTAGATTGATTTAATACATTACCTGCACTATCGGCTGCTGTGTAATAGAAGTTGTAATTAGTTGGACTTGCACCTAAATCAACGCTATAAGAATAAGAATATTCTTTAAGATGTTGATCTTTAAATGAAATACTGTCATAAATATCTAGTGATTCTTCCTTTAACACAAAATAGCCTAAAGCTCTGGCATCACTAATTTCGCATGCAATTTCCAAAATATTTGGAATTGCAGGTTGCATTGTTTGTCCATCAACAGGAGATACAATACTCAACAATGGCATATCAAAATCACCATCCATTGCTACAGTTACCGGAATACTATAAGTTTCACCACCTAAATTTGTAACTGTAATCACTACCTCAGTTTCGTCATCTGAAGCATCAGCAGGAATCTCAAAATTGTATGATAAATCATAATTTGTAACAACAGGATTTGTTTCAAACTCAATTGTTTTATTTAAATACCACGCTTCTTTAAACAGATTTATTGAACGTATTCCAACATTGTCTGTAACATTTCCCTCAATTAATATAGTTCTTCCTTGCTGCGTATGAATAACATCTGTACTTAGCTGAACTGAAGGCGCTCCTTCACTTTTCCAGCTTTTATCATCATCATCACACCTCCAAAATAAAACGAGGCTCATAATGATTGACATCATCACAATTAAATAGCTTTTTTTCATAATAAACATTTAAATTAAATTATCTAAAAAGATTAATCTCTTCCTTTTTATTTATTTTAGTTTTAACATAGTAGTCACAATTGATTTTGGACCAATATTCATATTATTAACACTCATTTTTTTGAATGAAAGATTGCCTGCATCTGAAGTAACATAGGCTTTTACATCTTTTTGAAAAATGGATTGATCTAATTTAATTTCCTTATCCTCTGCACTGTAATTGATAAAAACCAACACCAATTCTTTTGCTTCTTCATTTTTATATCCTGAAATCATTAAATCTGTAGCCTGATCTTTTATATCAGTTTGGTTTAACTGTTCAACAAGAACGCGTTTCATGCCTGGACGTACAAAGTGAGAATAATTACCAAGAGCCCACATCAATTTAGAATCATGTAGGTTTCCATCATATTTAAGTTTTTCGTTATTGGCATCATTCTGATCCCTAATACCAGTATCTCCAGCATCAAGAAAGATTAACCCATCTTTATAATCACATTGAGATAAAGCAGTCCACCATTGCCACGATGAAGCATTACTCAAAGTAATATCCTCATGCATAACACGAGCTACATACAGAGCGGTAGGCATTCCTAAATCACGTTTCCAACCTCCTTCTATGTCGTCGTTGTTTTCTAAAACACAAAATTCACTTTGCCAATATTCTATTTCAGAATTATTCTTATCTATTGATTCTTTAAGATTAATTCTTGTATCGATTAAAGTATCAACAGGCCATGTAGTAAAGTAACTATGTCCAGTAATCAACGGTTTTACAGAACTTAAATTACCAATGAATAATGGGCTTGCTGAATTTAGAAAATCATTTGCCTGATTTGAAAATCCATCATAACCGGGTGCTTTTCCTGTAATGAAGCGAATATCTGCTGCTTCACCTATTGTTAATTTTAAATCTGAATTCCTTCTTGTAATTTCTTTATCGAGGTATTTAGTAAACACATATAATTCCTCATTTGTTGCTGGTGTTCCTTCCTGAGAAGGGCCATTCCAGTCCCATTGAGGCTCATTATATGGACTTAAATAGTCAAATGCAAGTCCTTCTGATTCAAAATGATCACAAACATCAATTAAAAAGGTAGCATAATCATCTAATTTACCTGGTGCAACATTAAATTGCTTTCTTCCTTTCTGAGCAAATGCTTTACCATTAAGTGTCATGTGCACAGGGGCTGAAATCGTAAATGCCAAAGAATAATCTACACCATATTCTTTAGCCTTTCGTAAAAACCATTGTTGCCCTTGTTGTTTACTCCAGTCATAACTCCCATCTTCTGACTGAAAAGATTCTACTCTCCGCCATGTATGTGTTATCCCTGAAGAATCGCCTTGTTCAGCACTACCTGCACCAATATTAAAACGCCATAATGAAAGACCAATACCTTTAGGATTACCTTTTTGATCGAATTCTTTACTAAAAAGCCATTCTGCTATTTGTTCACGTTTTTCTTCCGGCCAATTTTTTCCTACAAACTGACACCTCCATGCGTCAGATGCTCCAAAACTATGCATTGTTTGAAACTCTGATTTAGGATCTATATTTAATATTACTATATTTCGTTTTTTTATACCTTGTAAGGAGATTAATCCTAATACCCCTATTGCTATAAGTGTAAAAATCCTTGTTATTTTCTGGTTCTTCATAATGTTAACAAACCTTTTAAATTGTATCATTCTATGAAGACCAAAATAGGATCAATAAGTAGTTTTAATCAGAATATTTAATTCATATGACAATAATATTTATTCACATTAGCTATCAAACAAATAAACCAAACACCTCTTTAAATGTTGATATATTGGCATATACATAATTCAAAACGAATCATTCATCATTTTTCTTTAATATGAATGATTTCTTTTGTGTTTTAATCGTCAAATCTGTTAGGTTTACTTAAAAAAGTGCCTTTCATTGTTTAAATATCTTAAAGAAATTAAAAATGCATTATCGCTTTTTATTATATATAACAGTATTTTATTTTGCATTAGGATCAACTGCTTTTACACAAGCTCAGTCAGTTAGTAATAAATCAAAAGTTGAATTTATTAATACTAATATGGGTTTGCCTAGTGATGAAATTCATAAAATAGTGCAAGATTCGCATGGTTTTATTTGGATAGCTACAACATATGGTTTGGTACGATATGATGGTTACCAAATAAAGCTATATAATACCGGAAATTCCAGAGATAATGGTCTTATAACAAATCATATAAAAGATATTATTGAAAGCCAAGATCATAAATTATGGTTAGCTACTGATAAAGGTGTTGGTAGGTTTGATTTTTTAACTAACTCCTTTAAATTTTACAACCAGGAAAATACTGGTTCTGAATATATAATAGAAAACAATGTTAATACTCTTACACTTGATAAAGATGGTAATGTTTGGATTGGTTGGGCAGGTGATGGAATTGATGTGTTAGATCCGGAAAAAGGACATATATTACATCTGGATTCAACAAATCCTGATTCTGGGCTCACCTATGATTGGATCACGACTTTATTTACGGATAGCAATAATAATATTTGGGCCGGAACCTGGAAAGGAGGTCTTACTCTTATTAATACGAAAAAGAATTTATACAAAGCTTTACCTTTACTAAATATTAATTCAAAGGAACAACTAATTAATTATTCTCCATTTACATTTTATCAGGATAGTAATAATGAGTTATGGATTGGATTATGGGACGATGGCTTAATAAAGGTTGATATAAATGATCAGGATTCTGTAATTGTAGAGTCACATTTAAAAAATACTAATAGCAAATCTATATCCGGCAACATTGTTTTTAATATTACAGAGGATAAAGAAAACAGACTTTGGATAGCTACAAATTATGGTTTAGATTACATGAATCTAAATAAAGATAATAATTATGAGGTGTCTCATTTTATGGAGACCAACACTTATAATTCAAATAATTTCAATGCGATCTTTTCTTTACTTTGCGATGATGCAGGTCTTTTGTGGGCTGGCACAATGGGGAAAGGAATTGAAAAAATAGATTTTAATCAAAATCAATTTATTCCTCAAACCATTTCCAATTATGATAATTATACAAGCCAGGCTGTTCATTCAATTACACAAACACCTAAAGGAGAAATTCTTATGGGTGTTCTTAGTCGTGGATTTGGCAAATATAATCCTGATACTAAAGAATTTATTCCCTATAACAAACTACCGGAATTTGATTTTCTTACTGAAGATATAAATACTGTAAAATGTTTTGAGTGGGATAATCTTGGTAATCTTTGGTTAGGAACAAGATATAAGGGTTTAATCAAGGTTAACTTAAAAACCAGGGAATACTATGTAATTAACAATGAAAACAATGAATTAGATTTTAAATCACGAGAAATAAATGACCTATTTACCGATAGTGATGGATTTATATGGGTAAGTACAGAATTTGGGTTATACAAAATTGTCAATTATTCCAATCAGTTTAAAGGATTTAATATTATAAGATACGCTTATCTCGAAGAAGATCCTGGTTCTTTAAGAAGTAATAATATTTCAAGTGTATATCAGGATAAAAGTAATACCATATGGGTAGCTACTTTTGATAAGGGGATCAGCAAATTAACCAGCTCTCTTAAAGTGCATTACCCACTCAATTTTGAACATTATTCTCATGAGGAAACTGGTACAAACCACATTCTCTCTAATAATATCAATTCCATATTTGAAGATTCTAATAGCAATTTGTATTTCTGTACTTCAGGTAATGGATTACTTTATCTCGACAAAAATGATCTGACAATTAAGCCAATAACAAGCTCTTATTTGGTTACATACAATATTTTGGAGGATGAAAACAAGAACCTATGGGTATCGTCAAACAATGGATTATTGAAAATAATGAAGCAGGATTCTGTATTTTCAGTAGACCATTTTTCATTTGAAAACGGTCTGCAAGGTAATAACTTTATTAATGGAGCTGCATTTAAAGATAATACGGGCAATTTGTATTTTGGCGGCTATAATGGCTTTAATGTGTTTAATCCTAACGATATTATTGCAGATAAATATAATCCACCTATTCAGATAACAAGTCTTAAAGTTAACCAGAAAAATTTAGTACCTGCAGATTATATCAATAAGGAATTAGTATTAAATCATAATGAAAATACTTTAAACATTGAATTCTCTTCTCTGGCCTTTTCAAATCCAATTAATAATCATTATGCCTATAAATTTGAAGGTGTTGATCCGGATTGGATTTATGTAAACGCAAATATGCGAACTGCCACGTATGCGAACTTAAAATCCGGAGAGTATGTTTTACAAATTAAGGGTACAAACAGCATGGGTAAATGGAGTGATAATAGCATTACTCTTAAAGTTAAAATTAAAACGGCTCCTTATTTCCGATGGTGGGCCTGGGTCATATATTTTTCCATAATTGCAATAATTGTATTTACCATTTTTTATATGTTCCTACAGAGTCAAAAGTTTAAGGGAGCACTTAAAATTGAACATATTGAAAGAGCTAAGTCTGATAAACTAAATTTATTTAAGCAACAGCTCTTTACAAACATTTCACACGAATTTTTAACACCAATAACCATTTTATCTTCATTAATAAAAAAGGAAATAAAAGAGAGTACCCCTAAAGAAAAAGGTAAATACATTGTAATGCAAAGGAATGTTGAAAGACTGCTACAAATGGCAAGACAGTTTTTAAACTACCGTAAATCAGAAGTGGGGACTCTATCGCTTAAAGTACGAAAAGCTGATATAAAGAATTTTACCGAGGAATTGTGTGAGAATTACAACATACTTTCAGCGGACAAAAAAATAAATTTTGAATATGATATTGATACTAACTATCCTACAGAAGCATGGATTGAAGAAGAAAAATTAAGTAGTATTTTGAATAATATTTTGTCAAATGCTTTTAAATATACATTGGCGCAAGGAACCGTAACGTTAACATTGAAAAGTGTATTAACCGATACTATTCAATATATAGAATACATCATTAAGGATACAGGAAAGGGCATTAAACCAGAAAATTTGCCTAATATTTTTGATCGCTTTTACTCTGTGAGATCAGAGACTTCTCAATTTTCGGGTTTTGGAATAGGTTTATCATTAACAAAAGCCTTTGTAGAAGCTCATAAAGGCACTATAAATGCAACTAGTGAACTAGGTGTAGGCTCACAATTTACAGTAAGGATTCCGGTATCTAAAAACGCTTATTCAGAATCTGAAATTATAGATGCAAACCAAGAAACTAATGATGAAGTTAATATAATATTAAAAAGCGAAAAGAAGAGTGCTATAAATGTTATTAAGAACATGGGCAATAATTCAAATAGGCCCACAGTACTTATTGTTGAAGATAATAAAGATTTTAGAGAAATTCTGAAAGATCAACTAATTAATTATTATCAGATTATTGATGCTGAGAATGGTTTGGATGCCTATAATATCACAACTAAAACAAATGTTGATATTATTGTTTCAGATATATTAATGCCTAAGATGAACGGGTACGAACTCTGTGAAAAAATTAAAAATAATAACAGTACTTGTCATATTCCTGTTATATTGTTGACAGCTAAAATTAAAGAGGAAGATCGAAAAAAAGGCTATCAGGTAGGAGCAGATTCCTTCATAACCAAGCCTTTTGAAATAGAAACTATAATATTTCGTATTCATTCATTATTGGAGCAAAGAAAATTGCTGGTAAATAAATATACCAACTCTTTAAATATTCAGCCAGAAACTATTGAAATAACTAACGAAAATGAAAAATTCCTGAACAACCTCAAAAAGGTTATTGAGGATAATATTTCAAATACAGAATTTACAGTTAAGGATTTATGTGCTCAATTAAGCATGAGTAATTCTATGTTGTACAGAAAGGTTAAATCCCTACTTGGAATATCCCCGATTGATTTCATTCGACAATTTCGATTGATGAGAGCAGTACAGTTATTAGAGAATAAAGATTTGACTATTTCCGAAGTAGCCTATCAATGCGGTTTTAGTGATGTAAGTTATTTTAGTAAGTGTTTCAAAAGTCAATTTGGTGTAATACCATCTAAATACGAATAAGCCTAAAAGCTATTAGAAAGTCACGATTATATTAGTTTTAATCGTGACTTTTAATACATATTATTTAAATATATGAACATCTCTTTGTGGGAATGGTATTGTTATATCTTGCTTATCAAATTCCTTTTTAACATGTTCATTCATATAGAAATAACATTCCCAATAATTATCTGAATTCACCCAAACTCTTGTGGTGATATTTACAGAACTATCGCCAAGACCACCTATAACAACTAAAGGTTCAGGATCTTTTAAAGCTATATCATAAGCTTTAATAATTTCACCAATGATTCTTTTGGCTTTATCAATATCATCACTATAACTTATTCCAAATGAAAAATCTACACGACGAATAGGTTCTTGAAAATAATTTATCAGGTTAGATGTTGAAAGGCCTCCATTGGGAATATATATTACTTTATTATCTAAGGACTTCAATTTAGTAACAAATATCTGAATCTCATCAACTATTCCACTATGCCCTTGCGCTTCAATAAAATCTCCTTTTTTAAAAGGTTTTAATATTAATATCATAATTCCACCTGCAAAATTCTGAAGTGTCCCAGATAAAGCCATTCCTATTGCTAAACCGGCAGCACCTAAGATTGCAATAAAGGATGTCATTTTTATTCCAATCATTGTCATCACACTTATTACAAGTAGGATCTTAAGTGTATAGTTTAGAATACCAATCAAAAAGGGCTGTAGTGTTTCGTCGAAACCTTTTGTTATAAAAAATTTTCTAAATCCCTTTGTTATTTTTGCAATAATCCAAAAACCTACAATAAGAGTTATTACTGCTAATAATAATTGTCCACCATAAGTTATAATTAGATCTTTTGAATTGTTAAAAAGCTCCATTAGTTTTTCCATAATCTAGGTATTTATGTTAGAATTAATATTGTTTGTTTTCAAGTAAGACGCTAAGTGACTATAGGATAGGTTTTTAAATTTTGATAAAGGGAAATATTAATTTATTCTCGCTATACATATTGAATACATAAATTAAATGTCAGGTTATTTTTTGATAATGTCAACCAGCCACTTACGAGAAATCTATTCTAATCTACAAATTACAGTATAATAGGATAATAATATAAATCAAAGATGGAAATACTATTAAATTTAAAGGATATATTTACTCTTTTTATATTGCTTATAAACATTAATATAATTTATTTGTAATATTAATTTATAATTCCCAATCAGCTGTTACTTTCAAATTATAGCTTCAATTGGTTATTATTCTTATTTTTAAATTTATAAAGCAAAAAATATGTCGTTTTTATCATTTGGTAAAGTTGTAGAAGGTTACGAATACAAAGTTTTAAATGAACGTGAAGTACGTGGTATTTCGGGGATATTATTTCTATTAGGTATAATCGCCTTTATACAAGCATTTATTTTAAGAAACTTTGCCGTACTTCCGTATATATCAGGCATTATGGTATATCACTTTTTGATATCAGTTTTGGTAAATCCTAACCTGTCTCCTGTTACTTTACTTTCAAAACTATTTGTACGTAAACAAACACCTATATATATTGGAGCTGTTCAAAAGCGCTTTGCATGGTCATTGGGAAGTATACTTTCTCTTACTATATTTATTTTTTCATCACTTTTGTATGTTACAGGCGACGTATCATATTTTCAACCAGTATGCATGCTCTGTTTAGTATGTTTACTTTTAATGTTTTTAGAAACAGCTTTTGCTATATGTGTTGGTTGTAAGCTATATTTTTTAGCAGTACGTGTTAAACTAATTAAAGCTCCTGAAGTAATGCCTAACTGTATGGGCGATTCATGCAGTATTTAAATTATAGGCTAACATTTATTAAAAATTTCAATGTCAAAAGCTATTCAAGATTTATATCCGGATGACGTTGCCCACTGCTATGGTTGTGGTAAAAATAATCTGGCTGGATTACATTTAAAAACTTACCTAACAGGAGATGAAACTATTTCATATTTTACTCCGGATTCACAATACACTGCCATTCCCGGTGCTGTGTACGGAGGTTTAATAGCATCTTTATTAGACTGTCATGGAACTGGCTCTGCGGCTGCATTTATTTGTAAAAAGGAAAATATCCCTCTAGAAGCTCCTTTACAGGTAAGGTGTATGACTGCATCCTTAAAAATTGATTTTCGACAGATGACTCCGCTTGGTGTAGAATTAAATATAAGAGGTAGACTAAAAAGTATTTCAGGTAGAAAGGTTGTAGTTGAAATGACTCTAAGTGCCAACGAACAAATTTGTGTAACCGCAGAAATATTAGCTATAAGAATGAAGAAATAATCAATTGTTTTATAATTTATTAGGTAATAGAAATTATTTTCAGGTTATTAAATCGTACTATTCTACAGGTTTTTTGACGAGTTTTTACTTGAATTTTGACTTATTTATCCACCTCCTCCCTCCGATTTTAAACTATATTTGAAACTTTCAATTCTCGCTTAGGAATTGAAACTAGTTTAGAATTATTTAAAATCGTCAAATATGAACACAAATCTTCGAAAAATTATTTCACTATCGTTTCTAATGACAGCAACGTTAATGGCAGTTGCTGTAACTCCCAAGAAAAAAAATGCTACAGCTCAAAAATCTGATTCGATTTCTTCAGAAAATGTAGTTTATCAATGGGAAGCGAAAGGAAACCCAATTGTAACACACAAATACACATGCGACCCTGCTGCTTTAGTGTACAACGATACCTTATTTATTTTTACAGGTGAGGATGCTGCTGGAGGGCAAAAATGGTATAACATTGAAAAATGGTGTTGTTTTGCCACTACCGACATGAAAAATTTCTGGGAATATAAAATGCCTTTAAGAGCTACTGATTTTGCATGGGGAGAAACAAATGCAGCCTGGGCAAGTCAGGTTATTGAAAGAAATGGTAAGTTTTACTGGTATAACAGCTCTCAAACAACTGGTATTGGTGTTGCTGTTGCCGACAGACCAGAAGGTCCATATAAAGATGCTTTAGGACATGCTTTAATTACCAATGAAGATAGTAAAGGTAAAAAACATAGCTGGCGTACTATTGACCCAACTGTATTTATTGATGATAATGACCAGGCCTGGTTACTTTGGGGTAATGGTGCTTGCTGGTATGTAAAGCTAAATAAAGATATGGTTTCTTACGACGAAGAGTATGGCGTTAAAGAAATCAAAATCAATGGAGAAATGGATTTTCCATTTACTGAAGCACCTTGGTTGCACGAGAAAGATGGACGCTATTACTTATCATTTGCTGTTGGTTTTCCAGAAAGGATAGCCTATGCTGTTAGTGATAAAGTTGAAGGACCATACGAATATAAGGGTGTTATTAACGAAATTGCAGGTAATAGTAATACCAATCACCAATCTATCATTGAATATAAAGGAAACTGGTATTTTATATATCATAACGGAGGTATTCAAACTGATGGTGGAAGCTTCAGCCGTAGTTTATGTATCGACAAATTAGAGTTTGATAAAAAAGGAAATTATAAGCCTATTCAAATGACTACTAAAAGTGTTGAGCCTATAAAATAATGGATTCATACTACAACATAAAAAGGCTATCTCAACTAAATGAGATAGCCTTTTTTATGGTCAATAATACCTGCGATTTTACTGCTGTGGTATATAAAATAGCAAACCTCCCATGCCTATTCGTTATAGTGTTAAAATGCCTACAATATTTTATTACCATTTCTACCTAGGAATTCATATATCCGTTTTAAACACCAAATTTATGAAACTTACTATTACATTTATTAAAAACCTAGTAGGATTATAAAACGACTCACATTAACACCTAAGACTATTATAAAATGTGAAATCTATACTTAATTTAACTAGTATCTATATAATAAACATATTTTATTTTTTTTGTATTTTAAAGGAATCTACATTCCCATTTTCATCCGTTACTTTAACAAGAAATATCCCTCTGCTTAAATTAGAAAGATCAATTTGGGTATTGTTAGAAGCAATATTATTTAACACATATACTAACCTCCCAGACAAATCAAATATTTCAACTTTTTCAATTAAGCATAAAGAATTTGTAACTCTAGTATAATTATAAATATGAGTTGGGTATAGATTTGTATTTTGACTATCATTTTCATCAATTCCAGTAACAAAATCATACTGAGCATATACATATAAATCACTGAATATATTATCAAAATCTCGAACTGTATTTCCAGTTTTGTCCTGTTTTGTATTCCATTCAATAAATTCCATTCCTGCAGGAGGGTTCGTTACAGGAGGTAACACTTCACTAACATTTGCATCTGTTAATAATACAGTTCCATCT
Organism: uncultured Saccharicrinis sp.; assembly: GCA_963667815.2. Lineage (GTDB taxonomy): Bacteria > Bacteroidota > Bacteroidia > Bacteroidales > Marinilabiliaceae > Saccharicrinis. Next base: position 5,952,045 of record OY764020.2, read on the forward strand.
GCATCCATAAAAGCGACAATATTATCAAGGCGTCTATATGATGTAGCCCAGTCTGTTAATTGATCTCCATCATAATAATATTGACCAGTCCCATCTACCCACGTAATATCAACCTCAGGCCATGCAGGAAGAGTAATTGCTGTTAAATTATTCCCTTCAAATGCTTTTTTTCCGATGCTTAATAATTTTGAGGACAATTGAACACTTATTAAATCATTATACCAAAATGCATAATCACCCATACTTATTAGATTTTTAGGACAAACAAAACTTGTTAAATTGTTATTTGAGAATGCATGATCGCCCATTTTTGTAACATTGTCATGTATTACTAGGGTAGAAATATTGTTATAACCTATTGCATAATTTCCAATTTTAGTTAGGCTCTCAGGTAATACTAAAGAGGTTAATTGTGTTTCATTTAAAGCAAAGTCTACAATTGTTGTTACACCTTCCGGTATAAAGTCCAAATTGTGATTTGTACCCCCATAACTTACCAATTGTGTTAAATCTTCTGATCCATCTGGGTTTCGTGCATAAATAAGGCCATTAGTTTCTTGGTTATTAATATGTGTAATTTTATTCCAGTTAAAGACTGCCCCCTCAATATTTACAACGCTTTCAGGGATAGTTATAGTAGTTAATTCATTATGAGCAAAAGCACTTCTTCCGATAGACTTTAAGCCTTCCGGAAGTACTAAGCTTGTAATTTTGTTATTGTAAAACGCAGCAATTCCAATTGTATCAACTAGTGATGGTATTTCTATGGATGTAAGATTATTATGTGTAATGGCCTGCTTTTCTATACAAGTAACACTCTCTGGAATATTGATAGATGTTATTCTATTTAGAAAGAAGGCAGCTTCACCAATACGATCAATTCCTTCGGGCAAGGTAACAGTAGTTAATTCATTACTGGAAAAAGCTCCTTTTGCTATTGTTGTAACAGGACTTGGAACATCTATAGTTTCCAATAAATTATGACTAAATGCTTCAATACCTATGGTTCGTAAATTAGATGAAAAATTTATGTTTGTAATTTCGTTTTCAGAAAATGCTCCTGTACCCAGAATTAATATACTATTAGGAATAATTACGCTTGTAAGTTTATTAGAATGGAAAACTCGCTCACCTATTTCTGTCAATGAATTAGGGATGCTCAATTCACTAATTTGATTCCATGCGAAAGCATATTCACCTATATAAACAATTGTATTGGGTAGTTGAACTGATTCCAATGATTTATTTTGAAATGCTCTGGCAGCAATTCGTGTAACACTTATATCTGTTTCGTCTACATTAAAGCTTTCGGGTATAATAACATTTGTTTTAGTGCTTTAGTGCCATGATAGTTTATAATGGTGCCAGTTGATACATCAAAAGTTACATCATCCAGAGTGATAGATTCTTCTGTATTAACAGGAATCCCATTAATGTGTACTTGTCCAACAATTATAGTATTATTGGACATTTGCTTATCATTTAAGGTTATCTCCTGTCCTCTATCTTGAATGCGTAGTATGATATTATAGTCTGCTTTAATAATTGTATTCGGAACTGTTATTTCTTCATATTCAGATACTGTATTTGCCCAGTTAAAGTATCCAAAGTTAGCGTACCCAATTCTTATATCACTTTCATCGTATGTTTCATCTACAGATAAATAGAATTCATACCAAATACTATGTATATTATTAATACCTAAGTTGATAAAGTTGGTAGAGATTTGGAATTTCTCTCCTAGATTAAGAGTACTTGCAGATTGTATTAACCAACCATTGGCTGTAATATCCACATCGCTATCTACTATTGTGATTTTTTCACTATATACGTAAATATTATTATCTTCATTTGTTTCTATTATTTCATCTCTTGTATCTGTTTCAACGATTAAATAATATTCTCCTGCAGCAGCATCAATTCCAAACTGATTGGCTCCTCCAGCTATATCTCCATCTTTTGACTGGTCTGCATCAAGTCCCCAAAAACTAATGAAACCAATGTATTCATCTTCTGTTTTATTTAGTTCTGTATCCTGGGATAGATAAACATTTGTCACACTAAATTTCTCAGTCCCTGTTCCCGTATTTTTCACAGTTACTTTTCCCGTAAATTTTTGCAGTCTAGTATATTGATTTTCTATATTTGTTATTGATTCTACTGTGAAATCTTGCGCATACGTGTTGCTTAATAAGTTAAGTATAATCACAATTAAAAGGGTAATGTTTTTAATCATAAGAGGTTAAGTTTAATAAATTGTATTAATGGAATATTGGCAGTATCCTTACAGAATTCAATGTTATATTAATTAAAGATGCCAAAATTATCTTTTATAAATCAGAAATTACTATAAATACCAAAGTTTTTGTCCAAAAAAACTATTACATAACGCCAAATCCCCTAATCGTAATTTATGGTTTGTTTAATATCTATAAATAGTAGGCTTCCCTAAACACTGATTGGAAATACCACAAAATAGAAACATATTGGTAAGAGATCTTATTAATTATAACTTACATTCTATGATCAATTAATTGTTTTTACTTTCAACATACTTTCCTGTAACCATGCCAATAGCTCCCGTTAAAATGGCCAATGAAAATACAGTCATTCCTCCAAATTCTGAATCTGGTAAAATCTTATTTAATACTAGATTGAGTCCAATTAAAAAACCCCATGAAGCTCCAATAATAGTAAAGCCAAAAATATACCAGGGAAACCTAAAGCCTCTTGTCCTGCTTATGTCAGTATTCGTTTCAATTGTAGTTATTTCCTCTGGTGCATTTATAAGTAGATCGGATGAAACATTTAATGAAGTAGCAATTGTTTTTAAAGTACTTCCTCTTGGCACACTTTCTCCATTTTCTATTCTTTGAATGGTTCTTAAACTGATGCCTGAAGTTTCTGATAGTTCTTCCTGAGATAATCCATTTTGTTCTCTTAGTTCTTTTATCTTCGTCTGTGAGTTCATATGAGTTGTTATTGATTATTACTGATTCAAATATAGGTTAGGGTAATTAAAAAGTCTTGCGTCAAATTGTATCTATTTACTTGTCATTTAACGCCATTTTAAATGACATAGTAATGACATAAGTATGTCGTACATGAAATACTTAGAACATAAATACTTATTACAAATGTTAAAATAGATTGATTATTGAATTTATATTGTTGAATAAGAAAAAAGAACAAGCCTATCATTCGTTCCATTCTCTTTTTAAGATGGCATATACAATGTCATCAACCCAGTCTCCATTTATAAATAGGCTCTCTTTAAAATGAGCTTCTTTTCTAAAACCTAACCTTTTAATCAGTTCAATAGAGTTTACATTGTGCGGGTCAATTGAACAAATAATTCTATGCTTATTTAGTTCATTAAATAAATAGGTGATAATTGATTTAAGAGCTTCCGTAGCGTATCCAAAATCATGAAATTCTTTAGCTAAAGTACATCCAATTTCAGCTTGTTCTTCACCAAGAAAATGAACTCCTATATCACCTATAAGCTCTAATTGATTACTTTCAATAATTACAAATTGATACCAGGTGTTTTCAATATTCATTTGTGGTGATATTTTACTTAAAAAAGTATCCACGTCATATAGGGTTTCAGGAATCCAACCTTGATACTTGTTAGTTTCTGCGTCGGATCGATAATTAAATATAAAAGGAGCATCCTGAGATTTAACGGGTCTTATAATTAATCTTTCGGTTCTTAATTCTAGTTTATTATTTGTATTCATATTATCAATGGGGTTAAGCAAAATTTTAGGTTTTATATTCAGATTCTGTTTATGATATCTTAAAGTATTGTATACACTATTTGTCAATCCATATAGAACCTAAACGTTATCTTGGTTTTTATATTTTAAAACAATCTATAAATAATGATTTTCCCTATTCCAGCAACTTAAACAACATAGATTTCTACGATACGTCTTTTATCTGATAGTTGATTATTCTGAGTCATCTATAAATATTGTTTTAAGGAAACAATCTCTAAAATAGTATTAATTGATACACAATTATTATATAATGTTAATCGTTTATTTAACCTAATTTTAAGTTGACTATCAACAGAATATAAAAAAGAGCCACAGTTTAATAAAACATGTGACTCTTATATTCTATTATATCAGAATTGAATATAATTACATAATCTTTTTACGCTCTTTAGTTAGATTCTTTATCCATTGATTTACTACAAATTCATTTTGATTAATCCACTTTTCAACCCCTATTAAAGGATCTTCATTTATTCTGATTTCATATACAAGACTGTTGAGTTGTTTTTCTGTCAGTTGCATACGTTCAAAAAAGCGAACAGCATCAGGATGTGCTTCTTCAAATATAGTATTTGTAATAGTATAAATATTTTCTTTTTGACCAAAGATATGATCCGGATCATCAAGAAAACGAACCTCATAACGTGCAAATATCCAATGAGGTTCCCATCCTGTAATCACAATATCTTTTCTTCGTAAAATAGAATCATTCAACTGTTTTATCATCTTTTCTTCTGATAATTCAAGCAAGTTATTTTTTAATGCATACTTGATTATGGCATTATTTGTTTTTTGCATTACCCCGGCACCAGCGTCAATACCTACAATATCAAAGTTGTAATTATTTAAATCACTAATTGATTTTAACGGACTATATTCCGGTACTACCAAACCAATTTTAGCTTCTGGATAAACAATTCCAAGCATATCAATATGGTCTTTATGAGCCTCAAAATAAGATTGATGCGTTTCAGGCAACCATGCATCCGTAAATAAATCCGCCTCATTTGCAGCCACTTCCTGATAAGCTGTTTTTACATCAGTCAGTTTTAATTCCACGTTATAATCCATTCTTTGCAGCAATACAGACGACAAATAGGTAATAGCTACACTTTCTGACCAGTCTGTATATACTATTTTAAGTGAACGATCCTCCTCCTGTGTTGTAGTCATAGTACATGATACAAATAATGTAAGAGCGATTAAATATGAGATTCCTTTAATTCTGGATAAATAACATGCCATAATACATTGCTTTATTGAAATAAACTTCTTAAAAATACTATTGCCTTACTTATATCGTTTACAATAAATACCGGGATATTTTTATCAGACGAAGCCAGCTTTTCTGATGTGGCATCCAAAATAATATTTGCCAGCTCAGAACTCATTGAAGAACCAATAATAATCATATCAGCTCCTGTCATCATTGCCTGACGATATAAAATCTGGTCTTCTTCGTTTTCGGCATCAACTGAAAACGAAAATGCAATATCATCGGTATTATACTTATAAAGTTTCTTAAACTTTTGAAATTCTTTATCACTAATTTTCTTGATATATTTCTGTAGTTTCTCGTCCTTCTCCAAATTAACCTGAGGAAAATATCCGATTGGTAACTTATGAGTATGATGACAAGCCACTTTAGCTCCGGTTAATTCCTGCAAACGGAAGGCCATTCGTAATGCCAATTCACTGGTTTTAGAAAAATCCATTCTAACCAAAAGATTATCCAATCCTTCGTGAACTGATTCACTTACAATAAGAACAGAAGAAGGAATAATACCCACCACTTTTCTTACAATACCACCTCCACCTTCATAACCAACTTTTTTACCCATTAAAGTTAAATCTACACGATTTTTGGGGGCATACTTTACAATAACTTCAGTTGGAAATCCCTCTTTTACAACAATATTTGTATTTACAGGTATTTCATTTTGAAATTGCTGATCTATCTTTTCCTGAAGTTCTTCCTTAACAATATCAGGAATTGGTTCATCAAGTTCAGGATAGGCTTCCAATAATTCTTTAGGAATATCATAAGGTTTCATTACATGTAAGAAAGTAATACTTTCCGGTTTTACCTTATTCACCAAAAAGCTTGCATATCGGATAAGGGAATCATCCATTTCCGTTAAATCAAGACAAACCAATATATGATTTAATTGATACATTTTTCTTATCTATTTACAGGTTATTTCTTCTCTTTATTATTATCAACAGACTTTGGAGCTGCAGGTATCTTTCCACGTTTTTGCAGCATTCTGGTAATTGTGTCTACATATTCTTTATGTTCTTTCTCTCGTTTAATTTCCATTAAACCAGTATGCTCTTCGCGTAAACCTTTTAACAAACTCCAAACCACAAAAAGGAGTATGATAGCAAAGGGTAAACCGGTTGAAATTGAAGCTGTTTGTAAAGCACTTAAACCACCTCCCACTAAAAGAACTGCTGCTACTGCACCTTCCGTTAATGCCCAGAAAATACGTTGAGCTACTGGTGCATCTAACTTACCTCCAGCTGTTAACGAATCAACGACTAACGATCCGGAATCGGATGATGTTACAAAGAAACTAGCTACTAATATAACACCAACAATCGAAGTTACTGTTGATATCGGAAATTGTTCTAACAACACATACAACGAAGTGGCTATATTATTGGTTACTGCTCCTGCTATATCAGCCATTGAATTTAACTCTAAAAACATGGCACTACCACCAAATGCTGAAAGCCATAAAAAGGTTAACAAGGTAGGAACAATCAAAACTCCTAACACAAATTCTTTTAAAGTACGTCCCCTTGAAATTCGGGCAATAAACATTCCTACAAATGGAGACCAGCTTATCCACCAGGCCCAATAAAACACTGTCCAGTCATTTTGCCATGCCGATTGCTGATATGTTTCGGTCCATGTAGAAAGTTCAAAGAAGTTTTGTACATATCCACCAACATTCTGAATAAAGGAATCGAAGATAAAGATAGTTGGACCAACAACAATCATAAATAAAAGGAATATGGCAGCAAGTACCATGTTTATTTCACTTAAACGCTTTACTCCTGCACTTAAGCCTGCAACTACTGATGTTGTAGCTGCCAACGTAATAACAATAATCAGAATTACCTGAGTTGTTGGATTATCTGGTATATTAAACAGGTGTGCTAAACCAGCACTAACCTGCTGCACCCCTAAACCTAAAGATGTTGCTAATCCAAATAATGTAGCTACAACAGCCAATACATTAATAGCCTTACCCCAAGGTCCGTAAATTTTTTTCCCCAAAAGTGGATAAAAAATAGAACTGATCGTAAGTGGTAATTTTTTATTGAAGGTAAAAAATGCCAAGGCCATACCTACAAGCGCATAAATACCCCACGCATGTAATCCCCAGTGTAAAAAAGTAATTTCTAACGAATTACGTGCCGCTTCTATACTTCTTGGATCACTTCCTGGTGGATGGATAAAGTGTTTAATTGGTTCTCCTACACTCCAAAATAAAATACCAATACCCATATGGACCTGCTATCTTTAGCCGGACAAATTATTAAGCTAAAATTTTTAATTTAGCAGATATGAGTAGATCAAGAGTAACGTACGACAAAGAGTTTAAGATTATGGCTGTTAATCTTTGTTATACTGGCAAATCAGCAAGGCAGGTTGCAATGGAATTAGGGATCCGATCCGAACTGGTGAGTAGATGGAAGCGAGAGTACGAAGCCAACAAAGAAGGCAGCTTCTCAGGCAATGGCAAACCTGTAATGACAGATGCAGAGAAAGAGATTGCCCGTTTGAAGAAGGAGCTTAAAGAAGCCCAGATAGAACGTGATATTCTAAAAAAGGCAGTAAGCATCTTTTCCAGGAGCGACAGCAAAAATACAAATTCGTAAAAAGGCATCAGAAAGAATTTGCTGTTGAGAAGATGTGTAAGTTGTTGGGGATTGCAAGGAGTAGCTATTACGAATGGTTGAATAGAAAACCTTCCAAACGAAGCATTGAAGCTTGCCGAGTAGAATCTGAAGTAATTCGGATTTATGATGCCAGTAAGAAAAGATATGGCAGTCCTAAAATTACTGTAGAACTAAATAAAATTGGCATCAAAGCTTCTCGCCCCAGAGTAGCCAGAATTATGGCAAAGAATAACCTAAAAAGTATCATTAAGAAGCGTTACAGAGTGACTACAACAGATTCGAAGCATAATAAGCATGTTTCAGATAATGTACTAAATAGACAATTTGTTCACAATAGACCATCTCAGGCTTGGATTTCAGACATTACCTATGTTAGGACAAAACAAGGGTGGCTCTATTTGACGATTGTCATGGATCTTTTTGATCGCAAGATAATTGGTTGGTCTTTATCTGATAATATGACAACAGAGGCAACAGTTATTGCAGCATGGAGGATGGCGATCATCAATAGACCCGTAGGGCACGAAATGATTTTCCATTCAGATCGAGGGATTCAGTACGCTTCAGAATCTTTTCGGAAAGAATTAAACCACTGTAAAGTTATCCAAAGTATGAGTCGAAAAGGCAATTGTTGGGACAATGCTGTTGCCGAAAACTTTTTTAAAATATTAAAATCAGAGATGGTAAATCACAATAATTATCAAAGTTATTTTCAAGCCCGAACCGATATCTTCGAATTCATTGAAATATGGTATAACAGGCAACGACAACATTCACATTTAGGATATTTATCTCCTAATGAATTTGGAAAATCAACAATCAAACAAGTGGCTTAATAATTTGTCCGGAATAAAGTTGCAAATCCATAACATCCCAAAATTACAATGACTAATTAACAAACATGTTAATTATAAACACATTAGACACCATTCAAACTCATGGTTCGTGTAGAAATCTTTTTTCTAAGTAAGTACTTTAGCTGATAGGATATGTATAAGATAAAAAATGCAAGAATGATTGTTAAACTTAAAGTTTTAGATTGAAATAAAACTTTAATGAACAAATTCTGGAATTATTATCATTTATTCTAAATTTATCTAAAATTTATCAGCACAACGATAAACTCATCTTTTTATATGTAGCTATTATAGAATATAATTAATCACACTTACTAAAATAATATCAATGCTATAAGACACTATGCTTTATCCTTTATCCTGATAATAGTTTTCCAGATTATTAATGCAATTGAACCAATAACTAATCCGGCAGTAAGTTCTTGCAATATAGATGGGACAAAGTGTAACATCTCATGAATTGAATGTATATGATGAACAAATATCCCTCCTGCAACTACTAACATAGCTAATGTACCAACTACAGCTAATATTTTTATTATTACAGGCAATGATTCTACCAATAGCAATCCAAACTTTTTAAGTATCGTTTTATTTGTCTCATTGCCTTTAGCTGTAATTTTATATCCTATATCATCCAGTCTAACTATTAGTGCTACTATTCCATATACACCAATAGTGGTGGCTATCGCAACTACAATTAAAACCGGAACTTGAATCATTAATGGTCTGTCAGCTACTGTACTAAGTCCAATAATTACAATTTCAAGAGATAAAATAAAATCTGTTGCTATGGCTGATTTTATCTTTTGTTTTTCTTGTTCTAGTATATCTTCTTTATTTATTAGTATTTGAGGTTGTTCTGTTTTTTCTTTTGAATGTTGTTTAAAAATGTAATCGTAAACCTTTTCTGCGCCTTCGTATGCCAGATATAAACCTCCTACTAATAAAATAGGAATAACAGACTGCGGTGCAAACAAACCTAAAATAATAGTGATAGGAATTATAATCATTTTATTCAAAAACGAACCTTTCGTAATAGCCCATATTACTGGTAATTCTCTGCTAGAAACAAAGCCTGTTGCCTTCTCTGCATTAACAGCAAGATCATCGCCTAAAATACCTGCCGTTTTTTTGGTGGCTATTTTACTCATTGTTGCCAAATCATCCATTAAGGTGGCAACATCATCAAAGAGTGCGAAAAATCCCGATGCCATAGTTTACGATTATTTATTATGATTAGCGCTTGTAAAAATAATTATTTATCTGAAGTTCACATGATTTCACTTAAAATGAAAGAATGCATTAAATACCTTAACTAGGTTTTATAAAACAAAAAATCCACTCTAAATAGAGTGGATTTTTATTTCATTGTGGAGATGCAGGGTTTCGAACCCTGGTCCAGTCAAGGAAGCCATATGCTTTCTACATGCTTAGCTTTGACTTAATTTTCGAATAGCAGCTGGATCAAAGCCACCGACTACTACCTTATCTTCTTAATTTAAGCAATAGCCCGAAGTTTACTATTGCCTGTTCCCGATTTTCCAGCATCTCTGATTTAAGCCGCCTCAGGAAGATAGCACTTAAGAGATGTCTTGTTTCAGTATCTTATACCGAATAATGCTTATCTACTATACTTCGATTAAGCTGCAAGAGCGTAATTATTTTCGCCAATTAAAAAGTTGAAACCCGAGATTAAAGAGCCGGAATTCCTGAGCTCTGCATGCTTACATACCACTTTCACCTGCTGTCAAATCCAAGTCATCCCCGTAGTATTATGAATTGCAAAAATATAAAAAAAAGACATTTATCCTATTGGTAGGATAAATATAAGATATTATACTTATCATTTTCTTTGTTGTAAAATAAGTATTATATCTGTTATGCACTGAAAAAGAGGAAATAATTAATCAATACCATTTATCCTATATACGGTTTTTTATTTTTCACGAGAGAAAGGCCATCCCATAATACCACCTTCCATAACTTTGACATTATTATATCCGTGAGCTTTTAATAGGACAGCAGCCTCATATCCTCTCAATGAAATCTTACAATACGTAACTATTTCTGTTTCCTTATCCTGTGGCAACTCACTAATTCGTTTCCTTAACATTCCTAATGGAATTAAGGTTTCGCCAATGCCTAAACGCATATGCTCATACTCATCAGCCCCTCTTACATCTAAGAGATAAATACTTTCATTTTCATCCAATCTTTCTTTTAATTCCAAAGATGAAATACCGTTGAAAATTCCATCTATTTTATTTTGAAGAATATGTGCAGTAGCAATACTATGATCTATGGCCAATGAAAATGGCGGAGCATATGGAAAATCGGCATTTATCATATCGCTAATGGTTAGTTTACCCTTGATGGCTGTAGCCCATATAGCTAACTGTTTACTAACATCTCCAGGGCCAATACATTGTGCTCCCAGAATTGTTCCATTTTTGCTATCTGCCAACAGTTTTGTAATTAACAACTTTCCATCCATAAAACCTGGCTTGTCAGGACTAGCATTTACTACTTTTACAAAGTTTATATTTTCTTCTTTAGCTTTTGATTCTGATAATCCAGTTATTCCAATACCATAGTCAAACAGTTTACAAATACCCGTTTGCTGAGTTCCCGGGAAAATAACTTTATTACCTTCAATTACGTTTTGCCCCACAACTCGTCCTTCAAGGTTTGCCAAATCACCATAGGGAGCTAGTACCTTTTTGCCTGTAATGATATTTTTTATCTCACAACAATCGCCGGCGGAATATATATTTGCATCAGAAGTTTGCATATATTCATTTACTGTTATTCCTCCTAAATTTCCGATATGTAAACCTGCTTCTTTTGCTAATTTAATATTAGGTTTAACACCTATCGCTACAACAGCTAGCTCACAAGGTATTTCAGTTCCATTTTGAAGCTTTACTCCTGTTAATTTACCATCATTACCTAAAAATTCAGCAACACCGTTCTTTGTAATTACATTGGCTTTTGTTTTTAGATAATTTTCAACGAGCTTAGCCATTTTCCAATCCAAGAATGTTAGTAATTGAGGCAATAACTCAATCATTGTTAATTCTATACCAGCTAAATTCAATGCTTCCAACGTTTCAATACCAATAAGACCACCTCCTATTACAACAGCTTTCTTTACCTTACCTTCATCTCTAATTCTTCTTAAGTAATCAGCATCTTGCATCGACTGCAGAGTTGTAATACCCTCTAAATCCGTTCCTGGAATGGGTGGCATATTTGGAGTAGCTCCTGTTGTAATTACTAATTTATCATAGTGCTGTATTCCTTTTTCTCCTGTCAGTAAATCAACGTATTCTACAGTTTTATTATTACGATCTATTTTGGTTATCTCTGTATTGATATTTGCCTTGATACCTTTTGCATTCCAGTAAAACTTCGGATCTCTGACAACCCCTGTGGGAGTACAAAGCAACTTATTTCTATCATCAAAAAAGCCTCCTACATAATATGGATAACCACATGATGCCATTGACAAATCTTCTCCTTTCTGAAAAATTATAATTTCAGCAAATTCATCCATACGTCGTGCCTTAGCAGCAGCTTTTGGTCCTGCAGCAGAACCTCCTATTATTACAATAGTTTTACTCATGTGATATACCCTTTATAAATTAATAACCATTCCGGTTTTTACCTGTTCAATTTTAAATGCATTGTAAAAAGCTGCTAAAGCTGGCAGTGCAGTACAATGCGATGGATATAGGTATTGAATATTTAGACTCTTAAGATATTCAATTGTTTGTTGTGTTTGTAAGTTGTTTTGCTTTAAATGAAATCCACCTATAACACCTAATACTTTTGAAATACCTGTAATCTTTTTTGCGTAATCAATTATATTACAGATACCAGAATGTGAACATCCTGTTATTACAATCAATTGATCATCTTGAATAACAACTATTGCTGAGTCATCAGGTACAAAATCTGGTTTTCTGTTTTCATCTTCAAATGAAGTACTTTTAGCCTCAAATTTATTTATTCTTGGAATACTTCCTAGAAATATAATCTGATCGGTAATCGAATAAGGTTTATCCGATAAAATCAGCTCATACCTAGCCTGAAGTTCTTCTTGACTTAATGTCAAACCTATATTCTTGTCTTCTCCCGCTCGAAAACGCTTAATAAATGACTTAGGGTGAGTAAGAAGTTTTTTATCCTTTAAATATTCTAAGCCTCCCCCATGATCCCAATGTCCATGACTCAAAACTACAACATCAACAACTTTATCGATATCTATTCCTAACTTTTGAGCATTTAATTTAAAAACATCACTATGTCCGGTGTCTAATAGAATTTTTGTTTCATTAACTTCTATGAAATATGATAAGCCATGCTCTGCAAGAAAAGAACCTCCCGCTGTATTTTCTGATAAAACCGATAATTTCATATATTATAATATATTTTTAAAGACCATATGGAACGCTATTATTACTTTATACATCCCCTTGTGTGTTAATTTGTATAATCAAATTTTCATTTTATGTGTTTATAATTTGATTCATTTGGTAACATCGAATTCTCCAACAAAGAATTCTTATTCCGATAGCTCGTTTCCTTGATACATAACCTTTAATATTCAATCCCTTTTCTGGCCTCTACTCCTTTATTATAATAATGTTTAACCTCAATCATTTCAGTTACTATATCTGCCATTTCTATCAATTCATTTGGAGCTTTTCTTCCTGTAAGAAGTAATTCTAAATTTACAGGTTTATGTTTAATTATATTAATTACATCCTTTACATCAAATAAATTATAATATAGAGCAATAAAAACTTCATCCATAACAACTAAATCATGCATACCTCGTTTTAAAATTAGCACCACTTCTCTTAATCCTTTTTGTGCAGCTAATTGATCCTCTAAAGTTGGTTTTTTTTTAATAAAACATCTTAACCCATATTGTTTTATAGTTATATTAGGATGATTACGCAATGCACTTATCTCTGAATAATGCTTTCCTTTAACAAATTGAGCAAAGAATACTTTTTGTTCAGCCCCCAATGCACGAATGGATAATCCCAATGCAGCGGTTGTTTTACCTTTTCCATTACCTGTATATATATGAACACAACCTTTCTTCATATTTTATTAGATAGCTATGCTTTCAAAATAAATAATCGCTTATGCGACTATTTTAATACATCAATAATAAATACTATGAGAATACTTATTGCACACATCTTATAACCAGCACTATAAAAACATTTTCTAATATTTTTTGTAATATAAACAAAGATATACCAAGAATATTCTCACTACAAAGTTAAATACTTTACCTTAAAAGCAAAATAAATTTTCTATACAATTAACATATTAAAGAATTAAATAAGCAGATAAATTACCAAAATTTATACATTTGCATACACAACAATAAAATATGGATTCGTTTACTTTAAAGTTATTAATTCCATTTGCTGGAGTTTTTTCGTTTTTTCTGGTTTTTTTATCTATTCCTTCAATTCTAAGAGTTGCTGAATCAAAAAATTTATACGATGTTCCTAATAAAAGAACAGTTCATAAAACTCAAATTCCCACGTTAGGAGGATTAGCTATCTTTTTAAGCTTTTTGTTTACCTATTCAATCTTTGCTGAATGGTATAGTTTTACTCATATTCCTTTTTTAATACCCGCTTTATTGATCATTTTTTCAATTGGTATTAAAGATGATATTATGGTAACTGCACCAATGGTAAAACTTTTTGGGCAAATTTTAGCAGCGTTTGTTATTATTGGATGGGGTGATTTACAAATAACTTCGTTACACGGATTTTTTGGACTACCTGTAAGTCCTATAGTGGGTTTTGCAATAACACTTGGTATTTTTGTATATATTATCAATGGTTTTAATCTTATTGATGGGATTGATGGTCTTGCAGCTATATCAGGAATTATATCAATACTTGCCTTTTCTATATGGTTTTTTATTAATGGTAGCTATCATATTCCGGTATTTTCAGCAGCCTTAATTGGAGCCTTATTAGGATTCTTCTATTTTAATGTATTCTCCAAGACTCAAAAAATATTTATGGGAGATACAGGTTCACTATTGTTAGGTTTTTTATTAGCCGTTGTTGCGGTTAAATTCTGTGAGTTTAACAAACCTGTAAATGCTGAACATTTGAAGTACTCGATGAACTCTGCTCCTGCTGTAGCTATAGGTATTTTAATTGTACCGATCATTGATACTTTAAGAATATTTGTCTACAGAATATCAAAAGGTAATTCACCATTTACTGCAGATAAAAATCATATTCATCATAGGATGCTAACTCTTGGTTTTACACATTTACAGATATCTCTAATCATTGGTTTAGTAAATATTTTCTTTGTAATATTTTCTTATTCACTTAGAAATTTAGGTGTGGTTAAACTTACTTTTATTAACCTTGCGTTAGGTCTTGCTTTTTCCTATATACCAGCTTTATTCATATATAGAAAGAAGAAAAAGATGATTAAAAATAAACCACAGAGATAGAATAAATGGATGTAGGTTCTTTAATTGGTGAAAGTGCTGCTTTAGCTACAGCAATATGCTGGACTATTACTGCACTTGCCTTTGAATCTGCTGGAAAAAGAGTAGGATCACTGCCAGTAAATGTGATAAGACTATTTTTCGCATTCTTTATTCTGGGGATATTTTCGTATTTCAACAAAGGTCTTTTTTATGCATCTGATGCCAGTATGGAGGCATGGATTTGGCTGTCAATTAGTGGCTTAATTGGTTTTGTTGTAGGTGATTTATTATTATTTCAAGCCTTTGTTATTGTTGGAGCTAGAGTTTCTATGTTAATAATGGCCCTCACCCCGCCTATCGCTGCATTTTTCGGATGGCTGATTCTTAATGAACAAATGTCAGCGATTAACTTTATTGGTATGGCTATTACAATAATTGGTATTGCAACAGTTATTTTAGCTAAAGGCTCGGACAACGGTATTATTAAAATGAAATATCCACTAAAGGGAGTTTTATTGGCTTTTGGAGGTGCAGTTGGACAAGGTTTAGGCTTGGTTTTCTCAAAACTTGGAATGAAAGATTATGATCCATTTCTATCTACTCAAATAAGAATATTAGCAGGTATTATTGGGTTTACAATACTATTTTTCATTTTAAAGAAGTGGAGCAACCTTTTTGCAGCCTTTAGGAACAAAAAAGCCATGGTGGGTATTTCGATAGGTTCTATTTTTGGACCTTTTCTGGGAGTTTCCTTATCTCTTATTGCCATTCAACACACAACAACAGGAATAGCCTCTACAATCATGGCTATTGTTCCTGTTTTAATCATTATTCCTTCTGTATTTATTTTTAAAGAAAAAATATCTTTTAAAGAAATTAGTGGCGCTATTATAGCATTTACGGGCGTGGTGCTGTTTTTTGTATTTTAATATTACCTTTCTATTTAAAGGTATATCTTAGGTTTAATCCTGAAATTTCACCTACATATGGATTAATTGATAATGCAGAATCTTTTCTTTTCATCTTATGTAGTTCCGGAACTAAAATTCCGGCCAAAGCACCAATACCAAAACCAGTTATTATATCACTAGGAAAATGTTTCATTGCTTTAAAACGATAATACCCAACAAGAGCAGGTGGTATACAGGCCGCTCCATATAGCAGATATTTTTTATTTCCTATCTCAGGATGTAGATCACTATATATTTTAGCAGCAAAAAAACAACCACTGGTTGCCGTTGAAACATGGCCACTAAAAAACGAATTTCTCGTTCCTTTTTCTGTTCTTGCTAACATCGGTGCATCCGCATTATATGCAATTGGCCTGGTTCTGTTAACTGACATGGCTGTACCAATATAAAATGTGCTATTATAGGCATGTAATTCAAGATACATAAGTATAATATCCATCCATTCGTTCCTAACCCTTTTATCTAGTCCTATTATTCCAGGAAGAAATAAGGATGCGTTTAAAAACAGATCTGATAATTTCTGAGCCCTGTCCTTAAACGAAACATCTTGTCTTGTAGCTGCCCTATCTAAAAACCATATATTATTATCATCAAGTTTTAATACACTCTCTTCTGATAAACCACTCTGGTCACTTAAGTATCCAAAACCATATCCTACATTAAAACCATATGATGCTATAGTTAAAGGAATTTCAAGAGCCTTATTTACATGATATACACTAGTATCTTCATTCTTACGTTTTTGTGCTTGTATTCCGTAAGTACATAAACCTAATAATAATAATATGATTATAGTTGTTTTATTCATATTGCTATTCACCTTCTCCTGATTAAAAACACAAAAATAAATTATAAAATGAAAAAAGTCGATCCCATTCATTTAGAAACCGACTTTTTAATAATATTTATTCTTTAGTAGAATTTTATTTTACTTTTTCTTTTTACCAAAGCCTTTTAAAAATTCATTTACAGACTTCTGCACATTTTCATCTTTTAATACCTCTTTAATTACCTTTTCAGCTTCCTTACCCACCTCTTTTTGTGCTTGCTTAGTTGCTGCAGATAAATCCAAAGACATTTTTGGATCTTTAGCTGTTCCTTTAATTATAACATCAACAACATAATCTGATCCTGAATCTGCAAAGCCATCACTCAAGAAGCCTAAAGCACCTGCAACATCTTTTCTAGAAACAGGAGTTTTTACAACATAATTAAGTGATTGATCAAATCCTTGTTCTCCATAAATAGTTAATTTTTTATCAAAAACGGTTGGACTAAATGGCTTAACAATGATTTTACCATCCTGTAAAATAAAGTTCACATCAATGTTTTCAGCTTTTAGTTTTTTATACTTATCGTTCTTTAATAACTGAGCCATTCCATTTAAAACTTTTGAATTTGAAACTTCAATAAAAGGAGATTTAAGATTACCATTACCTGTTATTGAAGATATAACCGGAGACATCTCTTTATTTAACAAACTATTATAATGAAGTGTAGCAGATATTTTTCCTTTTGAACTCTTGGCAATTGGCATTAATGAATCAATTACAGAAAAGGAGTTTGCTGTTTTTGTTAAATCAATATTACTTGCATTAAAAGTAAAATCTGCAAATGGTTTCTCTATATTCTGGGTATTATAGGCTCCTCCCATTATAATTTTACCATCCAATAAATTCATATCCATTCCATCCAGTTTTACAACTCCATTACGAACAGTAATTTTTCCTTTTGTATCATCAATAACCAACTTATCGTATAGTATTTTATTTATTGATGAAGTAAATACAAAATCAATATTCTTAGGAACTTCTATTGTTTCCATTGCAGTTGTATCTGCAGATTCAATTTCTTCCTCTTCTGTTTCTGTCATTAAAAACTCATTCACATCAATCATTTTCGATTGATGAACCAATACCCCTTTTATGGTTTCATCCTTAAAAATATAAGGTAAATAATTCTCGATCTTTCCTTTTAAGCTAAAATCAGATTTCCCAATATTGCATTCAAATTCATCTAAAGTAATTTCTTTTGGTGAAAATTTTAATTGAGCGGATGGAATGTCAACTGCCTGAGGTAGATCATTACTTGCATAATAAAACTGATTTAGTGCTACCTTTCCTTTTGCTTGTATTGCTTCGTAATCTTCAGCTTCAATAGTTTTTAAATCACCATCTATACTAATATCTGCATCGATAATACCTTTAATATCAAAACTATCTAACGGAATTGCTTCTTTTAAAGATTTTAGATCTATTGTTCCCAATACACCTCCTTTAAATTGAGCGTTACTAACCGGAGTTTTTACAATCATTGAAGCATCAAAAGGGTTATCTCCCAACTTGAAATGAAATTTCTTTATTTCGCTTATTGTGTTATCTGGAGAACCTCCTGTATTATCTACTGTAAAATTTACATTAATATCTTGAATAGATTTTGGCAGATCAGGATATTGCACAAAACCATCTTCAACTATTAGATTAACATTAAAAGCAGGTAAATGATCTGCATCCTTATAAATACCTTTTGCCGAAGATTCAAAAGTAAAATTCCCTTTTGTTTTTACACCTTCAACATAACTCATAAAAGCTTCCGGAATCAAACCTAAAATAGCATCAAAATCAGTTCGTTTTGTTTTTAAATTCAAATCTAAATCATAACCTTCATCAAGCAAGGCTATGGTTCCATCAAATCCTAAATTTAAGCGATTCAGCATTAAATCATTTTCCTTAAAGGTAAATATCATCTGATCCATATCTGCCAACATATTTGCAGATAATGATACTGACAGATTATGAAGATATTGAATCTGTTCCATAGTAAGATTAATACGCTCAACAGATGTTATTATTTTTAAATCTGTTGATGATGCACTAAGATCTCCTGATAAATTCAAATTAAAGTGATCAACACTGGTATTTAATAACATCGATGCATCATCATATTTCAATGAGGCGTCTTTTATTTCAAATTCCTCCAACGTAATACCAAATGAGCTGGAAGATTCTTCTTCATCAGGTTCTTCTACTTCGGTTGTTGTCTGCTTCATTATATCCCAATTCGCTGTTGAATCTGCTAATACTTTAGCATGTATAAATGGCTGATCCAAGAGTATTGTTTCAACTTCAACCTGACTGCCGCTTACTGCACTTAATAGATCTACAGACACATAAAAATCTTTAAGTGACAATAAGGTATCTCCCTCAAATTGTTGTGAGCCAACAACACTTAAACCAGACATATTAACTGATAAACTCGGAAACTTTCGAATCAATGACAATGAAAAATCATCCCAATTAACCGTTGCATTAATTTGCTTATTAATTTCCTGCTTTGCTATAGTTTCAATTTTACCTTTTAATAAAATTGGAGTTATAAAAAGTAACAATACAAACACTCCTATTATTATGGCAAAAACTTTAATAAACTTTTTCATCTGTTTTAATTTAATCTTTTATGGTAAAATGGAAATCGCCAGGAGAATAATTATTCTGGATCTGATGATATAGGATTACTTTTATTAAAATACCATCACATAGTTTATTTCCTCATTTACTCTTATATAATTTGCTACTATTTAATAATTCAATTTAAAATAAAAACCACTCTCAAAATCAGGAGCATTAACTTTATTGCTACTCCTTAAACGATTTCTTTGTGAATAGGCCCATGGTTCATTGTGTAGTTTAAACATGGAACCTCCATAAACACCTACCGAATAAAATCGTGCAAATCCAAACGAAGGAATACGGAAATTGTAAGACAAATCTAATCCTGCATACCCGGTCATCTGATTTATTCTGATATCTAAATCCCTATTTTCTACATAATCATCCAAAGAAATTTGTTTGCTCGTATCAAAATTCAACAAGCGATATCTGTTCAATTTCAATGCTATATTCGGAGTACAAGTAAATCTTTTCGATTCAATAAGATTATATCCAAAATTCAAACCCCATCTCGTTTTGTTAAGTTCCAAATCAACTCCATTCATATCTTCTCGCGTATCCTGATTTGATCCAAACTCTATACCAGAATAAAGTCTCTTATAAACAAATCCTATTTCTATAACACTTATGGTGTTATTATCGTTCATTATATCTACATTATCTATACCTAAAACAGTATTATAATCATCAAATTCAAAAGGAACATACCCTACTTCAAAAGAAAAAAATACTTTTAATTTATCCTTATCAGCTTTGGGTTGCTTGTCCAATGGCTTTGCTATATTTGATCCTATATCTTCATCCGATTCTTGCATGAATATTCTTAATGGTTGAACTATTGTATCGGTATTATTTATTACAAATGTTTTATACCCTTTTGCAGATATCTCAATAGCCTTATTCTCGATATTTTTATCAATTAGAATATGGAACACTCCCATATAATCTGAAAAGTAACAATTGTTTGAATTTTGCTGACAAACGGATGCTCCATTAACGATAATCCCATTTTTATCAAATATTCTACCACTGATTATTACATCCTGAGCATTACAATTGATTATTAACACAAATAAGAAAAGAGATAGTAATATTTTCATTTGTAAAGTATTAATCATTAAGATTTAGGCTTATTTTAAACTGCCAGTTGCTAAACTCAAATTGTTCAAATCCTGCAAAAACACCTATGTTCATCATTAAAAAAATCTGGCTTAAACCATACCCCACTTCATTATAATTTTTTAAATAAGGTTGCGTTAGATGATGTAAGTATATGTTTTCATTCCAGAGTTTTTCCTGTAAAAAAGGAATATTTTTAACTATTAAATAAGGTGTAGAATAACATAAATGTCCTTCAATATACCATTTATTTGTACTGTATTTATAATCTTGAAGTAAATTATAATTACGTTTCCAATCTTTAAATGAAACAGGAATTTCACTGGTATTAAAATGAGTAAAATTAGAAAAATGCATTGATGAGTTATTATGAAAATAACCAGCTCTGATATCATAATTAAATGCATACATAAAGCTCCATTCCAGCTCCTGATCTATGCTTAACTCAAACAAATCATAATCCGATATTGAATTAAATACATTTTTCACCCCTTTTTCATAAGCTAATGTAAAAGTTGGATAATCTGATTCAATCATTTTTTTTCTGCCACCATCAATACGATAAAAATACTTAGGTGTATATTGCAAACTGGTTCTTATTTGAAATCCTGTTCTCCCATTAAAAGAATCATCCAAGAAAGAACCTTCAATATTATTATTTGACGTATAATTTCTAGTTGGATAGCCCAATGAATAATTTGTACTATTCTCTAATCTGTTTATTCTTTGATATTTAGCCTCCCCACTAAAAACCAAGGCATTAGCCAGATCTGTTTTCATACCAAATTTTATAAAATTATCCTGATACAACCTTTGATAATTATCTTTAAACAATAATGAGTAAACAGAATTTGAAAAATCAGCTATTCCAGAATCTTCATTAAAATCTTTACTCCACATTCCGGCATCAATGTAGTAACTCGTATGCTTTATGAGATCATGATTTAATCTCAAATGTGTTTTCCAATTAATTACTTCTCTGTTAAAGGAATACTTAAAATATTGTCGCATAAAAAAACTGCTCTTTTTTTCGTTTAACAGATAATATCTAAAATTAAAATTCTGAATAAATTGCCATCCATCAACGGCATTAAAAGAAAATGATTGCTTATCTATTATACCATAATATCTCAGCGTTATCCTTCTGGGCTTTTCTGATAGAACAAATTTCTTCCCTCCTATAATATTTCCTAATACATTTATTGCTTCTGTACTTTCATTCTCTATTACAGAATCTTTTCGTACACCTGAAAGAGCCAGAGTTAACGAATCTCTTATTCCCAGACTCTCTATTTCTTTTTTACTTAAAGGAATTGGTCTTATTTTATTCCAATCAACACTATCTGCAGGTATTGTGTCTTTAATTATTTTATATGTTTCATCCAAAGATTCAAGTTGAAGTCCTTTGCCCATTTGATCCAGATTCTCATTCTCCTTCTCCATCAATCTCGATAACTTTAACATCTCCCTGTTACTTAAATCATCTTTTTTTAATAGCTCTTCTATTTTTTGTTGATTTTTGTTTAGCGGAATTAACTCTTCTTCTGCTATGTCTTCAGCTACTTCTTCCTCTGCATAAGCTTCTTTCAATGAAGCAGGAACCGGAAGTTCATCATCGAGTATAACTTCCTCATATTTAACAGAACCACCATAATTAGCTGTCGCCTTAAAACCAAAAGTTTGTAAATCAACTTCAAATTGATGACTTACAGGTAGCCAGGCTTTTCCAACTACCTCTGCCTGAACTTGTTTTATTCGTATTTTTCCGAAAAATTGTTCATTCACAAGATCTACAGAGTGAATATTCCATAGATTGTCTACTATATATATATAACCTTCAAATAGCTTTTGGTTCTTCCTCTTTGGTGTTACTTTTATTTTGTTAATGTAATATTCACCTTCCTGAAAAAATCCCTCATAACGGTATTTATAAAAAGAAAAAGCACGCCGGGATATTGGAGATATTGCTATTTCACTATCCGAATCATAAAAACTATAATTTAAATACCCTAAAACTTCATCCTCACTATCATTGGGAATGGTAGATTGTTTTGAGATGATATGATGCTCATATTTATTGGGAGCATTAAATATGATTTCATTGATTGATTCTGCAACGTACGTTTTTCCCTGTTCTACACCCTCCTCTCTCAACTGTTTTCTAAATAAAGCTGGAATTTTATTCATATCAAAACCACCCTTAAGATAAACACTAGCCTTATAATGTTTAACCTGACGCAAAAAATAAGGAGCAAGACTTATCGATTTTCGTATAATTCCATACGCAGGGTCTTCGTTACCTGAATAAATTCTTACCTCTTTAATTTTATAGTCATGTTGTCGTAATACAATATCTTTCTCTATATCCTTATTTAAAATTGTAATATTTACAATTACCTTAGAAAAACCCAGGGCCTGAAAAGATATTTGATATTTGCCCGGTTCTAAATTAATACTGTATTCTCCTTCAAGATTTGTAGTAGTTCCTGAGGTTAATTCCTTAATATATATAGAGGCAAATGGAATCCCTTCACCATCAGAAGATTTTACAACTCCACTCATCACCTGCGAAAAAGCTGATTTTCCGGTTATTATTAAAATTATAAATACAATTAGTTTAATAGAAGCATTGGAGTTACTCATATATATCAATCTCGTACGGTTCTTTATTATCATTCAAAACTATAAAATATAAAACAACTAAACCTATATTTCGAGGCAATTAAAAATATAATCATTCAAAGTTTTAAAATATTTAAACACACTCCGAGGTGACAATTATCAGGTTTTTGTTATTTTTGCATCCAATTTAAAAATTTAGTTATGCCATCTATATCCAAAAGGGGTGTTGATATGCCTCCCTCGCCAATTAGAAAGCTTGTTCCTATTGCTGATGAAGCAAAAGCAAGAGGAGTCAAAGTTTATCATTTAAATATCGGTCAACCTGATATTCATACACCAGAGGTCGCCATAGATGCTGTAAAAAATATTGATCGCAATATTCTTGAATATAGTCACTCTGCGGGTTTACTTGAGTACCGTAAAAAACTAACTCAATACTACAAAAAATTTGGTATTGATATTAATACGGATGATATTATGGTAACAACTGGAGGATCTGAAGCATTTATGTTTGCTTTTTTCTGTTGTTTTAACCCTGGAGATGAAATTATTATTCCGGAACCTTTTTATGCAAACTATAGTGGCTTTGCTACTGCTACAGGAATCAATATAAAACCTATTACATCTAAGTTTGAAGATGGATTTTCACTACCTCCAATAGAGGAATTTGAAAAGTTAATTACATCAAAAACTAAAGGTATATTTATTTGCAACCCAAATAATCCAACAGGGTATTTATATTCACAAGAAGAACTAAATCAGCTAAGAGAAATTGTTTTAAAGAATGATTTGTACCTACTGTCTGACGAAGTTTATCGTGAATTCTGTTATGATGATTACGATCATATTTCAGCCCTGAAACTTGACGGTCTTGAAGATAATGTGGTTTTAATAGACTCCGTAAGTAAACGATATAGTGAATGTGGAATTAGAATTGGTGCCTTAGTTAGCAGAAACAAACAAGTTATAGAATCTGCTATGAAATATGCTCAGGCTCGACTTAGTCCTCCATTACTTGGGCAAATTGCGGCTTGTGCCTCTTTAGATGCTGCTGATGAATATTCCGAAATGGTTTACAATGAATACTTAGGCCGAAGAAATGTATTGGTTGAAGGACTAAATAAAATACCTGGTGTACGTTCATTAGTTCCCAAAGGAGCATTTTATACTATGACTAAGCTACCCGTAGAAGATTCTGATCATTTTTGTCAATGGATTTTAGGGGAATTTCAATACGAAAATCAAACCGTCATGATGGCTCCTGGTTCTGGATTTTATAGCAGTCGTTATCTTGGAAAAGATGAAGTACGTATTGCATATGTTCTGAATGAGGAAGATCTTAAAAAAGCCCTTATTGTTATTGAAAAAGCCCTTGAGGCCTATCCTGGCAGAAAGACAATATAAAACATTTTAAAAAAGAGATATGAGTACCAGCCTTATATCTCTTTTTTTTCCTTCTAACTTATAGTTACCTTTT
Source organism: uncultured Saccharicrinis sp. (assembly GCA_963667815.2). GTDB lineage: Bacteria > Bacteroidota > Bacteroidia > Bacteroidales > Marinilabiliaceae > Saccharicrinis. Next base: position 5,976,730 of record OY764020.2, read on the forward strand.
TACATATCGTTCCTATATTTTCTTTTCGTTTTTGTACTATACAATCTCTTAAATCCAAAATTATTAACAACACAAGGCGTTTATAAATAACAAATGAGTAGGCTTTTACATTTAATATAGACTCATCTAAACTTATTTTAAACTTTTGTTTAATTGTATTATCAAGCGATTCTAAAAGTTTTTGCATTATATTTGAAACGAACAATTTTCATTTTCCTATAGAATAATTTCATTAGACCACTGAATTTTGAATCTCAATTTATATATAGCCAATAAAATACGAAAAGGAGAAGTTACCGGTAAAAAACTTGCAGGACCAGTAATTAAGGTAGCCACACTAGGTATTACTATAGGAATGGTGGTCATGATTCTTTCATTAGCGATAGGTACTGGGTTTAAAAAAGAAATACGAAATAAAATTGTTGGCTTCAGTTCACATATTCAAATAATAAATTACGACTATAATTCATCTTTTGAAACAAATCCCATTGATAGAGATTCAGTTTTTGTTGATCAGTTAAAAATTCTGTCTGGAGTAAAAAGAATTCAGGAATTTGCTACAAAACCGGGGCTAATTAAAACCAAAGATAACATTCAAGGCATTATTATTAAAGGCGTTGGAAAAGATTTTGACTGGGACTATTTTAGAGATATTATTACTGAAGGTAATATACCTGATGTAAAAGGTAAGCGTACATCAAATGATATTATTATTTCAAAAACTCTTGCGCAGCTACTAAAACTAAAAGTTGGAGATAAAATCCCTACTTATTTTTTTCAGGATAAGATCAGAGCTCGAAATTTTAAAATAAGTGCTATTTACGACTCTCATCTACCCGAGTTTGACAAGGTTTATATTTTTGCTGATATTCGCCATATTATTAAATTAAATAACTGGAATGACAATCAGATAGCCGGTTATGAAATTACGCTGGAACACTTTAATCAAATAAATGATTTGTCAAGAGAAATTGATATTCTGGCGGCTGCACATATCTCAGCAGATGGAGGTCTACTCAGAACTACTACAATTGCTCAACAACAACCTCAAATACTTGGATGGCTTGACATGTTAGATATGAATGTTACAGTTATTTTAATACTGATTGTATTAGTAGCTGGTTTTAATATGATATCTGGCCTTTTAATTATTATATTGGAGCGAACAGCCATGATTGGGATATTAAAAGCATTGGGTAAACAAAACTGGAATATAAGAAAAGTGTTTTTATACTTAGCTTCTTTTATTATTCTTAAGGGAATTGTTTGGGGAAATATAATTGGCATTGCCATTTATTTTATTCAAAACACATTTGGAATATTAAGCCTTAATCCAGAAAATTATTATTTAGACACGGTCCCTATGTATTTGAATCCTCTGCATTTAATCTACCTTAACATAGCTACGATCATCATCTCATATGTAATGATGTTAGGTCCTTCGTATCTAATTACCAAGATAACGCCGGTTGAAGCAATACGCTTTGATTAATTTAAATCTTCCATAGCTCTAATTCTATATAACTACTAAAAAATACATGTAAACTCACAGTATTGTTTTTTGTTAACCACCATTACTTTCTACTTCAATAATTTACTTTATACTTAAGTACCATTTAAGTAAACTTCAGCTCTGTTATTAATAAAACAATTTTTAAATATTTCATTCTAATTCGATTGAAATAATATTAATTCTAAAAATTACTTCTACTTTTGTGAAACATTCCTAATGACTTGTATGTCTTCAATCCAAAAACAAGTTATCCTAAATTAGAACTCACTTAAAAACTCTTTTCTGAGAGATAATATTTATTATCAGAGAATTAAAATAATAATTGTATATGATAGATCAGTACTTAAAACAAACTATTTTTAATGATTTTGAAGATTTTAAAAACAACTACAAATTAGAAATACCTGAACATTTTAATTTTGCTTACGATGTTGTGGATGGATGGGCAAAAAAAGAGCCTAATAAAAGAGCCTTGCTTTGGACCAATGATAAAGGAGAAAGTCGCACATACTCTTTTGGACAATTAAAAGAGATTACGGATCGTACAGCAGGTTATTTTTCATCACTTGGTATTAAAAAAGGAGATATGGTTATGGCCATATTGAAACGTCGTGTAGAATTCTGGTTTACCATTATTGCTTTGCACAAGATTGGAGCAATAATTATCCCTGCAACACATCTACTTACTTCCAAAGATATAATATACAGAGCTAATGCGGCTTCTATTAAAACGATAATATGTGATGGAGATAATTTAATTTTAGATCATGTCAATAAGGCAATACCTGAATCGCCAACAATTGAAAGCCGTATTTCTATTGGACCAAATATTCCGGATGGATGGGAAGACTTTCAGTCTGGGATTAAAAATGCACTACCATTTATTCGTTCTAATGAACCAACAAAAAATGAAGATCCAATTATCGTAAGTTTCACATCTGGTACAACAGGTGAACCTAAAATGGTTACTCTTGATAGCGTTTATCCATTAGCTCATATTGTAACTGCAAAATACTGGCAAAACCTTCATGAAGATAGCCTGCACTTAACAATAGCTGATACAGGTTGGCTCAAGGCAGTTTGGGGTAAGCTGTATGGACAATGGCTTGTTGGTGCCTCGGTTTTTGTATATGACCATGAAAAATTTACTCCCGCGAATATACTAGATGTAATCTCAAAATATAAGGTTACATCTCTATGTGCACCACCAACCATATTTCGCTTTTTAATTCGTGAAGATTTATCTAAATATGATTTATCTGCACTAGAATGGTGTACTATTGCGGGAGAAGCATTAAACCCGGAAGTATATGATCAATTTGAGAAATTGACTGGAATTAAACTTCGCGAAGGATATGGTCAAAGTGAAACAACTCTTACAGTATTTACTTCTCCTTGGATAAATCCCAAACCTGGCTCTATGGGATTACCGAATCCACATTATGATATAGACCTTTTAAATGCTGATGGTGTATCTGCTAAAGTGGGAGAACAAGGACAAATTGTTATTCGTTACGACAAAGAATATCCATCAGGCCTTTTTAATGGTTATTACAGAAATCAGATACTAACTGACGAAGCAATGAACAATAACATATACTATACAGGAGACTTAGCTTTTAAGGATGAAGATGGTTATTTTTGGTTCATTGGAAGAGCTGATGATGTCATTAAAAGTTCTGGTTATCGTATCGGACCTTTTGAAGTGGAAAGTGCACTTATGACACATCCTGACGTTGTTGAATGTGCCATCACCGGAATCCCTGATGAAATCAGAGGTCAGGTAGTAAAAGCTACTGTTGTTCTGGCTAAAGATTGTGCATACAAAGCCAGCGATGAATTTGTAAAAGAGTTACAAAATCACGTTAAAAATGTTACTGCACCATATAAGTACCCTCGGGTTATTGAATTTGTAGAAGAACTACCTAAAACAATTAGTGGAAAAATTCGTCGGGTAGAAATTCGTGCAAATGATTTAAAATAATACGTATTGAACTTTTAATTATATAGTGCTTAGTAATTTATTCTATTGCTAAGCACTTTTTTTACAAAGGCTGGTATATTGCAGTATTAGTCCCTCAATATACATTAAAACTAATATCCACTATCTACTACTATCTCACACCTTTATTGTACAGTATTATCAATACCGATCAATGGTATATACTTACTCATCATCATCATCTTGAATTACTCCATGCTTTTGTGTAAATTATATTGTTATGACTACACAAATGTTATAGATAAAGAACAATTTAAAATTGGAGGATTTATGAAACAGATGGAGGATTATTTACCCATTGTGGGAGAAAAAGAAATTTATGAGATATATCAAAAAGCAGCAAAATTATATGATAAACATTTAATACACGTAAACTCTACCTTTATAGGAGGAGGTGTTGCTGAAATATTAAACAATTTAGTTCCTTTAACCAATGATACCGGATTAGATGCTGGATGGAGAGTTCTGCACGGGAACCTTGAATTTTATGATATCACCAAAAAAATGCACAATGCACTTCAAGGCTCAGAAGATATATTCAAAGATGAAGACAAACAGACCTACCTTAATGTAAACAAAGCTTTTGCTTCTTACACACACTTTGATCATGACTGTGTTTTTATTCATGATCCGCAACCATTATCTTTAATAAAGTATATAAAAAAACAACAACCCTGGGTTTGGAGATGTCATATCGATTTAACAAACCCTAATACTGATTACTGGGAGTTTATTAAACCTTTTATCCTTCGCTATGATTTAATGATAGTATCTGCAGAACAATACAAGAAAAAAGATATTCCTGTAGAACAAAGAATTGTACATCCGGCCATTGACCCACTTGCACCCAAAAATATAATACTATCGCAAAAACGATGTAAAGAAATTTTAAAAGAAGCTGGCATTCCAACAGATAAACCCATAATTACACAAGTTTCACGAATGGATAAATGGAAAGACCCGGAAGGATTATTGAAAATATTTGAGAAGGTAAGAGAAAAAGTAGATTGTAGACTTTTATATACTTATAATCTGGCCACAGATGATCCGGAAGGTGTGGATATTTTCAATAGAATTCAACAAGCAGTAAAAGACTTGTCTTTTAAAAATGACATTTTGTTTGTTATGGGAAATAACGACTACCTGGTAAATGCCATACAAACCTACTCAGATGTTGTAATTCAAAAGTCAATACGAGAAGGCTTTTGCTTATGTGTTACTGAGGCAATGTGGAAAGAAACCCCTGTTGTGGCTTCTAATGTTGGTGGTATTCCTATTCAAATTGACGATGGTGAAAATGGCTTTTTATTTGATCCATATGACTATCAGGGATTTGCAGATAGTATTGTAGAGCTATTAACAAATAAAAAATTAGCTGAATCTATTGCAAAAAGTGGCCGTGATAATATTAAACATAAATTCCTGTTACCTCGGTTATTAAACGATTATCTGACAATTATGTATGATTTATTAAAATAATTTTTTATCAATCACTAACTGTGAGAAAAGGGTATGATATTGTATAGATAGGAAACTCAATGAAAATAATTTATTTCTCATTTTAAGCTCAAAAGATGATTTCGAATACCGAGATTATTGTTCCTCTACGTACACAAGCTGACCGATAACGTACATTATAGATATACCGTAATTTCTTCTAAAATATTTAAAAGAAAAATTCACCTACAGATACAACCCTACACATCAACACATTAAGACCTATGAAAAATTTTAACAGCATAATTTAAATTTAATGGCACGATTATTATACATAGTAAAGTGTATTTATACAAAAGGTTTAAATTAAAGACAAGACAATAAAGAAATACTGGAAACGTCCGGTATTTCTTTTTTTTTGCCTTTTAATCAATAAATATTTATATAACATTTGAGCCATTTTTAATGTATAATTGTTATATTAATTGTGGAAGGAGAAAGGCTTATGTATACAAATTTTATTGAAATACTTAGAAATGAATTGAAAGGAGATTTGCCTGGAGAAATGGCTCAACTAAAAATGTCTCCTAATGTACGTTTTACAGGCATAGTTCAACCTAATAAGTCAGAAACAAGACAAAGTGCAGTGCTCATTTTATTGTACCCTAAAAATAACAGCTTGTACATTCCATTTATACAACGACCAAGATATAATGGAGCACATAGTGGACAAATAAGTTTACCTGGTGGTAAAGTTGAGTTAGGTGATATTAACTATACTCAAACTGCCTTACGTGAAACTCATGAAGAAATTGGTGTAAACATTGACGATATTGATATTATAGGACAATTAAGTCCCATATTTATACCTAACAGTAACTTTAATGTATCGCCTTTTATAGGTTATATCCCATATATTCCTGAATTTAAGCCAGATACATACGAAGTTGAATCCATAATAGAAGCTCCTTTATCTCAGATTATAAATCCTGACAATATTGACTTTTTTGAAAAAGAAAAAAATGGCATTCAGATTAAAGCTCCTTATTTTAATATAAATAAGAATATTATTTGGGGTGCAACAGCTATGATTTTAAGTGAACTTATCGAAGTGATAAAGTCTCCCAAAAATTCACCTACTCCATTAGATTCTTATAATGTTCATAACGCTCAAGAATCTCGTTAACATATAAATAAGGCTCTTCTCCTCTACAATATCCAAATTCAACCACAGGATCATTAAAGTACTTTGGTTTTGATTTGTTCAGAAGATAATAATCAACATTATCATCCCAGATTTGAGGGTTTTTACCATTTTTATCGGCTAGCTTCATTGCATCCAAAACATGACCAATTCCAACATTATATGAAGCCAGAACAAATTTCAATCTTTCTTCCGGATCATCAACACGTAAGGCCATTCTTTTATCAAGCCATTTTAAAAACTTGATTCCACCTCTGATATTTTCAGTTGGCGATGTAACATTATGAACACCAAATGTTTTTGCTGTTTCAGGCATTAACTGCATTAATCCCTGAGCTCCTGCCCAACTTTTTATTTCAGGTAAAAATCTGGATTCCTGATAGATCAAGGCTGCAACTAATTTCCAATCCCAATCAATATTCTCACATTCCTTTTTAATAATATCATCATATTTCGAAACAGAACCTCCTTTTAAGGAATTATAACCTGCGTCTACAATATGCGTAGATCTTCTGTTTAAAAAGTACTTTTTATAAATGATATTATATTTAGACGACTTACGAAAACGAATAAGCCAATTGTTCACTACCTGCAATAAATCAGGTGAAGATTTTCTAACCCCCCAAGCCATTTTCTGAGGAAAACTAATCGGCGTTTCAATATCAATATTATCGTAATAGTTTTTATTTACTCGAGCTAATATTTCATCACAAATAGTATATAAAATTTCACCTTCTGCAACTAAACCAATTAATTGTTCAGCTTCATAATCAGGAATTTCAACAACATTAATGGTATCACCTATTTCATCTGAAAGATTATTCAAGCGAGTAACATATGATGAACCTTTTTGTACATAAATTGTCTTACCGGCTAAGTCTAACTGATTACGAATTAAGGAATTAAATTCGGACTGTTGAGATCTGGAAGAATTCTTCTTTCCAATTCTTTGCACCAATACCTGTCGTGAGAAAGTATGGGGCTCTGTAAACTTAATTTTCTTACTTCTTTCTCGTGTAACTGCAAGATTCTGGGCTATCAAATCCACATCACCATTTCGAAGATCATTAATATTTTTCTCTACATCATTACTAACAATTACTTCCAGCTTTATTCCCAAATTATTACAAAACTCATTTAATAGTTCAAGCTGATACCCCATTGGAGTACCTTTATAAATAAAGTAATTAGTGGAATTATAATCAGTAACAACAATAAGTTTACCTCTCTCCTGAATTTCTTTTAAGTCAAACGAAACTTCTTTTTCAACAACACTGGTTTTTACTTTATCTTCTGACGGTTTACATGCCACCAACAAAACAAGTAAAAGCCAAACAAATCTTTCTATACCTCTCATAAGTAAGAATTTAACTTTAAGCCCACAAAGATATATCAATTATAGTTTAGAGCAAATATGAATTGATAAGTGAATTATTAGACTAAATCTGACTAGTCATAAAAATTCCATGAAACACCCCATTTCACACGCATTGGAGCATGAGGATAACCCAAAGTAAGGAAATAGTTTTTATCCATAAAACTTTGATTAATGTGGTCTAGTTTAATAAATACACGAGCTCTTTTTAGATGTAAATTAACAAAAGCATCCATAAATGGATAATTACCAACTTTAATAATATTTTGGTTGTAGAACTGTCCAGTAGCAGGCATATACCCAGGAGCATAATACTCCGAATGGTATCTTACATCAACTCCAACCTGTATTTGCAATACTCTTTTAGCTAAATAAAAATTAAAGTAATTTGAACTATATCCAGAAAACTCAGGCAATGGCAAATAACTTTGGTTACTCGAAAATTGATAGGCTAATTTATTATCACTGTGTAATGGTCCTAAAGTAAAATCTTTATCAAGAGAAAGCTGAAATGCACTAAATACATCTGATGTTTGATCTGGCAAAGCTTCACTATTCCAGTACATATAATCTGTAAACACCTTAGATTCCCACGATAACTTAAATCTACGCGTTGGAATTTTTAATCCCAACTCAATATTAACCAGTTTTTCCTGTTTAAAATTTCTATCCCAGTTAAAATGATTTGAATAGTATTTTTCCTGCAACAACTCGGCACTTCTTAGCACTATCCTACCTCTACCATATATACCTGCTGTATCTTTAAAAATACGATACAATGAATTTATATTTCCCTGCAAATCAATATCCCCAAGTCTGTATCCCTGAACATATATCTTTCCTCCCAGATTCCACCAAAAGTTCTTTCCTAAATTCTTAAAAACTTGTCCACCAACATAGGTTGTTACCAAAGTTGTATCTTTATGACCATATACTGGTGTATATACATTGTCTTCATCATATGTGATAACTGTTGGCTTTTGTAACTTATAATATTTTACCTCATTCGACAAAAATGCACGTAATCCAAACTTTAACAAAGAATTGGCCTCTTCATTAAATTTTATCTGGAAAGTATTTTTAACAAAGGTATATGATGTTGAATCTCTTGTTTGTAAAGAATCAACATAATCAGTTCCATACAACGGAAGCAATCCTTCTTCAAAATAGTTATCTAAATCATCTATTTTATATACCCTACTGTAATTACCCACATGTAAGGAATGATACACTGTACTCACAGGTAATTCATACTCTTCGTCTATATCAACTTCTGTATCAATGGAATCCTTAGGCTCGTTATTTAATTTAATTTTACCTATACCTAATGAATGATTATAAAACACTTGAAAGTTATTTATTTTATTCGTAGCCGACATGTATTTTACAGGTATATCCTCAGCTCTTGAATACTGATCACTTTTTTCTTTATCTGTAATTAACTCATGATCATCATCTGCTAATCCTCCATTTTCCAAATGTTCAATACTATTGTAAGTTACAACTGCATGCATTGAATATTTTGGACTATGATAGCTGGAATATAAATTAAAATTCCTGTTGTCTACTTTTTGTGCTTCATATAAACCAACCGATGAAACTAAATTATATCTTATCGCTAGATTCCAGTCTTTATTAATATTCTGAGTAAAAAGACCTGTGAAATTTTCTTCAGATCTTCTTCCTGGACCTGCATTTATATAGGTAAGGTTAGTATATGGAACTTTAGTGTTATAAAACTGAATATCTTCTGGTTGAACAAAAAGAGCTTTTAAAGAATTTAGAAAAATAAACTCATTATAGTCTTCTTTAAAGCTTAATAAATTTGATGTATATGCTCCTCCTTTATTTCCGAGGTTTATATTTGAAAAACTATTTTTAAAAATAGGATCATAGTTCTGAAAACCGGTTGTAATGGTATCCACAGCAACAGTATCTGTAAAAGTATAATCATCTACCATATTCCATGACCAGATTCTATCTTTCAAATCAATCAGTGTATCTCTTGATACTTGATTTTCTTGCATATTTCTGCCCATACGAGGCATATTATCGGGTCCGCCTTGTCCTCCAGGCTGCGCTGCTACTAAAGTGCTTAACAGTAAGCAAAAAATTATATATTGTAATTTTGTTCTCATCATCGGCAAAGATAGAAAAAAATGTTTCGGACAAATATTAAAATTAGACTCATCCTGTTATCAATTATCGTACCTTTTGTAAAAAATTAAGAGTTCTGCATTTTTTTTTTACAACACTAACAAATAATTATATTTTTGTGCCCTTTATTACTTAATTACAAATCGCTTATTAAATGTAACATAAATGATTAATGATATTATACAATAACTATGTATCGCTTATCATTGGTTGGTTATATTGAAATTATTAAATGATGAAACGTATGAAAAAGTTAGTTTTATTTTCCATGTTAATGATTTTTGGAAAATTAGTTTTCGCACAAAACCTTCAAGTACATTATGATTTTGGTGAAGAAAGACAATTAATTACTACTACATTAGAAATGTTTAAACCGGATAAATATGGTAGCACATTTTTCTTTGTAGATATGGACTTCAGTAACGAAGATGATCGTGGTACTGATAATGGATTCTCGTTAGCATATTGGGAAATTGCTAGAAGCTTTAAGTGGAATGAAACTCAAAAATTTGAACCTAGAATTGAATTCAACAGTGGAGGTGCATATTTTGGACCAATTAATAATTCGTGGTTAATTGGTGGACAATACACTTTTAATAATGCTGATTTCTCTAAAGTATTAACGCTTCAAGCCAACTATAAACATATTAAAGATGGTAAAATAAACGACGATTTTTCTACTGAGAACCTTTCTGGATTTCAATTAACAGCAGTTTGGGGGCTTCACTTTTGGGATAGAAAATTCTCTTTTACAGGATTTGCTGACTTTTGGAGACAAGATACTTATTTCGGAGACAAAAAATACGTATTTCTAACTGAGCCTCAACTTTGGTACAATGCATGTCCTAACTTCTCATTTGGTGGAGAAATTGAAATGAGCAGTAATTTTGTTGATGATGATTTTGTTGTTAATCCAACATTAGCTGTTAAATGGACTTTCTAAACTTTAAGATATGTTAGAAAAATTCTTTAAACTAAAAGAAAACAATACAACGGTAAAAACAGAAGTAATTGCTGGGATTACCACGTTTATGACAATGGCCTATATTTTGGCTGTAAACCCTGATATCCTTTCTAAAACAGGAATGGACATAAATGCTGTTTTTTCAGCAACTGCCATTTCTGCAATTGTAGGAACACTTGTTATGGCTTTATGGGCTAAACTTCCTTTTGCTTTAGCTCCAGGTATGGGATTAAACGCATTCTTTGCATTTTCAGTTTGTATTGGAATGGATTGTAGTTGGCAATTTGCTTTAACTGCAGTTTTTCTTGAAGGTATTATCTTCCTTGTATTAACCGTATTTAATATCAGAGAACTGATCGTAAACTCAATACCAACCAATATGAAACATGCTATTTCTGCAGGTATTGGTTTATTTATTGCCTTTATTGGTATGCAACATGCAGGTTTAATCGTTAATAACGATGCTGTATTGGTTGGCCTGGGAAGCATGAAAGAGCCAACTGTTTTAGTAATGGTATTTGGATTAGTTATTATTGGTGTTTTACTTGCTTTAAAAGTTAAAGGAGCCTTATTAATAGGAATATTTGCAGCTACAGTTTTAGGTATTCCAATGGGAGTTACAAAACTGCCTGATACTTCATTAATATCTACACCACCAAGTGTTAGTTCTATTGCTTTTCAGTTCGATTTTCATGAAATATTTTCAATGAAAATGCTAGTCGTATTATTTACATTTTTATTTGTAGATATGTTCGATACTGTAGGGACATTAATTGGTGTTTCATCTAAAGCAAACATGCTTGATAAAGACGGAAAATTACCTAGAGTAAAACAAGCTTTATTTGCTGATGCTATTGGTACAACTGTAGGTGCAGCATTAGGAACCTCAACTGTTACAACTTATGTAGAAAGTGCTTCTGGTGTTGCTGAAGGTGGTAGAACAGGTCTTACTTCATTAACTGTTGCAGGTATGTTTTTAATTGCGTTGTTTCTTTCTCCATTATTTTTAATGGTTCCGGATGCAGCAACAGCTCCTGCTTTAATTATTGTAGGTTCATTTATGTTATCTCCAATATTAAAAGTTAACCTTGAAGATTATACAGAATCAATACCTGTATTTTTAACAGTAATCATGATGCCTTTAGCATACAGTATTGCAGAAGGTATTGTATTTGGTATGTTAGCTTTTGTTATTTTAAAATTATTATCAGGAAGACATAAAGAAATTTCTATTGTAAGTTATTTCCTTGCCGTTCTGTTTATTTTAAAATTTTTAATGTAAACATCTGAATAAGATTTAAATACTCAAATATCTCAGTTATTGAGATGATATTTGGATAAAAAATTATATAAACGCCTCTACATTTAGTAGGGGCGTTTTTTGATTATTCATGATATATTGTGTTGCTTTGTGCCTGATATCATCAATGAACTATTAGTAAAAATAATGCTTATAGTTTATAAACATTTACACTCCTATTAATGAAAGACCTTACTAAAGGAAATGAAGCAAAATTAATTTTCAACTTTGCCTTACCAATGGTGCTGGGTAATCTATTTCAACAATTGTATAATGTTATAGATAGTATTATTGTAGGGCGATTTTTAGGAGATGAAGCACTTGCAGCTGTAGGTGCATCCTTTCCAATATTTTATACTTTAATTGCTTTTGTTATTGGAATAGGAAGTGGAGCTACCATTGTAATCTCTCAATATTTTGGTGCAAAAAAAATGCACGAAGTAAAGCAAGCTATTACTACGATATACATATTCCTTGTTTTTGCCAGTTTCATTACTATGTTCGTTGGTATTTTCTATAATGAGGAAATATTTCGACTATTAAATGTTGGTGAAGATGTATTACCTCAATCCGTTGAATATTTCACCATTTATATGACCGGAATGATTGCATTCTTTGGTTTTAATGGAACTACATCAATACTAAGGGGATTAGGTGATTCAAGAACACCATTACGTTTTTTAATATTTGCTACAATCACAAATATTATATTAGATATTTTATTTGTAGTAGTTTTTAAATGGGGTATTAAAGCTGTAGCTTTTGCTACCGTGCTCTCTCAGTTTATTGCTTTTGGAAGAGCTATATATTATCTGCAGAAACAACAGCATATTATTTCGTTTGACCTAAGAAAATGGGTGTTTAGCACAAAAATATTCAGACAAAATATAAAAATAGGTCTCCCTACTGCATTTCAACAATCGTTTGTGGCATTAGGTATCATGGCTCTAATACGAATTGTAAATAATTTCGATTCTGATGTTCTGGCGGCTTTTACTGCTGCCGGTAGAATTGACTCTTTAGCTGCATTACCTGCTTTAAATTTAGCCTCTGCGCTATCTGCATTTGTGGGACAAAATCTAGGTGCAAACAGAATTGACCGAATTAAGAAAGGCGTGAGAGCTTCATTATTTATGGCTTGGTCCATTTCCTTTATGGTGATGGTTATTGCATATTTATTTTCTGATAATTTAATGCGTCTTTTTACAGAGAGTGAAAATGTTATTATGCATGGTAAAAACTACCTTGTTATTGTTAGTTCCTTTTACCTTATTTTTTCTACCATGTTTATTTTACATGGAGTATTACGAGGTGCAGGCGCAACATTAATACCTATGTTTATATCTCTGTTTAGTTTATGGTTAATTCGCATTCCACTTGCAGTTGTGTTTTCAAAACATTTTGGAGTTAATGGTATATGGTGGGCCATACCAGCGGGATGGAGTGCTGGTATGTTAGGTTCATTAATTTATTATCTAAGTGGCAGATGGAAAAACAAGGGTGTTATCAAACAATCCCAACAAACGTCTGAATCTACCACATAAATTTAATGTTATTATTTACTCCACCTTATTACTGCTAGAGCTAACAACTAAAAATCAAATTTAGAACTTAGTAATTACACCTATTGAAGCACAAAGTTGATAGGTACAGAATATCTTACTCTAACTGGTTTACCTCTTTGTTTTCCTGGAGAAAATCGGGGTAAATCATTAACCACACGTACTGCTTCTTCATCCAACTCAGGGTAAACACCTCTGGTAACCTCAACATTTGTTACCGTTCCTTGTGGAGATACAACAAAAGTAACATATACCCTACCCTGAATCCCATTTTCGGCTGCAATGATAGGATATCTAATGGCTGTAGATATATATTTCATTAGTTCGCGTTGCCCTTCTTCTGTTGTTGAACAAATGTCTGGTCTAAAAATAGGCATTTCTTCTACCACCATAAAAATAGGCGCTTCTGTTGCCTCTTCTTCTTCCATTTCAACATTTAAATCTTCAACAACCTCAACCATTTCATCCTGATTGGTTTCGGTATCCATGATCTCTAATTCCTCTTCAATGTCAATGTCATTTTCAACAATAGTAATTACATCATAAACTTTTACAGGACTTGGTGGAGGTGGTGCCACAGTCTCTTCCTGTCTGGTTATCGGAACCATTTCTTCTTCCGTAACTACAACATTATCCGTTAAAACGGATTTAGATGCACGTTCTTTGAAATTAACTTCCATAGAAAACAATACAATACCAAAGCTTAATATCATTCCCAGTTCAAAAAATAAGGATTTTTTGTTTTCTAAATCTGCGTGTATGGTTTTGCGGGCTTTCATCTGTTTGTGATTTTATAATTGTTCAGATGGAACACCCAAAACTCTTAAAAGATTCAAATATTTTCAGGTGCTCCATTATTATTATAATACAAGACTAAAACATTAATCATCTTCACCTGCATTACCCGGAGTAAACCTATAATATGGGCGGTAGAAACAACCGTGTAAACAGGTTACCTAAGCTCTTTCTCCATAAAAAATATCCATTAATAAATTATACGTAATTTAAGAAAAAAAGTTGTAATTAAACGGCTAAATATCTTTTCTTTTTATGCTCACTAATTGTTAATTATAAGTATTATACACTTTTGAAAACAAACCATATTTAGCTTATTTATTCTAGTTGTAACTTTTGTATAATCTTATAACCTCTGTTCACCAAAATTGCAGGGAAATAAAATCATATAAATTATAGATGTTACCTTATATAAGGTCTTTGTAAAAAAAAATATTGGTCTAACTTTGTCCTCTATATTCAACGAGGTGGTATTTATGAGTTACAAGCGTCTTCATTCACGTCTTAAAAGTTCAAATGAAAATAAATTAGACCAAATAGTTAATGCTTTTGAAGCAGAAGGACGCGCTTTGCAACAACAATTTACACCTGAAATAAATTCCCCAAAATCAGACTACAACAAAGAGATTCAGTATATCAGTTCAATAGATGAAAAACTGGGACGAACTTTTGATAGGTTAAATCAACATCAACGCCATGCTGTTTTTTATCCTTCTGATAATACCATTCTTTCTGCTATGGTTGGAAGTGGTAAAACAACTGTGCTTATTGCCAAAATATTCTATCTGCATTTTATAAAACATATTCCGTTTGATAAAATGGTAGTACTAACCTTTACCAACAAAGCTGCAAGAGAAATAAAAGAGCGCATTTCTACATTTTTAGGTGATGCTCATGTTAAACTGAAAGAACAGCTAAGATATTTTGGAACGTTTCATGCTGTTGCAAGACAACTATTAAATGAACATCCAGATCTAAATAAAATCGGTTTTAAACCGGATTTTATGATTATGGATGAACAGGAAAAACAAGAATTCCTTGAAAGACTAATTGCACAAGAGAACCTATCTATTAAATACCACAACCAACTTAGCAAAAGATGGCGGAAATTCATGGAAACAGGTGATCCGTTGATGGGCAATATGAAGAATGAGGATGACTTTGCTCAATTAGTTGAACTTGCACAAAAGGAAAAACGGAGTATAAACGCCATGGATTTTGACGATCTTATTTCATTATGTAATGAAGCATTGAATCACCAGGTCTCCATTTCTCCTGAATGGATTATTGTAGATGAGTTTCAGGATTGTAACGAAGATCAACTCTTATTGATAGAAAGACTGAGAGATCATCAATCGAGTATTTTTGCTGTTGGAGATCAAAATCAAAGTATATATGGATGGCGTGGTAGCAAGGATCATTTATTTGAAGAAGTTTATTCACGTTGGAAAACAACATGGATGGAACTTCCTCAAAATTACAGGAGTACTGCTAACATCTTATCTGCTGCAGAGTCTTTACTGGTGCAAGATAAAAACACATTAATAGCAACTCGTCAAAGTGGAACGCCTATTGATTTAATTAGACATTACGACGATCAGCAAGAAGCCTTTTATCTGAAGGAACAATTAACAGCCTGTCAAAAGGAAAATATACCATTAGATAATATTGCCATTTTATTTAGAACCCATCAGCAAATTAAGATTGTGGAAACTGTTTTAGCTCAGGCTAATATTCCTCATCAATTGGTAAAAAAAGCTGAACTTCATGAAAATCCGGCTCAGAACTTTTTACTCCGTGTATTAAAAGTATGTATGAATCACAACGATAGTGATGCTTGCCTTGCTCTAATTTTTGATACTAACTTTGGTGCATTAAAAAGAAGTAAAAGGATTATACAAACATTAAATACTCGTGAACCCAATATTACTGCAGTAACAGCTTTACGCAAATATCTTGAAAATCATAAAACAAAACCTATACTGCATATAAAGCTACTTCGCCAAATTGAAACTTTTAGTGCTGAATTCTTTCTGAATGAAACATTAGAAACCAAGGACTTTATTGATTATTTGGCTTTACGTGACATTCTAAAACCAACTTCGATACATCATAAGGAATATCTTGAAGCTGTAAATGAGGCCTGGGAACAAATCGTGTATTTTATAAAAGCACAAGGATGGGGTGAAAAATTTTCTATCTTTCAATTAGCCATTGGACAAGTTGTTTTAGAAGGTACATTTTATATAAATGGCAGGATTAAACAAAAAGGGCAAGGGGTACATCTGTTAACCATTCATGCATCCAAAGGTTTAGAATTTGATAAAGTATATATTGCTGGTGCAAATACTGGTATTATTCCATTGTCGCAGCACCAAAAAGGGAGTCAGAATTTAAAAGAAGAAAAACGACTATTATTTGTTGCCATAACGAGGGGTAAAAATAAAGTAGAAATTGGATGGCACTCACAACCTTCTGCCAGAAATACAGAAGCAGAACCCTCCTACTTTTTAAATGCAATACCTGACAATTTACTGAATAGAAAAACATCTGCAGCACAAACAAAAACAGAAGAACAAACAGACGAAAGTATTGAATGGCAAGTTGACATGATAGTAAAACATAAAAAATACGGTAAAGGATTAATTACCTGCGTAACCGAAACAGAACTAATATGCTCATTCAAATCGGTTGGTGAAAAATCATTCTCAAAAGCCTTTGCGAAAGTCTCATTGAGCATCATAAAATAAAAACCTATTAACTCGAGTTCGATATAAAATATTTGCTCAGACCTCTTACAAATAGTGGAGTTTTTAGGCAGAAGATCGCTGTTTATAAGCCGAATATAATTCTCTTTGACCTAAAACTAATCTACGGTGTTAACTTTATCAAGTTAGCTCGCTACCCCTCCAAAATTTGCCTTGTATATCAGCTTTTAATGACAATCTGAATTTTAAAATTTTAATCGAACTGAGATTATTACGATGTAGAATTCTTATTTACAACCAAATGCTTCATATAACTACCAACAAAACACGAAGTAAAATTATAGCTCTGATAACTGAACTACAGCATCTGCATCAACATCAGTATCGATTTGCAAGTATTCTGATAATTTTGAAGCTAATTCTTTATTTTCATCAACTTTAACAAACTGAATTTTAGGTACTCTAAACAAATCTGCGCATCCAACATCCCTAAACAGATCATATATTTGTTTATTTTCAACAATATCAGAAAAAACCAGATTCCTTAAATTATCTATTCCCAGGTATTGCTTATCTAATTTCTGCATACCTAATACTTCCTGCAAATTATCACCCTCCGGTGTGCCATTATTTGTCAATAGTAAAAAAGTAGTTATAACGACAATACCTTCAATATATTCATAAACTAAATAACCGATTTTAATATCATCGCACTTAAATTCTATAAGATTCTGACCTCTCCTGTTTTTGACAATACTAAAACAAAACAGACTTTTTATCAGATATAAATGGATAACAAACCTTTCCATACAATTCAGTCGTTCATAGAGTCGTTGTAAGGCATGTTTTTGAATATAAATATCTATCTTTAAATTAGCAAAATTAGATTCAATTCCTAATTTTGCAGGATTGGTTGTGATCCAGACTACATTGTTATCAACAGGATAGCCAACTTTATAAACTTTACGAGTATGATTATGAAGTGACACTTTACGGTGTTCAGCAAAAACTACTTTTACAAAATAGCAATTAAAAATTGTAGGAAAAAAAGTTTTTGATTGACAAATATCAAATCGAAATATAGTATATCCAAAACTTATAGCACTTAGTTTTACAGTCAGAATATCTGCTAGATAACAAGCAATTTTACCCGGCTTATCTTGTTGATTTGTGTAATTCATAAACAACTCAAATCCACTCAATATCGAATCTTTATGCCGAATTGTATCACTAAGATTCCTAAGAAGATAACGCAGCGGTTCACCTACAAGATAATAGTCGTATAAAGAAATTAGAGGGCCGTTTTCATAGAAGCAGAATTTCTCATTTTTTAAAAAAGAATATGTTATATTTTTAATTTGTGTTAAATAAAAGGAAGGAATATCTTGTCCGTCGGATGGCAAAATAGCTATTGGTTTCATTCCCATTAAATATAATAAATCGATTTCTTTTTTGGGAATTAATCGATATGCCTCTTCAGCATTTGCGGCTTTAACCACATTGTACATTTTGGATTTTAATTCATTATTGTATTTACCTTTAGATATTCTGCGCGAAACACTAGATTTTCTTTTATTTTTTTTATTTGCCATAAAATTAGGTTTGGAGATAAATAAATTTAGGATCTTTCTAAATTTAAATATAATATAAAAAAAATCTTTACTAACAGCAATACTCACATTATTCCTCTTTCTCCCCTCCCATCATACGGCGTATTTTTAACTCCTTACGATAGTCTATTTCCTCTCCGGCTCTAAATGATAAGGTATAATGCTCCGGTACATCCACAATAATATTCAACTCAGTTTTTACTCCCTTTAAAACCGTATCATTGTTAGCGATCTTTAAAATGCCGGTAGGGAAATATAAATGTAGTGTTTCAGCAGATTGCTCCACTCTTAAAACTTCTTTTAAGAACTTGCCTCCAAATCTATCCTCCTTTTGAAAACGATCTAATAACGCAGGCCATTGTGTTTTCACATCTTCCCATTTCATTTTAGGTAGAGAAGTCACTTGTTGTCTATCGAGGCGTTCTCCAATAATTCCAGACATAGGAGATGCTAATTCTTTATAAAAATTTCGAAGTGCCCAAAGAATTAGATGCTTATCAATTCTATGATCGCCAACACAAACCGGACAACCATTTTTACAACTACAATTCTTTACAAAGGTTCCTGCATTCTGAATAATACGATCCAGATAATCAAATACCTTTTCCGAAAAACCTAATCCACCCGGATATCCATCATACAGCACAATGGCGTACTTTGATTTTTTAGTTTCTTCATCCACAAAAGAAAAGATATCTCCACCTAAATCACTATCAGTTGCCATAACAAGCATAGATGCAGCCGCTTTTAAGCAATGCACCAATCCTTCACTATAATCAAATCTTGGCACCTTTGCTGATGGTGTCTCAGGTTCTAAAGCAGGTGCTTTTCCCGTGGCTACAAAAGTACGTACTACATTTTCTGGTATTTCAATCCAGCAAGCTTCAGTCTCCATCTCGGTACGTAAAATCTCAGTTAAATCAGTATAACCTAAATTTTGATGCGTATTAAACTCTACCATCTTAAAACCAGTTACTAGTACCGTAACCTTTACATCCCCAAAAAATCTGTTAATCCTATGTTCTTTTTCGTGCTCATGCTCCATAATAACCGCAATATTTCCCGGTTTATGGGGCTCTGTGTAATAGTTGGAAGCAACTTCCTTAACAAAAGCAGTTTTACTCTCCAGATCAAGCTGAATAGATTTATACTGAACACTATCATGAAGATAGATTGCTCCCGGGTAAAATTCTTTTTTAGCCTGTATAATATCTACAATAGTAATGGTTTCTTCCTTTTCCATATCTACCACCTTAATGGTGTCACCGGTAATATTCCTCAAACTTATTTCATGCGCTGGAGATATATCACCACTCCATTGATAAGTGCTATTTTGTTCAATCAACTCACCTTCTTTCACTAACAATGGTATGATCTCTCCCAAATCAGGAAAAGAAGCAACATCATCAATGGTTAATGGTAACTCGGCAGATGCCGCTCTAATGTGCGACAATTGAATATATAAATTATCCCGATCTATAATGGCATTTTCCGATTCTGCATGTAAAAGCCAATCCGGATTTTTACCCACAAACTGATCCAACGGTTTTTCCTTCAGCATCACAATAGCATGAGCCTCTGAACCACTTCTTCCGGCACGCCCCAACTGCTGCCAAAAGCTAGCTCGCGTACCCGGAAATCCACCCATTATAACAGCATCCAAACTCCCGATATCAATACCTAGTTCCAATGCATTTGTTGAAACAACTCCCAGCAGAGTACCATCCACCAAATCCTTTTCAATACGAGCCCTTTCAATAGGAGTATATCCACCTCGGTAAGCCGAAATTTTATCAGACATATTAATACCATATTGCATAGGATCAGATGAAAGTATATCGCGACTTTCCTTAGTTACAATCTCTGATTCTCGCCTGGATTGGCAAAAAGTAATAGAACGGACTCCTGAAAAAACCAATTCAGGCAGAATAACTTTAAGCTCCTCACTTACCGACTTTTTTCGCTGAGCTTCCTCTAAATACTCAGGTTGAAAGAAATGTATATGCTTAGCCGGAGCTGGTGAACCATCCTGATTAACGATTTCAAAGGGGGTGTGACAAATATTTTCAGCCAATTCCTGAGGATTAGCAATAGTTGCTGAGCTACATAAAAAACGAGGCTTATTTCCATGATAATCACAAATTCTTAGTAATCGTCGGAACACATTGGAAACTTGTGAACCAAAGGCTCCCCTGTAGGCATGCAATTCATCTATTACAATAGTATCTAAATTGGCAAAAATATGAGCAAAACCATATTTATTATGATTAGGCAAAAAACCTGCATTAATCATATCAGGATTAGTCAGAATAATATTGGCCTGTTCTCGTATTCTACTTCGCTCATTCGGTGAAGTATCCCCATCATAAACACCAGCCTGAATACGATTTTCTCCAAAGAATGCTACAAATTCCTTTATATTACGATATTGATCCTTAGTTAAAGCTTTTGTAGGATAAATAAAAATAGCCCTTCGTGCAGGATTTTCTAATATGCGCTGCACAACTGGTAAATAAAACGACAATGATTTTCCACTGGCTGTACCAGTTGTTATCACCACACTTTTACCCAAATATGCTTTCTCAAACATTTCAAACTGGTGCGAATAAAGCTTTTGATATCCATTATTACTCATCCAGTTTTGTAATTCAGGATGTAAGTTTTCTGGTGCATCAACAAAATTCGCCGGACGTTCTTTTAAACTCCTTGTTGCAATAATTCGCTCATCATGTTTTGCAATAATACGGGAAATAGCCTTACTCATCATTCTCTTTTTTCAACAGAACCACAAAAATAAAGTTTAATTGAAGAAGAAGGAACTATTATGGTTTTATTTCTTTCGTTTTTTCCATAACAAATAACTACTTAATACAACACCTACAATGTCGCACAATTGTAACTAGAATCCGCATGTCTAAAAATGATGTGCCTCTTTTTATGTTAGCTATCGTGCTTTATTTTTTTCTTCGTATTTACCCGTTCGCGCGGATTTAGCGCAGCGTAATCCGTGAAATTTGCATCAGGTAAATATGACAAATTATCTCAACTTAAAACAATATAACTCTTTGTAAAAGTAGCTAGGATTTGTAATCCGGGTTTATTTACTGATTATATAAATCCAGCTCTTATACCTGAATCATTGCTCCTTGCACCTAAAAACATTCATTCATTAACCTCTAAACCTTTATTCTGCTGACCATATTATAATGAATCAACAATAAGCATTTTATAATTTTTGCGAGTAAAAACATCTATCCAGTCTAATGTAGTCATGGTAATAAAGTATGCTGCTTGATTATCGAATATTTTGTATTTATCAGACATAGGTTATGAGTTAGCTTATTATATCTGATAAAAATAACAAAATATTAATTTATTTACTGACCGGATTACAAATCCTTAGTTTTGTTCTTAAGAGATAGAATCATTCAATTCAAACCTCTGCATATGATTTACAGCACTTACATTGCACGGATTACGCTTCGCTAAATCCGCGCTAACAACCGCGACATATACGAGTGGATTTGCAACTTTATTCCGGACAAATTATTAAGCCACTTGTTTGATTGTTGATTTTCCAAATTCATTAGGAGATAAATATCCTAAATGTGAATGTTGTCGTTGCCTGTTATACCATATTTCAATGAATTCGAAGATATCGGTTCGGGCTTGAAAATAACTTTGATAATTATTGTGATTTACCATCTCTGATTTTAATATTTTAAAAAAGTTTTCGGCAACAGCATTGTCCCAACAATTGCCTTTTCGACTCATACTTTGGATAACTTTACAGTGGTTTAATTCTTTCCGAAAAGATTCTGAAGCGTACTGAATCCCTCGATCTGAATGGAAAATCATTTCGTGCCCTACGGGTCTATTGATGATCGCCATCCTCCATGCTGCAATAACTGTTGCCTCTGTTGTCATATTATCAGATAAAGACCAACCAATTATCTTGCGATCAAAAAGATCCATGACAATCGTCAAATAGAGCCACCCTTGTTTTGTCCTAACATAGGTAATGTCTGAAATCCAAGCCTGAGATGGTCTATTGTGAACAAATTGTCTATTTAGTACATTATCTGAAACATGCTTATTATGCTTCGAATCTGTTGTAGTCACTCTGTAACGCTTCTTAATGATACTTTTTAGGTTATTCTTTGCCATAATTCTGGCTACTCTGGGGCGAGAAGCTTTGATGCCAATTTTATTTAGTTCTACAGTAATTTTAGGACTGCCATATCTTTTCTTACTGGCATCATAAATCCGAATTACTTCAGATTCTACTCGGCAAGCTTCAATGCTTCGTTTGGAAGGTTTTCTATTCAACCATTCGTAATAGCTACTCCTTGCAATCCCCAACAACTTACACATCTTCTCAACAGCAAATTCTTTCTGATGCCTTTTTACGAATTTGTATTTTTGCTGTCGCTCCTGGAAAAGATGCTTACTGCCTTTTTTAGAATATCACGTTCTATCTGGGCTTCTTTAAGCTCCTTCTTCAAACGGGCAATCTCTTTCTCTGCATCTGTCATTACAGGTTTGCCATTGCCTGAGAAGCTGCCTTCTTTGTTGGCTTCGTACTCTCGCTTCCATCTACTCACCAGTTCGGATCGGATCCCTAATTCCATTGCAACCTGCCTTGCTGATTTGCCAGTATAACAAAGATTAACAGCCATAATCTTAAACTCTTTGTCGTACGTTACTCTTGATCTACTCATATCTGCTAAATTAAAAATTTTAGCTTAATAATTTGTCCGGCTAAAGATAGCAGGTCCAGAGCCTACGTGATTTATAGCTTGCTTATTGCACGAATTGCGCTCTGCTAAATCCGCGCTAACAACCGTGATATATACGAGCCTACAGGTGTAGAGAATCGCCGTATACGAGAACCTTACGAACGGTGGTGTGAGAGCTTCTCCACTAGGCTTTTAGCCTAGTGGCTGGCTACGATTTGTGGCTGGCTTATCTGATTTGTACAAAGCCTATTATATCTTTATTCTAATACTTTAGTAGCATATTTGAATTCTTTAGTGTCAGCATCATAGAAAACTATATGAGACCTATTTCTAAAATCAATTGCAAGGTCAGACTTTTTAGCTCGAAACGTTTTATCATTCCCAATAGGTTCTTGATTCCAACTGAGTTTTTTTGTAGCTAGGGTTAATACATCATCTCTTTCATACAGTATTCTTGCTTGGTTTAATGTGTCAGTATCAATGTTTAAGTCTCCTCTCCTAATACCAATACGTCCATCAGATATTGTTGTTGAAGCCCAACTATTAGATTCCTGAACTGAAGAATATCCTAAATAGTCATCTGTTGTTAAAAATACCGCATACATACTATTTAATTCATCTATAGCTAAACCAAGTGACTGAAAGCTTTGAACATCACCTGTTGCTACAACTTCTTCTTTTGTCGTCCAAATATGAGAGGAAAAAAGTCTTGACGAATAGTTTAACTTGTTACTTCCAGGACTAATAATGTGTATGTCTCCATTGGTATTCACAATAATATCAGGGTTACCACCAGTTATATTATCGTCAATCTCTTCAAGTTTACTAGTGTCTAGCGTAGCTTGAAAACTATAAGGGTAATACCTTAGCCCAAAATTTGCACGATCAAACGCAATATGAATATTGCCGTTTTTATCAGCAAAAAGATTACCATATCTGGCCTGATAGCTTCTTGAATAACCTGTGTCATTAAATAAGATATCCAGTTTCACATCAATAAATTGCCCATTTATAGGCTTTTCTAATACATGTAGGCATTCGTCCTGGTCATCTTCATATATAATGTATATATTATCAGATGGATCTACTGCTATATCAATATGATTGTCATATAAAAGAGAAACTAAGGTTTCCTTGCTCCACGTGCCTGTTATATCCCTGTATGCATACCTTAATTCATAATCATTATTATCATTGGATACATAAGCAATATGTGAACCTCCTTCTGAATCGTATGCCACTTTAACGTATTGGCCCCAATAAGAGTCGGATTGTGAATCAAATGTTTCTACAATCCATTTGTTCTTGTCATTTGGCCTGTTATCTACCAAATCTTCGTTTTTTTCACATGCTGTAAAAGCAACTATTGTTGCAAGAGTCATGATTTTTAAAAATACTTTTTTCATTTTCAGATAAGTTTAAAAACAGTTTATATCTTAAGTTTTTAGATGAGGAATTGTATTCCGGGCAGTATTAACAAGTATTCCGTTGGAACTGCAATCTTTAAACTGTAATGCCTATAATATAGCTAGTTCTTTTATTACACAATATGCGGCAATATGCTATGCAGAACTTACCATGTTAATTATTTGTTGCTACACACAGTGAGAGGATGCTAAGTTTTATATAGTAATATATACAAACTCTAACATCTAAATAAAAAGCTTATTATATTCTACTGTAATGATCTATTGGTGAAAACTAGTATGTCCAGCGTTTGCTCCAAATGATGCCCATTGAGCCGATGTTGATATTCCATTGCCTGATGTTGGAACTAAGTACAATTCATCCATACCGGCACAAATTATTGTACCATTACTCAACATTGATATATCCGAAACAGATATCGTATTTAATGGAATGGTTGTAGACTGACCCGTATCTGCATCAATCTTTTCAGGATTTACTATACCTTTATAAATATTACCATCATTAGCAATAAGCATTTCGCCTCCTACAAAAATTCTTTCAAGATTTGAGGCATATATTTCATTTCCTAATGAAGAAAACTTATGCAAATAACCATCAGCTACACCTACATAAACATTACCACCATCATCAATTAAAGCTTTGTTAATTAATGGATTATCACCAAATGATATTTTCCATTTCATTCCTAATGAAGCGCTAAGAGAATAAAAAAGTGTTTCTTGGTTTCTATCATCATTGCCACTCATAAAAACATCTCCATTATTATTTGAACAGTGTAATCTGCATCCAGAATAACCAACATAAAGATTTTCTGTAATTAAGTTACCATCTGTTGCTTTAATTTGTTGTACATATGACTTCAGTATATTGTCTTCTGAATATTGAACTATACAATATATACCATTTGATGTAGCAATGGGTGCAGCCATTTTAGTATAACGATTATCCTCAACATCTTCTGCATAAAATATATTTTCCCATTTTAAACTACCCTCAGGTGTAACACAAACCACTTTAGCAGGAACTGCAGTATCATAATCTAATAGATATGAATCTCTGCATACTACTATGTTTCCTTCAGAATTTATACATGGTTTATATATTATTTTTGTTATATCAACTCCTTCATTAGTTAATTTATATTTCCATTTTAAACTTCCATCATCTGCACTTAAGGCATACAAATAATTAGCACAAGCAAAATATATTTGATCATTATATAATATTGGACATGCAGGTATTTCATCTACTTTACTAGTCCAAAGAATCTCACCTTTACTGTTGTAACGGTGAATAATCACTTCATAAGGATTATCATCAGAACTATAAGTAATAATAAAATCATCATTATCCAGCACGATAGGCACGCCCAAAGGTGAGTAGTCAGTGCTATTTAAATGTATAACAGTTGCATCACTTTCGGTCAGTATGGCCTTAATATCATCTGTATTACATGATGGCATAATCATAGATATTAATGCAATAAACAAGGCGGATATTAAGTTATTTCTAATCATATTTAAATATTTATTTTAGTTACGATAGGTTTATTTTTTAAGAATAGCACCACAAAAGTGCTAAGTGGAAAAAGAAGAGATTCCTTTATTGTTGTTATAATCATACAGTATCATACACTGCTAACATATAGGTAATTAAATGCCATTCGACAATTACCATAAATAGGAAACTACAACTGTTATCTTACGGAATCATTATTTGTATGACATGACTAAAACGTCATGTATTTTAATACCTTTAATCAATGTATAGTTAACGCTTTAACTGGTCGGCTTTTCATAGTTATTAGATTAATTTTGTTATTCATTAATTCGAAATATCAAAATCAAAGATATAATAGCTATACTTCAAGAGAAATGTATATTTGAGTTTGCGTATAGTATTCTTGAATGTGTAGTAATTTCATTTGTTTTTGCATAAAAAACAAAGCCGTGCAACATTTCTACTGCAAGGCTTATATTTCTTATTTGCATTACTTTAGAATACGATAAAATCGCGAACTAGCGAGGATCTAGTTCTCTAAAGAAGTTTGTATACCGTGAGTTCAGCGAAGTATCTCGCTTCGTTGTTTTACTCAGGCCTCAGGTCTAATAACAACCAAACTAAAAAGTACCGCAATTTTTAAACTGCAATACTTTAGTATAGTTAGTTCTTTTAGTGCACAATATGCGGCAAGATGCCGCGCTGAATATGACATAGCAAGATGCTATGCCGAACTTATTTACATTTTTAAGTACTATGCTCATCAAGCGACATACGCCGAACGAAGTTACATGATATATTTGCTATTATTATTACTGTTTTAAGATTTACAAAACTGTACTATTCTCATCGCAGAATATACTTACGAAGTAAATTAATCCTGTTTATCTTGTTAATCCTGTCGAGAATAAAAAGATAAATAAATCTGATAATTTGTTTGTCATAATTCAACTTAAATATTTAATGTAGAACTCCTTAACCAGAGCCATACGCCGAACTTATTTACATTTTTAAGAACTTTGCTCATTTAAGTAATACGCCGAATAGAGTTACATTATTAATCGCTATGTCCGTGAGTTCTGCGAAGCGTCTCGCTTCGTTGTTTTACTCAGGCCTCAGGTCTAATAACAACCCAAAAAAGTACCGCAATCTTTAAACTGCAATGCTTATAATATAGCTAGTTCTTTTAGTGCACAATATGCGGCAAGATGCCGCGCTGAATATGACATAGCAAGATGCTATGCCGAACTTATTTACATTTTTAAGTACTATGCTCATCAAGCGACATACGCCGAACGAAGTTACATGATATATTTGCTATTATTATTACTGTTTTAAGATTTACAAAACTGTACTATTCTCATCGCAGAATATACTTACGAAGTAAATTAATCCTGTTTATCTTGTTAATCCTGTCGAGAATAAAAAGATAAATAAATCTGATAATTTGTTTGTCATAATTCAACTTAAATATTTAATGTAGAACTTCTTAATCAGAGCCATACGCCGAACTTATTTACATTTTTAGGAACTTTGCTCATTTAAGTAATACGCCGAATAGAGTTACATTATTAATCGCTATGTCCATCAAATCTAATAACCCGAGTTCGATATAAAATTATTGGCTCAGACCGCTTATAAATAATGAGTTTCAATGAATATTTGTGAAGTCATAGCGGGCTATGTCAAACAAATATGAAGCAGAAAATCGTTGTTTATATGTGGATTCCTATTAAAATACTAATCTACATCGTTAAACTCTTCTACCATAGCTCGCTATGCAAAAAGAATTGGCCTTGTATATCAGCATATTAATAAAATCTGAGCTCTTTAATTTTAATCGAACTCGGGTAAATACAATAATATCAATAGTTCAAACAAACACTATTACTTACTTCTGATTGATCTTTGTTTACAAAAAATGCCCATATTATTAAATCTTCAAGTTCTTCGATTAACCATTCATTTATAATACAACTTCCCTCTTGTCGCTTTATTTTAGTGTTATAACGCTCTGCAATACTCCCCATCTCTTTACCTAGTATATAAAGATTAAGTTCATCATTTACATTTTTTGTATTGTGAAAGTAACTAGTATCCCATGCTATCTTAACATCATCTCCAGTAACCATTAGTTCAATAGAATCAGGTAAGGGCAAAGAACCTTTAGCAATCAAAGCAGATCTATAATTGATCTTCTGATCAGGGTAATCTCCTGTCACTCCATATTTTAAGTTATAGGATACTGCTGCCTGATATGGTGTTCTACCAACACTTCCTTCATTAAACATTAAATTAAGATCTGGTTTAAAGTCATACAGAAATGAATGTACCAGTTTCATTTTTTGTCGCTGCTTTAATTGAGCATTACTCTTTTTATCCTTATACCTTTCAGGAAGGCTTCTCATGCAAGGTATGCCTCGCCATTCATATAAAACAACAGTTCCTACTTTACCAAAACCTCTATCTAGAATATTCGTTTTTAAACGTGCCATAGTATAAAATTTTAAAGGTTAGTTATTAAAAGCTGTAGGTTACAATAACATGGTTAAATGACAGTATTGTTTTCAAGTATTAATTGTTTTATTAGAAGTAGGAAGTAGTAAGCATCAAGCCGGAAGTAAATTAATAGTTAATGAGAATAAATTTTCTCGAACTTCTATCTTCAATCTTCACACTTTAAACCTCTAAAGAAAACAATGTGATTAACAACGCTAATGTAAACTTGAGCCTTATTAATATAAAAGGGTCTTATTTTGACCGGGTTCGTATTGAGTAGTATACAAATAGCATACCAACTCATATATAACCTATATGTAATACATATTTAACACATACTAAACTCATTAATCAATGAGTTTGGTATGACTTATATTTGACTTTTAAATGTCTAATATATGTGTTTGTATCAACGTTGGTACATAGCAGTCCCGAAGCAAATGCATATAAGGTCGGTGAATATTGCTTTCATTTCTTATATGTTATTCGCATTTTTAAAGACTTATAAGTCTTCTATTTAAATCTATTTTTTTTGATCAAACCGTTTTATATAAAAAATATATCTTTGTTGCTTATTAACAAAATAATATTTTTTCAAGGACTTTAACTAAATGGAAAAACAAACACTTATTCAATTAACTCTTGGAAATGAAGCGGCATTCAGCTCCATATATTGCGAGTTTAAGCCAGCAGTAGTTAATTTTATAAAATCACTTATTAAACTTGAGGATATTGCTGAAGATATAGCCCAACAGGTATTTTTAAGTATTTGGTTAAACCGTAAAGATCTTAATCCGGAACAATCCTTCTCTTCTTATCTTTTTACCATAGCAAAGAATAATACTTTAAACTACATCAGGAAAGAAAATAACGGCAAAAGGTATTTAAAAGATATGATTTGGGATGAGATTATGATTGGTAAATGCTTTACTGATGAAACTATAGAACACGATGAACTTTTAAAAACAATAAATGATGCCATTAATTCCTTAACAGATCAAAAAAAGAAAATTTTTGTAATGAGTAGAAAATCAGGTAAAACTCATGAAGAAATTGCTACTGAATTAAATATTTCAAAAAATACGGTTAAAAATCACATGGTAGATTCTATGTCTCAGATTAAGAGATTTATAGAATCAAAAAACAACATTAGTAAAAGTACAATTATGCTCCTTTTATGGCTTTTTTCGTAAAAAAAATAAAAATTGCATAGTCCCTACTCTTTTGTTGAGTGTATTATAAATACAATGATCTGTAAAACATTGTTTTTTATAATTATTAAATACAAAAATGAAAAAGTTTATTTTAATTTATTATTTAGTACTACTTACATGCATTGCTAACTCGCAAACCAAAAGTGTGGAAAAATCGGTATGTGGAATACAGACAGGATTATTTGGTATATGGGTTCATAATGAGTCAAGATTATCAAACTCAATGGCCCTTAGAAGTGAAATAGGATTTGATAGTGGAATATGGGGAGGAACCTTTTACGATAAAACAGGCTTTTTAATGACTCCTGTATTAACTCTGGAACCTCGCTATTATTACAACTTACAGAAAAGAGAAGGTAAATCGAAACGAACAGACGGTAATACGGGCAACTTTCTTTCACTAAAAACAAGTTTTCACCCAGATTGGTTTGTGATATCAAACTACAGTAACATTAGTATTATAAGTGATATTTCAATAATTCCTACCTGGGGTATCAGGAGAAGTATAGGTAAACATATTAATTTTGAAACAGGTTTTGGATTGGGTTACCAGCACGTTTTTGCCAAACAAGCCGGTTATTTCCAAGATGAAAACTATGTTTTATACAATTTGCATTTAAGAATTGGTTTTAGATTTTAACCATTCATTTACAGGTCTATATTAAAGATTTCAGTACACTATTTCGAATGGCAACTTATCACGAAACAAAGGACGATACACAAATGAGATTATTAATTTTTAAATATTTACAAAATAAATGTAATAAGCAGGAATTTAATAGTGTGTACAACTTATTTTCGGACAAGACGCAATTTGAAAAGTATAATGATATCTGGGAAGAACTATGGAATAAATCTCTTGAAAAATGTTCTGGTGATACATCTAAGACACATAAATCAGAAGCGCTGCATCTGATTAAGGATTATAAAGAAACTAAGACCAGATATATTAATACTAGAATATTGAAGTGGGCTGCTGTAGCTTGTTTATTAATTGGTTTAGGATGGATGATTAAAAATCAAATCGCATCGCATAACTATGATATTTATAAGTCCTCATATAGTCAGGTTCAAAACATAGATTTAACTGATGGATCGCAAGTAACTTTAGGTGCTACCAGTAAACTCACAGTTTCTAAAAAATTCAATAAACAAAACCGTGATTTATCACTGAATGGTATGGCCTTTTTTAATGTAGCAAAGGATAAACAACATCCTTTTACAATAAAAACCGAACAGATGAATATTACTGTTGTGGGTACTTCATTTACCGTACGTTCATTCAACTATGAAGAAACAGCCCTGGTAACTGTTAACACAGGGAAAGTTAGAGTGAATATATTGGGCTTAAATAATAACGATGAATTATATTTAACTCCTGATAAACAATTGTTTTTTAACAAAGAAACGGGACAGGTAAATGTAAAACAAGTAGATTCAGACAAATACAAACAATGGATATACAAATCATTTTACTTTAACAAAACACCATTATATCAGGTAATCACAGACATGCAAAACATGTATCATGTACAGATAAAATTAGGTGATATCAGTATTAATAATCTTGAAATTACAGGAGAATATACTAACGATAGTTTGTCTGAGATTATTAAATCAATATGTTTTGTTCACAATCTTAAATTTGAATATAAAACAGAAGATCAAATTATTTTATACAAATCGAACCCATAATTAGTATCATGTAAATAACCACAGTTTACTGTAGTTGTTATTAATCAAGTATTAATCTTTCAAAATATTATGTTATTAAACAGGCATATATCAAGCTTGTAATGGATAAGGTGTGTACTATCCTTATTCTACATTGTATTACAACCTCATATTTTGATAAATAAAATAATATTAATAATCATTCCTTAAAAATAGAAATTATGAACAATGAATATATTTTTGCAAACTATTATGAGAAGATAATGAATAGTAAATACCCTTTAATGTCATTTATTAAATACAGTTTGATTATTGTATTAAGCTTTATAAAAAGTTATTACTCTTATTCGCAAAAGAATAACGATATAAAGGTTAATATAAACATTGAGAAAGCCTCTCCTCAAGAAGTATTTAGCATCATTGAACAGCAAAGTGAGTATCATTTTATATACGATAATCAAGCCATTGACAGTTTACATCAATCTTTAAAACTGAACTTAACAGATGTTTCATTAGACGTTGCATTAAAAGAAATTAAGAAGCAAAGCACTTTGAAATTTCAGGTATTCAATCAGTCTATTGCAGTAAGAATCCGTAAGAATCCTATTTATAATATTAACATTAGTGGTTTTATTACAGACTCTATTACTGGCGAATACCTTATTGGAGCCGTAGTGTTTATGATGGGTACCAATATCGGTGCTACAACCAATCAGAATGGATATTATTCATTGAATGTACCTGCACTTCCGATTACCTTAAAAACGCAGTATTTAGGATATAAATCAGCTAATGTAAATATTGATCAGGATGAAGATTTTCATCTGAATATTATACTCCCAGAACAAGAAACGCTAATTAAAGAAGTTATTGTTTCCACCACAACCAATCCTGATTCTATTAATGATAATATTGAAGGAGCAAATAAGATTAACTTAAATGATATTAACTCTTTACCCCTAACTTTTTCGGAACCTGATATTATTAAATCATCTTTTTATCTACCTGGTATTTCAAGACTTAATACTGGAAGTTCAGGATTTAGTGTTCGGGGAGGTTCTTCAGGAGATAACATGATTTTGTTTGATCATTGCCCGATGTACAATGTATCTCATCATTTAGCTGATATATCAATCTTTAATCCGGATATTATTCAGGATATGAGTATTTATAAGAGTGGTATTCCGGCTCAATTTGGAGGAGGTAGTTCTTCTGTCCTAAATATTACATCCAGAAACGGAAATAAAAGTAAATTTCATTTAAATGGTGGCATCAGTACAATAGCCACACGTTTAGCTGCAGAGGGTCCCATTATCAGAAACAAGCTTTCGTATTTAGTATCCTTACGTCGTAGTAATATGGAATGGAAACGACTAGGAAACAATACAATTAAAAGATGGAATTTTAGTGATTTCAATACAAAGCTCCACTATAAAATAAATGATAAACAACAACTTGCTCTGTCGTTATATTATGGAAGAGATTATAAAAAGTATGATTATAAAGAGATCTATGATTACTTTAGAGAAGAACTTAATATAGAACGTGAATTTTTAAACTATAATAACAGAGAACATAGCTGGTATACTTTTGGATCAAGTTTGTCATGGATTAACAATTTTAATCAAAACTGGCTGGTAAATACTTCTTTCTTTTTTAGTGCTTATAACTACAATTGGGATTTGGAAAATGAGGACTATTTATATATTAAAGGTACAAATTTGGATATTGGATTTAATCACGAATATGAATGTCAGATTAACAACAGTCAATCAATAAACTTTGGATGTAAAGTCGTTTTACATGAGTTTAATACTGATGATAGTTTTACAATGAAAAATGAGATTGATGACATCACCGAATCTTTTGAATCCAATATATATATTACTCATCAATTAAAAATTGATAAAAACATAGGGATAAATTATGGATTAAGGGGTACATATTATTTTACACAAGAGGCTTCAAATCCAGAACTTAATGATGTTAATAATCACATTTGGGATGCGACATACTCTAATGATTATTCATTAGAACCTCGTTTAGCAATAAGTTATCGCAAAAAAAATAATCATATCAAATTATCTTATAACCATATGGTGCAGTACATGCTTCAAGTATCATATGTTGATTATTTTAATAATTCCTACTTTATTTGGGCTCCGACCACATCATATAATAAACCTGTAATCAGCGATCATATATCTTTAGGATTATTTCACAACAAACAATCATCGGATTTCAGCTACAGTATAGAAGCTTATTATAAAAAGAGCCAGAATAATATTAGTTACTTTGCTAATAAAAGTGAAGAAAGCACAACTGTAAACCTTTCTACCAATTTGGTCTCATCGCAAGGTAAATCATATGGAATAGAGTTTTACGGGCGTATGATTAAGGAAAAAGTAAATGCTGCAATTTCTTATACATTATCAAGGTCGTTAAGACAATCTGATGATATAAATATGGGAGATTGGTATAAATCAAATTATGATCGTCCGCATAATTTGGCTATAAATGCTAACTATTACCTGAATAAAAATATACATTTTAACCTGAGTTGGTTATACAGTACTGGTTCACCCATTTCACTAAATCCTTATAGTTGGTCTACTTCTCATTTTGACATCTATAACATAAACAATTACAGGTTAGAGGATTATCACAGATTAGATATTGGCTTTGTTTATGAAAAGAAAAAAAATCGTAAATTTCATTCCTCATGGAGTCTGAATATTTATAACGTTTATGACAGGAATAATGAATCTATTAATGAAGGTATTAGTCAGTATTCTGGAGGAGGTTATAATAATACAAATAAATATACTGATTACGGTATAATGCCGGCTATTTCATATAAGTTTAGTTTTTAAACATGTTAATAGAAATGTAATCTCCTAAATATAGGAGATTACTATATAGTATTCAAGAAAACACAAATAACACCTACTTCCCTATTTTCTCAATAAAATACTCACCTTTGCCATATTCGTTGGTTTCGTTAGAATGCTGAATAACCGAAATTTTATCGTATCCATTTACTAATTGCTCAGAATTAAATACAGGTATGGTATCCAATGGTTTTAATATTTGAATCATATAGGCAATTATATAGCATATAAACATGTGTAATTTTATTTTACTATTACTATAGCATCTACAAAAACCAATTGTTTGCAGATCATCCATTTTATGAGTTAATCATTACTTACCGGATTAAAAATCCTACCATAAATTCATAAAAGCTACAACCTTTTTTTTTGCAATAGTTTCATTTAATTACCAGTATTATCATTGCACGGATTACGCTGCGCTAAATCCTCGCTATCTGGTGAAGTTTTGCTTATTCATAATTAGGTTAGTTGAAAATTAAAATTATTCTGCACTTAAGTAATAATTGATATAGTACAAACTAATATTTTATAAAGTCTAATACTATTGATTGAGTATCTATAAAAACTTATCCATTATTTTATCAAACCTGCTATCCATACAAACACTTAAATCTGTAGTGATAAATTTACCATTGTAAAACAAGCTGAATATAGTGGCTGGTGTTGGGGCTGACTGTGCTTGTTCCATACTCTCTAATTTAATAATCTTCAATGGTAATTTCCTTTTTTCTGCAGTTTCTGTAAGCGAAGTTTTAACATGATATTCAGAAAAAGGACAGCGATTTGAATAGTAAACCACTATACCTTCTTTGTCATCTTGACTTGATACTTTTACCGACTCATTAAATATTGGATTTTTGGCTTTAGGATTGATCTTCTTTACCAATAAGCTAAATCCAGCAGGCAACTGTTCTACAATTTCAAAGCCTTGTTTTAAAAGCCATTTGGTATCACTCATAAAATGATACTTTTTAGTACCCGCAACAGTTACCAATCCATCTTTACCCTGAGTTCTGGCATCTTCTATAGCTAATTTCAATAACTCTTTTCCATAACCTTTACCCTTATATTTCCCTGACACCCAAAAACAGTTGATTAAAAGATAATTTGGAGCATTTACAGGAACCCAACCATTTTCCGCAGGACCATATTCAATAAATACTTTAGCTCTGGCATCAATTCTTCGCACAACATAACCATTATCAAATTCTTTTCGAAGCCAGTCTTTTTTTAACTCATAACTCTCTTTGCATTTTTTATCTGAAATAGCACAACAAATATGTTCGCTATCAATATTTGATTGATTAAGAGTAATTATTTTTTCCATAATTTAATGATATGTCCAATTGGATAGCCTAAAGCTTCCTTGTGTGTCAGCATGTGAGGTTTTATAGTACAACTTATATTGGATCTTTTACACCCCATTATTAACGATTTTATAATCTGGTGAATTATTTAAGTAAATACTCTACCATAAAATAGAATAGCTACAATCTTTTTAATTGCAGCTATTCTATTTAATTCCTTGCTTGGTTGATCCACAGATTCGGTTGAGATAAATTAAGTTTTATTTGAATTCTTAATTCATCTTCACAGTATTAATCAGTTCATTAAACCTATCAAGATCTATAGTTTCACCACTTTGAATTCCTTGTAGCAGAAGTTGATTATCTCCTTTTGCAATGATTTTTATAAGTAGATTCACTTTTTTGCCACTCATCATTCCTTTTACAACTGTCTGATATGAATTATAGCCATTTACCTGATCATCTGAGGAACTAATATACTCTAATTCAGTTAATCCATTTCCTTTAAACTGTTCTATCATTAACTCAGACGTTTGCTTTAAAGAAGTCATATTATCTTTTGGTACTGGAACTACAATTAAAGTAAGCTTATCCAGTTGATTATCCATTGACCCTGCTATTGTATATATAAACATATTTGCGTTAGCTTGCGCAAATTTTAAATCACTATTAGAATCATTAAATGAAAAGAATGTATTTGCAAATGGATCAACTTCTATATCTTTTTCATAACTAGCAGACAATAAACTCGTTTTAATTTGCTCTCCTAGTTTATTATCTAAAACACTATATGTACCTGTTAACATTACCGAAAAAGTTGAATCACCAAACACTACATTTACTGACAACAAATTTGCATCTCCTTGTAAAACAGCCATCTTTGCTTCGTAGCCATTTATTTTCAATTCCTTAAAATCAGTAACTTTTATTCCTTTCTCTTCAAATGTCTCACGCTTAAAACTTGCTGCATTACTATAATAGTTACCTCCATTTAAATCCATTACATTAATTACAGCCTCTTCTCCTTTTTGATATCCCATAAAATTTTTGGCTTTAACAAATCCTTCCGGAGGAGTCAATCGAACATGGGTTCCTGCTACTAATTCGTTAGGCTGTTGTGCATTTATATTATTTGACAAAGCAAAAAATATGGTAAGCATAAATAGAGATAGTGCTTTCATTGTTGGTTTAATTATTTTCATTCTATATTGGAATTTATATATATCATTTAATACGAGAGCAATTGATGGATTAACTACCATTAATCTATTTTTTTGTTGCTTTAGTTTTATTGATTTACCGTTACGTAATATAATTTCCGAATATACATCTTTAATTATCAAATATCTTAAACCTATTAGTTATTCTTACTTACCGGATTGCAAATCCTACCCTAAAATAAAAAGAGCTAAAA
This sequence comes from uncultured Saccharicrinis sp., assembly GCA_963667815.2. Taxonomy (GTDB): domain Bacteria; phylum Bacteroidota; class Bacteroidia; order Bacteroidales; family Marinilabiliaceae; genus Saccharicrinis. Next base: position 6,014,029 of record OY764020.2, read on the forward strand.
CCTTTTTACCTATTTAGTTAATGTATGGATTACGCTTCGCTAAAATCTCGCTATTGAGTGAACAAAAATCTTATGTCAGAAATTAATCTACCTAGTTTAACATTGACCTTTAATATAATAGTACATAACTTGATCATTTAAATTTTAAGCAGGAGATATGGCTATTTATATGGTTCAGATTACTATATGTAAAAATTCTATTCAAACCATTGTGGATTTAATTCTGGAAGCGTTAAATACATATAAAACAAAGGACTGTAAATATTTAACCCACTGGAATGAAGATAAGAATAAAGGTTATTACTTTTTATTCGAAGCCAGTAATAAGGATGCAGTACTTGATATTCTTGATTTAATCCCTGAAGTGTATCAACAGGTATTTGAATTAAATGCTCACCTCAGCAAGTATTACTTAAACCAAAGTCTGGGAGTACGAGATTTGGAAAACAAAAACGAAAGCCTTGTAAATCATTTATCGCTAAAGGTAATTGTTGCTTTCTATCTTAATTATTTACTTTATCAAAATGTTTATGAGGATTATAATACAAACATTAATATTAAAAATCAATTCAGAACCATTAAGCAAATCGTTAAAAAGCATAAAGGTAAGTTCATTGAGCATCAGGAAAAAAGTTTTACATGCATTTTTAAAACTGTAACAAATGCAATAAAATGTGCCCTTGAAACCCGTAAATTCTTTTTATCGATAATTGATAATGACATTTCTCAATCACAAATTAAAATTGGAATTAGTGTAGGTAATGCTAACGTTGAAAAAAATGAAGCTATAACTAGCAGCTTAAACAATGTTAAACATCTTTGTTGCTTCTCGAACTATAATCAATTGGTAGTATCAAGTAAAATAGCTGTATTATTTAAAAACGAAGGTTATGTTCTTAATGAAAACGTAAACGGAATTAAGATATTAAGCTCCCATGAAGAAAATTTCATTCTTCTTTTAATGAAATCTTTAAATAACAAATTGGATATACAAAACTTTGGTATAAACGAACTTGCTCAGGAAATGGGTATTAGTAAATCAAAATTATACAGAGGTATTGTATCTCTAACCCACCTTTCCCCGCAGGAATTTATTAAAGAATATAAATTAATAAAAGCTTTAAAATTGATGGAACAAGGTTATAAAAATCTATCTGAAATAGCCTTTGAAACGGGTTTTGGAAGTCCTTCTTACTTTTCAAAATGTTTTAAGAAGCGTTATTTTATTAGTCCATCTAAACTATTCAATTGAAAATTTACTTTTTCACTCCCCTATTATTTAAACCCTTCTTATATTATTATTTCATTTTAATGATCTACCATTACAAGTATTTGATTTCTCAGTAATAGTCCTCTTGCATTCAATATATTAATTTACACATATAAAGATCTAAAGGTCTTATATTATTTTAACTAAAAATCAAATATTATGAAAATAGCAAAAGAAGATGTACCGGTAAGAATTGATTCTCCTGCAGCAATTGTAAGACAAATGAAAGGATTTGGTGATGCAACTGATTATGGCAAGATGGCTTGTGAATTTTTTACGCTTTCAAAAGGAACAGATATTTCACCTTTACTTGAAGGACTAAAAGATGATATGTGTCAATCACCACACTGGGGATATTGTTTAGATGGCAATATTACTGTTAGGTACACAAATAATACTGAAGAAAATGTTGTAACAGGCGATTTATTTTATTGGCCACCAGGACATACTGTAATATCAAACGAAAACTCAAATATAATTATTTTTAGCCCACAAGAAGAACACTGTCATGTAGTTGAGCATGTTATGGATAAAATGGGTGTACATCACGAATAAGTTTATATTTGGTATGAATAGTAAACTGCAAAGCTGCATTAAATATTATAGAAATAACATATAATACAGCTTTGTTTAAATTATAATAAGTACCTGTAATAAATTTGTAATGCTTTAGTGTTCAAGTAAATTTATGTTCTTCAAATTCTCGAAATTAAAGGTTTTTACGGCCCCATGATCTGTGTATATACAAAAATCAACTAGTTTTTCAGAACTATCATTTTCGGTATTATAACTTATAAGTTTTCCTTTAAATGTAAATACTTCATCGTCATCTCCCAGTTCAATAATAACTTCTTTGTGTAATAATTGATCTAAAGCTTCTTTAGTATATTCCATCATTTGTTTGTTTTATTCAGAATAATGAATGATTAATGAGCAATAAAATACAAAATATTTTAACGTATTTCAATTTAACTGAAGCATACATAAAATATTAGCACTATACTATTCTATAATTTTCACTCTATTTTCAAATCGCTTCTTTGTAACAGGTTTTTCATCTGCGTAACCCAATGATACATTTATAGCCACTTCATATCCTTCAGGAATATCTAATTGCTCTAAAATATCTTTGTTTTCAGGTAGATTTAATACAGGAACAAGAGACCCGATAGGACAAGTTCCTAAACCAATACCGTGCGCACTAAGCAAAATATTTTGCAATATAATTCCACAATCAAGCGTACTTGTACCTATGTTAACATCACGAGCAATTACAATTAAACTTGGGGAATTATGAAAAATACTAAATCCGTCTTCTTTATAGCGCGATGCACTTCCCTGAAATTCTTTTCCTTCAGCAAAGTTTAAGAAACGTTGATTGATTTCATCCAAAAGTTCTTTGTTTTGAATAACTCTTACTTGCCAGGGTTGTCTATTTAATGCACTTGGAGCATAAATAGCGCATTTTAATATGGTATCCAGTTTTTCTTTACTCACCTGTTGATCCGTATATTTACGAATAGCTCTCCTTGTTAACATATTCTCTACAATAGTGTTTCGCTTTGTTGTTTCGCTAACATCCTGCTCCTTAATTACATTAGGTTGACAGGCAATAAATAAAAACATGATAATGATTACAAAAAAATGTCGTTGCATAAAATTTATATTAATTAGTTTTTTATAATTGCTGAGACGATTTTATACAATTATTATTCCTAAATATGGAAAATATTTTGATCAATATTGTATTTTAAATAGATTGATCGTTAAATATTTGAAAATACGTTGGTGAAGATATATAAAAGGATAAGGTACTATAGTATGTCTGTATATAATAAAAAACTCCCGATTGATTAAATCAATCAGGAGTTTTCTGTACCTAATGTGATACTTGAAACCATAGGTCCATAATACATACATGTAGGAAATATTATAGTAATGTGGGGACTATTCCATCTTTTCTTTCACCGATACCACTGGATCAATAATAACTTTTTTTTCGTTCTTCATGATTAAGAGTCCGGTTCATTTAATATAACTTTTACTTTCCACTAACAAGAAAATCTATTAGTAGTTGTAATAATTCTTCTGGTTTTTCTTCAGCAGGAAAATGTCCACAATCCGGAATAATGGCTGATTGAACATTTTCTGCTAGTGTACGCCATTCATTTTCTACTATTGGACCACTTGCCAATGCTCCGGCAAAAGTAAGTACAGGCATATTCAATTTAGTATTTTTCATTTCTCTAACCTGCGGAATGGTTTCATCTATACTACGGTAATACTCAAAACTGGCTTTCAGTGTACCTGGTTTTCTGCGTAGTAATTCAATGTAAAAATCACGGGCATATTTAGGAATTGCATCAGGGGAGCCGCTTTTCGATTCAAACTGGTAACCAAAATATATGTCTTCTTTACCTTCTACCAATCTTTCATTAACGTTTAGTGCCCGGTTAAAATTGAAATGCCATAGAAAATCGCTTAACATTCTTTCGTCAGCAATTAATGGCAGTGATGGTGACGCTCCAGGAATTATTGCCTCTCCTACCACAAGTTTTAAAATTCTTTCTGGATTAAGTGACGCCATCGCATAACCCACCATCACCGCTAGATCATGACCAACAAAATTGAATTTTGCGTATCCAAGCACATCCATTAATCTAAACATATCATTTGCTAAAGATATTGCATCAAAACCATCGTTTGGTCTTCCTGAAAGCCCAAAACCTCGTGGATCCACTGCAATCACAGTAAAATGTTTGCTCAATGGTATCATTAAATCGCGCCATGCATACCAGTTCTGAGGCCAACCTGCATGTAGAAGCAAAGGCTCCCCTTCACCTCCAATAACAGCATGAATTTCTACTTCCTCTGTATCAACTATAAAACTTTTAAATACTTTTTTAAATCCTTCAGGGAGCTTAGGAACATCGCTAACAGAACCAAATTCTCGAGTAGATCTAATACCTTGTTCTTGTAATTCTTGCATCTTTATATTTTCCATTTGCTTTTAGTTAATAATTTATTTGCACAAAAATACATTACACCTTACCTTTGCACAAGTACCTACATAATAGTTAGGTACTAACTAATATGTTAGTAATATTGATTATCAATGAATATAAATCGAAAAAAAATTGAACCTTCCAATGAAAAATGTCCCGTGAAAGCAACATTATCATTACTGGGTGGGAAATGGGTATTAATAATACTTTATCAGTTAAGTAGTGGAATTATGAGGTATGGTGAACTAAAAAAGTCAATACCGGGTATCTCAGAAAAAATGCTGATCCAGTCTCTGAATGAGCTCGTTAAAAATAAGCTAGTTGATAAGAAGGCTTACCCTGAAATACCTCCTAGAGTGGAATATCGCTTGACCGATATTGGATTTAAAACATTACCAATTATTGAAAAGATGGAGCAATTCGGCCGGGAAAACCTGGTATAAATAAGTTTTTCTTAGCTTATTTTATGGTAAATAATTCCCTAAACTACTGCATTGTTAATTAGTCAAACCTTTTATTGCTATTAACCTGATTTTGCATAAGTCTATAGTAATAGATGTAGTGATTAAATGGAATTAAGAACATCAAAAATACAATCTGTTTTTTTAATCAGTTGGCTACTGCTATTTAACACATATCTTATATATTCATGTTCTTTTACAATGAGAATCTGTAAAATAATCAATACAAATAATTGATTAACAATCTGTTTCTAAAGAAAAATCCGAAGCTCTTAAGAACTTCGGATTAATGTGCCCAAGGCGGGACTTGAACCCGCACGTACGTAGTACACACGGCCCTCAACCGTGCCTGTCTACCAATTTCAGCACTTGGGCAAAATAAAAAAAGAGCGACTTACAGTATCACCCTTTGCAGTATTTTTTTCAGAGCGAAAAACGGGACTCGAACCCGCGACCCCGACCTTGGCAAGGTCGTGCTCTACCAACTGAGCTATTTTCGCAATTGCGAGTGCAAAAATATAAAAATATTCTATTGTTGTATATTTAACCTTGTAAAAAATTATTTTTTTCATTTTTTCAAATCGAATCCCTATTTATAATAACATTTTTCGCTTTATTGCGTAGAACAATGGCAACACTAAATATAATTCTAAAGAATGGCTAATTTTTTTAATACCTTGTTTGGAAGCAAATTTCCAAATACTGAGAAATATGAGAACGAAATCAAGCAATTAATTGAAGAGTTTGAACGTTTTAATAAAATTGAAGAGTCTAAAGATTTAAATAGATATTATGAATTGGATACATTAGTTCATTCTGGAGATTTTGAACTAAAAGTATCTAAACTTAAAAAGGAAAGGTTTAAAGACACTGAAGCTTTTCATCAATTCAAAAAGTTTAAAGAACACAAACGTTCAGCCAACGTAAAAAAATACAATAAACTGCTTCGGAAAGGTAAAACAGAGGAAGCAAAAGAACTTGAAAGCTCACCCGAAATTAAGAGCTATTTAGAATTAAAAGCTTTTGTTGAATCTAAAGAGTTCATGGATATTAAAACTGAAATGAACGATAAAAACAGATTTAAAAAGTCAAAAGAGTTTCAGTTAATTGAAGAATATAAAACACTATCTAAAACAGAAGATGTTGTTTGGTACCTGAAAACTAAAGATCACAATTCCTTTAAAGAAATTGATAAATGGAATATAACTTTTGAAGATGATTTTAATGGCACTAAGCTTGATGCTTCAAAATGGATTACAGGTTACTACTGGGGTAAGGCTTTAATGAATGACAATTATGTTCAGGCCAATGAAAAACAATTTTTTAAGGATTCAAATATTGAGTTAAGAGACAGCTGTGCCAGAATTATCACAAAAAATCAAGAGTGTACAGGTAAAATATGGGATGCAAAATTGGGTTTTGTACCTCAAAAGTTTGATTATACATCCGGTTTAATCAGTACTGGTCAAAGCTTCAGACAACAATACGGTCGTTTTGAAGCCAAAATTAAGTATAGTCACACAGCACCTGTTAATCATACATTTTGGTTACTTGCAGAAAAAATAACGCCACAGGTTAATATATTAAAAACTCCGGATAAAGATAAAAATAAGATTGAAGCAGGAAACTTTTGGACCAATGGACAAGAGATCAATCAAAGAGTTGAAAAACTTAAGATTCCAGGAGCTTCAGATCAGTTTTACATTTACTCATTAGAGTGGACGGAAACTAAAATGGAATGGAAAATTAATGGAGTAACGGTTCATACTCAAACACAAAACATTCCTCAAACACCAATGTATGTAACGTTAAGTTCGCATTTATTGGATGAGCCAAAAGCAGAAAATCTGCCTGTTTCAATGGATATTGATTGGGTAAGATGTTATCAGCTTAATTAGTATAGCACATACAATTAACACACAATTTTATAGAAAGGCTGGTCTTAAACGTTTAGACAGCCTTTTTTTGTGCGATTATTTTATATTTTTGCCAAAAAATAAATCAATGGCAGGCACCGTATTTTTAGTACCAAATACACTTGGCGAATCAACAGTTGAAAGTGTAATTCCTTCTGAAGTATGCTTATTAATAAAGCAAATAAAATACTTTATAGTTGAAGATATCAGAACCACTCGTCGATTCCTTAAAAAAGTGGATAAATCGATTGATATCGACGAATTAACCTTCTATGTTTTAAACAAGCATACTACACCTCAACAAAAAAGTAGTTTTTTGAATGTGGTAAAAAAAGGAGAAAATGTTGGAATAGTTTCAGAAGCTGGTGTTCCTGGTGTTGCTGATCCTGGTGCTGATATTGTTGCTATGGCTCATCAGCAAAACTTTAAGGTGGTTCCTTTGGTAGGTCCGTCCTCTATCCTACTATCATTAATGGCTTCAGGAATGAATGGTCAGAGTTTTGCCTTTCATGGTTATATTCCCATTAAGGCAGGTGACAGAGCTAAAGCAATAAAACATCTTGAAGGCATCTCTATCAGAGAAAAACAAACCCAAATATTTATTGAAGCTCCATACAGAAATAATCACTTATTGAAAGATATTATTACCAATTGTAATCCTAAAACCAAGGTTTGCGTAGCTTGTGATATAACTTTGGAATCAGAATACATTAAAACAAAAACGGTTGCTCAATGGAAAGGTAAACTACCAGAGCTTCATAAAAAACCAACAATATTTTTAATTCAAGGATAATTTAAATATACAAAACAGGCTTTTCTGATAATTGAAAAGCCTGTTTTATTTTATGCATTATTTAAGGTTTTTTTTTTACTGACGCTCCTGAATTTCTTTCCACATATGTGTTTCCAAAAAGCTTGTTTCTACATTTGATTCCATTTCTTTAAACATTTTAAATGGAACAGTAAATGTCAAAGTTTCACGAGGTACAATCATACGTTTTGAAATATCAAAAAAACCTATTATTGCTTTAGGATTTTCTTTCTTAGCTTCTTCATAACCATAGATTATGGATTGACATGCTGCACCAAATGGTGACATAACACTCTGATTTGTCCCCTTATCATAATCAGCCATAACTACCAGTGCCGACAGTTGATCCGCATTTGTAAAAAACACAATCAATTCAGGTTTATCTTCATCAGTGAGCATTTCCCATGGTTTAAACACAACATATTTTGTAGAAACATCAGTCATAGGCAATGAATCAACCCATTTTCTGGCTTGTTCAGGATCTTTATAAAAGCGTTCACCTTCTTCCATGATAGCACCGGCAGAGCCCATTTGAGCAGCCATCTGCTTATCACCAGTTGAAAGCAGACTATCTATAGGAAATCTGCCATAACAATCACCAAAGCCAAGACCGACTCCTCCACCCGGACAACCATAAGTTTTTCGATCAAAATAAGCCAAACTGTTCTTTTTACTTGCTGCCACCAACATAGCTGCTACACATCCAAACATATTTCCTTCTTTAAAATGAAGTCCTTTTTCTGGCTTTTCATCTGTATGAATGATTGCTACAGGTTGCATTTGCAATTTCAATGCATCAATAAGTTTACTGTTCATATAAAAATATCCTCCTAATTAAATAAATGTCATTTTAATAATGGTATTTAAAGTTACATTTTTTTAGCAGGATACATAAGTATAGCTACTTAGATATATTAATCATAAATACATCATTATTATAACTTATCAATACATTTTACCTTTTCTATTGATGTAAAACAGCCTTATTTTGTCTATTATTTTTTTTCAATTTGACTATTAGAGTTATGCTTCGTTTGATCATAAAAACATATATATCAAGACAATTTTGAAATACTTGTAAGCTAATTCTAAAACTTAATGCTGTAAATTATTTTTTATTGTAAACTTTAATCATTTTGCTATGAGCGATTTGTACGCTTTTCTTTATTTCTAACAAATATCAATTTATTACTACTTTTGGGATTTTCTCTTTGTTCAATCTCAAAGCTCTTAGTAGAATTAATTAATGGCGTAAGTTTTTGGAAACCATAATTTCTGGGATCAAAATTAGGTTGTCGCTTTTGCAATAAACTTCCTACATCTCCTAAAAATGCCCATCCATCATCATCAGATAAATCATTTATTGTTGTTGCAATTAATTTTAGATCTTTTGCTGTAATTTTCTCAAACGATTCCTTATCATACTCCTTCTCTTCTTCAGATGACTTTTCCTTTGATTTAGATTTCAGAATTTCGATATATATGAATTTATCACATGCTACAATAAAAGGATTAGGCGTTTTCTTCTCACCAATACCAATCACCTGCATTCCTGCTTCCCTTAATCGTGTAGCTAATCGTGTAAAATCACTATCGCTTGACACAATACAAAAGCCATGAACTTTTTCCGAATATAAAATATCCATAGCATCAATAATCATAGCTGAATCTGTGGCATTTTTACCTGATGTATATGCATACTGCTGAATGGGTGTTATAGCATGCTCCAATAAAACACTCTTCCATTTTGAAAGGTTAGGTTTTGTCCAATCCCCATAAATACGTTTAATTGTTGGATTACCATATTTAGCTATCTCTTCCATCATTTCCTTAACAAAGGCTGATGGTATATTATCTCCGTCTATTAGTACGGCCAAGTTTATATTCATAACTGTAATTCTATTGCTTAATTGTCTGTATTATTCCTGTTAATACATGCTTTAAATTTACGAAATCAAATAGTGTTACAATCAATCCCTTTGTACTTTTATCAGAATTCTTTTAACATCCTATTCCATCCTTAAATACCTTTAACTAAATAAACTGAATCAAAACACCATAGCTTTCTATTTTTCATAGCAACCGCATTCATGTTGAGCCATGCTCAAAATCTTCCATTTCAAATTGAAAACTGATTATCTTTCTTTAATCCTTTAACACCTTTTAGAGCAAACAAAAAGATAAATTTCAATTTGTTTTTGGTAAAGTTTAGCCAAATAAACTTGGATATTATAGTTAAAAAGTCCGTGACAATAAAGAAAAAAGGCTTCATTTGAACCTGAAGCCTTATATATGATTTATTGTAAACAGGATTTAATTTTTCCAGGCATCATTTTGTTCAATTTCCGAATTATTCTCTAATTCACTCTCCGGAATTGGATAATACTGAAATTTAGAAGTGTAATTATTATATCCTTCTACTTGTTTAGCTGCAATGGTTGATTGTAAGGTCTCCCATCTTCTTAAGTCATAAAAATGCAACCCTTCACGAGCAAACTCAAGGTTTCTTTGATGCATGATTTCTTGCATCATCTCAGTACTATTCCAATTGGCCATAGTAGCACTTAAATCTGGAAGGTTGGCACGCGATCTTATTCTTTGAACTAATGGAACTGACATACCTACTTGTTCTTTCATGGTATAAGCCTCGGCAAGCATTAGCAATACATCTGAATATCTCATTCCTTTTTCGTTAAGCTCCGATTTCCAATCTCCTTCATTCTCATTCCACCAATTCTGATTTTTTCTAAGCCATATTGCATCAGCGCCAAAATAAGACAAAAAGTCTTTTTGATAAAATACACAACCAGGATAATTCCATGCTAATGTTGCTAAGGCTCTTGGATCAAAATCACCATCTACAGTCAACTCTTTTAGGTACTCATCTAATAAAACCTGAGTGGGGAATAATTCAAACCAACCACCAACTTCTCCAGGAGCACATTCCTGAGCAATAAAAGTAGATCGTGATTTGTTTGCCGGATTACTTGTCCAAATATCAGGTCCTCCTAATAAACTATACTGAAGTTCAAAAACAGACTCTTTATTATTCTCATTTTCTAATGTAAAATTGTCAGCAAAATTCTCCATAAGGCCGTAACCATATTCACTTTCATTTGAAACTAAATCAGCTAGTTCTGCAATTGCATTATCATAATCTTTTTGGTATAAATAAGCTCTTCCTAAAAAGCCCATAGCAGCACCCTTAGTAGCTCTTCCTACCATATCTGCAGGCCATGTGGTCGGTAAGTATTTTTTTGCTTCCTTTAAATCAGCTATTGCCTGAGCATAAACTTCAGCCTGAGTAGATTTTGCATTAAAATAATCTTCTTTTGTTGCAGCAAGTTCTGTAATAATTGGAACTGACCCAAAATCAATAGCAAGAATAAAATATTGTAGTCCACGTACGAACAAAGCTTCAGCAACTAATTCATTTCTCTTTTGATCTGTAATATCTTTAATTTGATCAGAATAGTTAATGATTTGGTTGCATCGGAATATACCAACATAACATCCCTTATAAAAGTTTGAACTTACACCATTACTAATGGTATTCTGATAGGTGGATATATCATATCGATCCCTTACATCATTTCGAATCTGAAAGTTTTCGGTACGACCTTCTTTAATTTCAAGGGCAACTACGCCCCAATGACCATTATAATCATCTACTAATGAGTTATAAGCCGTAGCCAAACCAGCTTCTAAGTCAGCTTCTGTTTGCCAATAAGTACTCGACGTAATTTTATTTGGGTTTTCAAGTTCTAAAAACTCCTCGGAACAAGCCACCAAACCCAACATACTAATTATGAATATTAAATATCTAGTTTTCATATTTTTCAGCTTTAAAAATTAAGTTGCAATCCAACATGATAAGAACGATTTAAAGGGTATACTCTAAAGTCAACACCTCTGGAACTTAAACCGTTACCTCCGATGTCAGGGTTGTATCCAGAATAGTCTGATATAGTAAATATATTATCGGCAGCCAGATATAGCCTAGCATAAGATATATATGCTTTTTTCAGAAAATCCTTAGGAAGCGTATAGCCAATTTGTAATGTTTTCATTCTGAAATAAGATCCATTCTCAAGAAATCTATCGCTATTATCAATTCCATTGCCATTAGGATCAGCCATATCTAAACGTGGAAAATTAGAATCAGGATTAAAGGTATAAGAGTTTAGTGTAGCTTTTGAGTAGTTTGTATTTACTCTTACGGCTTCAAGATAAGTGTTAAAACCATTATAAATCTTGTTACCTTTAGTTCCTTGGAAAAAAATTGCAAAATCAAAGTTCTTCCATTCTCCATCTAACCGGATACCATAACTGAAATCAGGAAAAGGACTTCCGCAGTAAACCCTGTCATTACCGTCAATAATTCCATCGTCGTTAGCATCCACAAAGCGAATATCTCCTGGAACGGCATTGGGTTGTATTAATTGACCATTTTTATTGTGTGCTGAAACTTCAGCTTCTGAGCGGAATAATCCGTCAGTTTTAATCAAGAAGAATGAATAAAGTGGGTATCCTTCTCTGGTATAGGTTACAGCTGAACCATGGTGAGAGGCAGTTCCTCCTGATATTACCTGAGAACCAGTACTTAATGCTAATACTTCATTATTAATTGCAGAAAGTGATCCTGTTGCTGAGTATTTAAAATCACCTATTTGACCTTTGTAATTGACTTCTAATTCGAAACCTTTATTAGATATTTTTCCTGCATTTGCATAAGGATCATTTGAAACTCCTAAAGAAAGAGGTATTGGTACTCTTAATAATACATCCGAAGTTTTCTTATTAAAATAATCCATTGTGAAATTTAATTTCCCTGACCAAAAACTAACGTCAAGACCTAAATTTGATGTTTTTGTAGACTCCCATTTAAGGTCTCTTGCTTCGTATTCAGTTTGAATATTACCAACCCATAAACTAGCAGGGTTACCAACAGTATAACCTATGGCAGAAGTAATTAACCCCATATATTGATAATCTCCAATTTCCTGATTACCTAAAACTCCATAACTAGCTCTTATTTTAAGAGTAGAAATTTGAGTGTCTAAATTACTGAAGAAACCCTCATTAGAAATATTCCACGCTCCCGAAATAGAAGGGAAATCTCCCCATCTGTTTTTATCGCTAAATCTGGAAGATCCATCACGTCGATAAGTTGCAGTCACAATATATTTGTTATCATAAGAGTAAATTACCCTGCCAAGATATGATAGAAGGGTATTTTCATTCTCATAACCTGCTGAGTTGGCGTCATCTGTTCCTGCGTCGAGTACATAAATACCATCAGGCATTGTTTTTTTTGATCCTGATATTTGTCGGTATAAATAATCGTATGAAGTTTGACCAACTACTGCATTAATAGAATGCTTACCAAATTCATTATTATAAGAAACAGTTTGCTCTATTTGAGTATATTTTGACAGTCCACTTGATTCGTTTAAACTTGTTTTTTCATTTCTAAAGATATTACCTACAACATATCTTGGGATATAGTCATATCCTTTTGTTTCATTTATCGTAGCTCCACCACTAATCTTATATTTAAGACCTTTAATAATTTCATATTCAGCATAAATATTTGCTAAAAACTTATAATATGTATTGGTGTTATGTCGCAGAATTAAACCAGCCACCGGATTAAAAACATCCATTACTGGTCCAGATGCTCCAGAAAAGCCACCTATAGCATTCTCATCATAAATCTTAAATGCAGGAATCATCATTGTAGCAGCAGAAATCGCAGAACCACCCTGTCCACCTAATTCAGGTAAATTCCTTGTATTTTCTTGAGAGAATACAACAGTTTCACCAATTTTTAATTTTCCTTTGGTTAATTCGGTCTTAACTCTTAGGCTTACTCTTTCATAATTGGATGTTTTTACTATACCATCTTTATCCAGATATCCTAAAGAAAAACTGTATTTTGCATTATCAGATCCACCACTGGCTTCAATGTTATAATTTTGCACTTTAGCTTTTCTATAGATTTCGTCTTGCCAATCTATTCCTTCGCCCGAAACTTCAGGATTCGAGGTAAGATCTAAACGATCCATTCCCCCAGCATCCCGGGCAGCGTTATTAACTTTTATCCATTCATCGGCATTTAGTAGATCTAATTTTTTACCTAATTGCTGAACACCATAATCTGCATTAACATTAATTTTAATATCACCTTTTTTACCTGATTTTGTGGTTACAAGGATAACTCCATTAGAAGCACGAGAACCATATATTGCAGCAGCAGAGGCATCTTTAAGTACCTGAATTGATTCAATATCGGATGGATTCAAATTATTCATTGAACTAACCGACATTCCATCAACAATAATTAATGGGTTTACATTATTAATAGATCCAGCCCCCCTAATTTGGATGCGTACTCCTGAACTTGGATCACCTCCTGCTGATTCTACTGATACACCTGCAATTTTACCTTGTATGGCTCCTCCTACATTGGTATTAATATTTTGATCTAATGCTTCAGCCTTAACAACACCAACAGAACCTGTTAAATCAGTTTTTTTAACCGTACCATATCCAATGGCAACAACTTCTTCAATGCCTGTTGTTTCCATCTCCATAGTCACATTAATTACCGTCTGATTGTTAATGGATATCTCCTGAGATATCATACCAACAAATGAAAAAACAAGTATATCGCTGGTATTTACGTTGTTTAATTCATATACCCCATCTATATTAGTAATTGTTCCAAGCGTAGTTCCTTTAACAAGAACAGTTACACCAGGTAATGGTTGGCCAGTATCGTCCAAAACCTGACCTTTTACTGAACTCTGTTGCTGGTACTCACCAGGAGAATTCGCAATATAAGTATCAGTATCATCAAAATTTGAATTCAGATTATGAGACACCATTGTTTTTTCAATTGGGGCAGCAAACAAATACATATGAGATATTAGCGTTAAAGCTATGCTAACACACATAATTCGAATTGATTTTGATATTAAAGTCATCTTAATGACTTTTTCATTTTTCTTCATAAATAGATTTTTTAGGTGATTAATTTTCAGATATCCTACGATAAAAGATTTTAAGGGACTGTTTTTACATAAACTGTTATTTATTATTTGTCATTACGATAAACGCCTGCAATATGATAACTTATTCAACTAGTAAAATGAATACAATGCTTAAATCAATTGTTACACATTATTTCACGATGTTAGAAGGAGTTGAAAATTGCTACAGACTCCTTCAATATTTTTGGAGTAGTTTCGATTACCCAATTGTTATTTATGGTTAAGCTCTCTTGATACTGGTAACTGAACAGCACTAGATTTAATAGATTTGGAATTATGTAATTCATATTTGCTAGATTTGTTATATACAAATTAGTAAAAAAGTTAAACTAACTAACTATTTAAGTATGTTTATTTTAACTTCTATTGTATTTTATTAACACTTTAGCTAATATTAAATCCATTGTACTACTTATACCTCTTAGTGAGATTAGAAAAATAACGAATATACTTCCTACTTAACACTATGTATATCTGTTTATAAGCCATAACCTATTAGTTGTTATGGTGCGCGTTATTTTTAAATACTATCGTTCAATTCGTGAGGCAATATTAGGGTTGAGGAATAATGACAAACCATCACATTTATGATAAAGCTTTATGGTGAGGAGAAGCGCATTTTAGCAGCCTAATATGCAAAATACAAGAAATGGTTTTGTTGCCATCTACATGAACGATTATAAGAAACATAGATTAATTATAGCGAACAGCTACTTAAGAGATTCTTATTTAAAACTGGTAAGTATTAGGCATTCATTGAAAAATTCCTTTTTAAAGAAATTTTAAAGAAGTCAACCAAAATCCAATAAACAGAAAAACGAAATAAGGCAGCAAAACGCACCTTATTTGGTAAGTTACACAAGCGATAAGGCATAACTTATAACCTGAAACACGGTTCTATTAAATGCCTGTTAATAAAAACTCATTGTGATAAATGCTAGATATTAACCAAATACAGGAGAATACTTTACTAAAAAAAAAGGAGCAGATTTTGTATTAAAATCTACTCCTTAATATATTTATTTAATCCTTTTGATAGTTTATTAATCCGGATTTTATTTCATTTTAATCCTGAAATTTAGGAAGGCTGATATAGAACACCGCACCTCCGTCAGGAGCATTTTTAACAGAAACTTCACCGTTATGTATGTTTACGGCATGCTTCACAATTGCTAATCCTAATCCTGTACCTCCCATTTTTCTGGAACGTCCAGAATCGATGCGATAAAACCGTTCGAAAATACGAGATAAATGTTCCTCAGGAATTCCAACACCATTATCTGCTATTGAAAAATGATAAAACTCGTCATCCTCATGATACTGATCTATCTTGATCGTTATTTTTTCACCTGCATAGTTTAATGAATTCTCTATAAGATTCTGAAAAATAGATACTACCAAAGATGGATTTGCCTTAACTGTTATAGCTTTTTGAATATTAATCTTGAGTATTGCTTCTTGCTTTTGTATGTGCTCTTGCAAGTTTTCTAATACATCATTAACAACAGCATTTACATCTACCTTTTCAAACTCATAATTACTACCCGCTTCTTCTATTTTATTTAATACAACAATATCCTCAATTAAATTGGTCAAACGGAAAGATTGCTGATAGGCCTTTTCAATAAAATATTTCTTTTTCTCCTCGTTAACATCCGGATTGTTAAGTATGGTTTCTAAATAACCTCTAACAGAAGATACCGGAGTTTTTAATTCATGAGCAATATTCGATGTCATTTGCTGCTTAAGTAATCTACGTTTCTCAAGCTTTGTTATATCACTAATTAATAATTCAAAACTTCTATCCTGAAATACAATACACTTAATTTCAAAATAGTACCCGTTTTTTTCTATTGTAAATTCCTTTTTAGGAAGTGCATTCGGATTTATTATCGTCTTTTTCTTACTAACGAATTTCTTAATAAATTTCTGTAAATCTTTAAGATCTTCTATTTCAAATACATGCTCTGGATTAATTGACGATTTTTCAGCCAATAAATTTAAATATTGTACAAAGCATGTATTGGTTAGTATTACTGATTTATCAGGACCAAAAAATCCAACTCCTTCATTTAAAACCAACAAGTGCTTTATTAGTTTTTCTTTTTCAAGACTCAATGCATTTTTGGCTTCAGTAAGCTTTTTATACATTGAAATGATTTGTTTACTAATAACTCCCAATTCATTTTGAGGGAATTCATAATCACCAATTACGGCCTCATTTTGTCGCACCTGTACTGCAAAATCTTTTAGTTTGGTAATACTTTCGCTCATTTTTTTAGTAACAAACGTTAATATTAACCACGACACAACAAATAAAAATCCTATAAATATTAAAAACAGTGGTTCAGCTTTTAAGAAATTCTGAATTCTAATATCATAAACAACAGCTGTTCTAATAAAATAATTATCGTAATTATGAGCATAGTAGTAAAAATCCTGCCCTGTAGTAGCCGATTTTCTGATATTTGAACCTACCCCATCATCGGCATACTTTGCTTTTTGAATTTCGGGGCGCTGAAGATGGTTTTCCATGGATTCAAAATCATCCACAAAACTATCAAACAATACCTTTCCCGAAGGATCAACAACGGTTACTCTTGTTTCTTCGCTTGGAACAACTTTAAGTAACGAATCTATTAATAATACATTATCATTCTTAATAATCTCATTATCCTCAATAAAATTATTAGTAAGATCTGATATTATATCTAATTTACTCTCCAATTGTGCAATCCTGTACTGCTTTTCTCTTTGATACTGAAAAGCAATAAACGATGCTGTAATTACAAAGATGATTGAAAAATAGTAAACGAATAATTTTCTTTTGTAATTAAAATTAAATAACATAGACCAGGTTTATTTTAATTATTAAACTTCAAAATAATATCCCAAACCAGGCCGGTTCTTGAGATATTCTCCATAATGTTTTATTTTTTTTCTTAAGCGTGTAATATTAACATCAACAGTACGATCAGACACAATAACATCATCTCCCCATATTTTTGACAATATTTCGTCGCGAGAAAAAACCTTATTTCGGTTTTCAAAAAATAACTTTAAAATTTCAAACTCTTTACGAGTCAATTCAACACGGTCGTCGATAATGGTAAGATCCTTTTTATCCAGATTTAATACCATATTTTCAACCTTGATCACACTTTTTTCCTCAGAATCAAGAGCTGAAGTATTGCGCCTTAATACAACCTTAACCCGGGCAATTAATTCTTTTAATGAGTAGGGTTTTGATATATAATCATCTGCACCCAAATTAAAACCGGTTAATAAATCATTCTCTGTACTTTTGGCCGTTAAAAATATTACCGGGACCTCAATTTTCAATTCTCTTCTTATGGTATCAATTAATTTAAATCCCGACATTTTCCCCATCATTACATCAAGTAATAACAGATCAAACGATTTAATATCCTTTTGTAAAGCTTCTTCCGCTGAAAATGCTACCTCAGTTACATACCCTTCACTCTCAAGGTTAAACTGTAAAATTTCACAAAGATCTTCCTCGTCGTCAACAATTAATATTCGTTTACTTTCCTGTGTCATATTATTTTGGAGTTTGCACGAATATACGAGAAATTCCAAAACTTTTATTCTTCGCTTAGTTTCTGATGACGAATATCTTTTCCTTCCTGCGCAAATATAGATGCCTCGGCTATATGACCTGCATGATCGCCAATACGTTCTATTTTTGATATAATTGTTTTAAAATTAATGAGGTTTAAAAGTATGTCTCTGGCTTCATTTTGAAGTTTTGTTTTTTTGATACCTTTTTTCATTAATTTTTTATTCATTTCATCAAGAATCTCATCATTCTTAATTGTCCAAATGGCAGAGTCTCTATCATCATTAATAAATGATAAAAGTGACTTTTCAACCATACTGGTACTGGATGTTATCATATTATAAATCACATCCGATAGTTCTTCATACAACTTTGAATCTTCAATCTTACGAATATAATAGATCACATTTTCGATCAAATCTCCTATTCGTTCCATATTGATTACAATTCGGTAACACGCCATTAAACGACGTAATTCAGAAGCTACTGGCTGATGAAGTACAATTGTGCTAATAATCTGCTCACTGATTTTTACTTCATACTTATTTAATTTCTTTTCTGTAGACTTTATATTTTTAATCTCTCCATCAGAAATATTGTTATCGCCTTTTTGAGTAATATTTTCCAATTCACTCAATTGCTTCATCATTAAATCACAATATTCTTTAAATGAATCTTCTATATCTTGTAATGCCTTTTCTTTTTGTAACATTATAATGTTTTTAGGGATTTACATTAATTACTTAATAGATAATCAGGTTGTTTTTATGCTTATAATACTGAGTGTGTAATCAGTAATCCATTTTAACAAACAGTATTATTAATGAATATCAACCAAACTTACCTGTTAAATACTCTTCAGTCTTCTTATCACGAGGATTGGTAAACATCATTTTTGTTTTACCATACTCCACCAAATCTCCCAAATACATAAACATTGAATACTCGGAAATTCGTGCTGCCTGCGACATATTATGCGTTACTAAAACTATGGTATAGTTCTCCTTTAGTTTTACTAACAAATCTTCAACTTTAGATGTGGCTATTGGATCTAAAGCCGATGTTGGTTCATCCAAAAGAATCACTTCAGGTTGAAATGCAATTGATCGGGCAATACATAATCGTTGTTGTTGTCCTCCGGATAAAAAAGTTCCTTTTTTATGCAATGAATCTTTAACTTCATTCCATAAAGCTACATCTGTTAATGATCTTTCAACAATATCGTCCCTTTGGCTTTTTTTAATTCTTATACCATTAAGTTTATAACCTGCAATTACGTTATCGTATATACTCATGGTTGGAAAAGGATTAGGACGCTGAAAAACCATTCCAATTTTTCTACGTAACTGAATGGTATCCATTTTCATAATATTATCACCATTCAAGTATATATTTCCTTCTGTTCTGATATCTGGATAGAGTTCGTGCATGCGGTTTATTGCTCTAAGCATCGTACTCTTACCACACCCAGATGGACCCATAATTGCTGTAATTGCATTTTTCTTAATGGTTACATTTACATCTTTTACAGCATATTTATCGGCCTTATTATAGGCAATAGATAAGTTTTCTACCTTCAGAACAGGGTTTTCTATAATATCTATATTTTCGCTCATTTGCTTTTTTATTCCAAGTTAAAAGTTGAAAGTATATGGTTTAATACCACCAATTTAAAAAAGTAATCCCTTTACCCTTTTCCTCTCTACTTTTTTTACATTACTACTGTTATTTGTTATCAGCTTTATCGTTTGGCTGCAATCCTTTTTGATATAATATTCAGGGTTAGTACAAATCCCATTAAAAATAAAGATGAACTCCATATTAAATCAACCATATTAGGATCATTATAAAAATCCCAAATCAATAGAGGAACTGCACTTGTTGGAGCTGTAATATCCCAGTTAATCATTGGATTTCCTAACGTTGTAAGCATTAACGGGGCTGTTTCACCAAGTATCCTTGAAATGGCCAAAAGAATTCCGGTTGATAAACCACTTATACCTGATGGAATCAATACTTTTAAAATCACTTTATAGTATGGAACTCCTAGTGCCAAACCAGCTTCTTTTAAAGTTCCGGGAATCATTTTCATGGTTTCCTCAGTTGATCGTATTATGAGTGGTAACATCATAATTGCCAAGGCCACACTACCGGCTAATGCAGAATATCCTTGTGTTATATTTTTTACTACCCACAGATAAGCTATTAGTCCAAGTACAATTGATGGTACTCCTTGCAAAATATCGGATAAACTACGTATTAAATTAGCATATCTTTTACCCTGGTTTTCGAACAAAAACAAACCAATTAATATTCCCAACGGTATTGCGATTACTGCCGATAAAAAAACAATAAAGAATGTTCCTAATATACCGTTTACTATACCTCCAGGAATTACTTCTCCATTTGCAACCGCTGTCATGGCTTCAAACGTACTTGGTGTAACTTCTGTAAAAAAGGAAAGATTAATTTGTTTAACTCCTTTCCAAACTAATTTACCAATTATTAATACTATTGGTGAAATAGTTATAACTGAAACGATTATTACCCCCCACAAGAAAGCTTTATCCTTAATTGTTCGGAAAGCATTATTTTTTGATAGTTCTATTGGTGTATTTATATTTTCCATAATGATAAAAACATTTAGGATAATTTCTTAATTACTAATTTTCCAACAGCATTTACAATTCCTGTTATCACAAATAACAATAAACCTATGGCAATTAATGCACTCATTTTTAAACCATCAGCCTCTCCAAACTGATTGGCAATAACACTTGCCATACTGTTACCTGTACTAAATAATCCTGTTGGTATAATATTAGCGTTACCAATTAGCATGGTTACTGCCATTGTTTCTCCTAATGCTCTACCAAATGCCAGAATAAAACTTGCTATAATACCAGAACGTGCATTGGGTAAGATCACATTAAGAATAACCTCCATACGCGTGGCTCCTAATGCATAAGCAGCCTCTTTAAGTTCATTTGGTACCATTGCTATAATTTCAGCACTCAGAGAAGTTGCATAAGGTATAATCATGATCGCCAGTATCAAACCCGACGTAAATATTCCATAACCCTGTGGATCTATTCCTAAAGAAACAATAAAAGGACGCAGTGTATAAAATCCCCACAAACCATAAACAATAGAAGGAACCCCTGCTAAGAGATCTACCATTGAACTTAAAACGGTAGAAAAAGCTGACTTTTTAAAATACTCAGCAATAAATAGTGCTGTAGAAAATGCCATTGGCAAACATATTATAAGTGCCAATAAGGAGGTACTTAATGTACCAGCAATAAATGGTAATGCACCATAACTTTCTCTACCTTCTGTTGGATTCCAGTCTGTTGATATAATAAATCTCCACCCAAATTTTTCAAATACCGGAATTGCATCTCCTAACAAGGAAAAAATCATACCGGCAGACACCAATAATATTACAAGAGATGATAATAATAGTACGTATTTTGTTATGGTATCGCTTTTCATTTTCGATTTGTTTCAATTACAATTCTTAATTTAATGATCAAGAACATTATTGATTTCTTTCAACACATAACAGTGCAGATCAATCTATTTAAAAGTAAAAAATCAGGTTCATCCGAACCTGATTTTCGTATTATTTTACTAAGCCAGGCTTATTATTTTCGCTGAACTTACTTTAACAATGCCTCACCATTATAGGTTACAGAACGAAGAATTGTTTTTGCCTGAGCAACTGCTTTTTCAGGAAGTGGTGCATAATTTACTTTTGATGCTTGTGATTGTGCACCTTCGCTAATTAACCAATCTAAAAATTCCAGCGTTCCTTGAGCCTGAGTTTTTGATCTTCCATCATATGCTTGTTCCTTATAAAGTATTAACCATGTAAAACCACTAATAGGATAAGCATTTGCATCATCAGAATTAGTTAACATTACACGAGTATCTTCAGGCATTGCTCCCTGAGCTGCAGCACTAATTGAAGCAATAGAGGGCTCGATATAGTTTCCTGCTGCATTTTTTAATAATGCATAAGAAATTTTTTGAGCAAAAGCATACTCACTACCAACGTAACCAATAGCTCCCGGAGTTGACTTAATTGTACCAGCTACACCTGGGTTTCCTTTAGCTCCAATACCTACAGGCCATTGTAATGACTTTCCTTTTCCTACAGCATCAGCCCATTTAGTACTAATCTTAGTCATAAAATCACTAAAGATATATGTAGTACCACTACCATCTGATCTGTGTACAAAAGTTATTTCCTGATCTGGTAGATTTAAGCCTTCATTATTTGCAGCAATTTTAGGATCATTCCATTTTGTAATATCTCCCATAAAAATGCCTTCTAATAAATCATTGGTTAATTTAAGACCTTCAACACCTTCTAAATTGTATGCTATTACAACAGCTCCTAAACAAGTAGGAATATGTACAATATCAGATGGCATTGCTGCCATTTTATCATCAGATAAATAAGCATCTGTTGCACCAAAGTCTACAACTTTATCTTTAAGACTTTTGATTCCTCCACCAGAACCAATACCGCCATATGTTACTAAAACACCTTTTTCTTTGATGTAATTTTTAATTACCATATTGTAATATGGCATTGGGAATGTAGCCCCTGCAGCAGCAATACTTACTGCTTTATCTGAGCCATCTGCTGCACCTTTTTTACCATTTGAACATGCGCCAAACATGGCTGCAATTAATAGTACTACTAGTAAATTTTTCATACGTTTTTTTACTTTTAATTTCGCATGTAACGCTCATGATTACAACATCATGAATGTTTCATCTCTTTTTTATTATTTAGGTATAGTATTTAGAATTTTATCTCACAATTCACATATACATAACTTACGCTTTCAACACCATCTGCACTTGGCGAAAAGTTT
Source organism: uncultured Saccharicrinis sp. (assembly GCA_963667815.2). GTDB lineage: Bacteria > Bacteroidota > Bacteroidia > Bacteroidales > Marinilabiliaceae > Saccharicrinis. The sequence continues at coordinate 6,037,016 of OY764020.2, forward strand.
TGAAAGTTCGGAGCTATTTTAATTCCTTTAACAGGATTGAATTCAGCACCTAATATAATGGTTGAACCATCTCTACTTGTATTCCAATCATCATTTGATGTCATATGATCATATCGCGCAAATATCTTCGATGACTTTACATTTACAGTTCCATAGGCTGCAAAACCATTTAAATCCCGACCTTCGCGCTTTTTATTATTGGTTTGTCCTGCATATTCTGCAGCAATAGAGAATTTATCATTGCTGTATTTTCCGGCAAAAGCCAATGTTGAATGACTAGCTAAATTAACAGCGTTATTATTTTGATCAACATAACTTGTTTCACCAGTTGCTGTTTCATAGTATGCTCTTAAACTAAATCCGTCAATTGGTTGTAGTGTTAAACCTAATCCTACAGAAAATATACTGTCAGACTCAAGGTTTTTATAACCTTCACCATTAACAAGAATCAAGTCAGCACTTAGCATATCACTAAATTTATAAGCAGCACTAATACCTAGGTCAGCACTTGAACCCATTTTATTCTGATCTTGAAATGCCTTTGCAACATATCTGTAACCCCAGGCTTTTTCCTGAAATTTAAAAGCTGTTGTTCCTATCAAACCGAAATTAATAGTCCAGCCATTACTTTTATATCTTAAATAGGCATTTTTTACATATGCCGTCATTTCCAATTTACCTCCATCTTCTGGATTACCAACATCAAAAACCAGATTTCCAGACCACTTTTCACTAAAATTATATCCATACCCTAAGTATGCACGATTCAATTCAAATTCATTCTTTGTTTCACCATCCATAATTGTACTATGAAAATTAGTGAAGATTCTGAATGTTGGTTTTCCAGAAGGTTTAAATGCTGTTGATTCCTGTGAAAATCCGTTCATTCCAAAAGATAAAATTGCTAAAGCAATAATTGTAAACTTTTTCATTTTCCTGTGTTAAGTGTTTTACATTTCCCTCCCAAGAAATGCTTATTATTATTATAAATTTTCCTATTTATTATTTTTCCCACTGCAAACATATAAACGCGCAGTTACAGCGTGGTTAAGGAGATGTTACAATCCTGTTACATTTACATTAAATCAACGATTTTTACTTAATTTGCATCAAATTACAAATGAAATAATGAATAGTCAAGTTAAAATACTTACCACCAACAAATCCGGACACCTCATTGATGATGAAGGAATTATATACACACCACCCTGTAAGTGGGTCTTTCTTCCTGCAGGAGATGCTGGTGTTACAAGAAAAGTAACCTCTCAGAAAAAATATTGGAAAGTTGTTTTTAAAAAAGGACGAAGAACCATGTCGAAAGGCATATGGGCTCCTCAAAGTATTATTGACTGGGCGAAAAAAGAAATGAATGCAACAAGAAATACTGAAGCTTATAAAAAGCAAAGAGCCTACAGTATTAAACGTAGAGAAGAACAACAGGTTAATTATGAACAGGAATTTTGTAAAGCGGTTGAAGTCTTTTTAAATTTTGATAGTAAATATGATGTTATTGCTAAAACAGTAGCTATTTTAGTTACTAAACATGCTATTCCTGTTGGTAGTGGAACAGTTGCTCGTACATCTATGATCCCAATTGAAGAAAGAGCTTCAAAAGCTGTTATAGCATGGATGCGTCATCAAACAACACAATATGACCATATGCACATTCCTAAAATTAAAGGTGAACGCAGAAGTGTGAGACGCAACCTGGCAGAACAATCAATCAAAGTTTTACAAAATTACCGCAAAGGAGCAAACATACCTGTAAACTGCCCCTTGAAAAATGCCATCACCAAAACAATACAATAAATTTTGATTCATTTATAATCGTGAGATATTCCTCTTTTTCCTAAATATGGATTATTGTTTATAAATATTCAATCTTAAACATTGCACTAAAACTCATAATAAGCTAACTTACAACAAAGTAGTATAGGTTCTGGAAAAAATAGGTTAATATTCAATCTACAAATGGTTGAATTGGGAATGTTATTCCTAAAAATAAAGAAATACCCCCAAAACCAAATATTATGATAAATTTGCACAACAGTAAAGTAAATGAATCTTTAATCAAGCGTATTAAATCTTCCATTAAAATTAAAGTCAACCTGACTATTATTGCTCTACTTTTCATTTTTGCAGTGGTACTCTCTTTTACTTTTTACAAAACCTTAAGTAGAGAGATCGAAAAAACGACTAAGGAAAATATGATTAGTCAGTTAGAAGACCTGAGCACGATTCTTAATTCTGAAGTTAATGCCAAACAAAGCAATGCTAATTTGGCAATGAAATTTGCTGAAAGTATATTACACAATGAAGGTGAAATTACTGAGAAAAAACAGCAAATCATTGTAAATGGAATAAACCAAATAACAAAAGAGGAAAAACAATACCAAATACCAATTTGGGAATTAAATGGTACACAGCTTTATAATAGCAATATTTTAGTAGATTATATTCAGGAGCAAACTCATGAAACAGCAACCATATTTCAAAAAATAGATGATGGATATTTAAGAATTGCAACTAATGTTATAAAATCCAATGGAGAAAGAGCTGTAGGTACATATATACCTGATGAATCAGAAGTTATTAAAACAATAGAAACAGGTGAAACATACTACGGCCGAGCATTTGTGGTTAATGATTGGTATCTGACCGCATATAAACCCATCTTTATTGATGGCGGCATAAAAGGTATATTATATGTAGGAACACGAGAAAAGAATTATGCATTCCTAAAAAAGGTATTTTCCCAGAAAACATTCTTTGAAAATGGATATCCATTTTTAGTGGATAAAACAGGCCAATTCATTATACACCCTACTAAAGAAAATGAGAATTTTAAAAATGCTCAATTTTTTAAACAATTAGTTCTCAAAAATGGTAAAATAGGAAGAACAGAATACACATGGCCTGAATCTGCTAACGGCAAAAAGAAAATTCAATTCTATAAATTTTTTGAACCTTATCAGTGTTTTATTTCTACCTCTGTATATAAATCAGACATGTATGCAGGCTTAAATAAGCTACTGCTTTATTCTTCTATATTAATTATTGCTTCTGCAATTTTACTATTTATTTCAATGAACAGATTCCTGGCTCCTATTCTTAATCATTTAAAGTTATTAGCAAACAATGCAGCAGCTGTAGCTGATGGGAACTTAGCTATAAAAATAAATTCTAAAAGAACCGACGAATTAGGAAAGCTATCAAACTCTTTAAATACAATGATAGTCAAACTCAAAGAAGTTGTTAATGAAATAGCTTCAGGAGCTCAACAACTAAACTCATCGGGCTTGCAATTTGATAGCACATCTCAGGATATATCACAAGGTGCCAATGAACAAGCATCTTCACTCGAAGAAGTTTCCTCAACTATGGAAGAGATATCATCTAGTATTACTCAAAACACTGATAGTGCCAGAAAAACTCAAAAAATATCAGAGATGGTAACTTCCGAAATAAAAAAAGTAAATATTAAAGCTATGGAGGCTGGTAAAATAAGCCAAATTATATCTGAGAAAATCCATTCTATCAATCAAATAGCCACACAAACTAATATATTATCGCTCAATGCAGCGATTGAAGCGGCAAAAGCAGGTGTACATGGCCGTGGTTTTGCTGTAGTTGCTGAGCATGTAAGAAGATTAGCTGAGGATAGCAAAACTGCCGCAAAGGAGATTATGGATTTAGTGGATCAAAATGTTGAAATGACTAATAGTGCAGGTAAAAGTCTACAAGAACTCATTCCTGATATTGAAAAAACCAGCCAACTGGTGCAAGGTATTACTATTGCTGGTAGGGAATTAGAATCTGGTATAAATCAAATAAATAGTTCATTACAACAAATAAATGTTGCTACTGTACAAAATGCTGCAGGTAGCGAAGAGCTTGCTGCAGGAGCAAAAGAGCTAACCAGCCAATCAGATCAATTAATAAGGCTTATATCTTATTTTAATACAGAAAAAAAACATATTTATACCTATAAAGAAGTATCGGCAAATGATGTTATGGACTTTACACCTAAATCTTTTATTACGGCATCTTCAAATACCCAAAACCTATCTTCTAAAACTGAAACAAAAAACGAACACCCCGAAAATACTGATTATGAACAGTTTTAAAATTTGAAAAGTATCGTATAAATTACGCTCTAAAAATCCTTATTAACGTAAGGATTTTTTTATTGTATTGGTGAAGCCCTTTACATTACCAATCTTTTTTTTTAAATTAATGATATGTTTTCCCAATTTAAATAATCCAGCCATGAAAAAAACAGTTTTAATAATCTCGGTATTTTTAGTTGGTATTCTTATTCTATCCAGCTGCAAGCACAAACCTCACATTGGTCTTTTAGTAGATAATCTTCAACAAGAAAGATGGAAGAAAGACATGAGTATCTTTGAGGAAAAGGTAAAAGAATTAGGTGGAACCTGCACCGTATTAATTGCCGATTCAGATCCGGACAAACAATTACAACAAGCAGAAGAAATGATTGCTAATGGTGTTGAAGTTTTAGTGGTTATCCCTGCAAACCAACTTAAAGCAGGTGATATTGTAATGTATGCGCACCAAAATCACGTACCTGTTATTTCATATGACAGACTCATTAAAAATTGCAATCTTGACTATTATATTTCTACCGATAACATTGCTATTGGAGAACTTCAGGCAGGTTATTTAACTAAAATTAAACCTGCTGGTAAATATGGAATTATAGGAGGATCACGAGTTGACAATAATGCTTATTTATTAAATATTGGCCAACTAAATGTTTTACAGCCTTTAATAGAAAAAGGTGATATTGAAATTGTATTTAATGAATATACCAATTCCTGGTCGTTGCATGAAGGTTATGAAATTACCAACAACTATCTTAATAGTGAAATGAACAAAGGATTGGATGCAATTATTGCCGGAAATGATGCCCTGGCAAATGGTGCAATAAGCGCTCTAAAAGAACACAATTTAGCAGGTACGGTATTAGTTGCCGGTCAAGATGCCGACATCCAGGCCATAAGAAATATTGTAGGCGGTAATCAAACAATGACAGTGTATAAACCAATTGAATCCTTAGCATTTACAGCAGCCGATGCTGCTATCAAAATATCTAAAGGCATTGCACCATCTAATATGGATATTACAGTAAACAATGGAAAACGTTTGGTTCCTGCCATATTATTAAAATCTCAAGTGGTTCATAGACAAAACATTGACTTAACTGTTATTTCAGAAGGCTTTATCAGCGAACAGGATATTGAAAAAAACGGAAAAAAAGAATAGTACACATATTTAAAAGCACAGGGTTAACACTTTATTTGATGGGTAAGTAGCAATGAGTAGCAACATGTTTGATTGATCGGAGTTTAAAAGAAGGATTGTGTATTTTTTGGGATGTATGTTGCTACTTACCTTTTTATAATTACTATTTTCGTATCAAAATAGTAAACATGTCGCAACTTAAAATATATCGTGCTTCTGCAGGATCCGGAAAAACTTTCACATTAACAAAAGAGTTTCTTTTTTTACTCTTCAAAAATCCAACAAATTACACGAAAACATTAGCTGTAACTTTCACCAATAAAGCGACTGGTGAGATGAAAAGTCGTATACTGGAGAAATTATATCAGATATCTACCAATAAAACCAACGATTACGTTGATGATCTAATAAATGAATTTAAAATATCTGAAAAACAAGTCAGACAAAGAGCTCATGTATTATTAAGTTATTTACTTCACGACTTTTCAAATTTCTCTGTAAGTACTATTGATAGCTTTTTTCAAAAAATCATTCGTTCTTTTGCTCGAGAAGCGGGGTTAGAAAGCGGTTTTAAAATAGAACTAAACGGTCCTAAAATTCTTCAAAAAGCTATAGATCACTTATTGCTTAAGATTGATTTACCTGAATATAATCATTTAAAAAACTGGTTAGTACAATTTGCTGAGCAAAAACTAAATCAAGGCAAAAACTGGAATTTAACAAATGATTTGAATAAGCTTGGATCAGAAATATTTAATGAACTATTTCAACTCGAAAGTCGTGATATTTTAATTGCACTTAGTAATAAGGATTGGATGCAAACGTATTTGAACCATATTATTGCTATAAAAAACAACTTTGAAAAGAAAATTAAAGCAATTGGCGATGAAGCCAGTGATGCCATACAAAAATCAGGTTTAAAATATGAAGACTTTACAGGTAAAAGTCGTACTCCGGTAAAATATTTTGAAAAACTTAAAGCACTGGACAAACTGGAAGCAGGACCCACGGTTTTAAAGTTAATTGACGAACCTGAAAAATGGGGCCGTAAAGACAATACTCCTGCAGTGCAAGATGAGATTAGTGGAATCTATCCCCTCTTAAACATGCTTTTAAAAAAGGCATTAGATATTATTGACAAAGAATATGAAACTTACAATACAGCCAATGTAATCAGTCAGAATATTTATGCACTTGGCATTATTGCAGACATAGCTAAGGAGGTACAAAATATATGTAGAGATGAAAATATTTTTCTGATTGCTGATTCATCACACTTTTTAAATCGCATTATTGATCAAAATGATACACCATTTATCTATGAAAAAATAGGTAGTAAGTATCAAAACTTTATGATTGATGAGTTTCAGGATACCTCAAAATTACAATGGTTAAATTTTAAACCTCTTATAGATAATTCATTATCAAATGATGAAACCAGTCTTATTGTAGGTGATGTAAAGCAATCCATTTACAGATGGCGTAATTCTGACTGGAACTTATTGGAGCATCAAATTACAAAAGACTTTAGACAACACGGAAATCAAGAGAAAACTCTAGATTGTAATTGGAGGAGCTTTTCAAATATTATACAGTTCAATAACACGATATTTACACAAGCATCATCTCTCATTCAAAACGATTTTAATAACAGTTTAACTGAGCATATCAAGGATACAGAGGTTCAGGATATATTTAAAAATAAAATTTCCAGAGCATATGCAGATGTATTTCAACAAACACCAGTAAACAAAGAAGATAACAAAGGCTATGTTCAGTCCCGTTTTTTTGAAATTGATAAAAGCACCGATTACAATGAGCTTATGTTACAGGAAACTGTAGAACAAATAGAGAGTCTTATTTCTAATGGTTATGCATACAGCGACATTTGTATTTTGGTTCGTAAAAAAGGCGAAGGAGAAACCATTGCAAATGCACTACTATCAGGCAATTATTCAAAAGATGGAGCCATTATTCCTGTTGTATCTAACGAATCTTTATTTCTATCGGGTTCAGCAGCTATTAACTTTATCATGGCCCAGGTAAAATACCTCCAAAATCCTAACAACCTTATTCTAAAGGCGGATATGGTTTTGAACAAAAGATTACTTGAGGAAGAAATTGATGGAACATTAATAGAAATAGGAAATTATTTTGAATTTAACGAATCAGAAAGTTTTAACAATACCAATTATCCCTGGATTGATATTTTATTAAGCAAGAGGCAAAAACCTCTTCTTGAATTAATTGAATACCTGGCTCATCAACTTCCTGAAAAAATAAAAAAGGAACAGGGTATTTTTATTCAGTCATTCATTAATAGCACCAATCAATTTATCAAAGATCATTTCCCGGATTTATCTACCTTTATTGAATGGTGGAATGATAAAGGCCAAACAGAAGCTATTTCAGTTCCTGATGATCAGGATGCGATTAAAATTATGACGGTACATAAATCAAAAGGTCTTGAATTTAAGGCAGTATTAATTCCGTACTGCAACTGGAAATTAGACTCAGAAATATCGAGCAATATTATATGGTGCAAGCCAACTCAAGAACCATTTAATGCCATAAAACTACTTCCGGTAACCTATACCTCCAAATTAAAAGATACCATATTTAAAGAGGAATACTTTGAGGAACAATTGTATCAATATGTAGATAGTATTAACCTGCTTTATGTTGCATTTACTCGTAGTTGTGAAGTACTCATAACTTTTGGACCCATGCCGTCTAAATCGAACAAAGGGGGCCTTAAAACCGTATCTGATTTATTATATCATACTTTTAATAATTCTGCATTAAATGAGGTTAAAGAGGGATTTATTGATATTACAAAAGGATGGAATGAAGAACAAAATTTATTTTGTTATGGAGAAATTCCAAATAAGCAATTTCAAAACGCTGAAAAATCGGGTATTGAAAGTGAAGTTCTAAAAGCATTTAGCAACAACATACTAAACAATGATAATATCGCCATTAAAACCAATAGTGTTGATTATTTTTCGAAGGACATAAAGCAATCCAGATTAAATTATGGAAATGTAATGCACGAAGCCTTTGAATATATTCATTCCGAAAATGATATAGATGGTGCTTTAAATAAACTTATGTTTGAGGGTAAAATATCTGAAAACGAAAAATCACATCTTACATCTGAAATAAAATCACTCATTTCTCAAGATAATACGAAACAATGGTATGATTCTTCAAATGTCATAAAAACAGAAAATACAATCATCTCCTCTCAAGGAACTTATCGCCCTGATAGAGTTGTATTTATAAATGAATCCATACATGTAATTGATTATAAGTTTGGAGAAAAAGAAGACAAAAAATATGAAAAACAGATGATGTTTTATATCCGTCAGATTAAACAGATGCATAAAAAACCTGTATTAGGCTTTATTTGGTATGTTACCCTAGGTAAAATTGTAGAAATTGCTCCGCAGGCTATTCAGGGTAATTTATTTTAAAAAAGCACTGATTTAATTTTATTTACAGAATAAAAAACGTAATTTTGCGCCCGATTGTACAATCTACATGTAATCTCTTATTGAACAGGTGGTTCACGTAATATTGCATGTATTTGTTAAATGCAAAAGATTTTATAAAAATGGATTTAATTAAAATTGCAGAAGAAGCATTTAAAACTGATTCAGTAGAAGTTCCTTCTTTTGGAGCAGGAGACACTATCTCAGTATCTTACAAGATCAAAGAGGGAAACAAGGAGCGTATCCAGGTTTTTAAAGGTGTTGTTATTCAAATTAAAGGTGCAGGTACCGCTAAAATGGTTACTGTAAGAAAAATGTCTGGAAGCCAGGGTGTTGAAAGAATTTTTCCATTAAACTCACCTTTTATTGACAAAATTGAAGTGAATCGTTATGGTAAAGTACGTAGAAAACGTATTTACTATCTACGTGCACTTACTGGTAAAAAAGCCAGAATCAAAGAGAGAAGAATCTAAGAAAACTCTCCATAAAGAAATCCCCGTTCATTTATGTTCGGGGATTTTTTTATATCAATTCGTTAAATAATCCTTCAAAAACGAAAACTCAAATTCAAAATTAGGCGTAAAAACTTCTTTTCCTAGTTGTTTTTCAATCTCCTCTATTTTCCAGAACTTCCCTTCTTCCACTTCATCTCCATCTGGTTTTAATTGCTCATTAGTAACTGTAATAAAACCTAAAACCAATTCCCTTTCAATTTCACTTTTCCAAACATATTGCTTAAATGGTTTTACATTAAACTGCTGCAGACCTATTTCTTCCTGAGCTTCTCTTTGCAATGATAACTCTACAGACTCTCCTGCAGATACATGACCTCCAACTGCAGTATCCCATTTATTGGGTTGTATCAATTTGTGTGCTGGTCTTTTTTGTAAATACAGTTCTCCCTTTTTATTAAATACATGCATATGAACAACAGGGTGTAATATTTTGGATCCATTGTGTGCTATGCTTCTTGGCATTTTTCCAATAATATTACCTTCTTCATTAACAATTGGAACCCATTCTTCATGACTATATTTTTTTTGCTTTATTTTTTTATTGTATAGCTCAAAAACAAAGTAAACACCAAACAAAACATAAAAGCCCGGTCCACTAGTCATTACCCACACCTCTTTCGACATAAACACAGCAGAATAAAAAACCAGTAAGGTATGAAACGAAAAGATCCAGAATAAAGCTTTTATACTTCTTGTAAATTCATATTGTTGCCATGGATTAATATCAATACCTTTCATATACCTTCCACTCATGGCCATCATTAAATTCTGTTTACCGTAAGCCGAAATACCTAACAATACGCAAAATATAACACCTATAACTCCGGGCTTTAGTTTGAAAAACAAGTCATTTTCTAGAATAATTGATATTAATCCCATTGCAATTAAAAGGCCTACATCAAATAAAATGAATCTATCTGGTTTCTGCTTTTTAAATAAACTAATTCCTACCTCAACCAATCCAAACCCAATAGCAACCAATAAACCTATTTCTGTTCCCCATATGCTATCTGCCAACACAAAAACAATTAAGGGAGCTAAACCCGGTAGTAACTTCTTTATTAAATCCAACTGATTCATATTTACATTATAGTTTTTCTTCAATTATTAATCGCTGCATAAATTCAAAACAACAACTGTTCTTTTATTAAACTAGCCACTATCAATCTATATTATTACAAAATAAAAAAGGTGAATTTTAAAGAAAACTCACCTTAACTTTTATTCGGATACAAAACTACAATTCTCTGTCAATATACATTTCGTATTTTAAAGGATTTCTTTTGACTTTAATGGATGAAGTATTTAACAATGCAGGTATTTTGATGCTTTTCAATGATTCCTGAACCATACTTGTACCCCATATTAAATCTAAAGCAGTTGCTGTTAATGCTTCATTTTCATCTCCTAATTGATGATCATAATCCCTATCTATAACCTCATAATCCGGTATTAATCCCTGACTATAATCAATTGAATTATTTTTATTTTCTGCTCTGTATATCAGTGGTTGAATAGCCCAATTCAAGCCATCTTCATCTTCTATAGTAATAGATGCATAGTATTTACCATGACTCTGCTCTCCTATTTGAATTACATCCATATAAGGCATTAACGAATACATCACCATTTCACTTGCAGAAGCAGTTCCGCTTGTGGTTAAAACATATAGTCTGCTTAAATCAAGGTCGGTTTCATAAGATTCAAAATTATCAATAAAATAATCAGAATCTGCTCCATATTCTTCCTTTAAAAAGTCGGTAAGAATATCATTATAGGCCGTTCTGATAAACAGGTCATCTTCCTTTGAAGTAGGCCCTATCATACCAGCCATTAATTTAGCAGTTGAAACAGCTCCTCCTCCATTATATCGTAAATCTAGAATTAAATCAGTAATTCCCTCACTTTTAAAATAGGCAAATACCTCTTTTAATTCATCATCAAAGTCACTTATAAATGATGTATATGCCAAATATCCATCTTTATTGCCATTATTCTCAAACACCTTATTTACCAAAATAGGATTTATTTGTAATTCAGCAGCTGCTAAACTAATAGATGGTGATACATCTTCTATTAAACCATCAACATATACTCCCAGTCCTATTTTAGCTTCTTCGGCATAATAAAAGTCATTAATATTGTCACGTGTTAAATACTCATCATTATACTTAACAATCATATCCCCTCTTTTTAATCCGGCTATATCAGCAGGACTACCAGGCTCCACATATTCAACAAGAGCAACAACATCATTATCATTATTTTCATACGCCAGATAAAACATCAATGAATACCCCATTTCTTTTCTAATACCATCAAAATAGGCATATAAAGAGGTTGCATCATCAGTTATATATGACCATTTATCAATATCTGCATAAATCAAATTATAAAAATACGCTTCAGAGTCTTTTTGTTTTGATGGTTTTAAATTAGGCATCTCTAAATTCCATAAATAATATGTTTCCATATTTTCTTTTATGAAATTATTAACCTTTAAAGTATTACTTGAAATATCGTTATTAGAATCACATGATGATACTACAATTAATGCTAATAGTAATATTATAAGACTTCTTAATTTTAAATTCATTTTCATTATAATTATCATTTAGACTTTAAAAATAGTAAAACATTTAATTCCTTTATTTTAAAATTGATCTTTCGTATTATCTATCCTATTCAACATCTAAACACAAAAAAAGGTTACCTCTTTGTAGAGACAACCTTTTATAATCGTTTGATATCAGTTTCTATAAAGAAGCTAAATAATCATTTACATTTTTCTCTATTCTGGCAGCTACATCTTCAACATCTGCTTTTTGAAATTTGTCACCAGTAATTTGTTCAAATAACTCAATGTATCTTTCAGAAACTGAATTTACATATTCTTCAGTCATTTCAGGTACTTGTTGTCCTTCTTTTCCCTGGAATCCGTTTTCAATTAACCACTGACGAACAAATTCTTTAGATAATTGCTTTTGTTTTTCACCTTTTTCTAATCTTTCCTGATATCCTTCAGTATAGAAGTAGCGAGAAGAATCTGGTGTATGAATTTCATCTATTAAATAGATTTTACCATCTTTTTTACCAAACTCATATTTAGTATCTACTAAAATCAATCCTTTTTCAGCAGCAATTTCTGTTCCTCGCTGGAATAATTCATAGGTATATTTTTCCAACATTTCATAGTCTTCTTTCGAAACTAAACCTTGTGATAAGATTTCCTCTTTTGAGATATCTTCATCATGCCCCACATCTGCTTTTGTTGTAGGCGTAATAATAGGAGTATCAAATTTTTGATTCTCTACCATACCTTCAGGAAGTGCAACGTCACATAAACTTCTCTTACCAGCACTATACTCTCTCCATGCATGCCCTGTTAAATATCCGCGAATTACCATTTCTACTTTAAATGGTTCGCACATATGACCAACTGTTACCATTGGATCAGGAGTAGCAATTTTCCAGTTTGGTACGATATCTGAAGTTGCATCCAAAAACTTCTCTGCAATCTGATTCAAAACCTGACCTTTAAATGGAACTCCTTCCGGTAATACTACATCGAAAGCAGAAATCCTGTCTGAAACAACCATTACTAAATATTGGTCGTCGATATTGTAAACATCCCTAACTTTTCCAACATAATGCCCTTTTTGATTAGGGAACTGAAAATTGTTTTGAACAATTGCTTTACTCATTTCTCGATTATTATTATAAATTAAACTTAATGTTACAATTTTATTTTAAGAAAGAATAATTACTCTTTCATGCTTTATCAACAACAAAACTACTATAAAAGTTTATCTAATTCTGCAGCTTCCTTTTTCATATCAAGACGTATATAAGTATTCTTTAAATATCTCACGTACTTCTTTTCGTTAGGATATTGCTTGTGAAGCACTTCAAATTCGTCTTTTGCAATTCTGAAATTAGCTGAAATCTTTTTTAATTCTCTTTTAAGATAAACATAAGCAGTATAGTTTTTATCCTTATTATATTTAGCCATTTCATTTTTATACCAATTTTCAGCAAAATCGTAATAGTATAGAGCTTTGTATTCTCTGGCCTTATAATACTCAGGATTTGCTTTCACTAAATCACTACAAAATTGAATGGCATCTTTTTTCCTTCCTAGCGTTTCTAAAGCGTTAATATATTCCATACTCTGTGATTCGGTAGGATTACTTAAATTTGAAAAAGCCGAAACTATATTATCCTGATTCCCATTTCTAACTTCATTATCAAATACCTTGTCATTATAATAATCCTTAGCCCCATTTTCTTTCAAATAATCAGCATATTTATTTAATATGGATGACAAATTGTTGCCTGATGTATTTTCTGTAGCATCAATAAGTCCTTTAACACTGGATAAAGTTACAGAATCAGTTAATGCTAACTTATAATATTTAATACTATTGTCGTAATTACTTAACTTTATTGCACTGGTAGCTGCATTAACATAAAAACTATAAGGAACCTTTAGGTTTGACTGCTGATACTTTTCAATTAATGAACTATACTTTTCATAGGCTACTGCAAAATTACCTTGCGTATATTCGTTCTCTGCACCTAATTGTTCTGTTTGAAGTTGTTTTAATGGATTACAACTAAATAGTCCTAATCCTAATAAAGCAGCAATTATTATGTTTTTTAATGATTTCATATTCGTAAAGTGTTGTGTTTTAACATTTGGGATAAATACATACTCAAAAATCCATCATTAAGGTGTGTTTAAATATGTATGTGTTGTGTTTTTTTCTTTTTGGCAAAGATAAAAAAAAGCATGTTGAAAGCCAGTACTTTTAGTATTTCTGATATTTTTTTTTGATAATTTTTGATGGTATTGTAAAATTTAATTCTATTTTTGCAACCGCATTTGAAAAGTCAAATGTTACAGACGGGTTTAGCTCAGTTGGTAGAGCACTGGTCTCCAAAACCAGGTGTCAGGAGTTCGAGTCTCTTAACCCGTGCAAAGCCCGACTTTTTAGTCGGGTTTTTTTGTATATTTAAACTTTGGAGAGGTGACAGAGTGGCCGATTGTGCACGCCTGGAAAGCGTGTGTACCAGTGATGGTACCGGGGGTTCGAATCCCCCCCTCTCCGCTGATTAGAAAAGCAATTTAAAGTAAAACCCTGTAAGTCAACACTTACAGGGTTTTTTATTGTGCAATAAATTGCTAAAAAAAGCAAAAAAACGCAGTTTTCTGGTGGATTTCTGGTGGACTTAAAAAGTCCGCATTTTAGTCCACCAGAAACGGTTCGAAATACTCTGTATTGCGCTATATTGCTGGGTTTTGAATTATTAAAAAATGACCTCATAAAAATAATTTTAACATCAAAATTTAATTATTATGAGTGGACTTGAAACTATCAAAATTAACTTCTTTATCAAGAAGACTAAATTATTAAAAAACGGAGAAGCGCCAATCTTCGTTCGAATAATTATTAACAAGGAAAGAGATGAATATGCTTTAAAGAAAAGTATTCTTCCGAAATACTGGAATGAATCAAAACAAATTGCAAAAGGAAATTCTGACGAGGCTGAATCTATTAATCAATTAATTGATCAACACAGATCTAAAATCCAATCGTATTTTACTTTTATGACGATGGATAACCTCCCTATCTCGGCACGAATTATCAAAGAAAAATTGGTTGGTAAAAAAGAAACCAGAAAAACAATTCTAAAAGTATTCCAGGAACACAATGATAACGCAAGGAAACTAATTAACATTGACTTTGCAGCAGAGACAATTCAACGATACGAAACTTGCTATAAACATACAAAGGACTTCATTCGTTGGCAGTACAAACGAGAAGACCTTCCGTTGGATGATCTAAATCATCAATTCATAAGTAATTACGAGCTATACTTAAAAACCGAACGTAAATGCTCTCATAACACAACCATTAAGTATCTAAAGAACTTTAAGAAAATAGTCAGAATTGCCTTGGCTAACAATTGGATGAAGAAAGATCCATTTGCTACAATAAAGTTTAAATTAAAACCCGTTGATACCGTTTATCTCACCAAAGAAGAATTAGATAATATTATTAGTAAGGAAATAGAAATTGACCGTTTAAAACAAGTTAGAGATGTATTTGTATTTTGCTGCTTTACTGGTTTAGCGTTTTCAGATGTTAAATCTTTAAAACGAGAACATTTATCTACTGATAAAAACGGAATTACCTGGATACACAAAAAACGCACAAAAACAGATCAAATGAGTACTATATTTATGATAGAAGCAGCCAAGAAACTGATGGCTAAATATGAAAATAATCCTGAACTAATTGAAAAAAGCGCAGTAATGCCTGTTTTAACAAATCAAAAAATGAATGCTTATTTAAAAGAAATCGGAACAATTTGTAATATCAATAAATCAATATCAACACATACTGCCAGACATACATTTGCAACAACTGTGGCTCTTGAAAATAACATTCCTTTGGAAGTTGTTTCTAAAATACTTGGCCATTCGAGTACAAAAATGACTCAACGATATGCTAGAATTACAGAAGAGTTGATTAAAAAAAATATGACTAAAATTGCCAATCTGTATTAAAAACTAAGAAAAAGCGCAGAATGTACAATTAAATGTATTAAATCTGCGCTTTTTATAACTTATCAATAATATGTTGCACGGGTGTTGCTGGTGTTCAATGTAATATTGCCCGGGTGTTGCTCGCTTGTTGCATGACCATTGATTGTTAAATATCAATCGATTATAACTATAACATTTTTATAGCAATCAAAAATTAATTGCAAGAGTGTTGCTGGCAATCAATATAAAATTGCACGGGCGTTGCTCGGTTGTTTTATGATAATCAATTATACATTGACCGTTTGTTGCAGGGTAATTAAGTATTTTATTTTTATAGATCTCTACATTGATTATTATTGTAAATACATTACTTGTATAGACTTTATAATAATATCATTTATTAATCCCCTAAAAAATCATGAAGAATATATTAGAAGAAATACCTGAACAAGTAAATATTACAATCTTGAAAAAAGAATTATTAGAATTTGCGCAATTCTTAATAAATGAGACATTGAAAAATTCTAATTCTGCACAAAAACAAATACTCAGACTGGAGGAAGCTGCTGAGTTTTGCGGAATTACTACCAGAACAATTTATAAAAAAACTTCTCTTGGCGAAATTCCACATTATAAACAAGCCGGAAAACTTTATTTTAAACTAGACGAACTTGAAGCCTGGCTAACGGAGAAGAAAGGTTTTTATAAACCTGATATTTCTAAAATTGCTAGTACATACATCATGCAGCAAAAGTTGAAATACAAATAATATAAAGAATTATATTATAATAAATTTTGAAGGTTTAATTTTTGACCCATCCACCAAATACCTTTGTTCTAAATTCAATTTTAAACTGAATATCATGGAACAAAAAACAAAGTTAATCACACCTGAAATTGATATTATTTCAGGAAAGTCATTTCGATTTACCGATAATAATAAAGAAACTGTTATTGTTGTTGAGCCGTTAGATGATGGACACCATACCATTGTAAATCCCGCTGAATTTTCTTTATCTAAAGTAATAACGCATCATAGAAGAAATCATTTCTTAGAAGCATTAAATGTCAATTGGGTTTATAACGAGATTGTCTACCCTGAACTTTATCTCACCTCCCAATATTTAAATGAAATTGTTGAAGGAAAAATCCCGGATGCTGTTTCATTTTGTCATCAGTTACTAAAAGAATACAATTTGCATCCATATATTAATTCCCAAGAATTTCTTTTAGGTGTTTTGCAAAACAAAAACATAGATACCTTCTCAAGATTAAATACTTGCTGTCAATTAATAAAAGTATTATCAAACAGAGGAGATCTTAACAAATTACATAAGTATACCATGCAGGCTTTTAATGATCCGGAAAGAGCTGATATAATTGAGAAGTTTGCAAATGCAGATATCAAAATCAATCCCGAAAAAACAACTGCAGAACTGGAACGTGATTGGCTGAAATCAGAAGTTCTCTTTATCGGAAATATAGAACTACCTGTGAACTTTTTCTTATGTAAAAGTTTCAAAGATTTAAGAGAGTCCGGATGCAACATGTGGTATATAAAAGAAAGTAGATTAGGTGATAAAATGATGTATAATAAAACTTTCTACCTCAGCTACAGCTTGAATGATGAGAAGATTTTATTTGAAATAAAACCTATTGATAGAACAAAATGGTTTTCGTTTCGATGTACTTCTGGAGATAACGGAAAGAATATTGATAATGTAGCTACCACATTGGGTTACTTTTTAGCAAAACAAGAAAGTCAGGATTTCTTTCAATCAAATTACCACAACATTAACCTTCTTAACCTTAACGAACGACACTCTTTTAATGAGATATTAGATAATGTTCTATAAAAACCTCCAGAGGCGATCTATAGATTTTCTAGAAAAAGAATGGACATTCTGAATCCGGAGCAACTTTCGCACAGAATATTCATTTCCAAATACATTAATACCAGTACCGAGAAAATTCAGATAAAGATGCATAAAACAAAAACATTATGAATAAAAATAATTTCACCCCGGATATTTGGCTATCTTTTTACTTCAACGAGGTATTTCATATAGGACGAACCATATTAGAAGACAATATTCCCATGGTTTCTTGCGTATCAGAAATAGGAGAAATAAAAATAATACCGTACTCTAAGACAGAAAACCGCAAACAGTTAAAACTACTTAAGGATATGCCAATATCAAAGCCCAAAACAACAAAGCGTGATATTGATTTTTATACAAACACAAACTGAATTTTATATATAATATTATTTGTAATAACCGTTATCTCGAATCTGTTTAATATATTGTAAAAAATTTAAATATGGCAAGTAACAGCAGCTTGGTCAAACTAGTGCGATGTAAAGTAATACTGGAAGAGATTGAAAAAGGAAAAAATCCATCAAGGAGAGATTTAATTCAAATAGTTCAACAACAATTGGAATATCTAAATGACTTGCATGGTGATATTAAAACCGAATTCTCAGAAAGTACACTAAAGCGTGATCTAGTAGATATAAAGAGTGTATTTAATGTAAATATTGAAAATGATAGAGGATATTATATTGCCGAAGAGAGCACGAATGAGCTAAAAAAAATAATGGAGCCTTTGGAGGCTGTTTATTTAAAATTACTCTTAACCGGTGTTCCTGACACGAGGAAATATATAAGATTCACACCACGCAAAGCTACCAAAGGAATTGAATACTTCACTAAGATATTAAAAGCTATTAAAAATAAAAAGAAGATTCAATTTCTCTATCATCAGTATGAAAAACAGGAGCAAAAAATTCGCTTGGTATCACCACTTGGTTTAAAAGAAGCCAAAGGCTTTTGGTATCTGATAGCTTCCGATGATAAGGGAATTAAAACATTTGGCATAGACAGAATTGATGGCATATCGATTTCCTTAGAAAATGCCATGGTTCCAGATGGTTTTGATTTGGATGAGTATTACAAACATTGCTACGGTATAGTGCGTTTCCCGAATAGTGAACCGGAGGAAATAATCATTAAAACAACACCTATAAAGGCAGCTTATTATAAAGCTAATCCACTGCATCATTCGCAGAAGATTATTGAAGAAACAAAACAATATACTACATTCCGTTTGTATATGTATTTAACTTATGATCTTCAACAGGAACTCCACTCACATATGCCTAGCGAAGTGCAGGTTTTAAAGCCGGAAGATGCATTGGATAAAGTAAGATATTATTAAAAATCACTATTAACCGACTAAAGTCTGGATATTAAAAATTATCTTCTGTAACGCCCATAAACAGGGCATTCGTTTTTTAATTAAAAATCAGACCCCATTCCAAATCAACTTCAATTGTCCAGGGGATCCGCTAATTTGCTTTGTAAAGCTTCTATTCTTATTTCGCAATAGTTCTGTCAATTCAAGCATGCTAATCAGGTGTATCCTTACTAAAGACGCAACTACAGAAAATGCTTTCTTTGTTTGGGCCTTCTTCTGTATTACAGTCATTAAAAGCTGAGCGATTAATGTGCACCAAACCTGGGTTCGGATTGCATTCTCGTTCTCACCATAGAAGTAGTGAAGCTGAAAGTTCTGCTTCATTTTTTTGAAAAGCAGTTCTATACCCCAACGCTTCTTGTATAAAAATGCCACTTCTTCTGCTGATATTTCAAAATTATTGGTTAAAAACTCAAAATAACGATTCCGATCATCTTGGTAAGCCACTTTTCTAAGTCTTATAGTCTTCTTTATTTTATATTGCTTCCCTCCATCTTCGTTTTCCGGATAGTATTCCAACTCTATGGTCTGATCTTTTAGGACTTTGGCGACACCTTTCTTTTTATATCCAGTCTTATGTGTTTCTATAATTGTGTAAACTGCATTTTTCTTTAAACGGGTTACAAAATAGACTTGCTGATGAGTCCATAAAGCAAACTGATGATAATAGTTGTAGGCCTTATCAAAAACGATCATGCTATGCGATATTAACTCTAGGCTTTTAAGAAAGTTTTTGTCATGTACCTTAGCTGCTGTAACTTTTACGAACCTCCCTACTGATTGTACGGCATCAATAAGCATATGGACTTTGAGCCCACCCTTCTTCTTGCCATCACCTTTGGGGTTTCTTCCCACTCCTTTAAGAACATCACTAAACAATCGGATGGTTGTTGAATCAATCAACAAAACCTCTTTAAAAGTCAGTCCATAAGTCCGGCTGTCCGACAAAAAAGTTTGGTATTTATTAACAAGATCAAAATATAACGACTCGAAAAAGCGGTTGTCTCGATTACGCAATCCATCACCAGCAGTACTTTTAGCCGGCGCTTTTTCCAGACCTAAATGATTCAATTTTCCGCCCAATGCACGCATTCCTTCACAGATTTCAGTCATTGAATCGCAACGACTAAATATTCCAAACAGCATGGTAATAATATGCGTTTGGGTCTTGAATGCCTTGTAATAGCGGTCGCTATTGTGTTGCTTAATTAAGGATGGTATGTCTACTACTTTTAACAAATCTATTATCTGTTTGAATATCGGCTGACCGACAAATTTTATTTCACTATTTTTGCTCATGTTGTAAAAAGTGTCGCAAAATCAATTTACAACTTTGAGGGGAAACCGAAAGGGACTACCCTCTTTTATTTTTTTACTCGGTCACTAGTGATTAAAAATAAAAAAAATGGAAAAAGTATTAATCCACAAATTCGAAACAGTGCAAAAAGGTACTGCAACAGATATTGAAGATTTTTTTGAGAAAATAGTCAAGGCTCAGTTTCAAAATAAAGAAGCGATTTTAGAAACTCATCGAGCATTAATGAAATATATTGAATTACATGATGCAATTTTCTTTGTTAGGCTTTATGGCTCATTTGTAAAAGATAAATACAACTTATTAAGAAGAGGATTTGTTTCTGAATTCCTTGATAAAAAAAGAATAGTATTTTGTGACAATACGTTTTCAATGCTTTTTACAGGTTTAAAAATTGCAGGGATATCCTATGATGAAAAGCAACTTAAAGATTTTTTAAAACAAAAAAGTGTAATTTGCTCATTTGGTCAGACTTCATTAGAAAAAGAACTTAGCTACTACGAAAGGACAAATGCTATTAATATAAATTTAAATAGTAAAGGTTGGTATTTAGCACATATAAAACCTGTAGGAAAATGTTTTGGAGATCTTAACGAATCCCTAAAAGATATTTTTCCAAATCCTGATAGAGAAAAATGGGATATTAATACAAAAATTAGATTTGTTAATGATAATCTAGATAATAATGCTCTTGAAATTTTAAAAGCGCATTTCATTAGATTGATCCATCCATTTAATTCATTTCTTCTTCCCAAAAAATCACAAGTAGTATATGAAGGTAAAAATCTAGGAGAAGAAGCAGAATTATTAAAATATGTTTCTGATTATTTGCAACAAGAATTCGGTGAGGCATTTGAAGAGTTTAATAAGGTATCAATGGCCTACGATCATACCTCAAATAAAAAAGATAAAATCCAGAATATCGAATGGTCATCATCTCCAATAAAAAACACAACCAAAAAAGCTAAAAAAAGCACCATAAAAAAGAATGAAAAAACAAAAAACAACTCTCTCGAGTTAGAAGAAGATTTACCTTTAAAACTAGATAGTTGGCTTCAAAGTATAGGTAAAGAAGCTTTTTTAGATATATTATATCCAGAATTAAGAAATAATCTAAATGTAACTATAGATGAAATAGCTAATAAACACCCGTTATTTAAATCCTATAAGATTGACTCACAAAAAACAAGGCTATCTTCGTCTCGATCTATATTCAAATACGGTATGATCGAAAATGCTATGGATATACTAACTCTAAGTAATAAAAAGAATATTAGTGAAAAAGCTCTTAAATATCTGGAAGAACTAAAAAATTAATTATATAATTTGAATTGATATAAAAATAAGCGGTTGTCAATATTAGATGACAACCGTTTATTTTTATTTTGGGGTGAATTTCTGGCAAACTAAAAATCAGAATTTTAGACTTCCAATAACAGTTCAAAAAATACTATATTGCGATCTAATGGATTTATCAAATTTAATTAAACATCTTCATCGCCCCCAATAAACCTATATTGCAAATAATCGGCCTGGTATAATGTCTTAAGGAAAATTGTCATTCGTTCGTTTGAGTCCGCATCAAATGGACAATCATACCTTACATATAAATTATCGTTTAACTCACGAATCAAATCTTCGCCAAACTCAGCTGAGTATTCTTTAATTTTTTTTGTTACTGCAGGCGTTGTCTTACCTATTTTTGAATAAATTATAAATTGGTATACAGTCTTATCCTGGTTATAATACAACCGTACATGAAAAGGCGCCTTTCTGTGATTACTAACATCGTTAACTTCGCAATCACAATAAACTTGATATTTATCTGAATACAGATACAGAATTGCTGAATAAGAAAACTTTGTCTTTTCTTCTGATTGTGGATTAAACATAGCAATATCACATATAAACGAATTCAACTGGTCTATTAGCTCATGTTCACTTTTAATTGAAGATAAACAAGGTGTTGATTTTATGGAATCCAAACCTTCCGACTTATACTCATATTTAGAACTAAGCTTTTCTGTAATCTGTGGAGGAATAGCCATAATGACCTCATCTGCTCTAACTTTTGAATCACCATTAAACTTGACAGTAAAATCATTAAATGTATGTATATAGCGATCCATACTTTCAAAGACTTTCACAACTTGATTTACTTCAACGGTATCTTTTAAGTAAGGAAAGAAGATTTGAATTTTATCTACGTAATTTATTTCCCCCTTATTTCTCATTAGTCTGGTTGCATACGAACCAATTCGATCAATTCTGCCAGTTCTTTGCTCCATATCAATTGGGTTCCAGGCAATTCCATAATGGTAAATATTTTTACAAAAAGTATGTAAATCCTCTCCTTCTTTTAAAATATCAGTGGTAATTAGCACATAAGGATATCCAGGCAATCTGAATTGTGCAGCAACTCTTCTTTTACTTAAACTATCTTGTCCTGTTGTTCCAATTACAGGAGATATAAAACGGAATAAGTTGTTAATTTTATTTGTGTGGTCATCTATATTGTCTGCTCCCGAAAAGTTTGTATTTCTAAGAATGGTATAATTATTAATAACCGTTTTTATTTCATTGAGCACAGACTTGAAATATTTATCTTTAGTGATAAGTTCCTGTAAAAGAACATCAAAACTCTTTTGTGGGTTAGATTTATTGCTTGCTTTATCTGCTATAAATGCAGGTAACTGACCAGAACCGTTACGGAATATGTTTTTTAGAATCGCCTCCAGAATACTTAGTTCTGTAAATATTGATTTATTATCAACGTACTTACTTTTAATATTATCAACCCATAATTTAAACTCTTCATTACATTGTTCTATAATCAACTTTGTTAAGAAGGTATTCTCTTTATAATCGTCAGGAACCTTGGAAGTATTTAGAGTCCCATAATTAGAGTCAATCGAATTAATAAATTTATCGGTATACTCATCGATTATCTGGTTTCTCTTTTTGTTCTTATCAAACTCAACTACACTTAATTTATCATGCTGATAAGGAAACTTAAAATAAACTTCGTTCAACAAAAAATAATTGAATTCAAACCAGTCCTGGACCCGCACCCTATTTTTAAATGCCAATCCTGCATTCTTCGAGAAGTAACTATTAAAAAAATATTTTTCCTGCTCACCTGAATCGTTTAGTTCCCTTTTTAAATCGTCATCAATTTCTAATATTTGCTTTTGAAGTTGGACGTACCATTGACTTATCATTTCAAGCAAAATATCCTGAATCCTGCTTTTTGTATCCTTAGGATATCTTTGTTTGCCAATCAAATCATTAATAATCTCTGAAAATTCAGAATGATTATCTTTTACAAAAGAAAAGAACAACCTGGCTTTTAAAAATTCATCTGTTATACATCCCGGTATCAACTCATAATAAGCATTATAAACAGAATTGAAAACATTCTGAAAACTATCATTTTCAATCAGAAAGGTCTTAAATTTTTCAAAAATGGTGGAATAAACCTGCTCAATATCCCTTTCCTTTGCTTTTTCGACATAGCTTTTTTTCAAAGAACCTAATTCTGAACTAGAAAACTTTTGAGGCAGTTTTTCCAAAATACCTTTATAAATATATTCATCTTCATATTTTCGCAATAATCTCTGTTCTAATTCATAAGCACTTGAAACCCTCCGAACAAAGACCAAACCTTTCCTTTGATTCTTTATTAGTTCAAATAACTCATTCACCAGATTATCCTGTTTTGGATGGTTTGGATATTCTTCCGTTGAATATAGTTTTTGATAGGAATTTATTAGTCCCTTAACAATGTCATAATCCACAGATTTATTTGACTCTTGACTAGATGAATTCGTTTCTTCAAACTCACCCTCACCTTTTAATTTTCTTTTGGTATCGTTTTTATATGTCTCAAAACCAGTTAACATTCCGATTTCAAAAGACTTATTGAAGGCCGGATTTTGCAATTCACGTAATAACTTATACTGGAATAGACCAAAAGTTATTGCGTCTTCATATTTGTCAATCCTCTGGGGCTGTTCTGGAACAATACTTTTTACCCCACCTGATCTGTGCTCATGTCTGTATTGATTGCGTGAAAAAATATCTTCACAATTCGAAGGATCTTCGCTTAGCTTAAAATTCATTATTCCACGTATCATAAAGTCTGGCAAACGTACTTCGATATTCGTTTCATCCAATGTATTGTCTACAAAACAGTCAATCTGATTTTTAATTTCACCTAAATATGAATTTATAGGTGTGGCTGATAATAATATTACCTTCTTTGCTTTTTGTATTACAAGATTAAAAAACTCCTCCTTTAGTGACTCATCTTCACTGAAAATCCCTTCCATTAAAAATTCGTTTTTTATACCGAATAAACATGATGTAACCATATTTCTGGCCGATATTCCGTAACCTAAATTCCCTTTCCGATAATTATGAGCTTCATCAACTACCAAACAATCAATTTCTACCATTGACAGGTTTAGTAAATACGCATATAATCGCTTTATTTTCTGTATATCACATTTATCTTCCCTGAAATAGCCTAAGCCTTCAGCCTTAGCGAAATATTTCATTGCTTCAGGATGATTTTCAACAGAATATCTTAATTCGTTTATCCAGTTATTCCAATTATTGTAATTAACACTAATACTAAATGAAGTCATCCTATAAAGCAGGTAAGCCGCATTATTAGTATTTGGTAACACTAATTTTTCAAACAACGTATTGTCATTATTGGAGCCTATTGGAGTACCTAATATCGTCTTTACCCTGGAATCGTTGTATCTATAATTAGTTCTGATGAAATTATTTATTTCCTTTTGCCATTTATATTGGAGGTTGGCTTTCGGAACAATTATCATATCCACATAGTTCTTCTTATCAGAAAAATGGCGTAATAAAGACATAATACCCATAGCAACATAAGTCTTTCCCAAACCAACTTCATCAGCTATGTACAAATAATTTTCATTGGAAGAACGAAGCATATCATAACCACGAACAATAACATCTTTTTGTCTGTCAGCAATCGTTGAATCAATCAATTCATTCGATTTCAGATCCAATATTTCATCAATTGTTTTATTCATGTTTGATGTTTATGTTTACCCATTCAATAAGCCTTGAATCCAAATTTAGGTATTCAGTACTTTCCATTTGTTTGAGTATAAGTTCGATCCTTTGTTTCATCTTATCCATGGCACTAATAAAATCACTTCCCGAGTCTTTAATCCGTGTCTTTAAACCTCGTCTGGAATAAAACTCTTTGTGAATTATCTTTAATATTAGCCAATAAAAACCATGGTTGATTTCAGTGCCACCTTCATCGGATTTTTTAATTACCTTTTCCTCGATCTGATTAATAAAATAAGGAACACAATCAGGATTGTCTAATGTCAGGTAATATTTTATATCGGAAAGGTTTTCCTCTTTAAATAAATAGCGTTCAAGGTTAATTATTGCACTTAAATTCAATGCCATTTTATTTAGTGTACTACTTTCATCAATAATACCGTTTGGATCCAAATCTCCCTCTTCTGATATATAGCGTTCAAGTATTCTATTTATTCGCTCTTGACTAATGTTTATTGACCGTGGAGATAAATTGTTCCAGATTCCTAAAATCTCATTCTCTGAAAACCTGATTCTATTGCTTAGTGGCTTAAATTCAATGTTTAAGTGATTCATATAATAATACAATACATTTTTATTATACAATACCTTAACAATAGATTTTTCTGCATATGCTTTTAAATAGTCAGGTGTTAGTGGAATTGAAACACTCTTACCTTTTAGAACCTCTTTTTTTATTTTATCAGGAAGCTCAACTTTAATGTATTTGTCGTCTTTATTAACAGCAATTAATTGCTTTTTATACCAATCAATGGAAAACTCAACATCCGGATAAATAGTATAAAATGCTTCAAGGTTATCTTCTTCATTTTCATGAACTCCTATAAAATTATAGTCATCAAAATTTTGAGGTTCCAGTAAGTGGTACGGATTAACATCTGTTTCTGTAATTAAATGAGCACTTTCTATATTCCTGTTCACATTTAGCCCCCATGCCTGTTCTGTAAAATTTACAGAACCGATTATACAATAAACCTTATCCTTTGTTAAAAACCGGTAAACTTTAGCATGTACTTTAGGTGATTCCACACTATTTTTCAATCGACACCAAAAAACTCCTTTTTCTTTGTATTTATCATAAACATCCTTTTCAAGTTCAATGTACCGTTCCTTATTGTTGGGTGCCCAAAGGTAAATTTCCGCATCGCTACAAATCGTCTTGAGCTTATCGATCAAAACGGTATTTGAAGAAATAAAGGGAGCTATCACTTCAATTTTTTCTACAGAATCTCCATTTGGAATATATTCATTTAAAAACTCATTAAACCCAGATTCATCCGTAGTTGAATAAAAAGGAACAGGCTCTCCTTCATAAAGCCTTTTTCTAAGAAATGTAAGAATCAACTCTTCAGCATCACTAGATTCTAATGAATTATTTTCAGCAACAAATTCAATAAACCTGCGGTATAAATCTCGGGTTTCCTTCGGGTAATATTCTCGTAGTTTAAGCTGTAAACATGTAACCGCTTCTAAATTTGTATTCCAACCAGCCGCAGATATATTATTTGATCCTCCAATTATAATTAACCTATCATCCTCTGTTAGTATAAAGCTATTTTTAGGATGAAAAAATGCATTACTAAGTTTGACACTATGAATTTTATATTCTAATTGAGGAGCAATACTGTTGTTTTTTACCTTCTCATCATAATAAACTGTTACCGGAGGAACAATATCTTCAGCATAATACCTTCTCCAAATAATACTATTGTGTATTTTATTATCTGAAAATTCCTTTCCCGGTAATAAAAGTGGCATTACATAGTTTTCAAAAAACTCAGGTTCGAAATTAAAGGTATAGAAAAGTGCTGCTACAACTTTACTTTCTCCTATCAGGTTAGCTAATTGTTCTCCGATTATTTCTCTTCTCATACTTACAGACTATTAATTTCCTTAAAAAGATTCATATAAGTATTTAATAGGTACATATTATCGAACGTATCATCACTATAATTATCACTTCTAAAATGACCTTCATTAGAATTAATTCTAACATTATCTCCTTCTATTTCCAACCACGGCAAGGAATTTCTATTCCCGCAAACCTCCTTATTTCTATTAATTAACTTGCCCACCATATCCCAGTTATCTTCCGAGAAGATATGATTTAAGTTAATTTTTACCTCTGTCATTACTGTATACTGTTTTTCTACAGACTTGTTTAACTTATTAATAAAATCATCTGCCTGTATAGCCTCCTTATTCCATCCGTACGGTTCACATTGCAAGTATCTGAAAATCCTGTTTAACGGACAAAGCAAGTGCTCTGTATCTTCAATTTCCTTTACTTTACTTCTAAAATCAACTGTTTTTGCTTTATCATTTAAAAAAGAAAGAATCGTGTACACATTATTCTGCTCAATAATTCCTGGGTTTTCTTTTAGTATTTCATATAACTCATTTTGCAAATGATTCTTCCGGATTTTAAGAATATTTTCTTCATAAAACATCTTTTCTCTGGGCGAAACTGTTGTAAATAATCTGCCTATAGTTTCAAGCTCAGTAATATTAACCGAAAATACATTTTCGGTATTTGTATCTATTTTCTGGATTATTTTAATAATCTCATTTTTCTTTTTGGTAAGTTCCAGCTTTTCATCGAAAATTTCCTTGAATTCAGATGAATCAAGAAAGCCCATATCATGAAATGGCCGGTTGTATTTACCCCATATTCCATAAGCAATTTGGTTTGAGAGAATTGCTTGTTCCTGATGGTGAATTAGAAATTTGTTCCTATTTTTAAAATCCACGTACCTTTTTGCAACCCTGTCTTTACCGTTAAATGATGCTGCATAATCCAGATGGTATCGTGTATAGGCACACAACTGTTCGAACCGTAGAAACCAGTTAACATCGATTATACTTAGTATATGAGGTTCGTTTCTGCTTTGGAAATAATATGCCAGACAAAACGTTTGAAAATCTCTTAAGTTGGTTGATACCGTTGACAGGTAAGCCACAAGTTCCTGTGCTGTTTGTTTCCAAATAGTTTGAAAACCTAAAGGATCACGAGAACCTTTGATTCTATAATCTGGATCTGGTTTTGAAAAAAAATATTCAATTTTTAAATTTCCAGTCATCTTCTATACACTTCTTTTTTGATATAAATGGTTGTTGGTAGGTGGTAGCAGAATACATTTCAATTAAAATCTAATTATAGTATCTTCTAAATTCATTTTCAATGGCAACCTGATTACTTTTATACTTCTCAAATAATAACATAACCGCATCTGAAAAATCCTTGCCTCCAAACAGATCATTCGGATTTTCCGGTTTCACTCCATTTTTGAGTATTGATGATTGGTTTACATACACTTGTCTCATTTGAGATTCTGTTCTAAAAATATATTCTTGCCCCTTAAAATAAACTTTGTGATGTTTTTGACTTTCTCTTTCAAATGTGTCTGATAAATAAATGAGTACTTGCCAAACATGATAATCATAGTAAAAATCATAATCCGACTTTTCTTCAAACTTTACTCTTGCATTCTTTAGTTTTAATTCAATATCATTAATTGTAAAGCAATCACAAAGCATATAAATGGGGAGATAAACATCTAAATCACCGAAGGTTCTTTTTAATTGACTATTTCCTATTGATTGAAGCTGAAGCAACTCACGTAAAGATAAATTATTAGTCTTCAGAAATATTCTTAGTAATAGCCTGTAAAAACTTGTACTTGAATTTACAGCCTTATCTCCATGATAAGTATAATCATCAATTAAACTTTGTACAGCATCTACATTATTGTAATAGTATATATTCTTACTAAAGAATTTATCAAAATAACCTCTGGAATCGGTATTTACCCCATATTTATGTTTAAATATACTAATTAGATTATTGTAATCAGCAACTAATATGGTTGTATCAAAGCCAAACTTATTGCTTAATCCTAATATTTCAGAGTTATAATCATCAACATGAGCAGAAAGTACGTTTAAGATTCTGAACATATGCTCCGGATCCAAACGATCTAAATCATCAATCACCCAAACAACTTTCTTCCCTTGGGTTTTAAGTTGTTCTATTAATTGCCTGATTAATTGTGTATAGTAATTATCCTCATAAATGGAACCTTCTTTCTCATATAACTCCTGAATAAATCCCATGGCCAACTCTTTATCGCTAACTCTATCTTCTTCAATTTCCTCAAAACATATTTGAGACAGTTCAAATAATCTTTCATAAATTTCATGAAGTGACCTTCCTACTCCTGGAACCAACTTTATAAAGGGTGCCATAACATTATGAGCGTTTTTTCCTAGAAACCTTGTAACGGTTCTTAGTGTTCCCACTTCCAACTTATCAAACTCAACATCTTTCCCTAAAAGTTGAAAAAGAAGCTCTGTTTTAATATATCTAAAAACATCTTCATTTGAGGCTACAGAAAAGTTAACTGGGAAAATGTGGAAAACCTCATACTTCGTATTAGAAGGATTAAAAAACTGTTTTAAAAATGTAGTTTTACCATGACCAAAGGGAGCAGAAAACAGAATTTTGCTATTTTTCTCCTCTTTCATTTGAGCCTCAAATAATTTGAATGGATTAGATATTGGAATATGTAAATCATCAATATCACAAATGATTGTTAAAGTTAAACCTGTTAGCTCAAAATCTTCAATCCCTACTTCCACATAAGATCCAACACTACCACTATATCTGCAATTCAAATGTAAGAAGCTTCGAATACCAGAGTCATCAATGTTACCGCTGGAAAAGGAAGAGTACTCAATAATAGAACTTCCATTTTCACCAGAACTCATAGATATTCGCCCTTCAGTATTAACTAAATGATCAACACGATGCTTATAACCATCAGTATACACACCAATAAGTTTAAAAAACTTTTTATCTGGTTTAATTGGAATTTTTCTTTTGGGTGAATTTTCCGACAGTTCAATGTATTGGTATCCCATATTAAATATCAATTTATTTATTCGTCAATCTACCTTGCTACTAGACCTTCATTCAATAATATAATATTCAGAAACTAAATAATATTTGAATGCTCAATTAATCTATAATAATAATATCCCTTAATGGTCTCTCCTCATATTCTCCAGATATTTCTTTCATGTATATTGAAAATTCTATTTACCCAAGCTTTCTAAAAGACCGTAAGGTTTGATATAAACCAATACCAATTAATACACGAGACAAAATATCCATAGGTATGGTTAATGGTCCCAAATCGTTAGAGATAGCTTCAAAGTCTCTACCTGGCCATAAGAATAACATATAATCAGAAATCACATTGCCCCAACTTGCCCATGAGGTAAATCCCCACTCGAATAAGTGAGGAGAAAAAGTGAGATTGTAACATGAAAAGAGTATCGAAGCAATTACTAAGGTACTGAATAGACTTAAACCCCATGATTGATTAAAATTACCAAAGATACGCTGAAAGAATAAGATCCACCAATTCCCGGAGGTAAGTCTAGGTAAGCATATTTCATA
Source organism: uncultured Saccharicrinis sp. (assembly GCA_963667815.2). Classification (GTDB taxonomy): domain Bacteria; phylum Bacteroidota; class Bacteroidia; order Bacteroidales; family Marinilabiliaceae; genus Saccharicrinis. Next base: position 6,067,995 of record OY764020.2, read on the forward strand.
ATTCAATACTAACTTTATCTTGTCTTTTAATGAATTCAATCCATTTTTTAATTTAATGGAATGTTTTTTGAAATAAAACTTAGGATATTTAATTAATAACACTAATGATATAAATGCAATAAGGAAAAATCGAAACATTAATAAACCAGAATAACCCGGAAGGATTGCTATTATAAATAACAAAGCTAATACTACATTAAAAAGTTGCTTTATTGATAATTTACTTTTACTATGAATGCTTTTGCGGTAAGCGTTCATTTCTCTTTCGTAAAAATCTAAACTGCCAATCTTGTTATTACTGTTTATGGCATCGTTTTTTAACAATCGGAATGTTTCTCTTTCATCTTCTAATGATATACTGCCTTGTTCAAACTTACCAATTTCTAATTTATGAGTTGAAAAAGAAGATTGAAAAGCAAAATTAGCATGCGCCAGGTTAAGACCTTTTTTAAAGGTAGCATCTCTAAATATGGCTATTGCTCTAAAGGTAGAGTATCGAAAATCACATATTTTATTAAGCTTTGCTTCCGAAAATACAACGTTATCATTAAACGTCGTTTTATAAAACACTGTTTCCTTCTCAAAATTTACATTCCAAAAATCTGCTACTCCATCAAATGTGGTGTTCTCGAAAGAAGTGTCACTAAATATACGACTATAAAATTTTACTGTTTTATGAAAATGGCAATCTTCTAGATACAAATTAGTAGATTGTTTACTTGCTTTGGGTTGAGACAGGTCAATTCGACAATTAAACTCACAATCATTAAACTTTATAGTGTTCTCTTGACGATTCTCGAAGGTTGTCCCATTTCCAAATGTACATCCTTTAAATGAGAGATTAGTATTATTCATTACTGCCGACCTCATTATTATTCATAGATAAATCAATGCCTTTGTTAAAATGACTGTTAAGAAATTCAGGTTTCTCTAGAAAAGACACATTCCTCATATTTAAAATATCATTAAAGGTGCTATTTGTAATTTTAAATTTCTTTAATTCTCTATGTGTATTAATTTCTCCACCTATTTCTATTGTTGATTGGAATGTACTATCCTCAATAATCATGTTACAAAACATCGCTGCTTTTAATTGAAGGAATTCACCAAAAATGATGTTTTTGAAGAGAATGTTCTGCTCCACTTTTAGTTCAAAACAAAGAATAGGAACATTAATCTCTCTATTAGGCTGTTGTATGTTTTCAATTTTAAAATCTCCTAAAATATGAACTTGTCTTATATCTATTTCTCCATTTTTTGCTTCACAATCTTGCAGTAGTAATTCTTCCATTTTACGACCGTTACAAGAAACTATAGAATTAAAGGAACATTCAAAGAAATTTAAAGATGTAATTTCAAATAAACTATTTACATCTTCTTGTTCAAGTGGTTGGTATTTCTCATAAAAATCATTTGGCTTTGGTAAGTTTAAACCTTGTCTAAACACGCAATTTTTAAATTTGACAGAACTACCAAATATTGTACTTGAAAAATTAACTTTACAATCAAATGTACAACGCTCAAATGTAACATCAGATTTAAATATACAGTTTTGAATAAAAAACACTTCTCCAATTTTCACATCAGTAAATACTACCTCTTTTGTAAAAATATTATATATAAACTCAAATCCTCTTGTTATATCAATCGACTCAAACTGTATCTTATCATAAAATATACTATCAAAGAGATGCATACTTTCTCTACTGATTATTGATCGGTAACCTACACGAATTAGACTTGATTTTCTTGATTTTCTAATAGAACATCCAACAATCTTTACTGTAGGCTCCCAGTTTTCCCTATCATTATATGTACCCAATGGATGGTTATAATATGGGAATATTATCTTTTTTGATTCATAAGAATAATTTGGTTTCTCCTTATACAAATCACACTCTCTATTAAGTTCTTTTATACTTTCAAGATTTGAATTTCTAGACTCCCATTCTTCAATTTTACCTTGTATATATTTCTCTTTATTCATTTTTTTCACTGACACTAGTTTGAGGATGAACCTTCTTGAAAATATTTGTACTATATAGTATTACATTATTAATATTAGAATGATGTTTATTTTTACGGCCTCGTTATCCCATTAATAAACGTTTCAACGAAACCAAGAATTCGATTAGTAACGCGTTCTGCTACTGTTTTTCTTTCTTTTAGCGATGGTCGTGTATTCATCATGCTAATGATATCATCACGCAGTGGTTCTTTTTCGGTGAAAATGTAATTACCAATTACTTCCTGTAATTTTTCTGCATCCAAATTCTCTTCCTTACTCAGATTCTCTATGGCTAATAGTCTTTCTTTGCTCCAGTAATTCTCAAATTCATCCTGAATATCATCGGTGTCTTCAATAAGAGGTAAATTATCCTGAATAAAACGTTCAATCAATTCACGTTTACTACGCATTTTAGCATCTCCTGTCATTATATCAAGGATGGCTTTTTTCTGCTTTTCATGTTCTTCACCATCAGCATCCTTAAGTTTGGCCAGTAGCTTGAGTATATAAGCAACATTTATTTCATCGCGATGAATGAGTTCCAACTCAAAATCGATATCCCCCAGAATAGATACTTTTTCCTTTTGATGTACAGACTTAGCTTTGTCGTATAAGTCGAGGTACTTGCTTTTGTAATCTTCAAAGCTTTGTTCGGGCATCGAAAGGTCATCAAACTTAAATTCTGTAAAGGTAGCAAGTACATTTTTGAGACGCATTAACTCTCTAAAAGCCTTAATAAATTCCAACTCCATCTCTTCGTCTTTCAAATCAATAACACTATTTACTGTTGGTGCTATTTTTAAAAGATCAATAAATGCCGTGTTGAATTTAGCCACATACTCTTCATATGGCTGCATAATGATTTCATCTTTGGCATTTATATTAGAGAAAAGTGAAATGGCATTGTCGGTTGCTTTTTTTAGATTACGAAAAGAAACAATGTTGCCTTGTGATTTTAGCTCATTTAATATTCGGTTGGTTCTTGAATAGGCCTGAATTAAGCCATGATATTTAAGGTTTTTATCGACATAAAGTGTGTTTAAGGTTTTACTATCGAAACCTGTTAAAAACATGTTCACCACCAACAATACGTCAATCTGTTTGTGCTTAACTCGCTTAGCAATATCATTATAATAATTATAGAAGCTTTCACTATTTTTGGTCGTGAAATTTGTTTTAAACTGTTTATTGTAATCTTGTATAAAACCCTCCAGGTAATCCCTTGTATGCTCCGTATTGTAATGAACTTTTGGTTCGGCAGCCATATTTTGATCTTGCTGTGAATCATCCAAAAATTCATCATCAACAAAACTACCTACAGCATCTTTATCATCTTCGTTGGCTTTATATGAAAAGATAGTGGCGACGTTTAAGTTATGCAGCCCCAGTTCCTTTTTTTGCTTAAAAAGTTTATAGTATTCAACCACTGGTGTATAACCTGTTTCCTGATCAACACTTGAAACAGCAAAAATACTTGTAAACTCACGATTATGTGTTTTTCGGCTATGATTGTTAATAATGTAATCAACGATATTATTTAATCGTTGCGGAGCATTCATTACTTCAGCCTTGTCAATGGCTTCCACATTAATGTCAAAAATCTCATCTTTCTTTTTAAATGTTCTAATGTATTCCACTGAAAACTTTAGCACATTTTCATCTCGTATGGCATCAGTAATTACATATTGATGCAATTTTTTATCGAACAGCATCTTGGTTGTTCGCTTCCCATATTCGTTGGTGCCTGCATTTTTCTCGAAGATTGGGGTGCCAGTAAAACCAAACATCTGACATTTAGTAAAAAAGTTCTTAATATCATCATGTGTTTTTCCAAATTGAGAGCGGTGACATTCATCAAATATGAAAACAATGCGTTTATTCTGCTGTGTTTCCATTCTTGATAGGTATCTTTTTTTGCTAATGGCAGTATTTAGCTTTTGAATTGTTGTAACAATTAGCTTATTGTCACCAACCATTTGTTTAACCAATGTATTGGTGTTGTTGGTACCATCAATACTCCCTTTACTAAAGGCATTAAATTCTTTGGTTGTTTGATAATCCAGGTCCTTACGATCAACTACAAATACTACCTTATGAACTTTTTGGTAGTTGGACAATATTTGAGCAGTTTTAAAGGATGTTAGTGTTTTGCCAGAACCTGTGGTGTGCCAGATATATCCGAATTTAGTGGTAGTTTGAACCCGTTCAATAATTGCCTCAACGGCATAAAACTGATAAGGGCGGAGTACCATTAAAATTTTATCGGATTCATGAATGACAATGTATTTACATATCATTTTGGATATGTGGCAAGGTTCCAGAAATACATTAGTAAAATCGACCAATTGAGTAATCAATTTGTTATCTACATCGCTCCAGTAAAAAGTTTGTTTAAATGAGCGTGTTTTTAGCGGACTGTTGGCATAATATTTCGTATTAACGCCATTACTAATCACAAAAATCTGGATAAATTGGAACAAACCATGTCCTGCCCAATAGGAATGACGCTCATAACGATTAGTTTGATTAAACGCTTCTTTTAATTCTAAACCTCTACGTTTTAGCTCTATCTGCACTAAAGGCAAACCATTGATAAGAATAGTAACATCATAGCGGTTTTTGTATTTGCCTTCCATGGTTACTTGTTGCGTAACCTGAAACTGATTTTGGCACCAATGAATCTGATTGATTAGCTCAATGGTTTTGCTTTCGCCTTTATCGTTGGTATATGGAACACGGTCACGAAGTATCTTTGCTCGCTCAAATACATTCCCTTTATTTATGAAGTTTAGGATTTGTTTAAAATCATTATCAGAAAGCTCCGTTTTATTATGAACTTCCAATTGCGATTTCAAATTAACCAATAAATCATTCTCATCATTAATAACAATATTCTTATAACCAAGCTTAATTAATTGGGCTATCAGGTTGTTTTCTAATATTTGTTCAGGTTGTGCATTCATGATTTTTGATTAGCTCCAATTAATTTGGCAAGTGTTATAATCTTTTCTAATGTTAAGTCGATTTTTGTCTTTTCTTTTAATTTAGATGGCTTATCAAGCATAATGTCAGCAACTTCATTTCGAAAAGGTTTCTTTTCTGTAAAAAGAAAATCATCAATTATTTTAGACAAGCCGCTCTTTTCGAGGTTATAGAATTCAGAGAAAGTAATAAGTTGAGTAGCTCTATCTTTATTCTTTATTTTACTAAAGTCGAATTGCTTAATTGTTATATCGTTTGCAATAGTATATTTAGGTTTTGAGACTACTTTAGTTTTTCTTCGGGTAGGTGCTACCTTAAAGTATTTTGGATCTTTAAAATTTAACTTAGGCTTTCTTACTTTCAGATATTTAGATCTTATATAGTTACTCATGTGTGTTATATCAGGATACACAGCACCTCCATGAATATTCAAGGCCTCTAACTGTTGAATCAGAACCTCTTTAGTTTCAGGATCAATAATGATCGTCATATGAATCATTTCAGATAAAGTTTGCGGACTACCATTAAGACCAACGAAAATAAAATCTCCACTTTGATTATTAATTCTCTGATTTTTTGCAACGCCTTTTGCGAACCAATTCTCTAAGAAAAAATCTGGCAAATCTCCATTTTCTTTTAAACCAATATTATTTGGACATTCATTTTTTGTGTGACAATTGTTGCAAATATCTGTCTTATCTTCATTCTCAACTATTTTCACCAAGCACTTAAGTCGTTTATCTTCAAAATTTAGAAACCGATCTCTAATAGGTGAAAAAATAAAAATTGTTCCATCTTGGTTTTTACATTCCATGTTATTACAAGCAAAGAAAATTGCGACCAATGGATTTCTTGAGATATCTAACAATCGAGTCGGCATCCCATAATGCTGCATCGTAATAAGACGTTCATAAACACTATGATCTTCTTTGAAGGCATCCGGTTTTAATGAAAGAATATCATAGTATAATTGTGATTCATTTTCTAAATATTTGGGCTCTCTTGTAATACTTGCATCTAAAGTCCAGTTAGAGTTGGCTTGTCCTCTATAAAGATATTCGGCTTCATTCTCTCCGCCCATAATATCTAATAGCTCTCGTAATTCTTCTTTACCTTCACTACCCTTGTATGAAAAAACAAAATGTAATTTATCTTTTTCAACCTTATTTACATAGAGGACTTCTAATTTCTTTCTTAGCTTAGAATTTTGATTTAGCTCTTCTCGTTTTATCTCCCTTCCTTCTTTGTGATCAAAAACATAATCACGATCCAACTCATCCAGTTTTTTTATGAGATTTTGGCCTTTCTTGGTTAAATCATATTTAATATAGTGTTTAGCTAAGAAATTTGGCATTTTATTGTATGAGAATAAATAAAAGATATAGGTCAAAATGAAGTTTCCTTTTTGCTTTTGAATAACCTCAGAAATATAATTTAATTCTTCTTTAACCTCATTTTGATTTCTATTTGTGTTCTTATCATGCTCAATACTTTTATATATTATTTCTAAATCCGTTTTATAAAGTTCAAGAGATTTAAATAAAACATATTCCTGTATATATTGCTGTTTCGCTTCGCCCCCTTTACTATTGTTATCCTTAAACAGTTTGCTGTAATTACGGAACTTTATTTCATTACGTAGTGAATTATTATTAATAGATATTTCAATATTTTCGTAATCGAAATAATCTGAACTATGAGCAGATGTATCGTCCTTTTGTATTTCGTTTAAATAATAATGTTGGAAAGACAATCCTGCCTCTTTCTCCCAAAAATCAAACGACCAATAAAAGTACTTCCGAGGAGACTTTTCAAAATCTAATAATTTTTTAATGTACTCTTCAAAATAACCATCAATTTCTATTTGTATCTCCTCGTATCTCTTCATAATTAGACAAACATTTTTTGCAATAATCCTCTTTTAAAGGTTACCGATTCATCAATTTGATTGCTTACTTTTTCAATGGATTTATCGATTGAAGAAAGGAAGTTGGCGATTTTTTGTTGTTCCTTTATATTTGGAAGCGTAAGTCTTATTTTCGAGATTTCACTTTTTGAAATCTCAATAAAAGTTGAACCAGAGGATTTTCGTAGAAATTTCTTTTTATTTATTACTAACCAATAATATAAAAATTCAGTTTTATACTTTCCATTGGGAAGAAATGACTGAAACCCTTGATTAGTTGTACATTCTATTTGAGCGATACCTACATCACCTATTGTTGCTCGACTTGTGAATAATATTGTGTTTTTGGGCAATAGTTTTGCAGAGGATTTATTCAAACCTAATGCTGAAATTTTCCGTTGACTAGAATGAATAAATTTCGTCTTAATTTCTGTAGGTGTAAACCAATTATATTCTCCATTCCAATATGATGATACTGTTGTGGAAGGTGTACCACCTCCAACTATATCACAAACTTGCCCCAATTTCTTTTCCTCCCAATCCGGAAAATCATTGCCATCATCATCTTTAAAGCGGATGGTTTGTGAAAAGAGTTTTTGCATTATGCCTATTTTGTAGAGCTCCAGTTCGGCTTTCTTTTTTTGTAGCAGGGTAATGCGTTTATCAACCGCGGTGAGGAAGTTGGCTATTTTGATTTGTTCGGGTCGAGTAGGGATTGAAAGTTTAAATTTACGAATATTCTCCATCGCTAGAGCTGGTTGCGAACTACTGGCTATATATTTAGAAATTTCAGCTTTTTTGAATTTTTCACGCCTAAAATATTGAAAAATATATGAGTAGTTAGTAAGTTTCTCATTGCACCTTATTCTTGAAATATTAGGTGCTAAATAAAACCTATCATTTTCAGGAACAACTGCAATATCACCAATGTTTGCACCTATATAGGTAAACAATAAATCACCAGAGTATAGTTTACTTCTACTTAATTTTGAGAAATCACTTCCGTCAATATATTGAACATCATCCAGTGTGACTGTATTGTTTTTTATATTCAGGGCTCTTAATCCAATAATAGAGCCTTCTTTTGAGTAAACTATGTGTTTTGTATATTCATAACCTGCAAGTTTTGTAATATCAGCCAATTGTCCGAGTTTCCATTCTTTTAAAACAGAAGTGAACTCAGGAAATCTTAATTTCGGAACTAGATTATTTTCCATCTTCCTCAACTTTAAAAGGTGGAACAATACCTAACTCACTACAAAAGCCAATAATTTCGTTATTTACATCTGCTAGATCATTGTCAATACCAATCAATCGTTTAGAAACATCTTCTAAAACAATTTCTTCTTCTTCTTCAAACGTGTCTACAAAACGTGGAATATTCAAGTTGTAGTCGTTATCTGCTATTTCCTTTAGTGTTGCAATATGACAGTATTTCTCCACCTCCTTTCTTTCGCGATAAGTTTTGATTATTAACTCTACATCTTCATCACGTAATTCATTTTGGTTACCATTTTTAATAAAATGGTCGTCCCCACTGGCATCAATAAAAACCACATTATCATCTTTTTCACGACACTTTTTAAATACCACAATACAAGTTGGTATAGAGGTACCATAGAAAATATTGGCAGGTAAACCAATTACTGCATCCAGATAGTTACTATCTTCAATTAAATACCTGCGTATAACACCTTCTGCCGCTCCACGAAATAATACACCATGTGGTAATACGGTTGCCATGGTTCCATTATCTGACAATTGATGAATCATGTGTTGCACAAAAGCATAATCGGCTTTAGTTTTTGGAGCTAGCTTACCATACTGACTAAAACGTTCATCAGTGCTATTTAAAGGATTAGCATCACTTTTCCAATGTGCTGAGAAAGGTGGATTAGCCACTACTGCTTCAAAACGTTTATCCAGATGTTGCGGATTTTCGAGTGTGTCCTCTTGCTGTATGTCAAACGCACGAAAATGCACATCGTGTAATATCATGTTCATGCGTGCCAGGTTATAGGTTGTACGGTTTAACTCCTGTCCGTAAAATTCACTCACATCTTTTACTTCCTTGGCTACACGTAGCAACAAGGAACCAGATCCGCAGGTTGGATCGTATACCGATTTTAGTTTTATTTTGCCCGTAGTAACGATCTTTGCCAATATTTTACTTACCTGTTGTGGCGTATAAAACTCACCAGCCGATTTACCGGCACCTGCAGCAAATTTTCCAATTAAATATTCATAAGCGTCACCAAGCACATCGGAATCAACTTCTTGTAGTTGGAAGTCAATTTTATCAAGGTGATTAAGTATCTTAACAATCACTTCGTTTCTGGCACCAACGGTTCTTCCTATTTTAGTTGATGTTAAATCTAAGTCCTCAAACAAAGCATTAAAGTCATCCTCCGATTCAGTCCCCATTGTACTTTGCTCAATGTGGTTCATTACAGCCTGAAGATCCTCAATAATATAGTTGCTCTCATTTTCAGTATCTGCATTTCCCTTTTTTGCCAGCTCAGAAAACAGTTCTTTTGGCTGTAGAAAATAACCTAGCTTAAGAAGCGATTCTTCTTTGATTGCTTCTAAAGTTTCAGTGTCAATAACTTCTTTATAGTCTGTTATTTCTTCACCCTCCAATAATTCATTGGCATACAAGTACTGCTTTTCACTTAGGTATTTGTAAAAAATAAAGCCAAGAATATAATCGCGGTAATCATCAGCACTAATCTTTCCCCTTAATAGGTTGGCGATGCTCCATAACTGGGCTTCTAATATTTTCTTTTGGTCTTCTGACATTATTATTTAGTTCTATATTTTTAAATCTAAACTTATGATTGAGGCATTTCAAGCTTCAGCTGTTTGTTACTTATCTGAATCTCTTCAAGTGTAATCATTGTAATGTTTTCTTCTTTAATGCCTAAATTCTTTAATGTTTTCAAGTGCTTATCTTTTTCTGCATCATTATAATAAGAAACAGTCCAATTAGCATCATCTTTTGTAAATGCGATAATCTTCTCGAAATAAGGCAAATCAACTTCAGAAAGAGAATGACTTAAAACATGTATTTCTTCTATATCAGAAAGTGATGCAAAATAGGATTCATTATCTGTGATAATATTCGCTGTTGGCTTAAAAGAATAGGAAAAATACTTAATTAAATTTTCTCTGCCAGTATCATATGAATAATCAAAGTTATCATCTTGATCTTTGTACCATTTTTCAACTTCTTTATCTGTTAGTCCTTCTGGTGGTTTTATGTCAAATTTTTCTGGATTAACCCCATTTCCCAAGATAATATCATAGTATCTTAAATTAGCCTGATGATGTATATGATTAATTTTTTCAGTGTTTATTTTATATAAATCTTCTAAAGTGCGAGTATAGTTAAAGGTAAAGAACAAAGCGTCCTTACCAATCTCTAAAATTATTTTTTTTGCATTGTTTGGAATTACAACGGATGATATGAAATCATTAAATCTCTTAATCAAATCAATTGTTAAGTTCCTAACAATATTATCCATTATATCAGGGAATGTATGCATATCCCTACTTCTAAATTCATCGCTTGTAATATCTGGAAGAAAATCTTCATTTTCCATTAAAATGAGATCAATATCTAAATTGGCAAGATTTTCTTCAAATTGCCACCATAAATCTTCATCTGATTGAGGATATGTAAGATACCTCTCCAAGGATTCGAAAAGTGAACTATCCTTTTCTTTCAGATTCTCTGCAAAATGATGATAGCTTGTTTTCAATCCATGATGTCTGTCAAAACCATTACCGATAATATATAAGTGTTTAGCTTGATTTTCGTCTTTTGTAATCATATTGGGATATCTTTCTCATTTATATAAATGATGTTTCTATTAGGCTCCTATGTTATTCTCTTCCTAGGCTTCATTACTCTTTATATAATAAAGTTCAATCTTCCTTTTTAAAGAAGCGGAGATATACATTTTGTCATTTATTTCATTTTTTAAATTATACCATGCATTTAAAATAACTAAACCAAAACATAGTAGTAAAACGCACCATTTATTGCAGTTTAGTTTATTAATTACTATTGACATAGATCCTTGACAGAACACATTTAAAGCAAAAAGAATAATAAAAGCGAAAAAAGCCTGATAATTTTTTTTCCGATTTTTATAAGTCTTTTGAAACTGCTCAACTTCCTTATAGATTTGATCATTCTTAGTTTCTAAAGCGTAATCCTTAAAACGTCTTACTTCTATTGAATTATTTGTTTCTTTAATGTTATACCGATGCCAACTACATGCGGCTAAAGTGAATAATATACCAGATGTAATATACCCACACTTAACTACTAATGTGAATAAAAACATAGAAAAAGCTATTGTTATTAGATCTGAGTACTTTAATAGGGAGGTAATGTTTTCACATTTGACATTCTCTAATACAATTGTATCTGATAGCTTAAAAACAAACAGATAGGTATCTATAAAAAGGAGTGATAACAATAACCCAAACCAGAAATTAATTTTTAAGAAACCCAAGTTTTCTATGGAGAACAATTTACCTATAATCTCTTTCATGTAGATTATTTCTTCTTGTTCCTATTTCTACTACCAACACCATAAAGAACAGCTACAACTATAACAAAAATGGCGAAACCATAATATCCACTACTTCCATTATGGTAATGATAAACCCCTGTTTTTCGATTATAATGTCCACCTTTACTATCTGTCCGTCCCCCATGTCCATAAACAGAGAAGCTTAGTGCTAATGTAAAGATTACAGCTGTTATATATCGTTTGACTTTCATCTATAATTATTTAATTGTCAAAATAATCTGAATCAATTTCTTTGTACACAAAGGTTTCCTTAGGAGAGATTCCTATATTATATTCAATCATTAATTCAGCCAAACGTTTTCCATCAATTAAAATCAAAGTGCGATCAATTTTTTCTGCGAAATCTTTTGCTGAAGTAGGAAAATCTGAGGTAGTAATAAAAACACCTTTACGTGCATTATGAGCCAGCATTGCTCCTGCAAAATCTCGTACTTCTTTAACAGGCACTGTAATGTTGTATCGTTTTGCCTGAATATAAATTTTATCAAGCCCTAATCGGTCTTCATTAATAATTCCATCAATTCCACCATCTACAGACTTTTTTGTTACCTGTGCAGCTTCAGATCGATTTCCACCGTAACCAATAGCTTGAAGTAAATCTAAAACCAGTTCTTCAAATTTGTAGGGATCAACTTTGGAAAGTTGGTCTGACAATTGTCCAATCAATAGTCTATTAATCTGTTGATAGGCTTTTTCAAAATTCTCCTTGGGTGTTTGGCTATCTGCTTCAACAATTTGTTCGTTACTTTCTTCGCTGTCCTTGCCATTAGTGCCTACAAACTCATTAAAGGTATCGTATTGTCTAAGAAAAGCGGCATCTATCCTTGATGGATTGGTATTCAGAACTTCTAAACCGAGATTTGTTATTTGAACAAAACCACGCTTCTCAGATTGTAATAATCCCGCTTTCTTTAGGTAAGTATTAGCCCAACCGACACGATTATCAAAGAGAGGTTGTTTACCACTGGGAAGTAGCTCTCTTCTATTTTCTTCAGTAAGTTTAAATTCTTGAGCTAACTTTTCAATTAATTCTCTGAACTTATGGATTTGATCATCTGCTGCACTCTTTAAGAGTGGTAACATGATGGATTGATAATCTGGTATAGGCATTAGTAGTTCTTGTTATCTTAAGAAGTCATAAAGATAACAATTATGTCAAATGAATATTCAAATGAATGCATTAAAAAGCAAAATACCCCATCTTTCTCCGTTGAGAAAAATGGGGTATGATTGAATAATCAATTGGTTAATTGACTATTGCATCAAATTATTAATTAACCTTTTTGTCTTAAACTCTTCCCTTCAAACTTAATTAGCTTACAACATCTTAATATCCTATCTAGTGTCCTTGCTCCATACATCTGGAGCATTTGATCTTTATTTAAATTAGTAGAAATAAAAACAATATTGCACTTTCGTTCTACATTTTCTATTATTTCATTAAAAGGTATTGATTTCACACCATATTCCTGATGAATATTTTCAACTCCCACTTCATCAATTGTAATATATTTAAGTTTTAATAAATCAATCATATTTTTACCTAATTGATTTGAATATGTAACTTTTACAACCTTTCGGAAATAATAAAAAAACAAAATCGGAATTACTTTTTCTACAATATTGCTTTTGCCTAATCCAATAGCCCCAGTTAAAAACAATCCCTGACCTTTAGTATCTTCCATCCAATTAACTACTTCATCATAAGCATTTATCCAAATAAATTCATCCATCGTTTGGTCGCAAAACTTAAAGGCTCGAATAAATAAATCTTTGCAACGTTTTTTGTCTCCAAATGTAAACCGCGGAAATTTACGTATATCAAAGCCATTAATTTTCTTAAGATCGTCTAATCCCTGATTTAAATTATCTTTAGAAATCATACTCTTTAAAATTTTCAGTTGTATTATTTAATATTACACCTTCACGAATCCCGGAAGCATCTCCATTTGCATATAATGGTTGTAAACTTTGCCAACCATTTTCGATTGTCTGATCAATAATCTTCTTTGCCAATATTGAATCATCTTTTGATAGATCCAGCAATTTTTTATAAGACGCCTCCAATGAACTTTTAACTAAAGGCTTTCCTATTTCTTTTCTATAATTAATCCAGGAATTAAAAATTTTTGACATCTCTGTATTATTTATTATTAATGAATTTGTATCCTCTTTTATATTAGGATGCAAATTATTGCATGAGTGGAATGAAGAAATTTTCACTTCCCTATATGAAAGATTCTTCTCACCTTCGTGAAATAAAATTCGTATGTGCAAATATTTTTTCTGTTTTAAGCCGGAAAGAATTTGTTGTACTCTTCTTGTCGTTATTCCCAATATTAATCCAAAATATGAGTTTCGTGCTGTACAAACATTTGTATTATTATTACTCAATGCTAATATTACCGAAAGTAAGATTCTTTCTTGGTTATTTAAATTAACATCTTCAATATATACTCTAGGAATCCAAACTCCTTTAAAATTTTTTCCATGCTTGCTTTTGAACATAGCATTTCCATCCAGACTATTATCTGCTATTTTTTTCTCCATAAAATATACTATTAAATTGCTACTGGGAACAGCAGCTTAAATTAGAAATATCAATTTGAGCTGAATTAAATCTGCTCAAGATAAGCTTCAATATCCGATGCTTTATAATATATCTTCCTACCAGTTTTCTTAAAACTCAAAGTATTGTTATCTCTCATGTTTTGTAACGTTCGCTTACTCACATTTAACAACTTACAAACTTCATCCGACACATACCATTTGTCTTTAAAACCATCATTAGAACTTATACTTAATGAATTTACTTTATCAGTCAGGTAATCTATTTTACCCAATAATTTATTAAATAGTTGTTCATCTACTACAAGAACTGTTTTGTTCATTTTATCCACTTTTTAAATGTTTCAAAATAAATTAGAAACGACGTCGTCTTAATACAAAAGCAAAATAACGCATAGTAAAATTATCACTTTCCGTTTACTGCAGTTATAGGCACGATTTTTCGCTTTTTTGCAGTTACGCGCAGTTATCTACAGTTAAAATCATCTTACTTCTAATGATTCTGATCAGAAATCAAAAGCAAAGAAGTGCAAAATGCAAATTATAGGTTTCATGATTTTTGCAAATTTGTCATGATTTGTAGCACTTCGTACATTTTTGAGTAAACTTGTTAAAATACTGTTCACCGATTTATCTAAAAATTATAGTTTAAATACAGTTACATAAAATATTCAATGTTTAATTATTTCTTTAGTATACATTAGTTCTAATTCTACTAACACTGATATAACAACAAAACAAGAGTATTTCATCATTATAATTTTATTCTCGTGAAATATTCGTAAATTTTTTAGATACGATAATTAATTTTAGTATTTTAAATTTAGAGACATTAAAACATCTTCAAAAATTAAGTTTTGATGCTGCGCTTTATTAATCAAAATATCCAGAATTAGACACAAATAATATTATTCGTGGAACAGATAAATTAATATTATTAAAATCTGCAGCAATTTATTGTATTATGGAAGAGGAAAGAGTAATATCATTATTCCATAAAAGAGTATACTCCTTTTTTTAGTGAGATTCATTTAAACTAGCAATGAAGTATATGAAGTGGCATTTAGAATTCACTAAATTTATTCATTCGTAATAGGTCCAGGTTTATAAGGAATAAGAAAATACAGATTCAGTGGACTTTATAAGTTTTCCTTTAAACAGTATAACAAAAGTTGAAGCTATATGACAAGAAAGAAACAAACCATTTTTAATTGAAAAGCAATTGTACTTTTAACATAGGAATAAATACTTCTGGATTGAAAGTATTTTATACAAATATACAACTGCGGGTAGTTTTTTGATTATGACAAACGCGCTAATGTTAATGAAGAAAAATACTTACCCTTTCTATTCATCTTCCATTATTTTTGTATCAACAGGAGCTAATTTATGACCAAACAATGCCAACACTTCGTTAACTTTGTCCATGCGTAAGGTTTCTTTGCCTTGTTCCAAATCTCTAATAAAACGTAAACCGACTCCTGCCCTTTCAGCCAAATCCTGTTGTGTTAAGCCAAGTTGCTTTCTGCGCATCTTAACAAATTGAATAAGATCATACATAATTTATACCTTTTAGGGTATAATTTATTTTAAAACAAGAATAATATACCCCATAAGGTATAATTAAGACATATAAGCGAATGATTTTTTTAGGACAGAAAAGGTTAAATTTCATACTTAAGATACTTCTAAAATGCGCTATTTTTCTTTTGTTAAAATTGTTTGATTTTTAGCTTTTAGGTTCGTTTCCTTTTTGCTATTTTTGGAGTCAAATGAGTTCATTAAAACGCATTTAAAACCATCAATTTTTGCGCATTTCTGGTGGACTTGCAGAGGACTTTAAATTTTGCTTTTTTTAAAACATTGAAAATAGGGCGATTACAACTGAATTTCAGTTCCCCCCCTCTCCGCATAAGCCCGCCAACGCAGTAAAATGTGTCGGTGGGCTTTTTTTATTTTGTACAGTAAGAACTAACGTTATTAAGCACTTACTTTTCATAATTCTTTATCCCTTTCAATATAGAACCCAAGTGTGTACATTCCAATGCTATCATAATTTCACTCAATAGAAGAATTTCAGTAAGAGATGAATTATTTTGACAACACCATTAAGTTTTGTTCAGTCCACATGTAAAAAAGGGAATTAACATAGGAACTCGCTTTTTATAACGAAGGTACTGATCTCCAAATTTAGCAATTAGCTTCTTCTCTTCTAATTTAGTTCCAACAACTAAATAAACTGAAATAACACAAGCAATCACAAAAACCATAAGTGTTGGTAAGGTAATAAAATAGCCCCAAACAATTAACAGAGTAGCAAAGTAAAGAGGATGCCGCACATATTGATTAAGCCCGGTAACATTCAAACTCCCACTTTTCAAACCAACATTCTCATTATTAAAATCAATCCCTACAAACTCTTTACCACTGTAATTACGAAATGCCAGTAATCCCAAAACCATACCTACCAACATAACTCCTCCGCCCAAAACTCTCACCAATAACCCAATATTAAAGAGCTGAATTGGCGAAATACTTTGTTGAAATAAGTGAATCGGTATTAATAAAACCAGAGCTATTAGATTGTAAAAAATCCGGTAATAAGGGTAAAACGAAGGAAATTTGCTCTTAAAATATCTTTTCACTCCACTACTTGCCAACAGACTATGTAAGACAAAATACAATCCCCAAATGAGTGATAAAATGAAATATTCCATGAAATATTAATTTTTAACCAAAAACACTTATTACAACTCTTTTAACATAAATAAATATATTAAAATGATGATTTATGAAGTTAACTTGCGTAAAACAAACAAATAAATTTTGCCTATTTTTCTTCTATAGTCCCATCCGCATAGATGGCAAATCTGCCTTTGTTTTTATCCCATACTTGTTCCTTCATTGGCCAGGGCCATCCTCCAAACTGTGTTTTTTGATAGTCAGAAATTGTATCTCTGATTTCCTGCTCTGAATTCATTACAAAAGGGCCGTACTGCACTACCTTTTCTCCTATTGATTTACCTTGCAGCAATAAAAGAAATGAATCTTCGCTACCATTTATAATAACTGTTTCTTTCTTTGAATTTAAGGTAATTTGACTATTTGTTTTTATGATTTGGTCACCTATTGATATTGTATTGCCTTTATAAAAATATAAATTTCTATTCACCAATTCTGCAGTATTTGGAATTGCCCAGGTTGATCCTGCCTCCATTTTAATAGTATAAACGGCTACTTCGTTTTGGGGATCTGCAGCCCATGAATCTGGTGCAGGGTTGGGTGCTTTAATCTCATTTAGAGATCCTGCAACAATTGAAACTTCAGTTAACTTTCCATTTGAATCCTCTATGTGAACAACCGGAATTTCTTCTTTCCAAATCATTTTATAATGAGGTTCAGCAAATTTACTCTTTTGGGGCAAGTTAAGCCATATCTGAAAAAGTTCAAATGGATTATCTTTATCTGAGTTAAGTAAAGGAAACATCTCTGAATGTTGAATGCCTTTACCTGCAGTCAACCATTGAACATCCCCATCTTTAAATCGTCCCGCACCACCATATGAATCACTATGATCAACTGCTCCTTTTACTGAAATTGTAATTGTTTCAAAACCTCTGTGTGGATGGTAAGGAAAGCCTGGCACCAGAGTTCCATGATACATTCTGAATCCGTTTTTAGAAATAAAATCCTGACCAATATTTCTACCTTTTAACTGCTCTGCATCCAATCCCATATTTTCATTTCCTTTAGGATACTCATCTTTGTGATATGTACAAAATAAAAATGGGTCTTGAGCTTTCCATGGAGAACTTAGTGTTTCTATGCTTAGTATTGAAGAATTATCCATAACTATAATATTCTTTTTATTTAATCATATACATTGTGTAACACACATTATTATCAGAGTAAATAAATTTCACTACTTATTCTTAATAATATTTTACATACTATTTAAGTATATGAATTAAACACATAAAGCAGGAGGAAGTTTAAAACAATTAAAGTCTTTCAACTAGCGCTTTTGATTTAAATCAATAAAATGAAGTAATAGTCTTATCCATTAATATATTTGGGAATTCCATTTCTAAAAACATATACAGAAATAGCTATCCATAATACAACAACTGAAATAAATATTAATATTAAACTTCCTGGTAAATGAAATAACTTAAACACAATACCTGTCCAGAAAAACAAATACCACGCAAGCTTCATCCATTCAACCAACAAATTATTTTTCATGGTTTTAAGTCTCAATATCTGATCAAGTAAAACGATGATTAAACCTAATGATATTAATGCAAAACCAGCCATTATTGGAAGATGTAATACCTGAATCGCTACACCTGATACAATCAATATATCACCTACCCTGACAAGCTTACGATTATGGTTTTCCAATACATTAGTTGTGAATAGTAAAAATGCAAATCCCAAAAGATTTAGAACTACATACATTCCTTTAAACAGCTTATTAATTATAACAATATCATCTTTTACTATCTTGGTGTATATTCCAGTTACTACGAACACAACCATGATTATTATTGATAAATAACCCAGTATCTTATTTAAATTCATTTCTCGTTTCTTAATGATCTGTTTTTATTATAAGAGTAATCACAACAAACCTTATTGTCTTTCAAGATGATTTAATACATGTTCTTTATAATTTCTGCCAATAGTAAACTGTCGATCATCTGTTTTAATGTATGAAGATGTGTAGTGATCTATTTGGGTGATATTAATAATAAAAGAACGATGGATACGAATAAATGTATCTACGGGCAATTCCTTTTCCATACTGGATAATGATTCGTAACAGATGATACTATTCGTTGTTGTTTTAATTTTAATGTAATTATCTAAACCTTCAATATAAAGTATGTTATCGGAGGGAATATTATAATGCTTTTTATCTGCCTTAATATGAATAATCTCCTTTGGCTTAGTACAATTCGTTTGTTCCAATGAAAGGAATTTATTGATGGCCTTTAAAAACCTTCCGGTTGAAATAGGCTTAACAAGGTAATCAAGGGCATTAAGATCAAAAGCATCAACAGCAAACTCCCTGTAAGCGGTTGTAAAAATAACATAGGGTTGTTGAGGTATTGCTTTTAAAAATTCAATACCCGAAATGGATGGCATATTAATATCTAAAAATAATAGATCAATACCTCCTTTGTTTAAAAGTGGCATAGCCTCAATAGGCTTTGTAAACTTTCCTAAACACTCAAACTGTTCACTGAAATTATCAAGATGCTCTTGAATAACTTTTATGGCCAAAGGTTCATCATCAATAATCAGACAGATATGTTTTGTGTTACGGGGCATTAGCGTATAATTATTAGGTTAGCATTAAAGATGTTGTTCTCTGTTGATATTTGTAAATCATATCTTTTCTGATACAATAGTTCAAGTCTTTCGCGCACATTTTTAAGTCCTAAACCCTTGCTCTTTTTAGTTTTATTCCCTGCAACAGAAGCTTCATGTTTGTAATTCTTTACATTGAATTCTATTTTAGGTGAGGTAATGCGAAGTTGCATGGTAATAAAATCGTTATTGGTTTGTTTTAGTCCGTGCTTAAAGGCATTTTCAACAAAGGGGAATAAAACCAATGGAGCAATTTCAATCCCGGATACATCCTTAGGAAAATCGGTTTTAACATTAAAACTATCATCGTGCCTTATTTTTTCAAGTTCAATATAATTGTTGATGAATTCTATTTCTTTGCTTAACAGAACCTTCTCCGTATTACATTCGTAAAGCATATATTCCAGCAAATCCGATAAACGCACAATAACTTCTCTGGAAAGAGCAACGCTTTCATTAACCAGTGCATAAAGGTTATTCATCATATTAAAGATAAAATGCGGGTGAATTTGCTCTTTAAGTAACTGCAACTGTACTTCTTTAAATTTTAATTCCAGCTGATTCTTTTCCTTCTCAATAATTAATTTTTCTTCTTTCGATTGATAAGATTCTTTCGTAAAATAAAATACTGAAGACAGTAATGCAATTATGTATGTCCCTGTCAATAGAATAATAACATCTTCCCGTGAAGGTAAAATGGTATTTTCAAAAGCAATATTGCTATAAAAAGTGATTAAAAAGAGTGCTATGCTAATTAGCCATGACGATATAATAATTAAGAAAAAGATAGAATATATAAACACCCCTCTTTTGCCTTTATACAAAAGTCTTGGAATCAAAATTTTATTGGTTACCCTTGCACTGGCAAAACTAATCAGCAAAAGCAATATGGAAACGTTAGTACGTATTTGAATGTCGTAGTGCCTGTTACTAAACACAAAGAACATAAATAAAGAGGCTATGAACCAATAAATGATTTCCAAATAAGGAAAACTATTTTTACCGGCAGTGCTGTTTACATAAGTTTTGCGGCCGATGAACTTTATGTTATTATTGTTAGCCATAGCTAACAAATATAAAACGAAAATAGATTCAAAGTTTAATAACATCAGGTTTTTACGTAAACAGCACAAAACACACCCTGAATGACATAATTGCTATTTATTATTTTAAATTTGTTGTTGAGCATGTCATTTGTGTTGTTTCCATAATAAATTTTTAAAGGTTATCATGAATATTTACTATTGTTCCATCATTAACTTATTAAACTTAAAATCATGATAATTAGATTATTTTATGAAGGTGGAACTACTTTTATGTCCCTTGTTTACCTGATGTGGATCATTGTATTTGCTCTTGCAGTGCGCTTTATTATTTTATACCTAGGCGATAAGAGCTCACAAAAACTTAAACGAACTAACGATGGCATTTTATTCTTCGGCAGTTTAGCATTTTTAATAGGCATAACAGGACAAATGATTGGACTAATTGCAGCTTTTGACGCTGTTCAATGCATTGGAGCTGCTGGCATTAAACCAGACATGCTGGCGGGAGGACTCAAAGTCACTTTTATCGTTCCTATTTTTGGCTTGATGCTTCTTATACTTTCATCCATAATATGGTTCGTATTCAGAAATCTGAAAAAATACCCCGCACAAAACGGAACTATAATTTAGTAAGCATCAATTACCGGATATAATAATTCGGTTGACATCACATCTGTCCTAACCAAAAAAGTGATTCTCACGAGCATAGGCCCTAAGTTTGCCTCAGCCAGTGAACCAAAGAACAAGGTTAATTTGACGCTTAAAAATCGTTTTTGTTTGAACGCAGTGAGTTTAAACGATTTTAGTAAAATAGCCGTAGTTTTTTAAGAGATGTGGGTGCAGCCTTGATTTTCTTTGCTTTTTCTTGTATAAAGACAAGAATTGAAGTCGGGTCTGGGTGAAACGCCAGTTAATATATAATATTTGGGACAGCTCTGAATTTACATTTATTCTCCTTAACCGTTTTAACGAAGGATAGTCTATATATGCGGATCAATGGTTGAAAAGTTGTTTTACAGCTTCGCATACATTATAGACCTCGTCTGGTGAGTATAAAAACAAAGTTTTTGGGTCGAAAAATCGCGTATTGTTTGAACACCTGACGCAGGAAGGTGTCAGTTTTTAGCAATTTAGACCAGAAAACCGTAGTTTTTATAACGAAGCAGGCGCAGTCTTGATTTTCTTGGCTTACTTTCCTTTATCAAGAAAAGGAAAGTAAGCCAAGGTTTTAGGGATGAAATCCCTAAGGGTATTGAGTCTTTACGACAGAGTATTCAACTCTTGATTGGAATTATATATTTATTATAAAACCCTTCCTTCGTTATAACGGCACAAAAATCTTATTGTCTTTACCCAATATTATGCTACGAGCCATGAGAAGTGTTTCACACAGGAGCATGATTAACTTTGGCGAATTCCGTATGACAATCAAAACCAAAATATAAACATATGAAACTCAAACTCACCATATTTGTAATTTTATCTTCAATATTCTTATCGTACAACAAAACATATTCACTAAATACAAATCCCATAAAAACAGATTTGTCTGCGTGGATTGATTCATCCTTAGCAAAAGGTCTTGATAACTACAATATTCCTGGTGCTACCATTATTGTAATGCAAGGCGATTCTGTACTTCATATTAATGGCTATGGCATGGCTAATATTGAATCCGGTACGCCGGTGAATGCCAACACTTCTGTATTTGGACTAGCTTCTATTTCAAAAACATTTGTTGGTACTGCTATTATGCAATTATACGAAAAGGGTAAAATAGATCTTGATAAAGACGTAAATAATTATCTATCAGGATTTAACTTGCCATATAAATTCAACGATTCCATTACTATTAGAAATCTATTAACACATACAGCAGGTTTTGACTATAACGTCATTGGTATGTCAGTTCGGAGCAAATGCGAAATCATTCCTCTGGCCCATTATTTAAAAACTCAATTGCCACCACAAATAAGACCTTCAGGTAAGGTGATCATGTATTCCAATCAGGGGTATGCTTTACTGGGGCTCATCGTTGAAGAAGTATCCGGCTTACCCTTTGATAAATATGTAAGAAAACATATTTTGAATCCGTTGGAAATGAATTCCAGTGCTTATAAACGAGAAGCAGAGTTCAACTTAAACTACGCCGTAAGTTATATGCAAAAAGGCGAACAATTCACCCCGTTCATACCTGATTTTATACTTGGTTACCCGGCAGGTGGTTTAGGTTCAACAGCATCAGACATGGGAAATTTTATATCTATGTTTTTAAATAATGGTAGTTTTAAAGGAAGGCAAATTTTAGACTCTACATCTGTGGCTAAAATGCTTTACACGCCATTTAAACAGTATAAAAAGGCTGAATATGGATGGTTGCTTGGCTTGTACGAATTTAAATCTCACAAAACTAAATATTACGGGCATGATGGCTCCTGGCAAGGGTTTAATAGTAGATTAGCATTATTTCCTGAAAAAAACATTGGTTTTTTTATTGATATCAATTCTTTGAATGCCAATGGTAATAGCCAGGCGTTTATTAATGAATATACTGATAAACTTGTTGCACGTATGATGCCCCGGAATATTATTGAAAAACAAAAGGCAGAAGTTACACCTAAGCTGGGTTCTGTTGATGAACCATTGGGGCAATTTGCAGGTAAGTACAGGTTAATCAATTATGCTCATAAAACCATAGGTAAATTGGGTACTTTAATTGGGCTAATTCCTGAAATAACAATTGTTTTGCAGGATGATAGCACACTTAAAGTTACAGATTGGAACCTGGAAATGAAGCCTGTATCCGATTTAACCTTCCATACAAAATATGGTCACTTTGCTTTTGACAGAGATACAAAAGGAGATATTTATTATTTTTTTACTCAAATCTATACTTACCACAAGTTAAAATGGTACGAAACTGTCACATTTCAGATGTATTGGATGGGGAGTATTATCCTTATATTATTGATTTATATTATTGCAAGTGCTGTTCGTAAACTAGTTGCGCGCAACAAAAAAAGTTATCTTATTAAAAAGCTTAACTTTTTGCTGGCCTTATTTATTGTACTTTTTATGGCACTACTCGCCTATACTTTAACAAAAACTGAGCTTAATGATTTTTTCATCGGAGTCCCCTTACTCCTTAAAGTTACTTTAGTAATGCCCTTTATCATTATTCCCATGGAGTTTGGTAGCATATATTTTCTGATAAAAGCCATTCGATTTAAAGAACTAAGAGCTTTTGATTTAATCTATCAATCCCTTTTGAGTATAGCAGTTTTGTTTATTATTCCCTGGTTAATGTATTATAACTTAATTGGATTTAATTATTAAGATGTAAGCCCTGCGCAAAAAAGGCAGGGCTATAGTTATGCTTTTTTGCCACAGCTTATATAAAAACAGTTTACAATATTTTTGAATACAATATTACACGAGTAATTTATTGTTATATATTTCACTGATTACCATATTTAGAGTGGCTAACCCGCCACTACGAGCCAGCCCAGCCATGCTTTATTTCCAGCGTGTTGGCATTAGTTTAGAATGTGGTTAATGCTTTTGAATTTCGACCTAATATTACATATTGAAAGAAATCAACTGTTGGATACTCTGAATTAAGAGGAAGAACGTCTTGTCCTAAAAAATTCACTTTTATACCCACAAGGTTATTAAAAGTCATATAGGGTGAACCATTACCATCTAGTTTAAAAAGAGTCGTTGAGTTGGGCTCGCTCACTTCTTCTAAATCCTTTATTCCCTTCACTAGTGTAATAGGGCCATTATCATTTAGAATTTCCAACACCTCATTATCAGGCGATGGATATTGTTCGTTTTTCGGAAAATAAACTTTACTGTCTAAATGATACACTACTATGCTTTTAACATTATTCACTCTAAGATTTTCGGATGATACCAGTCGCGATGCAAATGGCTCTACTGTATTTTTTCCAACAGGCTTTTGCATCACGTGAAAATAACCAAACAAGCCATAGAATTTTTCATCTTGCAGGGAGTTTTGTTTTATGTACTGATTTAAATTTCGAACCATTGCTGAATCTCTTGAGATATTGCTTTGGTTATCATCATATTTTTTATCAATTCCTACTACTCTAATTTTTAGCGAGTCAGGAAGTGTAATGTTAAATTTTCTAATTTCTTTCCATTTTTGAAAGTACTCTATACTTGCCTGTTGAGGGATTTTATCTTTCATTTGATTTACAGCATCTCTCAAAATATCTTCATTCTCAGTTGAGTCATGAATATAGGTATTCAATTTATTGCCTAAAGAAGAATCCATTTCAGCGATATAATAACGTAACCCTACTTTACTGTGCAGATGTTTCAATAAAGCCAAATCAATTTTTTGAACATCTGCAAAACCGTGATTCTCACCGAGCAGGAAAACCTCCGAATTGTAAAATTCTTCATCAAAGATATCTTTAAAGAATTTCTCATTTATTTCCTCATTAGATGAAGATGAACTGTTGGACGTGAGATATTTGGTGTTATTTTGATCTACGCTCCCTAAATATATAGAATTGCTTACCCAAATGTACCCACCGAATATGAGAGGCATTCCCACAATAGCTAAAAGTATGATTCCAAATATTCTAATTATTTTCTTCATAGGTTACTTAAAATTAATGCCAACGGATTGGCTATATGCGGAGGCCGGGATTTCGAAGCTCCAACTTATCAAACTGTTACAATTTTTATTAAATGTACAAAAGTTTAAAATACTTACATCCCCCGGCTTACGTATATTTCGTGTTAGCGGTTTGTGCTTTTTTCTATAATTCTGTGTTTCCCGAAAAAGATTAAACCTTTACAATCAATAGATTTATTATCAAACTAATTATCCTCACAACAATAAACTGTCTCAATAAACTCTACTTCATTATTAAAGGTCTCCAATTGATCAGGTCCGCTATAGTTTTTTACTATATCACCGTTGATATTTAAAAGTGAAACGGTAAAATACATGTCACATAGTGCACCAACATAAGATGAATAATAAACTGTATCATTATCGTATAAAGCTTTGTTAATCCTCAATTTGCAAACTGTGTTTTCATCACAAGGTGTTTTTAGGTTTATAAACCACTCTTTATCATTCAAATTTTCATATTTGTCTGTAGATGTATCTTTTTCACATGAAACAAAAATCAGTACAAATAAATAAGCAAATAAATACCTTCTCATTTTTATTTATTTTATTTTTTAGAAACTTTTATCTATGATGTGAATTTCATTGTTTAGGTTGCTTATATCAAGGAATAAACTTTCAAGAATCAACTCTACTTCTATCAATTCAATAAATCCGTTAAGAATAGTCTCTAGGTAAATAGGGTATTATTAACCACTACTTTTCATTGAATCCCCTTGCAATATTACCACTAACGTTTGCTGTTAATTTTGTGGCAGTCTGCTGACAGCTACTTTGTCCGCCAAGACAAAGCCTATATGCGGGAACCAAAGTCCCAAATTACAACAGCTCTCCCATTAAATTACACAGCGTGTTGAACTAAACCCGCAAAGCGGGAGCTTAGGCTAAAACTAACAAAATTCGTAAGATAATTACATCTTCTACCATTATTAATTTTAAATACAATTGTAATGAGTAGAGAATCTTACCTACAACAAGCTTGTAAAGCAGTTCCTGAATTTAAACTTATCAGCGAACAATTTTTGCGTAAATACACCATTGCCGGAAAATCAGCCTCCTGTACCCGTAATTACCTGATGCAAATTTCTAAAATGGTGTTGTATTTTAAGTGTTCACCCCTGGAGCTGTCCATTGATCAGATGGAAGAATATTTATTTGAAATCCAAATCAACGAAAAACCCAGTCGCAGCTCTTTCAAACATCTGGTATATGGTTTAAGAGCCATGTTTTCTATGCTTAAAAATGAAGAACTATTGCTGGCACTCCCTCCTATTAAAAGTAGTAAAGCCTTACCTGTGGTGTTATCGCAACAGGAAGTTAAAACACTACTAAAAACACCTAAACTCTTAAAACACAGAATTCTATTTGCCATCATTTATGATTGTGGTCTTCGTATTTCGGAAGTACTCAACTTAAAAATTGAAGATCTGGATTTTGACCGCAAACAAATACACATCAAACAATCTAAGCATAAAAAAGACCGATATGTACCAATGTCTAACCTTACAATTCGGGGTTTATATACTTACTTTCAAACGGTGTGTCCTCAAACATGGGTATTTAATGGTAAAATCAGAGGTGAGCAATTCAGTACTACTGGTGCCAGACATGCCATGAAAGAGGCGGTTAAAAAGGCCGGTATTAATAAATCTGTTTGTATTCATACCCTCAGACATAGCTATGCTACGCATCTGTTGGAAATGGGACTCGATATTGTGAGCGTTAAAAACCAATTAGGACATGCTGAAATTCGAACTACGATGATGTATCTGCATATTGCGCAAACTTCGCCCAATGCTGGTTTTAGTCCCTTGTCGAAAATGTATCCTAATGTTTGATCCCTCTGATATTGCTACTGTAATCAGACGCTTTTTACCGGATCTTTTAAATTTAAGAGGATTCACGGAATATCAACTTAAGGTTTTAAATGCACTGGCTACTTGCCGTACGCCTCAACTTGGAGGCTCTGTATTGGCATGTACTTCTTGCGGTTCGGTTCATTATGTGATGCACAGTTGCCGAAACAGGCATTGTCCAAGGTGTCAGGGTATTGACAAAGAGTTGTGGATTGAAGATCGTAAACAAGATCTGCTCCCGGTAAAATACTACCATGTGGTATTTACCGTTCCACATTTACTGTTAGAGTTGTTTCGCTTTAACAGAAAAACCATGTATAACCTCTTGTTTGAAAAATCATGGGAGACGATTTGTCACTTTGCCAAAGATCCTAAATTATTAGGGGCTTTATCTGGTGCCATTGCTATTTTACATACCTGGGATCAACAGCTGAATTACCATCCGCATATACATTATATTATTCCGGCAGGTGGTATCGACAAAAATGGCCACTGGAAAACAACCAAACAAAACGGTGACTTCTTGTTTGATGTTAAACAAATGTCTGATAAGTTTAGTGCCATTTTTGCTAAAAAGCTGCGTAAACTTAAACGACAAGGTAAAATCAACAAGTTTGTGCCTCGTGATTTAATTCCGGAACCCTGGGTAGTTTATGCCAAACAAGCCTTTGGATCCCCACATTCGGTAGTGGAATATTTGGGTAGATATTCGCACAGAGTAGCCATTTCAAATGCGCGTATTTTAAAAGTAACTGATACTCATGTTACTTTTAAATGGTGTAACAGAAAGGATAATTATAAACCTGAAACACAAACCATTACTGGCATTGAGTTTTTAAAAAGGTTTGTGGAGCATATTGTCCCACCTCATTTCAGAAGAATAAGGCATCTTGGCTTTTTGAGCACTCGTAATAAATCCAAATGTTTGGAGTTATTACGCAAAGACTTAAAGGTAACTTTTCATAAACTAAAACTTTCAAGAACTCAGGTACTTGAATTAAAGTTTGGAAAACGTTCCTGTCTTAGTTGTAAAGATTGTGGTGGTGAGCTGGCTTTAATACTTTCTTATCCTGGGAAAAGGGCCCCTCCTGCTTCCTCATGTTTGTAGCAAGTCTCTATTTACCAACAAACTAACGAATATGCCTTTATGCGTAAATGGGAATGCTATATCCTCTTGTTAAAATAGTGGTTCAAAAACAGTATTACAATTAAATAACAAGTGCAATAAATTACGATCTAGTGAAACAAATTAATAAAATAGTTCATTATTAACTGAAATACCTCATAAATGACAATGATAAAACAATATAAAAAGCTTTAAAAATGCCATTTAAAACACTATAAGTAAAAATCACATTATTAAAACCTTACAGATTAGTTGCTGGAATATTGTTTAGTTCAACAAACCCTCCAATCTGTAGGGTATGCAAGCAACCCTACATTAGAGGCTAAGTGTTAGCTCTCGTGATTTCTTGTCTACTCTATTTATATACCACTTTTCAAAAATCTTAACTTGTTCTCGGCATCATATTTTTCGGTAAATAAAAATTCTGCAACCTTTTCTTTTTGATTATAAAATTCAATCTTTTTATAATACTTATCTATTAAATCAATAGGATTCCTTTTTTGTTTTTTCCAGGCTTGGCAGAATTCTAAATACTTTTGTCTATTTTTAAATTCTTCTGTACATTTTTTTATCTTATCATCTTCTGGCGGTAAAAAAGGTGAAATACTCATTTTCAATCCTGATTTCAATACTATAAAAGTACTATCAAATACACTTATATTGTCCTTATAGAATTCATATATTGAATTTATAGAATCATTCATTTTTGTATTAATCATTGGATCTGTTAATACATCAAGTACTCTCTTTGTAGTTCGAAACTTACTTTCCATTTCAACCTCCAATTTATACGATGGATGAAATCGATTTTTTCTACAATATTTATCTTCTTGCGAATATGTTAAAATTGAAATAATACAAAATATGTACGTAATAAATATTCTTTTCTTATTCATAAAATTCTATTTCGCTTCGTCTTTTTCATGAGAGCCTAACGTATCGCCAATAAGAGTAGGCTGGGTTTTCGAAGCCACTCGCTATCAAACCGGTAATATATTTGTTACTTGTAAGCACTTTCAACTTTGTACTTCTGCCCAGCTTACTTTTATTGGCTGTTGGGCGGTCGTTTTTTTATTAAAATGGCAAATCTTCTATTTCATTATTTGATAAATCAGGTTTTAGTTCTCTTGATTCTTCGCAAATATCATAAGAATCTTGTTCACTACTCATTAACCAATATTCTCCATTTATAAAGTGGTCAAGGTCAGTCGCATTTTTGTCATAAAACTCTTCTGCAGGAATACCATCTATTACATAAACTTTTGGGAATTTCATTTTGCCTCCTACAAAATAGGATTCCTTTATATATTCACGTCCTCTTTTATCTTTGTGAATTTTCTTTTTTTTCTTCAATTTCTTTATTTCCTTTTTATTGGAACATTTTATTAAACTTATAGAGACACCAATAACCAGATTTTATAAATTCACAACCATTAAAGTTGGATCAAAATCATAAGGTTCTACAGTAAATTTGATTCTATTAGTTTCTGCAATTTGCTTAAACTTATTATAGGCTGCATATTCCATTGCATATTCACCACTAGAACATCCATAGTCATTCAAAATATCTTTTAAACGAACTTCATCAATACGATAATCAGATTTTCCATATCCGCAATCTTGCATAAAATGATTAGCTGCATCTTCACTCTTGGAAATATAGCATGCATTTTCGTTATACTCATAGCATTCTTCAAATAAAATAAATCCACTAAATCCGATAATAACATTTAAATACTTTTCTTCCATATATTCACAACAAATTATAAAGCAATCATTAAAAAACTGAAAATTACATAAAATTTTAACAATAGAATCGAAGAACAAAATTTTTGGGTCAAGCAAACATTGACCTTAAAGCATTAAAAAATCATTTTACATTTAACACTTCATGTATAATTGTCACCTTTATTAATCTTTTATTCTAAAACTATCTTTTCTTTCAATCTAATGAATTAAGTATTGCCAGTCTTATGCACGATTATCTAATGCCGCCAACGCATGGCAATATGTGGAGACCGGGATTTCGAAGCTCCAACTTGTCAAACCGTTACAATTTTTATTAAATGTACAAAAGATTAAATTACCCACATCCCCCGGCTTACGTATATTGCGTGTTGAACTAAACCCGCAAAGCGGGAGCTTAGGCTAAAACTAACAAAATTCGTAAGATAATTACATCTTCTACCATTATTAATTTTAAATACAATTGTAATGAGTAGAGAATCTTACCTACAACAAGCTTGTAAAGCAGTTCCTGAATTTAAACTTATCAGCGAACAATTTTTGCGTAAATACACCATTGCCGGAAAATCAGCCTCCTGTACCCGTAATTACCTGATGCAAATTTCTAAAATGGTGTTGTATTTTAAGTGTTCGCCCCTGGAGCTGTCCATTGATCAGATGGAAGAATATTTATTTGAAATCCAAATCAACGAAAAACCCAGTCGCAGCTCTTTCAAACATCTGGTATATGGTTTAAGAGCCATGTTTTCTATGTTTAAAAATGAAGAACTATTGCTGGCACTCCCTCCTATTAAAAGTAGTAAAGCCTTACCTGTGGTGTTATCGCAACAGGAAGTTAAAACACTACTAAAAACACCTAAACTCTTAAAGCACAGAATTCTATTTGCCATCATTTATGATTGTGGTCTTCGTATTTCGGAAGTACTCAACTTAAAAATTGAAGATCTGGATTTTGACCGCAAACAAATACACATCAAACAATCTAAGCATAAAAAAGACCGATATGTACCAATGTCTAACCTTACAATTCGGGGTTTATATACTTACTTTCAAACGGTGTGTCCTCAAACATGGGTATTTAATGGTAAAATCAGAGGTGAGCAATTCAGTACTACTGGTGCCAGACATGCCATGAAAGAGGCGGTTAAAAAGGCCGGTATTAATAAATCTGTTTGTATTCATACCCTCAGACATAGCTATGCGACACATCTGCTGGAAATGGGACTCGATATTGTGAGCGTTAAAAACCAATTAGGACATGCTGAAATTCGAACTACGATGATGTATCTGCATATTGCGCAAACTTCTCCCAATGCTGGTTTTAGTCCCTTGTCGAAAATGTATCCTAATGTTTGATCCCTCTGATATTGCTACTGTAATCAGACGCTTTTTACCGGATCTTTTAAATTTAAGAGGATTCACGGAATATCAACTTAAGGTTTTAAATGCACTGGCTACTTGCCGTACGCCTCAACTTGGAGGCTCTGTATTGGCATGTACTTCTTGCGGTTCGGTTCATTATGTGATGCACAGTTGCCGAAACAGGCATTGTCCAAGGTGTCAGGGTATTGACTAAGAGTTGTGGATTGAAGATCGTAAACAAGATTTGCTCCCGGTAAAATACTACCATGTGGTATTTACCGTTCCACATTTACTGTTAGAGTTGTTTCGCTTTAACAGAAAAACCATGTATAACCTCTTGTTTGAAAAATCATGGGAGACGATTTGTCACTTTGCCAAAGATCCTAAATTATTAGGGGCTTTACCTGGTGCCATTGCTATTTTACATACCTGGGATCAACAGCTGAATTACCATCCGCATATACATTATATTATTCCGGCAGGTGGTATCGACAAAAATGGCCACTGGAAAACAACCAAACAAAACGGTGACTTCTTGTTTGATGTAAAACAAATGTCTGATAAGTTTAGTGCCATTTTTGCTAAAAAGCTGCGTAAACTTAAACGACAAGGTAAAATCAACAAGTTTGTGCCTCGTGATTTAATTCCGGAACCCTGGGTAGTTTATGCCAAACAAGCCTTTGGATCCCCACATTCGGTAGTGGAATATTTGGGTAGATATTCGCACAGAGTAGCCATTTCAAATGCGCGTATTTTAAAAGTAACTGATACTCATGTTACTTTTAAATGGTGTAACAGAAAGGATAATTATAAACCTGAAACACAAACCATTACTGGCATTGAGTTTTTAAAAAGGTTTGTGGAGCATATTGTCCCACCTCATTTCAGAAGAATAAGGCATCTTGGCTTTTTGAGCACTCGTAATAAATCCAAATGTTTGGAGTTATTACGCAAAGACTTAAAGGTAACTTTTCATAAACTAAAACTTTCAAGAGCTCAGGTACTTGAATTAAAGTTTGGAAAACGTTCCTGTCTTAGTTGTAAAGATTGTGGTGGTGAGCTGGCTTTAATACTTTCTTATCCTGGGAAAAGGGCCCCTCCTGCTTCCTCATGTTTGTAGCAAGTCTCTATTTACCAACAAACTAACGAATATGCCTTTATGCGTAAATGGGAATGCTATATCCTCTTGTTAAAATAGTGGTTCAAAAACAGTATTACAATTAAATAACAAGTGCAATAAATTACGATCTAGTGAAACAAATTAATAAAATAGTTCATTATTAACTGAAATACCTCATAAATGACAATGATAAAACAATATAAAAAGCTTTAAAAATGCCATTTAAAACACTATAAGTAAAAATCACATTATTAAAACCTTACAGATTAGTTGCTGGAATATTGTTTAGTTCAACAAACCCTCCAATCTGTAGGGTATGCAAGCAACCCTACATTAGAGGCTAAGTGTTGTACGCTGGCATTCATTCATTTAGTATTAGTTTTCAATCTTTCACCATCCATTTTTATCAATCCGCACTGATGTTGCCACGGGGTACGAATTTATTTTGTTTTTGTGCGTTGGCAAACCCTAAAACCGCCCTCAAAGGCGGTTACTCGGGTCGGCTTTGTAAGCTCTTTGGCAAGTTTTGGTCTGAGCATGGCAGGTGCGACTTGCCAATGTGCTTACAAATTGGGCGGGTATTGTGGTTTACTTCTTTAAAACCTTTTTCAATACCTCGTCTTTATCAAGTTTTTTAGTACAGAAAAACCAATCTTTACAATCAATTTCGCTATCTTCCATTCTGTCTTTTGCAGTACCACATGAACCAGCAGGACCAATAATTACATCATCACCTGGTCTCCAATCAGCAGGGGTTGCTACTCCAAATTCATCAGCAGTTTGCATTGCAATTAATGCACGGTAAAGCTCGTCAAAGTTTCTACCTAAACTAAGTGGATAATAAATAATGGCACGAATAATTCCTTTTGGGTCAACAAAGAAAACGGCTCTAACGGCTTTCGTAGAATCTTCATTAGGCTGAATCATACCGTACTTTTTGGCAACATCCATTTTAATGTCTTCAATCAATGGGAAAGTTACCTCAATATCCTTCATCCCTTTGTACTCAATTTTTTCTTTAATGGTGCGTAACCATGCAATATGGCTATATAATCCATCAATTGAAAGTCCGATTAATTCACAGTTTGCTTCATTAAATTTTTTCTCTAAGTGAGCAAAAGTCATAAATTCAGATGTACAAACAGGAGTAAAATCTGCAGGGTGACTAAACAGAATTGACCACTTTCCTTTGTAATCAGATGGGTAATTAATGTCTCCTTGTGTTGTTACTGCTTTAAATTCTGGTGCAGGGTCGCCAATTCGTGGCATACTTACTACTTCTTGTTCTAAATTTTCCATTTTATTAATTTTAAGAATTTAACATTTATCAAAAGTTCCGTTTATTTGGACAATAATATTTTTAAGATGAAATCCTTTAATATCCTTTTTCTTGAAATATTCATTAAGAATCTCATCTAACTCTTCATCAACATAATCTTCTATAATATCGCATTCGATACAATATAAATGATGATGTTTTTCCATTATCCCATCGTACCGCATTACATCCCTGTCGGTAGTTACCCGTTTTACAAGGTTGTTTTCAATCAATGTATCAAGAACTTTGTAAACTGTTCCTGATGCAATATTTGGATTGCTTTTACGAATATGTTCGATAATATTATCAGCTGTTGGGTGTCCACCCACCTTGTAGATTGCATCAAGTATGGCTAATCTTTGTGGAGTAACTTTTAATCCCTTATCTGATAATTTTTTTCTGATTTCTTCTATTGATAGCTTCATTTGACCATTTTTTTGATTTAGTAAAATTCATTCTAAAGTGGATGGAAAAAAGGGAATCAGGAGAAAAATATCCTGATCCCAGTTATCATTTTACTATGCTAAATCAAAGCGGTCAGCATTCATAACTTTTACCCATGCTTTAACAAAATCATGTACAAATTTTTCCTTATTGTCGTCTTGTGCATAAACTTCGGCATAAGCACGCAATACTGAATTAGAGCCAAAAACTAAATCAACTCTGGTAGCTGTCCATTTGGTTTTTCCGCTCTTTCTTTCAACAATGTTGTAAAGATTTTCTCCAACAGGTCGCCATGAATATTGCATGTCTGTAAGATTCACAAAAAAGTCATTAGTTAAAATACCTTCTCTGTCAGTAAATACACCATGCTTTGTTCCACCGTAATTAGTACCTAATACACGCATTCCTCCAATTAAAACGGTCATTTCAGGTGCGGTTAATCCCATTAATTGAGTCCTGTCAAGAAGCATTTCTTCTGGTTTAACAGCATAATCTTTTTTCTGCCAGTTTCTAAAACCATCATGGACAGGTTCAAGTACTGAAAATGAATCCGCATCGGTCATTTCAGCTGTTGCATCTCCACGACCAGGCGAAAATGGAACTTTTATATTAACCCCTGCATCTTGTATCGCTTTTTCAATAGCAGCACTACCAGCTAAAACAATTAAATCGGCAATACTTACTTTTTTGCTTAATCCTGCTTGAATTTCAGCAAGTTTGCTTAAAACTTTATCAAGGCGTTCAGGTTCGTTTCCTAACCAATCTTTTTGCGGGGCAAGGCGGATTCTTGCTCCATTAGCACCACCTCTGAAATCAGAACCTCTGAAAGTTCTTGCACTATCCCAAGCAGTATTGATAAGTTCTGTTGGTGTTAATCCGCAATTCAGAAGTTTTGTTTTTAAATCATCTATTTCTGATTCCGAAAGCGTATAATCAACAGCAGGGACAGGGTCTTGCCAAATTAAATCTTCTTTAGGGATATCTGCTCCAACGTATCGGGTTTTTGGACCTAAATCACGATGTGTAAGTTTAAACCAAGCTCGTGCAAATACATCTTTAAAATATTCAGGGTCTTTGTAAAAACGCTCTGATATTTTGCGGTACTCAGGGTCTATTTTTAATGCCATATCAGCATCTGTCATCATTGGATTTCTGCGAACATTAGGAACATGAGCATCGAAGGGTTTGTCTTCTTCCTTAATTTCTATTGGTTCCCATTGTGAAGCTCCTGCTGGACTTTTTCTTATCTCCCATTCATAATTTAGTAGCAAATGAAAATATGTGTGATTCCATTTGTCAGGAGTTGTTGTCCATGCTCCTTCCAAACCACTTGTTACAGTATTTTCAGCATTCCCTTTTCCTTCGGGATTTTTCCATCCAAATCCTTGTTCTTCTAAATCTGCGGTTTCAGGGTCTGCTCCAAGCTTCGAAGCATCTCCATTACCGTGAGTTTTTCCTACCGTGTGACCACCAGCTGTTAATGCAACAGTTTCTTCATCGTTCATAGCCATTCTTTCGAATGTAGCCCTCATTGCTTGTGCTGTTTTTAATGGGTCAGGTTTTCCGTCAACACCTTCGGGATTTACATAAATTAATCCCATTTGAACTGCAGCCAATGGGTTTTCAAGTGATGCTTCATCAGATTTATCCGAATACCTGTCTTTTCCTAACCAGTCTTTTTCTGCACCCCAATAAATATCTTTCTCAGGATGCCAGATATCTTCACGACCACCAGCAAAACCAAAAGTTTTGAATCCCATTGATTCATATGCCATATTTCCTGCAAGAATCATTAAATCTGCCCACGAAAGTTTGTTCCCATATTTTTTCTTTACTGGCCATAATAATCGGCGTGCTTTATCAAGATTCACATTGTCTGGCCAACTATTAAGCGGAGCAAATCGTTGATTACCTGTATTGCTACCTCCACGGCCGTCGGCAGTACGATATGTTCCTGCACTGTGCCATGCCATACGAATCATCAAACCTCCATAATGTCCCCAATCGGCAGGCCACCATTCTTGGCTTTCTGTCATTAATTTTCTGAGGTCACTTTTCACTTCTTCTAAATCAAGTTTTTTGAATTCTTCTCGATAATTGAAGTTTTGACCAAGTGGATTAGTCTTTGTGTCATGTTGGTGTAGGATGTCTAAATTTAGAGCATTAGGCCACCAACTCATTACGGAACTCTCGGTGTCTGTATTTGCACCATGCATAACTGGACACTTACCTTTTTTTGGATGTTTTTCCATAATTAAAAGCTTTATTGAATTGAAGGTTAATATTTTGATTCATTATAATTGAAATCACGCTAAAAGAGATTTATTCTCAATTAGAGTTAAACCAAGTTATGAATTATCAATTATCAAGTCAAACGAAAACTTATTTTTTTGCAGTAGTGCGGTGGAAAAAAACAGCTCTTTTGTAAATTTTGGTCGTGGGTCAGCTCGAGCGATTTGCAAATGTGCTGATTGCGGGTGGGATTCAAATTTTGCACTAAAGTATCATAAAAGCGGTGCGAGGGGAGAAAAACAAAATAAATTCCCTTCAAGTTTGCACCTACTTATCTGCGAGGTAGTATCGTTCCCTTTTTCTTTTAAAAATTCAGGGTATAATGTTAGAATATCTCGGTCTCTTTTGCTTGCGTACAACGTATTGTGCTATGAATAGTTGCCGATTGCGGGTTACTATCCTGTCCAGTTACACCTATCTTAACGCGGGCTACAACTTTTGAATAACCTACTAAACGGCAATTATTTATGAGCACGTGTTGGTTGCAGTTATTTCATTCTAATCAGTAATTTCATAAAAGAACTTGTCATTTCATATATAAACTCAATTTCACTTTCAATTACAGCGTCATTGTGTTTCACATAAGAATTTTGATACTTTGAAAAGTAATCAATTAATTTTACAAACATATTCGTTAACTCTTTAGAGCCATTTGTTTTTTGAATAAATGTTCCTATTTCCCCTAATTGATTTTCCAAAGATTTTTCATTTCCAAGAACAGATTTTAACAATAACTCTAAAGATAGCCGTAAATCATCTAATAAATTACGCTCGAATATTTTATTCTGAAATTTCTGAAGTGCTTCTTCATAAAGCTTCAAAGAGTCTTTATAATCAGAAAGCCAATGTATTGTTTCTTCAATCAAAGTCTCATTAATATCAGAATCTGTAACTGTACTTAATTCTCCATATCTTGTTACAAGTTTAATTTTTAAGTCCTTTACATCATTATTTCCTTTAAAGCTATCAAGTTCGCATAACTCTTTAATGATTTTAAATTGTTGCTCAGGGTTGAATGCTTTTAAGTTTTCTTTTAATGCTGTACGTTTATTTGGCAAATCTTGAAAGGGATAATTTGAGTGAGGAATATCAACATTAAAGTCGATTGCATAAGCAGATGTGTATTCTGCAATTTTGCTACCGCTTAACCCTTTATTTGTATCTCCTAAAATATCAGCGGCATAATTAATAAATATTGCGGGTATCATCAGGCTTCAAGTTCTTTTGTTTCTTTTTCACTATCATTTTCCTCCGTTTTTACTGTTGCAAGTAAGATTGAACCTGCAATCGCCATTAAACCATAAAAAATAGGACTATTAGATGCTCCTCCTTCATCGCCTCTTCCAAAGGTTTTATAATCATATTTAAACCAATCCCAGTCGAATTGATAAGATAATGCCACTAGCATTCCAATTACGGAAAAACCAATTAGGGTATATCCAAGAATCATTTTTGTTTTCTCTAGATTTTTCATATTTCTCTATTTTGTGTTTATTAATTGCAACCAACGTTTGATGGTATGGTGTCGTGCGGGATTACGAAGCGATTTCCTGTCAGTTTACACCGACTTTTTTTACGAGCCACGAACCTTCGCAAACCCCTGAAACCCGCATGCACTATACCATGTGTTGTGTGGCGTAAATTATTTAATATCATTCATTTACATCAATCAATTCATCAGTAATTATCAGAGTATAATCTGCCGACCATTTTGAGGTTTTATTATATATCCAATTTTCTGGTTGCCATAATTGTTTCTCAATCTTTACACTATCAACATATGTATCAAATACCAATTCGTTGAAGTATGCCATTCCATGGTCTTTTATGCAATCATGTGCTGGACTATTCAAGGGTGCATCAATTATCCTAATTATTTTTTCTTCTCCTTCCGATAGTTTTATCGTCTGTCCATATTCTTTTGAACTTGAATATTGACTTGATTCATAATAGAATCGTAACTCAATTTTCTTCGAAGTCTCATTTTTAGCTTTAAATGTATATGAACCCTGATAATCACAGCCAAATAGAGTCAACAATAAAATAATATAAAGTATGCTTCTCATCATTTCTAATTTTTAGTCGTTAAGAATGTTTTCATCTATCTTTAGTTTATAGATGCCGCTTTCATCAACAGAACCCATTTCGAAACTCCAAAATTCTCTTTTTGTAAAATCTTTCTCCTGCTTGATGTTGTCAATAAAAAACTCAAAAGACTCAATTGTATCAGTCGGTTTATATAAATCAACAATTTTTTTGTTATCATCGTAATGAATTTTCTCCCCAATTATTATTTTCTCTCCAGGCATTACAAAAAATGTATCAATCGGGATTATCCAAAAATCTGATGTATTAAGAGGAACAACTTTTACAATTGAAGTCGAAAGTTGATTTTCAATAACATATTCATAAAACTTAGTATGACTATAATCTGGTTCGCATCCAGAAATAATCATCATTGTTAAAATCCAAAAAAATACTGTTTTCATATTTTCTCAATTTGTAGTAGGTGTCTTTTTTTATGCCACACAACGGTTGCTGGATGAAGTCGTGGCGCATTAGTCGTGGTGTCGTGTCACCCGCTAGGGGGACTAAGACGGTAGACTAAGGTGTCAGGACGAGCCGACCGAGCCATGCTTTATGCCAGCGTGTTACCAACCGTAATTTAGTCTTTAAGTTTAATATAAGAGAAATGTTCAAGTTCTGGTTTTATTAAATTCCAGTGTTCAAGATAATTCTTTGTATGGGGACTTGAAAAATGCAAAACATGTGGAAAATCTTCTACCTTTTCAATTGGTTTTAGACCTGTAATAGTTTTATATGCCTTTTCAGTATTTAATAATATATCTGCCACATTTGTCACAAAACTTTTAGGATAAACAAGTGCATTATAGTAGCGTTCGACATAAGTCAAACCCGCTTCAACTACCATATATTGTCTTAAACGCCAACTTGGATGTGTATTGCTAGATTGTTCTTGTTCAAACTTATTATCTACTAAAATCTGACTACGTCCATAACATAACCTCATTAAAGAATAAACAGATATAAAGCTGTATTCTATATATTTATCAATTGACAGAGGAAATAGAACATTAGTCTTATTTTTAAACAAATTGATTGTATTCTTTAACATCCAACATATCGCATAACTATCAGCATCCATTTCTAATGTTTGCCTTGTAAGTGGATCTAATTTACTTTCATTGAATAGTGTAAAATTTGCTTCTTTTGATATATTATAATTATAATCAACATGTCCACGTAAAATGTGTGATAGTTCATGTTGGAACATAAACCATAAAGCTTGATCAATTAGCATTCCTGCAAAATACTTTCTTTCTTTGTTTTTGGGAATAATTCCATTACGTTCAAGTATTCCATAATTAATCATCGATGGCTCTTCAAGTTCTTCATCTTCTGAGTTTCCGATTTCAGGAAGAATATTTTTATAAGATAACATTCTATTGAATAAATCATAAATAAATACCAATGCAGCATTGCTTATATATATAATATAGGAACCATCTTCTATTAATTTACTCCCTGCTTTAATTTCATCACTTATAAAAACTTTAAATTCAATTTTTGGTATTGGCCTTAGTGAATTTGCATCATGATATCCTGCTTTCGGTATCCATCTCTCTAATTTCTCAATATTCATATCAAAAAAGCTTTTAATCTTTTCGATTGCATCGATAGAATCATTTAAAGAGATAGGAAGTTCATATGGATACATACCTCGTTCTAATATTTTTTCAGTTTTCATATTTATGGTTGGTAACTTTTCAGTATCCGTCATATACTGTTATATATTTCGCCTTTGTATTTCAGTTACTAAAATGCTAAAGTAGTCAATATTTTAGGAAAATTATATGATATAACGGATAAATAAATTGTGAAAACGATAATATTTTTTTGTTTTGAGTTAAACTATAAGAGTTTAAACCTGTATCGTGGCAAATAAATCCATTCTTATAGATCATTTCTTTATTGTAAAAGCATTTTAACATGGTAAATATCAATTAATTTTATTTGCGTAGCCGTTTAATAAACGTTTATAAACGTCTATAAACGTTTATTAAAAAGCAAATACATTACTATTGAATAAAACACAATCTTTCCTGTATGATCTTAATTACATGGCAATTGCAGTAAGTTGCAAAGCCAACTAAAAATTACTCGTATTTGTTTTGATGCCTATCGTAGCACTATAATCAATACTTTGTGTTTGTACCAGGTTTTACACACCATTGATACAGCTTCGATACAAGCCCGCCATTCGTCACCATTTCATTGCACGTTTTATGCATGCTCTTCGCACCCTTAGGGCAATAAAGTTGTGTAGAGACTGTGTAGCGCATGTGGAGAATTGCGAACCCGTTCCGAACAAAGGGCGTAGCAGGGGCAAAGAAAGTGCGAAGACGGTGCGAAGAGATGCGAACAAGTTGCGAAGACCATGCGAAGAAGTGCGAAGAAAAGTATCCAAAAGTGCTAAAATGGCCAAAATCGGAATCCAAAACAGGCATTTTTGATCAAAAGTGGAATCCAAAACCACCATTTTGGGCTAAAAATGGAATTATGGGGCATTATGGGGGTCAAAACGAAAT
The DNA here is from genome assembly GCA_963667815.2 of uncultured Saccharicrinis sp. Taxonomy (GTDB): domain Bacteria; phylum Bacteroidota; class Bacteroidia; order Bacteroidales; family Marinilabiliaceae; genus Saccharicrinis. Next base: position 6,109,028 of record OY764020.2, read on the forward strand.
GCAAATTCCATCACCTCAAAATATTAACTACTAATTATCAACTACTTACAAACTTAAAAAGTAACAGTAAAATTACTGTTATTTTTTCAAATCACATTTCAATATACTTTAGTACTAACGATAAGGAAAAAGGATAAAGGATAAAGGATAAAGGAACAAGATGAAAGTAGAATAGTAAATATCTCAATAATCTTACTCCAAACTTCTAACTCCAGACTCCCACCTCCTTAATCATCGGCCGATACCATGTTTAACCCCTGCTCTGTTATTATCTGATCAATGATTACAGGGCTTACAAAAAAAAGAAAGATGTATGAACTTAAAAATTTCGCCATCGGTTCACTGGGTACTTTAGGAATAATGGAAGCAGCAGATGCTCAATTATTATCAGCCCAGGATGCAGATCCACAAACACTAATTATCAGATCTGCGATCACCCTGCTAGCAGGAGTACTTACAACTGTAATTTCCAAATGGATGCAACGCCATAAAGTTGAAAAATCAGACTCCAAAAACAAGGAAATTACTGCACCCAAAGAAAAGGGTAATAAAGTGAAAAACATATTCAAAGTTAAAAACCACAAAAAATAAATCGTCATGGGAAAATATGAAAACGGAGCATTTGGAAGCTTCCACGGAAAAGTTGGTAATTTAGTAGGCAGTACCTGGAAAGGTATTAGTTATATGAAAGCAAAACCCAACACTGGCAACAGAAAAGCCTCGGTAAACCAAATTAAACAAAGAGCAAAATTTTTATTTGTTACTAATTTCATTCAACCTTTATACCCCATTATTCAAGTGGGTTTTAGAAAACTGGATGATAAAAAAACACCTAAAAATGCTGCTATGTCTGAAATGATGAACTATGCCATTACCGGTGAATATCCTGATTTTGGTATTAACTTCAGAAACCTGAAACTCGCAAAAGGTTGTTTGCCTGTTCCAAATAGTATAACTATTCAGCTCAATGAAAACAGGGTATTGTTTAATTGGCTACCGGATACAGGTAATGAAGATGATATTGAAGAAGATGCTTTATCCAAAGAGCGTAGTGAAGATAATATTATGTTGGTAACCATAGCTTACGGCTATCCTCCAAGATACACCTTGAAGAAATACCGTCGTAAAGATCTATCCGGGGATGTTGGTTTACCTGATGCTCCTCCGGGAACAGAAGTTCATTGTTATATTGCGGCTACATCGGTAGGTAAAGATATGAATGTGAGTAATTCTGAATATGCAGGATCAGTGATTATTCCGGAATAACACATCAAATTGATTTTATTAAGGTCGTTCTTTAACAGGAACGACCTTTTTTTATGGTACAAGCTGCATAGGTCTTGCTGCATAGCCCTTACAGACTATGCTAATGGATATCGGACTTTCAGTCCTATGAAAAATTCTGATATTAATCTTCAACAATGATTTCAGGCATACTGCCTGTAATCTACTCACTTACAAATCTCAAGGGGCATCGCCTCTTGTAAATATCTATTTATTAAGAAAATAGTCATCGATTACAACATATCTTACTCCTGTAAATGAATTTACGGGCTGAAAGCCCAACTCAGTTCAGGAGGGTGTCCAAAAACGACATCCTCTTTTTTTTATTTTTGTTTTTATATCAAGCATTATCCGTTAATAAATAAATCAACAGTATTTTTTTTACAAAAGAAAATATAAGAGCAGCAAAAACGCTTAATTACGAGCTTGTATATTAAAATATAGGCGTTTTTAAGGTTATTAGTATGTCTCTTAGTTAATTTGCTAATATTTAAAGCAATTGCAATCAAACCAAATTCCAGGTTTACGCCATCTAAACCTTTAAGTAGAAATCTTTTAAAACCTTTGTTATTTTTAATTTGGCCAAATACAGCTTCTGGTTCTATTGGTCTGTTACTTCGGTGTTTTAGACCTTTTTCACTGGTCAGCATTTCTCTGGCCTTTTGCTTGTGTTTTCTGAGATTATGATTGATTTCAATTGATCGATTTCCTTGCCCTTTAAAACAACGTGTTCTCATACTGCATTTTGAACAGTTTTTCGCGCTGTATTTTTTTATCTGACTTATATAACCTGATGCATTAGTTTTTTCATATTCTGCAACTAGTTTCATGTGTTGTCCGGATGGGCAAACAAAATAATCTTCGTCTTGATTATAGTGTAAGTTCTCAACCTTATGAGGATCTGTCTTAAAGGCTTTCTTCTGTTCTTTATGGAAATAGTTAAATTTCACATATCCATCGATTGACTCATTTTCTAGGAAATCATAATTTTCTTCACTTCCATAACCAGAGTCTGCTACAATTTCTTTTGATTGCTTGTTATATTTAGCTTCAAAACTATTAAGAAAACTAATAAATGTCCTCGTGTCTGTTGGGTTTTGATAGGGTGCAAAATTGGTTATAAATTGATTTTCTGTACTAATCTGTATATTGTATGCAGGTTTTAGTTGACCGTTTTTCATATGATCTTCTTTCATCCGCATAAATGTTGCTTCCTTATCTGTTTTTGAAGTGGAATTCCTGTTTGGTCCTATATCCTTAAGTTTATCCTCGTACTCCTGAAGTTTTGGAAGATGCTTGTTTTCTAATTCTTTAATTAACTTTTTAGTTGACTTTTCTGCTGATTTGTTTTGCTTATTTAATGCATCTATTTTAGCTTGTAAAACCTTTGAATCTACAACTTTTATGGATTCTTCATTTGGTTTATTGTCCTCCTGAATACCTTCCTCTATCTGAGAAAGAATATTTGTTATTTTTGCTTCAAGATTTGCTTTATAGCGTTCTACAGATTTGCGCATCACAAAGGTATACCGGTTGGCACAACTTTCAATTTTAGTGCCATCTATATATTGAACATCTAAACTTACATATCCTAAATCTACCAGCATTATTACAACCTGTGTAAATAAATTATTGATATGGTTCTTTAATCGCTTGCTTCTGAAATCGTTGATACAACTATGCTTAGGGAACTGCTTCCCGGAAAGCCACATATAATGAAGGCTTTCTTTTAGTGCGGCCTCCATCTTTCTGCAGGAATAGATATTACTTAAGTAGCTGTAAAATAATATTTTAATCATCATTCTAGGGTGATATCCACGACATCCTCCTTCTTTATAGCCTGAGGTAATAAAGGAAATATCTAATTGTTCAACTATTTTGTTAACCATACGAACAGGATGCTCATCTGGTATAAAGTCATCTAAACGAGAAGGAAAAAGTTCAGCCTGGCCTTGGTTGTAGTCTTTAAAGGTTATGTTTTTCATGCCTTAATATACTAATAATCAACACAATAACAAAATTAAAATAAGCATTATTTTATTGATTATCAATATTTTATAGCAAAAAAAAGAGGGAATCCATTTTTGGACACCCTCTAATATTATTCATCATGTATATCGGCGTCCTGTAAGGACAGCTCAGTTTTTAGTTGCCCATTCAGGGCGCTATGATTATATGGTATATTACCCAATGCGCCACTTCGCTTGCATTGGGCTGAAATGATTTGACCTTTCAGGCCGTTATTTATATTTCAGAATTAAACTCTTTGGGTATAAAAATCTCTCTTATAATTATTGGAATACCACACAGACATAGCCCTTATAGACTATGCTTGTAGATATCGGACTTTCAGCCCGATAAGTGTTATACAAAGATTAGCTGTATAACATAAACTATTTAATTTCAACAAAGAAGACGCTAAGACACAGAGTGGTTAACGAACCATTTAGTTATTTATTATTGACTAAGGTACAAGATGCAATCTTACACCAAATTTAGGATCTTTGAGTCTTGGGGCCTTAGTGGTTTTATTATAAATAAAAATATACGAATTATCCTTACTAACTATACTAATGAGTACCCGAGAAACGAGGGGGAGGTGGTTTAAACTCTATTTCAATTATAGGATTGCTCTTACAGACTATACTAATAGATATCGAATTTTCAGAATACAATGGCTTAAGCAAAAAGGTAATAATATATAGGTTTATTCTTTTTGCATCGCCCCAAAAGAACCAAAAACGCTAGTTCAATTTATCCTTCTACCCACATCCTTGACGAATCTTTCCTTTCGCACATCCCAAAATCACCCGCATTCATCTGCGTCTCTCCATCACCGGCCCGGGCCAATTGAACCGGCCATCGCTCTTAATCCATATTTCTGGAGAAATACATTTGTAATAAAAATAGTCATCGGTTACAACATATCATACTCCTGTAAATAAATTTACGGGCTGAAGGCCCAACTCAGTTCAGCCCCATGCATCGTCTGGGGTAATATTATTCATCATGTAAATCGGCGTCCTGTAAGGACAGCTCAGTTTTTAGTTGCCCATTCAGGGCGCTATGATTATATGGTATATTACCCAATGCGCCACTTCGCTTGCATTGGGTTGAAATGATTTGACCTTTCAGGCCGTTATTTATATTTCAGAATTAAACTCTTTTGAAATAACTAAATTTTTTCTTGAGATTTGTTGTAATACCACAGGCATAGCCCTTACTGATTATACTACTGGATACCGGATTTTCAGAGTCCAACGGCTTGAGGAAAAAGGTAATGACATATAGGTTTATTCTTTTTGCATCGCCCAAAAAGAACCAAAAACGCTAGTTCAATTTATCCTTCTACCCACATCCTTGACGAATCTTTTCTTTCGCACATCCCATAATCACCCGCATTCATCTGCGTCTCTCTTTCACCGGCCCGGGCCAATTGAACAGGCCATCGCTCTTAATCCATATTTCAGGTGAAATACGTTTGTAATAAAAATAGTCATCGGTTACAACATATCTCACTCCTGTAAATAAATTTACGGGCTGTAGGCCCAACTCAGTTCAGCCCCAGGCATCGTCTGGGGTAATATTAACCACTATGTAAATCATCGTCCTGTAAGGACAGCTCAGTTTTTAGTTGCCCATTCAGGGCGCTATGATTCTATGGTATATTACCCACTGCGTCACTTCGCTTGCATTGGGCTGAAATGATTTGACCTTTCAGGCTGTTATTAATATTTCAGAAATAAACTCTTTGGGTATAAAAATCTCTCTTATAATTATTGGAATACCACACAGACATAGCCCTTATAGACTATGCTTGTAGATATCGGACTTTCAGAGTCCAACGGCTAGAGCAAAAAGATAATGATATATAGGTTTATTCTTTTTGCATCGCCCAAAAAGAACCAAAAACGCTAGTTCAATTTATCCTTCTACCCACATCCTTGATGAATCTTTCCTTTCACACATTCCATAATCACCCGCATTCGTCTGCGTCTCTCTTTCTCCGGCCCGGGCCAATTGAACAGGCCATCGCTCTTAATACATATTTCAGGAGAAATACATTTGTAATAAAAAATTTCTTCTCTTGAGAGAGATTGTAAACAATACCCTCAGGATGGAAGCCTGAAACAATATTTTAAGTATCAGACTTTCAGCCTGAATATTCATAATGCTAAGTTACTTGGGGCGATGCCCCAAGTTGTAATGCATGAGGCTTTCAGACTCTTGTAAATATCTATTTATTAAGAAAATAGTCATCGGTTACAACATATCTTACTCCTGTAAATGAATTTACGGGCTGTAGGCCCAACTCAGTTCAGCCCCAGGCATCGTCTGGGGTAATATTATTCATCATATAAATCGGCGTCCTGTAAGGACAGCTCAGTTTTTAGTTGCCCATTCAGGGCGCTATGATTCTATGGTATATTACCCAATGCGTCACTTCGCTTGCATTGGGCTGAAATGATTTGACCTTTCAGGCCGTTATTAATATTTCAGAAATAAACTCTTTGGGTATAAAAATCTCTCTTATAATTATTGGAATACCACACAGACATAGCCCTTATAGACTATGCTTGTAGATATCGGACTTTCAGCCCGATAAGTGTTATACAAAGATTAGCTGCATAACATAAACTATTTAATTTCAACAAAGAAGACGCTAAGACACAGAGTGGTTAACGAACCATTTAGTTATTTATTATTGACTAAGGTACAAGATGCAATCTTACACCAAATTTAGGATCTTTGAGTCTTGGGGCCTTGGTGGTTTTATTATAAATAAAAATATACGAATAATCCTTACTAACTATACTAATGAGTACCCGAGAAACGAGGGGGAGGTGGTTGTAAACTTTATTTCTATTATTTTTTTACATCAAACATATCACATTACACATAGCCCTTACTGACTATGCTAACTGATTTCGGACTTTCAGTCCTATGAAAATTCTGATATAATCTACAAGCTCCTGACTCCTAGCTCCCAACTCCCATCTATTTTACCATTTTTTAACTTTTTACCATTTGACTATTATATTCGATTTGAGTAAATTTAATATAATACTAACCAAAACCATATCATTATGTTCGCTTTAATTCATACTATATCCGACAATATTATCATCAGAAAATCATTAAAATGGACTAACCTATCTGCTGATAAAGAAGAGACATTTGATTGTACAAATATTTACGTTCAAATGGAATCATTCATGAACAAAAATCTTAATAAACTAAGCTGTAATAAAACAAAACTCAATCTTATTGAAAAATGCCTGCGTAATCTATTATCTGTTAAAAACAGTCTGGATGAAACCCCCTGGTCCATTCCCTATCATGTAAATGAAAATGAGAGATTAATATTTTTGAAGGATCTTGACTTTTATCTTATGATATCAGGTGTTTTACTAAAATCATGTGCTTTATTTAAAGGTTTTATACCAAAACATCATTGTGCACCAACAAGTGCCATACTACCATTTTTTGCTAGCAATAAAAAAAGAGTTCATCAGGCTATAGGTAATCTGCATAATAGTAAATGGGTGCAAACAGTTCAATTTTACATGCAAAACAGTTCATACCTAAAAGCATTAGAAGAACTGGAAATTCATTTAAAGAAACCTAATTACAACCAACAAGTCATTCAGTTGCAACAATTATTATTACAAACCTTTTCTGTATTGCCGGAAACGCAACTTGATGAATATTATAAAACAATTGCTGTAAAGGAACTAAACAAACAATTTAAATCACTAAATGCCATTCCCAAGCATATATCATCTGGAGAATGGAAAGCAATAAGATATATAATTACTGTTTTAATGCTATACAGTGACGATTTGGAACTTATTGCTTCAAGCTATTCTACTCTTAAAACTCATTTAATTGAGCAACATGATTTTAACACTAAAACTGAAAAACAATTCTTCAAAAAGCAAATTTCACTCACTAATAAGCTAATTCATAAAAAGGTAAACATTAACTCACAAACTATTAATTTATTTACTGAGATTTATGATGAACTAAACAATGCAAAAAGTTTGGCTAAATCGAAACCAGACCCTGAATCGTATATTGAATGGATACATAACCCCAAAGTATTTGTAACCTATCTGCAATCGGCTATAGCTAATGGCTACATCACTTTAAAAGGAAATGCTGATATGAAACCCATCATTGAATTTATATCAACTTTTGTTAAAGTTAAGAAACAAAACAATTCAGGGAATCTGTCGGTGGATTCACTACTCTCCTATTTTAAGAAAGCCAGTGCCGGGGAATTGTAGTAAAAAGGTATTAGAAGGCATAGGGCGTAGAGCGTAGGGTATAGGGTTTAGAGCGCAGGGAATAGAGCTTAGAGCTAAGGGCATAGGGCGTAGAGCTATGGGCATAGAGTAAAAGTTTGGTTATCATCTCCTATAAATACTATAAAATTTCATTAGTATGTCCAGGCATCCAGGCAAAAATGAAGTATAAACTCTTTCACTCAGAATTTATTCAATTTAGTAAACAATTTTTGTAATATTGATCTGCAAAAAAACTACAAATCAATATTTTAAAATAAAATTGCTCTAAATCATGAATATATCACTACGCCTTTTCATCCTTATAGCTTTGTTTTCATGCAATATGAAGTTTTTTGCCCAATCAGAAAAACCTCGGGTAATTGTAACTACTGATGGTGAAGCTGATGACAGAGCAAGCATGGTTCGGTTTCTTTTAACTTGTAATGAGTTTGATGTAGAAGGAATCATTAACAGCAGTTCTCAATTTCACTGGGTTGGCGGACAAGGATGGAATGCTTTTCATCCGGTAGAATGGGTTAAAGAATACATAAATCTTTATGCTAAGGTATATGACAACCTTTTACTTCACGATGCGCATTATCCATCGCCAGATTTTCTTTTGAGTAAATGGAAAGTTGGAAATATCAATGGAAATGATGAAGATGATATCCGAACAGAGGGAGCTGAGCTAATTGCCAACGTTTTACTTAATAAAAACGACAAGCGTCAGGTATGGATACAGGCATGGGGTGGTTGCAATACTATTTCAAGAGCTCTAAAAATAATACAGGAAGAATATCCGGAAAGAATGGAGGAAGTAGCCGGCAAGCTTCGTTTGTTTTTAATTTGGGAACAGGATAAAACCTATCAGCAATACATTCGCCCTAATTGGGAAAAGTATAATTTTCCTATCGTAATTTCTGACCAGTTTGATTGTATGGCTTACATCTGGTCTAAAGTTTTGCCTGAAAATATTAAAAGTTATTTTGAAGCAGATTGGATGACTGAAAATATATTGAAAAATCACGGTGCATTGTGCGATGCATATGAAAATAATAAAGGAAAATTTAATGCCGAAGGCGACACACCCGCCTTTTTAAATAATATTACTACAGGATTAAGAAATATGGAAAACCCTGGTTATGGAGGTTGGGGAGGCAGATATGTTCGAGTGCGTAACAATGTTTGGATGGATCCCCTACCCGATTCAAGTTATACACGTCCTACAGGTCAATGGTGTTTTAGCAATAGCTGGTCAAAGGCAATGGAACATGAAACATCAGCAGAAAAAGTTGCCATCCGCACCAATTATTTTAAACCTCTATGGCGTTGGCTACCAGATGTACAAAAGGACTTTGCGGCAAGAGCTGATTGGTGTATAAAAGAATATTCCGCTGCCAATCATCACCCTAAAGTGCATCTCAAAAAAAACAAATTAGATATAAATGCTAAACCCGGTTCTAAATTAAAATTGGATGCCTCCTCTTCTATGGATCCTGATGGCGATAAATTAAGTTTTAAATGGTGGCAATATGAAGAAGCCGGTACAATAAATAAAATCATTGATGACTCTAATGCCTCAAAGATTGAATTTAGAATACCTAAAAGTGCCATTTCCGGATCTAAAATTCATTTAATATGTGAAGTTTCTGATAATGGTATTCCATCATTAACACGTTATAAAAGAATCATAATTACAGTGATATGAAAATATTTTCACCACCCTTCTCTTAAAAGAATAAGAAAGTAAAAAGAGATTCCTATTTATATTAATTTATAATGCACAATTGTAAAATGATGAATTCACATTCTTTTTTGACCAATATTTACCCCTGAATAAATACCCTATTTTAATAGTTTTACAAGTGAAATTTAAAACGCATATAATAAATCAACTTTAAAATGATAAACCTAAAGTCAAAATTTAATTCTGCTACTATTATTGTATTATTCGTAGCTATGTTGGGAGGAATTTTAAATACCAGTTGTAATAATACTCAGCAAAAACAAATGAGCTTAACTCCTATAGACTCTATTAAATTAAGTGACCCTTGTATTCTGGCCGATTCAATTAGTCAAACCTATTACATGACAGGTACTGGTGGTAAATTATGGAAAAGTAAGGACTTAAAATTCTGGGACGGTCCGTATAATGTTACTGAAACAGATTCGAGCTCATGGATGGGACCTAATCCTATGATTTGGGCTGCGGAATTGCATTACTATAAAAACAAATATTATTATTTCGCTACGTTTACTAACAGAGATGTAATTATTGATACTGTTGCGGGCAATAAAATTGAACGAAGAGCGAGCCATATTTTAGTCTCCAACTCACCAGAAGGTCCTTATAAGCCGATGAATGATCCAACTTATCTTCCTGCTGACAAACCTACACTTGATGGAACATTTTGGATTGACACAGATAACAAACCCTATATGGTTTACTGTTATGAATGGTTACAAAATTTGAATGGTACTATTGAAAAAATTGAATTAAAACCAGACTTAAGTGGTTCTGTAGGTGTAAGTAAACTTATGTTTAAAGCCAGTGATTCACCTTGGAGCAGAGAAAAGGATAAAGATGGAAATGATGTGCCTAATAAGGTAACTGATGGACCATACCTATTTAAAACAGAAACGGGAAAACTTGGTATGATATGGACCAGTTGGATTTATGATGTATATACTCAGGGAGTAGCCTACTCTGAAAGTGGCACATTAGATGGTCCTTGGATTCAGGAAAAAGAACCGATTACGCCTTCTAATTTTGGACATGGCATGCTATTTAAAACCTTTGATGGAAAAACATTAATGTCAGTACACAGCCACAAGGATATTAACGGACATTACCACAGAGTGCCACATCTGTTTGAAATAGATCTAAGTGGAGATAAACTTAAAATCATTAAACCTTACAATCCTTAATCGTCACTATTAAAAATGATCAGATAAATAGCATCTGTCCTAAATAAAAAAAGTGATTCTCTCGAGCATAGGTTCGAAGTTGTCCTCAGGCAGTGAACCAAAAAACAAGGTTGGTTTAACGATTAAAAATCGTTTTTGTCTGAAAGCATTGAGTTTAAACAATTTCAGTCAAATAGCCGTATTTATTTTTGAGAGAAGTGAGTGCAACCTTGATCTTTTTTCCTTCCTTTTTTTTATCAATCTAAAAAAGTAAGTCGGATCTGGGTGAAACGCCAGTTAATATATAATATTTGGGACATTCTAAAATCACATAAAAAATATATACTAAAATGAAAGTAATCCATATTGCTATACTTCTTATTGTAACTTATTTCCCTTTAAAGGCACAGCACGAATTAAGTAATGAACGTAAACAATTATTTGATTTTAACTGGAAGTTTTATTTAGGTGATGAACCGGATGCCAGTCAAAAAGAATTTAAAGATAACGAATGGCGTGCTATTGATTTGCCCCATGACTGGAGTATAGAAGGACAAGTATGTCCTGATAATCCTGCAGGAAATGATGGTGGCTATTTTCCTACAGGAATAGGTTGGTATCGTAAAAGCTTTATGGCACCTAAGGATTGGACTAATAAAAAAATATCGATCTATTTTGAGGGTGTTTATATGAACTCTGAAGTCTTTATTAATGGAAAGTCTTTAGGTGTTTATCCATATGGCTATTCTTCATTTGATTATGATTTAACAAACTATATCAAGCCGGGTGAAGAGAATCTAATTGCAGTTCGCGTAGACAATGCGCAACAAAAAAACTGCAGATGGTATAGTGGTTCTGGCATATACCGTCATGTATGGTTGCAAGTTAAAGAAACAGTAAACATCGATCACTGGGGTGTTTTTGTCACAACTCCGGAGGTTTCAAATAAAAAAGCAACTGTTAATATTCAAACATTAGTTAAGAATGAGACATCAGCATCTCAAAAAGTTTTGATCTCTACTATAATTTATAACACCAAAGGTCAGAAAAAAGGAACTAAACAAACAAGTATAGAATTATCTGCCAATAGTTCAAAAGAATTAAACCAGGTTATTGCAGTAAAAGCTCCTGACTTATGGAGTCCGGAGCATCCAAATATGTATAAGGCTCAGGTATCTATTGAAAAAGAAGGTGAAATATTGGACCAAACCAACAAGAACTTTGGAATTCGTACCATTAAATTTACCACTGATAATGGATTTGAACTTAATGGCAAAAAAGTACTGATCAATGGAGGGTGTGCTCACCATGATAATGGATGTTTGGGAGCTGCTGCTTATAACAGAGCAGAAGAGCGTAAGGTGGAACTATTAAAGTCTGCAGGATTTAATGCGGTACGTACCTCTCATAATATCCCTTCTGAAGCTTTTTTAGATGCTTGTGACAGATTAGGGCTAATGGTTATTGATGAAGCTTTTGATGGCTGGAAAACATTGAAAACACCGCATGATTATTCTACTATTTTTAATGATTGGAGTGAAAAGGATATTGCATCGATGGTGTTAAGAGACAGGAACCACCCTTCTGTTATAATGTGGAGTATTGGTAACGAAATTATTGAGCGCAAAGAACCAGAAGCTGTTGAAACAGCTAAAATGTTGTTGGGCTTTGTAAAGAAATATGATACAACCAGACCAGTTACTTCCGCCATGACAACATGGGATAATGACTGGGAAATTTTTGATCCTTTAATGGCTGCCCATGATGTATGTGGATACAACTATCAATTACACAGAGCACCAGACGATCACAAGAGGGTTCCTTCCAGAATAATTGTACAAACAGAATCCTATCCCCGCGACGCTTTTGCCAACTGGAAATTAGTCAATGATCAATCTTATATTATTGGTGATTTTGTTTGGACTGCCATTGACTACCTTGGAGAATCTGGTATCGGTCGTAATTATTACTCTGGTGATGTTACTGGCGAACACTGGGAAAGACCTTTATTTCCTTGGCATGCTGCCTATTGTGGTGATGTAGATTTATTGGGTTGGCGTAAACCTATTTCTCATTACAGAAGTATGCTTTATAATGACAATGAAAAACTCTATATGGGAGTCAGAGAGCCTGAACCTAAACCTTTTAAAATAATCGAAACAATGTGGTCGGTTTACCCAACATGGGAAAGCTGGACATGGCCTGGTTTTGAAGGTAAAGATATAGAGGTTGAAGTATATTCTAAATATCCTAAAGTAAGACTATACCTGAACAATAGCTTAGTTGGAGAACAAACAACTAATGTTGAAACTGCTTTTAAAGCTACTTTTAAAGTTCCTTATAAAACCGGAGAGCTAAAAGCTGTTGGGGTGTTGGATGACAAAGAAGTTGAAACTACTACATTAACAACAGCAGAAGAGACTACTCAAATTTCATTATCAAGCGATAATTATAACATTAAAGCAGATGGACAAAGTCTTGCTTATATTAATGTTGAGTTAAAGGATAAAAACGGAATTCTTCAGCCTAATGCTGCCAATCAATTAACCTTTACAATTGATGGACCTGCTGTAATTGTAGGAGTGGATAATGGAGATATAAAAGATGTTGATCCTTACATAAGCAATCAACGCAAAGCCTGGAAAGGTAAGGCTTTAGTAATTATCAAAAGCATATACGGTAAAGCCGGAACTGTAAAACTAAAGGTTAGTTCAGAAGGTTTTAAAGATGCCCTTGTAGAAATTAAAACCAATTGAAGATCTTATGGTTATTAAATCACCTGGCTCTAGTTAAATATAGCGCTGTAAATTAACTAGATCTAATTATTTTTGACACTAAATATAAAACGGCCACATTATTTTTTAATATTGTGGCCGTTTATTTTTAAAATAAGCTTAATACAAATTGTCTTTTTCAATGCTCTAATATCCTAATATTGAGAGCATTTTTTTTGCATATCTTTTGCCCAACATCCTATATCCTTCTGCTGTAAAATGCAATTGATCACTTTTTGCAGGACAACCTTCTGAAGAAATAATATATGAGTTTGGAATGACCTCAGGTAGGGTATTTACAATAGCATTCATACTAGCACACATACCTCCTTCATTGGCACTTACCATTTCTCCTGCCAGTAGAGGAACCTCTTCCGGGTTCAGCCCTAAATCAGCAATTAAATTGTCATAAACAAGTTTAACTTTCTTAGTCCACAGCGTATCGCCTGTATTTGATTCGCCTTGATGTAAAAGAATCCCTTTAATAGTACCTTCCTTTTGAGCCAATTTAGCCATTTCAACTAATCTTCCATATGGATTACCGTCGTATTCCTTTACCATATTTTTTAACCAATCAGGAGCAGACTCCACATAAGTCTGATAGTTAGTTTTATCAAAAAGTTCAATCTTACAACCGCCTACTGCCACATTTATAACGCCTACTTTTATATGTTCAGGTAATTGCTCTACTAAGGTTCTTCCAAAATAGTCTGTTGGTGTTAAGCCTGTATTACAACGACACAATGGAGGAATGGCTGTGTACCAATTACCTTTCTCTCTTCCAAGATCAGGACAATCAACAGTTGCCATCATCTGAAATCCTGGATTTACATTTATAGTATCCTGAGGTTCTATTTTGGCATTGCCTTCCATGTTGGATTGACCAAGACTCAGAAAGACATAAGTTTTAGGTTTTGGCGACACATCTCTAGTTGTATGGAAATAATCAACATCAACGTATCCACCAGCTTCTTTTGTTGCATAATTGAACAAACCAAAACGATACCCCATAAAGTGCGGCAGCGTGTATTTCATTACCAATTCTGAGCCTAATTTTTTCCAACTTTGTCCATCAAGGCTATAATAGAAATATGCTTCTTCCGGCAATGCATTAAAATGACAATCTGCTTTTAAGAAAACACTATCTTGCTGAAGAGGGATGCTTTCAATTTCAACAGGATCATCTGTTTGGGCGGAAACCATCACAATTTTCTTTTTCCCATCTTCAAACTTTACTCCTACCAAACCATATTTCTTTTGTAACAAAGCTAATCCGGCAAAGTCACCTTCTTTCATTTTAGATACATCCAATTTTATTGAACCAGAACATGTAGTACTATAAGTTCTTTGTGTTAGCGTATTTTTTGCCAATAAAAAATCATGATCTACTCTACCTGTCTTTAAACGTAAGTAACCTTTTCTTTCATGAACAGACCAAAGATCATTATCCGGGTTATGATTCCATTGCCAAACTAAAGGTAAATCTGCATCTTTTTTATGACGTATAAAATCATCCGACGCAACAATACCTGGATTCAGGCCTTTTTGCATCGGAAGTTTTAACACTGTGGGCACCTTGCCTTCAATACCTAACACTGGCCAACCCTCTTTCCAATTTACCGGAACCATATAAGGAATACGGCCAACAGCTCCATTATCCTTAAACAAATACGAATACCATACTCCTTCAGGTGTATCTATCAATCCTCCTTGCGCCACACCTTGATCCTGCAATGCCAGGCGTCCTTCATAAGGACCTGTAATTTTATCTGCCCTATGAATAATAACTGTACGCATACCACCTCTGGGCCATGTAATATTGAATAAATAGTATTTACCATTAACTTTAAACAGTTGAGAACCTTCGGCCGCAAGCATTAAATCATCTCCCGCAGGTTGTCCTGCATTTTCAATAATTACTTTTTCTGATCCCGGAACAATACCATCAAGTTTTTTAGTCAACTCAACCAATTTGATTTTTCCACCTCCATAAACCATGTAGGTTTTTCCATCATCATCAAAGAATAGTGAATGGTCGTGCAGCATAGGTTTAAAGGATACTTTTTTCCAGGGCCCTTTCTCAATATTTTTGGTTGAATAAATATAGGTTTTGCCTGTAGTACCTGCGAAAGTAGATACATAGTACTTTCCTTTATGATATCTTATACTACTAGCCCATGAACCACTTCCATAGGTACTCTTTCCATTATCCAGATTTAATTCATCTACATCTTCAAGAGTATCATAACAATAATTCACGATTTCCCAATTTACCAAATCTGTAGATTTCATAATAGGTACGCCAGGACTCATGTGCATAGTGGTACTACTCATGTAATACGTTTCTCCAACCCTGATTATAGAAATATCAGGAACATCAGCATGTATCAAAGGGTTAACTGCTGTTTTATTTTGTGCATTTAGTCCGCTAAATACAATAATAAATAATAAAAGAAAGGGATAAAAACCGTGCGATTTCATAGAATTAACATTTAATACTCAAGAAAAAATCCTCTGCCCAGAGCTTAATAGTATAAGCAAAGGGTCAGAGGATAAAATTATTGTTTATTTAGAAAAAGTTGTTCCAGTTTAAGATAATTCGGTTATAATATCAGATAAAATTATGAAATTGCTCCAATCTGGTATGGTCCGTATCTTAGTTTATATAATCCTTAATGGCAAATAATTATATATTAATATAATCCAGAGATAAGACTTTTGCCATTTAACATTGATTTATCTTCTACAAAATGCACTGAAATCATCATAAAAGGGGCATCAAAAAAACGTAATACCTCTTCATTTACTCTTTAATAAATTTTATTGTTTCCGATAATTTATTGTCATATATGGTTATAAAAAACAAACCATTCGGTATGTTTTCAATATTAATTGATTGACCTTTCGTTTGTAACAACTTTGTCCCTGACATATTGTATGCAATTAAATCTGCATTTTCAGAAATACCTTTAACAAACAGCATGCTGTTAGCCGGATTAGGATATAACCCTATATTCGAATTTTGAGTATCACTGATACCTGTAACCTCATCTGAGATAGAAAATGAGATGTAATTTGTATTGAATTCCTGTGCATCGATATAGAATCGCATAATATGTTCTCCTGCAGATAAATTTACATTAACTGTTACATTCTGCCATTCCTGCCAGCCACCCGTATTGGGTACAGTTTGTATTCCTGAAATATCAGCTCCATCCATTTCAACATGGAAGGATCCTCCCACCGGAGAAGCTACACGCGCAGTCATTTCATAAATACCTGAAGTTACCACATTCACGGTATACTCAAGCCATTCACCATTAACTGAATAGTCGATGTTATACCCACCCTCATCACAAGCTTCAATGTCCACACCATCTGAACGATATGCACCACTCTTATTGCTTAAGTTGGCATCGTGATAGGCAACACCTTCTCCACCATTGTCGTAATTTTCAGTTTCAACGGTACCTGGTATTGAAATAACACCGCTATAAGGTGATTGTTTGGGAACGTCTTCATCTATTACTATTGCCTGTCTTACATCAGACGGTGATACCGTCTGGCTACAATCTGTAAAATCAATATTCTCTGCAAGTCTAACATAATACCCCCATGCAGGAAGCCTACCGAAAACATTGTATTCTGGATAATTACCTGCATATTGGCCTGGAGTTCCGGGAACAGAGGTTGCCCCTCCTTTAAACGAATTAACTTTAACATTATTAAATGTTACATCCTTTACTTTATAAACAGTATCATCTAAGTATATTCCACTAATACAGCTTCCTATATTATCCGTAATATCTCTAAAATCTAAATTAGAAAATGTAATACCTGTCATACTTCCAGTTTTTGCTGGAGCACCCACAGGCCTATGGCTTCTTTTTCCGGCAGAATGCAGAAGAAAGAAGGCGTTTGCAGAACGCTGCAAGTTTATCCTGTCAAAGGTAATATTAGAAAAGTCAGCACCATCCAATCCCTGAAGCGAAATTGCACATAAACCAGCTCTTCCAGACCCATTTATTGCAATATCCTGAAGCAAACAGTTTGTAAAAGCTCCATATGTTAAAGTACCGAATTTAATTTTATTACCTGTTGTACCATTTACGGTCACATTTTTAATGGTCATATTATTTACCCCTCTTGTTGAACCACTTTTGGGACAGATAGCATCATCCTGACATAAAATTGTACTGTTAGTAATTGTTACATCATGAGAGTCACAAATATCAATTCCATCTTTATTTACACCAAAAGTTGAAGTGTTAATGTTAATTCCATCCACTATTACGGTGTTGCATTCCAAAATAACAAAGTCCCACATTGCGCTGTTCAAAATATCAACATTAGCTACTCTTACATCGTTAGAATACGCAACGTACAAAGCCATCGGCCTAAGTATTTCATCTTTGGTATGATCCCATATCGGACAATCACCATTGCCATCAATTGTACCACCACCTGCTATCGTTAAATTATTTGCACCCTCTGCATAAACAAAAGCTTCTTTGAGTTCCCAGCCACCACCACCAAGAACATCTGATAACCATACATTAGCATTATCCGCATGCTGATTAATTGCAGGATACAAAGAATTATCTTGTATTCCTTTTAATGTTGCAGTTTTATCAATCCATAATGTCATGTTTGACTTCAATTTTATCTGACCCGACATAAATGATCCGCCTGATAAAATTACAGAACCGCCATCAGAACATGCATCAATTGCTGCCTGTATTGCTTTAGTATCATTGGTATTTCCATCACCTTTAGCGCCATAATCTTTTACATCATATTGAGTACCAGGAGCACTACAAAGACCATCACCACTGGAAATTGCAATATTATCTATATTTGGACCTCCGTTAGATGTATTTGCCATAAGTCGTAAGGTATTAAAACCCGCATTAAGATTAACTGTAACTCTAACCATCCAGTAATAATGCCAGTCTCCAAAATGAGATGGGAACAAGATATCTTTAACTACAACACCGTTAACTGTTAATTCACACTGACGGTTAGCTTCGCTTGCATTCGCATATTTAATCAATAGCGTATGGATTCCTGCTGTTTCACTATATATATTGTTCCATTCTACATATGAACCGTTTCCTCCCATATCAAGATAACCTGAACCAACGTATGGGAAATTTGATGTACCTACAGTACATTCAGATGATTTACTTGTAAAGTTTTCACCCTCGTAGTAAGAAGTGCCAAAATCTTTTGCACCTTGAGCTCTGATTGTTCCTAGCGAAACAAATATTAAACTCACAAAAACGACTAATTTAAATTTCATAATGTTATTTTTATGTTCTGTTTCAAAGTTTAATTGTTAAAGAAGAGTAGTTGTAACTTGAAGGAAATATTTATTATTTCCATATAGAATTCAACTCATAAAGGGTTAATTCTTCAATTTCAATTTGTCCCCAATTATTTTTAAATTCTAATCCATGATTATTTTTTGCTTTTTCCAGAGGAGCAATGATGCTAAACTTTCCATGATCAGCAAAAATCTCTACACTTGTTCGATCGATAATAATTTCGTAGTAAAAAGTTAATTCTTCAATATGATCTCCTCCATAAAACTGACCGTTTAAAGTATTATGATTCATATCATAATGAAATAATGAAATGCCATTGTAATTCATCCCGAAATCTGTTCCATCGAGCAACTTGATTTTCATTTTTAGGTGAAAAAGATCACCAGATAGACTTTTTAGTTTCTCATTGGCTTCATCTTTACTCAGATTATTCCAGGAAAAAGCTTTATTGTGTAATAAGTTGATTTCTTTAATGGGCTCAGAAAATAGTCTTATTCCTTCTCTTGTACTACGAAGGGTAAACTCTGTTGGAAACATCATTTGCGAGTTAAAAGGCATTCCTTTCATATCAATCTGTCCCCAGCCAATTTGAATGCGACGTCCATCATTATCAGGTATATTATTGAAAGTTTGTGCAGCATACATCTTTCCACTGAAGTAACGCAACTTGTCTGTTTCCGGAGTAAATTTTTTCCCATCAAACGAGCCTAGTAAATAGGTTCCTGAAGCTCCATACAATACCCATTTTGTATTTTTCGAATCACCATCAACTGGTAATTCGAAAAACTCAGGACATTCCCAAAATCCGGGAATATGACTCTGAAATGTCCATTCTTTTAAATTATCAGAATTATAAAAAGACATGCCCGTTTTTTCAAAGAGTACCATTACCCATTTATTTGAAGCTTTATGCCAAAAAAGCTTAGGATCACGAAGATTTTTAGTTCCCCATTTTGCTTTAGTATCAATTACAGGATTACTCTTGTATTTTTTAAAGGTTCTCCCTTTATCGTTGCTATAGGCAATACATTGCACTTCATTGTCAGGACTGTCTGCTGTGTATGCAGTAACAATTACATCATGCTTACCAGATTTAAATCCGGATGAATTTTTATAATCTACCACAGCAGTTCCTGAAAACATGGTGCCTATTTCATCAGGGTATAATACATCTGCTAATTCATTCCAATGAACCATATCTGTACTCACTGCGTGTCCCCAATGCATATTTTCCCAATTCCGTTCAAATGGGTTGTGTTGATAAAATAAATGATACTCACCATCGTAATACACCATTCCATTTGGATCATTAATCCATCCTCTTTGGGATGAAAAATGAATTTGTGGACGATAGGTTTCTTTATAAAGTGAGTCTGCACCTTTTATTTCATCCGACTGATATATTTTTTCCCAACCTTTTACATTTTCAGGGTATTCAATTTCGATGATTTTACCAATAAAGGAAGAAACATCACTAAACACCCAATAATCAGGATTATCATCACTCAAACGAATTACAAAGGAGTAATCCTCAGTACCCGGAAGTTTCATAACCATCCGCTGCCTATCTTTAGATTGTTCTACCGGAAAGTTCAGGTACTTTTTTGTTATGGTTAACTCTTTCTTTACTCCTTGTGCAAAAACAGATGTAAATGCCACCATAAACAATAACGTAATCTTACACTTCATCTTTTTCTGTTTTATTATACTCAACCTTTAAATAGTTCTTATGTATTATATTCGGACATTGCTCCATATAGAGTTCATACAATGCACTCTTGTTTTTATATCCAGGATCATTCAATAAAATGCTCATTCCTTCATATATTAAACACTGAAGGAATGATATAATAACCGTCAATTCTGTAGGCACCTATTTACTCAACAGTAAAAAGCATTGATTTAATAACACTATTAAATTTTATTTTAAGCACATAAGTTCCCTTTGTTAAATCACTAACATTAATTTCTTTAGATTTCTCTTCAATAAGTAATTGTCCTGTTAAGGAAAACACTTTTAAGTCTGCAGACTCTTGTAATCCATTAATGTACAAGATATCTTTAACAGGATTTGGATAAGTAAACAGACCCTTAAAACAAGTTTCATCGGTTTTTTCCAAGCCGGTTGATTTAGTATTGGTAACAACAAGTTCGTCTATATTTGGTCCACTGGAACCAATAGCAGTAAGTGTAATGGTA
This sequence comes from uncultured Saccharicrinis sp., assembly GCA_963667815.2. GTDB lineage: Bacteria > Bacteroidota > Bacteroidia > Bacteroidales > Marinilabiliaceae > Saccharicrinis. The sequence continues at coordinate 6,129,809 of OY764020.2, forward strand.
TTGGTTCCTGCATTTAAATATTGAATGGAACTAGAATAATCCCAAGTAGTCCAGCCCCCTGTTTCTATAAAATCTAGAGATGATACAACTATAGATCCATTCACTTTTAGCTCTAATGGTCTGTTTCCTGAACCAAGTGCATATCTAAAATCAAGATTATAATTACCTGCTTCAGGAACTCTAACTGTCCATGTAATATAATCCTCATAACCATTTGCATAATCAATATATCCTGTTCCATGATAGCCTGCGTTCTCATTCTTGAAGTCCGGACCTTCATAGCCAGCATCTTCTGCTTGTTCGCCAGTAACTTCATCAACAGGAATTAATTGAAATTGTTGGTATGCATTTCCGTTATAATCATATTGTTGTAGATTGTTTGTATTTAAATCTACATCTAATGATTTAGATGTGGCACGGCATTGAATCTGATAGTACCCACCTCCTTCATCTATAATACTCCATTGAGAACAATATGATCCTGTACCTGCCCAAGTATGAATATTAGCTCCATTACTATTGGAACAACCTACAACAGCAAGAAGTAAACCTCCATTTGCATTACTTATACTATAATATCCTTCTTCTGTCGCCTGAATATTCCATTTCTGACACACTAATTCATTATCGGTATTCTGTTGTACATTTGCCTCTTTTCCTTGTAAACAATCTTGTATATCAATTACCTGACCTGAAGCTTTAACAACAATTTTATAAACTCCATTAGGTATAAGAGAATTACTTGCTACTGATGGTTCTCCCGAAGGTGCTTTCATTTGAATACCTGCAGCATAAGGAATACTAAAATTTGGTGTACCATCTGCATTCCATGAAAGTTTCTGAGCTCGTGGCATTCTTGTTCCATCACAAGCACCGCCTGATTCTATTGTTGCGTGAAAAACAATCCAGTCTTCAGATCCATCTGGCGATTTAAAAAAGCAATGATGTCCTGGCCCAAATGCCTGTACCCAATCATTTCTGCGAAATACAGGATCAGTATATTTTTGCCATGCAGCTGTATTTAATGGATCATCGCTATCGCTCATAGACATCATTCCTAGCATATAATCAGGAGTCCAACAAGCATTAGCTGAATATACCATAAACACTTTTCCATTTTTCTTTATAATTTCTGGAGCTTCATTAATTTGAGGATTCTGTTCCCATGAATATTCTGGTGTTTTTAATAAAACTCTGCTACTTGCCAGGGTCCAGGGTTCTGACATACGAGCAATATAAATACGCTGAGGACGTTGATTATCCTCAGGTTTTTCTTCTCCTGACCACAAAATGTAGTCATTTCCATTCAATTCAAAAACTGTAGCGTCAATTGCATAATAATCAGCATTAGGATCATAAATTCGTCCCTTATCAACCCATGTACCTGTTGTTGGGTCAGTATTTGAGTTTTCCAGCACATAAATTCGTTGTCCTAGAATATCTCCAGTATTGTTTGCAGTATAATAAACATACCATTTATTGTTTAGTCGATGTATTTCAGGAGCCCAATAATCACAACACGGCCCTCCCATACTTGGTGAAAATATAGTAACAGCAGGTGTAGTTTTTAAGCTTTCAAGTGTAGCTGCTTTTTTTATTCTCACAGAACTTCCTGTTGTTCCCGTAGCATAATAGTAACCCTCATAATAGATAATATGCGGATCTGCTAGATCGTAAATTGGATTTGTGAAATTTTGGGAAGACAGGTTGACTGCACAAAATAAAAGCAAAAATGACAATGCTCCTTTTAATAAAAAACACAAAAAAGGATTCCTGATGTTTTTTATATCACGTAATACATATTGAGATTTTTTATCTATTAAATTTAATTGAGTTTCCATATTCAAAGTCGATATTTTAAGAGTTTATAATACCCAAAGTGTTTAATTATTAGTTTACCTCTTTAGATATTTTTTATGATAAAACCAGATTATAGCTTGGCTTAAACAGTTCATTTAATGTGTATTTTATAAGGTCTGCAAATACAAATTCTTATTCCAATAATCCATTAAATACCATATAGTAATACCTACAAATTCAGGTTCTATATAATCCCCCTATTTGGGTATTACTAAATATGTATTCTTTCAACCGCGTCATACAATTCAAGGCAAATCCTTCTATTTTGATTTGCTCTTTAATGCATAACTTATCTCATTATTAATTAAGAGTTAAACTCTTAATCAAATCAACTTCTTCTTGTTTATATGGCGTTCCATCCTTACGGAATATTTCATGAAACCAAAGAGGTGGTTCAGATCCGTCTTTTATTGGTTCATCCCAAGCATATTTTGTATTTGACTTACCATCTACAAGTCCCCAGTTTATGGCACCAATATCTTCCTTTTTTAAAATAGGCATAATATTAGTAAACAAACTGTTATTACGTCGAGCCATATACTCCGTACAAACCATAGGACGCCCATATAATTTTAACGAATCAATTGCAGCTTGATGCTCTTCTGGTCCATTATAATTGTGATATGTAATAATATCTGAATTTTCAAGTTGAAATTTATTTAAATCAACTAAAGAACGAAGCCATACACCTGATGACAAAGGTTGTGAAGGACGAACTTCCCATCCCCATTCAAATACTTTTTTTAATAATGGCATTGATTTATTGCCGTAATTCGAATTACCGGGTTCGTTGTATAAATCCCAAATAGCAATACGCTTATCTCCATCAAATGAAGTAAGAATATCTTTTACATAAACTTCAAGTGTATTCACCAAAGTAGAATCTTTATACAATAAATCACCCGGATCACGTACCCATCCTGAATTATGTACTCCTGGTTTAGGATCAGGTTGTTTACCTGCTTTATAAGTTGCATTCCAACAATCGTCCATAAACACAAAAATGGTTTTTATTCCATGACTATCTGCGATATCAAGATATTTATTCATACGACCTTTAAATCCTTGCTTATCAACTTGCCAGGCTACATGATGCAAATATACTCGCATACAGTTCATTCCTATTTCTTCAGCCCAACCTAATTCACGATCTATTGTTGCCGTATCAAAAGACTCTTCTTGCCAGGTTTCAAGCTGATTGATTGCTGTACTAGGATTAAAATTACTACCTCTAAGCCACCCATATTCATCATGCCATGCTTTAGCCTGTTCTTTCGTCCATATGTTTTTTGAAGACTCATTATTTTCCTTAATCCCTTTTTTATTTTGATGTTGGCAAGCTGATAAAGTGATTACCGCTGCCATTAAAATCAAATAAAATGTATTTTTCATAAATTTAAAATCTTTATTTTTTCCCGTCTCTTATTTCACTTTTACAGCAAATAGAAACAGACCAACTATTTTATTATTTATCAATAAAGGCCAACTACTGCCTTTTTACACATAATCAAATCCTATTATACACTAGTTTTCTGCGAATAAACTTTCCATCACACCTTATATTTGAAATTTATTCATCAAATACATATGTACTATCAACCGTTAAAACAATAAATCATATATAACCTCTCTTTATCGCTTTTATGTTCTTTAATTTTTTCTGAAAGTTGATCAATAAACTTGTTTAAACATAACGTTACAACCGTAACGGCTACCTCATATTTGATACTTTGAAGAACACAGTACTAGCAATACAAACTTATTCTGCTGAATCATATTTATATATTTTATATACTTATACAACTTACTTAAGTGTTATACTCAATATTTTATCCATATTTACTTAGTAACCTAAGTTCATTAATTTGAATCAAACACTGGTTAGTAGGGAATATTGACTATGCTATGTTTAAAGATTTTCAAGATCATAGTTCGGCTTTTTAGTCTCTTTAATATTGGCTTAACTAATCATAGTCAGTAATGATGAAAAGATGCATTAAGCCTGATCAAACCAATACATTATTCAAAATTGATTTTTACGATGCTGAAAAGTTTAAGCTATAAAAGAGTTCTACCTTTAAAAAGACTGTCTTAATATGATGAATACACAAAAATTAAGACAGTCTTTAACTTGAAAATGATAACTAAAAAATATTCAAATAAATCTATTCTGTTTTATCTTCATCAGCCACTGCATCTTCCCAGTTATCCCACTTTGGTGTAGAAGCATCATAACCATCGTAACCATAATTTTGGCTGAGTACACCTTTATTATTAGCAGTTATTGCTGATTGTGGTATGGGCCAATAAAAATTATGTTTATCCATTGTATAATTGAAAGTAGCAGGAGCAACACTGATTGGTTCGTTATTATAGAAGTTATAATTAATAACACGTTGATACCAGTAACTTCCTCCGGATCTATCTGTTCCGTTTTGTTTGTCGAAGTTATCTAAACTATAAGTATTACCCCATTCATCCGGCTTACCACTACGGGCTAAACATAAAGAAATACGTGTTAACTCAACATTTCTCCATTCTTCAAGATATAATTCACGAGCACGTTCATTTACAATATCGCCTATAGTAACAGTACCTTCGTATAATTCAGAAGCATTAGCTCTTATTCTTAATGCGTTAAGATCATCTTTTATTGTAATGTCATTTTCATTTAGATAGTATTTTGCTTCCGCACGTAATAAATAAGCTTCTGCCAAACGATACAGATACCAGGATGCATCATCGTCGCTATTAATAGCACCTCTAAAATTATTGGCATTCATATCGGCTTCACTTACCCTATCTTCTGTATATAATTTATAATGAGGATAGTCAAACCAATAACGTAATGAATCAGCACATAATAATCTACCATCAGGAGCATACATCATAATATTTTGTCCATAATATGATGATGTTGGATCATTGTATTTCATGTTAGTCATTAACCACCAGTTACCCACTTCACTATTATGTCTTAAATCCTGAGTATCTTCAACTCCATCTCCATTAATATCCCAAAGACCATGAGTAGACCAATAAGAAGGGCGATGCGTGGTTACACCTCTACCAATTGCACGGGCATAATCATATTGTGGATTATAATCAGGATGATTACGTGAATAGTTATTTATTCTTTTACCATCAGGTGATAAGAAATTATTTCTGGATGCCCAGAAAGGACCAAAAATACGCAATGTTGGGAATCTTAAAAATGATTCTGTACTCGAACCACTATTAGCCATACCTAAAATTACTTCCTTATTCGCACCAATCAACTTGTTCTCCGGACGATGTAAATCCCATATCACATTACGGGTGATAGGTAATGTTTGTGGTTCACCACCATCATTAAATGTTCCGAATGGTTCTGTCATTAAAGAATATCCTGATTCATTAATTAGAATATCAGTTTGTTCTTTAGCTTTTGCATACTGACCTGTTGCTAAATAACATTTTGCCAATAGCATTCTGCAAGCTCCTTTGTTTACCATACCTACTAATGCCATATCTTCTTGCTCAGGAACCCATTGCACAGCAAATTCCATATCCTTAGTAATCATATCAAGAATTGCATCTCGCTCAGTACTTCGGTAATTCTGTTTAGGAACTTCTAATATTTTAGTAACAAGAGGTACGTCTCCAAACTGAAATACTAAAGCCATATAGCGAAAAGCACGATGGAAGTAGGCTCTACCTTTATAGGCATTTTTGGTGTCTTCTTCTAAACTTTCTACTTGATCAACAAACTGAATAATCGTGTTTGCATATTTTATCCCATTATATGTTTCATCCCAAAAATAAAGTATACTATTGGGAAATTCGTTTGTAAACAATCCACTATTTGGAGTTAACAAATGTGCGTAATCATCAACACCTTCTCTTTTTTTATCAGTACAACCAGCTACCATCAAGTCTGAAAAGTTGTATTCAGTTCCAATATACGGTACTTCTTCGCGACCTCCGTCTGCTGTATAATATATTCTTAAATGCCTGTCGCATATAGCCAAAGCTGATAACAATCCCGACTCTGTACTAAATGTTGTAGTAGGTTCATAAAAGGACAAAGGGTCAGGTTCCAGAAAATCTTCCTTACAGCCGTTCATCATAAAGCTACTCATGATCATTATCAGTCCAGCTACTGATAATAGAAATCGTTTTATATTTTGATATATATATTTCATATGTTTATCATTTGATTTTTATGGTCACATGAAACTTGCCAGAAAGTAAACATCCTTGTTTACAGAGACTCTTACTCCTGGCTCGTTTCATACCTGTATTCAATTAAAATGTCATGTTAAGTCCTAGAGAATATATACGAGTGGCTAAACCTCCTGTTTCAGGATCACCATATTCCCATTCTTTATTCCATACCGCTACATTTCTGATAGTACCATATACTTTTAATTTTTTTACATCAAATTTGTCAGTCCATCTTGATGGAATCGTATAACCTAAAGAAATATTTTCAAGTCGAATAAAAGAACGATCATAAAGCTTTCCTGGGGCTGTAGCACCTACAGGGCCAACAGCTTCAATTCTTCCGTACTCATTCGTTGGATTATCAATTGTCCAGTAATCTTTTTTGAATACATTTCTACCAAAAGAAACAATACCTCCATTATCATCATTATTCAAATACTCCCATGATAAACTTTTATGTCCCATGTAAGAATAGATATTGAATGAGAAGCTAAGTTGTTTCCAGAAAACAAAATCGTTACGTAATGACCAATGAATTGGAGGAGATGTTTGTCCTAAAAATTCCTTGTCTTTATCATTATATACAGCCGTTCTACTGCCATCCGAATTAATGATATCATCTGCAGTATAATTATTTGCTACTTTTGGATCTCCCGGACGTTGTCCGTATAATATAGCCTGATCAACCTCATCAGCCTGCCAAATACCAGTAACTCGATAATCCCATATTTCGCTTACAGCCTTACCTATAAACCAACCATTACTAATGTCATCCATCTCTTTAGAACCAATTACATTACCGGCCTCATCTAGAACATCTTCATTTTCATAATATAAATGCTTGATTTCATTTTTATTATAAGAAAATCCAAACGTTGTATTCCACTCTACAATACTATTCTTGATGTTTTGAGAACTAATTGAAATTTCAATACCTTTATTATCTACCTGACCTAGGTTAGTTGTGATGGAAGAGAAACCTGTAAAAGTTGGTAAACGCTGATTCATAATCATATCATGAGTACTCATATTATAGTATTCTAATGAACCAGTGATTTTATTATTAAAGAAACCAAAGTCAAGACCTATATTCATTGATTCCGTTTTTTCCCATTGTAAATTAGGGTTTGCCAAACGCTGAACCATTAAGTATCTATATTGATCTAATTGACCAGATTGGTTAATGTATCCCTGAGTTTTACCTCCTCCTTCGTATAAATTAGCAAGTGAAACATATGGATCATCCAAAGAACGGTTACCATTTTCACCATAAGATAAACGCAGTTTACCCATGCTCATTGGTGCCCAATTAAAGAATTCCTCATCAGCAAATGACCATGCTAAAGCAACTGATGGGAATGTAGCATACGGATTCGATGATCCAAAAGCTGAATATCCATCACGACGAATAGAAGCGGTTAGCATATAGCGATTATTATACGAATAGAATAAACGAGCTAATAATGCATCTGCAGACTGGTGTGTATCGGTAGTTGAAAATGAACTTTCCTCTTTAGTTCCATTTTGGGTATTATGAAATCCTAATGCATCTGAAGGTTGAATATCTCGAGAGTTAATTACATCTCTCCAAAACTTTCTATCTTCTGCTTCTTGTACTAAAGTAACATTAAAATGGTGCATATCAGCAAAAGTATAATCCCAGTTAACGGTATTATTCAATGACCAATCGAAGTTTTTCGAATGCTCGCGGTTAACACCTCGGTTTGCAGGATTTGATCCTGGTAAATCTGCCGACATAAAATAGCGATCGTAAAACCATTGAAAACGAGGGGCTGCATTAAATGAATACGTTATATTTAAAGGCAACTTCACCTTAGCTGTTATAATTGTATTTAATACAGTATATCCTTTTTCAAGCTCTAAAAACTGTTTATCAAAGTCATAATTATAACCTCTTTGACTAGCACCAATACCCATAGGATACTGAACCGGCTTACCATTTTCGTCAGTATAGTTTGAATATGGACTGTTTCTTAAATGTTCATTAATGTTTTCTGCAATATTTCCATCACTACGATTTTGGAAGTTTACGTTTGCTCCTACTTCAAACCAATCCGTAACATTCGCATTGATCTTCATATTACTACGAACAGCGCCATAATCATCACCAAGCTGAACACCTTCATTTTCAAGGTAACCCAAAGAAAAATAATAATTTACATTTTCACCAGCACCACTCACACTTGCATTGTAATCCTGGTTAAGTCCTATTCTAAAACTGTGATCATACCAGTCGAAGGTTTTTCCCTGTAAGAAATTATCATATGTTGTATAATCTAAACCAAGACGTTTAGCCCAAATACTCATATCCGATTCTCCATCCTGATTAGTTGTATATTGTCTCCAGTTTTCAAGAGACACACCTTCTGGTAAATGATTCGGATTGGCAAAATAACCATTTCCATAATCACCACGTTGATAAGCTCCAAAAATACCTGTTTCCGGATTAACACCATAAGTTTCTCTTGTTTCATAAAAATCCTGACGATGTTGTAAATACCCTTCAGGACCAAATACCTCACGATACTCACTTTTCTGCGTTAAACCAAAGTTAGTAGTAAAATTAATTTGAGGCTTGCCGTGCTTACCCTTTTTTGTTGTAATAATAACTACACCATTTGCAGCTTTAGCTCCATATACAGCAGCCGCTGAGGCATCTTTTAAAACATCAATTTGGCCAATATCATCAGGATTAATCTCAGACAACTCACCATAAAAAATCATTCCATCCAGAATAATTAAAGGATTATTGTGTCCTCCTCCAGTATAAACAGAACGCTGTCCACGAATTTCCATTGAACCTCCACCTTTGGCTGAGGCATCCATTCCTACTCGAAGTCCAGGTGTTCCCCTTAAAATATCCTGAACTGTTTTGGGATTTTCATCTGCTACTTTATCCGGGCGTATTTGTGTGATTGAACCGGTTAAATCTTTCTTCCTCATGGTACCATAACCAATGGCAACAATTTCGTCGAGGCTAACGGATTCCTCCTCAAGTGTTACATTTATAGTTAATTGATTTCCAACAAGTACTTCCTTATTTTGCATACCTATAAACGAAAAAATCAACGTGGATGCTGTTGGAACATCTGATATATGATAATTGCCATCAATATCTGTAATGGTCCCTGTTGAGGTACCTTTTATAATAACCGTAACACCAGGAAGTGGTTCTCCTGTTCTATCCGATACTTTACCTGATATTTTTAGTTTATCCTGTTGAGAACTTACCATAACTGCAGGTCTCAAAACAACCACATCACCATCAATAACATAGGTTAAACCAGTATTTTCTAATATTTTATCCAGAACATCAACAACTTCCATTTGATTTGCATTGATGCTCACTTTTTTGTCCATATCCACAAAACTTGGACTGTAAACAAACCTAAAATCACATTGATTCTCGATCTCCTCCAAAACATCCAAAACTACCCCCTCATTAACAGATACATCAACCTTTTGCCCGTTAATGTTGGTTGCATACGTTAAGCTACATATTAGCAATAATACAGACAGGATTTTCATAATACGATAGAGTCTGGCCCTGCCAAAATATAGGCACGACGATTTAATACAATTTTTTTTCATAAATTTGTAATGTTATTAAACGTTTTAAAAACTTTGTTTTTAAGCAGGGAAGTGGTAACGACACTTTCCTGCTTTTTACTAATACACTCTCTTTAATTTAATTACTCAGTCTTTCATACTTTTCTTCATCTAGTTGAATTTTAATAGTTTCTTGATTAGTAGTAATATTTACTGGCAGTGCAGTACTTATTACATTCATTATTGTTTCAATGGGTTCATTTCTGATTGTAAATGTCAATGTAAAATTTTCTAATAAAGGATCTGATATTTCTTCAAACACCACCCCATATCTTCGTTCCAGACTGTTAAGTAAATCAGGTAACTTATTATTTTCAAAGTATATAATCCCTTTTTTCCATGAAGTATAATTTTCTGTTTCCACCCTACTTCTCTCAACTTTATTGTTAATGCCATTATACACAACCATATCTCCTGGTTTCATAAAATATTGGGCATTTTTATTGTCTGTCAGCATTAAATTAACACTCCCTTCTTCCAACACTACTGTAACATCTTCATTTTCGTAGGCTTTAACATTAAACCTTGTACCTGTTACATTAACCTTTACACCATTACAAATCACATTAAAATCACTTAAGGTTTTGCTGTTTACATTAAAAAAGGCTTCACCATTTAACTTTACTTCCCTGGTTAAACCAAACCAGCTGGTACTATATTCAATCTTTGTTGAAGAATTAATATCTACTTCTGTAGAATCAGGTAATAAAACAGTTGTTAATTGGCCAGATTTAGTTTGTATTGCTACAATACTTTGAAGTGGTTTATTAGTAATATAAAAGATGGATGAGGCTATAATAAAAACTAAAACCGAGGCTGCTGTATACAGCCATTTTTTATGAACTTGAATTTTGGGGTTTATCTCTCCTTCTATCCTTGTCCAGGCTTTCCATGTAGATAGTGAAATTAACTTATCCTCACCATTCTTCCATTCTTCTTTTTGATTTTGAAAATCCTTTAAATTTTCGTCTGAAGATTTTATATATGAAAGAATATCCTTTTGCTCGTTTAATGAAGCATTTCCTTCCAGGTATTTATAGTATTTATTTTTCATCAAATAATAATATTCATTTCACCGAATAGATTCTGTTAAGCACGATACTACGATTAAAAGATGATATAACGTATCACAAATGCCTAATCTTTCCGTTTCATAATAGTTACCCGACGAAATGAATAAACCCTACCTGTTTTTATAAAAAAAATTAAAATTCGATAAAAAATGCAATTAATAATCCCAGGGCAGGGAATTTTTGTTCAAGACTTTGCTTTAGCTTTGCTTTAGCTGTTGCAATATGTTTTTCTACTGCTTTTTGCGATATTCCTAATTCTTCAGCAATTTCCTTTTGCTTTTTACCATCTTGTTTACTCATCAAAAATACCTGACGACATTTTTCTGGTAATTTATTTATGGAAATTTCTAATTCTCTAGCTATTAATTCTTCTACGGAGAGTTCTTCGTGTCCTAAAAAATCATATTGTACTAAATACTGAACATCAACACCTTGTTCAATTTTATAATTTTCTAAATGTTTATTATAAGTGTTCTTATCTCTTAAATAGTTTAAACATCTATTACGTACAGAAGTAAAAATTAAGGATTCAATGGATTTACCTGTTCGAAGTTCATTTCTTTTATCCCAAAAATGAATAAACGATTCCTGCACCATATCAGATGCAACTTCTTCATCATGTATAAAGAGTTTTGCATAGTTAAGCAGTCGAGCATACGAATTTTGAAAAAACACCTCAAAGGAAGCTATTTTTCCATCACGTATATCTCTTAACAAATGCTCATCTAACTTCATTTAGCAACATTTTTTAACATAAATTCAATTGACAAATATAGGAGGTTAATTGAAAAATAAAAATAGCATATTTTATCTTGCATTAAATATTAAATAATTTACCATAACAAATTTATATGTTTATATATCGGTACACCTTGATAACCAACATTATTAAGCAAAATACATCAATGTCTGCTCCCAATACTCAGGAACAGACATTGATATATTTCCATATAAAACAATAACTCTTACAAGTTATTTCTATTGCCCGGATGCTTTAATATTTTGATATCCCCAGCCATATGCCAGTCTTTAAATTCCTTTGTATAATACAAGTAAGCACAACTGGCGGGAGATGAATATACACCCGGCACTTCTGCTTTCAGATCCAAATTAATTGTTTTACGCGCATTCGGGGCCAACTCTGTAAAATAGAATACCACATAGTTTCGGTGTATCTCGTAGTAATCAAACTCATGTTCTTCCTGCATTTTTTTTAATTGCCAGGGTTGAGCGGATAATCCAGAAGGGATTCCAACTATAGCTACTGTCATTGGCAGACCATTATAGGTTTTATTTACCAAACGTGTTGACAGGCGAACCAAATCATTTACTTCGCATGTATTTTGCATGAGTTGCGTTTGAATGCGCACCTTACAATCGTCATTTGAAGCTGGAACCAGTTGACGCCAATTAGCATTTGCTGAAAAAGATACCGGATTCTTTAACCCTTCAAACCTAACTGATATGATTTGTACTCCATCACTCAAATATTGCTCAAGACTATCCAGTTTCACAGATCTTTCATTACTTGATATTTTACGGGTCATTACTTCCTTGTTATTTATAGAAAGATGAACCGTTCCATCTTCTGGTAATCGGTTAATGATAGAAGCATATTGGGTAATGGCTTTTAATGACAACACCGTTGCCTGTGTTGAACCAAAACCTCCATAACTACGTGCCCCCAATATATAATCCATTAGAGTAAGCAGTTCTTTAAAATAATCCTCACCATTTTTCATCAGTGCCATGGCCGATAAAGCTGCAACTTCTACATTTAACGATTTACCCCATGAACGAACAATAGAATGACTGGCCTTTAATTTTTCAACCCCAGCCTTATCAATTCGCTCAACCAGATAATCTATAATAGACTGCGCTTTCTCCTTATCGTTTCTATTTAAGCATGCATTGGCCATTAATGCCATTCGGTAAGCATCTTTACTTTTTAGTGCTTCACTACATGCCTTTTCGTATTCTTGCTGATAATCATTAGAACTTACTCCACATTCTGAGAAAGCATAAACCAGATAAGCAAATGTAACCTCATCTGAAGCTCCTGAAAAACCATACTTACCTTTATTGGTTTTAAATCCACCTTTTCCATCTTTACGACTCCACAACCATTCTTTGGTCCTTTTAAGTAGTGCCTCGCTTACTTCAGGAAAAACCTCTTTCATTTCGGTAAATTCCATTAAACCAAAGGCTGTTAATCCTTCATGAGGAGGTGTATGTCCAAACCACTCAAAGCCATGTTGCCTGGTTTCGAAACCTGCTAGCTTATTGTATCCGGCCTTAATATATTTAAGTGCTGTTTTCTTTAAATCATCACTTATATCTTCATTCTCCTGCAGATATTTTAAAATGAGAATATTAGGATAGGTTGAAGCACTTGCTTGTTCGAAACATCCATGAGGTTGACGAATGACAGACTCTATTCCATCCATCATCTCAGCCAAAACATTATTGTAGATGGAAATACTCATTTGACTGCTTTGATTGACAGCTTTTGACATATCAAAACTAAAGGTAGATTCTAGAGCTCTGGCAGAGTAAGATATCTCAGCTGGAAATCCTTTACTAACCACTTCTGTATCGTATTCATGCTTAGCCATATCCTGACCTTTGCTAAAGCTTATTTTCAACTTCTTTTTACCCACATTTGCGCCCACTTTTATGGGCAGCATAATTTCTTTATAACCATTGGCTGGAATTTCTATTTGAACTTCAGGAGCTGAAATAAAATTCCAGGATTCGGGTAAAACAGTATCAAAAAATCCATTAACAGCCTGGTTGTTATTATTGGTTATCAACACTGCTATTTCAAGAACATCCTCATAAACTACATATGGAGGAATTTTAGCTTCAATTGTTAATGGTTTTTGAGTATTATAGAAAACTTCAGTTCTACCCGCCAAACCATTTTGTCCAATCCCTTCTACAATACCTCTGAATGTTGTCACCTCATCCGAATTATAAAAGCTCACAGTGGCTTTACCCTTACTATTGGTTACAATATTAGGATTCCAATAAATGGTTTCACGCATATCCTGTTCTTCATGCAAAAACTCTTTGCGCCCATATTCTGGCACATAAAATTCTTTGACACCATCAAAAACAAATGCATTACTAATGTAGGTTTGAATCATATTGCGGGCATATTTTCTACTTCTGCGATAATTGAAGTAATCACCATCTTTTGTGTCAATCACTACGACCCCATTTACACCTCTTGAACCATATATTGCTGTTGACGCGGCTCCTTTTAGCACACTTATTTTTTCAATATCATGAGGATTCAATTGAGCCAAATCAGTAACTGGTACACCGTCCACTACATACAAAGGCACATTATTAGATGAAACTGACGACATACCTCTAATAGCTATGGATGAGTTTGTTCCAGGAGCTCCACTGCTATTTATAACCTGAACGCCGGCCACTCGTCCTTGTAATGCAGTGTTTACATCAGAACTTCTGTTTATTATATTATTGGCAGATACCGTAACAATGGAACCTGTTAAGGAACTTTTCTTTTGAGTACCATATCCTATTGTTACCACTTCATCTAAGGCTACATCATCATCTACCATCATAAACCCATTGGCAGCAACCTGATTTGTGCTTTGGGAATAATCAACATCTGCTACCTCTTCCTTTTGCATTGAAATGGAATTATTCACCTTACGGGTTTCGGAAATAAGAGGATCAACACTTACTTTTCCAAAATCACTGTTACTACCATATATATTTTGTGAAACGTTAGCTGCGGCCTGACTGATATTGATTCTTATATTTTTGTTTTTACGACTTACCGGACGAGCATATACCCATAAAACTTTGTAGTTATCCAGGTTAGAAATTGAGAAACGCCCCCCCTCTCCTGTTACTAACTTTACTATTTTTTTATTTGCTACATCAACCACAACAACTTTTGCCTTTACGCCTTCTCCATTATAATTGGTTATTTGCCCTAATATTAAATCATATCGTTCCACCTGATGCAAACTGATTTTTTTCAGGTGTAATACATCAGACCAGTTAAAGCGCCTCCATCCCTGTGTTAATAACAAATAATCAATAGCCTCAGTAGCTTTTTCTTCTTTAGGATCAAAGTAAAAAGATGGTTCGTAGATTTCCCCCTTAAGATCGGAGGAAAGCAACAAGTTTGATAGAATATTATCCTGTTTATCATCGGCAAAAGTTATAATCTTATCATCAACCACAGCCAATGAAAAACTTCCTTCAACCGGATTACCTTCTGGTCCTGTAACACTAAGATCCATCTCTACTTTTTCGCGTGGAGCATATGTAGTTTTATTGGTTTTTACATCAATACTCAGTTTATTATCCTGAAAAATATAAAACAGACGTTCAGCAATTGGTCTCTCATAATCATCGAAAACAGTAATCTGTGCTATTCCACTACGGTTTTTATCATCTAATAAAACAGGTAAATGATGCGTTCCCGGAGTTAAATCCATCGCTTGGCTATAAAGAATTTCTCCACGCAATTGAACGACTACATAAATTTTTTCTTTGATGTTAGAATAGATTTCAAACTCATAGGTTTTGTCTTTTTGTCCCATTAAATGGAGTGCGCAACCCTGGGCTTTTATCACTGGTAATTGATAAACCCTGTTAATACCCGATGGTTTCAGTATCTTAGCTTTATAAACCTGGTTCGAATCCGGCACAAAACTAAAAGCACCCATCCCCTGATGAAAGCTTTTAAATGTGGTAACCAATGTTCCTTTGCTATCATATATTTCACCTTCCACATCGGCTGGTTTACCAAACTCATTTAATGCTTTAAAAGCCATTTTGCAAGGCAACATTTCAATAGCATCTCCTCCTTCGGGCATAAACTGCAAGTCGATTTTATTTAAAACGATAGGAATAGCTCCAGAGATGGATTCATTGCGCCCCATGTGTGATAAAATCACATTCAGTACACCATCGGCAGAATTCAATTTATCGGGCAATACAAAATGAATTTCAGCATCGCCCTGATCATCTGTATTGACTTTACCCCTTTGGTATAAATTTCCTTTCAAACTTACCGTAAAATTTAATTCATGGTTTGATATAGGTGTATTTCCCAAATCACGAATATTTAAGCGAGCCGAAACCGTATCAGATGCCCCATAAGCTTCCTTTGCAAAGTCAAGTACAGAGAGAATTTGTGGCTTGATGATTTTCTGTACCTGAAGTTTTTTCTCAAATAGCATTTTATCACCAAAGTTCGACATCCATTTAGTATAAGCCTTAAGCTTGTAAAGACCTCCAGGAGCTTCAGCAGGCAAAGCAAAATGAGCTTTACACTTGCCCCTTTTTACCTTAAACATTTGCTTTTTAAATACCGAACCTTTTGGATCAATCAGTTCTATATATAAAACACTACTGATTTCGGAGGGCTGATGTGTGATTCCATCGGTTAAATAACCTGCAATCCATATATCATCACCTGGTTTATAAAAAGTTTTATCGGTATGTAAATATGCTTTTTCTGCAGGATAAAGCATATTGTATTCGGTTAGTTTTTTGTTCAGATACTTTATAAATAAATCACCTGGTTCTGAAAAACCTGTGGTAATAAGCACAAGGGAACAAAAAATAAATACAGTATAATATATCTTAGATTTCATAATTTTCTATGTTAGGAATGATTACAAGGTTAGTTTTAATGATACACTATAACGGCGTATCTGGGGACTATTAAAATAATCCAATCCGTAAGTATTGGCATGACCCCAAAGCGTATTAGAACCCAGATTTCCTTTATAACCTGAAATCGTTACCAGATTGTTGGCTATCAATGACACGGATAGTTTTTCCAGTCTAAAACGCTTAATCACTTTATCTGAAAAACTGTAACTTACAAACAGCTCCTTTAAAACCAGTCGGGATGCGTCTTCAATATAATCCTCCCCTACACCTCCGGGGCCATAACGTACCCACCTGTTATCGTATACATTTTCTTGTTTAGGTGCAAAATCAACCAACTGATTATTTATTGACCCATCCTGACGAACCCCTTTAAAAATATAATCATTTGTACCACGGTGTTTGGCAGTATATTCTGAAACTCCATAATAATCAAGTATTGCCTGTGTACCATTCCAAACATCACCACCCAAAACACAATCAATGGTAAATCCCCATTCTACTCCACGGTTATAAAAATTATTACTTAAACCTATTAACCAATCCGGATTCGGATCTCCTATTATTGATGGCACATTTTCTTTTAACGGAAATCCCTCATCTCCAATAATCATTTGACCACTCACTGTACGTTGATATGTACTTCCGCCTATTACTCCCGGAGCTTTACCTTCTATCAGTGTTGTATGCAAATCGTTAAATCCGGCAAGAGCAAATGGACCAGTTTCCGTTAGTTTATTTACTTCGGATTTGGTTTGAGCCAGGGATAAATCTGTCTTCCATCTGAAATTCCCATTAAAAATATGCACGGATAAAGATTCTTCCCAACCGCAAGTTTTTATTTCTCCAACATTTTTAAATAACAATTGCTGATCATCTACTACAGGATAAATACTTCGATCTCTGGTTGAAGTAAAGAATGAAGTTTCTGAGAAGATATTTCCATTCAAAAAAGAAGCTTCAATACCTAGTTCATGCCGTGTAATGATTTCGGGTATGATGTTGTTTGCCACCCCCATATCCAAATCCTCAAAATAATTATTAAAATTACTTACATCATAAAACAAGGAATTAGAAATACCGGGTTTGGTGTACAAATTGTATTCGCTGGCTTGCTTACTAAAATTGTATTTTATTTTAAATGCCTGCATTACATAATTGGTATCCCAATAAAATATATCATCCAGCAAATCAAAAGGTTTTAAGTAAGCGCCTACATTGGGCCATAAATACGTTTTATCACTGGTAGAAGAAGCATACATATTAACTCCTGCCTTTATAAAAAAGAAGCTATAATCATCATTATATTGTATATACGGACTTGCTGTAAGTGTACGGCGATCCTGCTTTACTATAGTCCTAGGTAATTCATTCAGGTTTAAAGATCTTTTATAATCATATAGCTCTGCTCTCAGCGGTAGTTTAAATTGCAATTTATAATCGTATAAACGATTGGTAAGAAGAGCTCCTAAAAAATAATTATTAAACTTATCTTTCCTATTACTACTATGATCAGAATCCATCCCTACCAATTCTTCCGGAAAAATAAGACTACGTTTATTTTGCCATAATTCTCCGGAAACATTTGCATTAATAGAGCCTGTATTCCAATATGTGGCATAGGATATACCATATGTCAATGTTTCTATATCATTATCGTCCCTCGCTTCTTGTGCTATCAAATAAGGATTGTCTAAATTCCCTGGTGAAGCACTACGAATGGATTCATTGGGATGGTAAATGCTTTGTGTTTGTTTCAAAGCTTTTTTAGTTGACAAACCATTACTATTATCAAATGTTACAGGAGTTAAGTAAGTTGCTACCAGCATACGTGATTGCATTAGCCCGTTTTTATACTTCTCCTTTGCATTACTATAGTTGAGCTTGACTTTTAAACCGTTATTTAATTTTACATTAAACCGTAATGTATGTTGATTCATTTCTTCATTGGGCATTATCCCTTTACTGTGCTGATTTTGATAGGCTAAATTTGTTTGAGCACCAAAAATGGTTTGATAACTTGTAATTCCGGTTGACCTTACATAACCTGTTTTAAATATATCTTTAGGAAGGTATGATTCTGCGGCATTTCCACTACCTGCACCTCTTAAAACCAATGATCCATTTCTATCATTGGATGTAGGTAAACCATCAAATTCAAGATTACGTATTGCTGGTCCCCATGAAAATATTTCTCCAGTTTCAGGACCTTGATAAGTATTATTTCCTAATAAGGGACGTCCCTGAGCATAGGTGGATTGCAATTGAGGTGTACGACCTACCGTTAGTATCGAAAAATCACTCTTAACTTCTATTTTCCCCATCACAAAATCCCTACTTCCATTATAGTCAATATAGCGCCTTATCATTCGCATATCTTTTGAACTGCATACATCTGGTGCTACAATATGTGTTCTTTGGTAATTCTTTAAAATCGCTGAATCCGAAACATATTGGCTGTAGTGCTTCATACGTTTGGCAAAGTTAAGGGAGTCCTGCTTTGATTTTTCTTGCTTTTCGTGCGTAAAACGAGTACGCTCTTTGTTTGTATTGTATGGAATTATCTTTCTTGTTCCTACAGGATTCAATCCCATACGGGTTACAATGGCCCGCTGTGTTTTCATTCCAATAAAACTAAAAACCAGAGTTGAATTCATCGGTGCTTTAATGGTATAATTACCATCTAAATCAGTAATGGTACCTTTAATTGTGCCTTCAATGGTAACAGCTAGTCCAACAATAGGCTCTCCCTCACTATCGGTCATTGTTCCACTAACTAAAATTTCATTATTTTGAGCCAGCAGAAAACTATTAACAATAAAAATGAGTAGTAGATTTAAAATTGCTCGTTTGTTTAAGATTTTATTCATAGGTAAATCATTTAGCTTTTGCATGTTTTATAGGTAGGATGCAAAAACGGAAAGGATTCCATAAAACTTTTTGAAAAAATTTGAATTATGTTTTATGAAATACGATTAAAGATTAAACATCAAGGCTTTATAAAGTAAAATACAGACTACTGCAGTATCAATAGACTATGATTAAGTTTTCTGCTTAGCAAAATGGTTGATTTAAAACAAAGTACTCGCACACATTCTAATCATAATTAAAATCCAAATAAGTAAGCTACTAATTACCATAAGTCTTTCATGGGTTTTAGAAGCAGTACCCCTATTCAGTGAATTTGAAATTTCTTCTGCAATATAGTTGGGTAATCCACTTGTATTAATATCATATTTTTGAGATTGTTTTTTACTTGGCAGAATATGATAAGCAAACTTTTTCCACACATTTGATTTACAAGTACTCTTTGCCTGGTCCAAAAGTTCATAATCAACACTTTTTAAATCAGTAAATACTAACTTTCTTAAGGCACTTTCATAACCATTAATGTATAACGAAGCAATAACTTTGTTTTGTAACTGCCAAACAATAAAGACATGTATTAATAACCAAAAAGCTGTAAATACTATAGCGGTACTCATAATACTAAATAAACTTTTGCCCTCAATCCATTGAGGAGGCCATATACTCTCCATTATTATCGTTGTAAACAACGTAAGTTGAACTATAAAACCGGCATTCACCATTATTTCCTTATGATTGTGGTAGGTTTGTAAATTTTCAATCTTACAATTCAAAAAATTCGCCTGCAAATCTTTATTTTCAATCATAGTATTTAAAATATTAAGTTAGATTTAATGAAAAATATAATAACAACAAAAATGAGATTACAACCATAGATCCCAATACTAAAAAACTATTAATTTATTGTATCGCGCAAGGCTTTTGATGATTCATGTAATTCTTCCATATTGAATAAATTTATGGGATCATCCTTATAAGGAACTACAGTTTGTATATCCTGAATCTGAAAAATTCGGGAACCATAATGCTCCTTATCCTCATATACAGTCAATAAGTCATCATCATTCCAATACCTGATATTCGACAAAATAAATAACCCACTTATATCTTCTTTTGCGTTAATCTTCTCTATTAATGATTCATTAATTTGTCCATAATAAAAGTAGTCGGTAGTATCCCGTGGTAATACCTTTTTTATTTCTATATACACCCACTTTTTCTTTGAGCTATGAATATCCAAGGTATCGTGAAAAGTATTAGACATTCCCCACGAAAAAATAACTATTACTATAATTACAGCAATTAATCTTACTATTCTTTTTAATTCCATTTTGTATACAAACATATTTTTAATAATTCTTTAATGCATAAGACGAAATAATTCTTCAGCAAGAAGATATTTAAATTCTAGGTTGGCCAATATTAAATTCAACTTTTTAGGTTTGTATTTCACTTAACTGTCAAAATTATCAATTAACTTACTGAATTGTTTTTTAATACGCTTTTTAACTCTGTTCCTTCCTTAGTATAAATATTTCTAATTAGGTAATAAGGAACTCTGTTTTTAAAAAGCTTTCTCTTATTTAATGTGTCATGAATGTAATTAATTGTAATACGTTTACTTTTAAAGTCTAATTCCTCATAAATTGATACCGTTGTTTAAATGTCATTATCTATATATTCACTACTTGTATAAAATTTTTGAATAACACCAACGATTAATTTCAGGTATTTATTTAACAATATGTTAGGTTGTTTATTTAGTTCAAGTTTATGAATGACTTTATCATCTATATTTTGAGAAGAAACTACATTCACTTTCAATAGTATTAATTCCTTTATAGCACAAACAATCATTTCATGATGTGATGTTCCATAAGGATTAAGAAAATACTTTGTTTCGGTTAATGTATGTTCATTTATTTTCATAATAGAGGATAACAAAACGATAAACACATTGTATATATAGCTATTATATGGTACTGGTTTATTTGTTATTTAGAATATTCGAACGAATATACACAATATTATGTAGAGTAGATAAAATTTAAAAAGGCAAAGGTTTATGATCTATATACTCCTGCGGTATAGAATGTAGATTGCTAATGGTTATTGTTAGTATAATATTTCAAACATTTTTATGGGTCCTATTATTGTCTCAAACTTTATTCCTTCAGGAGAATATTTCTGTGCACACCAATTTGTTTTGTCATACTTTGTTATAAACATCATTAATGTACCATCATCTCTAAAAATTTTATAACTCAAAATAGGAATACCCAAATTATATTGAATAGTTTTCTTGAGATGGCCTGATTTGTAATAATAATTCCATTCTCCATCTTTTTTATCATCCTTGTAGTAACCTCGCCCTTCAATAAAGTAAAATCTTTAGGCACTCTATTCATAATTTTATTATAAGTACCGCCATAATACAAAACACCATCAATATTATCTACACTTGATTCTGTCTTGATTAAAATACCATTATATTCATGTCCTTTTAGTGCTCTAAATTCCTTATATGTTGTTGAATAACTATGAAATCCATCTCCGGAAGCGCATATTTCCTCAATATTCCTATTAACTTCAATCAAGTCAATTTCATACTCAATCCACTCTCCATATTTTTCACCTTTAGCATTACTCTTATTGATCTCTTTATTATTTAACAACAAATGATTCGTTTCTAAATAAAGCGTATCATTTTGTGCATAAGTTAAACATGCAACATGAATTATGATGAATAACAATAAATGTTTCATGATTATTTTGTGATGTATGCTAATAGGTGCGACTAAGATAAATATTTGGTTCTTATAAAAAGCAGATCAGGTATACACCACTAATATTATTGCCCCTTCTCTACCTCCTTGTTTTCAGATACTTTTGGTACTGAATATAACGACAATATGTAACTGTAAAAACAGGCTATTAACAGATTAATAATACGTATATCTATTCTCTCTATTTAATAGTATAAACAGCCATAATGACGGGTTCTTTAAATTGACTTTTACCAGTAAATGAGTTAAATTTAATTATCATTTTTCTATTTCCAGAATTCAATTATCGTTGACTTATACCACCCTTAAACTTCAACTCATTCATCTTTACCACTCCCCCAAAAACCATTCAATTAACTATTAAACTTTATGGTATGAAAAGGTTTTTACTTTTATTTTTGTCACTAATCTTTTCTTTTCATTTATTTGGAAAAGAGATTACAATTGAACAAGCCCGACAGTTTGCTGAAAACTACTTACGTACTTCATCTAACCCAATTCTAAAAAGCACTTCTAACCTTCAATTAACAGATGCAGGTGATATATTCAACAGAATAGCCTTCAATGCTTCAGTTCTAAAAAGTAGCACTACTGATGCCAACAGGGATATTTATATTTTTAATATTGGTGATGATAATGGATTTATTATGATTTCTGGTGACGATGCTGCCATCCCGGTTCTTGCTTATTCTCATTCAGGAAAAATTGACACTGATAAGTCGCCTCAAAATGTTTTAAAATGGCTCGAAGGCTACAGACAACAAATTAGTTATATCAAAACAAATGCTATTCAACAAACCGAAAAAATTAAGTCGCAATGGGAAGGTACTGCTTATACCTTGAAATCAACAGAAGGTACCAGTGCTGTTACCCCTATGTTATCAACCAAGTGGAACCAGGCACCCCATGTAAATGATATGTGTCCTTACGATAATACTTATCAGGAATTAACCGTAACAGGTTGTCCGGCAACAGCTATGGCACAAATTATGAAATATTGGGGTTACCCAAATAAAGGAATTGGTTTTCATACCTACCAGCACGATAAATACGGATCACTCTCTGCTAATTTTGGTAATACCACATATAATTGGGCGGCCATGCCCAATGAGGTAAATAGTGCCAATGAGGCTGTTGCAACATTAATGTATCATTGTGGTGTGGCAGTTGAAATGAATTACAATGTGGCCTCTGAAGGTGGTAGTGGAAGTTATGTCGTAAAAGATCCTTACACTCGTTATTCTGATAATCAAACCTGTCAAAATGCTTTTGTGCAATTTTTTGGTTACTCTCCAACTATCGAAGGACTTTTTCGTGAAAGTTATACCGATGAAGTCTGGATCAGTAAATTAAAACAAGAGCTTGATGCCGGGAGACCAATACAATATGCTGGCTATGGTCAGGGCGGACATACTTTTGTTTGTGATGGTTACGACGACAATGATTATTTCCATATGAATTGGGGATGGGGAGGTTATTATGATGGTTACTTTTTAATTGATGCCCTTAACCCCGGCGAAGGTGGAATTGGATCAGGAGCAGGAACATATAATGACGGACAGCAAGCTTTAATAGGAATAAAACCTGCTCAGGAACAAGAAGAAGGTGGTAATACTACTGAAGAATACGGATTAACTTTATATGGAGATGTTGTAGCTGATTACTATACCATTGGATATGGAGAAGGGTTTACAATTAGCACTTATATTATAAACGATGGAACTACCAATTTTACAGGTGATGTTTGTGCTGCTATATTTGATGAAAGCAATACGTTTATTGACTTTGTTCAAACTTACGAAGGCGTTACGTTAGAATCTGGTTATTATTATGAATCTATTTTTACATCGCAAGGATCGCTTGAAATGCTTCCTGGAAATTACAACATCTATATCTTTTCAAAAACAGGTAATGGTGACTGGAGTATTATTTCTGAGAGCTATGGATCTAACACGTATACCTATGCGGTACAAATGAGTGTTGATAATAACCAGGATATTGCATTATTAAATCCTATAGTCATTAATACAGAAAACATCATATCAAATGATCCATTGGATATTACAGTTGATATAGGAAACTGGGGGCCTGATTTTGATGGAATTGTTGATATTAACCTTTTTAACCTTAATGGAGAACATGAATTAACCATTGATCAGGCATCCACAAGCCTCCCTTATTACACTTATGATACATTTAACTTTTATACCAGTAATTTAAATATTGCACCGGGTACTTATTTATTAGCTGTATTTCATCAACCTACATATGGCGATTTTATTTTAACCGGCTCAACAACAGGTGCTCCTAATCCAATAAAAATTATAGTACAGGCTGCCCCTTATGCTGAAGATAGCTATGAAATGAATGATGACGTAGATCATTCATACGCATTAATCCCAACGTTTACTGATAACACAAGTAACATTACAACAACAAATACTAATTTCCATGTTGGAAGCGATTGGGATTTCTTCTCTATAAATCTTGAAGATGGATACAATTATGATATAGATATAAGACTGCATGATGCATACAACAGTGGTGATGGTAATACTTATACTGTTGATGCTTTATTCTTATATTCTCTGGATGGAGAAAACTGGACAGGTACATACGATGACATTATGCCTTCACCTATTTCAACAGCAGGAAACACAACTCTTTACTGCGTTACATCTCCTTATTTCCTTGGCGAAACAGGAACATATCTTCTTGATATTAATATTGACAGATCAAGCACTACTGCTATTGAAACATCTGAAGTGGGTAATGAAATATCTATATCTCCAAATCCATGTTCTAATTATATTGAAGTACTAGGTACGGTTAACATTGATATGTATTCCATTTATGACATAACAGGTAAACTTCAATTAGAAAGCAATGTGGTTAATAATTATATTGATGTTTCTTCTTTATCAAAAGGAATATATTTTATTAATATTAAAACAAGTAACAAAAACTATATTCGAAAATTCATAAAAGAGTAATTTAACAAGTACATTGTAATCTTTTAATTATACAGTTAGCAATGAAATATATAATCACAATAGTAATGGCATTATTGTTTTCTATGTGTAGTTCAAATAAACAGATTATGCAAAGTAGTAATATGCAAGCTCCATTGATCATTTATAAAACAACAAAAGATTATTCTAATCATATTCCTATTGTTTTAAATGAATCCAGAGATAGAATTGTTTCATATCCTGCTATGACAGATATATATTTCAATGGAGCCTTTGCAAAACCAACCCGTTTAGCCAGTGGCTTTTTATTGGATAATTTTGGTGTGTCGGCCAATAGTGTATATACATCATTTACCTTTGAAGAATATGCTAAAATTGAAAAAGTTCCATCGCTTCAGGAACTCATGGAAAGTGTTATTGATTATAATCCATTCATAGAAATGTATCATTGTGGAAAAAGAGATGATTTTGAGACTACAAATGATATAAATAATATAATCAGGAGCAAGTTTGAAAACTGTAAAAGACTTAAGTAAGCTTCTTAATTGCTAAATGATCCTTATCCTACAAATTTGGATATGTTTAATCCCCTTTGATATGATTCAAAGGGGATTAAACATTTATGCTTGTATCAACAAAATTATGTAGACAAGCTCTGTTTGTACAGATGTTATTCCTTTTGCGATAACCACTTACAATTTTACCAGCTTTTGCGTAATCTTAGTTTGAGCTGTTGAGATTTGCAATAAGTACACTCCACTCGGCAAATCATTTATTGGCCAATTAATACTGTACTCACCTACAGTTTTATACTCGGAAACTATGGTTTTTAATCTTATACCATTTTGATTTAACAATACTAATTCTACTTTTGAGGCTACGGGTATATCAAATAAAATATTTACCGTTGAAGTTGCAGGATTTGGATAATAGCTAAGCTTTGTATTTGAAGCATACTCATTTGAATAAACTGAAAGAGCGGTTGGATTAAGTGCCCGATATAAATTATATTTGATACCACCATTACAATCAGCTATAATATAAGCCCCACTGGAATAATTAACAATAGGCCTGTCGTATATTACACTTCCATAGTATTCATCGTTTTTGAATATACTTCCCTGAGCCATCCAGTTATAATACTCAATAACTTCATTATAAACGCCTTCATAAGCATCTTCATACAGAGAGGTTCCTCCTACCCAAAAGCAATCAACATTGCTATATTGATAACTACCGAATGTTCCCGAAGCAGAATTACTATTTTTAATCTGCCTTGATTGAACATAAATTCCCTGGTTACTGTTATGCCCTATCTGGGTAAAGTAACTTTCATTAATATTATAAGTAGTAGTTGATTCCATAACAGTTCCAGATGTTTCGTTATAAAAATCACCAAGTGCAATGCCATGTTCATTGACCACATTTTTATATCCATCATTTGCAATATCCACTGTAAGGGATGTGTTATCAATCGTTGTGGTTCCGGTTATTATTCTGCTCCATTCTATTCTATCATTTTGAGGTCCTGTCTGACTTTGAATACGCAGATCCATTTGTCCGGAAATGTAAGACGTGAAATCCATGGCGTGTGAGAGTTTAAAATCTTCCTCATCTCCATCAACAAATCCGTCTATTTCATTAAAAACAAATTCAATAACATCTCCATTGGCATAGTTTAACACCATTTTATCATTGGGACTTGTCGAATAAGTCCATAAATCATAATTTGAAGTATTTTGGGTTAGCGTTCCTGTGGTAGTTGTAAAACCAGTAACACCACTGGCATACCATACAGCATCAACTGATAAAGAAATCAGTTCTTCGGATTGTTTTACTAATTCTTCAGGACCAACAAATAATCGCTTCAAAATATCTGATTCTGTTTGGGAAAAACAAAATGCTACGGTAAATACCATTAAAAGGACAAATAAAGATCTTTTCATATATTATCATGATGGTTTATTATAACAGTTCACACGCAGCGCTATAAATAAGAAAATCTTTATGTATCCATGATACTAAGAATGATCAAATCATAATAAATAGTTTTTGATTAGGCTGATCTACTTAAAAGAGGCAAAAATCCTGATCGGATTCTAAAAAGTAAAATCTTTGCAATTTGATACCTTAACTCAGGTCAGCATAATATAAATATTGCTACTTCGCAATTGTTTAAGTTACGATAATTGTGATTTTTTGTCAACCAATAAAGGAAAACTATTCCAGGGGAGGCAGAGGTACATACCTACTATCCCGATCAACTACAAAATCAGTTCTGATTCTGGGTATGCTTTTACAAAAATGTATGGAGTCGTTTACAATGTATTCGGTAGTATAGGTTTCATAATATTTAGTTGTACGCCTAACATCTGCTTTAACTACTTTATTAACCTTTTTATTGTTTACTATAATTTGAAACTCTCCAAGATCAATAATCTTACATACCATTTCCTGTATATAAAATCCAACATCATATAATGTGTCCTTTGGCGTATTTTCTTCTTGTATATCTATATCATAGTCAATACTAAAATACGGAAAAGCTAACTGCTTGTGCTTTTTCACAAACTCAAGATATTCTTCTGATCGTTTATGTTCTTCAATAAGGCATTCTTCCGGATTTGTATTCTCTTCAAGTTCTTCTTCAATTAAAGCCAATTCATTATCCCATGTTTCAATTAACAGCGCTTTAGTGATATAAATATTTCCATAAGGTATTCCAAAACTTATTTCTTTTGTTGGAATATTTTCTGCCTTTATAACAGCAATAGTATCAATATGGATTGTGGTCTCTAATTGTTGTCCGAATATACATGCAGAAAAGAGAATTCCGTTCAGAATAAACATTATTATTTTAAGCATATGGTAGGTTATTAGTAGTATATAATTGATACCAGAAACTAAGATAAATAATTTATGGAGTATAGATCTACTTTTTCTGTTTCTTTAGCACCTGATAATACACATATGTAAGGAATGGAAGATATATAGTGATGCGTCTCGCTTCACTGCTAACAATAGTCCTCTGGCCTAGTTTTAACATCAAATACAATCTTATTGCTGATTTTAATGGTCATGTTACCTGATAAAATCAAATACCTCGCTAATGAAGACAACATAAGCTTTCATATTTTTAAAAATGTTTTATTTCCTCACCTCACTACACCTCATTTCTAACACATTAACACGATCGAAACGAATAATAGATAAGGCAATTTACTAGATGTAAAATAATTTATCTCATCAAAAAACTACAAATATCCATCACTATATAATACTATAATTAAATTTTTTACGTTTTTTGTATATTATTCGAATATTGCTTTTTAGGATAAACATATTAACCAGTTATCCTAACTACTTGTAAACCTATTTGCTTTGCGCAAAGTCATTTCACAGATAGCATAAGTCGCACTATAATTATAGTGCATTAAAACTTTTTAATCAATTAACTATGAAAAAATTACTTACTCCACGCGACTTCATTAATATTGAAGACAAAAACATCTACGAAAGCGCTGATCACTTTCAGCTATTTATTGATCAAATGGATCATGAAAAAGCAAATGCATTTGATATAACAACTACAACAGCTACAGGTAGTAATATAAAATTAATAGATAGGTACACCAACGAAGAAATTTCGGCCAAAAGCTTTGTGTCTTCTAATTATTTAGGAATGAATTCGCATCCCAAAGTAAGAGAAGCTGCAAAAAATGCCATTGACAAATATGGTGCAGGAACGAGTACTACACCATTAATAGGTGGTTACCTTGATATTCATGCTGACTTAGAAAAGAACATCGCCAGGATGCACAATAAAGAAGCTGCTTTAGTCTTTTCATCAGGGTTTGCAGCCAATGTAGGAGTTGCTCAATTCCTACTGAATAAAGCAGATATAGCTATTGTGGATACTTATATACATGCCAGTATGTACGATGGACTGTCAAATACTAATGTTAAAATATTTGGCCATAACGACTTGGAATACCTTGAAATGGTATTAAAAAATTCAATAGGCAAATATCGTAACATAGCAATTATAGTTGATGGAGTTTATTCGCAAGATGGAGACATTTCCAAACTTCCTGAAATATGTCAACTAGCAAAAAAATATGAGGCATATATATTTTTAGACGATGCGCACGGTGTTGGTGTACTAGGCGAAAATGGATATGGTACATGTAACCATTTTAACGTAAGCGATCAGGTTGACATTATAACCGGAACGTTAAGTAAAGCCATAGGTACAATAGGGGGGTACGTTACAGGCTCTAAACAACTTATTAAATATTTACGACATCTTTGCAGACCTACGATCTTTTCAGCCTCTTTACCCCCTGCTGTTACCGCTGCAGCTACTAAGGCGATTAATCTGTTTTCAGATGAACCACAAATTATTAAACAACTTTGGGATAACACCCATTATATACAAAAATCTCTTACTCAAAATGGCTTTGACATAGGTCGCTCAGAATCCCCAATAATTCCAATCATGATTCGTGATGATATGAAAGCTAAAAAAGTAGCTCGTATGTTATTTGAAAAGGGAGTGTATATAATACCTGCAACATACCCGGCTGTAAAACTCAAAGATGCTCGTTTAAGACTTAATGTATCCGCAACACATACAAAAGAAGATTTAGACTATTTTGTTGATAAATTAATTGAAGTAAATCAAAAAATTAAAATAGATTTAAATTAAAAAATAATTTTCTATTTAAATGATTAGTAAAAGAGAGAAAAAAGCCATAGAAACTAAAGCAAATTTAATTAATGCAGTTGGTACTGCACTTAAAAAACATGGATTTGCTAAACTAGGCGTATATACAGTAGCAACTGAATCAAAATTAGATAAAACAGGAATTTATAGATATTTCAAAGATTTTGATGATCTTCTTAAGGCCTACATTGAACAACAAGAGTACTGGCTAAAATCTATTAAGGAAATTGATACTAAGCAATTTCCTGACATGAAAGATCTGGCAAAATCTTTTTTAAATGAGCAGCTTGATGCGTTAATGTCCAGTGAAGAATTTCGACAATTAATTTTATGGGAATTAGCGGACAGGGATGGCATTGCTTCACCAATAACGGTTAAAAGAGAATTGTATTCAAGTGATATTTTAAAACAAAGTAGAACCATACTTGAAAAATCAGGGATTAATTTCAATTACATCTTAGCACTGATACTTGGTGGCTTATATTATTTAACCATACACAAAGATAAATTTCCTTTTTGTGAAGTTGACCTTAATCAGAAAACTCACAAAACGGAATTAATAAATACCATCAATTGGTTAATAGATTCATTATTTGAAATAGAGAAAACAAATAATGCCATGGAATCTGTTGCCATTAAAGCTCATGCAGAAGGAATTGACATTAATACCATAAGTAAGATAACAGAAATAGAAATAGATAGATTAAAAGAAATTCTTACTTGATCTAAACATAAACAAAATAACTATTTCTGTTTTTAAATATTTATCACAAAACAAAAACAGACACTCAAAACACCCCTTAACAACCTATATACAAATATTATAGATATATATTACTCATACATTCACAAATACAAAACTCCAATTTCAAAACACTTATTTTGTTTTTGGAGTTTTTTTATGGATATTTTTTACTTTATTTGTATATCAAATTCAATCCCAAACACGATTTAACCAAATGAGAAAAACTAACAAAAGAAACAGAATCAGTATAATGGAGCTTTATCATATCTCTAACAAAACATCTTCTTAAATAAAGCTTTAGATCTGTTTTCCTTAACGAATGAGTAAGAAGTAAAAATCCGACCATCAACAGCAAAAAGACTTGTAATCAATTTCTTTGATGGTCGGACTTATTAATTTAACGTTTCAATTTTATAAATAAATGTATATAAACCGAAAACCACTAAGATAACTATGATTAAAAACCATTTTGGGTACGATGTATTCTTACATCAACCTAAAATGGTTATAACAATACTTCTCTGTTTATTTATCTATATTTTATATGCATTCAATACTGAAAATGTAATGATAAACATACAGAAGTTAACAACTATAATCTTGGAAACGGTAACGGATACTCATTACCTTACAACAAGTCTGGAACAACAACAATTTCATTTATAATAAAAATCTACCCAAAATGAAACTTCCAATTCTTATCACTTCCAAACAACTCTGATCTAAATAACTATTTAATTCACTATACATAAAAGTTACAACTATGAAAAACACTTTAACAGCCTTAATTCTATTACTAATTATTGCATGCAATAATAACAAATCAAAAGATACACCCACAAAT
The DNA here is from genome assembly GCA_963667815.2 of uncultured Saccharicrinis sp. Lineage (GTDB taxonomy): Bacteria > Bacteroidota > Bacteroidia > Bacteroidales > Marinilabiliaceae > Saccharicrinis. The sequence continues at coordinate 6,161,186 of OY764020.2, forward strand.
ATTCCTGCTAATTACTGGGAGAATAGTATAGAGCTGAGAATACAAGATACAGATGGAACAGATTTATTAAATAGCAACAATCAGGGACACTATGAATCTTCTGACATAAAAATTACTAACGCTATCGACGAACAAAATGCGGTAACTATAAATAAGTATCCTAATGATGATTTCTATTATGTTCGATTAAACCTGAATTACAACAAAATAAACATTGATAAAGGAAAAGAATATCAAGATGAGGTTACAACCCAGGTTACATTCGGTAACAACAATACAGATCAAATAAAAGCAGTATTTGAAGTAAAATACAGCGAAGGTAATAATACCGGACTTGGAACAGGCAGTGGATACTGCATTAGACTACAAAAGGCTTGGTTTAACGGTATTTTAGCTTACGACAATCAGGAAATAAAAGAACCTGATTGGGAAATTCCAACTATTATAATGGTTCCTAATAAATAATTACACCGTTATAAATGAAAAAGATATATAATTTCTTAGGAATGGAATGTATGTTTTGCTGGATGACTATTCTGCGTGAGCTATCGGTTTATTATGGAAACCATTTATTTCTATTTTTCTCCCCGTTTTTAACTTAGATGCAATACAATGTATAAAAATTACAAAAGCATTTTAGAACCCTAAAGAACATACTCATCAATATACCATAAACAGACTACGAGGCTACCAAAGAGCAGACTGAGACGGATTGCAATCGGATGTTTTACGGTATTTCTGCGGGTGCTATAGACCGATGCTCACCCGCAGCCTATCCGCAGACCACCCGCAAAAACCCGTACCTTATCCGCAGCCTGTCCGCAGCAGGTATATTGCAAGTCCGTTTACAGTCCGTTCATGCACAGTAAAAAGCCATTTTTAACACTTTTGTGCACAATTTTCTGCCGTTTTGGCCAAATCATGCACAATTAGCCTTTAAAAAGGTGATTTGGAGATAAAAAGTAAAAACAGGCTATTCACTCAAAAACCATAACACTCAATTAATCAATGCATAACACATTCATTAAAGTAACGGTAAAATTACCGTTATTTTTTACTTTGTAGTTTCATACTACATTAATACCAACAATTAAAAAACGGAGAGTATCACGGCAATATGATAAAGGAGTTACTGATCAACGAGACTTGAGCGAAAAAAGAAGAGAATCATGATGGACATATAAAGCCAACATCGTTTCATTATCAAATAGTAGCACATAGAGGTTTGTATACTTTTAAAGTAATAAAAGTAGATAGCATTTACTTATCGAATTAATACAAAGAGAACTGCAAATATTTAAATTATAGCTCTTGTTTTTTTTTACATCTGCTAGCTTATAGTACAATATGAAAAACTGCCAACAGCAGATAACCAGCATCATCAAACTATTGCATGAGTTTATCTGTAATGTATTTTTAGGAGGAATAGTCCTCTACCTTTACAAAATTCCAATTACCATTAATTCGTTCAAAATGATACTCTATACTAATTCCATTATCAATCCCTCGTAAATAAATACTTCTATACAATGTATTTGTATCTGTTTGAATAATGAATAAGTCATCTAAATCTTTGATCAAATTCATATGCCTCCAATCCTTATATTGTATTGAATCGCAAACCTCACTTGGATCATCTAACTCCCAATCAATATAAATATTAGGAAATGGAAATTTTACATGACTTATTTGAAAAAGAGAGTCCTTTGAAAAGTCTTTAATGAATTTTAAAAATTGAAAATCAGCAATAGTTGCGGCCGAATCTTTTTTAATACTTGTTAAATGCCAACCATTATAAAGTTGCTCAAAATTATAATTCGTTGTGGTATTATCTTCAAATTTGAGAATACTTATTACAGCTTGTTGATGTAGATTATCTTTATCCCATATTGTAATAGTATCATTATTTAATATTGGCATGTAGCTTTTACCAATATAAAAAGGAATATGTTTCCAAAAGTTGATATTTCCTATTGTAATATTATTAATGGTAAGTGGATATTTAATCCTTTCTTGTTGAAATAGTGTATCCCACATAAATTTTTCAAAGAATTCCATAAATTTCTCTGATTTCAGATCAGAAATGATCTCTGTACTTTCTGATACTGTTTTAATTTGCTCTGTTTTATTCTCCTTAGATACCTCTACTTCCTTTAGTTTCTTATTCTCTTTATGATTACATGAAATCACAATTAACATTGTAATTATTAAAAATAGATTCTTTTTCATTTTAAGGGATCTTGACAACGGTTTGGCTATGGGGCTTTTAATGCCCTATAGCTTTTGTTGTGGTATCGTTATTTATTATCATTTAGTTCATTTACTTTAATTACAAATTCCCTGAAAGTCTCAACAGGTGTATCTTCATATGTGATGTAACCTATTTCGGTTTGAAAATATTCTTTCATTAATTTCAAGCAATTATCTTCGTTTTCTGTATTCAAATGCCCTCCAATGTCTGCATCCCTAGAAATTCCAAATATCAATGCACCATCGCGGGTATAAAACAGCATTCCATGTTTATTTGGATTTGAATCTTGAGTTCCACGCCAGTATAAATTATATTCAGCATTTCGTTCTTTTTCCATATAAGTCATCAATTCATCAACTGTCTCAAATTCCCTATCAGTATTACTAGAATATTGTGGAAACTCGTACTCATCAGCACTCTCTTCTCTATTTGGTAAAAAATGATTCAAAAAATCAATCGCTTGTTTCTTTGATCTTGTTTTAATTGCTACATATATATCAGCATATTGTCCCATTCCATTTTTTTACAATTTGAATTTCAATCAATTCTGACATTAGGAAACTTTGATTCTAAATGATTTATCATCGCTCCAAAATCTAAAAACTCGGTTATTTTTTCGTCCTTATAATACTCTTCAACCATTACATCATCACCGTCAAAATTATATGAATGAACTATAAAAACAGAACTATCATAACTTAAATGAATGGTATAAGTTATCTGATCAGATAATTTATAATAAGTCGTTACCTTCTTACCATTTTTAAGTTGTTTAAAAAGTTTTTTCTCATTCATCTTTCTGAATTCATATTATGCTTGCGGGGCTAATGCACAACAACGTTACAAACATAATTACGGGGCTAGAACGCGGACTACAACCCTTTCTAACTATACAAAAGTTTGTGAGGCTTACAAAAAACTCCAATCACTTCAGACCAGCCCTTAATTATCATTTGCTGTTAGCGGAAGTAGTTATTTAATTTGCTCTTCAATCTGTTTGTAGAGTTTCTTCCCCTCACTTGCATACGCAGCATGTTTTTCCAGAATTTTACCGTTTTTATCTACAATCATAAAGTTTGGAAAATACATTGCATCTCCAATTTTGCTTTTTATATCGGTTTCAAGATTTTTGTTCGCTATAATATGATAACCTTTCAGGTCATATGCTTTCATAATACTTTCCCATTTCTGCTTGTCTTCAGTATATTCAAATGCAATATAAACCATATGCATCTTTTTTTCTATTAGAAGGGATTTTATACTGTCCATATGGTAAAACTGCTGACGACATCCTGCACACCAGGTTCCCCAACAATCAATTAACATAGCCTGATTCTTTAGTATATCAGAAAGTTCTGGCAATGAATTAATATTTTTGCCATCTAGGATACAAACATCTATTGGCATTGGTTCCTCCTTTAGTTTTTCATAATCCTTTGCATTTGGAATTAGTACATCTTCAAGTAGTTTTCCTCCCCAACTTTCTCTCAATTCTGGATTTTCTTTTAAATACTCTTCTGAAAGCTTTAGTGAGTTTGGAACAAGTGCGGCCGTATTACAAATTGTTTTTGTTAATTGATAATATTTATTAACCTCATAAGACAATACTTCATTGGATTTTTTATAAATAGGAGCAAACATGGTATCGCCTTTTCTTTTTATAGGTCTGAAAACTCCATCTTTATAATCTTCCATAAAGGTCAGGTATAAATCAGTATATTCATTAAAATTAAAAAGCCATTCCATTTTAGCTCCTTTTACGGGATACATTTCAAAAACTTTAGGCATTACTTCATAGAGTTTTTTTCTTATTAGAGAATCACTCTGCATATATTGTGGCATTTGATATGTTGATCTTATTGCAGTAGCTAGTCTTTCAGCATACATGTATTCAACATTCATTTTAGCAATGTCATAAAATGCTGTATCAATCTCCTCATCCTTAAGCAGTTGATTGAAAACAACTAAATGCTTATTAATTTTAGATTTTAAGGCATAAATTAAGCTATCTGGTTTATTCAAATCCCAATCTCCATTAAGTATCGGTCCATGTAATTGATTTTGTATTTTATTATAAGCAACTTGTCCCTGATCATATTTGTATATTTTTCTGCCATCATCACTGTTTTGTTCCAAATAATAAATATCCGGACTATATGGAATTTTCCAGTCTGCATCAACCTGACCTTCACTGATAAAGGAATAATGATTGTTAGGTCTTAATACCATTTTACAAATATGATATTTACCATTAAATGTACCATAAAAGTTAAAGAACTGTGGTTCATCAATATATTTAGTAATTACAAAACGACCTAAACTATCTGGTTTAACAGATTTTATATCCATTCCATTTGACACACTTCCTATTGAATATTTAACATCCTTTTTTCCATCATATCCTATAATTTTTCCCTCAATAATTACGTTGTTTTTTTGTCCTACTAATGTCGTACTTAAGCTTACTATTAGTAATGAAATTATAATAAATTGTTTTCTCATATTTTTTCCATTTTCGGTAAGTTTTCAGTAACCGCCATAAACTGCGACTTATTTCGCCTTTGCATGTAAGTTAACGGATAGCTAAAATAATTAATATTTTAAATACAGTTATTATATATCCGAATTTAACTAATGAAAATGTAAGTAAACTATAGTCTTTAAATAAGGTACTAATTAAAAGATGTTTATATGCTACCATACAAAAATAGGAGCATTATATCCTCTACTCCTATTGCTTATTATATATGAATATGTTCTCTTTTTTTGGTTTTAAGTGTTCCTGAATAATAAATTATTACTCAACTGGGATTTCATAATATGGAATCATATGCTCTGGATTTACAGCAATTTGATCAATTACAATACCGGTTTGATTTACAGTAAGCTTTAATGTATATTTTCCAGCTTGTATATTTGTTAATTTGTAATGCACTGCAGTGTAATTTCTCAATACATTATCTTTCCAGGCATTGCTTCTCCCCTTAGTATTTAATAAGAAGTTCTGCTTTTCAAAAGCACCTACCTGAACAGATAATTGATGATTGAACTCATTAGAATGCGTTGGCAAACATCTGATTTCAATATCGTAGTTACCGGACTCGGGTATTTCTATATCATAGCTTGCATAAGCCGCTGAATCATTAAATGTATGGTTGTTGAATGGATAAACTGTAATGGCTTGCTTACTATACCCCAGTCCTTCAACCGAAATCCAATGATATGGTGTTGGAGCTACGGCTTTGGTATATGTTGCCGACTGGATAAACTGAGGCCTTATGGTTTGTTTAGTAGAAACAACATCTTTAGGTAATGATTCAGGCTTTACTGGCATTTTAAAGACAGGTAAATTTCTTGGTTGGATATCCATCATGTTCATCCACTTACCATTAGCCAATTTCTGATTATAATAGTCGGTAATAATCTTAATCTCATTATAAGCATCGGTAGCTTTTTGATAATACAGTTCTTGATTTGCCTTTGTATCTGCCTCAACCGACAATTGATAAAACAGAAACTTTTGGTTCATCAACGATGCAGCTTTCACAGGATATTCAACCAATTCAAAAAAAGCATCTTGTTTAAAAGAAGGAAGGTTTTGTTTTATTTCTTCCACCTCAACAACCAAACTATTATATTGATCTAATCTTTTTTGTAATTCATTTCCATTTGCCAATGAATTAAATTGTGACAGATTGGTTTGTGTTGTAGGTTCAGTTCTACTCCATCCCATAAACTCAGGTCTGCGCAAAAATGCCCAATGGTAATACCCATCCATCACAGCACTAATTTTGGCAGCATTTTCTGTTCCAAACTCACGTTCTGCCCAGTGATACATATGGTTTGATATGGTATTTTCCTTTATTGAATGTATATCCCAGGCCATATCTAAAAACAGCTCCATATTATACTCTGTAGGCTTGATGTCTCCCACATTTGCTATCCATATTTTATGGGCTCCATTTTGATATGCTCTGTTCATTTCATACCATATTAAAGCCGGCGATGTTGTACTTAACCACAGGTAATCGTGCGGTCGACCCCAATAACTCAGATGATAATAAACACCACTTCCACCACTTCTTTTTTGTTCTTCATCATTACTAAACCTGCGGATATAGCCATAATTGTCATCGGTCCACATTAAGGTTACATCATCAGGGACTCGGAATCCTTTGTTATACAAATCCAACACTTCTTTGTAAGGAATAAACAACTGAGGAACACTATCTTCTGCACTATTAAAGGTATTCGCCATCATTTTACGCTGTGTATCCACAATTTCACCCAGCATTTCTATCTTCTGTTCTGTGGTGGCATTCCCTTCCATTTTACCATCATGAACACCACGCATTCCAATAGTTGCAATAAAATGATCTTTATGTGGAATGAGCTCACCAATTCGCTCCTGCCAGTATTGTTTTACATTTTTGCTATTGGTAAAATAATTAAAATCACCTCTTTCATCGTGCTTCCATTCATCCACATTATTACGCATCATAGGTTCAGCATGCGATGTACTTACCATAATATGATACTTTCGGGCCATTTCTTTATTCCCTTTTATAGTGTAAAATGCTTTAGTGCATGGATGCATAGCCGGCCAAATGGTATTGGCTTTAAGTTTTAACAACAACTGAAATATCTTTTCATAGGTTTTAGGTCCAATATCATTGGTTTCCGTTTCAAATGTTTTAGCAGCCCAGGGGTGTAATCCCCAGTCCTCGTCATTTAAAAAGATACCTCTATATTGTACTGAGGGAGATTGAGTGAGGCCTTCTACAGGTAATTGAAGGATTAGTTGTTTTTGAGGTGTTGGTTGAACATCTGCCCACCAGTTCCAGGGCGAAATACCCATTCTTTCGGCCATATCAAAAATACCATATACCGTTCCCCTTACATCACTACCTACAATAAAAAGTTTGTTATCTATGTTTTTGATTTGAAATTGCTCCCACTGATTACTGAATTCCTCTGTCTTGAAGTGGCCTGAATTCTCAATTAAAGAATCATTAAACTGGCCTATAACTAAACATGGAATATCAGCATCTATACTTGCAAGTGTATTGGTTTCAACAAGAGTAATATCGCTTCCGGTAATTGCTTTCACAGATGCAGCCACATCTTTTATAGCCCATCGTATAAGAGAATCGCATTGATTACTTATTATAATCATTGTGGACTGTGAAGATTTTGATACCACAAATTCCTCTGACTCTTTTTGCGTACACGATTGAAATATTACCAATAAGGCCAAAGCCCATAAAAATAAATGCCTCATAAAATTCACTTTTCCATTTTAGGCAAAGATAGTATGTGTGCATTATGAGTTCATGTATTTCTGTACAAATACATATAATTATAGGGTTACAGATGATGCATAAGGCATCACATATTTATAGATTTCTTAAATGATAGATAAATTGACTCCAGCGGAGTCACACTAACAAAAGATATTAATTAAAATTCGACTCCGCTGGAGTGGTTTTATAATTACCTTTATTCAAATGTTTAAATTTGATTGTACTGCCACATAAAACTCACCATTATTAATCAATCTTTATTGTGTGAAACTTTTGACTTCGTAGATCTAATAAATCTCATTGTCCTCTTAATATTTTAAAATCATAGAAATAGCACTTATAAAACCACCTACCCCTCATACTTCGGGTAATCCTCCTAAATTAGAAGGAGAGTTATTTACTGCACTTTTAGTTTCTAAAAAAATACAACCAGGATCAACAAGGCACCAATTTGTAGTATTTTAAACTTTCAACTTGGTACCTTCAATTAGACACTTCTACCCCGGAACCTTCTGTCCGTATTTTGAAGGTGCACAGCCAAACTGAGCTTTAAAACATTTACTAAAATAGAACGGATCTTCAATACCCACTTTCCAGGATACTTCAGACACGTTATATTTCCCTTCTAACAGATATTCTGCAGCCTTCTTCATCCTCTTTACCTTTATCAATTCATTAGGAGAATAGCCGGTCAATCCTTTTACTTTTTTATAGAATATGGTTCTTGATAAATTGGCTTTCTCGGTAAAATCTGCAACCGAAAATTCCGGATTACTGAGGTTTTCATCTACAATGTTGTTAATTAACTCATAGAACTGCTGATCTTTCTTTTCTTCACTTAACGCACCTTTCTTTACCTCAATATCCACAGAGAATCGTTTCTTCAGTTTTTCGCGTTGTTCAATCAATGAATATACCCTCGAAAGTAAAAACTTCATACTAAAAGGTTTCATGATATAAGCATCTGCCCCAACTTCAATCCCCTGAAGTTTAATAGTCTCTGACGACATAGCTGTCAGCAACACAATAGGAATATGGCTTGTTTCAAAATTATCCTTTAATCTGCGAGTAACCTCTAAACCATCCATTTCCGGCATTTTTACATCACAAATAATCAAGGAAGGATTTAATTCTATCGCTTTTTCTAAACCTTGCTTACCATCCTCGGCCACTTCTATATTAAAATGATGTTTTAGTTCGTCACTAAGGTACTCTCTTATTTCATAGTTATCATCAACAATTAAAACCTTCCAGTTATGCGGTACATTTGGTCGTTTAACATCCTCTTCTGCATTTACACCACCATCATCTTTTGATACTAAGGTTACTTTTTCTGAGTCCACATAACGTGCATCATTATAAATTTCGTCGTTAGTAGGAAGCTCAACGCTAAAAATAGAACCTCCGCCTTCATTTGCCCTGTAGTTAACCTTACCTTTGTGCGCTTCAGCAAACTCTTTTACTAATTCCAACCCTACTCCCGTTCCTTCTGATGAAAAATTAATTTGCATAAATCGACTAAATAGTAACTCTTGTTTATCCTTTGGAATTCCAATACCTGTATCCTTAACCTCAATAATACAATTTCCACTCACATCATCCTTGTCTACTGTAAAAACAATTGCTCCATTTGCAGGCGTATATTTAAATGCATTTGAAAGTAGATTAAACAAAATTTTCTCCACCTTATTTCTGTCAATATAAAACTCCCATGTGTCTTTTATTCCTTCAAAATCATAGGTGATTTTCTTCTGAAAAGCTGCTTCTTTAAATGTATAGTAAGCATCTAATGCAAAAGACCTTATATCCGTTTTCTCAAGATTCAGTGTCATTACATTATTTTGCAACTTTCTAAACTCCAACAACTGATCAATCAATCTCGACATCTGCTGCGTATTCCTGTTTAACAAGGTCACATTATGCTCAACCTCTGAAGGCAACTGTTTAAAGCTATTTAATCGCTCAATTGCACCACGTATCAATGTTAATGGTGTACGGAACTCATGCGAGATATTGGTGAAAAATCGTAGTTTATAATCGGTTAATTGTTTTTCCATTTTAACAGCTGAATTCAATCGATGTATCTTCACTGTAAATTGTATAACAACAATCGTTAAAACTATAAATATGATAAAGTATAATATGATAGCATAAACTGTTTTCCACAAAGGAGGTTTAACAATAAACTTACAGGTGGTTACCTCATCGCTCCATTGACCATCCGCATTAGCGCCTTTAACCATAAACTCGTACTCTCCGGGAGGCATATTTTTATAGGTAGCCCAATTATTTTTACCCGGCTGACTCCAATACTGATCATAGTTATCCATTTTGTAGGAATACTTGTTCTGATCTGCATCTGTTAAATCTAAACATGCAAAATTTATAGTAAATGTTCGTTGTTCATATTCAAGCGTAACTTCTTTTGCTTTACTAATTGATTGCTTTAATGGACTGTTTTCCTGATAGGTTTCAATACGCTGGTCTAAAATAAAGAAATCAGTTAATACCACAGGAGGAACATCCTCATTCAACTTAATTTCGCTTGGATCAAATGCTATCAAACCATCCAATGTACCCCAAAGCATAGAACCATCTTCGCATAACAAGCTTGCGTTTTCACTATAGTAATTTGGATAAGTTTTATCTGTAAAACGATAAGTTGAAAAGGTATTTTCATCTTCATCAATATGAGCCAGTCCATTTTCTGTACTCACCCATATCACACTATCTTTACTCTCTAAAATAGAGGTTACAATATTTGATGGCAAACCTTGTTCTTTGGTATATTTTTTAAATTCACCTTGCTTATCGGGACTATCCTTAACAAACATATTCAAGCCTCCGCCTGCAGTTCCAATCCATAACTGACCTTTACTATCCTGATATAACGATTTGATATCATTACTATTCAATCCGTCAGAATGGCCAGGATTATAAGTATAAATGGTATATAAATTAGGATTTTGAATAAAGTCATCGGGATTAAAACTAATTAATCCAATATAACTACCAACCCACATCATACCTTCATCATCCTGTAATAAACATCTTAGGTAACTTAAATTCCCCTTATCGGTTAAGTAATGCTTAAACTCAACACCTGTTTTACTTTCCCGTACTAAATCCAAACCTCCAGAAAAAGATGCAATCCAAATACGATGTTTATTATCTTCAAGAATATCGAAGATGGAATTATTATTTAAACTTTCCGATTTATTATCATGATGGACAAAATGATAAATCTGCTTATAACTATGCCTGTCTAAAACGTAAATTCCACCTCCTTTTGTTCCTACCCAGATACGTCCTTTGGAGTCCTCCAAAATAGTATAAGGATTCATACTTGGATGAACACATACCTTATTTTTAAGGTTTTTATCATAAACATACAATCCTCCATTTTTTGTACCAACCCAAATATTATTATTATAATCTTTATGAATTACCTTAACATAATTAGTTGTACCGGGCGATTCTGTATCTTCAGGTTTTATTTTTTTATAATTCAGTTTATCGGTCGACACCTTTACAATTCCGGTATATTCACAGCCTATCCAAATATTTCCTACCTGATCTTCTGCTATAGACAACAGATAATCACTAGCCAGACTATTTACTCCTTTTTCATATTTGTAATTTGTTAGCATCTCATTGTCTGCATCAAACCGGTACAACCCATTTCCATAGGTCGTAATCCAATAAATCCCTTCCGAATCTTCAAAAATATTATATCTGCAATCATCAATTACATTGGCAATCTTAGGTTCTATTAATTCAAAATTATGATAGGTTGTATGGTCTGGGCTCAAATATTCTACATACCCCGACTGGTCATAAACCCAAATTGCATTTTTTGCATCTTTAATTAAATGTGGAGTTGAAATGTATTTATTCTTAAAAAACTCGATATCATTACTAAATATTCTTTTCTTGGTGTTATATTTTATTAAACCATTTGTTTTGGAAGAAATCAACAGATGATCATCATCGTATTGAATCATATTTATAATAATATCATCACCCTTGTAAACACTTTTAGGTAAAAAGGAAGATTTACTTTTATCGTATGAATATATGGTACCCTTATTGGTTAAAAAATAAATTTTCGCTTCATGTTCCAGTACTCTAATGAACTCCCCCTGTTCTTCATCACTAAAATACTGATTAATCTCTCCATGCTTATCAACCCTGTTTAATCCTTTACTGGATAAAATCCAATTGATTGAATCGTTATCTTCATATATAAGATTAACGTGATAACTTGTTAATGGATTACTCTGTTTAGAAACTAACATATCAATCTTTGGAAACATATCATCTCCTTTGGATATTTTTACACATCCCGATTGATAATTCCATAACCAAATATTCCCTGATGGAGTTTCTAAATAATTTTGATAGGGCAAGTGCACTCTAACATCATTATAGTAAAAGGGGATAATTTCTTCCAGTTGCTTGCTATAACAATTAAAGCTATTATCATATTTTCTAATCCACAAAAAGCCATCCTTATCCTCAAATATTTGTCTTATTCTTGGATCTGAAATTTGATTTTCTGAGCCTAAGCGAGGCTTATAATTTATAAAACGTTTTCCATCATATCGTACTAATCCATCAAGAGTTCCTGCCCATAAAAATCCATCCCTATCAATATGAATCGTTCTTACGGTATTTTGAGGTAAACCTTCTTGTGTTCCGATTTGCTGAAACAATAAATTTTCCTGTGCCTGTAGTAAAAATGGAAAAACTAATATGTATAAAAAAAATAATCTCCTGATTCCTCTGTTAATCGTGCTCATGTAATACATAAATTGTTTTAAGAACCTGAACAAATACAGCTCTTTCGTGCGTACATAATTTGGCACAATAAATATAGTAAAAATAGGCCTTGAGATACCGTGAATAACTAATTTTACAGGTTTATGTATGATTATCCATTATAAAATGTACAATTGCCAACTATAATTGTAACAGTGTAAATTAAATTAGATTATGCGTAAAAATTATGTTTTCATTGCCTTAATAATAGTATTGTTTACTACAATTTCTTGTATTGGGCCAAAAAAGTCAGAAAAAGCAACTAGTGAAAAATCAAGTAAAGGATACTTGTTTAGTTATTTCAACAACAATGGTAAGGATGGACTTCACCTTGCATATAGTATGGATGGATTAAAGTGGGAAGCTTTAAATAATGACCAGTCATTACTAAAACCTGTTGTAGGTAAAGATTCGTTAATGCGCGACCCAAGTGTTGCTCAAGGTAAAGATGGTACATTTCATATGGTATGGACAACCAGTTGGTGGGATCATGGTATTGGATATGCTTCATCAAAGGACTTAATTCACTGGAGCGAACAAAAATTTCTTCCGGTAATGAAGCATTTAGAAAGCACTAAAAACACCTGGGCTCCTGAAGTATTTTACGACAAAAAAGATGATTTATTTTACATTATTTGGGCTTCTACAGTACCTGAATTATTTGAAGATATAGAAACTTCAAAAAGTGAAAAAGGACTAAATCACAGATTATATTACACCACTACAAAAGATTTTGAGACATTTTCTCCTACTGAATTATTTTTTGAACCCGGATTTAGTGTAATTGATGGAGCCATCATCAAAACAGATTCAGCTTATATGATGGTTATTAAAAATGAGATGTCGGCTCCTGCACAGAAAAACCTAAGAACCACTTTCACAAGCGATTTAAAATCGGGATTCCCTACAAAAGTTTCAGAAAGTATTTCAGGAGATTCTTGGGCTGAAGGTCCTACTCCATTAAAAGTTGGAAAATATATCTACATCTATTTTGATAAATATCGCGATAAAAAATATGGTGCCATCAGAACATTGGATGGTAAAAACTGGGAGGATATTTCTGATTCGATCAGTGTTCCTAAAGGAATTCGCCATGGAACAGCATTTCCTGTAAGCAAAACAATTATTGAAAATCTACAACAGCTTAAATAAAATCAATAAATCTAAATCGAAGTCTATGAAAAGATTAGCCTTTAAAATGTATCTGAACGAAGATCAGAAAGAAGAATATAAAAAACGACATAATGAAATTTGGCCTGAATTAAAAAAGCTATTAAAAGATGCCGGAGTTAGCGAGTACTCTATTTTTTTAGATGAGGAAACCAACATTCTCTTTGCCTTTCAAAAAGTAAGTGGAGATGGTGGTTCTCAAGACTTAGGACAGACTGAAATAGTGCAAAAGTGGTGGAAGTTTATGGCTGATATCATGAAAACAAACCCTGATAATTCGCCAGTTTCAATTGAACTAGAGGAACTATTTTATATGGAATAGTGTTTTAGATTTTTTTCATTTAGCATTTTGAGTTTAAGAGGTTGTCTTTTTTAAGGGGCAACCTCCTTTATTTTATATATTTTAATTTTGAAACCATATTATTATTTAGATTTGTATTCAATTTTATCACATACTCATGAACATCACACTACAACCAATACAAGCAAATGATTTACCTTTTATTTGCGATGTATATAACTATTACATAAAAAATTCAACAGCAACTTTTCATACAGAACATGTTGATATTGAAGAGATAAAAACTATCATTCCATACAACCATCATAAATACGAAACCTTTATTATAAAGAATGAAAATGGTGAAAACTGTGGTTATGCTTACCTTGGTTATTATAAACCACGTCAAGCTTATGACAGAACAGCTGAGGTAACCATATATTTAAAACCTGAAATGGGTGGCAAAGGCTATGGTAGAGAAGCCTTGGAATTAATTGAAGCAATAGCCAAAAACAAAGAAATAAAAGTTCTTTTGGGTGTAATTACAGCTGAAAATGAAGCGAGCGTTAGTGTATTCGAAAAATGTAAATACGAAAAGTGTGCCCACTTTAAACAAGTAGGTGAAAAATTTGGCAAAATACTGGATGTTGTTATTTACGAAAAAATACTTGAAGCCGTTTAGCTTATAAATTATATATATGAGATAGTAGAATTTTAACCCCTAATCCTATTAAAACAATACCTCCGAACACATCGATGCCGGCATTAATTTTATTTCCTATTTTTCGCCCGATAACAACACCTGACGATGAAAATAAAAAGGTTAATATTCCAATAATTACCATTGCTAGATAAATATTTATCTCTATTAAACCAAAACTAATTCCTACAACTAAAGCATCTATGCTGGTTGCAATAGCCATTCCTATTAACAACAAATTATTGGAAGGATTAAACGAACTGCAGTTTTCGTCCGATTCTGTTATTCCCTCATAAATTAATTTAAAACCAATGAGGAATAAAAGAAAAAAGGCAATCCAATGGTCATAATCTTCAATGGCTGATTTAAAACTACTACCAATTAACCAGCCAACATATGGCATCGCTCCCTGAAAAACAGCCATGAAAACAGCCACTTTAAAAATATGTTTGGTTTTTATTCGTTTACAGCAAGCTCCTGTTGTAATACTTGCCGCCAAACTATCTATTGACAAGCCTATCCCTATAAGTATGAGTGATACAATATTCATTATTGATTTTTTGGTGGCGCAAAATTATAAAAATTTTTATCCCTCAATAATTAATTTAACGTAGATACAATCTAAAAAAGGAAACAAAAATTTAATCTTAAATTATCGTTATCCTAAAAACTAAAATTCCATACAAATAACCAATATATTCATAATAGCACAATCGAAAAGCCTATGCATGCAAATTTCACTTACATTAATTCATAAAATTATCAATCAGATATTGAGGAATAGGAATTGGTCTGTTCCTCGCTTCATTAATCATAACCACTTTCGTATCTCCTATAGCATATATTAAGCCAGTGTCTTTATTTTTAAATGTGTACTCCACATTAAATTGCACTGATCTTTTTACAGTAAATACAATTTCGCATACAACATGGTCATCTAAACGCATCGGATTTTTATACTTACATGAGGTTTCTGAAATAACGAATGTTTTTCCCTCCTTTTTACACTTCAAAAAGTCATCCAATAACAATTCTGTTCGGGCATTTTCCATATATGTAAAGTAAACTGAATTATTTACATGCATATTCATATCAATATCAAAAAACCTAATATTAACAGGTTGAATAAACTTTTTCATTTATTTAATTTTATTTTCAACTACTCAACAAATCCCCTGATAAACATGAATACTTAATTTGAATAGTCGCTTTACAATACCTATTTCTCCCCCAAAAGTAATAGAAAATACACATCCACATCATTGAATATTGTGTGAAATAGCTTAATCTCGTATCTTCGCAGCATATTTAATTAAATTTTATATGAAGCACAAAGCAGGATTTGTAAATATTGTTGGAAACCCAAACGTTGGAAAGTCAACATTAACCAATAAACTAGTTGGAGAAAAATTATCTATAATTACTTCAAAAGCACAAACTACAAGACACAGAATTCTTGGAATTGTAAACGAAGAAGATTATCAGATTGTATTTTCAGATACTCCAGGCGTTTTGAAGCCCAACTACAAGTTACAGGAATCAATGCTTAGATTCTCAAAAACTGCCTTACAAGATGCTGACATTATCATTTACATGACTGACGTTGTTGAAAAAATTGACAAAAACAGTGATTTTTTAAGCAGTGTTAAAAAAACAGATTCACCTGTTATTTTGGTTATTAATAAAATTGATGAATCAAATCCGGAACAACTTGACGAATTAGTAACCAGATGGAAAGAAGAATTGCCTAAGGCAGAAATTTTTCCGATGTCGGCCTTACATGGATTTAATACCGAAAACCTTTTAAAAAGAATCAAAGAATTATTACCTGAGGGAGATCCGTATTTTGATAAAGAAGCGTTAACTGATAAACCAACTAGATTCTTTATTTCGGAAATTATTCGCGAAAAGATATTGCTATATTATCAAAAAGAAATTCCTTACTCTGTTGAAGTAGAAATAGAAGAATTTAAAGAAGCAGAAAATCAGGTTAATATCAGAGCCATAATTCACGTAGCCAGAGAATCTCAAAAGGGAATCATCATAGGACACAAAGGTAGCGCATTGAAAAAAACTGGTACAGAAGCCAGAAAAGACATGGAGAAGTTTCTGGAAAAGAAGGTATTTCTGCAGCTTTACGTAAAAGTTAATAAAGACTGGAGAGATAAAGATAAAACACTTAGAAACTTTGGCTACGATCAAAAATAACAGCATTTTGAAAAACAATAAGAACTAAAACTATCTATCTAATTTGTAAAAACTTAGTGAATTTATCCTGCATTATTATATTGTGCTAAATTAATCATTATCTTTGCACGCTTTTTAATTTTGATAAATACACAAAACCAACATATAAAATGGGAAATATAGCAGCCATAGTAGGAAGACCAAATGTAGGTAAATCAACACTTTTCAATAGGTTGACTGAAACTCGTACTGCCATTGTGAATGAGGAAAGTGGCGTAACACGCGATAGAATTTATGGTAAATGTGTTTGGAACGGATTAGAATTTTCTGTTGTGGACACGGGAGGTTATGCTGTTGGTTCTGATGATATATTTGAAGAAGAAATTCGTAAACAAGTACTAATTGCTATTGAAGAAGCTGATGTTATTCTTTTTATGCTTGACGTAACAACTGGTATTACTGATTATGACGAAATGGTTGCTGATATACTAAGACGAAGCAACAAAAAAGTTTTAATGATTGCCAATAAAGTTGATAATGCAGAAAGAATTACAGAAGCCAGTTATTTCTATGCTTTAGGTCTTGAAGAACTTTTTACAGTTTCATCTATTAATGGATCAGGAACCGGTGAATTACTGGATAGACTTATTGAAGTATTTCCAAGTACTGAAAACGTTGAAGAATTAGATATTCCAAGATTTGCAATTGTTGGTAGACCCAATGCTGGTAAATCATCTATTGTAAATGCTTTTATTGGTGAGGATAGAAATATTGTTACTCCAATCTCCGGAACAACCAGAGATTCGATATATACCCGATACAATAAATTTGGTCACGACTTTTATTTAGTAGATACAGCAGGTGTACGTAAAAAATCAAAAGTAAGTGAGGATTTAGAGTTTTATAGTGTAATGCGTGCCATTAGAGCTATTGAAAACTCAGATGTTTGTTTATTGATGATTGATGCAACCAGAGGTGTTGAAAGTCAGGATCAGAAAATATTTCAGTTAATACAACGAAATAAAAAGGGAGTTGTAGTATTAATCAACAAATGGGATTTGATTGAGAAAGATACCATGACCATGAAAAAATATGAGGAGCAGGTAAAATCTAAATTTGCGCCTTTTGTTGATTTCCCTATTGTATTTACTTCTGTATTAACAAAGCAGCGTATTCATAAAGCACTTGAAATGGCAGTTACGGTTTATAACAATAAAACACGTAAAATACCGACTTCAAAACTAAATGAAGCCATGCAACAGATTGTACAAGACAATCCGCCACCATCAACAAAAGGTAAATACATTAAAATTAAGTACATTATGCAGTTACCAACTAACACACCTGCATTTGCTTTTTTCTGTAATTTACCTCAATATGTAAGAGAGCCTTATAAGCGTTTCTTAGAAAATAAACTAAGAAAAATGTGGGATTTTTCAGGAGTTCCTATTCAAATTTTTATGCGTAAAAAATAAGATTACATATAAACAATATGATAAAAAAGGATTAGCCAACACTAATCCTTTTTTTTATTTCCCATCACTTATTTGGAAGTAGTTTAAATAAAAATTATTTTTGAAAAAAATTTAGAACTATGCTCATTACAGCTGATATGAAAATGGCCGATTTAATCCACTTGGATTTTCAATTATTGGCAGTTA
The DNA here is from genome assembly GCA_963667815.2 of uncultured Saccharicrinis sp. GTDB lineage: Bacteria > Bacteroidota > Bacteroidia > Bacteroidales > Marinilabiliaceae > Saccharicrinis. The sequence continues at coordinate 6,179,559 of OY764020.2, forward strand.
TTCAAAGAATTGGGATTAATTTAGGTTTTAGAGAAAAAACTATTGATGAAGTATGCCAAGAAAACGATGTGGACACAGATTTCTTCATACAGATTGCCAGATCTTTTCATGATAAAGACTACTTCCCTAAAGAAAAGTTTTTCAATTTTAAGGCTGAATGGCTTATTCATTTTTTACGACGAACACACCAATGTATTTTAGAATATAAAATACCTGAGATTGAGGAAAAAATCAAGCTCATGGTTGAAGACCTTAAGGAAACAACTAAAAATTATGAGCTAATTAAAAACTTCTTCACTGAATACATCAGAGAACTGCGTGTACATATGGAGTTAGAAGAAACACAGGTATTTCCTTATGTTCTTGCTCTATCGGAATGCATTGAATCAAAAACTAAGACAGTGGATTTTGAGAAGTATTTTAATGAATATAATATTCAGAGATACCTTGAAGACCACAATGACATTGAAGAAAAAGTTTTTGACCTAAAAAACATATTAATTAAATATCTGCCACCACCAACAGATAGCTGCAAATACAATTCCTTATTGTTTGAAATTTTCAAACTGGAAAAAGACCTGCAAGATCATTCCAAATTGGAAGACAAGGTTCTTATTCCCAAGGTGAAATTAATGGAAAACGAATTAGAAAATCTTTAAATTTATAAAAATGGTAAGGATTTTAGTTGCAGAGCCGTCATACCTGGTTAGAAAAGGATTATCTACTATTTTAAATGAGTTAAAAACAGTAACGCAAATAGAAGAAATCTCAAGTGCTGATGAAATTAGGGAGGCTTTGACTTCAATAATGCCCAACATGATTATTATTAATACTACAATAAGTAGTATGCCTCAAGTTGAAGATGATATTCGCAAACATACTCCTGATGCTGCGGTAATATCAATATTTAATACACCAATTCCCAAAAATACAAATGAAAAAACTTTGTCTGTTTTTGATGATAAGTCTATATTAATCAACAAACTTCGTAATCAGGTAAAGAGTGTACAACAAACTTATATTCAACAAGAAAACTCAGAAGAATTAAGTGAACGTGAAAGAGAAGTATTACAAAAAATTGCTCTTGGAAAAACGAATAAGGAGGTGGCCAATGAATTATTTATAAGCACACATACTGTAATTTCACACAGAAAAAATATTACACGAAAACTAGGTATCAAAACAGTCTCCGGATTAACTGTGTACGCCATATTAAATCAAATTATCAGTATGGAGGATATTTCATAGTTATTCATCATATCGAGGAAATTCAACATAAAATGAAGTTCCTTTATCCATCTGTGTTTTAAACCAAATCTTACCTTTACTATTAACCACAATATTTTTAACAATTGCTAAGCCTAAGCCCATACCTCCACTCTTTGTTGTAAAATTTGGTGAAAATAGCTTGCCTTGTATTTCTTCATCAATCCCCAAGCCATTATCGGTTATCTGAATAACAATGTGATCGTTTTTTCTTTTTATATCTACCGATATTATTCCTTTTCTTTTGGAAGGAATAGATTGAATGGCATTTTTTAAAAGATTATTAAATACACTGTTCATTTGTTCCGGATCAGCAAATATCCAATAATGGGTAATATCACGTTGTTCTACACAAATATCTATATTATGTGACTTGTCAAATAAAGAAACACACTGCAATAATACCTCCACCACATCTATTCTTTTACGTTTTGCAATAGGCATTTTTGCAAAATTTGAAAACTCTGATGCTATGGATGATAAATTATCAATTTGATCAATTAAGGTAGCAGAAACCTTCTTCAATTTTTCATCGAAATCGCTGGCATTATCTTTATTTGCTCGTTCCAAATATTGAATACTTAGCTTCATTGGTGTTAATGGATTTTTGATTTCATGTGCAATTTGACGTGCCATTTCTCGCCAAGCCATTTCTCTTTCCGATTTAGCCAGTTTTTCTGCACTTTCAGAGAGTTCATCAACCATTCTGTTGTATTCAATGACCAACTGTCCTATTTCATCTTTACCTTTGTATTCTATCTTCTCATTTCTTTTATCCAAACTTAGATTTCCCATTTTAGACTGAATGACTTTCAACGGATGCGTAATTTTGCGTGAAACAACTACGGTAAGACCAATTACAATAATCAAGAAAATTAAATAGAAATTTACAATACCCATTACTAGAGAAGAAATCTCATCCCTGAGCTCACTAGTTCCAACAAAATAAGGCATATTTAAATAAGCTAACACTTTGTTATTCTGATTAATAAAAGGTACATAAACAGATAAATAACGTAAACTTCCAATAGCCTCCTCATGTATAAATTCTATCTCTCCTTTCCTGTTCAGTTCTATATAACCTCTACTATTCATTAAATGGCCATATAATCCTTTATCAAAAAGTTCTGGCCGCGAAGTTGCTAGTAATCTTCCATCTGTTCTATACATATTTAAATCTGTATAAAACACACTCGAAAACTTCTTTAATAAATATTCCAAATACTCTTCCATATCCGGAGTCAATTCATCTTCACTACCAATTTTATGTTCCAACTCCATCAACACAGATCGTATCTTTTCTGACAAAATCTGATTATTCTTTACTTCAAATCGCCTTATAGTTTGCCACACAGATCCACTTGCAATTACTAACAATAAAGCCATCATCAACCCAATAAAAGCTATTTGTATCCTTTCCTGAACTGTAAAATCATACATAAGCCTGCCACGCCTCAAACGAGTAAGAAGTATTAGAAAAGATCCGAAAATAAAGAATGCTACAAAAAGTATAGAGAAGGCAATCAGTATCATGGAAAAGTTAACGATTGGCAGCGATAAAACTACACAAACATTTTCCTGTGGCTGGTATACTACATGTGAAAAATCGGAAGCTTTAAAAAACCTGAAGTTTTTAACTTTAGTTGTTAGTCTGCTCAATTGTATTGGATAAGCAAAATCTCCTACTTGCTTAGCTAACTGTCCATCAATATATTTAGCGTAAGAATAATTAGTTAAAGGTTCTTTTAGTTTACTCTCTCTTTCCGAAAGAAGTAACTCCGGATATCCTGGACCCTCAAAAAAAGGTTTAGAAACCATCTCTAGATACAAACAGGTTTCTTTATCAGGATCTCCTTCATTAAATTTAAAAACACCAAAATAAGTCACCAAACCAGCCTGATTTTTCAAAAAGTGAAAATGCTTACTTCCCAAAACCCATGAACCATCTTTTTGAAGCATGTTGTCAAAGTAGTCATAGCAGTTGTACTTCTGGTTTTCACTATCTATATAAACATCTCCACCAGGCCAGCAAGGTATCACCTGAAGTTCATACCGCTCTAAATAACCTTGAAAATAATTCATTCTCAAGTATTTTGTAATACCTTCAACATCTAAATCCTTTTTAAGTATCTCCTCGTTAATAATCGAATCAGTGCTCAATGCATCTTCTAACTCTTTTAGTAATAATTCTGACAAAGGATCTTCTTCCTGCGATAACCGAAAAGAAAGGTTTTCAATAAGCAACTTTCGTTCTTCTCTTTCCTTATTATAATTATGAAAATAAAATGAATAAACTGAGAACACCGAAAATACTGCTACAAACCATATAAATGTAGAGTAAGCATGATAACTCTTTCGTCTGGTAACCCAAATAAGCATATTGGCTACTACCAAAAACATAAAAGAATAAACCCAGAATATGGTGCTAAAGCTATATAAAGCCAGTATTATCACTTCGATAAATACAATTATTGAAAGAGTCTTTTTACTAACTTGCTTAAGGAAAACTATAAAGACTTTTTCCATTACCAACACTGCAGACAATAACAATAAACTTATTATAAAGAAGCGAACAATATCTAGAAAATGGATATCGGAAACCTTAAAAAGTATAGGGGCAGACAATGAATTTGAAACTAATATTTTAACAATATAGTTTTGCATATGCCAAAAACCAAATATAACCACTAAGGCCCCTGCTATAATTAAATTCCTATAGAATTTTTTTTCGCTCAATTTTAATAAGTATTCAGGAAACAATACATATTTATAAAAAATAAAAGCTTTGGAAAAAACCAGGATAGCAAATAACAAAACACTACCCAGGTTGGGAAATAATTCTGTTGCTCCAAAATATACGGGTGAAAAAAGATAAGTATCAAATAAAAAAGCCGGTATCTGAAAGTGAATATGAATCCAGTAAAAGGCAGCACTAATAATAATTGTAACCATAAATAATAAACGACTGTATAAACTGTCTTTTTGTCGTTTAATTAAAACAATACATACCTGAATATATAGTATAATACTTAATAAAAGAAAAACAATACCCCAATTGGCATAAGTAGGATTTGACTGCTCACAATCCTGTGCTGTAAACAAGTAATTACCGTCAATATCATACACTTTTTCACCTTTGGCTTCCGGATATACACTAATCTTTTTACAAAAGGCAACTGGTATATCAATAGCAAATTCTTCTTTTAAAAACTCATTATTATAGGAATATTCCGTTTTTATAGCCACAAGGCAAAAAACATCCCATTGCTTATATTTTTTGTACTTAATTAAATACCAGGTATTGGCCAATTGAGCGACCTTATTTTTTAATATAGAAACATCTTCATTTCTGAAAGGTAATACCTGATTGGTCCAACAACACAAGGAGTCTTGTTTATAGACTAAAATTTCAATACCCTTAGGCTTGGAAGCCATTGTTGTATCAACTGCCTTCCACTCATCTCCTTCGAGTAAATACGAATCAAATTCCTTTACAAACTGTTCTGATTCAACTACCTGTTGTTGTAATATATTCTGAAATCGTAAAGAACTGAATGAATTATTGTTATAATTATAATAAGCCCACGAAAAGAGCATTGTAACAATAATAGTTACAGCCAATAACAGTACTTGCCATGTTAAAACAAAACGTAATAAACGATTTCGCATATTTATAAATTTCTAATCGTGATGATATGGTTGATTTTTTAAAATGGTCATTGCTCTGTACAGTTGCTCTGTAAAAATCAAGCGAACCATTTGATGTGAAAACGTCATTTTAGATAAGGATACTTTACCATTACTTCTAGAATATACCTCTTCTGAAAAACCATATGGGCCGCCAACTACAAACACTAAACGCTTAAGGCCTCTTAACAATTTTTGTTCCATAAATCCAGCAAATCCACGACTCGACATCAGTTTTCCTCCTTCATCTAATAAGATCACCTCATCTCCAGGCTGAAAGTGCTGCATTATCAATTCCCCTTCTTTTTCTTTTTGCTGACTTTCTGATAAATTCTTAGTGTTTTTAATATCTGGAATAATTTTAATTTCAAAAGGAATATAATGTTTCAATCTATCAACATATTTTGCGATTCCTGTTTCTAAATATTTTTCATCAGTTTTTCCTATCAAAACTAAAACAACTTTCATTTCTTTTTCCTTTTTATGTGGATGTGAATTATATCTTCACAATACAGTTTAAAACTAGATTTCAAACATCCGGTACATTGAATAAATAGCAAAAATATAAAATTATAGAACCAATTACAGTTACCTCCGTATAAAATGCTTTATAAGGGGATTTTCATTACAAATACACAAATTCGTATCAAATTAATGGTTTGGTATTTGTATTACTATTATTTTTGTTTCACCAAAAAATGTAAAATGAAAAGTTCAGGAACTACAACACATTTGGGCCTATTAATATTATTCTTATTATTTGGAGCTATTACTGACTCCAAAGGGCAACTGCCAGATTCCATTATTGAAGCAACCCAAAATGCCAATGCTAAAGAACTATCAAATTACTTTAACGGAAAAATTGAATTGGTATTACCGCAAAAGTCAGGAGTTTTTAGTGAATCGCAAGCAAAACTTGTATTAGAAGATTTTTTTAAACATAATCCAATAAAGAGTTTTAAAATCATTCATCAAGGGAAACGAGAAAATTCAGCTTTTGCTATTGGTAAATACCAAAGTACAAACAATGTTTATAGATTTTACTTCTTAACCAAAAACAAAGAAAACAAAACCTATATTCATCAATTAAGAATAGAAAAAGAAAATGATTAACGAAAGTACACTTAATGCCATTATTGATAATGCTATTCGCGAAGATGTAGGCGATGGCGACCATTCTTCTCAATCGTGCATACCTGAAACTGCAATTGGAAAAGCTCAACTTCTTGTTAAAGAAGATGGAATTATTGCAGGAGTAGAAATTGCAAAAAAAGTATTTAAAAAGTTTGATCCTGAAATAAAAATCGAATCGTTTATTAGCGATGGTGCAGAAGTTAAAGTGGGTGACATTGTATTTATTGTACAAGGAAGAACACTTGATTTACTTAAGGCAGAACGCTTGGTATTAAACATTATGCAACGTATGAGTGGAATAGCTACAAATACTAATGTATATGTTAAACAGCTTGAAGGATTAAATACAAAGGTTTTAGATACCAGAAAAACAACGCCAGGATTACGCGAAATTGAAAAACTAGCGGTGAAAATTGGAGGTGGCGTTAATCATAGGATTGGGTTGTACGATATGATTATGCTAAAAGATAATCATATTGACTTTGCAGGAGGTATTGAAAAAGCGGTAAATTCGGTACATAAATATCTGAAAGAAAAAAACAAAGATCTCAAAATTGAAGTTGAAGTTCGTGACTTTGATGAATTGAACGAAGTACTTAAAGTTGGTGGAATTCACAGAATAATGCTAGATAACTTCACTCCTGCTGAAACAAAAAAAGCAGTAGATTTAATTGCTGGGAAATACGAAACAGAGTCTTCCGGTGGCATAACATTAGAAACACTAAGAGATTACGCTGAATGCGGTGTTGACTATATATCTGTAGGAGCATTAACACACCATATTAAAAGCATGGATTTAAGTCTAAAAGCGATATAACATAAAATAATGTTTCATATAAAAGTTGGTTAATTATTTAGCCAACTTTTATTTTTTATAGGTACCATAATTCATTTTAAGTTTGATTGAAGATTAATGGTTTTTTCTATGGATTATTAAATCTTTATTTCTTAATTTTAATATAAAGCATTTACCTCACTCTTAAAATAATATTAAAATGAAGAATGGTTCAATACAATTAATGGACATCGAGTTGGAACATATTTTATGGAAAAAAAGACTTGATTTATTTGTTACTGAAGTGAATTTGATGATTTCTCATAATCAAAAGCTTCCTGAAGAAAGAAAAAAAGACGCACTTAACTCCATTGAACTTCTTGCTCTTGAGGAACATAAAGACAATCTTATAAAACTAAAAAGCAGAATAGATATTAAAGAACAAGAACTGAAGTTTTACAATAAAGATTTTCCAATTACAGAAGATCACGAGTATTTTATAGATCATCTTGAATTGCGCCAAAAGAACCATCAGCTTTTGGATATTCATCTTGACCGAATACGAGACATCATTAAGGAAATAGGAGTTTAATCCTTTCAATACCTAAATAAAATGTATATTTTGCGTCATTATTTAAATGTAGTGATGGTTATACTTTTTTTTGTATTCGGGCTACATCTAATCTTTATAACAACTTTTATAGATGAATACAAGAACTTTAGTGGTAATATGCTTATTATCAATTATTTTTTTCCAATGCACAAAACAACCTTCGCAAAAACGTATCGTAGCATTTTATAATCTTGAAAACTTATTTGATACTATAAACGATCCGAAAATTAGGGATGGAGAATTTACACCTGAAGGATTTAGAAAATGGGACACTGAAAAATACAATACCAAAATAAATAACATGAGTAAGGTTATTTCTAAACTTGGTAAAGATCAGAGTTTAAATGCTCCTGATATTATTGGAGTTTGTGAAGTAGAAAACAAAAGGGTTCTTGAGGATTTAATTTCAAGTACGAACTTAAGCAAGTTTAATTATCAAATTGTACATCAGGATTCTCCAGATAAAAGAGGCATTGATGTGGCACTTTTATATAAACCAGAATCTTTTCAGGTCATTAATAAAAAAGTTTTCCCATTACTAATTCATGATATTGATTCTGGTAATAGAATTTTTACCCGCGACCAATTATTGGTACAAGGAATATTAAATTCTGACACATTAAATATTATAATAAACCACTGGCCTAGCAGATATGGAGGTACTAAAAGAAGTATTCCTTTAAGAAAAGCAGCAGCAGAATTAAACAGACAGATTATTGATTCTTTACTAGATAGCAACATCCATTCTAAAATTATTACAATGGGTGATCTTAATGATAATCCTACAGATGTTTCTATTACTAAATACTTATTAAAAGAAGACGAGAATTTATCCCAACCTTATACTTTACACAACACAATGACTGATATTTATCAATCAGGTAAAGGAACATTGTATTATAGAGGTGAATGGGATTTATTTGATCAAATCATTATTTCTGATCCTTTATTGCAAAACACATCAGGATTATCTTTAGATACAACTGTTATTTATAATAAACCCTACTTGATTCAACAAGATGGCAAATACAAAGGATACTTACTAAGAACCTTTGGTGGTAAAACCTATTTAAAAGGTTATAGTGATCATTTGCCTGTTTATGTCGTTTTGAAGTAGTTGTATATCGCCGATTTGGAGCTTTTTAATGCTAATTATTATATTTGCCACAAATTAATTGTATGGCGAGAGGAAATAAAAAACAAAAATTAGGTGGGTCAGCAGGTCAAAACAGAAAAAACTCTGATGATTTTCTGGAACAAAACATTAAAAAGCCCAATATCAAAGAAACTCCATCAGGATTACAATATGAAATTATAAAAGAAGGAGAAGGTGATCATCCTAATGAAAACAGCATTGTTATTGTGCATCAACGCGCCATGCTTTTAGGTGGCAAAATTTTAGATGACACCTACAAAGAAAATTCAACCATGGAATTTAAACTGAATGAAACTATTGAAGGTTATCAGGAGGGATTAATGATGATGAAACCAGGAGCTCGCTACAAATTCTTTGTTCCTCCTGAATTAGGTTGGGGGAAAAAGGGATCTGGAGGAAGAATTGGTCCGTATGCTGTTGTTATTTTTGACGTAAATCTGGTAGAGTTTTATTAACCTAAAAATAAATCAAACCTTTCTCTAATAAATTGCTACAATCTTTTCCATTAGCGTTTGAATTTTAACGCACTCAATCAAAAGTTTATCATTTTCATATAAACTATATAATGTTTTATCATCGGATTCAACTCGAATTTTATAATTACAGCTATCGATAACAGGCTTGTATCCTAATCGATAAAGAGCTCTTCCAACCCATTTAGAAGCTACACAATCCCCTTCTAAAATAACAGGTTTGCTATTAACTCTATGATATTTAAATGAACCTGAATTATTATCGAAAATCACTCCTTCTCGCTCAAAAAATGTTTTAAAATCATTAGATAGAATTAAGTCTTCCGGAATTCCCATCTTTAATTCTTTACCTTGTGCCAACAACCATATCTTATCGGCAATCTGAAGAGCCATTTCCAAATCATGTGTCGACAATAAAATACCTCTTTTCTTTTCACAAGATAACCTCTTTAATAGTTGCATAATTTCCAATTTGGCAGGAAGATCAAGAAAAGCCGTAGGCTCATCTAAAATGATAAAAGGAGTTTCCTGAACAAGAGCTTTAGCAATCATAGCCTTTTGCCTTTCTCCATCACTCATTTTATCAATAGTCTTATAAGTATACCCTTTCAAGCCTACTTCTTCTATGGATTTGTGCACCAACTTTACATCATCAGGAGTTAATTTACCAAAAAATCCAGTGTATGGAGTCCTTCCAAGAGCTACTAGTTCAAAAACAGTAAGGTTTTGTATTTGAATACGATCTGTTAGCACAACACTTACCATTTTTGAAATTTGGGATTCTGGCAATAATTTCAAATCATGTTCACCATAATACACAGTCCCGTTTATTGGCTGCAAAAAGCCTGACAAGGTTTTAATTAATGTAGATTTTCCTGCTCCATTAGGGCCTAATAAACAGATAAATTCACCTTCTAATACCTCAATATTAATATTGGAGTGTAACGGGGCTGATCCATTATTATAGCCTACAGAGAGTTGATTTACTTTTAATAGTTGCTTAGTCATAATTTTTACAACACAATTTATTGCGACAAGTTTCTTCTTTTTAAAATTACAGATACAACAATTGGAGCTCCAATTAATGAAGTAACTGCATTAATTGGTAAAGCCCCATCAAAACCAGGTAATCGGGCAATAACATTACAAAATAATGCTAGTGAAGCTCCTAACATCATTACTGCTGGTATTAAAACTGAATGATCTGCTGTTTTAAATAGGCCTTTACATAAATGAGGTACTGCAAGACCTAAAAACGCTATTGGACCACAAAAAGCTGTTACTGTAGCTGTTAATAATCCTGTAACAACTAAAATTCCTAATCGGGAACGCTTAATATTTAATCCAAGATTAGAGGCGTAGTTTTCGCCTAACAACAAAACATTGAGGGGTTTAATAAGAAATAGTGAACCTACCAACCCCAAAAGTATTAGAGGAATAAATATCAAATGTTTATCCCAGGAAATATTATTGAAAGAACCTAACTCCCATACTACATAACTTTTTATATCTTCTTTAGCACTAAAAAACTGCAACAAACCAACAATAGCACTAGAGGCATAACCAACCATAATACCTACAATTAAAAGCATGGCATTATTTTTAAGTTTTCTGGCCAAAAACAAAACCATAAATAAAACACCAAAGGCACCCGCAAAAGCAGCAATAGAAATGGTTATTACTCCAAAAGAACTTGCAATTAATGTAGACAAACCTCCAAAAATACCAAATGACAATACTACAATTGCAACACCAAGTCCTGCACCCGAACTTATACCTAAAATAGATGGACCTGCCAGAGGATTTCTGAATAAAGTTTGCATTTGCAATCCTCCCACAGCCAATGCTGATCCAGCTAGCAAACCTGTTATAGTTTGAGGAAATCTTGACTTTAAAAGAATATTGCCCCATACTTCATTTTCAGCTCCCTGGCCTACAATCCATTTAGTAATTACATTAAATGGGATATAAACGGACCCTAATGAAATATTAAGAAATAACAATAGAACTAATAATACCACCAAACCGACAAAAGCCAGTTTCTTTCTGCTTTTCGCATCTTCCCCCTGCATATCTATTACTCCTTAATTAACTTTTTATAAAAAACTGGTTCATAACCTTGAAGTAAATCAGGATGAAATAACTTTACCATATCAGACAAAATTAAGTCTGGCCTTAACAAGCCCTCCTCATAATATTTAGAAGTTGAAGTATTTGAAAATATAATATTCTTATTTTTATATGCATTAAAATCCTTATACCTTGCATCTTCCTTGCTTAAAGCAGAATAACTAAATTCTGATGGATAATTCACCAAAATAGACCAATAATCACATCCTCCCGCGGCTTCATATACCGTTTCGAAATCATATGTTAATGATCCAACTCCATCTCTATCTCTAAAAACATATTCTACTCCAGCATCTTTAAAAAAATTAGCTTTATAACTCTGTGCTGCAGGTGCATACCAAATCCCTTGAAAAATTTTACCGGAAAAAACACTAGGCCTTCCAGATGCTTTTGCAGCCTCTAATTTTACCTGTTCATATTTTGCTGCAATTTGATCTACTTTTTCCAAGGCCTCTTTTTCTTTATCAAAAAAGGCTGAAAAATAAACCAACCACTCAACTCTCCCTAATGGAGTATTTTCAAGATAACTACTATTGGTAACTACCTTAATACCTGCCTCACGTAATGTTCCATAATAATCATCCTTAAATGGAGATACCATCATCATGTCAGGATTTAAGGATAAAACAACTTCCATATCAGGAGCATAAGCTGTTCCTATATTTCTTATAGAGCCACTCTTTATACCTCCTTGAACATATTGATTGGAAACATATTCCGGTTCTGCCATTCCCACAAGAGTATTGAGAACATTTAACTCATTTGCATAGCATATTTGCGTAGAAGCTACTGAAACCCACCTTTTAATAGGCAATTCTATTGCATTGGGATGATCTTTCAAGAAAAGAGAATCGGATGATAAAATAATACTTAAAGGTGCAGCTGTAGAATCCCAGGGATGCAAGACCTCAATTTCCTTATACTTATTAAAGTATTTAATACTAAACCTATTGGCATAAACCGGATTATAAATTGAATCTGGTGTTACTAATTCTGCCAAAGTATTTTTACCTGACTTATTGTGCCTACATGACATTAAAAAACCTGCTACAGCAATACAAATTAAAATAAAATTTCTCATCATAACTTTTATCTCCCGAAAGGATAATGAAACATGATCTTGTGGCAGGTTTTCCGACTTTCTTTATGAGTACCTTCCCATTAAAACAGTGGTATCAATCTCACCTTTAAAGGTAGAATACGGCTGCGGGTACAGTTCCTGAATCCTTATATAATGATAAGTTACAGGATTCCCTTTTAAATACTTTTTGTATTACCACAAGAGGTCACAAAAGTACATAAAAAAAGGCTGTGTTATAAATAAATAACACAACCTTTTCATTTGATTTTTCCTGATTCGTTATGCTTCGTATATCATCAAAGCTGAATATGTATTAACCCCCTGACTTGAGTGAGCTGAATACTTGACATCTATAAGTTTATCCGAATCTATATTTTTTTCCTGAATATAGTCATTGATCTGCTGGTCAATAACTTTATCAAAATCATCTAATCCTGTATATTGAAAATGTTTTGTTTTAATCTTTGACATAACTTATAGCGTTTAATAGTTAATATTCTTCTTCATCGAAGTTATGTTACGTATAAGAATGATTTAAGATTCAAAAAACACCTACAATATTGACAAATAAATAGATTTTGTTTATTAATATACTTCCATCCAGGCTGTAAATCTCTGAAAATCTTCATGATGATCAGACAACCATAATAATACATCTTCGTTATGTTTACAGCTACTAATAAAGTAACTAAAGGGCTCTGACAAGTTATTATCTTCTATTTTAGTAAAGAAGTCAACATAAAACTCCCACCAAAATCCCTCTTTATCTATTGCTGCCTCTGACAAAAGCTTAAATAGGGATTGATTATTATTAGCAAAATTTAGTAATTTATTTTGCAATATGTCTTTATCATTACTCTTTTCTGCAGCTTTCATTAAACTAATAGCCAATTCAGCAGAACCAAAGTCGCTGTATTTATAACCTGCATTTACTAGCATAATTTCTCTTCGACCTTTCATTGTTACACCCTGCTCCCACAAAGAAGTTAGTAAATCATAAGCTGTTGTACTTCTTTCACTATCTTGTTCTATTAACAAAAAATAGTATAATGGTAACATACTCTTCACGCGTTCACCTTTATCAAACATAATATATGCCAATAATAGATGACTACTGCCATGATCCGGAGCTAATTCCACGGCGGATATTGCATATTTTTGCGCCTCGTCGTAATCTTTACTATTAAAAAAAGACAACGCAAGATTATATCTTAATAAGTAATTTCCAGGAAATTTTTTAATACCTTCTTTATAAATTCTACGAGCTCTGTGTTCTCTTCCCAAATTTTCCCAGGCTGAACCGTTTATTAAATACGCATCTTCTTTATATTCTGCATTTTTACGAGTAATCAACTTACCACTAAAAAGAGCTGCATCTTCATTGTTTTTTAACGCTAAATGTGTTAATGCTAACTCATAACAAGCAACACTCGATGATTTATCGTATTTGTATGCCTGTTTAAAATAATTCAACGCATCTTCATAATTTCCTACCTCATACTCTGCAATACCCCTTGAGATTATTGTTTCTAAATCTTTAGTTTGAGCATCTAAACTACCTATAACACTAAAAATAATAGATGCAATAATCAATACCTTTCTCAACATAATAATTCCTCGTATTTTATAAAAAACAAATAAAGTAATTATTATCCAAAGACATCATTTATAGGGTGAAAAAAATTGTTAACAATGAGCGTTTTAACTAAACTTTAACGAATGCAAAATAGATTCAACCTGACGCACATAATAGGCCTTATTTTGTTTTTTGGGGGCATAAACAAAACCTTCAATCATTAGTAATTTGTGATTTACTTCATCTTTAATAAAGTAATTTACAAATGGCCCTCCCATAAAGTAACCATCAACTTTCCACAATCCCCTCATTTCAATAATATCCATATTCTGATTCATAATTCTTTGGGTTACAACGGGCAAACGATCTTCTGTAGTCATATAAGATTTTGAATTAGGTCCGGGTACATATCTTCTGGATACCTTATTTCTAAGTGCCACTAAATCCGATGTGTTTAAAGATGGTATACTATCCAAATTAAATTCATGAAAAATAACTGACTGTATGGTTTCCAATTTATCGTATCTAAACCAGGAAAAACCTAATGTATCTTTTACTAAACGGTATCCTTGAGGTATTACAATATCTAAATTATATTTTTTCTTTATATAGCGAGCAGTAGCTGCATCTGCACCTTTTTTATTTGCATTAGCTAAAGTATTTATATCTCCATAATAAAGGTGATTAAAAATCTGATTTTGATTTTCATCAAACATATTTGCAAAATTCTCTGCTCCTTGAAAATCAACTTCAACTACCTGCTGTCCTCTAGCCCATATATTACGTTTATATTTAACCTGGGCTTTTTGTATAATGCTTTGTTTTAAGATCAGAATGTTTCTGTATGATTTAAAATGACCTTCAAAATCTTTAGGAGCAATAGTTGTAATTCTAAATGTAGGTTCCGGTTGAGGTATACAAGGAAACTCTTGCGTTGCAAAATCAATCACCCTTTGTTTAACCACAGAACCTTCAAAAGATGGATCTATAACGATTAATAATTCGCCAGGGGCACCAATAGAACGTATTTTATTCTCACTACTCTGAGTTTTACATGCTGCAACAAACATAACTCCTAAAAAAGCCATAAACAGCATTTTTCTAAAACTACTAATATTACGATAGGTATATAATAAAGCTTTCATCTGATTAAATTTATTTTCAACGGACATATGGAACTCGTCAGAAAAACAGTTATCCTGATGTGTACAAAATCTATGACTTTTTAGATTAGCAGATTTCAAGACTCGCTTCAAATGTTTTGATTTAAAATATGTACTCAACTACCCCGAAAAGGGAAAAACGGGGTAGTTAATTATTTCATTATAAACTTTGTATTTAGGAATACATTAACAAGTTATAGTATCAACGATTTTAATTATTTTATTGCAAAGTGAAATTGATAGGAACCTGATAAGAGACGGATACGAATTTATTTCTCTGTTTACCTGGTTTCCAGTCAGGCATAGATGATACAACTCTAATAGCTTCTTTATCCAATGATGGATCAGCACCCCTCAGAATCTTAACGTCTCTTACTTTACCTGTTTTTCCAATTACAAAACTCAAATATACTTTACCTTGTATACCATTTTCCTGAGCTATAACCGGGTAATTAACCGACTTAGCTAAATATCTCAACAAAGCTCTTTCTCCTCCAGGAAATTCTGGTTTATCTTCTAAAATTACAAATGGAATAGCTTCATCACTTGCATCATCTTCCATTGCAAAATCGTCCAAGGCAAGCGTTAAATCTTCAGTAGATTCTGAAGTAAAATCGATTTCATCTTCAATAGGTGTATCATCCTCAACAATAACGATCTCTTCAACAGAAACTTTAGGCGGAACAGGCTTAGCCTGTTCGGGCTCTTTCTCTCTTACAATAGGAGGTAATTCTAAATCTTCAATTGGGCCATCATTAATGACAAATTGTTTAATTGTATTTGTGGTTGTTTTCCATTCAAAAGCAACCAACGAAACCCCTAAAGCAATAACAAATCCAATTTGCAAAAACATATTACGTTTTCGCTCCAGATCAACCTTTTTGTTTTTTTTAACTTCCATAACTCAAATTTTATATGGTCATACAACTGAAATATTCAGTTATGCCATATTAAAATCAAGCTACATACCAAAAAACTCCAAATCAAACCATTCTAACCACAACCAACTATATACCTGCACATTAAAATATTTAAAAGTAAAAACAATTAAATTTTACTCTGTGCGTAATCGCCCATCCGGGCGAAATTATTAAGGGCAATAACGCCCAATTACAAAAAATGCCGCATTGTAATCAATACGGCATTTTAAAATTTGTGTTATATAATATTATTTCATCAACAATATCAGTTGCCAGTTATAGTCATATCATTTTTCATAACCATAGGAATAGACATACCATTGGGCATTTGTGCATTTCCTTTAATTTCAGTATTTCCTTTCAACTCCTGATCAATTTTAGCTTCAACAATCCAACCACTTGATTTATCAATCTTAATTTTTGAAACCAGACTTCCAGCTAAATTGTATTTCATCTGCATGCCATTATTTTCTACATACGTATCTGTATCTTCAGTTTTAATTGAAGAATCTCCTCCTATTAAATAAAAATCAGAACCTTCTTCTAAATACTTGTAGGTTGAACTCATAAGTGCTGAAAAGCCTGACTTCATATTTGTGGTAACATTCCAGGTATCCCCTATTTCAACTGGTCGATCTGGGAAAATTGAGGTAACCATCTCTAAATTTCCTTTTAATGCGTCGCCTCCATAAGCATCTTGTAACTGTTTTTTAACTTGAGCAACCTGAGCCTCTGGAGCATTAGGTAATTTATCATAAATAGAAGAAAATAAAACGTCAGTATTCCTAACCTCCTTAATTTTACCATTTCTTAGCATATTAATATAAAATGTTTTACCAACCATTTCTCCTAAAATAGTAGAAAACACATCGTTTTCATCAACTTTATCAGAGCTAAATTCCATTGATCCCTGAGGCATTTGCATACTCATTTTCAAACTCTTATATTTTACAGATAAATCGTATGAATCCCCATTGGATTTATCCACATTATATGACATCACACCATAAATATTCATAACTATATTAATAGTCATTCCATTTATATTCTGTTCTATATTTATTTTAGAATCTTGTTTTTGCAGGTATTCCTGACCTTGCTTTAAATTTAGTTTTAAGGTTGACTTTTGAGCAAAACATGCAATTGACACAACCCATAGTAATGCTAGGATTTGAACTTTTTTCATCACAAATAATTGTTATTAAGTTTAAAAAATGAGATTAAACCTACTAAAATTAATTATTACTTTAACTGTTACTTTAAAATATTTAGCTTTGCAGTTCAGCTTCAAATAAAATCAAATGGTTACGTTAAACGCTCACAATATTACAAATCATATCAATCGTTTTATTTTACACGAACTAAGTAAAATAATTCTGGAGCCAATAACCATCTACATTTTTGATGAAAACCAACATTTATTAATCCACCATTTAATTGATGAAAAAAGATCATTACCTAATACCTCAAAATATAAAACACTCACTGAAATACAGAATGAGATTCAGAGTAAAAAGGATTTTACATTTTATTCTAAACCTTTTTATATTCATACGGATTTAAATTACCATCTAGGTATACTTATCAAAGGAGAAATTAATACTGCAATAACTTATATTCATTTACTAAGTGAAATCGTATCCAAATCTATAAAAGATATTAAACAACAAAACAAACTAGACAAAACAGAACAATTTACATTCGCAATAATGAATGCTGTAAATTTTGCTGTATTATCTACAAATTCATCAGGAAAAATCATTTACGCCAACGACCATTGCTGTAGAATACTCGATATTAGAAGAACAGAGCTATTAGATTATTCTATTGAGAACCTTATTCCTAGTTGGCATGACATTATTAAAATGGTAAATCATGGAAATGATGTTTCAAATAAAGAAACTACAATTATAACTCCGTCAGATTCTTTGAAGTTTAATTTAAACTGTTCTCCTATTATTGATACCGATGGTACAAAAATAGGATATGTTTTGGCATTTCGATCCATTGATAAAGTTTATCAATTGGTAAATAAGTATACAGGCATGGAGGCCAGATATACCTTTGATGATATTATTGGTAAAAGTAAAATTATGCGTCAGGCAATAGAGTACGCTGAAACTATAGCTAATAGTCCTTCTACTATTTTAATTGAAGGAGAAAGTGGTACAGGAAAGGAAGTTTTTGCACAAAGTATTCATAATGCCAGCAATAGAAAAAACGGTGCTTTTGTAGCCATCAACTGTGCTGCCATATCAGAAAACCTGATTGAAAGTGAGTTGTTTGGATATGAGCATGGTGCATTTACCGGGGCAAAAAAAGGTGGACATCCAGGTAAATTTGAATTGGCAAACAACGGAACGCTATTTTTAGATGAAATTGGCGATATGAAACTTGATATGCAGGTAAAATTATTAAGAGCAATTCAAGAAAGCAGTATAACAAGAGTTGGTGGCGATAAAGTGATTCCTATTGATGTAAGAATTATAGCCGCTACAAACAAAAACCTTCAGAATGAAGTAGAGAAAGGAAATTTTAGAATGGACCTTTTTTACAGAATCAGTGTAATTCCATTATATATTCCTTCTTTAAAAGAACGTAAAGGAGATATTCCATCCCTTATTAAATTCTTTCTTAATCAGAAAAGCCTTAAACTTCATAAAGATATTCCCCACCTGGGTTATTCTGACTTACAACAATTATTAGATTACGACTGGCCAGGAAATGTTAGAGAATTAGAAAATTACATTGAGCAGTTAGTTAATTTTAATGGAAAAATTACCTTAGATAGTTTTCATAATTTAAAACATGAAAAAGACAAGGTTCACTACGATAACAATAATATCAATATTGAATCTATTCCAGATTTAACACTTCAGGAAATAGAAAAGAGACATATTTTTATGGCCATTAAAAAACATGGCGGAAACATGACTAAAGTTGCTAGAATTCTAGGGATTGGCAGAAATACGTTATATCAAAAACTAAAAAAATACGATATTAAATATTCTGAGTAACACATCCTTACTTCTGTCCTATTTTGGAACAGTGTTCATATTTCGAACACACACTTTTGTATCATGTGTCCTATTTAAGGACATATAACATACCCAACCACCCCACTATATTTGTATATAGCTGTATAACACTATTTTAAAAACTTTGGCACAATAATAGATATTTTCACTCCAAACTTTGGCAATTATGGATACACAAAAAAAACAAAACGTAATTAGAATATGCCTGGGTAGCTCATGTTATACACGTGGAAACGCAGAAAACCTGAAAATTATTCAGCAATACGTTGAAGAAAAAAAAGAAATTGCTGCTTCACTTGATTTTAGAGGACACCTTTGTACTGAAAATTGTAGCAGAGGTCCGGTAATCACAATTAATGATGAAACTTTTGAAGAAGTTCAAGCTTTCCAAGTAGAAAAAATACTGATGGAAAAATTAGGCTAATTCAACATCCAAAATTTGCAATAATCATCATTTTTTATGAATACAAAACCCATTTACACCATTGAAAATGATTGCATGGACTGTTATAAATGCATTAGAAACTGTCCTTCTAAAGCAATCAAGATAACAGAACAAAAAGCTTCAATTATTGATGAGCTATGCATTTACTGCGGTCGCTGTGTATCTGTATGTCCAGCAAATGCTAAACAAATCAGAGATGGTGTATCAAGGGTTAAACAATTAATCAAGTCAGGTACCACAACAATTGCTTCTGTGGCACCATCTTTTCGGTCGGAATTCCCCAACTTATCCGATGAAGAATTTATTACCCAATTAACTAATTTAGGTTTTAACTACATTTCAGAGACTGCCTTAGGTGCCCAAATTGTAACAGGGCACACTGAGCAGTTTTTGAAAGCTCGTAATAAAGGTGTTTATATTTCATCGGCATGTCCTGGTGTAGTTGAACTCATAAAAAAATATTACCCTCAATACGTTGTAAATATCATTCCGTTCCTCTCTCCGATGCTGGCTCATGCTAAAAGTTTAAAGGCTAATGGCGGTAAGGATACTAAAATAGTTTTTATAGGCCCTTGTATTGCTAAAAAAGCAGAAGCTGATAACTGGCCATCGTTAGTTGATACAGCCATTACTTTTAATGAATTAAAAGAGTGGATGAACGAATCAGAAAAATTTGAAACAAACCATAAAATTAAGAATTCAGATTTTTATCCTGTAAGAGCAGCAAACGGAAATATTTATCCTATTGAAGGAGGAATGTTAAACACCTTTGGCAAGAACACGAACAACTTACTAAAACTTTCTTTTGCAGGTATTGATGAAGTGAAAAAGGTTTTAAGCACATTAAACACCATTCAACATGATGGTCCTGTATTTTTAGAACTTTTGCTTTGCGAAGGTGGATGTATTAACGGCCCCGGTTGTAGTGAAGATTATAATCCGGTTCAGCGAAAAATTGAAATTTTAAACAGTAAGCCCAAAGAAAACTTGGTAGAAAAGGAAAATCCTATTCTTTTAAATATAGAGTGTGATTATTTTGGTCAGAATGCAGTTATTTTACCTGATTATAAACCTGAAGATATACAAGAAGCTCTATACAACATTGGAAAACATTCTCCTAAGGATGAATTAAATTGTGGAAGTTGTGGATACAACACATGTCGCGAATTTGCTATGGCTACACTTAGAGGAATGGCAGAAACAAACATGTGTGTTTCGCATTTGAAAAAAATTGCGCATCATCAAGCTACATTATTACTAAAGAAAATACCTTCGGGTGTTATTTTAGTTGACTCAGATTTAAATATTAAAGAAATAAACCAAAGTTGTTTAAACATGCTTGATTTGCAAAACACCTTTGATTCACACCATCTTAATACCGACATAGTAAATAAATCGATTCGGGAACTGGGGTATTTCAATGAACATTTTACTACAGCCATTCACACAGGTAAAGAATATAATCAACTACCAGTAGTTCAAAATGGAAAGAGCTTCCAGCTCAGTATATTTAACATTCAAAAGCATAAGCTAGTTGCTGGAATCATACAGAACTTTGATAGCAAAGAATTTAGAAGTGATATTATTGAAAAAAGAACTCGAATTGTAATTAAAAAGAATATGGAAACAGTACAAAAGATAGCTGCATTACTTGGCGAAAATGCATCTTTTACTGATTCATTATTGAATTCAATCCTAACCGATTATTCTGAGGAAAATTCTGATCAATTAAACACAGATAACAATACGCATGCATAATTCATTTGTTATAGAAGCAGAAAATTTATGTTATGCAAAGGCTGGAGAGTCTATTTGCGGCGATGCGATACTCTTTAGTAAAGTAAAAGAGGAGAACCGTTTTGTTGCCGTGATGTCTGATGGATTAGGAAGTGGAGCAAAAGCCAATGTATCGGCAACAATGACTAGTACTATGGCACTTCAATTCACTCTTGCTGGTGAACCGATTGAACGTACCGCTGAATTTATCACCAAAACACTTCCTGAGGATTCATTGCGTAAGGTTAGTTATTCAACATTTTCAATTATCGATATAAATTATCGTGGAGAGGTAAACATCATGGAATATGATAATCCATCTGTACTATTAATTAGAAATGGAGAATTTGTTGATTTACAGAGAAAAGAAAAAACACTGCATCAAATCAAATCAAATAGAAATAAACTATATCACTATAATTTTAGTCTGGAAAAAGAGGATCGAATAATTTTAGTAAGTGATGGAGTTACCCAAAGCGGAATGGGAAGCGACGAAATGCATTTTGGCTGGCAAATTTCAGGATTAAAAAATTACATCAAAAATATAGTTACTGAAACTCCTGAAATATCAGCTAAAAACCTTTCTCAAAACATTATTACAAAAGCTGTTTCTATTGATAATGGTACATTAAAAGATGATGCTTCGTGTTGTGTTTTATATTACCGAAAGCCTCGTAAACTACTAATTGTCTCAGGACCACCATATCACAAGCATAATGACATTACACTAGCCAACAGCATTAAACAATTTAAGGGACGTACAATAGTTTGTGGAGGAACAACTGCTAAGATTGTGGCAAGAGAATTAGATACTGATGTTGAAATCGATCTGGATCATTATCAGCCAGGACTTCCTCCTCAAGCACAAATGAAAGGGGTTGATTTAGTAACTGAAGGCGTAATAACACTGGCTAAAGTGTCAGAAGAAATGCAACACTACGATACTAAAACTAACTTACCAGGTGGTATATCAGGTAAAATAATAAAAATGATGTTAGAAAGTGATGAAATTGAGTTTATCTCAGGTACAAGGATCAATAATGCACATCAAGATCCCAATTTACCAGTAGAACTTGAGATCAGAAGAAATGTAATAAAACGAATAACCGAAATATTAGAAAACAAATTTTATAAGAAGACAAACACAACCTATTTATAGTAAAATCCCAAAACTCAGTATCACCAAATATTTGTGATAACCACCAAAACTTTAATGAGAAAACTATTTTAGAAAATAAATAACTGAAGAATAATATGACCTATTTTAACAATGCGATTCAAACACGAAGGGAATTATTAACCCGAATAATTAAGCTATTAAAAGAAGATGAATTGTTTGAAAAGATTGATAGAATCCCTCTTGAGATGAGACCTAAATCCAAAACACCTATCCGTTGTTGCGTGCACAAAGACCGTGCAGTAATTAAATATAAAGCAATGGCGATGATGGGTTTTTGTGTTGCTGACGAAGAAGATGAACTTACCCCATTAAGAGATTATGCAGAAAAGTCTGTTCAAAAAAAAGGAATACCTGATGAGCATCTTACTGTTATTGACGAAGCATGTAGTTCATGTGTTCAGGTTAATTATACTGTTAGTAACTTATGTCAGGGCTGTGAAGCCAGGGCTTGTCAGGTGAACTGCCCTAAAGATGCCATCAGAGTATTAAACGGTAAGGCAATTATTGATCACCAAAAATGTGTAAACTGTGGTTTATGTCAAAAAGCATGTCCATTTCATGCTATTGCTTATTTACCTGTTCCATGTGAGGAGGCTTGTCCTGTTAATGCCATTAAAAAAGATGAAAATGGTATTGAAGTAATTGACAAATCAAAATGTATATACTGTGGAAAATGTATGACTGCTTGTCCTTTTGGTGCAATCATGGAAAAATCACAGGTTATTCAGCTAACATACAACTTAAAACAAAAAGAGGAAATGGTAGCCATGGTAGCTCCGGCTATTTTTGGTCAGTTCAAAGCTAAACCTGAAAACCTTTTAGGTGCTTTAAAAGAAATAGGTTTTACTCATATTATTGAAGTAGCTGAAGGTGCAGATGTTACAGCTAAAAATGAAACTGCAGAATGGATTGAAAACGTTCAAAATAACAATCCTTTTATGACTTCATCGTGTTGTCCGGCTCATACACTTTTAAGCGAAAAACATATTAAAAAAATTCAACCTCATGTGTCGCATACAAAATCGCCAATGTATTATACTGCTGAAATTGCTAAGGAACGTTTCCCTAACGCAAAAAGAGTATTTATTGGCCCTTGTTTAGCTAAACGTAGTGAAGCAAAACAAGCTCAAAACGTTGATTACGTATTAACTTTTGAGGAATTAAGCATCATCTTTTTAGCATATAATATTCAATTCCCTGAAGCAGATGAAGTAAATCTAAAATTAAATATATCTAATGAAGCCAGAGGTTTTGCATTAAGCGGAGGTGTTGCCAATGCCATTAAAGCATCTATTCCTAATGGTTATGCTTTTAAAGAGTTTTTAGTGGATGGATTGACTAGAAAAAACATTAAACTACTAAAAGCATTTACAGCTAAAGCTCCTGATTACAATTTTATTGAGGTAATGGGATGTGAAGGTGGCTGTATTAATGGTCCGGGTTCTGTTTCTACAAGTAAAGCCAGCCAAGCTGCCATGAAGAAGTTTTTAAGTGAATTAAATAGCATTACTGCTGACAAATAACATACTAATTCAAGAGAATCTGAATTTTATTATTTTCTGAATATAACAATATTTCTTATTCCCATGTTAGCTTTTATGCCGACATGGGAATTTTATTTTAATGGACTTTTTACTTAACAAAGTAAGCTCAAATTAGTAATTACTAATTAGCTCTAATAATTCGGGGCATATAGGTTCCAATAATTCATCTGGAACATTTAAATCGCCGGAACCTATACCTATTTTTACATGCGCTCTGGTGGCTCCATGAAAATCAGATCCTCCCGACTTAATAAAATCAAATTCTTCTAAATATGCTAAACATCGCTGTTTATCTTCCTCTGTAAAAGATGGATAATAACATTCCATCCCATCTAGTCCAAAGTCTTTTAGTTGTTTCAGATAAGAACGAGCTTCTTCATCAGAATATCCTTTCAGACCAATATTTAAATGATAATGAGCCAGAAACGCTTTACCCCCACCTTCATGAATGGCTTTAAATGCATCTACAGGTTTAATAAGTTCCCCTTCAAAATAATCAACCTTATCTAGAAAGTTTATCCAGGACTCTTTTACATTCTTAGTATATCCTTTATGAACCAAACATTTTGCTATAGCCTGACGATCCATTAAACCACCACAAATAAATGGCTCTGCATCTTTACGCTCTATTTCAACACCCATAGAACGAAGTTTTTCAAAGACCTTTGTTAACAGATCTGATCTCTCCTGACGATATTTATTATAAACACGCAAGAATCCTTCACTTTGAGGATCTATCCCCAGTCCTAATATATGAAGTAGACGATTTTTGCCAAAGGCAGTGCTAAATTCTATTCCATTTATCAGATTAACACCAAGTTTATCCGCTTCTTGTTGCGCCTCTTGCAGACCTGCAATAGTATCATGATCTGTAATTGCAATAGCTGATACTCCGGCTTTTTTTGCTTCCAGCATCAGCTCTTTAGGCGTTAATGTTCCATCCGAAATTGTTGTATGTGTATGTAAATCTATCATATTATCTCCTCATCATGCTTTATAATAAAGCATCTTACATGACATTAAGTTCATATATTTGGGATTATTTTTTACTTCTTTAAAAATGAGTTTATGCCACTCTCTGTCCTTAAAAAACAAGAATACGCAATTTTTGTAAAAGCTGATTTAAGTTACTATTAAGTAACTATATTATTCTGAATACCCACTTTTAGCATAAGATTTGATTCAATAAGTGAGTATCCAGCGATGTGAATTGTAATCTTACAAACCTAAGTTTGGCAATACAAAAGATTTAGTGTTGGAATGTAATCTGATCCAAAGACCTGGGTTTGCATTTAATTGCTGCTCCAATTCTTCTTTATCTGAACTTAGTTTAGTATTCAACACATTGGCATAAGTTTGCACTTTTGCAGGGGCTGTTTCTGCATCTACCACTGACTGCACAATCTTTTTAGCCTGTAATATTGCAGCAGGTCCTAATGTAAGAATATACTCCGAAGAGCGACATTCTTTCTCATCCTTTTCATTCACAATGCTACCACCAGCCTTAAATTTACTGATATGATGTTCCAATATACTACTGGATATTGGAATTAAACCTGCCACATGATGATATTTAGCTCCTGAAAATGGTTTAATATATGCAAGGTGCGATGCCTGATTTTCTTCTGGACCATGACCAATAAAAAAGATATCCAAACCTCCTAATTCTTCCATTTTAGTTAGATATCCAATTAGTGCAGCTTCCAAATCATCTGTATCTGTTTGCATTGGAGTGAAGCTTTTAATTTTTTTGAAAAAATCGTCGCCTAAAATTCTCTCGAAATCACGAACAAAGCTTAAGCTATTACCCATACCCATTGGAGCCAGAGCATCCTGAGTAAAAACATTTAATCTGGCAAGCAATGCATCCTGTTCATCAGTTTTAGCTATTTCACCCAACAGGCGATGTAATTCCTGTGCCCCTCTACCTCCAAGAAGTGCAATATTTACATCTCCTTCTTTTAATTCAGCTGTGCTATAAAGCTCGTTTAACATTGCTTTACCAACTTCTGCTTCAGTTGCTAATACGTTGGGTTTTATACCATAATCCGTAAAACTAAATTCCTGAATTTCTGATTTTGACAACCATGTATTATTGCTGTCTACGTATTTTGTGAATTGCGATTTATTTATATTCATGCTTTTTACTTTTTTGAGCGCATATACTGATACACATGGAAGAATCTGATATTATTCTAAATCATAAAAGAATGGCAAAAATACATGTTTTAAAGATAATAGCCCTATTATCAATTACATTTCTTAAATTATAAAGTTACGTGAAGTAAAGTTTTAATAATAAATTCAGGGTTTAATGATATTTTCATCAATAAGGTAAGATTAATTTATTTTCTAAAAAGATTCAACAAGGTTCACTGAATGTCAATTCGTTGAATAGTTCTGACAGAATCCTTATCTAATTCTATTTTTTTGTAATCAACAACAGTCCATTTACATATACACGAATCTCGTATTAATTCAAAATATTCTTGAAAATAATCCCCCATAGATTCGGTAATAGTCACAGTAGTTATTGTATCATTATTTATTGATGATTCACTACTTAAAATCCCATCTGGATAGTTACACTTTCGAGCAAGTATTCCAACTATATTACCTTCACATTTATTTACCAAATAGATTATAGAATCAGTTAAGTCAACTTGTTCTATTACAAGTTTTGCCAATAAACAACTATCGATATCTTGAAATAATTGATCATTTAAAACACTGCAAACTGTTACTATTTTAACTTTAGTATTTAAGCTTACATCTTCCTTATTTATAATAGAATTAGTAAAAAGCAAACTACTAAAAATGCCCAATATGAGACAAAACAAATACTTCATGTAGCTATAAAAGATTTTTCTTATTTAAATCAATTCATTCAAATCATTACCAGTCAGATTCTGTACATTTTCAGTTATTTTCTCTATCTCCCAATCCCACCATTTAATATCCAGGAGTTTTTCAATCTTATCTGCTGAGAATCGTTTTCTTATTTCTTGTGCCGGATTTCCTCCTACTATGGCATAGGGTTCTACATCCTTAACAACGGTTGAATTTGCTGCAATAATTGCCCCATCTCCAATAGTTACGCCTGCCATTATTGTAGCATTATGGCCAATCCAAACATCATTCCCAATATTTATATCCCCTTTTTGAGGATAAGATTTATTGTCCATTGCTTTTTCCCAACCACTTCCAAAAATAGCAAATGGATAAGCTGTAATTGCATTTGTTAAATGATTGGCTCCATTCATAATAAAATTTACTCCTGAAGCAATCATACAAAACTTACCAATTATTAATTTATCTCCTATAAAATCGAAATGATACTTTACATTTTTCTCAAAATTCTCAATATCATCAAAGTCATCGTAATATGTGTAGTCTCCAACAATAATATTCGGATTTTTTATAATATTCTTCAGAAAGCAAAGCTTATTATAATTCTTCATTGGAAATATTGTATTTTTATCTGGTCCGTTCATACTTTTAAAGCCTTTTAACTTCTTGATCAATATTTTTATTAGTTCAAGCTGTAGCAGCAACTGATGATGCTAAAATAGAAGCAATAATTACAGTCTGTATTTTTTTATTACCTTATCAACATCATCAAAATTTAAATTTACCTCTACAATCTCTTTCATTTTTTTATTCAATGTTATCTCTTTCTTATAATTGCAAATTATTTTATACACCTTACATGCATCAACCAAACTTAAAATCAAAGGATCCTCGTTTGCAATTACTTTATTATTAAACACCAATTCTCTTAAGTATTCTATTAAAGTATTACGAGCAGTGGCATTTTTTTAATAACACTAATAATACCTGATACCTAGAAACTTTTTATGCTCTAATAATATTAATCCCTTTTTTCAAGCTCAATTAATTGTTCTATTTGATACTTTTTTACTTTTCTTAAGAATCTATTAATCCTGTTTTTTACCTTCTAATTTTGGACGAATTAATAGCTCTTCCTCTAAATTATGATGCGTTTCGGATAAACGATAAGTTTTCCTTTTTCAACAGTAAATACGCTTCTCATTAGCCAAATCAAGTAGTATTGAACCAATCAAACATACATTCTTTACGTGTTCAGAAACAAGAAATCTCGCTTTTTAAGGATGTTGAATTAAATTTCAGCTGTGGTATTTATCATAATTCTTTGGTTTACGCCATACAATATCATCTACCAAGTTAGAATTTAAAGATTTATTGATCTTTAGCTAAACTATAAAATTCCATCAAGATATTCTTTAAATATGAACTTTTTTGTATCCTGAGAATATTTGACATTCAATAACAGTTAAAGTACTTCCATACCAACCTGGAAGTACATTTATATTCTTAAAATAAACATCACGATTTACATAAGTAATTTGTGTTCGAAATATGGACTTTATCGATTTACACTATTGCCTATACTACTATATTTTATTACAAATTTCATCAATGTATTTAGCATGGATATTACATTAAAAACCACTCTAATCATTATTTAAGACAGTGCTTATAATTATTCCGCAACATCGGCTTAAATGCTTCTATATGCAAACATTCTAAACAATCAATTCCATACTATTTTAAACGATTCCTTTTTATAGGTCATTTAACGATTCAATAGCAACACTTCATTTTCTGTCTTTTATTGTAGAATATTGATAACCAAACTATGGGTGAATAATAATATACTTTGTACTTACATACCCTTGTTTAAAGTATAAATCTGCACATAACTACCTTCCCTCA
The DNA here is from genome assembly GCA_963667815.2 of uncultured Saccharicrinis sp. Classification (GTDB taxonomy): domain Bacteria; phylum Bacteroidota; class Bacteroidia; order Bacteroidales; family Marinilabiliaceae; genus Saccharicrinis. The sequence goes on from OY764020.2 coordinate 6,208,274, forward strand.
AATGCCTAAAAATACCGAAATCAACTATATTAAAATTTCTTATTCTAAAATAATACAAGTTCATTATCGTAGATTTTTTTTATCGAAACTTTAAACAAAATATAAAAATGTTTGTTTTCCTAATATTAAAATTAAACATATAAAATTAATATTATGGAAGGTTTAAAATTGGATATTGAAGCCCTTAAAGATGGACCATATGCAGTAAAAGGAACAGTAACAATTACTAAAAGTGATGGTACAACTAAAGAATATACGAACCCATTTTTATGTAGATGCGGTGCGTCTAAAAACAAACCATTTTGCGATGGATCACACCGTAAAATCGGATTTACTGAATAATTTTCTTTTATGAAAAAAGCTGCTAAAATTAAGACATAATATTGTTTTACTTTTAGTAGCTTTTATGTATTGTTTTAACGCTTAACATCATTCCTCTCCTATTATTCTGTTTCAACATAAATAAAAATAAACTTAATCATCTTTCTCTCAATAACTATTATTTAACCTAAATAGGTAAGATTCTAAATTTTCTTATTCCATATTAGTGCAGATAACATTCACAAAAAAATAAAGCTAATCGGGTAAAAAATTCAGATTTATCTTTTACAAATTACAAACTCTCTTATGAACATCATGTAAATAGAATAATCACTATTAATAATAACTTCATTATAAAAAACTATTAGTGATTTATTTAAATACTTATCAGGTGACTTAAAACAAAAAAGGACCACCTACAGGCAGTCCTTTTAATATTTTATATTTTCTGTGAGTTTGCAACTATTCCATACATGTTTCAACACTTTGAGCCTTATCAACAACAGCTCTATACTCATCAGAAGTTAAATCCTTGAAAAAGTAATTAACCGGGTCTACTTCCTTACCATGCACATGTACTTCATAATGAAGATGTGGACCTGCAGATAATCCAGTATTTCCAACATAACCGATCACTTCTCCCCTTTTAACTTTTTGTCCTTTTTTTACATCAAACTTACTCATGTGTGCATATAACGTAGTTATACCAAAACCATGGTCTATTTCAACAACTCTACCAAAACTATCCGACAATCTGGCACTTGACACTACTCCATCAGCTGCAGCAAATATTTTTGTTCCCACATTTGCTATAAAATCGATTCCCTCATGTTGTCTCCATCTTTTAAGGATAGGATGAAAACGTCGTGGAGCAAATCCGGAACCAATATATTTTAAATCCCAGTTTGAAATAGGAATAATTGCAGGAAGGTGCTGTAATCTATTCACATTTATTGTAGCTTCTTTAAAAAGTTCTAGGTAGGATGATTTTTGAACATTCATTTTTGCCACCAGATTATCAAGCATTTTATATGAATCAATAATTTCCGATGGAATATCTGAATTTATCATTTCCTCATAACTATTACTACCTCCGGTACCAGCTAATCTTTGTGTAGAATCCAGCGGTATAACACCCAACATTGTTCTGTATAAGCTATCATCAAGTACTGCAAGTTCTTCTAATTCCTTATCAGCCTCACTTAATCTTTCGATAAAAATCTCTTGTCGGGATCTCATATCTTTAATTTGTTGAGCCTGCAATTTTTCTTTAGGAGTAAAATAAAATACAGCTGTAACAACATAAATACCTAAACCAAATATTCCTCCACCAATTGCATATGGAACCAATTTCTTTATTTTAGATTTCAGCGTATTTTCTACCGGAATATAACTTAAAGTTTCAGGATCATATATATACTTATTATTAGCCATGATTTGATTATTTTTCTTGTGTTGTGCCAATGTATTAATTGAAAATAATTCAATGTTAAATAAACTAACCTTTGTTTTTCATTTAATTACACTATAAACATCTAGTAATTAATTTGATATTTATTACGCTAACTCAACAAAAATGTTTCGATGCTAAAATCGAAAATGCACAAAGGTTGCGTAAAAATAGAATATTAATACATGATTACAAACAAATCATAAGTTTATATATGCTACAATCACATTTTTCTTATCCGAATTTTATATAATTTAATCAAATCATTTCCCATTTTCGTCAACAAAATGAAACATATACACTGCTGATTCATGTTTCATTATTGTTGACATAAAAATATTCATTATTTATACAGAAGAATTTCACTATAGTGTATTTTCCCAAAAATACATTCGAGGATTACAATCTTTAAATCCGCATTTCAAATACAATTTCATTGCTTTTTCATTATCATTTCTTACTTCTAAAGTAACTTTACCATAATTATTCTGTTTACAATAATCATTAATTTGATTTAATAAGGTGTAACCAGCTCCTTTTCTTCTGTAACCAGGAGTGACAACAAAATCATGAATATTTAAAACCTGCTTTGCCTTAAAAGTTGAAAAACTAATAAAACAATTTGCTAAGGCTACATATAGATCCCCTTCTTTCAACAAAAATCCCATGTAATTATTTTGCTGCTGCAATCCTTTTATAATTCTATCGCCCAACTCTAAAGGTAATTCAGCGTTTAAGCCCATATCATCGAGCATATAATCATTCATTAACGACAATAAAGCATGTAAATGCTGTTTATCGTTAACATCTATAATCTCCATCGAATATTCTATTCTATCCATTTTAATCCATCTTTATCAAACGCAACATCGCACCAGGTTCCATTTTTATATTCTCTCAAAGTAGTAAAGCCTGCATCTAATAACATTTTAGCAACTTTAACATAAGAAGACTCCAATTTTTCTGGGAAGTGTGCATCACTATTTATTGTTATAGGTATATTAAGTTTCTTTATTAATGGAAATAATTCAGGTCCGGGGAATAATAAACCATTTTTCTCAAACGATTTTGTGTTAATCTCTACAATAATTCCTTTTTCTGAAACCAAAGATAATACTGCTTCAACCTCTTGTATATACCAATCTTCTGATTCATCAAACAATGGTTCTACAACATTATGCATTTTTATTTTATCGAAATGACCAAGAATTTCAAACTGCTGATTTTTAATTAAGCCTCTTGTTAACTCATAAAAACGCTTTACCGCAAGTTTAATATTATTGCTAAATATTTCCTGTACACCTTCTTTAAACTCCTCAAAGCTTCCATCAATTCCCCAGGAATTACCATTGTTAAATCGATCTATAAAATGAATACTACCGATGCGATAATCTAATACAATACTATCTATAACAGCTTTATTAAAACCGCCGTATTCAGGCAAATAATCAATTTCAAGTGATTTAAGAACTGTAATCTCGTTTTTATACTTTTCCTGTAGCTGTGTAACTTCATTATCATAATTTTGTAATTGTTCTTTCTTCATCGTCCAAAAACAATCAAAAGGAACGGGTGCATGAGAGGAAATTCCAATTACAGGCATCTTGTATTCTATTGCTTTTTTAATATACTCCTCCATTTTTCCATGCCCATCACAATAATTACAATGTCCATGATAATTCGTCCAACTCATAAATATTTCTTTTATAATTTCGAAGCTTAAAAATCAAACAATTTTATCGAAAATCAAACCTTCAGCTTATAAATTAGCAATAAAACTATCGTTTCCGATAAAAATAATAAAGACTGCAGAATCTTACTTTAAAAAGTATGCTGTAAAACTTCAAAATACCAATACATTAATTAAATTTGCGCTCGTTTTTATAATTACAGAATATGAGCTTAATTGAGGAGATACAAAGAAGAAGAACATTTGCCATTATCAGTCACCCTGATGCAGGTAAAACTACACTTACTGAAAAACTACTTTTATTTGGAGGTGCAATACATGTAGCAGGAGCTGTAAAATCTAATAAGATTAAAAAAACAGCTACTTCTGACTTTATGGAGATAGAAAAGCAACGTGGTATCTCTGTAGCAACATCTGTAATGGGGTTTGAGTACAAAGACCATAAAGTTAACATTCTGGATACTCCGGGTCACCAGGATTTTGCTGAAGATACATTTAGAACTTTAACTGCAGTAGATAGTGTTATTATTGTTGTTGATGCAGCAAAAGGTGTTGAGGCTCAAACAAGAAAACTAATGGAAGTTTGTCGTATGCGTAAAACACCGGTAATGGTGTTTATAAATAAGATGGACAGACCAAGTAAAGATGCTTTTGATTTACTTGATGAAGTAGAAGAAGAATTAAAAATTAGTGTTCGCCCTTTAAGTTGGCCTATTGGTAATGGTCCTTCTTTTAAAGGTGTATACAATATATGGGAGTCGAACTTAAATTTATTTGAAGCTAGTAAACAAACTGTTGAGGATAGTATTGCATTTTCTGATGTAAACAGCCCTGAACTTGAAGGTTACATAGGGGATGATGCGGCTGAACTTTTAAGAGAAGAAATTGAACTTGTTGAGGGAGTGTATCCTGAATTTGAAGTTTCTGAATATTTAAAAGGAGAATTAGCACCTGTATTTTTCGGAAGTGCTTTAAATAACTTTGGTGTAAATGAGTTACTTAACTGTTTCCTTGAAATAGCACCTGAGCCTCAACCTTCTAATACAATTCAAAGGACAATTTTACCGGATGAAAATAAATTTTCTGGTTTTGTATTTAAAATTCATGCAAACATGGATCCAAATCACAGAAACAGAATTGCTTTCGTTAAAATATGTTCAGGAAAATTTGAGAGAAACAAGAACTATCTTCATGTACGTCAAGGAAAAAACTTCAAGTTCTCCAGTCCAACTGCATTTATGGCTGAAAAAAAATCGATCATCGACGAAGCATTTCCTGGAGATATTGTTGGTTTACCTGATTCAGGTAACTTTATTATTGGTGATACCATTACAGAAGGAGAAAAAGTTAATTTTAAAGGATTACCTAGCTTCTCTCCTGAATTGTTTAGATACATTGAAAATGCAGATCCGATGAAATCCAAACAACTTGCCAAAGGAATTGATCAATTGATGGATGAAGGAGTTGCTCAGTTATTTACAAGCCAGTTTAATGGACGTAAGATTATAGGTACAGTAGGAGCTCTTCAGTTTGAAGTTATTGAGCATCGATTGGAACATGAGTATAATGCTAAATGTAGATACGAACCAATAAATCTTTACAAAGCTTGTTGGATAAAATCTGATAATGCAGAGCAGTTAGCTGACTTTAAAAGACGAAAAAACCAATATATGGCTAAAGACAAACAAGGTAGAGATGTGTTTTTAGCTGACTCATCTTATATGCTTCAATTGGCACAACAAAACTTTGAAGATATCGTATTTCACTTCACAAGTGAGTTTTAAATAATTTTATCATTTAAAATTGATATAATTCAAAACATTTTTTTGAAATTTAGGTATAAATTATAATATCTAAATTTCAAAAAATGGAAGCAGTTAGTCACTATTTAAAACAAGGAATTCAACACTCCAAAGAATTCAATATTAATAAGGAAGAACTTGCTTCATTTTTAAAAACCGGTGACATGGATTATGTAGCTACTCCATCATTGATAGTTTTTATGGAGCAGGTTATTTGTGAATTAGTTCATGAAAGAATTCCACCAGAGTATACTTCAATTAGTGCTGAGATTAATATTAAACATCTTATTCCTGTAGGTATTGATACCACTATTACCTGCTCAGCTCACCTTAAATTTATTGATCAGGAAAAACTATTTTTTGATTTTGCTTTTTTCAACAAAGAAAAAGATATTGTTGCAATTGGCGCACATGAGAGATTTATTGTTTTAAAAGATAAATTCCCCAATTAAAATTAACACTCTGTAGTTAGAATTAATCATCTGACAGCTTGATAACTTTTAATTTTTTATTTTCCAGGATTTGACGTTTAATAATTAACCTGGCATCCATTGTATCATCTTTAATAGTTACCATATTTAAAACCTCATCCACAGAATTAATGTTTTGGTATTTGTCGATCCATCCATACCCTATGTATTTGCCATTTTTAATAGCGATAACTGCACTTTCATCTTCACTCCTACCAACATCTTTAATAATACAATTACTTTGCGAAAAAGTCATACTATCAATGAATTTCTGAGCCCTTATATTATATAAATCAAAACTCTCAAGATCAATACAAGCACCTTTACATATTTTAATTTGATATTGAAAACAACTTCCTACTGAATCACTAAGTCCACATAACTTTTGGCATAATTCAAATTTTTCTGATTGATTATTGAGATATTGTTTAGCCTCTTTTATAGATTCAAAAGAACTTAGCGGTGTTGTACGACCATCGTTTTTAAGAATATTAAAACGGATATATCCCTTTCTATCTTTAAAGCTATATAAACCAAAATTAAGCTTACTCTTAGTTTGAGCTTTATTATATTTTGGTTTATACTTTTTTATTTCTGCAGATTCCATTAGTAAAGCAACCAACTCACTACCTGTAATGTAAAAATCAACTGAGGCCACTTCTGATTTCATTCTAATAGCCTTTTGTGTCTTTACATTACCAAGGTGTGTTAAAACACGTTTTTTTATGTTTTTACTCTTTCCTATATAAATCAAATCTTTGTTCTCATTATAAAAAAAATACACGCCTACCCTTTCTGGCAAATCATTAATTAAATTAATACTTAGTTCAGGATGTAAACTTTCTGCGGTAAAATATTTATTTCCTTCTAATGGCATAATTAAACCATTATTATTTGCTAACAAAATCTCAAAAAGCGTTACTGTTGCTAATGCATCTCCTGCCGCACGGTGTCTGGCATCATTATTAATATTTAAATGCTCACATAAATTACCCAAACTATATGAATTATAACCAGGCAATATTTTTCTACTTAATTTTACTGTACAAAGCGTATCTCTCTTATATTCGTATCCCAAAGCCCGAAATTCTTCTTGAATAAAACCATAATCAAAACTAGCATTATGAGCAACAAATATGCTTCCTTCTGTTATTTCTACAATTTTTTTTGCAACTTCATAAAATTTAGGTGCATTTGACACCATATTATTGCTAATTCCTGTCAATTGGGTAATATATGGTGGAATAGTTTGTTCAGGATTAATTAATGAAACAAACTCATTAATCACATTTTTTCCATCATGAACATAAATTGCAATCTCTGTAATTTTACCATTTCTAAAATTACCTCCTGTTGTTTCAATATCAATAATCGAATACTTCATTCTCTAAGTTTCTGGTAATCTGCAAAGAAAAGGAATTATAAAATTTAAGCAACAATTTCACCTTAATTTGACATTTTTTTTCTACATAAAAATAGGCCAAAACCCTTGATATTTCTTGGATAGAACTAAAAAATAAATTACTTTTGTTATGTAAGATTGATACAAAGAAAACCGCATCAGTTTTATTTAGATTGTTAAACTCAACACTACAATAGAACCGAGTAAAGTTATGTAGTTTTAGGGCGGGCCTCACCTTCGGGTTATCTTTATGGTACGGAGGATTACCGAGGATTACAAACACTCAAATCCTGTATTCAGGAGTTTAAATAGTCCATAATTGATGCGGCCGGCATAAAAAGAGCTTCCATTTGGAAGCTCTTTTCTTTTATAAATCTTTTAGCAATACATTTTCAGAAGATGAAGCTCGCATTTCTTTAAAACGCTCTACTACTTTTTTAACTTTTATCATATTCTTTGTTTCTTCAAAATGTAAGTTTTTACTTCCTGTAGTTTCCAACATGTTTAAAATAACAGAGATAGATAATTTATTAATATCAAGAGCTGGTTGGTAAGATGTTTCTCCATTACCATCTTTTGCAACTTCAATTAAAACATTACTCTTAACAAGGTCAAAAACAATTTCGTTTATCAAACGAATAGGTAGTTTTAAATGAACTGATAGCATTAAAGTATTGACTGGTTCTTTGCCTTGTTCAAAACGTTTAATTACTTCATAACATACTAATAAAGCAACAACTCTCTTATACTCTACACTGATATTTTTTGTATCCGCAGCAAATTCAAAACTATCAACATTTTGTATAGCAAAGGAAATTTCAGCCCCAAACATAACAATCAGCCAACTAGCCTGCATCCAAAATAAAAATAAAGGTAATGCAGCGAAACTTCCATATATCGCATTATACCTGGATACATCAACCATAAAATGAATAAAATAATATTGAAGAACCTGAAATAATATACCTGCAACTACACCTCCAACAATAGCAGAAAAAAGATTGACTTTAGTATTTGGCATAATTAAAATGAGCATAGTAAATGCTAAGCATATGATTACATAAGGCAATATCATTGTGAGTGTTCTTCCTACATAACTTAAGAGTTCATAGTTATTGAATTTGGCAGATACAAATACAATCATACTACTGCTTGATATTAAAAACAAGAAAGCAACAATCATTAATGCTATATAGTCTGTAAATTTTCGGGCAAAACTTCTCGATCTTTTAACTTCCCATATATCATTGAAACTTTGTTCAATATTACCTAAAACCTGCATTACTGACCAAAAAAGAATAACAAGACCTACACCTATAATTATGCCACTTTTAGTACTTTTAACATACCTTTCCGCTAAATCAAGTATATAACTTAATACTTCCTCCTGACCTGCCATTTTTTGGGTTAATTCCATCTTTAGAGTTTCATCAAAACCAAAACCTAAAGCTATTCCATAAAGTAATGCTACCAGTGGAACTACAGACATTAAGGAATAAAATGTAAGTGCTGAAGCTTTCTGCTGACATTTATCATATATAAAACCCTTAATAGCTAAATATAAAATACGTAAGGTGTTAATGATAATAACATGAGGACGGGAAAGTTGAAATTTTTGGATTCGCCATATGTCCTCAGTAAGATATTTAATAGCTTTAGAAACAACCTCCTTCATAATAGAATATCAATGGTTAAAATAAGGAAAGAAATAGAAAAAAAATAGCAAGTCGATAAGCCGGGTTCTGTCATTCAAATAATGAATGGTCTATCATTTGTCTTGGCCTACGGTCACCCGTAAGCTCCAGCAACCTACCCCTCACGACTGTATAACATCAAAGCGAGTAGCTCTGTATCCGAAGAAATCGTGATATATTTGGTCTTGCAATCCATGAGATACACGGCTACCTGTGTTGCCACAAGTACCGGTGAGCTCTTACCTCACCTTTTCACCCTTACCCTAAAATAAGGCGGTTATTCTCTGTTGCATTACTATACCCTCACAGGTATCTTCCAGTTAAGAAGCATGGTACTCTGCATTGCCCGGACTTTCCTCCATAAATGGCGATAGACTGACTTGCTATATGTTGCAAATATATATCTTTTATTCTATTTGATACGGTAGATAAGCATCTAATTCGGTTACATAAGCATTTTTAAAGCCTTTTTCTTTAATATTACTTAATTCAGCTATTGCTTCTTCATACTTATATTTTCCTGTTGTATATCGGTAAATTTTATCCTTCAAATAAAACTCCATAATATCATCTTGCTCTATTCCTTTAAAGTGACTTAAATAAACTGGAAATCGAAATGCACTCAATTGAATCGTATAAGTTTTATTAGGATCAGGAACAAATTTAGTAGTGCTAGTATAAGTATTATCGCCTTTTAGTTTATACTTACTTGTATTTACGATAAAAGCCTGAGTATAGCCTAAATCTCTATAATAAACTAATTCATTTTCGGCTAATTTGTGAGTAGCATAACTCCCGACACAATATTTCATATAACCGTCAGCACAATTAAACTCGCGAGCTTCTTGTACATTATTAAAAAAACCGGGTTCACCTGCGGGATACTTTAATGCAATAATCTGTATTGCATAATCAGGTTTATTAGAAAGCTCAAATACACTGACAATCTTTTTTGAAGTACGCAAAGGCCCTAATTTATCAACTTTATTTTGCCCGTATAGTGAGCTAAACATTAAAGTTAATACTGTTAGAATTATAATGTATGTTGATTTCATCTTTATTTAAATTTATGGTCTTTAACAGTTCTTATTTTTTAACTCTCCAAACAACCACCTCAATTCTCCGATTCTTAAGTTGCTCTTCATTACTACAAAGAACACCCCTTTTACACTTATTTACTATATATCTTTCACCATATCCTCGTGGAATTGTTGACTCTCCATCCACACCTTTTTTCATTAACATACCTTCTACTTTTTCCCCCATTCTTTGAGAAGTAAATAAATTATCTAGCTTACTACCTCTGGCATCAGTATGAGAATTTAATTTAACTACAATCTGAGGATTATTTTGAAGATACGAAGCCAACCTATCCAATGTTTTTTTACTTTCTTCAGTTAACTCTGTTCCTACATAGTAAAGGACCATACCACTAATATCATCCAAAACATCATCATTAAATATTGGAGTTAACGATAAGCCATTATCATTTAAATCAGCTAGCTCCATAATATTTAATATCATTCTTTTTGAATTAAATTCTCCTTCTTTTGAAAAAACCAATTCAAACTCTTGTCCATCTTTTCTATATTCATCAGGAATAACAATATTAAAGACTCCTTTATCATCAGATATACCTGATGTAATAATATTACCTGTAGCATCATCTATAATATCAACTTTAACCCCTTTCGCAGCTAAATTATTATAGGTAGACTTAACTTTGGCACTAAATAAACCAGGATACGCAGAAAGATCTACTTTAATTTCTTCTTCTACAGAGATAGTTTCATCAGGCAAATCTTCAAGCACTATTACATCTCCTTCTTTTGGTAACTCTTTTTCTACTTCAGGCTCCTCTTTTTGTCCTACAAACTCAACAGTAAAAATTACATCATCACCTGTTTCAGTACGACTACTTGATAGAAAACCTCTCTCCGGATCTTTCGGATTAACAACATAGGCAAAATCGTCAGCAACATCATTAAATGGTTTTAACATATTTCTTACATTCTTCCATGCTCCATCTTCATAATGTGCTCTGAAAATATCTAAACCTCCAAAACCATAATGTCCATCTGAAGAGAAATACAATACATTATCTTTACTAACAAATGGAAATACTTCATCTCCATATGTATTAATTTCAGGACCAAGGTTTTTTACAGTACCATACATACCTCCACGTAATCTTTCAACCCGATATATATCCTTTCCTCCTTTACCACCTTCCATATTCGATACGAAATACAAGAATTTATCATCTGGTGATACCGCGGGATGACCGTAGTCGTAGTCATCATTAATAAAAGGTAGTTCTATCTCTTTCCCCCAATCATTACCTTCATAATTTACTTTAAATAATTTTAATCTACTTTGTCCTCCTTTTACCCTAACAACTTTAGTAAAATACATCGTATTAAAATCTGAAGTAAAGGATATGGCGCCTATATGATAAGGAGATTCTAAATTTTTAGAAAAAGGTCTTCCTTTTTGAATTTCGTTATCTTTAAGATCTGAGTAGTAAAGATTCAAAAAAGATTTTCCTTGTCTATCAACATTTTTTGAACCTTCTTCAGAAGCTGAGGAATAGACAACTCCATTTTTATAATACTGAATTCCAAAAGATTGACCAGAAGTAAAAATAGGAGAAGGGTTAACACGATAGGGCTCTACTTCTTCGTGAGCAGCTGCCCAATTACACGACTCAATCAACTCATTAACTTGAACCGGATTTGCTCCTAACTTTAGTGCTTTTTCATACCAAAAAATTGCACCTCTGTCCTCCTTTGCATATAATCCTGAACGCTGATAGACCTGGGCATAAACCATAAAATCCTCCTTAGTAGACAGCTTATCTTCTACTTCCAATAATATGGTTAAGGCACGTTCTATATTATTTAACTCGTAATAACATTTTCCCATTTTGATCTTAACATCATCATTAAGCTTCTCACCATCATTTTGAGCCTCTAAATAGCTTTGAAGAGCTTGATAATATTCAGCTTTTTTATAGTAGTTATTTCCTTTATTAACTAATTTACTTTGTCCTTGAACAGTAACTGTTCCAAGAAAAATAAAAATGGAAAAAACTATGTATTGTGTAATCTTCTTCATAATTAAAGATATTAAAGCTATGATTAAGTTATCTTTTCTTAAAAAGCCCGTTATAATTGACAAAGCTAATTTAAGTTAGGAAAAAATTTATATACTGTTAATAATATAAAATGCTATTTTACAAAAAAAATAAGTTCTAATATAATATTCAAACTCTAAAAGTAACGAATTGAACGCATTCCTGCTCTCTTATTAAAAGTAAAATCAAATTGGATTCCTATTTCATGAGACCCTATTTTTGCATACTGATTTAGAGAACTCAATGAATAGTCAAAAGAATATCTAAATGTATAGGGTGATTTCGGATTTGGCTTGAATTCTGCAAGGAACACGACATCTGAAATTGATCTATATGATAAACCTAACCAAAGTGTTTCCATCAATAAAACATTACCTGAAACATCAAATTGTAAAGGAGCACCATAAACTTCTCTAAACAATAATGTAGGTTTTACTTTTACATCACCCCAATCAAAAACATATCCTCCATATAAATACATGGTCATATTTTGAAAATCAAGAGTGTTCTTAAAAGTTTCATTCGCTTCATCAAAATTATTTGAAAACATTTTTGGTACAGAAAAACCAACAAAATAGTCTTCCTCAAACAAATATGCTCCAAAACCAACATTCAATCCTATTTTAGACTGTTTTCCAGCAAATACAGGGTCCCTATTTTGATCTGTTACCGCTTTAGTACCATCATAAACAATTGAACTGGCACCTACCTGCAAACCTAAAGATAAAAAGCGTCTTCTATCAATTTCTAGCTTATAAGATGCTGCTATCATAGCATCTGTTGTTCTTGAAAAGCCAATCATATCATTCATAATAGATATCCCAAAACCCAAATTAGTATCTTCTAATGGACCATGCACATTAAGAGATTGATTCATTGGAGCTCCTTCTAAACCTATCCATTGATTACGATTAATTAATAAACCACTAATAACATCACGGGTTCCATTATAAGCTGGATTAAGTAATCCCTGATTAGCAATATAGTGATTATACTGAGCCATATCTTGTCCAAAGGTTTTGGTGGAAAAACTTATTCCAACAAATAACACAATCAACAATTTAAATATCTGGTTATATCTCATGATACTATTTTTTCTTAGTTAAGATTTAAGCTCGTTAATTCACTTACCTCCTTAATTCTATATATCCACTATATTCTTTAACCTTTACAGTTTCTTCTGTAGCCATATTAACTTCAACAGTATACACATAGAAATATGTACCGTTTGGCAAATCTGTACCAATAGAGACCATATTAGCAGTCGTTGATGTTCCATCCCACCATTGATCTTCATCTCCATATGAATCACCAGTAGATCTATAAACTAAAGCACCCCACCTATTAAAAACTTCTAATTTGCTTTTTTCCGCGGTATAAATACCAGCTTCCTCAATCCCACTAATCCTGAAGTAATCATTGATACCATCACCATTCGGTGAAAATGCATTAGGTATGATAAAGGCATTTTCAGAATCTAAATCTTTATTGCCAACAAATATATGAACCCAAGCAGAATCAATTCTTTCTCTAGGTGCAAGATAATCCGTATTCTTAAAGAAATATTGTACAGAATCCTTTCCAAAGAAACCAGGTTTTTTAGTATAAACCAATACACTGGATATCTCATCGATTGTAACTGAACCACTAGATATTTCAGTAGACATAGAACCCTGTCTGTCAAACCAGAACCTTAAATTCCCATCATTGCCAGTCTCTGGATCACCTAAGAAATCAATACTTACATTCCATGTATCATTTACAGTCTCATCCTGACCTGCAACAATAATAGTTCCTGCATTTTGACCTTTAGTAAGTATTAAATAATCATCTTCAGCATTTAATGGGAACTCTTCCATATAAATAGTACCATCCATAATTGAGGTACATCCTTCTGCACTAGTTGCTCTAACACTATAGATACCAGCATCTGGTCTAGAACCATAGTTGATTGCACGTCCTTTTCCTACACTATCAACTGGATCTGGTATTATATCCATTCCATTAAGCAATAAACTATATATAGTTAAATCTTCTTCAGGAGCTGAATTATCCAGTATTATTTCATCTGAACTTGTTAATCCATAACACATTTCTGAACAATCTAGATTACCAATTTGTAAAATCTCAACGTTTGGTGTAGGATTCATAACAACAATAAAGTTTTCAAAACTATAGGTAGCA
>CBDINW010000001.1:0-294066 GCA_963667815.2 uncultured Saccharicrinis sp.
CTAATGCTCTTCTGACTATTTTTTATCACATTTTCTGTATTAAATAAAAAATTTGAAATTTATAAAAATTAAGTAGTTTGAATTATATTGAACAACTATATTATTGAATTTTAATTATTTATAAGTTAACTCCTGATGGATATAGTATCGATATTTATTTGGCATAAAGAAAAATTGTAACTATTCAGTCAAATTTTAAAAACATAAATTTTTCTGGAGAATGTTGATAAGTATTACTGAAATAAAGAAAATTGTGAATAAAGAATATGAGATATAGTTTCAGTAAAGAGTAGGTATGTCGACCTTTACATCTGCATGGGAAAGAAGAAAAGTATAGAAAAAAAATTAGATGCCTTATTTGTTAGAGTTGATAAACTCGAAACAGAGAACAAGGAACTTCGCGAGGAAAATGCCACCCTCAAAGAACGTCTTTCTCATTATGAAACACCAAAGAACAGTAGAAATAGCAGCAAGCCACCTTCATCTGATTTCCCCAAATTACCTAGAACACAATCGTTACGAAAAAAATCAGGCAAAAAACCAGGAGGGCAATCAGGACATAAAGGCAATACACTAAAAATGGTCGAAGAACCAACTGTTATACAAGAACACTATTCAAATTATTGTAAGTGTTGTGGCAATAATCTTTCAGATATAGCAGGCACATTTGCAGGAAGACGTCAGGTAATTGACATACCACCTATTAAACCAGTGGTTACCGAACACCGTATTTACCATAAACAATGCAGTTGTGGAATGGTAAACAAGGGATGCTATCCTAATCAAGTAAATACACCTGTTAGTTATGGTACAAACACTCAGGCCTTAGCTGCTTACATGCATACTCGCCAATATATGCCTTATGACCGCTTGCGTGAATTCTTTAATACCATATTAGGGTTAAAAATTAGTACCGGAGGTTTAAACTATCTGATTGGTAAGTTCACTAAAAAAGCAACTCCTTTCTACGAGCAAATACGTAACAATGTACTTTCTCATTGTACTGTTGGAGCTGATGAAACAGGAACTAATATTAATGGAAAACTTGATTGGGCATGGGTCTTTCAAAATGCACAATCTACCTTTTTATCTGTTCATCAGAAACGAGGTTATGATGCTATTGAGGAAATTATGCCGGAAGGTTTTAAAAACAATACTTTGGTAACAGATTGTTGGAAACCTTATTTTAAAACACAAGCAGGGAATCACCAATTGTGTACTGCCCACCTTTTAAGAGAGCTTGAATTCTTTATCCAGAAATATCCCAAAAGCAACTGGGCATCGAAAATGAAAACGCTTATTATTAAAGCCCTAAAAATCTACAACAATAATTGGGATGATAAGGCAACTAAAGCACAAATATTTAAAGCATTTGTGAAACTCCAAAATAAGCAGATTAGCGAAACATTAAAAGAAGTGGTTGTCTTTAAAAACAGATTAGTAAAATACGCTGATTATGTATTCACATTCCTAAATCAACCTGATGTTCCTCCTGATAATAATGCTTCGGAACGGGCTGTGAGAAATTTTAAAGTAAAACAAAAAGTCAGTGGTTTCTTCAAATCATTTGAAGGTGCAAATCATTATGCAATACAAAGATCTATTATAGATACAGCTATCAAGAGTTCTCAAAATCCCTTTGATACGCTTCGTGCTATAGCTATAGTTTAAGGCATGACTGAATAGTTACGAAAAATTTTTATCTATTAAATATGTTAATCTAATTCATTTTTGATTGTATTCTCAGTAATATATAGCAAATAATATATCTTATTAATAGTTAATTTGAAATTTGATTTTCTACAATATAAATTGATCATAAAAATCTGTTTTAGGTTTACTAACAAAAAGTTTGAGTTTTACGATTATTTTAATAATTAACTTTTGAACAACAAATTCTTTATCTGGAAACAAGTTTTAAAAAATACATTAAGAAAAAATGATAACGGCAAATTTTGCCGTTATGCTAATACTAATCATACTATAAAAAAATATAATACTCTTTGCCAAACTTGGAGATAGTAAAATTAGATCTTAATATACATTTTGTTAAATCCCTTTCCCCCCTTAATAAAACTATTGCGTAAGCAATTTAATTTTTAGTGATTTATAATTTTTATTACAGACTGTTTTGGTACAAATAAAGATCAGTTAAGTGATATTAGTATAGATTTAGTAAAATCACGCCTTATTGTAATTTCTTTATAGTATTTAATATACTAGTATTATATATAATAGAGGTGTAGAGATAATTAGGTTATAAAGTATTATCTCATTGATATTAAATATTTTAAGCATACTGAATACGTGTAGACTTACTTACGATAATAAATAGAAAATTATATT
Organism: uncultured Saccharicrinis sp.; assembly: GCA_963667815.2. Classification (GTDB taxonomy): domain Bacteria; phylum Bacteroidota; class Bacteroidia; order Bacteroidales; family Marinilabiliaceae; genus Saccharicrinis. The sequence goes on from CBDINW010000001.1 coordinate 2,347, forward strand.
TGAGGACTAATTTGTGTAGACTTACTTACTATATAATGATATATTGTGTAGAGATGCTTCCTAAAAAAGGTGTAACTGTGTATGTTTAGTTACATTAAAACGGTTTAATGTGTATAATTACTTATGTTTTAAACTATTAGTGTGTAACCTTACTTATATTAAAAGTATAGTTTTGTGTATAATTACTTACGTTAAACTATGGTTTTGAAATATATAAATGTAGTATCGTGTATACTTTCTTACGTTTTAAGATGATAGAAAGATTTATTGATGATTACTCTACAAATCATTAAAATTACATAATAAAACTAGAACAAAGTATTTTAAGTGAAATTTATTACATATATTTTCAAAAAAAGTCGTATTTATAACTGAATTCTTTCTTATTTTTAGTTATGTTTGTTACTACAAACACAGTTCATAAATGAAGCAGCCCTCAAGCATAGGAATAGCACCAAATTTAGTACGAGTAGATAAGAATGTTGCTTATAATATTACAGATTTTTCATTAATTAATGATGAATCTGGTCTTATAAAATCACTTATTTATTACTTTTGTCACTCTTATCAAAATAATTTTTTTGGATATGGAGTACTAGACCCTATGCATTTTGCAAAAACATTTAATTACACTACCAATTATCTTCAAGCAACTGTTAAAAAACCTGCTCAGTTTAAAGGAAAATCGGAAAAAGAAATAAGTTTCCTGATACAAGCAGAAAAAGAAGATCCTTCTCAACGAGTATTTGATAGTAGATTAGAAAATGCTTTGTATATTTTGTCAACACAACCTGTAAGTTTTTCTAACGAGGGTCAAATTAGAGATTTTAATGAAGATATAGGATATTTTTACAGAAAGATTTCTTCAATGTTGTTCATTGAACAATTAGAAGTTCGATTTACTAGACCAAAATCGGGGAGAGGGAAGGAAAAAATATTATACAACTATCAGTTGAATAAGGAATTTGTAAAAAACTTGTCTACATTTTATTTAAAAGCGAATACGAATTCATTTATTAAACTGCGTAAAGCGAATTTTGATGACTTATACATTCATTTAGTTACAGCAAGAACAAATTTGTCTGTTAAAAATGAACACATCTACAGGCCTAAATTTGATCACCTTTGGTCTGTTTTAGGTAAGCATAGGGAAGAAAAAAGAGAACAAAAACGAGAGCTAAAAAAAGCATTAGAAAAGATACAAAAAGAAACGGAGTTAAATTTTGAATTAACTTGGGAAAAAAGTCCAAACTCAAGATTTGCTTATCAACCAGTAATAAATTTTGAGAAGATTTTCTCAACACCTAAAGAAAGAGAAGATGCTATAAAGAATGAACGCAGACAAGTTTTTGATCAAAACTTAATTCATGAAATGCTTGAAGTTTTAAAAAGTGTCAAGCCTAGTAAATATTACTCTGAAAATAGAGAAAATAATTTTCTTAATTGGATGAGAGATAATAAAATTGATATACGTGAAAAATCAGCTGCGTATGAACAAGCTCAACTAAAGACCTACTTAAAAATACCAAAACACATTGACGCTTATAAACGTTCTTTTTTTAATAACATAAAACCAACATCTACTTTAAAAGAAATATTTACAGATGTAGAAATAAATCATAATGCTCCAAAACAAGAATATATTATAGATTAAAACTATCTAAAATGTTGAAATCTCAGAAATCTATAAATTCAATAACTCATCATTCCAATCTTTGGAATTGCATTTGATTAGCTTTATATCATATTTAATATCGTTTGAATTAACTAATTTATTAAGGAACCATTTGAAAGAATCTTTATCTTTTATAAGATATTCTTCATTATCTATAATTAATTCAACAAGATTAGTATCTATTTTTAGAATTTTTAGAGACTTATTAGTAGCAAACTTCGTAATAATTTTCAAATCATTTTTTAATCCCCCAAAATCATTATCATTAATTAAAATGATACTCTTATATATTCCTTGATCAACTAGATTAAAGAGTTTTTGACACTGTTTATCACTAATAGTCCCAAAAGAGGCAACATGTGTACTAGTAAAATCTCTATTAATTTGACAATAAGAAAGATTATCAATAGGATTTTCAGAAATAACCAAAGTCTTGTGTGTTTTGGAATAATTTGAAACCCAAAAAGAATCAACTACTTCACTGCCCAAAGCCATTTTCTTTTCGTTTGAATCTCTTATTTCTAAGCCTACGACTGTTTTATCCTTAATTGAGGGGAATCCAGTCATAACGGGTCCATAATTACTTTTGGTCTTAAAACCATATTTGTAACAGTTTACTATAGTCCCTTTAAATAATGGATGATTAATTGTTTCCTTATTCAAACCCCGACTCAATAAAAAATCATAATTGATTAATTCATGTGGAGCATAGAGTTCATATTCAAATTTTACTTTCTCTTGAAAAGTTTTAATTTCCTGGGTAAGTTCTTTTCCTCCGGAATCTTCATCCAACTTGGCAAAGGCTTTAGCATAATCTTGTTTGGACTTACTATCTGTACTCAGATAACCATTGATCCTATTGACTACAAAATTGATAATATTACCTTTATCCCTGGTATCGTTAAGATTCTGATAAATATACTTTCCTGTTTTTTGATGCCTCAGTACTAAAAGCTTCTCCCCATCTTTCTCAAATACCTTTTGCCTGGCAGTAGATTTATGTATATCTATCACATATCCTGAACTTAAAAGATACTTGGTCAGATCAATTTTTTCTATGTAATGAAAAGCATCCATAGGATCATTAATTCATATTCCAAATTTGAATAACAATAATCAAAAATTATATAACCTGAAAATTACTATTATTCTATCAGTTTCAATAAAAGATTTTTAATTTCTTCAGTTTTATCTTTTTTAACGACAGGTTGTACATGAAGACAAAGTGATTCAATAGCTATTTCTTTGTGACTTAAAACCATTTCCTTGGTATAGCCGCAGTATAAATCCAGATAATCTTTGATAACCACTTTAGGGAAGGGACTATTCTCTTCCAAGGCATACTCAATCAGGTGTTTCACTGCTATTTTTTCACTTTTAGATAATTCGCTCATTAGAAAATTCATAAATAATACTCGGGGCAAAAATAGTAAATTTTGCGAGTAATTCTTTTAAGGGGGAGGAGATTAAAAAAAGAGTCTATTGAACATATATAGCTATAGGACACTAATTTTAATTTATCGTCATAAATTAAAATTTAGGCAGGAGTGATTGCGCCGTGGGGTTAATTAACATAGTGCCGCTATAGGACTGCCGGAGGTATTCTGTTTACACCGTTGAAGATAGGCAAGTTTTATAGCGAGGCATTATGTTATTATTAGCTTTGGGGTGCTGTTTTTGGCGTTGCTTTTGCCGGAGTCAGCTTTTATGGCTTTGGAGTAAATATGTTGAAGTAAGGTACGAGCGGAAACAATTTGCGAGAAAGTTATAAATGCTATGGGATTGTGCCAGGTTTCCTGGTGCTCGGTTTTTAAGGCATTTTTAGTAGTGAGGTACGAACTGTGAAATGACTTAAATACCGAGTGTGGGTTTGGGCAAAAGGTATGACAAAAACAGCAACAGAAGAGTAGGGAAGTTGCAAACATAGATTGCATGGATTTTTTGAATAAGAAATAATGTGTGGGTAAAAACAGCTGTTGCCATTGATTAAGCGTGCTGTAAATATGAAATGGCAATTGCTGTTGGGAAAAAGGAGGTTTTTAAATGGAGCGAAGAGGAGTGAAAATACCGGGATGTGTGAAGGTTTTGATTACAAATCAAGCGCCAACTAAGAAGTGGTTTGCAACTTTTGAGGCGTTGGGAGTGAATGGCCATCACCTGAACGAATACACCCTATATACAGAAGCGTGGGAATAGGGGTATTTAGGGTGAATGAGTGATGGCGTTATTTGATATTTTGTGAAATTAAAATTATATTCGTGTATAACTCATAGTTTAGGGTTAGGTTTGGTTAAAGATTAAAAGCCACTATCAGAACGTTTGATAGTGGCTTTTTTATAGTGTAATGAAGATTATTCTTTAAAATCTATTTTAGTATGAGAACTGAGTCCCCATTTCTGTTGTACTCTTTTGATTAGATAAAATACGATGGGTACAATAATCATTGATAAAAACATTGAAACAGTTAATCCTCCAATTAGAGTCCAACCAATTCCGTTTTTCCATTCTGCACCTTCACTTTGAGAAAATGCTAAGGGGAATAGTCCGATAATCATGGAAATATTAGTCATTAAAATCGGTCGAAAACGGAGTTCTACCGAGGTTTCAATTGCTTGTAATAGAGTTTTCCCTTCATTCAAGAGTTCGTTGGCAAAATCCACAATAAGAATTGCATTTTTAGCTACCAAACCTACCAACATCACAATACCAAGAATAGAAAAAATATTCAAATTTTGATTTGCTAAAGCTAACGCCCATATCGCACCAATTATTGATAATGGAATAGAGAACATAACTACAAAAGGATCTGCCCAGCTGTCGTATAATACAACCATGATTAAATAAACGGAAATGATTGCAGCCAACAATGCTAATCCTAAAGAAATGAAAGACTCAGCCATCATTCTTGTTTGCTTGGATGTTGTCACTTTTGTTCCTGCAGGGGCTTTTATTTCTTTTAATTTCTCTTCAAAAGCAGTTTGAACCGAAGCCTGTGATGCACCAATAATCTGACTTGTTAATTTGGTAGACGGGCTTCTGTTATATCTTTCTAAATTTGATGGCCCAACACCTTCTTTTATTTGGGCAAACTGAGATAGTTTTATCAATTCGTTGGTAGCCATTGAAGGGAATGAAATATCTTCCAGGTCGTTTTTGTTTCTTCTGTCAGCCTCGTTTAATTGAATATTTATATCGTACTCTTTTGTTTCGTCCCTAAATTTATTGTCTGTATTTCCGGCAAATGAAGTTCTCAGGATTCCCGCAACCGAAGCCAGATCAAGCCCTAACTTTGTCATTTTATCCCTATCAACATCTATTACGTATTCAGGGTTGTTTTTGTCAACGCTTAATTCAGTTTCTAGGGTTCCTTCTATTGAAGATAAACAATCTTTTACCTGGTATGCGTAATGCATTACACTGTCCATATTATACCCTACAATAAAATAGCTTAATGGCACATCTTCACTACCCATGATGTTTACAGAAACAGCTTTTATCTTTGCACCTAGTGTGGTTTCTTCAAGATGAGCCTTTGTTTTTCTGGCATAAACATTAGTCGATTCGTCACGTTTATCCTTTGGAACCAGATAAACATTGATATCGCTATAGTAAGGAGTAGAAGTGGTACTAATCATACCTGATCTTTTTCCAATAGTAGCATAAACCATATCAATTTCGGGTTGATTGAGTAAGTATTGTTCAATCTCCCTTGTTTTATTATTGTTCTCTTGCAGACTTACGTCATGGGCATATTCAAGGCGCAGCATAAATACACCACGATCACCGGAAGAGGCGAATTCACCCCCGATAAAACCTGCAGGGAATAACATAAAGGTTCCCAAAAACAGTATGGCAGTAGTCAGCAAAGTAACCGTTTTGTGCTTTAAAGACCAGTGCATTGCAGAAACAATGTTTTTATTTACAGCATTGATTGATTTTTCAAATCCATTTAAGAAACTACTTATTATTTTGTTCTTTGGCGCGGACAGTTTGGCCCACTTTGATGTCATCCAGGGCACTAAAGTAAAGGAAACCAATAAACTGAACAGCATTGAAATAACGATTGTAACAGCATACTCTCTAAGTATGTCTCCAACCACTCCGGTTACAAATGCAATAGGCAAGAATACTGCTACCAGTACCAGGGTAATAGCTGTTACAGTCATCCCTAATTCCTTAAGACCGTCATATGAAGCCTGAACTTTATTTTTGCCCATTTCCATATGCCTGTAAATATTCTCAATTACAACAATGGCATCATCAACTAACGAACCCACAACAAGCGACAACGATGTTAAACTGATGAGGTCGAAAGAAAAATCAAGCAAATACATGGCCGTAAATGTTGAGATTAACGATGTTGGTATGGCAACAAGAACAAAGATTGAGTTCCTTAAACTATGTAAAAACAACACCATGATTACAGAAACCAGGATTATAGCCATGATTAAATCATGCTCTACAGCAGTTGCTGCCTGGATGGTAAACTGAGATTGGTCCTCAGCAATTCTAAATTTTATATTTTCTTTTGTGTACTGTTCCTCCAATTCAGTAAACTTCTGGCGAACCAGTCGGATTACTTCTACCGAATTGGCATCTTTTTGCTTACTGATTTCTATACCAATAGTTTCGAGGCCATTTAAACGTGTAATTTTTTCCTGATCGGCAATGCCATCATAAATATCTGCAATCTCGCCTAATCGAAGTATCGATCCGGTTTTGTTTGCTCCAATGATAATATTCTTTAGTTGATCAATAGTTCTTATTTTACCGGAAAGACGTACTGTCATTTCATTAGTTGGCGTTTGTAACTTTCCAGTAGGTAACTCAAGGTTTGCATATTGTATCATTTGAGTTACATTAAGCAGGTTGAGCTTATTGGCTTTAAGTTTTAAAGGATCAATCATGATTTTAATTTCCCTTTCAACGCCACCCACCAGGTTAACCGTTGCCACCCCTTGTATACTTGCCAAATCTGGTTTGATCCTGTCGTCTACAAATTGAAAAAACTTACTGTCTGAAAGTGATGAGTTTACTCCGGCAATAAAAATAGGTAATGAACTTAAATCAAATTTTTCAATAGACGGAGCCTTTATTTCTTTAGGAAGAGTACTGACAATGCTATTTACTTTTTGGGTTAATTCCTGCACGGCAATATTTACGTCAGCATCAAAATTTAAAGACAATGTAACAACAGACAGGTTTTCGATGGAAGAAGATGTCATTTCTTCAATCCCTTCGAGTGAGGATACAGCATCCTCAATAGGAACAGTTACAGATTGCTCTACTTCTTTAGGACTTGCTCCCGGATAAATGGTAGTGACCACAACTGTAGGAGAAGATATTTCAGGTATAAGAGCATATTTTATTTTTGAGGCAGAGAACAATCCCAGTAATATAAGGATGGTAAACAGTACAATGGGTACTGTGCCTCGTTTTATGGATGTGCTTACAATTTTCATATCGATACTTTATTCTAATTCAATATTTTAACATTAGCCTGGTCATAAATACTATAATTACCTTCAATTACGACTTTGTCTTCTGATTTCAGGCCATTGATAATTTGAACCTGATCGTTAATGACTTTACCGCATGTAACATTTGATAAAACAGCCTTATTATCCACAACTAAAAAAACCGAAGCATCTTTTAAAGAGCCGGAAATCGCCTTTCTTGGGATGTAATACTCATTGGAGTTACCTGTAATTTTAATTTTTGCAGTTACGTACATACCCGCTTTTAAAAGCCCCTCATTGTTGTTATTAATTTTAACTTCTGCACTAAAGCTATTACCATAGCCTGCTTTTTTTCCTAAATAAGAAATTGTTCCACTAAAATTTTGGTCTGGAAATGTAGATGTATTAATTTCCACTTCCATGCTTTTTTTAATGTTTAGATAATTCTCTTCAGAAACTTCAATCTGCAGTTTTAAATTTTTTGAATCAATAATATTACATACAACACTTCCATTGCCAATAAACTGTCCAATTTCAATAAAGTCCTGCTCAATATATCCATCAACAGGAGATGTGATACAAGTGTTTTTTAACTGTTTTTTTGCTGAAACATATTGTGCTTTTGTTGTTTCGTAATTGAGTTGAATTTCTTCTAACTGTTGACTGGTAACCGCATTTTGATTTACCAGTTTTGTAAAACGATCAACCTCTTTTTGTAACTGGTCGTAGCTTGCTTTTGTGGCGTTCAGTTGAGCTTTTAACATTTCGTCGTCTACTTTTGCTATGGTATCGCCAACTTGAACATACTCACCTTTTCTTTTAAAAATTCTTACTATTCTTCCATTGGTTTCGGCTACCAGGTTTAAATCTGTATAGGATTGCAAAAATCCATTTGTATTAATAGAGGAGTTAAATGTTGATGGTTTTACAGTGATAACTTTTACCGGATAGTATTGCCCTTTGATATTTGCCAATTCGGTTATGGATTGATTATTTTCCTTATTTCCCTTCAGTTGAAAAAAGATAAGCAAGCCTATTACAATCAGTATTGCAATGGAAGCAGAGGTTTTTAATATTTTTTTCATTACTATTATTTTTTTAAATTCATATATAGATGGAATGTAGTTCTTTCCAGGTATCAGGTGTTTTAATTTTGCTTTTTATTGTCACATGGAACTCGCCAAATTCAATCATACTCCTATGTGAGAAGAAATTCTCATGGCTCGTTTCATTTTATCTAAAATCGTGAAACTCCAAGGTTCCTTGCGATTTTAGAAGGTCAATTTCTGCCTGGTTCATAGCGATACAGTTTTTAACGTAGTTTACTTCTGCATTTCTTAAATCTTGTTCTGCAATTAAAAGGTCAGTTAAAGTAGACAGCCCTTGGTTGTATTTAAGTTCCGTTTGTTCTTTTACCTCTTTGGCAAGCTCAATGCTTTTTTGTTGTACTTCACAATTTTTGATGCAAGTATTGCGTTGCATCAGTGCATTTAAGTATTGGATTTTTAACCCGGAATATGATTGCTCTTTTTGAACCTGAGCGTTTTGTATATCTAGTTTGGCAGTTTTAATTTTTGCCCGGTTAGAAAAGCCTGATAGTATTGGAATTGTGGCTTTAAAACCAACAACAGACACTTTAAACCAGTCTTCATGAGAATCAGAAAAATTAAATTCATCTCTTTGCGCTTGGTAAGTATGGCTGGCAAAAGCAGCGAGTGTTGGTGTTGTTTGTGACCGTGCCTGTTTTAATTGAAGCTTGTTTAATTCAATACTTTGATTGATAAGTTTAATTTCATTTAGGTTTTCAAGATTCAGTCCCCCTTTTTCTTGTGTTGTCAGGTTTGTAAGGGGGGATGTAAATAAATTAGAAATATTACTTGTATCTACTTCTAATTTTGTTTCTGTATCTAATCCAATTATATATTTTAGATTGTTGGTTTGTAAGTCGATACCTGCTATTATTTGTTCTCTTTGAGATTGGAGGCTGGCATAATTTACCTCAATTCTATTCAAATCAGTGGATAATGCTAATCCTCCATCAACCAAATTTTTAGTTCTCAGTTTGGTTTGTTCCAGCGATTTTAAATTACTGTCAATAATTTCAAGGTTTTTATAAATGGCCATTAAATTATAATACTCTGTAACCAGTAATTGTATAACCTCAATTTTAACTTTATCTTTTTGAAGGCTTTTAATCTCAGTTGCCTTTTTAGCAATTTGTAAGCCCCTGATATAGCCTAGTGAAAAAAGCAGTTGTGAGGCTGTAACTCCTGCATCCAGATTATATTTTTTCCCAAATTGTGCAATAATATCCGGTGCACCTGGAACTCCGGTCAGAGCACCCGGCAAAATCATTGTGGCTTTTTTTAGGTAATCTTTATATTCTATGGTAGATTCTATTTTGGGTAACCCGTTTCCCCTGACTTCCTTTATAAGTTGCTCACTTTTTAATTTTTCAATTTCGGCGCTTTTTATTTTATAATTGTTTTGTTGGGCAAATTCTAACATTTGCTTTAAATTCATAATATATTTTCCCTGAGCATTCATGGTCAATATATTTAGCATCAAAAGGATCGATATTAAATAAGTGCTTCGTATGGTCATTTTTTTTGTTTTAGTTGATATTTTTATCTGTTAAAATGTCTTATTAAATGATTTATATTGTTTAAACTTTGTAAAGTTATATATGCGGGTTTTCAATAGTGTTTATCTAATTGGTTGAAGTTTAAAAGGATATCCATTTACTGTGTGGATACTATTCCGGATTATGTAAGAAGTTGGTAATTAAAGCAAAAGGAGCTTAGGTTGTTTTTGTGTAGAATTTTAAACAATTGTAATAAATCGCTGGTACATCAAAAAATTATATATTTGTTAAATGAATGGAATGGGTGGTTTATATCAAAATGTGTATATAGATGTTAAAATTACCAGTAAAGATTCCGTTTAAAATTATTTCTTGCTGTTTTTAAGGAAGCGTAAATCAAGGGACTTAATAAAGAACATAGACTATATTTGGTATGGAACTAGCATTTATACATATTGGGTTGGCACACTCATTATTTGCAGGATTAATTATGTTGTTGAAGAGGCCTTTGGCTATTTCTGATAAATTGTTGAGTTTGTGGTTGTTTGTTATGGCAAGTATGTTTGCGCTCAATGTATTTAAACAGCATTACTCCATAGAGGTTGATCTTTGGCCTGTTTCTATCACGATATCACTAACTTGGCATCCTCTGTTTTATTTATACTCAAAATATGTTATAAAAGAATATGAGCGGTTTAGTAAAACTGATTTATTACTGTTTATCCCAAGCCTTATTGTTTTGCTAATCATTTTATTTCATTTTTATAATAGTGAGCAAAAGGATATAGATTCACTAACAGGTTATTTTTATTCACATCTGCAATTAAGAAAAATAGTTGGCTGGTCTTTTATTGGAAGTTTGTGGATTTACGCTATCCTTACACTACGTAGAATATTTAAGTATCAAAAGCAAATTACCAGTACCTACTCTTATGAATCTGATAAAATTAGCCTTACCTGGCTTCTGGCCGTAATAGTAATTGCTTTGATTGTATATAATTTTATCATCTTAATGAGTGCATTTCATACTTCTTACTTTGTTCCACACATAGAGATATTTAGAAGCGGAGCTTTATTGACGTTAGTTTATGTTATAAGTGTTTGGGGGTATAGGCAGAATCAGTTAAATGTAGATATTGAACCCATCAGATTAAATAAATCCGGATTTGCTGATGATAGTGCTTCAGGGAAATATCAAACATCCTCGTTAAAAGAGGATCTGGCTCTGGAATATAAAGATAAGATCATTGACTTTATGAATCATTCACAGATATGGAAAGATAATGAATTAACGGTATCCAAACTATCTTCTCAAATAGGAATACCAAAACATTATATAACGCAGGTATTAAATGAAAATATCAAAAAGAACTTCTATAATTTTATTAATGAGTATAGGGTTGAATGTGCTAAAAAGCTAATTAAATCACCCGAACATAAAGCATGGTCATTTGTAGCCATAGCGTACGAAAGTGGTTTTAATTCTAAATCTGCGTTTTATAATTTCTTTAAAAAACATACCGGGATGACTCCTACAGAATATAAAAATGCCTGATTTTGAATTCTATATGACGATTTTTTCATATCGTTTTTTTTGCGTTTTTGGATTCCTTTCTTTACAAATGGTATGAAACTGCAATGAGAAGGCTGCGCCTCGCTTAAGGAAAGACTCATAGTTTTATGCAGAGGTTATATAGCTTTTATGCAGGTTGCACACTCTTTGTAAATAGTGTAAAGAGTTTTACAAATGGTGGAGCTTGTGGAGTTGTGTCATAGCAGATATGGGATTGTGTAGGAAATGGTTTGGAGTTGTATTTCCCATCGTTTGGCTTATACCTCCGGTTATGTTGTATTAGTATTAGGTAATGTTATTATCTTATCACTAGTGACCGACTAAAATATTCATCTTTTGATTTACATTACTTATGTCTTCAAGCCAGACGGGCTTTTACTTTCTTCCTTCAGCTGAAGAAAGTAAACAAAGAAAGCCGCCGCTGACATGAAAAAGCTAAAAATCATTGCTCTGCGCTAAAAGAAAAGAACTCGCTGCGCTCAAACAACTTTTCTTTCTTAACGCTACGTTTAATAATTTTCTTAACGCTTTTGCATGAAGGCGGATTAGTTACCCTATCTTGATGCTTATCTCAACAATTGCCTTTTATTCATATCAATACAACCCTCTTTTTGTTTTTAGTCGGTCAGTAATGTTATCTTATCTGTTTAAAGGCCAGGGTTGCCAGAGTTTTTTATTATACATCTAAGCGAGACGCTTCGTTGAGTCGAGTTCCAAGTTGTAAACTTGAACCAGGATTAGTTTAAGATGTGGCGCAAGTTTTTAACTGGTGTCTTTATCCTTCGCTGAGCTGAGGGATATAGTTTAGTCTTTAATAGTTAAAAAAATAAAAATATTCTCATTGTGTATTTCCTGTAATTTACATTTGTTATATCTTTTTTCTTCAGCATTAAAACGTTTTTTTATTTCTCAATATTTATTCATTGGGTATTGTATGTATCATATAAACAGGAGGATAGGAAATCAGGACTATAGTTCGTATATTAAAAGGAAGTCTATCTAATACATAATTAACGAGCAGAAAGCTTTTTAAATTGGGCAAATGTAAGTTTGTGATAATAATTTAAAAAGTGTAAAAGAAACTAAATGAAAACAATTGATTTTTCCACTTTGGAAAATTTGATTTTAAAAGAGTAAGTATGAAAAAAAATCTAATTATTGTATTGGGTATTGTGTTTGCAACACTGATATCTGTGCCTTCATTCGGTCAGGAGGAGAATGATACCATTAAAGTAAAGAAGCTTTCGTCTAAAGAAGAAGGCAATCGGAATGTTATGTTGAATGCTGAAAGTAATACCGGCCCGAGGGAAGTTAATATAGGTTTACCTTATAGGGGTGATATTGTTATTTTGGAAAATGATGTACCTGTGGTGGCTTATTTTTGGCCTACAATTCCAACTTATGCTTGGCGTATGAGTAATAGTTTTGGAGCAATGGGCTTGCTTTCCTTCTCTGAGGGTGCACTTACCTGGGGTAAGGTTGGTTATGCAGTGAAGTCTGAAGATAGGGGTGCTTCCAGGAAGTTTCGTGGATATGCTTCTGTATTTACAGACAATTTTGGATCATCAAAATTTGATGTGACTTTAACTGGTCCGCTTAATAAAAAAGGTTGGGGCTATATGTTAAATGCATACCAACACAACAACAAAACCAATGGAACTAATTACCAGTTTACATCATGGGGATCAAAAACTTCGCAGCTTAAAGCAATGATTGAAAAAAAATACTCCAAAGGTTCGGTGCGCTTGATGTATAAGATGGTAGATTCAAAAAGCGTTTTTAATAACAACGCTCCATTGATGTATTTAGGTGATGGGGAAACAGAAGCCCTTGATAATTTCGATCCGGGAACAGATTCGTATATAGTGGGAAGCGGGATAGTACCTTATACAGATCCTCGCACTGGTGAAGTCGGATATGCAGATTTAGGAAGTGATAAGTTCAGGCATTCTGAATCACACAATTTATATTTGTCGGGAAACCATAAGTTCAAAAATGGAATGAAGTTAACCTATAGTACAATGTTCCAAAAAATGAATACTCCTATTGGACTTACTTTTCCAATCAGTGCAAATATATATAATAAACAATCAATCTTAGGTCAAACTACCACTGCCTATTATTTAGGTTCGAACAGAGAGTATGAGGGAGAGTATGCTCAGTTGGTTACAAATCAGCTTATTCCTCAAAGTGATATTACAACCTGGATGACCAGGGCTGAGTTAACAAAGAAAGCGAATGGTCATGCTTTGCGCCTGGGACTTACAAACCAATACAATAAAAGAGAATACGAATCTTTAGGAGGACTTTATGTTATATCTGTTGAACCAAATCCGAGTGTACTTTATGTTCAGGGAAGTTATTATGGCTATCCGTTTGATCTTACCAGTTCAGAAAACGGTCTGCTGGCAGGTGCAGGAGGTTATGGTGGCCTGACTGATGATTCGTTTAATAAGACTGCGTTATATGTTTCCGACGATTTCAGCCCGGCACCGTGGTTGGATTTAGGTTTAGGCGGACGTATCGAAAGATTGAGTAAAAAGGACAGGCATTATACTGCAGTTTCAGGAAATGAAGTAGTTACTGCAGGTGGATATGTGGATGGTGAATTGAATGACTGGAATTATGTGGGTCTTGGAAACGCTGTTGTTAAATTGACAAAAAATTTCGGATTGTTAGGTAGTTTTACTTATAACTCCTGGATGGACACTTACTGGGATTATGCATATAAAGACGAGAATAATGTACCCGTGGCAGCACCTGGCGAACCTTATCCCAGAACAACCGAGTCAAAGTCATACAGACAAGATGTTATTTACTATGATGGTGGTATTTTCCTGAATTTGGGTGAAAAGTTGAACATTGTTTCAAAGCTTACACATATCGAGAAAAACGGTATTTACGACTCAGGTTCGCTGATTACATACAAAAAGGATCCAACACAAAAACAAGATGTGGGACCTTTATTCTATGGTCTGTCTACTACCGGATGGTCAACAGATATTGTTTCCAGCCCATTTAAGAATTTTAATCTACATTTTCTCTTGACGCTTCAAAGTCCGGAATATAAAGATTATGCATTTACAACACGTTTTTCTGATCCTACCACAGGAGAAGAAGATGTGGAAAGCTACGATTACAACGGTAAGATTTATCCAGGATTATCTAAAGTATTGATGGAAATTGATCCAAGCTATTCTTTTATGAAAAGAAAAATGAGAGCATGGTTTAGCTTACGCTACTTCGGTAAGCAGTATGGAAATCGCACCAACGCATTTGAATACAATGGTTGGTGGGAAAACTTTGGTGGATTGGATTATACAATGAGCCGCAATGTTGCAATAAAACTACAGGTTGTGAATTTCTTGAATCAAAGAGGGATAAAAGGAGAAGTTCAGGGGGCAGCACAAACTACCAAGGAAGAAGTTGCACAGAACTATGTTGGACATCCGATTGTGGCCAGTGCTTTGCGTCCAAGAACGTTTGAGTTGACAGTTAATTTTAAATTTTAGAAATTAAACAATAGTACATCGATTAGTTTTATCTAACGATCTATTAAAATAAGAATAACAAATTAAAAAATCAGGTTATGAAAAGAGTTAGCATTTTAGTTACAATTATTACCATGTTTGTGTTTGTGCTTACAGCTCAGGCAGGCGAAAAAGAAGGTGATTATTTTGTTGGAAAATGGAAGTTGTTAGTGGAAGGTACTCCGAACGGAGATAGTGAAATGCTGGTAACTTTTGAGAGAAACGAAAAGGGCGAAATGATTGGAACTTCGGGCGATGCAGCGGGAGAAACTCCAGCAGTAAAATTTAACCGTGTTGAAGTTACTGATGATTCAGTAACTGCTTATTGGGTAGCTCAAGGTTATGATGTTTATATTTTCCTTGAAAAAATAGACGACAATAGCGTTGAGGGTTCTTTGATGGATATGTTTGATGCATCCGGTTCAAGGGTTGTTGAAGAATAGTTCTGTACTAAATTTGGTGTCCCAAAGATTAAAATAATAATCAGATACTCTACAAATTGTAGGGGCTTTGGGAATAACTCTTCCCCTTTTGCCTAAGCAAAAGGGGAAGTACCACGCCTTTGGCGTGGGGATGGGGATCAACCTTAGTTATATAACCGATTTGTAAGTCGCTATATTCAGATTTTTTTTTGAGATAACCCTTTTATCTTCCTTAAAAATCTCTTTTGCTATAATCTTGTTATCTTATGAAAATATTTCTACCTGTAATATTGTTTATTGCATTACTTTTAAATGCATGTAAATTGCCAACAACCCAGAAGCAAACTTTCTGTAATCCGGTTAATTTAAGCTATCGCTTTCAGTTGGATGAACCTTCCAGACGTGAAGCCGCCGATCCTTCGGTAGTTTGTTTTAAAGGAAACTACTTTATGTTTTTATCCAAGTCAGGAGGTTATTATCATTCAAATAATATGATCGATTGGGAATTGATCGAAACAAAAGACCTCCCTGTTGAGGAATATGCCCCTACGGCTATCAATATAAACGACACTGTTTATTTTATGGCTTTAAATCAAAAGATATATCAAAGTTCTAATCCCATAAGTGGTGAATGGGATATTAAAAATGATTCAATATATGCCAGAACGTTTGATCCAACTATTTTCAGGGATGATGATGGCAGAATGTACTTATATCATGGCTTGTCTGCCCGTACCCCAATTAAAGGAATTGAGTTGGATCGAGAATTGTTACAGCCTATAGGAGAAGAGGCAGATCTTCTTGTATCGAACAGGAAGTATTATGGTTGGGAGCGACGCGGGGATTATAACACTGATACAAAAAGAAGAGCCTGGGTGGAAGGTGCTTTTGTAACAAAACATAACAAAAAATATTATTTACATTATTCAGTACCAGGAACCCAATTTAAAAGCTATGGAGATGGGATGTATGTGAGCGAAAACCCACTTGGACCATTTAATCTTGCTGAGATCAACCCATTTTCTTATAAACCGGAAGGTTTTATTGCCGGAGCCGGCCATGGTTCTGTATTTAATGATGAATTTGATAATTACTGGTATGCAGGTACCATGACTGTTGCCGTAAAACACAGGTTAGAACGGCGGATTGGGATGTTCCCTGCCTTTTTTGATGAAGATGGATGTTTTTACGCATATACCGGTTTTGGAGATTATCCGCACGCTAAGCCTCAAGGTAAAATGAACAGCTATAAAGACTATCATCCTAAATATATGTTACTTTCCTATAACAAACCTGTAGAAGTTTCATCCTCATTAGCCGATTATCCAAAAGAAAACTGTGTAGACGAAAATGTAAAAACCTCATGGAGTGCATTATCAGGTAGAAAAGGAGAGTGGCTGATGATAGATCTTGAGGAAGAGAAAGATGTTCATGCCTTGCAAATAAATTTTGCCGATGTTGATACAAAGATTTTTGGTAGGCCTCAAGATATTTATTATCAATATTTAATTGAATATTCTAATGATAAAAAGAATTGGACTGTTCTAATTGATAAAACAAATAACATTCAAGATGCCCCACATGATTATATCGAACTGGATTCATTTGTAAAAGGAAGATACATACGAATTACTAATTATAAGGTTCCTGATGGAAAATTTGCGATTTCAGGATTCCGTGTATTTGGTTTTGGAAATGGAAAGAAACCGGGCATTGTGGATCAGTTAACCGTAAAAAGAAATCCGGATGACGGTTGTGTTGTGGATTTAAAATGGAATAAGAATCCAAAGGCCATAGGATACAATATTCGTTATGGAACTAATCCAGAGAAGCTGTATTTAAATTATCAGGTATATGATTGTGATTCCTTATCCATCAGAAGTTTAAATAGTAAGCAAGACTATTATTTTACAATTGATGCTTTCAACGAAAATGGGATAACAATGGGAGAGGATGTGCTTAAATCAGCAAAGAATATAGAATAAGCAGGAACAATTTAACAATGTATGGTAACAGTGAAAGTTAGTTTTATTTATGAAAAAGAAATATGCAATAATATATTTACTCTTATTAATTAGTTTGGGATTACATTCCCAAAAATTTAGAGAAGCTATTCCAAAAGACATTGCTTTAGTGCCAATTCAAAATCAATATAGAAATAGTGTTGATTTGTCGGGAATATGGAAATTTAAAGTAGATTCCTTAAATAAAGGAATTCAGAATGAATGGTTTAATGGTTTACAAGAAGGCCGACAAATTGCTGTACCCGGGAGTTGGAATGAACAATTTACAGATTTAAGGGATTATTTGAACTGGGTGTGGTATGAGAAAGAATTCTTTATCCCCAACTCATGGAAAGGGGATGATATTTATATCAGGGTAAATGACGCAACCTATTTTGCCAAAATATGGATAAATGGTAAAGAGGTGGGACAGCATGAGGGATGTCATGTTCCCTTTGCATTTAAACTGAATGACTATATACACTGGGATAGTGAAAATAAGATTTCCATACAGATTGAAAATATTCAATCACCATCAAGGGTGCCTACAGGTGCAGTTGAGGGAAGTTCGTTTGGAAACTATCCCAATGCAAACTACGATTTTTTCCCTTATTCCGGATTGAACAGGAATGTGGTATTGTATAGCCTGCCAGCTAAAGGATATATCAGGGATATTACTGTTCGTCCGGATATACATAATAACACGGGTATAATGAATATTCAGGTAGAGAAAGTGGGGAACGTAAAATCAGGTAAAATAATAGTTAAAGGCTTTGGACAAACTATTACAGATCATATACAATTTAACAAGGATTTTGCAGAAGCAAGAATTGAAATCCCCAATGCCAGATTGTGGAGTCCTGAATCGCCTGATTTATATGATGTTGAAGTTGTTTTAGAAGGAGGCGGTAAAAAGATTGATGAATATTCTTTAAAAACAGGGGTTAGGACTGTCTCAGTGGATGAGAATCATATATACCTTAATGGTGAGAAAATATTTCTAAAAGGTTTTGGAAAACATATTGATTTTCCGGTATTAGGAAGGGGAACGGCAGATCCGGTTATGGTTAAGGATTTTGAATTGATGAAATGGACAGGGGCCAACTCATTCAGGACAACCCATTATCCATATGATGAGGCCTTTTATAATTTTGCTGACCAGCAGGGATTTATGGTTATTGCAGAAACGCCGAGTGTGGGATTGATTTTAGGAGGCGATTCGTTACAGTTTCTTGAAAGGCAAAGGATTTGTAAGCAATATTTGCACGAGGTTATTTACCGTGATAAAAATCATCCCTCTGTAATTATGTGGTGTGTGGCCAATGAACCTAATGATAAAGCACAACTAGGAATTGGAGGTCCTACTCCTAAAGCAGTTAAAGAAAAAGCATATACATCGTTTAAAGAGCATTTTGATTTAACAAAGGCGTTAGACCCTACGCGATTGGTAATTTATGTAGGTCCTATGATGGGACCCAAATATTGGTTTGAATTAACCGATGTTATTGCAATTAACCGGTATTGGGGATGGTACACCTCTCCCGGAAGCATTGAAAATGGATCCACTGTGTTAAGTAGTGAGCTCGACCGCTTACACCGGAAATTTAAAAAACCTTGTATGGTTACCGAATTTGGATGTGATACCTATGCCGGTATGCATGCAGAAGAACCAGAGATGTTTACGGAAGAATATCAGGTAGAGTTTGTTAAAGCATATTTAGATGTGGCAGATTCAAAGGATTATGTAGCAGGAATGCACATATGGAACTTTGCTGATTTTAAAACAAGTCAGTCCATTATACGCGTGGGGGGATATAATTTGAAAGGTGTTTTTACCCGGGAAAGAAAACCTAAAATGGCAGCTCATTATCTAAGATCAAGATGGTACAATAATAAAGGAAACCAAAATAAAACTACCGATGAAAACTAAATATATAATCTTTTCGCTACTCATTTGCTTTGTTATAAACACATATGCTCAGGAGTTTAAATATGCAAATCCAAAGGATATGGCTTTATTTCCGAAAAGGAATGAAACCAGGGATACCAGAAAATTATCTGGTATATGGAAGTTTAAGAAAGACGAAAATAATATTGGAATTGCAGAAAAATGGTTTAACGGGTTGACCGGTTTTAAAAACATTGCAGTACCGGGTAGTTGGAATGATCAGTTTACCGATATGCGCGATTACAGGGATTGGGTATGGTACGAAACAGAGTATAATGTGCCGGGATACTGGAAAGGCGATCGTGTTTATTTACGTATAGGAGAAGCTTCTTATGCTGCAAAAGTCTGGGTAAACGGGCAAGCGGTAGGAATGCATGAAGGAGGTTTTGTTCCTTTTGCTTTTGATGTTACTTCTTATATCAACTGGAATGGCAGTAACCGAATTTCCATTCAGGTAGAAAACTCAATTAAACCCAACCGTTTGCCAGGAGATGGGATTAACAATATAGCTGTTAGCGAATATGATATCTTTCCATATGCCGGTTTAAACAGGGATGTATGGTTGTATTCTGTTCCTTCTGAAAATTCGATAAAAGACATTACTGTACGCCCTGAAATAAATAAGGATGGTGGTGTTTTAAATGTTTTGGTTGAGTTGAGTAAGAAGGATGCTATTGACGGTCAGGTTATCATTTCCGGGGATGGAAATCAAATTGCAAAAAAGATAAAGTTTAATGATGGATTTGCACAAATTTCTATAAATATTCCCGATGCCAGATTATGGTCTCCTGAGGATCCTTTTCTATATGATGTAACGGTTAGTATTGGAGGAAACAAAAAGCCAATTGATGTCTATTCCCTGGAAACAGGTATCAGAACAATAACAACAGACAATAAAAATATCCTGCTAAATGGAAAGCCTGTAATTTTGAGGGGTTTTGGTAAACAACAGGATTTCCTGATATATGGCAGGGGCAGTGTTCAGCCTTCTATGGTTAACGATATTGAACTGTTAAAATGGACGGGAGCAAATACATTCAGGACTTCAGATTACCCGCATGATGAAATGAACTATGCTATTGCGGATAAGGAAGGGATTCTGATAATCGATGAAACTCCTGCAATCGGGTTGTTCAGTTCCATTGATACTATTGCATTAAAGCAAATTGAAAACATTTCGTATCAATATCTTACAGAAATGATTATCAGGGATAAAAACCATCCTTCAGTTATTATGTGGAGTTTGGCCAATGGACCAAAAAATACCATATTAAGTAGTGCTGAGGGTGAGGGAAAGGAAATTGCATACAGCATGTTTGCAAAATATATCAGCAAAGCAAAAGAAATAGATCCTACCCGTTTGGTGATGTTCATGGGTGATGAAGATGGTTTTACAGATTGGTTTGGTTTATCAGATGTTATCTGTATCAATAGGTTTGAGGGATGGAGCAAAAGCAATGGACAAATTGCAGAAGGAGTTAAAAATGTTTGCAAAGAACTGGATAAATTGCATAAAACATTTAATAAACCATGTTTGATGACCCAGTTTGGCGCAAGTTCTGTTGCTGGTGAACATGCCCTGCAGCCTGAGATGTACTCTGAAGAGTATCAAAACGAGCTGATAAATGCATATTTGGATATGGCCAATTCCAAAGACTATATTTCGGGTATGATCATTTCCAATTTTGCCGATTATAAAACACCTCAGAGTATTATACGATTAAGAGGATATAATACAAAAGGCATTTTTACAAGGGATAGAAGACCCAAAGCTGCTGCGCATATGATCAGGGAAAGGTGGACAAAATCAAAATCAGAGTATTAGGCAGAATTTAAAATTTTATTTCGAACTTAAGGTATTAGACAATTAATTATCATATAAATGAAACGAGCGATGATCAAAAGTTCTCACACACAAGAATCGAAGATCGACGAAGTCAATAATTGTTTTTTAGGGGAGTACTATGTGGTAATTGAAAAAAATAAATACATGAAATACAATATTATGAAAACATTTGCAGCGCTTGTAATAGCTATAGTGATGGCAAGCTGTGTTAAAACACAGCAGGATGATGTGAAAAAGGATATTTTCATTTCTGGTTTGATGCAGAAGATGACCATTGAGGAGAAAATTGCTCAGTTAAATTTAATTACGCCGACTGCAGGAACTGGTCCTTTTAAAACCAAAAGAGCCATTGTGAAATTACAGGAAGGCGAAGCAGGTAATGTATTGTCCTTAAGAGGAAATCCCAAAAGGATTCACGATAAACTGGCTTTTGCAGATAGTACCCGATTACGCATTCCTATATTAAATGCTTTGGATATTATTCACGGCTACAAAACAATTTTTCCTATTCCTCTGGGTTTATCTTGTTCATGGGATACGCTGCTTATAGAAAAAACAGCAAGAATTGCCGCCATAGAAGCTACTTCAATGGGGTATCACCAAACGTATTCGCCTATGGTTGATATTACCAGAGACCCAAGATGGGGACGCGTTATGGAAGGATCTGGTGAGGATGTTTACCTTGGTAGTTTAATTGCCAGGGCAATGGTTAAAGGATACCAGGGTGATGATTTAAGTGATCCTACTTCATTGATGGCATGTATTAAGCACTTTGCTGCTTATGGAGCCGCTGAGGCCGGAAGAGATTACAATACTACAGATATGAGCAGGCTTACTTTATATCAAAATTATTTACCTCCTTATAAAGCTGCAGTTGATGCAGGAGCTGGTAGTATCATGACTTCTTTTAATGATATTGAAGGTATCCCTGCTACTGCAAATAAATGGTTACTTACTGATTTGTTAAGAAACGATTGGGGATTTAAAGGTATTGTTCTTAGTGATTACAATTGCGTTGCTGAATTGATACCACATGGTGTGGCTGCAGATTATAAAGAAGCTGTAAACAAAGCCATTGACGCGGGCTTGGATATGGATATGGCCAGTGAAGGATATGCTACTTTTTTAAAAGAACTTCTTGATGAGGGTAAAATCAGCATGGAACAACTGGATAAAGCATGTCGCAGAGTGTTGGAAGGAAAGTATGACTTAGGATTATTTTCAGATCCGTATAGAAATTATGATCCGGAAAGATATAAAAAGGTCATTTTAACAGATGAAAATAAAGAGGTTGCCAAATTAGCCGTATGTAAATCAATTGTTTTATTGAAGAATGAAAACCAGACCCTACCATTAAAAAAAGACAGTAAAATTGCTCTGATTGGGCCATTGGTTCAGGATCAATATGAAATGATGAGTATGTGGTCTCCTGATGGACAAAATGATAGTGTGATCAGTATTCTTGACGGTATAAAAAATGTAAATCCAAATGTTGAATGTAGCATTGGAACTCAGCTAACAGATGATCCCGGTTATTTAAAAAACTTTGGCAAATTTGATAAAGAAGATCAGAACGACCTGGTGAATGAAGCTGTAAAAATTGCTCAGAAATCAGATGTAATTGTTGCAGTATTGGGAGAATCAAGAAGTATTTCAGGAGAGGCCAAATCAATGAGTGATATTTCACTTCCAAACTGTCAGGTGCAATTATTAAAGAAACTTAAAGCCACAGGAAAGCCGGTTGTATTGGTATTATTAAATGGGCGTCCGCTTACATTAGAAGATAATCTTGATTATGCAGATGCTGCATTGGTAGCATGGCGTCCGGGTACAATGGCCGGAGCAGGTTTAGCTGATGTTTTGTTCGGAAACTATAATCCTTCAGGTAAGCTTACAATGACTTTCCCAAGATCCATAGGACAAGTTCCTATTTATTATAATCATAAAAATACAGGGCGTCCATTTAAAGATGGACAAAGAGGTGCATTTAAGTCGCGCTATTTAGATGAAACCAATTCTCCTCTTTTCCCATTTGGTTATGGACTAAGTTATACCACATTTAAATATGGAGATATTGATCTAAGCGATACCTTATTGATTGGAGCAAATAATAAATTAAATGTTAGTATTAAAATAACCAATTCGGGAAGTTATGCCGGAGAGGAAACAGTTCAACTGTATGTTAACGATCCGGTTGCATCAATTGCGCGACCTGTAAAAGAATTGAAGAAATTCAGGAAAGTATTTTTAAAACCAGGAGAATCAAAAGAAATTACCTTTTCAATGACCACGGAAGATCTTAAGTTTTTTAATAACGATCTTCTGTGGGATTGGGAATCAGGAAAGTTTAAGGTATATGTGGGAACAAACTCAGAAGATGTAAAAGAATCAGAGTTTTTTTGGAATAAATAAGATAATAGTGTACGGTGGATATTATCACCGTACGCTGTTTTTAGAATAACAAAATTATAAACCATGTTGATTAGAAATAGTAACGCTAGATTATATGTATTGTTTTTGTTTGTTTTAGGTCATGTATGTGCCTTTGCAAATGAAAAAGGAAGTACCCCCGTTGGTTTAAAGTGCGAATACATGGTAAACCCAATTAGTATGGGTAAAATGCATCCACAGTTATCATGGCAAATTAGCACAGAAACAAGTAACTGGTTACAATCTGCATATCAGATTATTGTTTCTTCAAGTTCAAATTTATTGAATGAACAAAACTGTGATATTTGGGATAGTAAAAAAGTTGAATCCGGAGAATCGGTTAGTGTACTATATAATGGACCTTCCTTAGAAAGTAGAAAACGTTACTATTGGAAAGTTCGGGTGTGGGATAATGCAGGAATGGTTTCGGAATGGTCAGATGTAGCTTACTGGGAGACTGCTAACTTAAACCAAAATGAATGGACTGCAAAATGGATTTCACCAGCTCACTCCAATCAGGAAGATTTGGATAACATAAAATGGATTTGGTTGCCAAATCAGGATGCAAAAAAAGTCCCAAGAAATACGGTGGCTTCTTTCAAACTAAAATTCAATATTAAAGATCTACCCAAGGTCGCTTCTATGCAAACTGTAGCTAGAGGTGATTATGAGTTATTTGTAAATGGTCATTTTGTTGATAGAAAAGAAACTGAATGGCAGTGTTTTGAACGTCAGGATATTATTGGGTATCTGAAACCGGGAGAGAATACGGTTGAGGTTGTGGTGGCTGTTCAAAGGACTGCATCTTTTAAGCAAAGTGATGGAAAGCCTTTATCGGGAAGGTATGGTACTTTTGCCGGATTGTTAACCATAGAAGGACAGGAAGGTAAGATTCAGAAATATCCAACCTCCTGTGGAAAATGGATGGCTAAATCTCAAAATGAGAATGAATGGAACACGGTTAAAGTGGTTGGTGAATTAAATGAACCTGCTTTTGGTTTAGATCCGGGGCCATTATCAGAGCCTGTTTCTTTGTTGCGTAATCAATTTAAGTTAAAAAAAGCAATTAAATCGGCTCGTTTATATATTACTTCCTTAGGTAGTTATCGTGTTTATTTTAATGGGAACAGGGTTGGTGAAGATGTTTTAACCCCTGAGTTTACTAATTACAATAAACGAATTACTTATCAAACCTATGATGTAACCACTTTACTTAAAAAAGGTAAGAATGTGGTTGGTGCTATGCTGGGTGATGGCTGGTACGGAAGTCCGCTTGGATGGAATGGCGAACACGATGTATTTGAGAACGGTCCAAATCAGTTATTAGCTGAAATATGTATTCAATATAAAGATGGATCTGTTGAAAAAATAGTTACTGATGATAAATGGAAATCCAGTCGCTCACAAATTCTAAAATCAGAAATATACTCCGGGGAGTTTTATGATGCGCGGTTAGAACAAGAAGGCTGGAATACAGTAAAATTTGATGATGCCAATTGGGATAGTGTTAAACTAACCCGGGCAGGATATGGTCGCTTATTCCCGCAGGTAACAGAGCCTGTTAAAATAACCCAATGTGTTAACCCCATAGAAATACGAAAAATAGGGGAGCAAAAATGGCTCTTAGATATGGGGCAGAACCTTGTGGGATGGTTAAAAATTAAGGTAAGCGGAAATGCCGGACAGGTAGTTAAAATGCGTTATGCAGAGATTTTAAAATCTGCCGACAGTATTTATGTTGATAATTTAAGGGGCGCCACAGCAACTAATAGCTATGTATTAAAGGGTAACGGACAAGAAGAGTATGCTCCTTATTTTACATTCCATGGTTTTCGATACGTTGAGATTTCCGGATACCCTGGGGATCTGACTCAAAATGATGTTGTTGCAGAAGTGATCAGCTCAGTAGATACACCTACAGGTGTAATTGAAACATCAAGCGACCTCGTTAATAAAATGTACTCTCTGGGAATATGGGGACAAAAAAGTAATTTTATTAGTGTTCCAACAGATTGCCCTCAGAGAGATGAGCGTCTTGGTTATACAGGTGATGGACAGGTTTTTTGGCGAACAGGAACTTATAATTTCAATATAGCTGCTTTTACACACAAGTGGTTATACGATATAGTAGACGAACAAACAGAAGAAGGCGGATTCACAAATACGGCTCCGGCTGTACCTAAAAGTAACCGAAAAAGTGGAGCAGCCGGTTGGGAGGATGCCGGCGTTATTGTACCATGGTCATCTTGGAAACAATATGGCGATAAAGGGATAATCATCGAAAACTGGCAGGCTATGGTTCGCTATTTGAAATATGTGGAGAGCAATAGTAAAGATTATATTCGTCCGGGTAGTTTCTTAGGTGATTGGTTGGCACCGGATATGACTACTCCCAACAATTTAATCAGTACATGTTATTTTGCAATGACGACTCAAATGATGTCGGAGATGGCCAGTGCTATTGGAAAAGAAGAAGAAGCTCAGCAATATGACAGGTTGTACAGCAATATCAGGAAAGCCTTTCAGGAAAAATTTATTACTCAAGAGGGAGTTGTAGGTTCCGGAAGCCAGACTTCTTACGTATTGGCATTAAAGGCTCAAATGATTCCTGATACATTAAAGGAAAAAGTAGTTAATAACTTAGTAAGTGCCATAAAAGAAAGAGATTGGCATGTATCAACAGGTTTTTTAGGGACTCCGTATCTGCTTTTTGTTTTATCAGAGAATGGCAGGTCTGATATTGCGTATAAACTGTTGCTTAACGAAACTTTCCCTTCGTGGGGATATATGATAAAAAATGGAGCCACAACATGGTGGGAACATTGGGACAGTGATACTGGTGATCCCAAAATGAATTCATTTAACCACTATGCATTTGGGTCGGTTGTAGAATGGATTTATCGCGAAATGTTAGGTATTAATGTGGATACCAATTCATCAGGATTTAAAGAGATTTTTATTTCACCGGAATTCGATTTGTCAGGAAATATATCGCATGCGAAAGGAAGTTATAATTCTGTTTATGGAGAAATAGTTTCAGAATGGCAAATGAATTCTGATAATACAGTGACATTAAAAGTAAATATCCCTGCTAATACAACGGCAACAATAATAAAGCCCCAGATGGCTAAAAACTTTGTAAAGGATAATAAGGTGGTAGATGCTGAGAAAATTGAAGTTGGTTCGGGTATGCATGAATTTGTTATAAGTCTTTAATATTTATATGATGATAAATAAAATAACCAATAATTTCAACAAGATATTTTTTGTCTTTATACACTTTACATTTTTATGTCAGGTAGCTTATGGAGAATCAAATGATAAACACAGTGGTTCAGATGCAGATATTCCTGCTACCAGGCATGGGGAGCGAACAGTTATTACCATAAATAATGGCTGGGAATTTAAACTTGATAATGAGAAATCATTTACAAAAGTCAACCTGCCTCATACCTGGAATGCAGAGGATGCAGTTGATGATAAAAAAAATATATACAGAGGGGAAGGGACATATAAAAAAAATCTGAAATTAAACTTAACCCAAGGGCAGAAGGCATTTTTGTATTTCGAAGGTGCCAACCAGGTTGCCCGTTTATCGGTTAATGGCCAATTTATAGGCGAACATAAAGGAGGCTACACCTCTTTTGCCTTTGATATAAGTAACGCTGTTGGTGCAGGAGATAATCAGATTGAAATAGCAGTCTCCAATCAATACGATGTAAACATCCCTCCGTTATCCATGGATTATATTTTTTATGGGGGTATTTATCGCGATGTATATTTAGTGGTAACCAATCCTGTTCATTTCGATTTGATGAATTTTGGCTCAGAAGGAATATTGATATCAACCCCTAAAGTATCAAAGAAAGTTGGAGAAGTTATTGTTCAAGCCCGGCTGAAAAATGAAATGAATAAAGTACAAAAAATCAAGCTAATCCATCGTTTGATTGCTCCCAATGGAAAGGAAATTAAACGTTTGGAGAAAGAAGTGGCACTATCGGCTAATGCTGGCATTTCTCAAGTTGATATGGCAGCGAAAATTGCTTCTCCTGAACTGTGGTCGCCGGATTCACCCTCACTTTATACTGTTGTTTCAGAATTGATAAATCCAGGAACAGGTGAAGTTGTTGATCAGGTTGTGAATCCTCTTGGGTTTCGATGGTTTAGTATGGATCCAAAGAAAGGCTTCTTTTTAAATGGAGAGCATCTTAAGCTTACAGGCGTTTGCAAGCACCAGGATTTTGAAGGTATTGGCAGTGCAGTAAGTAATGATTTGTTTATTCGCGATTTGCAGATGATAAAGGAGATGGGAGCTAACTGCTACCGAAGTTCTCATTATCCACAAGACCCAAGTGTTTTTGATGCTTGTGACCGTTTAGGACTATTGGTTATTGATGAGATACCTTTGGTAAATTCAATTACAGAAAGTAGTGATTTCGCCCATAATAGTAATCAAATGATGACGGAAATGATTATGCGAGACTATAATCATCCATCCATATTTTCATGGGGTTTGAGCAATGAAATAGGAATGACGGGGGGAGGCCCTATTGGCTCTGAAAGTGGGAAGGCCTACGATAAGTTTTTAAATCAAATTATTACATCATTGGATAGTACGTCAAAAGTATTGGATCCTAATCGCTTAACAATGCAGTCAGTGCACTATAAAACGGCACGATATGAATCGTCTGATGTAATAAAAATTGGGGATTTTATTGGTTCTAATTTATATATGGGTTGGTATGTAGGTGAGCCAGATTCATTGGTTGAAGTAGCAAAAGGTATTCAAAGCCTTTCAGGCGATAAGCCTATCGTAATTTCAGAATATGGGGCAGGAGCGGATCCTCGTTTAAGAAGCGACAATCCTCGTAGATATGATTTTACCGTCGATTATCAAACCCTGGTTCATAAAAAGTGGTTGAATAGCTTTTTGAACAATGATTTTGTATCTGCGTCATTTGTGTGGAATTTTGCGGACTTTTGTTCTCCATTTCGTGGAGATGCAATGCCTTTTTATAATAGTAAAGGGCTTGTTGCTGCCGACAGGACGCCTAAAGATGTGTTTTATTTTTATAAAGCAGCCTTGGCTAATAAGCCAACCATAAATATTGGCATGAAAAGTTGGAAATACCACAGTGGTGTTGAAACTGCACCTAGATTATGCTCTAAAAAAATTGAAGTTTTTGCAAATACACAAAATGCAGAATTATATATAAATGGAAAGTCATTAGGCAAAAAAGCAGTTAACGATTTTAGTGCTGAATGGGAAGTGCCCTTTATAAATGGGCAAAATTTAATTGAAGTTGCAGGCATAGATGAAAGCGGATCCACAGTAAAGGATTATCACTCCTTAGAGTTTAATTTGATACCGTCAAACCTAAAGGAAATGAAGCCTGGTGACGTAATCAGGGTAAATGCCGGTAGTTCTGCTTATTTTCTGGATGAAGATGAAAAGTCGGTATGGATACCGGATACAGAGTACTCCAAGGGAGGTTTTGGCTTTGTTGGAGGTATGTTTTTAGTTACAAATAATAACCGGGTTGACTATAGGGAAGGGGTAGATCAGAATATCAATAAATCAGTTAAGGATCCTCTGTTACAAACGCAGCGAATAGCAACAAGCCATTTTAAAGCTGATGTTCCCGAAGGGCAGTACGAAGTAACTTTTTGTTTGGCTGATTTAGCTGTAAGAGCCGGTAGGTTGGTTTATGAATTAGGCAGTGAAAATGATATTACCCAATCCAATATCTCTGGAAAGTATAAATTTGATATCATAATTAATGGACAGAAAGTGGCTGAAAAATTAAATCCGAGGAAACTAGCAGGTAAACTTACTGCTTATGAGTTTTCAGCCATAGTATATTCTAAAGGTGGATTGGATATTGAGTTTAAATCAAATGAAGAAACTACTTGTGTTAATGCAATAAAATTGCGGAAACTTAAATAAAGTTGGGGGACATGAAAAAACCAAAACGATTTAAAATATTGGGTATCCTGTTGGGAGTGCTATTTGTACTGGTAGCTGTTGTTTACCAGAATGTGTATGGAGCCCATGGGTTTAAGATTACAGATGCTGAGATCGACAGTATCTTGAAATCTTCATCGCAGCCTGCTTCAATGGCAGAAGATAAGCCGATTCAGGCCATACAGCAATTCCAACTCCGTAAGATTATCCAAACAGAGGAAGATGCAAGGTTGGCTTTGCAGTTAGTAAAAGCGTCAGGATATGAGGGGATTGAGTTAAATGGTTTTATGATTAAAAAAGTGCCTTTTATTGTTCCTGTTTTAACCTGGGTGGCTGGTATGCCAACCGGAAACAGTGGCAAACTAAACTGGCTCGATTTAATAAAAGAATCAGGCCTTAAGGTAGTGAGTATCCATGAGGACCTGGGAAGTATTCTTAAAAACACCCAAGAAATCATTAATGAGGCAAAAGCATTTGGAACAAATTATATTGTTGTAACAGGCATGTTTCGCTATGATTATTCTGATAGGCAAGCGGTATTGAAACTGGCGGAGGATTTAAATAAAGCCGGGAAATTATTGAAACAAGACGGCATAAACTTTTTATACCATAACCATAACTGTGAATTCCGTAGGGTTGAAACAGGAGAAACAGCCTTTGATTTGTTGCTGGAGAAAACAAATCCGGAATATGTCAATTTTGAGTTTGATTCTTTTTGGGCAGCAGAGGCCGGTTGTGATGCTGTTGAATGGATGGAAAAGTTAGGCTCACGGATGAAGCTGTATCATATTAACGACAGGGGTAACAGAGAAAAAGGTAAGATGGGATCTATTATCGAGTCGGATGGAATGGAGTTAGGAACAGGGAATATGAATTTGGAAGGCTTAATCTCTACTGCCAAAAAGAATGGAGTAAAAGCCATTATTCTAGAAACGCATAAAAACTGGATTGATGATTCTCCAGTAAAGTCATTTCAAATAAGTTCGGAATATCTTAAAAAGCATATGTAAGCAAAATAATAAATCAACACAATATTTTTTAAACATGAGAATTTTAAACAAAACAATAATAGTAACAGGAGCAGCAAACGGAATTGGTCGTGAAATCACCTTGCAATTATTAAATAAGGGTGCACATGTAATAGCATTGGATATAAGCATGAAAGCTCTTGTTGAACTGGTTGATGCCACAGCAGAGAAAAGAATTAATTTAACTACATATGTTGTTGACATAACAGATAAAGAGGCGATCTCACAAACCCGAGACAAAATAATGCAGAAGTTTCAGTCTGTTGATGGAGTAATTAATAATGCCGGAATCATTCAGCCTTTTACCAAGTTAAATGAACTTAGTTATGAGGTGATTGAAAAAGTGATGAATGTTAATTTTTGGGGTTGCTTAAACATCACAAAAGCATTTCTACCTGATTTGTTAAAGCAAGAAGAAACCCATTTGATCAACGTTTCGAGTATGGGAGGATTTTTACCAGTTCCAGGACAAACCATTTATGGTGCCGCTAAAGCCTCAGTAAAGTTGATGACCGAAGGTTTGGCTCAGGAACTAAAGAATACGGGTGTAAGAGTATCTGTTGTTTTTCCCGGGGCTGTAGGTACCAACATAATGGAAAATTCAGGCATTGACAATGCTCCTAAAATGGAAACATCAGGAAAAGCTTCAATGGTTTTGTCACCAAAGAATGCAGCAGCACAAATAATCAAAGGGATTGAAAAAAATAAGACCCGAATTTTTGTAGGAAAGGATTCAAAAATTATGGATTGTCTATACCGGATTAGTTCCGGGTTTGCATCCAATTTAGTTGGTAAACAAATGAAGAAACTTTTGGAATAGACATTACTTATACAGTAGCATAGTGTAAAAAACTGAAATTTATTTGAATATAATGAAGAGTTTAGTAATGACTCTAATCGTATTGTTTCATTAATTTATAAAAAGGAGATATGAATAAAATATTAATGATAACAGTCATGATTGTTTTAGTCTGCTTATCATGTACCGCGCAAAAGGGCAGTACATTCAGTAACCCGATGAACCTGAACTACCGGTTTCAGTCAAGTTACCGGGAGGCAGCCGACCCGGCTATAATCCGCTATCATGATAAATACCTGTTATTTGCTTCTCATAGTGGAGGATATTGGTATTCTGATGATTTAATGGACTGGACTTTTTTGCCGGTCAAAAGTTTTCCTGCAATTCGAAAATTTGCTCCGGGAGTTATTACTATTGGCGATACAGTATATTATATGGCATCGTCTCGTATGAAAGATTATATCTATTATTCATCTAATCCCTTTAAAGATGATTGGAAGCGGATGGATAAAAAACTTCCTATGGCTGTATGGGATCCTCAATTTTTTCAAGACGATGACGGTAAGGTTTATTTGTATTGGGGTTGTTCCAATCTGGAGACAGAGCCAATACGGGTGGTAGAATTAGACGAAAATATGCAGCCTAAAACTGAGCCAGTCGTATGTATTACGCACAAACCCGATGAACATGGTTGGGAAGTGCTAGGAGCACATAATGAAACAGGCGAAAATGGTTTTAATGAGGGGGCGTGGATGACGAAATACAAGGGGAAATATTATCTCCAATATGCATCTAATGGAACAGAGTTTAAGACCTATGCCGATGGAGTCTATACTTCATCCTCACCCACGGGTCCCTTTGTATATGAAAATTACAGTCCATTCTCGTATAAACCGGGAGGTTTTATTGGAGGAGCGGGACATAGCTCCACATTTGAGGATGAGTATGGAAATTATTGGCATGTGACCAGCTTACATATTGGTGAACGCGGTAATTTTGAGCGGCGTTTAGGTTTATTTCCAGCCAGTTTCGACAAAGATGGTGTTTTGCGAACGTACACTGGTTTTGGAGATTATCCGATGAGGATGCCGCTTTCTAAGATGAAAGCCAAACATGAAAGCCTTTTCGCAGGATGGATGCTGTTATCCTATAATAAAAATGCAACTGCATCTTCTGTGTTGGATCAATATCCTGTACAAAATGCTTTCGATGAGAATGTAAAGACTTGGTGGTCGGCTCAAACCGGAAATAAAGGGGAATGGCTTAGTGTAGAATTGGATGACAATGTAAAAGCGATCCATGCCATACAATTCAATTTTGCCGATCAGGATGCATTGTTAAACGCAGATACTGCCAATATATACGATTATCGGGTTTGGGGATCGCTTGATGGGGAGACATGGAATATTGTGGCTGACAGAAGTAACAACACTAAGGATGCTTGTCATGATTATATTGAACTTGAAAAACCCGTAAAAGCAAAATACATCAAAATAGAAAATATGAACCAAGTGCCAGGTGGTGGCAAATTCTCGATTTTCGATTTAAGGATTTTTGGCACACAAAAAGGGGAAAAGCCCAATAGAGTTAATGAATTCAAAGTGATGCGGAATGCAACGGACTCCAGGAAAGCGTCGGTAACATGGACTAATGATGGTTCTGCAACTGGCTTTGTTATTAATTATGGGACAGAGAGCAATAAATTATATACGTCAGTAATGCTTTATGGTCAGGATTCTGTAGAACTTACAGGATTAAATAAAGGGGTTACCTATTATTTCAGCATTGATGCATTTAGTGAGACAGGTATAACCAAGGGCTCAAAGATTATTAAGGTAGAATGAGAAATAAATTCTTCTTGAGAGGTTGAACTTAAAATAAAAAAAATGAAGAGATTATTAAGTGCATTTATTTGCATGAACTTGAGTTTGAACTTGTTTTCGCAGGCAATTCCTTTGTTGACGCCAAATAATATAGAAAAGGTTGTCGCAGCCATGACTGTAGAGCAGAAGGCAGAAATGTGCTGCGGAGTTGGAACGTTTTTCAGGGATAACGGAAAGGGAATAACAGGTGCTGCCGGAGGCGTTGCAGGTATGGAACAATTTGGTTTTCCATTGTCTTACATGGCAGACGGGCCTTCTGGGCTTAGAATTAAAGAAACACGTATAAATTCAGATCTTAAATATCCAATTGTTTCTTTTCCATCTCCAATATTAATAGCAAGCTCCTGGGATAATGAGGTCGCTAAATTGATGGGGGCATGTATTGGACAGGAATGTAAGGAATATAATGTTAGCGCAATACTTGCTCCTGCATTAAACATCATCAGGTTTCCTTTACTAGGGCGGACAGGTGAGTATTTTTCAGAAGATCCTTTACTCTCTGGGAAGTTAGCTTCAGCCTATGTAAAAGGGGTTCAAAGTGTCGGCGTGGGTACGTCAATAAAGCATTTTGTGGCTAATAACCAAGAAACGGCACGTAAAATTAATGATGCACGTATTTCAGTGAGGGCCTTGCGTGAAATATACATGAGAGGTTTTGAAATTGCAGTAAAAGAATCTGATCCCTGGACAGTGATGTCTGCATATAACAAAATAAATGGTGTATATGCCTCAGAGAATAAATGGCTGTTGGAGGATGTTTTAAGAGATGAATGGGGATTTAAAGGTATAGTTGTAAGTGATTGGGATGCTGGTATGGATGGTGCAGCCCAGATAAAAGCAGGTAATGATATTGTGCAGCCGGGCTACGAAGTTCAGTATAATGCAATTATCCAGGCGGTTAAAAACGGAACTTTGACGGATGAGGAACTAAATAGAAATGTAAAACGCATACTGCAATATATTGTTAAAACTTCGGTCTATAAACAATATCAATTTAGCAATAAACCCGATATTGCTAAGCATAAAGAAATTGCTCGAAAAATTGCATCCGAGAGTATGATCTTGTTAAAAAATAATACTGCGCTACCATTAAAAAGTAATTCGAAAATTGCTATTTATGGTAATGCTGGTTATAGCAAAGGCAGTAGTGATGTAAGTCTACAAAGGGGGCTTGAATCTCAAAAATTTAATGTAGATAGAAACCTCGAGGTTCTTTATAAACTACATCTTGGTATAGATACCACAGCTCAGGAAGCTCAGTTAACTGAAGGGGGTATGATTTATACCATGTTCAGTGCCTCTCCGGGTGTTGATGAACCTGAATTTACAGAAAAACAACTTGATGTTCAGGTAGCAACAAATGACTGTGCTATTATTGTTATAGGACAAGGTGGCGGGGAGAGTAAGGATTGTAGTCCTGATGACTTTATCTTAACCGAAAGTGAACTGAACCTGATTAGCCGGGTTTGTAATGCCTATCATAAATCCGGAAAGAAAGTTACTGTAATTTTAGACATTGCCATTCCTATTGAAACGGCTTCATGGAAGGAAAAGCCTGATGCCATAATATGTGCTTGGCAAAGTGGTCAGGAAAAAGGTAATGCGCTTGCTGATGTATTGAGTGGGGCTGTTAATCCATCCGGAAAGCTTACCGTTTCATTTCCTGTAAATTTAAAGGATTGTCCGGCTTATGATAACTTTCCAATGGATATTAAATACAGGTGGATGTGGGCGCAGCATGGTTTTTTAGGAAATAAGCGATTACCAAAGAATCAGACTGAGGTGAAAAATGTGCATTATACAGAATACAATGAAGGCATCTATTTAGGATACAGGTATTTTGATACAAAAAAGGTTGATGTTTCATATCCTTTTGGGTATGGACTTTCTTATACAAACTTTTCATATAGTAAACCAAAGATAGAGCGGAAAGGAAATGAGTGGGTAGCTACAGTCACGGTTAAGAATACAGGTAAATTTTCAGGGCGAGAGGTTGTTCAATTATATGTTTCTGCCCCTGATGGTGTTCTGGATAAACCTGAGAAAGAACTAAAAGCATACGCCAAAACTAAACTGCTTAAACCTAGTGAAAGTGAAACCGTAATAATGAAGGTCACAGACTATATGCTTAGTTCTTTTGTTGAAAAGAATAATACGTGGGTGGCAAATAAAGGAAAATATGTGGCCTTGTTTGCTTCATCTAGTAATGATATTCGCGAGTCCCTTAGTTTTAAATTAAAATCTGAATTTAACGAAGGTGTAAAAAGTAATAAACTGAATTTTTAACAGTATAATAATATTATTATGAGATACATATATGTTGTAATAGCATTAATGATTTTAATCAGTACAAATGCTCAAAAAGCTGTTTTGCCCTATCTTGAAAAAACACAAGGTAAAACAGAGATAATCGTTAACGGGAATCCTTTTTTGATGTTTTCAGGTGAACTCCATAATTCAAGTGCGGGGAGTGCACATTATATGAGTCCGATTTGGAAACGGATGAAGGAAAATAACCTTAATACTGTTATTGCGCCAGTTTGCTGGGAATTAATAGAACCCACTGAAGGTAAGTTTGATTTTTCGCTTGTGGATAGTATGATAATTGGTGCTCGCCAACAGGATTTAAAACTCGTAATCCTTTGGTTTGGCAGTTGGAAAAATGGTAAGTCTACCTATGTGCCGGAATGGGTGAAAAGGAATTCGGATAAATATCCTTTGATGTTTTCTAAAAGCAGAAGGACACTCAATACTTTAAGCACCTTTGGTGATAATTCATTACAAGCAGATAAAAAGGCATTTGGAAAATTAATGGGTCATATTAAAAAAGTTGATAGTAAAGAACAGACTGTTATTATGGTTCAGGTTCAAAACGAAGTTGGCATCCTGGGATCACCAAGAGATTATAGTGAGCAGGCAACAGAAGCCTTTAATGGTCCGGTTCCTGCGGAATTAATGACTTATTTGCAAGATAATAAAGAAAGCTTGTATCCGGCTTTGCTAACGGCTTGGGAAACCAATGGTTTTAAAACTACCGGTACATGGGAAGAAGTTTTTGGTAAAGGAGAAAAGTACAGGGGTGAAGAGTGGAAGACAAATTTTGGCTATTATACCGAAGAGTTGTTTATGGCCTGGAACCTGGCAAAATATATTGGAGAAGTAACCCAAAAAGGAAAGGATGAATATGCATTGCCTATGTTTGCCAATGCCTGGATTAAGCAACCAAGGGCTATCAATCCGGGTAAATATCCATCAGGTGGTCCGTTGCCCCAAGTTATTGATGTATGGAGGGCTGCTGCCCCTGCCATTGATTTTATTGCTTGTGATATATATGCTGTTGAGGAATTTGATTGGGTATGTGAAGAGTTTGCAAAATCAAATAATCCTGTTTTTATACCGGAAACAACTCCTACTGTAGGCGGTTCAGCTAGGGCCTTATATGCTTTTGGAAAATATGATGCACTTTGTTATGCCCCTTTTGGAATTGATGGATATGGATTATTTAACTCAGCTGATGTTAATGATAAATCATTAAAAAAAGTTTATGGGTGTCTGACTGATATTAAAGATTATATCAGTCAATATAGGAATACCGATAATATGACAGCCCTTTATATTGGTGAAGGAGAAAAGGCTACCGATGTGGATATGGGAGATTATACAGTTTATATGTCAAGGTTTTCATCGGCAGGCTTGTTTAAGCAAACTGGAGGACGCTTTGGTATTGAAGGAGAAGAAGACCGCAGTCCGGCTGGGCTAATTATTATTAAGCTTAGTAACGATGAATTTTTGGTAGCAGGAGGAGTTGGAGGTATTCAAATTTCAGTAGGAGTATCTAAATCAAATAAGGCTGTTAATGCAGGTTATGCCTCAGTTGATGAAGTGACTTTTGATGATAAGGGTAAAATGAAATTACACCGCCTGAATGGAGATGAAACGGCTTTGGGTGGAGCTATAATTAAACCGGGAGAAGTAAAAGTATTTAAAATTAAAATGTATACGT
Organism: uncultured Saccharicrinis sp.; assembly: GCA_963667815.2. Taxonomy (GTDB): domain Bacteria; phylum Bacteroidota; class Bacteroidia; order Bacteroidales; family Marinilabiliaceae; genus Saccharicrinis. The sequence continues at coordinate 39,495 of CBDINW010000001.1, forward strand.
ATTAATAAAGTATGAAGCTTTAAATATTTAAAGATAATGATCAATTTAAATTTAAAAGATAGGGTTGCAGTTATCACCGGGGGCGGTGGAGTATTATGTTCTACAATTGCAAAAGACATGGCTTCCCATGGAGTGAAAACAGCCATTTTAGACTTAAACCTGGAAGCAGCAGAAAAAATTGCCAACGAAATAAAAGAAACTTACGGTGTTGAGTCTGTTGGTATCTCAGCTAATGTTCTTAATAAAGAGTCATTGGAAGAAGCCTTAAACGAGATTCATGAAAAATTAGGAACTGTTGATTACCTTTTAAATGGTGCCGGAGGTAATGCCGCTTCAGCAACTACTCAGGCTGAGTTTTTAACCGAAGAATATTTGGATAATCTGGATGCCACATTCTTTGGACTACAAATGGATGGTTTTGACAAAGTGTTTGCTTTAAACTTCCAGGGAACCTTATTGCCATCAATGGTATTTGCAAAAGATATGTTAGCTAAAAATGATGGAGCTATTGTAAATGTGTCATCTATGAATTCCTATACTCCATTAACAAAAATACCTGCTTACTCAGCCGCAAAAGCAGCAGTCAATAATTTTACACAGTGGCTAGCAGTTCACTTTGCTAAAACAGGAATAAGAGTAAACGCTATTGCTCCCGGATTTTTATTGACCAACCAAAACCGTTTTTTATTAATTGACGAAAAAACTGGTGAAGCTACTCCTAGAGGACATAAGATAATCACAAATACTCCGATGGAACGTTATGGAGAACCAGAAGAATTATCAGGAACAGTGCTTTATTTAATGTCAGACTGGGCTAAATTCATTACAGGAGTAGTTGTACCTGTTGATGGTGGATTTAGTGCATATTCTGGAGTTTAATAAGAGGCCCCTCTCAATCTCCCCAAATGGGGAGAGGCTGATTTACAGCTTACTTTTGTATAAAGTGAATAATAATTAATAGCTCAAAAATGATTGAACAAACATGGCGTTGGTATGGTCCTAACGATCGTATCACATTAAAAGATATCAGACAAACAGGGGCAACAGGTATTGTTACTGCTTTGCACCATATACCTAACGGTGAAGTTTGGACTGTAGAAGAGATTGAAAAACGTAAAAAGGAAGTGGCTGATGCCGGTTTAATATGGTCTGTAGTTGAGAGTGTACCTGTACATGAAGATATTAAAAAGCAAACAGGCAATTGGGAATTATATATAAAAAACTACCAGGAGTCATTAATAAATCTTGGAGCCTGTGGTATTTATACTGTATGCTATAATTTTATGCCGGTATTGGATTGGTCAAGAACTAACTTAAATAGTGAGTTTGCAGATGGTTCATTGGCTTTAAAGTATGATCAGAAAGTATTTGCTGCCTTTGATATTTATATTTTAAAACGTCCGGGAGCTGAAAAAGACTATAGCGAAAAAATTGTTAAAGAAGCAACAGCGTATTTCAAAAACATGAATGCTGAAGAAATTGAAACATTAACAAATAATGTTATCAAAGGATTACCAGGTGCAGAAGAGAGCTATACTCTTGAGCAATTTCAGGCAGTATTGGATGGATACAAGGATATTGATGATGCTAAATTACGTAAGCATTTACTCGATTTTCTAAGTGCTATCATTCCTGTAGCAGAACAAGCAGGTATTAGAATGGCGATTCACCCTGATGATCCACCATGGGGTCTTTTAGGATTACCTCGCGTAGTAAGTACAATCGATGATGCTAAAACCATTGTTAATCATATTGACTCTGTTTCAAATGGAGTTACACTGTGTACCGGCTCATGGGGAGCTGGGCACTTCAATGATCTGTCACAAATGGCTAAAACTTTAGCTACTCGTATTAATTTTGCTCATTTACGAAATGTAAAAAGAGATACTGATTATAACTTCAATGAAGATTACTTATTTGAAGGAGATGTAGATATCTACGAGGTTTTAAAAACAATTGTTGTAGAAGAAGAAAGAAGGAAGCAGGAAGGAAGAAATGATTTTTCAATTCCTGTACGTCCCGACCATGGAAACCAAATGTTAGGAGATATAGGTCAGCCAAATAATCCGGGCTATTCTTTATATGGAAGAATGAAAGGATTGGCTGAAATCAGAGGTCTTGAACTTGGTATTAGAAGAAGTATTTTGAATTCTTAATATTAACTTTTTGTGTGGATTTAGCAGCGGGAATTTTAGTTTGCACAATGGGATACCATAAAAAAATGATACGGGGTTATTTTAAGCAACTAAGTTCCTGCTGTTTCTTTTAGATAAAAAGAAGAATAACATTATAAGTTTAAAAGTTTTAGTTTGATATTAATCTGTTACGAGTGTGTATAATTAATTGAGACATGCTTTTATGTCTTATTAAATAATCAGGACATATTAATAGTATATGCCTTGTATTATTGTTATGAAGTTTAAAAATCTAGAATCTAAAAAAATGAAAAAAATCATATTACTCACTCTTTTATTTATTACATGCATAAACACTTCAAAACTTTATGCTCAAAAAACCTCAACTCATATCGGCTTTATATTGGCTAATCTTTACTCAGAGCGGTGGCATAAGGATATGAATTATTTTGAGGAAAAAGTGAATCAGTTGGGAGGGAAAGTTACGTTTATTGATTGTTTTGATAATTCAGAAGAGCAATTAAAAGCAGTTCATAAATTAATTGATTTAAAGGTTGATTGCATTGTATTTGTGCCAATTAATATAACTGATACTGCTATTGTAAATGTTTCACATCAAGCTAAAATTCCAATTATATGTTATGATAGATTTGTAAATTCTCAGAATGTAGATCTTTATGTGACCTTTGATAGTGAGGAGGTTGGGCATAAGATGGCAAGGAGTGTTGTTGATAATTTATCGGAAGGAAATATACTTTTTGTATCTGGTCCAACATCTGATTTTAATAGTACCCTAATAAGAAAAGGGGTTTATGGCGAATTGAGAAATTACAAGGAAAATTTTAATATTAAAAAAGTCAATGTAAACGATTGGAGCGAAATTAGTGCCTTTATGACCGTTCAGGATTATGTAAGCGAGAATCAGTTTGAACCAGATGCCATAATTTGTTCATCAGATATATTAGCAAGCGGAGTTATATATTTATTGGAAGAGAAAGGATTGTTGGGTAAAGTATTAGTAACCGGTCAGGATGGAAACTTGAATATTTGTCAGCAAATAATCAAGGGGAATGTATTGATGACCGTGTATAAATCGAATAAAATTCTAGCTTATTCAACAGCTTCAGCAGCTATGAAATTAGCTAAGGATTGTGATGTGTCGGGTATGTACTCAGATAATTATTTTATGAATATTCCTTCTATTAAAAAGGAAACTACAGTAATAAATAAAGATAATATTGAGGAGATTATGTCTTTGCTGGATACTTATTCAAAAGAAGAACTTCATGGCATAACCAATTAATCAAAGTAAGTACACAATACTATAATGAAAATAAGATGAACCAAATTATAAAGAAAATTGGAGTACTTACCTCAGGAGGAGATGCCCCTGGTATGAATGCAGCCATCAGAGCAGTAGTAAGAAAGTGTGTATATGAAAATATTGAAGTTGTAGGAATTATAAAAGGTTATCAGGGACTAATAAACGATAACATTATTTCTTTAGACGCTTCTACAGTTAGTGGGATTCTAAAAGAGGGAGGAACAATTTTAAAATCAGCAAGAAGTGTAGATTTTAGGACAAAAGAAGGAAGAGGAAAAGCATATATTAATTTACAAAAACACAATATTGATGCATTGGTTGTTATAGGTGGAGATGGAACATTTACAGGGGCTAATGTTTTTAGTCAGGAATATAATTTTCCTATTGTAGGTATTCCTGGTACTATTGATAATGATTTGTTTGGAACAGATTTGACTATTGGATATGATACCGCATTGAATACCGTAGTTGAGGCTGTTGATAAAATCAGAGATACTGCTACTGCACACAGTAGGTTATTTTTTGTTGAGGTAATGGGACGTGATGCCGGTTTTATTGCTTTGAGCGCAGGTGTAGCCTCTGGTGCAGAAGTAGTTCTTTTACCAGAAAAAGAGACTAGTTATCAGGAATTAAAAGACTTTTTAGAGAAACAGTATTCCTATGCAAAAGAAAGCAGTATTGTTTTAGTTGCAGAAGGTGAAAAGATGGGGAGTACTATAGAAATAGCTGATAGAGTCAATAAGGAACATCCAGAGTATGATGCCAGGGTTACTATATTAGGGCACTTACAAAGAGGTGGTTCACCAACAGTTGTAGATCGTGTTTTAGCAAGTGAGTTAGGAGTTGCAGCAATTGATGCGTTGTTAGACGATCAGAAAAGTATAATGGTTGGAAATGTTAAAGATGAAATAGTACATATTCCTTTTAACAGAGCAATAAAAAATAAAAAAAGTATTAATGAAAGACTGCTTAATTTAATTCAGGTCTTGGGTGGTTAATATTTTCATAATCAAATGTAATATATAGATAGGTATTTTGAAATGAGTAAAATCTTATTCATAGAATATTTCTAAAAATGATACCCTAATAAATATTCAATTATTGTTTTATACTAAGCTTAATAATGGTGTTAAAGATTATGAGTACGTTATTTGCAAGTTTTAATTAATAATGAGGATGTCCATTTAGTCAATATTTATTAGAAACACATTAATAAGAACTACATAATATACTTTTATCAGGAAATGTAATTGCAAATAATATTTAAATATTAAATAATGGATAAAAAAGTTATAGGAGTAAAGTTATTGTTTTTTTGTTTCTGCATTTTAATAGGATGCACAACGAAAAATGCAAATAAAGGAATAGATAATGATTATTTAGGTCATTGGGAAATACGAATTAAAGAAATGCCCAAAGTAGGAGATGTTAGCTTTGATATGAATATAATGGGAAATGACTCTGCCTATTATGGGTATTTTGTTGAGTTAAATGGAGATACTGTATTTTTTAATAAAGTTGAACTGGAAGATGAATGTTTAAATACAGAATATGAATGGGGTGGACATGAAGTCGGTTTTAAAGTAAAACTTCATGAAAATAATAAAAATATTCTAGAAGGTAGTTTTATGAGGTTTTTTGATATAGAAGGAAAGAGAAAATGACATTATCCGTTATGTGTTTATTATTAAACTATGTCGTGTAAAATAATTTGTTAGATAGGATAGCTTTTATAATGATTAGTAAAAAATTAATTGCTTTAGTTGCCCATGATAATCGAAAGCAAGATTTAATTGAATGGGTTAAATATAATTGGAGAGAATTAATTCTTCATGATTTAGTTTGCACTGGTACAACAGGTGCTATGGTAACAAAAGAATTAGAACAAAAGTGTAAAGAGAATAATGTTGGGCTTCCAAATATCGTACGCTTAAAGTCTGGTCCATTAGGAGGAGATCAACAATTAGGAGCTTTAATTACAGATGAAGCTGTTGGTATATTAGTTTTCTTTTGGGATCCTATGCAACCACAACCGCATGATGTTGATGTAAAAGCATTGTTGCGTATATGTGCTTTATATAATGTTGTTACAGCAACCAATAGGGCAACTGCTGACTTTGTAATTTCAAGTACATTATTTCATGAGAAATATTTTCCTATAATTAAAGATTATAGTTCATATGTAAATCGTGTAATTTGATAATTACTTACTAGCCGAAGATTTTTGATTTGTATTAGTTTTTAAATGATTATCAAAGAATGTATTTTCTTTGGTAATCATTTTGAGCTTTGATGTTTTGTTATTAGAATTTAATATTTAATAAGATGGTAAAGTATAGTGAGTTTGAAAATGAAAAAATAGATCGGTTAAATTACGAACTTATTAAGCAAAGATCAGATATTGAGTATTTTTCAATATTTTCAGTAAGAGGAAATTATATACAAAGTGGGAAATATCTTGTTATAGAATCCTTAAGTATGATGCCATCTGGAAATTACATTTTAATAATTAATAAAATTAATGGTAGTTGTGAAATATTTACCATTAGGAGAAAATAGTAATAGCAAATTTAAAGCATATGAAACATGTATATGTTAGTTATAGGAAAATAAAATTATGCAATATGATATTTGCTGTATTATTTACTTGTGTTAAAAGAGACGAATTCTTTTGTAGAAAGTATTTTTACAAAGACTCATTTGCAACTTTTAAGATGTTAGAAATGAATAGCTATCACCTGAACGAAAACAACCTTTATACAATAGCTTGAGAATAGACTTATTTGCAGTAAATGTACGATGGCGTTATGGGATAATTTAATATGATCTTCGTTTATCAATAATAGTTTAAATTCAAAGATTAAAAGCCACTATCAAACGTTCTGATAGTGGCTTTTTTTATGAAATTTGTAAGGTTCTCAATTTTAAAGATAGGTTATGTTTTGGTTCTGTCGCATTAATAAGTTAGATGTTTTTTCTATCGCAAATACTAGCTTTTATGCTGCCAAACTTCTAAAAATTTGCCAATTAGACAGACCATACCCATGAACAACTTGTTGTTTCTGAATCATTCGTATTAATTCAAGTCCGGTCAAAGTGTTTTTCGCCGAAGAAAAACTTTTGAAGCCAAGCATGGGATTTATCCTTCTTTTGATGAACCGATGATCCTGTTCTATTCGATTATTAAGGTATTTATGACACCGTTTTTCAATTCTTGTTATTTCTTCATTGTTAGTATAATCTTCATTGATCTGATCTAAAGCAGCTATATTTGCTCCACTCTTGTCTATAGTTACTTTTGCCGGAATTCCATTATTGGCAAATGCTTTATAAAAGAAGGTCAATGCGGCTTTCTTATCTCGATTCTCGGAGAGATAGAAATCTACTGTCTGGCCTTGCTTATCAACTGCTCTATAGAAATACACCCACTTGCCATTAACCTTTATATAAGTCTCATCCATGTACCAACTAAGCCCTACACGCTTTTTTCGTTTGTTCAATTCTGTATTCAATAATGGTGAAAAATGATTAACCCAACGTTGAATAGTCGAATGATCAATGAAAACCCCGCGAAGGAAGAGTAGTTCTTCGACATCACGATAACTCAAACTAAATCTGAGTTTATAAAAAACAGTTTGAAGAATTACTTCTTTGGGAAATCTAAATCCCTTAAACCATCCAACTTGTGCTTGTATCATATTCAAAAATAGTAATCTTTAAGATACAATATTATTAATGCGACAGAACCAAAGAAACAGCTAAGGAGATGGGAGCATCATCAATTTATCTGGAAAGCAATACAATATTAAAACCAGCTATTAACCTATACTATAAGTTAGGTTTTAAAAAAATAATAGGCCATACAACTACTTACAAACGTTGTAATATTCAAATGGAATTAACTTTATAAATTACAAGAAATGAAAAATGTAGTAAAAAAGGGAGATGCTTATAAAAAACAATTTTTAGGTGTTGATTTTGTCGTGCTTTCAATAGGGAAAGATACAATGGTCACAAAAATGTTATACAAACCAACGGATAGTGTTCCTACACATAAGCACCCCAACGAACAAAGTGGGTATATTATTTCCGGTAAATATAAATTGTCATTTAATGGCCACGAATATTTATTATCAGAGGGGGATACTTATTCTATTCCGGCAGATATAGAACATACTTTTGAAATAATTGAAGCCGGGCAGGTAGTTGATGTTTTTAGTCCAATTAGGCAAGATTATTTGCAATAAGATAAAATTACAAGTGACAATTTTTTCTTTAGCGAAAGAGCTATAATTAAACCAAATGATTAATACAAAATTAATTATACATATTACACAAACATAATAATATCTATGACTCAATACATTGGTTATTTTGCTCTTTCGCTAAATCTACTATCTATGTCAATAAAAAATGTCTTTTATTTGAGGATATGTGCATTAATAGCAAACCTCATTTATATTGTATATGGCTTCTTGCTTAGTGCACCTCCCATTTATATTGGTTGTACGATTGCAGTACTTTTACATTCATACTGGATTTATAGAATTATAAAAGAAGAAAAATATGATACATGAAGAGTTAATAAAACAGATAGAGTTTATTAAAGAAATAGATAAAATAAAATACATTGAAAGGCGCACTAAGTTATTTAATAGCAACAGAAATGAAAATGACGCTGAACACAGTTGGCATCTGGCAATAATGGCATTAATTTTAGGTGGTTATTCTGATGAAAGAATAGATTTGTTTAAGGTTATAAAAATGGTTTTGATACATGATATTGTAGAAATTGATGCTGGTGATACTTTTATTTATGACCAAAATAAAAATCATGAAAATACTGCTGAAGAATTAGAATCTGCAAAACGTATTTTTGGAATCTTACCTAATGCTCAAGCTCTGGAATTATTAGAATTATGGAAAGAATTTGAGGAAGCTATTTCTCCAGAGGCGAGGTTTGCAAAAACTTTAGACAGATTCGAACCTTTATTGCAAAATACGTCTAATAATGGTGGTACATGGAAAGAATTTGATGTAAAATATAACACTGTATATGATAAGAAAAAAATCATTAAAGAAGGTTCTAAAGAATTGTGGAATTATGCAGAAAGTTTACTTGAGGATAGTGTAAAAAAGGGGATTTTGAAAAAATAGGGAAAGTTCATGATTAATATACGCATGATATTCAATGAAATATACTATGCTTATTTAGATAGAGAGAATGGATATTGAAAACAGAATCTTAAACCAAAACAAATTGTCATACTTGCGGAAGTAAACCTATTTGTAATGGGTGTAGTGATTGTGGGAGGTGTTGAAATTGAGTTTATTCAATTCAAATTTCTATACTCACTTGGAGAAACCCCAACACTCTTTTTAAACATCCGCGTGAAATGCTGAGGATATTTAAAGCCTAACTCGTAGGCAATTTCACTTACCGATTTCGTTTCGTCAAGAATACGTTCTTTAGCGATGTTCATAATCTTTAAATGGATATACTCCTGAGCTGATTTGCCAGTTTCCTTTTTAACCATATCACCAAAATAATTGGCTGATAAATGTAATTGGTCGGCAAAGTAGGCAACGGACGGTAAACCTTCCAATTGTGGTTGCTCCGATTTAAAATAGGAATTCAATTGTTTCTCGAATTTTTCTAATGCTCCCATATTAAGCTGTTCACGGGTGATAAACTGGCGATCGTAGAAACGTTGGCAGTAATCGAGCAATAGTTCTATATTGCGAGTAATTAATGTTTTACTATGTTTATCAATGGTCTGTGAAAGCTCGAACTGTATCTTATCATAAAGGTCATAGATAATTTGCTTTTCCCTTTGCGAAATATGCAATGCTTCATTTAGTTCATATGAGAAAAAATGATACTTACTGATATTTTGTCCCAGGGAAGTTCCATTAATTAAATCAGGATGAAATATCAACGTCAAACCTTTGTGTGGTTTGTAACTCTCATCATGATTTACTCCAATTACTTGACCAGGGCCAATAAAAACAAGTGTTCCTTCGTCATAATCATATTTTTTTCTGCCATATCCGAGTTCGCCACAAACAGTTTCTTTTAAAAACACAGCATAAAAATCAAAATGATACCTGCCATTTGGTAACGGAATTTGATTCGTGTTATCAGTCACACTTACTAACGGATGTAATGTTTCTGTTTGTTTCAAAGCATTGTATTGCGATATCTTTTCTAAACGAATTACCTGTTCCATAATTGTTATTATAAAAATCCAATACAAAGATAAGGTGCTTATTTCAAATATTTTAAATCTCAATTCTAAATCAGTAATTATGGTATAACAACCTGTAATTTGTATAAGTTTCGGATTTATAACAATTGATTTACTGATTCAAATCTGTCAATATGTAAAAATGGTATATACATCTGTAATCTGTATAAAAAAATATTGTCTCATTCACCTCACCTTTGTATCGTTGAATTTTTTAAGATGGATATAATGAAAAAGACATTAATAGCATATTACTCACGCAAAGGTCAAAATTACGTGGGAGGTAGTATTGTAGAATTACCAGTTGGTAATACCGAGGTAATTGCTAATAAAATTCAAGCAATTACAGGTAGTGATATGTTTCAGATAGATACTATTAAGGAATATCCTATAGATTATATGGAAACAACCCGAGTCGCAAAAAATGAGTTGAACAATGATGCCAGACCTGATTTAGCGGATGAAGTGCATGATATGGATGATTACGATGTGGTTTATTTAGGATATCCCAATTGGTATGGAACTTTCCCTATGGCTGTTTTTACATTTTTAGAATCATACGATTTCTCCGGAAAAACAATAATTCCATTTTGTACACACGAAGGAAGTGGTATGGGAGGATTAAGTGATATTCAATTATTATGCCCGGAGGCAATGGTTGACAGAGGAATTGCTATCAGAGGAGGTAGCGTTCATGGTGCAGATAGTATCGTAAAAAATTGGATTTCAAAACTGAAATAATACAATTACATGTTTGAAGATATTAAAGCAATTTATAAAAATGATCCGGCAGCCGAAGGTATGTTGTTTATACTTTATCCAGGTTTATGGGCTATTACAATACATCGATATGTTTCACATCCTCTATACTGGTTAAGTACTAAAATTAAGAATCCTTTTCATCGGAATATTTTTAAATTTTTTGCTGTATTATTCTCTCAAATAGTACGATTACTTACTCAAATTGAAATTCATCCCGGAGCCAAGATTGGGAAAGGTTTGTTTATAGACCATGGAAATGGAATTGTGATTGGTGAAACGACTGTTATTGGCAATCATTGTATGATATTTCATAATGTAACTATTGGCGGAACAGGGAATCATACAGGAAAACGTCACCCATCAATTGGCAATAATGTTTGCGTTGGAACAGGATCGACTTTGCTCGGTCCTATAAAGGTGGCTGATAATGTTAAAATCGGAGCCCAAAGTATGATTGTAATGCAAGATGTACCTGCAAATACAACCGTTGTTGGTGCTCCGGCTCGTATTGTGAAAATAAATGGAGTTAAAATAGATTTGCCTTTACCAAAGATTGGTTGCTCTAATGAATCGGGCAAAGAAATTACAATGCATGTTTGGAAAAAAGAGGATTGCTACCCATTTCAAAAATGCTGTAACGGATAGAATGATTGAATGTTTTTTTAAACAAAAAAGATGGTAGGAATAACACACAAATATAAAATAGATAAAGACAGTAAAATGCTATTAGGTGTTCTAGCTGCACTAATGGCTCTTACTTCATTGTCAACCGATGCTTATTTACCAGCATTACCACAAATGCAAATTGATTTAGCCGGGGATGTTGAATTAACAATCACAGGGTTTCTGATAGGATTCTCTATTGGGCAACTATTTTGGGGGCCAATTAGCGACAGATTTGGAAGGGTACTACCAATGACTATTGGAATGATTGTATTTATTGTAGGTTCAATAGGTTGTGCATTTTCTCAAAATATTGCACAAATCTTAATCTGGAGAGTAATTCAGGCTTTGGGGGCGTGTACTGGCCCAATGCTATCAAGAGCTATGGTTCGTGATTTATATAACAGTAATAAAGCTGCTGAAATGTTATCGACACTGACAATAATTATGGCAATTGCTCCAATTATAGGGCCAATATTTGGTGGACAGATATTAAAATTTAGTTCGTGGCACAGCATCTTTGGGATGTTAGTTTTAATTGGTGTATTATTGTTTGTTGCTATTCGTATGTTACAAGAAACTATGCCTCCTGAAAAAAGACCGGATTCGTCACTGGCAGAAGCTTTTGGAAAATACAAGGTTTTATTAATGAATCGAAAATTCATGACCTATACACTTAGTGTTACCTTTTACTATGTTGCTGCATATGCTTTTATTACTGGCTCTCCAAAGGTGTATATTACCTACTTTGGTGTTAAGTCAGAATACTATGGATGGTTGTTTGCCATTAACATTGTTGGTATAATGACATTGAGCTTTTTTAACCGCAAACTAGTGTATCGATTCTCATTAGATAAACTACTCCGTTTTTCAACAGGAATTGCAATGTTTGCTGCTATTGTTCTGGCAATATTGAGTAAGTTGAGCATTATTGGGATTTTAGGAGTTATAATACCCGTATTTCTGTTCTTCTCTATGAATGGTATCATTGCAGCTACAGCCACGGCATCTGCCTTGGATGGTGTTCCTGAAATGGCAGGTGCAGCTTCAGCTCTTTTAGGTTCGCTTCAATACGGAAGTGGTATTTTATCTTCCTTATTACTGGCCATTTTTTCTGACGGAACACCATGGACAATGAGTTGGGTTATTGCTGTATTTACTACAGCTTCTGCATTAGTGCTCTATTTACTTCCTCGTGAAGGAACTTCAGGTTTACTTCAACCAATAAGAATAAAAGCAAATTGATTATAAGCATTGATATTATGTGAGATTCACAGGTTAAAATCAGCCTAAAAACAATTAGGCTAACTATTAATTTTGTGAACCTTTTTTGTTTAATTTATTCTGTTTTATCATTTTGTATATCTGCTACTTAACGTATATGTAAAAATGGTATAAACACCTGTAATCTGTATAACAACTCCTCCTGTTTTTCATCAGATATTTGTAATGTGAAATTTTCAAAAACATAAAACATTATAAATATGAAAACACGAAAATTTGGAACCCAAGGCTTAGTAGTTTCTTCTATCGGATTAGGTTGTATGGGATTAAGTTTTGGTTACGGTGCTGCAACTAAAAAACAAGAGGCAATTAAATTAATAAGAAAAGCCTATGAATTGGGAGTGACATTCTTTGATACTGCCGAAATTTATGGCCCATTTGTTAACGAAGAAATTGTAGGAGAAGCGTTAGCTCCATTTCGTAATGAGGTAGTGATAGCCACCAAATTTGGATTTAACTATGTTGATGGTAAAACTTCCGGATTAAATAGTAAGCCAGAGTATATCCGTCAAAGGGTTGAAGGTTCACTTAAACGTCTAAAGGTTGAAACAATTGATTTGCTTTATCAACATAGAATAGACCCACAAGTACCTATTGAAGATGTTGCCGGAACAGTAAAAGACCTCATTCAGGAAGGAAAAGTAAAGTATTTCGGAATGTCTGAGGCCGGAGCAACTAACATCCGCAAAGCTCATGCTATTCAACCAGTAACAGCTTTACAAAGTGAATATTCTATGTGGTGGCGTGAACCCGAAACCAAAACCTTTGAAACACTTGAAGAATTAGGAATTGGTTTTGTTCCGTTCAGTCCGTTGGGTAAAGGTTTTCTTACCGGAAAAATTGATTCAAAAACCAGCTTTGATGTCGATGATTTCAGAAATGGAATACCTCGCTTTTCGGCAGAGAATAGAAATGCCAACCTCGCTTTAGTTGACTTACTTACCATTATTGCAGAAAGTAAAAATGCAACTCCAGCTCAAATTGCATTGGCATGGATACTGGAACAAAAGCCATGGATTGTTCCCATTCCCGGTACGACAAAAATTCATCGCTTAGAAGAAAATATTGGCGGGGCATCTGTGGAATTAATGTGTACAGAACGCCATGCAATTGAAGAAGCTCTCTCAAAGATGACTTTCCAGGGACATCGTTATCCTGAAAGCAGCGAGAGAATGGTGGATAAAGACTAAAATACAAAAGAATGAAAAATATTAAGCTAATAGTTGTCAGTGCAATAAGTATCCTATTCGGAATAAATATGCAAGCACAAAATAAAAGTTTGGTGGTTTATTTCTCTCATAGCAATAATACCAAAGTTATAGCAGAATATATCAGCGAGATTACAGGTGCTGATATTGTAAGGATTGAACCTGTTGAACCTTATCCTAAAGAATATCAGGCTGTGGTTGACCATGCGAAAAAGGAAATCAATGCCAATTTCAAACCAAAATTAAAGACCAAAATCGATAATATCGAACAGTACGATACTATTTATGTCGGGTCGCCTAACTGGTGGAGTACAATAGCACCACCAGTAGCCACTTTTCTTTCTTCTTACAATTTTAAAGGAAAAACTATTGCACCTTTTATTACGCACGAAGGTAGTCGTTTGGGCAGAAGTGTAGCTGACATACGAAAGCTCTGTCCCGATGCGAATATACTTAAAGGTTATTCTCGTTGGGGAAGCCAGGTAAACGGTGCAAAAAACGAAGTTGAAACCTGGATAAATGAAACGAGCCATGAGCACCAGACTCAAACAAAAGTGCATGACTAAATTAGCGAGTTCCATCTGACCATTGAAAATAAATTTAAACAGATGAAATTAAATAATGATTTAAACACAAAAATTATGAAACGTAGTTTATTAATATTATCAATCTGCATTATAGGCTTTATGTCAAGTCAGGCTCAGGAAAATGGAATCCCTACAAAAGGGTTCGCAGTATATGAAACGAATGGAGATTTTAAGGAATATGATTTTACACGCCATGCTGTTGGAGCGCATGATATTGAAATCGAAATCATGTATGCAGGAATTTGTCATAGCGACCTACACCATGTTAAAGAAGATTGGGGAAAAGAAGAATTCCCTTTGGTTCCCGGACACGAAATTGCAGGTCGAGTAATCAAGGTTGGCGACAAAGTGACAAAATTCAAAGTGGGCGACTATGCCGGAATCGGTTGTATGATTAACTCTTGTGGTCATTGCGAGTTTTGTGATGGTGATAAAGAACAGTACTGTAAAGGTGTCGTTATGACTTATCATGACCACGACCAGTTCAATAACAATGAACTAACACAGGGTGGCTATTCAAACAAATATGTTGTGACAGAAGATTTTGCTATTAGCATTCCTAAAAATGCCGAGATGGAAAAGGTTGCTCCCCTATTTTGTGCAGGAGTTACGGTGTACTCTCCAATAATGTATTCCGGGGTTAAAAAAGATACAAAAGTTGGAGTTGCCGGATATGGCGGGTTAGGGCACATGGCAGTTCAATATGCTGTTTCGTTGGGTGCAGAAGTAACCGTATTTGATATTACAGAAGATAAACGTGCAGATGCAAAACGAATGGGTGCAGTAAAATATGTGAATGTCAATAATCCCGAAGATTTAAAAGGATTGGATAATTCTCTTGACTTTATCATCAGCACAATTCCAGTGAATACATACGACCCATACATGTACATGAAAATGTTAAAGCTCGATGGAGAAATGTGTATTGTTGGATTACCTGCATTGGATGGTATTGTAACCATTGGTATTGATAAGTTTATTTGGCAGGGAAACCGAAAAGTTTATGGTTCACAGATTGGAGGAATAAAGGAAACTCAGGAAATGTTAGACTATTCAGTAAAGCATAATATCTATCCCGAAGTTGAAGTTATTCAACCCGATGGAGCGGTAATCACAGAAGCCTATCGCAAAGTATTTGACGGTAAAGTAAAGTTTCGATATGTGATTGACATGCAAAGCTTAAAGTAAACACAGTATTAATAAAAACTTAAAGATATGAAGCACTTAAAAACAATAGTATGGGTTACGTCAATCCTGTTGTTTAGCTCCAATATCCAAATTAAAGCACAGGAAATGGAAAAAGAAACTCCTAAAATCAGCGTATTCCCTGTTGGAAACAAATTACCGGATAAGTTTGCTCCATACTTTACAGGAAAAACCTATCTGGCTCCATTAACACAGAATAACGAATTAAACTGCCCGATTTTCAATGTGACATTTGAACCGAGTTGTAGAAACAACTGGCATAGCCATACCGGGGGACAGATACTCATCGCAGTTGGAGGGAAAGGGTATTATCAGGCCAGAGGTGAAACGGCTCGATTGCTTTTGCCGGGTGATATTGTAGAAATACCTTCAAATGTTGAACATTGGCACGGGGCTGCACCTGATAGTTGGTTTTCGCACCTCGCCATTGAAACAAATTCACAAACCAACGAAAATACATGGCTGGAAGAGGTTGATGATGAACAATACAAAAAGGCAACTGCAATGAACAAAATTAATGAGGTAAACCTGAGTGAACCAGCCATAAAAAATCATAAAGAATTATGGCCAGACTACGAATCAAAAGCAGCCAAGACAGACCCTGAATTGATTGGAATTTTTGATAATTGGGCATTTGACGAAGTTATTGCACAAAGCAACATTGATGTGAAAACAAGAATAATGATGATAATGGGTTCGTGTATTGCACAAGGGGCTTTAACCGAATATACAATGTTTGTTAATGCAGCTTTGAATGTTGGTGTAAGTCCGGTCGAAATTAAAGAAGTGCTTTACCAATCGGTGGCTTATGTGGGTGTAGCAAAAGTCATTGACTTTATTTATGCCACAAACTCAATAATGGACGAATGGGGTATCGACCTGCCCTTGGAAAAGCAGTCAACAACCAACAGCGAAAACCGCGAAGCTAAAGGTCTTGAATTGATGAAGGCAACTTTTGGAGAACGTATAGCCGAAATGCGAAAAAATGCTCCTGCCGACCAACAACACATCCAATATAATTTGGCTGCAAACTGCTTTGGTGACTATTACACAAGAACTGGTTTGGATATGAAAAACCGCGAATTGCTCACCTATTCAATGTTAATCAGTATGGGAGGAACGGATTCTCAGGTTCGTGGCCATATCCAGGGAAATTTGAATGTAGGTAACGACCGTGAAACACTTATCGGGATTACAACTCAGTTGCTGCCATATATCGGTTACCCACGTACTTTAAATGCGTTGAATGCGATTAATGAAATAAACAATAACAATAAATAACAGATATGGAAAATTTTAGTTTTTATGTACCTACTACCGTTCACTTCGGTAAAGGACAAATAGAGAATTTAGCAAGTTCAATAAAGCAATTCGGAGGCAGTAAAGTTATGCTCGCCTACGGTGGCGGAAGTATTAAAGCAAATGGTATTTACGATGCTGTTACATCAGAATTAAAAAAGGCAGATATACCATTCTTTGATTGCGACGGTATAAGGCCAAATCCTCCAGTAGAAGATGTTCGTAAAGGTATTTCTATTTATCGGGCGAATGCATGTGACTTTATTCTGGCTGTTGGAGGTGGTTCAACCATTGATGCTGCCAAAGCAATGGCTGCCGGAGTTTGTTACGATGGTGATGTGATGGACTTGATGGCAGACGGTAAAGGCGAAATTAAAGAAGCTGCACCATTAGCTTCAGTTCTTACTATGGCCGGAACAGGTAGTGAATTAGATATGGGTGGGGTTATTACTGGTGAGGTGAATCATAAAAAACATACCATCATGCATCCTTTCCTATATCCAAAGTTCTCAATTCTCGACCCGACTTTTACTTTCAGTGTACCTGAAAAACATTCAATGGCAGGTTGTTTCGATGCCTTCGACCATTTATTAGAGTGTTACTTTGTTGCAGGTAGCGAAAGTACCGATGTACAAAATATGATGAACGAAGGTTTGATGCGTTCTATTGTTAAAAATGCTCCTAAAGTATTGGCTAATCCTGAAGACTATGATGCCCGTGCAAATATCATGTGGGCAAGCTCAATGGCATTAGCTAGCTTCCAGTTTGCAGCTGGTAAAAAAGGTTCAAACTGGCCAATGCATGGCATGGGACATGAATTATCAAGCTTATACGATATGACACACGGAATTACATTAGCATTAATTGCCCCTTCCTATTTGGCATATACTTTAGAGAAAGTTCCTGAATATACATGGTTATTTGCTGCTTTTGCACGCAACGTATTTGGTGTAACCGAGGTTGACGATACAGTAGCTGCGAAATTAGGTATTGAAAAAGTAAAAGAATTCACTTTAACATTGAAGATGCCTAAAAACCTGAAAGAAGCAGGTGTGGCTGAAGACAAACTTGAATTTCTAGCCGAAAGAGCTACTGAATGGGGAAGCATTGGTGCTTTATGTGAAATAAATAAAGAAGATGCTTTTGAAATTTACAAAATGGCATTTGAATAAATACTTTTGCAGGGATACTTCTTTGTTGAGTATCCCTTTTTTTTGAACCATACGAAATATACATTGAAAAAATGTAATATGCCACGAATAGTCGTTCGAATTAATGTGATGTACAGCAAATAGTCGTTCAGATAAATGTGAATAAATTAAAAAAGACGTTTGTAAAAATGTATATTTGTATCCTCACAGATATAAAAACTAGTGGATATGGAAAGGACTGCAATAAATAATCTTTATGATTGGAAAAATAATGAAAATAGAAAACCTTTAATCATAAGAGGAGCTCGTCAGGTAGGAAAGACCTGGCTGATGAAAGAATTTGGCAGGAAAGAATATGTTCAGACCGCATATGTTAATTTCGAGAGTTCAAAAGTTTTAAAGGATTTGTTTTCTGAAGATTATAATATACCCCGAATAGTTAATGCAATTCAGATTGAAACAGGAGTACAAATTAATGCACAAGACACTTTAATAATATTGGATGAAATTCAGGAAGCTAAAGGAGGAATTACTTCGCTAAAATATTTCTATGAAAATACTCCGGAATATCATATAATAGCAGCGGGGTCTTTATTAGGGGTTTCACTCCATCAGCACACCTCCTTTCCTGTTGGGAAAGTTGATTTTTTAGACTTGTATCCATTAAGTTTTCCCGAGTATTTGAAGGCTTTGAATCAAGAGCCTTTGTTAAAACTAATTGAATCTCAGGATTGGGATTTGATACGGAATTTTAAAACAAAATTTACTGAACTATTAAGACAATATTATTTTACAGGAGGAATGCCGGAAGTGGTATTGTCTTTTAAGCAAAATATGGATTACACGGAAGTCAGAAAGATTCAAAAGAATATTTTATTGGCCTATGAGCAGGACTTCTCAAAACATGCTCCTGTTGAGATCGTTCCCCGAATCAGAATGCTTTGGAATTCAACCTTGGCACAATTGGCAAAAGAAAACAAAAAATTTATATACAGTGCTATTAAGAAAGGTGCAAGAGCAAAAGATTTTGAGCTGTCGCTATCCTGGCTAACCGATAGTGGACTGATTTATAAGGTGAATAGAATAAACAAAGCAGGTATACCGCTTAAAGCTTATGAGGATATGGATGCCTTTAAAATATTTATCGTTGATGTTGGTTTACTTGCAGCCATTGGCAACCTTGATGTAAAAACTTTACTTGCCGGGAATGCCATTTTTGAAGAATTCAAGGGTGCATTAACAGAGCAATATGTATTGCAGCAATTAAAAACCATACCTGATATTCCGATATATTATTGGTCAGCAGAAAAAGCAAATGCCGAAATTGATTTTGTGATTCAACATCTGAATAAAATTGTTCCAATTGAAGTAAAAGCTGCTGAGAATTTACAGGCTAAAAGTTTAAAATCATTCAAACAGCGATTCCCGGAATCAGTTGCTATAAGAACCTCCATGTCTGATTTCCGGAAAGAAGATTGGCTGACAAACACCCCGTTGTATGCAATAAATTATCTAATGAAAATTACGGAAATTTAGCACTTTGCAGAATAAATTGATATTTTAAAATCTAGTTGTTCAACTTCCTTTTGCGTTAGGTTCAACACAAAGCCATTTATCTTATGAATGTACTTTTCAATTTAATTATTCAGATTAAAAAAAATTATTTATGAATGAAAAATTATTTAATGCGCTTAAAAGAATTAAATCTCTTGCTGATACGGGATTGATATTCAAACCTGATGATTATAATAGAGAACGATATGAAGAATTAAGAGATATTGCCCTAAATATGATGGCTGAATTATCGGGAAATAAAATTGAAACATTTGATGATTTTTATGCCCCGGTTGTGGATTACCCTACACCAAAGGTTGATGTCAGAGCATGGATTGTCAACGAGAAGAATGAAATATTATTGGTGCAGGAAAAGGCAGACGAATGTTGGACACTTCCAGGAGGATGGGCTGAAGTTGGTTTGACACCTACAGAATCTGTATTAAAAGAAATAGAAGAAGAAATAGGAAGAAAAGCCAAAGTCGAGAAATTATTGGCAGTGTTTGATAAGAAAATACACCCACATCCACCTCAGCCTTTTTATGTGTATAAAATGATATTTGAATGTACGCTTACCGATTCAACCGAAAAATTTAAGACTGCATTCGATACAATGGATGTACAATATTTTTCAATCGATAACCTACCGCGTTTATCTGAAGATAGAATTGTACAAAGTCAATTAGAACTGTTGTATCGAGAGCATGTAAATGGTAATGGTAATGGTTTTCCAATTTGTGATTAATTAGTGTTTGTCAATAAAGTCCGCTATCTGCGTTACGCTTGGATTCAACATTGTCATTGATGGTAATATACGAAAGACTCCCGACCTCTTATTTTTACCGGGAGCTTTTATTATATCGAGTATATTTTAATTAACAGTCTTATCCCAAACTTAGCCAACTTAAAACAAATCAATCTTTTTTACTGTTATTTGTATTTTATAGGTTTGAGTATTTAAAACTCAACCTTATCAGGATGCAACCCAGAACCTCCACAATATTCCATTGCATTGATTGTTTGCATATCTTCCTCTGTGATTTCAAAGTCGTCAATAGCTAAGTTTTCAACAATACGGCTTGGAGTTATGGATTTTGGTAGCGGTAATACATCATTTTGCAAAACCCATCGAATACATATTTGGGCTACTGATTTATTGTATTTTGCAGCGGTGGCTTTTAGTGTTTCATTATCCAACATTTTTCCGGTTCCTAAAGGACTCCATGCTTCAACCAGTATATTATTGGCTTTGCAAAACGAAACACATTCCTGTTGCATAAACCCGGGATGGAACTCAATTTGATTTATGGATGGTCGAATAGTAGCAGTTTCCATTAATGCTTCTAAATGGTGAGGTAAGAAATTACTTACACCTATTGACTTTATTTTACCTTCTTTATAAAGTTCTTCCATTGCTCTCCAAGTTTCGCTATTAATTTCTTTCCAATCTGGAAACTGATTCTCAGAAGCCGGCCAATGAATCAGATACAAATCAAGGTAGTCTAGTTGTAAATCTTTAAACGTTTTGTTAAAAGCACGAAGCGTTTTCTCATAACCACGTTCTGTGTTCCACACCTTGCTTGTGATAAATAATTCCTTACGGTCGATACCGCTTTCTTTTATTCCTTTTCCTACACTGGCTTCATTTGCATATACAGCTGCTGCATCAATATGTTTATATCCGGAATTGATAGCGCACTTAACCGCTTCAATAGATGTTTCTCCATCAGGCGTTTGCCATGTTCCAAATCCAATGGAAGGAATTGATGTTTGATTGTTTAAATTGAAATACTTCTTCATTATATTTTTTATTTATTTGATATATATCTTATTACTCGGGCAGGATTTCCTGCTACTAAGGCATTTTCAGGAATATCTTTGGTAACAACAGAACCAGCACCGATTACCGCATTTTTTCCAATAGTAACACCCATTACCACAACCGAATTACCTCCAATCCATACATTATCACCAATTGTTATAGGTGTGGCAATACCTAGAGATTTTTCACGACCCTCAGCTTCCATTGGATGGGCTACCGCATATAAACCAACATTCGGACCTAACCAGACGTTATTACCTATGGTTACAGTTGCCATATCAAGAATGGTAACATTAAAGTTTGTAAGAAAATTGTCACCTATATAAATGTTAATCCCCATATCACACAGAAAACCAGGCTTTATTTTGGGATTTTTACCTACTGAACCAATCAATTCTCTAATTACTTTCTCTCGCTCATCTTCTTTGGAGACAGGTATTGCATTAAGTTTTTGGCAAAGTTCAATTGCCATTGTTTGTATTTTTCCAATTTCACTATCAAACATATGATAGTATTCACCATTTTTTAATTTATCCAATTCCTTCATTGCATTTTTTCTTTTTGCAACAATTCAGCTACTTTCTTTCCAACGCAAAGACAACATTCTGTGCAGTTATCAAAACCTGTCTTTTTTACCATATTTCCACAAATAACAGTGCCTCTTTCTTGCTTGAAGAAATTGAATAATTCTTTGGTTAAAAAGGTTGCTCTATCGTTGGGTAGTAAAATTCCCAAGGCAATAGTTCCCCCTGAAAGTGCGCCACATGTTCCTTCATTATAAGTTCTTCCTATTCCACCTCTGAAACCTACAGAAACTGCATTTAATTGTTCCTCACTAAAATCACTTTCAAAAACCCGGTTTATTCCTATTAGAGTGGCTTGAGAGCATGAATAATTTTTGTTACGCAATTCATTTATTTTGTCTTTTACGCTTTCTGTTATTTCTTGCATCTTATGTTTTTGTATTAAATTATTACAATGCAAAGATAGAGGAGGAGTGAAGGAAATGTTTTTCTTAAAGGTTATTTGTAACTTTTCTCAAACGACAAAATAATGAGATATAGAAAACGACTTATGATGCCGTTCCTGTATTAAGAGCAGATGGGGCAATCCCAAATTCCTTTTTGAAAGCCGTAGAAAAATGGGATAGGTTTTTAAAACCTACTTCAAGATACACATCGGTAGGCTTAACTCCTTTATCATCTATAAGGTATTTAGCTTCTTCCAATCGTTTTTTTACAATCCAACGACTTGGGGTGTTTTTGAAAATTTGAAAGAAATCTTTTTTAAAGCTTGATAAGCTTCTTCCGGTATAGTGGGCAAATTCTTCAACCGATAAATTACTTTTAAAATGAGTATTCATAAACTCGGCTAAATCTATTCTCCAGGGATCGGTAAAATCAAATAGAACAGTGCCAATCTCCGGTTTAACCTGAAGCAATGTAAAAACTGCTTCTTTTAATTTAGCTTCCATTAATTCTTCCGAAGGGTACTGTTCTACATCAAAGTACTGTTCAAGTGATACAAACAAACCATTGAGAAATGGATGTTTTTTTAGCATGATATATGGTGAGTTTTTCAAATCAGAAGAAGAGTTTGTTACAGGAATCATTATATCCCGTTCCTTCATTAATCTCTTTAAAAATGGGGCTTTTAATTGTAAAAACAGTCCTTTGAACGGTTCGCCGTTTTTTGAGGGTCTTTTGAATTTGCGCAACATGTGGTTCCGTTTTAGAAAAA
Organism: uncultured Saccharicrinis sp.; assembly: GCA_963667815.2. Lineage (GTDB taxonomy): Bacteria > Bacteroidota > Bacteroidia > Bacteroidales > Marinilabiliaceae > Saccharicrinis. The sequence goes on from CBDINW010000001.1 coordinate 62,478, forward strand.
ACGAATCGCCCTTTTTTAAAACGTAATTTTTATCCGGAGAAACGAGTTCTAATTCTCCCGAACATATATAAACTAGCATATGCTCCGTAACCATTTCTTCGCAATAAAAATCTTTCTCTACGTAACCACAGTAGAATGTATCCATGTAATTATAAACGACAATATTTGAGTTGTTGGGCATTTTATAACAGTTTATTTTAAAAGTACAAATTTAAAGATTACCTGTTAGATAAACTTCTCTTATAAGTTATTTCCAACTTTTCTTAAACGTTATTTTTTTGAGATAGTATTGTAAAATGATGAGCATACTTAAGATTTAACTCATAAGTAAATTTACTACAGTTTTATTTTCAGGTACTTTCTCTTTTAACTTTGATATGCGTTAACCAGATCTGTTTTTTTAGTGATTTTTCAATTAACAATAATATTTATTTGACATGACAATTAAAATAAATATATTTGTCACAACAAATATAAAAACGTAGATATGAATATAAATTATTTCATTCAGAACTTTAGGAATGCTTTTGGCGATTATGAATTACCTATAGTTATATGGTATTCAGATAGACCCAAGGTAGAAGTATCAAAAACAAGAGGTTGTTATATTAAAGACTTAAAACCGGCTAGAAAAGGCCAAATTGTAAGTTTATCTGTGGATGCCATTGCATGTCCGGGAGGAAAAGTATATAGTGGCTTCACGTCAGTTCCACCATTTCTTCCGGGATTTGTCTCTGATAAAGAACGGTATAAAGATACACCTGAAATGGTTATGGACTTTATTACAGAATTAAACATGCCATTAAAAGAAGGTAAGTACATTAATTTTGCATCAATTAACAACCTTGATAGCTTTGAAGGCCTGGAGGGAATTATCTTTTTTGCATCTCCAGATGTTATGACAGGATTAATTTCATGGACATTAATGGATACAAATAAACCGGATGCTGTTTCAGTACCTTTCGCATCAGGATGTAGTGCCATAGTTGCTCAAACTGTTGTAGAAAACAGAGATGAAGGTCACAGATCATTTTTAGGGTTATTTGATCCGTCAGTAAGGCCACAAGTTGAAGCAAATGTATTAAGTTTGTCAGTTCCGATGAGTCGCTTTAAAGAGATGTATTATACATTGGAAAAATCATGTTTGAAAGGCACTCATGCATGGAATAAAGTAAAAGAAAGAATTTTACAAGATGGAAATTAAATTAGAGAATTCCGTAAACCATAGAATAGCAACACTTGCCGTACTTTTAAAGCGGCAGGTGTTTAGGATTATCGCTGATAATCAATTAGAAATTACACCAGACCAATGGGTTATAATGTATTATTTATGGGAAGAGAATGGGCTAACAGTTGGTGATTTAGCTAAAAAGTCGAAAAAGGATTTTGCTAATGTTACGAGGATAATTGAAAAGCTTTCTAAATTAGGATATGTATCAAAAAAGAAAAGCCTAAAAGATAGTAGAAGTGTTCTTATTTTTATTCTTCCCAAAGCAGAGGAAATAAAAGGAAAAATTTATGCTTGTTGGCAACAATCTATTAGTATTGCAACCAATGGAATAACGGATTCAGAACAGGCTGCAATGCTTGCTCTAATTGAAAAAATGGAAAACAATATTTTAACTTATATGGAATAACTCCCTGTTGTACTGGTATACAACAGGGAGTTTTATTTGCCTTATATTTTAAGCATTATCTTGATTAGCAAGCTGTTTGAGCTTTTTCTGGAATATAAGAACTTGATTATATATTGTAGTTATCCATGATCACTTTGTTAAGTTTTCGTATTGTGTTTATAGTGTGAATCTTGTGAATCACTCTTTTATCTATCGCTCTATTATTCATCCTATTTCTTCATAAACTTATCAGTAAGCCATTTTCTTACTGGTACATCATATAATTTATATAAAGCATAAGCCAAAATCACACTTACCAAGAGTACTGATATTGATATAAATATCATGGTTGTTTTTCCCGATGGTGATGTATTTATAAAGTCCTGGTTTTTATCAATCCATGCCATATACATATAAATAAAAGGATAGTGAATTATGTATAGGGGATAGGATATATCACCAAGAAAGCGACTTATTTTAGATGACATTTTACTTTTGGTTTCGCCACTGGCACCAATATAAACTACCAACGGAAATACTAATATTATAGATAATGAATCGTAAAGGCCATTCAGCCAAACTTGTTCAGGATTTCCTACTCTTGGTATGGAGAAAACAACAACAAGTATTAAACTGCTCCAGAAGAATGCATTTTTGTATTGCCCTGGCTTTACAATCCTTGATAATAATAATCCTGCTAAAAATGGATAAAGAAGCCTCGTAAATCCTATTCTAAGTTGAGTGGCGTCAATTGACCAGCCACCAATTACATCACCGTGCGGACTAGTAATAGCAAGATGAATTAATGCAACTCCGGCTAAAAATACTAATAAGGCTAATATTTTATTTGAAAGTTTCCTGATAAATAATGCGTAAAGTATATTACCAACATATTCAAAAAACAGTGACCATGCAGGCCCATTCAAAGGATGCATTTCTGTCCATCCCCTAATATCCATAGAATGGCCAACGGGAATTAAGGTAAATCCTATTACCATTACCAATAACATTCTCCAAACCGGAGTTTCAGATATTACAGGAAAGAAACTGCTATCCTGAAAATAAAATGTTACTGCACCAATAATCATTCCTACTATAATCATTGGATGAAGACGAATTAAGCGACGTTTAAAGAAACCTCCAAGTGTCATTTTTTGCCAACGGTCATCATAGGCATAGCCAATAACAAAACCGGAAAGAACAAAGAAGAAATCAACAGCCAAATAACCGTGATTGATGATCTGCTTGGAGTGGTCACCTCCAGTAAATGTTTCGAGAATATGAAAAGCGACAACTATGATTGCTGCAACACCGCGTAAACCATCTAATATTTTATAGTGTTTTTTTGAGTCTGAAAAACCGGATTGATTACTATTGCTAAGGCTCATATTATGTATCTGTTAAAGTTTATTATTTGAGTGTTATTACTTTTACTAATTCGTTAAAATTTATAATACACCGTAAATTAGTAGTTAAAACTTATTATTGTAAATTGTTTAATTTATAGATTTAAGGCGTCTTGTAAATTAGTCTATTGTCTTTTGTCTTCCCGATAGTTATCGGGACCAAAGATCTATTGTGCTTTATTCTGTAATTTCAATTCTATTCCATTCACTATCTTCAATAACACTTTCATAATAGCCATCTCCAGTAGTTCTTGGTTCACTTACAATGGTATATCCATCTTTTCTCAATTGTTCTGTTAGTTTATCGACTTTATTTTTATCCCCAACAGAAATAGATAAATGTGTCAAGCCAAGAGATGTAGCATGATTCCCTAAGAATTCCATGATAAAAGGACTGTGCATTAGTTCGATTCGCGTACTTCCATCTTCAAATGACAGGAAATATGATGTAAAATTCTTTTTTGTGTTTATGTATTTATCACTACTCTTTGCGTTGAAATACTTAATATAAAACTTTTTTGCCTTCTCCAAATCATGAGTCCAGATTGCAATGTGCTCTATTTTCATTGTTAATATTTTTATTGCCTAATGAGATTATTATAGATACTATCGTAATATAACACTCAGTATAAGCTTAATATCTGTTTATTATTTCAATACAAAGTAAGGTTGTTACAATTTAAATACTTGTCTTTTATTAAAAAACTATTGTCTTATATTTGTAGTCATTCGAATTTTAGGCAATGAAAAATATTGAAAAAGCAAAATATTGTCACGTTGAAATTGACAAAGATAAATCCTTCTTCTTTGATCATGTGCATATTGTGTGGAATGAGCAGATTTCATTTCACCAAAGTAATGATTGGGAATTGTCTTATGTTATAACAGGGAGTGGTACACGTGTTATTGGCGACAATATGGAAACCTTTTCAAAAGGAGAAATTATATTGCTTCCTCCCAATCTGGCTCATGGCTGGTATTTTGACGAAAATGTTCATGACAAACATGGCAAAATTGAGAATATCACAATTATTTTTCCAGACTCATTTCTTGATAAATGTGCAAATACATTTCCTGAACTGGTATCCTGCATTAAAATTTTGAAAGAGATAACTAAAGGTATGAGTTTAAAAGGTGAGTTATTGTCTTCGATTCAAAGACTAATGTATTCAATGATTTCACAAAACAATCTGGAACAGCTAACCACCTTTCTTCAAATTATCTCGCATATTTCTTTAAACACAGATATGCAAGTTGTAGGCTTCCGCGAAAGGCAATCCCGCAATGCAGACAAGCTTCAGGAAGTCCATCGTTACATGTTGACGCATTACCATGATAAAATAACACTTGACGATGTCGCTAAATATGTAGGAATGAATAGTTCTTCCTTTTGCTCATTTTTTAAAAGAGAAAAAGGAATGTCATTTTTTACCGCACTAAATGAGTATAGAATCAAATGTTCTTGTATAATGCTTCGCGAAACATCCATGACGATTTCAGAAATCAGTACAGCTGTTGGTTTTAATGACATCCCTTATTTTAACCGGACTTTTAAAAAGATGATGCAAATTTCTCCAAAAGAATATCGTTCTACTTTTATTTAGTTTTTATTGAATCTATAAAATTTCCATTATTCTTTTCCAATCTGAAACCCTTTCATACGAAGAATCTGCCACGTGAACATTGTGTAATTGACTAAAAATTATTCTTTTGCCATTGAATGTGGAAAGATTTTTAGGGTGGTCATCAATCATAATATCGCCACAAATACTATCCTTGCTGCCACAGAAGATCATTTGTTTCCAGGTTATAAATGGAAAGTATTCATTCAACCATGCTTGTTTTTCATTTAAGCTATTCGGGAATTCTGTTGCTGAAGACACAATTAACACTTTGTATTTATTATTCAGGTAGTTTAAGCCTTCAACACTATCTTTCATTACGGGAGGTGTACGAAAAAAACCTTTACTCCTAACAAGTTTATTAAATGAAGGAAAAGCCTCCTCCTCTAATTTCCCCTCCAAACTCTGGTGTGTCATTTTTAATCCTGTTGTTTTAAATTCAAGATTAATTAAATGTGAATACACATCTGCTAACACTCCATCCATGTCTACTAATAATCGCTTTTGCATCGTTTAAATTTTTTAGAAAAAAATAATTAATAACAACGAATTACTTTTTTTGTATATGCGGTTTCTGGTTTAAGAGTAATTGTTTCAGTCTATTTTAATTGCACTCTTGCATATTGCCGCATATAATTATAAAATAACGCATTACTTATTAGATATATCAATCAAATATAGATATATTGCGGATATATGCAATTTTAAAATGCGGTATAATGCTTAAAAAGGAAAGACACGAATATATATTAAATCTTATTAGCAGAGATAATCGAATCTATGTTACTTCACTAAGTAACGAACTTGGAATTTCAGATGATACCTTAAGACGAGATCTTACGGAATTAGACAATAAAGGATTGTTGACAAAAGTTCATGGCGGAGCTATCGCAAAATCAGGAATATCTATCCAATTTACGGACAGGATAAATACTGCTATGGATAAAAAGCAACAAATGGCTTCAAAGGTTATTCCCCTTTTTAAAAATGGAGATGTAATTTTATTAGATGGAGGGACATCTAATCTTGCAGTCATACGTCAATTACCCAAAGAATTAGAGTTAACCATATTTACCAATAGTTTTCCGATTGTAAACGAATTATTTAACCGTCCTAATATAGAACTAAATTTTCTTGGAGGTAAGGTCTTTTCATCTTCTCAGGTAACAGTTGGCGTTACAGTTTTTCAAGCTCTACAAACTATTAATCCGGATTGGGTTTTAGTTGGAATAAGTGATGTACATCCGGAAAAAGGATTAACATGTCCGGACAGAGAAGAAGCATTAATCAAACGTGCAATGATAGAAAGAGGAAATAAAAGGCTTATTCTTGCGGATAGTCATAAACTAAATACAGCAAGAACTTATCAAGTGGCCTCTTTAGAAGATATCGATTTTATAGTAACCGAAAACAATAAAATAGATTACATAAAAAACAACTGGCCTAAGTATTCCTATGATGTTATTTGATCTGTTTATTGATGTTTTGTTGGAAAATAAACTCAGATAGAACTGATTGGGTTATGAAGTAGATTCAATAAATCCTCCTTTTTCCTGAACAACCAATTGCCCCCAATCATTAATTGCCTCCAAAGCCGGAATAAAAGTTTTTCCAAAATCAGTTAAGCTATAAATAACTTTTATAGGTGGTTTATCGCCATAAACTTTACGTGAAATTAATCCACTTTCTTCCAGCTGTTTTAGTTGTAAACTGAGTGTCATCTCCGTTATGGCTCGTATTTCTTTCTTCAATTCGTTGTAACGTTTATCTTCATCTTTAAGGTGATACAAAATGACCGATTTCCATTTTCCACCTACTAAATCCATTGCCAGGCTAACTGTACATGGATAAATCTTTCCGTTTAATTCAATATTTTTTCCCATATCTATAACCTATCTATTTTGATAGTTATTGCAAAGATATATCACTAAAGTTACTTTTGCAACTATAATTATTATAGCACAAATATAATGAAGAAGATATTTATAATCAATGCAGGACAAAATTTTGCTCATTCCGGAGGAAAGCTAAATAACACCATTACTGGTTGGGATGAAGAGTTCTTTATTGCAAATAATGGATTTGAATTACAGGTTACAAACCTAGCCGATGGTTATAATACCGAAACGGAAGTCGATAAATTCCTATGGGCAGATGTCGTTATCTATCATTTTGCGGCATGGTGGATGAATGTGCCCTATACATTAAAGGAGTATCTTGATAATGTATTAACAGCAGGTCACAGAAAAGGAATGTATTACAGTGATGGACGAAAGGCTGATAATCCGGCACGTAACTATGGCAAGGGTGGCTTAATGCAAGGAAGAACATACATGGTAACTACAACATGGAATGCTCCAGAAACAGCGTTTAGTATCCCCGATGAATTCTTTATGGGACGAAGTGTGGATGATGGTGTGTTGTTTGGTTTTCATCGAATGAATTCTTTCATAGGCATGGATGCTCCTATTCCGGGTTTTCATTTTCACGATGTTGAGAAAAACATCTCTGAAGCCCGAGTTGAAGAATTCCGTAAATCATATTTGTCTCACTTATCTGAAAACTTTATAGAATAATATATTAAAATTTAGATATGAATATTATTAATAAAATCTCTTTGGTAATAATAGCTTTCATTATGCTAGTTGGAATTACCAATGCGCAAAACACAAAAAAAATGAAAAAGAAAGTATTGTTCGTGGTTACTAGCCACAATGAGAAAGGAAATACTGGTGAAAAAACTGGTTACTATCTAAGTGAAGTTACCCATCCATGGGAAGTATTGTTTGATGCTGGTTATGAGATAGACTTTGTAAGTCCATTAGGTGGAAAAGCTCCGGTAGATGGTTTTGATTTGACCGATTCTGTAAATAAAAAGTTTTGGGAAAACACAGAATACAGACATAAAGTTGAAAACACTATGAAACCCTCGGAAGTAGATGTAAAAGAATATGCTGCTATTTTCTTTGCCGGAGGCCATGGAACCATGTGGGACCTTCCTGATAATAAAGAATTACAAAATATTGCAGCTCAGATTTATGAGGCAAATGGTATTGTCGGGGCAGTTTGTCACGGGCCGGCTGGACTGGTAAATATTAAATTGAAAGATGGCTCTTATCTGGTAGCAGGCAAAAAAGTAAATGCTTTCACCAACGAAGAGGAAGAGATTGTAGGATTAACTAAGGTTGTGCCTTTCTTATTAGAAGATAAACTGAAAGAACGTGGTGTTATATTTGAAAAGTCAGCTCCCTGGCAGGTACATGTTGTTGTTGACCATAGACTAGTAACAGGTCAGAATCCACAATCAGCTCATGCTGTTGGAGAAGCAATATTAGAACAATTAGAAAAAGAAAATACAAAATATATGAAACAAAGCACAATTATATTCCCGGAAAAATACACACCTGGAACAACTGATAATTTTTGCTCAAATGAAATAATTGATAATGGTTTAACTACACAAGAAGTATGGAAGTATTTAGTTAATCCTTTTGTTTGGACAGAATATTATTCGAATTCATCTGATGTTGAGTTTTTAAACTCCAATGACAAAGAATTATATTATGGTGTACGTTTCCGTTTTAAAACCTTTGGGTTCCCAATTGAAGCCCAAATAACAGAATTTGTTCCTCCTTGTGGAAACGAAGCAGCTCGATTGGCTTGGCACGGTTGGGCTGAGGGTGACGAAGCAACTCGTTTAGATGTTATTCATGCTTGGCTGATTGAAGATTTACCAGGAGAACGAGTTCGAATTCTTACTCAGGAAAGCCAAATTGGAAAACCTGCACAGGAACTTGCCAAAACAAAGCCTAACCCTATGATTAACGGACATCAGGATTGGTTGGATGGATTAGTGAACTATGCCAAAAGTAAAAAATAATCAAAATCATCTTTGATATGAAAAATGTAAAAATAGCCTTTCTTGGTCTCGGAGCAATGGGGTCAAGAATGGCTCTAAACTTAATAAAGGCAGGTTATGATTTAACAGTGTGGAATCGTACTGCCAAAACAGCTGAGGAATTTGTTAAAAATGGAGCAAAACAAGCAATGACGCCCAAAGAGGCTGTGATTGATGCAGACATTGTGATTTCAATGGTTAGAGACAATGAGGCATCTAAGGATGTATGGTTCAATGACACAACCGGAGCTGTTGCCGGAATGAAAAAAGGTGCAGTTGCCATTGAAAGCTCGACATTGACACCGGATTGGATTAAAGAAATGGCGGGCATTTTTGAAAAGGAAGAAATTCACTTTTTAGAAGCCCCGGTATCCGGAACTCGTCCGCAAGCAGATTCTGCGCAGTTAATTTATTTTGTTGCAGGTGATAAGGTGGCTTTGGATATTGCGATACCCTTATTGGAAAAAATGGGCTCAAAAATTAATTTTCTTGGCGAACCTGGTAATGCGGCTATTACAAAATTGGTAACTAATTCATTATTGGGTATACAGGTTGTTGTTTTATCAGAACTTATTGGTGTAATTAAAAGCAACAATGCGGATGTGACTGAGATATTAAATGCAGTTTCACAAACAAGCCCTTGGGCTCCAATAAATAATTTTATTAGTTCAACCATTATTAATCAGAATTTTGAGCCTCAATTTCCTGTTGAACTGATATCAAAGGATTTTGACTATATCTCTACAATTAATGATGCAGATGAACGCATATCTCTTTTAAAGAGAGTGTCTGAAATTTTTCATAAAGGAATTAATAATGGACTTGGGACTTTGAATATGACGGGTATTTCAAAGCTTTTTGAATAGTAATTGTTTATTTTGGATGTATGGTTTTCTCTTCATAAAGAAGTGAAAACCTATTTTTTTATGGACCTTTTTACATAACATAAAAATACAATAATGAAAGTATTAGCAATAAATGGCAGCCCTAAAAAAGAAGGGAATACATATCACGCATTAACAATGCTTGGAAACCAATTAGAAAAAGAAAATATTGACTTTGAAATTCTACATATAGGCAACAAGGCCATTCAAGGTTGTTTGGGATGTGGAAAATGTTTTAAAACTAAAAATAATCAGTGCGGAATAACAACTGATATTGTAAATGAATGCATTCCAAAAATCATGGAAGCAGACGGCATTGTACTAGGTTCTCCTGTACATTTCTCAGGTATATCTGGAACTATGAAAAGTTTTTTGGACCGTGTTTGGTATGTATCATCAAGCAATAATAATTCATTGTTCCATCATAAAGTTGGGGCTGCTGTAGTAGCTGTGCGTCGTAGTGGAGGTTCTGCAACGCTTGACGGACTATACCACTATTTGGCGTATTCAGAGATGATTCTGGCAACATCAAATTATTGGAATATTATTCATGGAACAATTCCGGCAGAAGTTGAACAGGATAAAGAAGGTGTACAGATTATGGAAGTACTTGGGAAAAATATAGCTTGGATAATGAAAATGAAAGAGAACTCCTCTTCATTGTCAATTAATGAACCGGAAGTAGCTAATAAAATTATGATGAACTTTATTAGATGAAGAATTAAGAGGGTGTCCAAAAACGACATCCTCTTTTTTTTATTTTTGTTTTTATATCAAGCATTATCCGTTAATAAATAAATCAACAGTATTTTTTTTACAAAAGAAAATATATGAGCAGCAAAAACGCTTAATTACGAGCTTGTATATTAAAATATAGGCGTTTTTAAGGTTATTAGTATGTCTCTTAGTTAATTTGCTAATATTTAAAGCAATTGCAATCAAACCAAATTCCAGGTTTACGCCATCTAAACCTTTAAGTAGAAATCTTTTAAAACCTTTGTTATTTTTAATTTGGCCAAATACAGCTTCTGGTTCTATTGGTCTGTTACTTCGGTGTTTTAGACCTTTTTCACTGGTCAGCATTTCTCTGGCTTTTTGCTTGTGTTTTCTGAGATTATGATTGATTTCAATTGATCGATTTCCTTGCCCTTTAAAACAACGTGTTCTCATACTGCATTTTGAACAGTTTTTCGCGCTGTATTTTTTTATCTGACTTACATAACCTGATGCATTAGTTTTTTCATATTCTGCAACTAGTTTCATGTGTTGACCGGATGGGCAAACAAAATAATCTTCGTCTTGATTATAGTGTAAGTTCTCAACCTTATGAGGATCTGTCTTAAAGGCTTTCTTCTGTTCTTTATGGAAATAGTTAAATTTCACATATCCATCGATTGACTCATTTTCTAGGAAATCATAATTTTCTTCACTTCCATAACCAGAGTCTGCTACAATTTCTTTTGATTGCTTGTTATATTTAGCTTCAAAACTATTAAGAAAACTAATAAATGTCCTCGTGTCTGTTGGGTTTTGATAGGGTGCAAAATTGGTTATAAATTGATGTTCTGTACTAATCTGTATATTGTATGCAGGTTTTAGTTGACCGTTTTTCATATGATCTTCTTTCATCCGCATAAATGTTGCTTCCTTATCTGTTTTTGAAGTGGAATTCCTGTTTGGTCCTATATCCTTAAGTTTATCCTCGTACTCCTGAAGTTTTGGAAGATGCTTGTTTTCTAATTCTTTAATTAACTTTTTAGTTGACTTTTCTGCTGACTTGTTTTGCTTATTTAATGCATCTATCTTTTCTTGTAAAACCTTTGAATCTACAACTTTTATGGATTCTTCATTTGGTTTATTGTCCTCCTGAATACCTTCCTCTATCTGAGAAAGTATATTTGTTATTTTTGTTTCAAGATTTGCTTTATAGCGTTCTACAGATTTGCGCCACACAAACGTATACCGGTTGGCACAACTTTCAATTTTAGTGCCATCTATATATTGAACATCTAAACTTACATATCCTAAATCTACCAGCATTATTACAACCTGTGTAAATAAATTATTGATATGGTTCTTTAATCGCTTGCTTCGGAAATCGTTGATACAACTATGCTTAGGGAACTGCTTCCCGGAAAGCCACATATAATGAATGCTTTCTTTTAGTGCAGTCTCCATCTTTCTGCAGGAATAGATATTACTTAAATAGCTGTAAAATAATATTTTAATCATCATTCTAGGATGATATCCACGACATCCACCTTCTTTATAGCCTGAGGTAATAAAGGAAATATCTAATTGATCGACTATTTTGTTAACCATGCGAACAGGATGCTCATCTGGTATAAAGTCATCTAAACGAGAAGGAAAAAGTTCAGCCTGGCCTTGGTTGTAGTCTTTAAAGGTTATGTTTTTCATACCTTAATATACTAATAATCAATGTAATAACAAAATTAAAACAAGCATTATTTTATTGATTATCAATGTTTTATAGCAAAAAAAAGAGGGAATCCATTTTTGGACACCCTCTTTGATATTGAGCTAGTTAACAGCTTCATCCAAAGCTTTACCGGGCTTAAACTTTGCCACTTTCTTTGCTGCTATCTGAATTTCCTTCCCCGTTTGAGGATTTCTACCGGTACGATACTTTTTTTCAATCTCAAATTTTAGCTTTTATACAGCCAGACTTTTAAAGACTTGCCAATTAGACATACTATTCCCATTGAAGACTTGTTGTTTCTGAATCATCGTTATTAATTCAAATCCAGACAGAGTGTTTTCCGCTGAAGACAAACTCTTAAAGCCTAGCATAGGATTGGTCCTTTTATTTATGAACCTATGATCCTGTTCTATTCGATTATTAAGGTATTGGTGACACCGTTTTTCAATACGTATTATTTCACCGTTGTTTGTATAATCTTCATTGATCTGATCCAAAACGACTATAATTAACTCCACTTTTTTCCATGGTGACTTTCTCTGGAATTCCATTATTGGCGAATGCTTTATAAAAGAAGGTCAATGTTGCTTTCTTATCTCGATTCTTGGAGAGATAGAAATCTACTGTCTGGCCTTGCTTATCAACTGCTCTATATAAATGCACCCATTTGCCATTAACCTTTATGTAAGTTTCATCCATGTACCAACTACGTGCTTTTTTCGTTTGTTCAATTCTGTATTCAATAATGGTGAAAAATGATTAACCCAACGTTGAATAGTCGAATGATCAATGAAAACCCCGCGAAGGAAGAGTAGTTCTTCGACATCACGATAACTCAAACTAAATCTGAGTTTATAAAAAACAGTTTGAAGAATTACTTCTTTGGGAAATCTAAATCCCTTAAACCATCCAACTTGTGCTTGTATCATATTCAAAAATAGTAATCTTTAAGATACAATATTATTAATGCGACAGAACCGGTTATAACGAAGAAAGAAAAATAAAGAATATTTTATTTGAGAACCTAAAAGTAAATGGGGTTTTAATCTATGATGAGATGGAAGGAAAACCGGCCTGGTACAAGACGTCTGATATGGCTCGTTTTTTTGTGGGGGAGCATGTTGAAGGAATTGAATTTCACAAGTAGAATTTGATTGTAATTTATATACCTAAGGTTCTATAAAAATATCTCATCGAACTCAGAATATTAGAATTTAATTTATTCAGTATTATTAATTAACCAATTAATAATACTGAATAAGTAATGTTTAATAATTTAAAAAAAATTATTCAGCTAGCTTAAAGGTGTATGATTTTCCTTTTCTTGTTTGTATATCATATTCATAAACAGGCTTGATGCTTGTTCCTTTTAGTTCTGCTTGCGATGAAATAACAGGGGATTCTATGGGTTGAAATCTATATAAATCGTTTTTATTATCACCTTTGGCAAGGATGATACCTTTACCTTCAATTTTATTGTAGGTTCTTAACCTAAGGTTTCCACCGAGTTTTGATTTAATTGTTACGGTATGTATTTTATTGTTTTTCCATTCCAGATTTTCAATTTCAAATCCTCCGCGGGCTCTTAAACCCGAAACCATTCCCTTTTCCCATACTTCAGGTAGGGCAGGCAGCAGGCTAAGTGCACCATCGTGGCTTTGGATAAGCATTTCAGCAATACCTGCTGAACATCCAAAGTTTCCATCAATTTGGAAGGGAGGGTGGGCATCAAACATATTGCAGTATGTTCCTCCATCGGGATCTTTTATAGTAGCATTTGCAGGTTTTAAATTTAATTGGTTCTGTATTAATTTATATGCGTGATCACCATCCAGAAAACGTGCCCAGAGTACAACTTTCCATCCCATAGACCAGCCCCTGCTGGCATCCCCTTTACCTATTAAAGTATTTCTTGATGCTTCAAAAAGTTCTGGAGTTTTAAATGCGGAAACCTGTCTGCCAGGATATACACCCCATAAATGTGATATATGACGGTGCTTATCATTTTTCCGATCCCAATCTTCTATCCATTCTTGTAATTGGGTATGTTTTCCAATTTGCATAGGAGGAAGTTGAGACCTTATTTTTCCTAGCTGAGCTGTAAATTCAGTATCGATATTCAATATCTGGGCGGCATCAATTGTATTGGATAATAAATCAAAAATCATTTGATTATCCATTGTAACTCCTGCAAAAACATTACATCTTTCTCTATGGCGGCTGCCATCAGCTCTTACTTCTTCATAAAAATGCAAGCCCGGCGTGTGTTCAGGGGAAATGGATGGGGATGCAACCAGGTAGCCTGTGTTTTTATCCTTAATCAGGAAATCCTGATAGAATTCGCTGGCACTTTTTAAAATAGGATAAATTTCTTCTAAGTAGGCTTTGTCTCCTGAAAAGAGATATTTTTCCCATAAATGGGCACAAAACCATGCATTGCAGGTTGGCCATACACCTGCAGTTTTATCAACAGCTCCGGTCATTCTCCATAAATCTGTATTGTGATGAAGTGTCCATCCCCTGCAATCGTACATCTCTGATGCTGATTGTTTCCCTGTAATACTTACATCTTTAACCATTTGGATAAAAGGTTCATGGCATTCGCTTAAATTGGTTATTTCTGCAGGCCAATAGTTCATCTCAACATTGATATTCGTGGTGTATTTACTGTCCCATGCCGGATATTGGCCAGAGTTAGGATTCCAAATCCCTTGCAGGTTTGCCGGTTGAGTTCCCGGTTGCGAAGAGCTTATTAATAAGTATCTGCCAAATTGAAAGTAGGTGGAAACTAAATCAGGATCATAGCTGCTTGAAAATTCCCGGATTCTTACATCTGTTGGTTTTAAAGTTTGTGCTGATTTTCCTAAATCAATCTTAACCCTGTTAAATTGTTTTTGATATGCAGATATATGGTCGGATTTTGCCTGTTCATAATCTTTAGTATAGTCAGTCAGGAATTTTCGGGCTTTACTTCTGGCATTACCTGAAATATCCTGATAGTTTTTAAAGTTTGTTGCTACAGATATATAGATTGTTGCTTCATCAGCATTTTTAACTAAAATGCTATTGGAGTTTATTGCCTGTGAACCACCTTGCGATTTTACTTTAATTTGAGCATTGAAGTTTAATAAGTTTAAGATGTTTTCTTCTTTTTCTCTAGTGCATTTGCCGGTTACTTCAAGTAATTCGTTTTGATTATCAAGTGTTGAAGTAGTCACGGATACCATATGCTTTTTTAAAGGGCCTGCAAACGAGGTGTTAAAGCTAATTGCCCCTTTTTTGTCTGATGTTATACGGATGATTATTAGCTGGTCAGGGAAGGACGTAAAAACTTCACGTTTATACATAACACCATTGACTTTATAGGTCATTTTTGCTATGGCTGTTTTCAGGTCTAGTTCACGGTTAAAATCCGTAAAGTTTTCATGTCCGGGGAAATCTAAAACAAGGTTGCCAATTGATTGATAAACCTGGCCGTGAGAAGTTGTTTTTCTGTCAGCAATAATATCTTTAAGAGCTAGCTTTTGAGCTTCAATATAGTTGCCGTTTTCAATATGTGTTTGAATTGTTTTCAGGCTTTTTTTTGCGTTGGGATTAACATTTTGGTAGGGGCTGCCTGACCAAAAAGTGTCTTCGTTTATTTGAATGGTATCTTTTGACGGAATCCCATATACCATAGCTCCCAACCTTCCATTTCCCAATGGCAAAGCGTCTGTCCAGGCTTTGGATGGTGTATCGTACCATAGTGTTAATTCGTTTTGTGAAAAGAGGTTATAACACGTTATTAAAGCGATTAAGCTGAGAATAATTTTTTTCATAATGACTTTTTATCGTTTTTGTAGTTTTGGTGCCCAGTTATCATTGCCTTTTAAAACATTTTTTATTGAGTATAGCTTTGCTTCATTAGGCATAAGTTCTCGTAATCCGGCCCATTTAGCCCTTTGGGAAATATCTGAGCTCGCACCTGTGTTTTTGTATTCGTATAAATGCAAGTCTGTGCTTGTTGGGGCATAATCCATATGCCATAAAGTAGGCCACCCTATGGGATTTATCTTTTCTCCTATTTCACATTTTATCCAGGCAACTTTGGGGTAATTATGCCATGGCCTCCCTAAACTGATTAATTGATTGTCATCTTTAGGTCTTGGGCTGTTGTTTGCGAATGTGAGTTTGCATTTATAAAATACAAAGCCATAGTTTTGTTCTTTAGGTGTACTTGGAGCTGTTATCCATCCACCACCGTAACTGCGGATTTCACACGAATCGAAGAAACCAATTCCTGAGCCATAGATATAGTCTGTCCGGCCTAAAATTAAGCAGTTTTTAAAGTAGCTCCTGGTCTGGTTTTTACCTAACAGCATGGTGTCCTGATAACTAAGAAAGGCGCAATTGTAAAATGCATTTTTATCGGATGTTATAAATATGGCTAAGGCCTGACCGACAGCTCCTGCTGTGTTTTGGAAAGTAATGTTTTCTGCCTGAAACCCATCTCCTTGGATGGTTATAGATGCTGAAGTCCTAATGGCTTGCCCGGTCCACCTGGCAGCATCCTCTGCAGGACATTTATTGTTAAACCCTCCTTTACAATCATAAATATGGTAACTAATAATTGTTTTGTCGCGGCTTTCTCCCCGAAAAGTAATATTCGTTTTATCCTCAGGGATTAAGATTTTTTCTGTATCGTACAATCCATTTTTGATAAATATCACAGTTCGTTCTTCCTGATTACTTTTTATAGCATTAATAGCTTCCTGTATGCTCGAAAAGTTTCCGGTTCCATCTAAAGAAACTGTAATAAAACATTCAGAATTGTTTATGGCATATGATGGAAAATAAGCACATGCCAATAAGATGATTAGTAAAAATGGACGTAAGGTCTTCATTTTCTTTTTTGTTTTTATTGTTATGAATATGACTTGTTACTAATTAGTGATTGAAAGAAAACTCGTTTTATCCCAACCCACACCCTCCAACTCTCTAAAGGGAGAATCTCAACCCGAACAGTGTGATTGGCTTCCCCTTTAGAGCCTGTCCCGATCAAACGGGAGGATATAGGGGTGAACGGTGGGGGGCATATAAAACAGATGTTTTCTTGCATAAACTAATTAACAAAAGTAGATTGTAGATTGGTATATAGGCGGTTGTGTTTTGCAGAAAAGAAAGGGGCATTTTACTATTGACTATAGCGGTTTGTTAAATGACCCTTTCTTTGGGATGATTTATCCCCGTGTTTATAGTAAATACTCTATAACTTTGTATGAAAATATTTTAAATCTTTTTATGATAATGTACAGAATAAATATTCTACTCGTAATTGCTTTTTTATTTGGTGTATCCACAAAAATATCAGCTGAAAATTATCCTCACAGAAGTGATGTGTTGTGGGTAACAACTCCGGATCATTCCAATTGGCTGTATAAAACAAATGAAATGGCAAAAATTTCAGTTGCTGTTTACCTTTATGGAATACTACAAGATACACTTACTGTAAATTACAGTATAGCTCCGGATATGATGGAGTCTGACAAATCAGGATCTGTAAAAATCAAAAATGGAATAGCTTCTATTAACATGGGGACATTAAAGTATCCTGGTTTTCTGGATTTGAATTTGAAGATAAACCTGAATGGCAAAGAATACAAACATCATATTAAGGTAGGATTTGATCCTGAAAAGTTAACCGCTTATACTAAAATACCTTCAGATTTTGATTCCTTCTGGGAAAATGCAAAAGAAGAAGCTGCAGCATGTCCAATGAAAGTGGAACGTACTTTTGTTCCTGAATATTCAAGCGATAAAGTAGATTGCTATTTGGTAAAAATACAAGCTTATGAAAAAGGGCGATATGTTTATGGCTATTTATCAATCCCCAAAAAAGAAGGTAAGTTCCCTGTGGTTTTCTCTCCACCGGGAGCAGGTATTAAACCTATGAATCCTTTAAAAGATATTTTTTATGCCGAAAGCGGATTTATTCGCTTTGATATGGAGATTCATGGTATCAGGCCAGATCTTGAGCGTAAAGATTATGATGAGATTAATAGTGCATTTGGCAATAAGCATAATAGCTATCTGGTTAACGGATTGGATAACAGGGATAATTATTATATGAAGAAAGTTTACTTATCATGTGTCAGGGCTCTTGATTATTTAACATCATTACCTGAATGGGACGGTAAAAACCTGATAGCACAAGGCGGAAGTCAGGGGGGAGCATTGGCTCTGATAACAGCGGGTCTTGACTCCCGGGTTACAGCTTGTGCAGCAAATCATCCGGCTTTAAGTGATATGGGCAGATATAAAACAGGTAAAGCTGGAGGGTATCCTCATTTATTTACAAAATTTGATGGGATGGACACTCCCGAAAAATTGAAAACCGTGCAGTATTTTGATGTTGTAAATTTTGCCCGAAAAATTAGAGTTCCAGTATTTATGACATGGGGGTATAATGATAATGTTTGTCCCCCAACAACAAGTTATATTGTATATAATACCCTAAACACTAAAAAAGAATCGTTAGTTACTCCCGTAAATGAACATTGGATTTCGCAAACCACACGTCATTCTATTTTAGATTGGATCAGAACACAATTAAAATAAATTACTATGAGTTTAAAAACAACTACTGTAATAATCTGTTTTTTATTTTTTGCCTCAATTGCGGGTGCGCAAACAAAAACGCCGGCTTTTCCGGTTGACACCAGTTATACGGTTGCAAACCAGTTGCGGAAATATCAAAAATATTACCCATATTTATTGGCAGCGGAGGATGAGTTATATAAAGGTGTAATTGAGTATAGAGATGTGATCTATACAACACTAAAAAAAACAAAGTATGGTAAACGCGATCTGCATTTAGATATATTCCGTCCAGAAAAAGAAGGAGAATACCCTTCCATCATTCTTGTTCACGGAGGTGGCTGGAGATCTGGCAACAAGTCACTATTAGTGCCAATGGCACAAATGATTGCCAAAAGAGGTTTTGTGGCTATTGCTGTAGAATATCAAATGGCTTTGGAAGCGCCTTATCCTGCTGCTGTTCATAATATAAAATCTGCAATACGATGGATGCGTGCTAATGCTGAAAAATATAATATTGATCCTGAACGAATTGCTATTTCAGGCACATCAGCCGGAGGTCACCTGGCTTCTTTAGTGGGATTAACCAATGGAGTAGAAAAATTTGAAGGAACTATGGGAAATGAATCCCACTCCAGTTTTGTACAGGCAATTATTGATATTGACGGAGTGCTGAATTTTATGGCTCCTCTTTCGTTAAACAAAGAACGGCGTGATGATTCTCCGGACGTTCAATGGATAGGTGGACAATTTAAAGATGTTCCTGAGCTATGGAAAGAAGTATCTCCAATATACTGGGCCAATGCAAACTCAGTTCCAATGTTGTTCATCAATAGTGGTTATCCCAGATTCCATGCAGGGCAGGATGAGTTAATTGGTATGTTAAATGAATGGGGAATATATAACGATGTGGTAAAGTTTAAAGTGCGTATGCATACTTTCTGGTTGTTTCATCCATTTATAGATGAAACAGTGGATTATATGGTGGATTTTATGAACAAAGTAATGAAGTAGGAATTATGAAATGGATATTAAATAAAGTTTTTGGAATAATTATGCTGACTTTCCTGTTAAGTGTAACAGTATCAGGGCAGGATAAAGTTATTGTTGCCGCTGATGGAAGTGGGGATTATACTACAATTCAGGAAGCATTGAATCACTGTAAAGCATTTAGAGATTATGAACAGGAGATTTTTATTAAGGATGGAATTTATCACGAAAAGGTTCTTGTAGATTCATTTTTGACAAATATAAAACTGATTGGGGAAAGTAAGGAAAATACGATAATTACTTACTCAGACCATGCCGGGATGCCTGGTATTGGGACTTTTAATAGCTATACAGTGAAAGTGTTAGGCGATAATATTACGATGGTTAATTTAACAATTGAAAATGCATCAGGTGAAGTAGGACAGGCAGTAGCCTTACATGTAGAAGGTGATTTGTTTGAAATTAAAGACTGTAATCTACTGGGAAATCAAGACACATTATATGCAGCAGGAAAAAATAGTCGTCAGTTATTTAAAGACTGTTTTATAGATGGGACGACTGATTTTATTTTTGGTGCAGCCATTGCTGTATTTGAAAACTGTACGCTCCATAGTAAACGAAATTCATATATAACAGCCGCAAGCACTACAAAGGATCACAAATATGGTTATGTTTTTAAAGGCTGTAAACTAACTGCAGAAGAAGGAGTAGATAAAGTGTACCTTGGGCGACCATGGCGGGATTATGCCAATGTAGTTTTTATTGAATGTGAAATGGGGGCTCATATTGTACCGGAAGGCTGGCATAATTGGGGGCAACCCAATAGGGAGAAAACTTCTTTTTATGCTGAATATAACAGCAAAGGTACTGGTGCAAATGTTGAGAAACGGGTTAAATGGTCGCACCAGTTAACTAAAAAGCAGGCAAAGCAATATTCAATTGATAATATCTTTAGGTTTGAAGTTGAGATGGACTAATGAATAAACTGTAACTTGAAATAAATTAAACTATTTCAAGTTACTTTTCCTGTATTCCATTGGGGTCATTTCGTATTTCTTTTTAAAACATTTCCCAAAATACTTCAGGTCCTGGAATCCTGTCATAAAAGCTATTTCTTTTATAAGCAGTTGACTGTCGGTAATCATTTGAGCAGCGCGTTTCAGGCGAAAATCTCTTACAAATTCAACAGGCGAAAACCCGGTTAAACCTTTTATTTTGTAAAACATAGTTGTTCTGTTTAAACCAATACTAGAGGCTAAATCCTCAACAGAAAACTCTCCGTTGTCCATGTTTCGCTCAATGATATGTATTATTTTTTCCATAATAGCCTCGTCCTGGTTGGTAATCAGGAAGGGCTTAGGTTTAAACTCTTTAAATTCGGCATTGTCTCCCCGGGTAAATATTTCATGTAACCTCTTTCGTTGGGTTAACAAATTTTCAATCCTTGCTTTAAAATAAGGAACACTAAACGGCTTGGTTATATAATCATCAGCACCATAGGTTAAGCCTTCCAGCTTGCTTTCGATATTTGCTTTTGCCGTTAATAATATGATTGGGATATGACTGGTTCTAATATCGTCCCTGAGTTTTTTAAGCAGATCGATGCCGTTTATTTTGGGCATCATAATGTCGCTAATAATAAAATCAGGACAATGTTCAACAGCAATATTAAAACCTGCAAATCCGTCTTCAGCGGTTAATATTTCATAGTCTTGTTCCAAAATGTTTTTAATAAAAGACCGTAGCTCATGATCATCTTCAACAATAAGTACCTTTACTTTACTGCTATTAGGGATCTTGATTTTTGTGGTTGCTTGATTTTTTGATACTTCGGAGTCGCTTTGATTAGCAGAATTTGTGTTTATGAATACTATATCGCCAGGAAAGTGGTTTTTCCCGGTTTTAAACTGTACCGAAAATACACTTCCTTTACCTGGTTGACTATTTACTGTAACCTTGGCCTTGTGTTTGTCAGCTTCTTCTTTAACTATGGATAGGCCAATCCCCGTGCTTGGTTTATTTTCATCGTCGCTAAAAGAAACAAAACGGGTAAATAGCTTGTTTATGACATCCTTTGAAATACCGATACCCTGATCACTAATATTTATGGTTGCAGTTTTTTCATCAGAAAAAATGCTTACTGTAATTGATTTTCCCTGAGGAGTATATTTAAAAGCATTGGAAAGAAGGTTCATTACGATTTTTTCAAGGCTTTTGTGATCTGCCCAAACTTTTACCCCTTCAGCGTGGTTTTCGAAATGAAAAGAAATATCCTGTTCATTTGCTACTTCAATAAAATCATTGCAAATGTCTTTAACAAAACTCCCGATTTCAATTTCAGATACTTTCAATTTCATTTCCTGTACTTTCCTGAAATCAAGAATTTGGTTTACAAGTCGTAACATACGCGATGAGCTTTGTGCTACGTAACTCAATTGGTTTTTTACGGATTTGGGTGTGCGGGGATCATTAATCAGGTAATCAATAGGCCCTGTAATCATGGTTAAAGGGGTTCGTATTTCATGAGAGATATCCGTAAAGAATTTTTGTCTTAAACGAGACATTTTTCTTTCCACATTAATATTTGATTTGAGTTTGTAAATGGTTATTAATGTGTAATTGGTGGTTAATAGAATAATTAACATGATGGAAATATAAAGAGCATAGGCCCAGTTCGTTTCCCAAAATGAAGGTAAAATGGTAATGGGTAATTCCCTTTGGTTATTCGACCACACACCCTGGCTATTGGTAGATTTGACCTTAAATAGGTAGTCTCCTTTAGGAACATTAGTATAAATAGCAGTTCTTTGTTTATCTACATAATTCCAGTAATTATCAAAACCCTCTAATTTGTATGCATATTTTATGTTTGAAGGGTTGTCGTAATCCAGTGCAGCATAGTCAATATGAAAAAAGTTTTCTTGATGTGAAAACACGACGGGGTGGCCGTTGTCGACACCATTTAAAGTTGTGATTTGATTTTGAGATGAACCTCTTTTGTTGAATTTCCGAATGCTCAGTAATGAAATATATGGCGAATAATTGTTTGTTTTAATTTGGTCGGGGAAAAAATGAATAACACCGTTGCTATAGCCAAATAGCAGTTCTCCGGAGTTGAGGCAATACCTTGTGGCTTCAGAAAAGTTTCTGCCGTGAATCTTGGTTTTTATTTCCGGAAATACTTCAATGTGCTCCTTGTCAGGATCAAACCTGCATATCTGAAAGTCCATGGTTATCCATAATTTCCCATTTAAATCCTCAACTAAAGAGAGGATATTATTTGAAGGCAAACCCTCTTTCTTTGTGTAAGTTTTAAAGACTACAGGATACCCAAAGTTATCAACAGAGTCAATGCGTGTTATGCCCCCATAAGCTGTAGCAATAAATACCTTTTTGGATTTTGATACACATATGTCAATAACATCATTACTTCCTAATCCTTTGTTTGGCAATATTTGTTTATTGTAGGTTTTCCAGCTTATATTTTTACTGTTTATAGAGTCTGGATTAAAAATTAATAAACCATTCATGGATCCTGAGCACAGCAATCCTGAAGGGGTTTCATTTACACACCTGATTCTTCTTTTGCCAATATCTTTTATCTTAAACTTATTATGAATATTAATAAACTGGATGGAATCATTATTGTTTAGGGCAAGATGAAGCCCGTCGAGAGTTCCAACCCATATACGTTTATTGCTATCTTCAAATATTGAATATACCTGGTCATTGCTAAGGCTATGGATATTATTCGGGTTGTGCTTGAAATGAGAAACCGAATAATTAAATAATTTTTTATTTGGGGTTAACTTATATACTCCATCTCCTCTTGTGGCAATCCATAAATTTCCCTTTGAATCTTCAAAAAAGTTGTAAGCCGGTTTTCCCCAATTTGAATTATCTGCCAGTTTACCATTGGATGAAAGCTGTCCGGTAAAGTTTAAGTCTTTATCAAAAACTAATATTTGGTTGTCTTTATTGGCCACAAGAATGTAATTGTTCTTTAGTTGGTATATGGCTCTGATGTTGCTGCTGATTTGGCTTTTTATTTTTAGGGTTTCAAAATTGTTTTTACTAAAAACTATTTTTCCCAATCCTGCAGCATAACTGTTAAACCATAAATTGTTCTGTTTGTCAATCAAGGCAACTCTGAAAGCATTTGAAAAGGCCATTTCGGGTTCTTTGTATTCCGATTTTAAAGGAATAAGCTGATTCGATTCCTGATTATATAAAGAAAAGCCCCCATTAAGAGCTTGTACCCAAATCTGTCCTTTACTATTGGTTAGAACATAAGGGGTTGATTGTTTGGAAGAATTAGAATTGCCTGATCTTATAGCGGGAAAGAATGTGTTATTGTTATCATTAAAATTAAAAAGGTTTATGCCAGGTTTTGAGCTGTTGTAATACCAAAACTGATAGTCGTTTGTAATTGTTAAAGGATGTAGCTGCCTTATATTCAAATGAGGATATGTGGTAGAATTATAAACTTTAGTGTTCCGTGAATAACGGTGTATCGTACAAAACCCTTTGTTGTTTGTTACCGCTAATACGCTAAAGTTATTTAATGGCATTAATTTTATTATGTTGCCATCAATAGGCAGCTTTTGTATGCTGAATGATTTATTCGATTTGGAGTATTTGGCAATAATTCCGGAAATGCCACCGAACCATATTTCATCATCAAACTCCAGGTATTCGTAAAAAGGGGTGTTTTTTCCAGGTTCTTTGTCAAAAAAGTGAGCAGGAGTTTTAAAATTATTCTTTGGGAACATGGTAATCCCGTTGTTTGTCAATAACCACGTATTATTTTGCAGATCCTCGTGTACGTTGTATACACCTGTTGCATTTAAATTATTTTGAGACGAATTAAAATATCTTACTAAATAATCTTTACCCGAAACACAAATGCATCCTGCAGAGTCGGAAAGGAGCCAAACCATATCCGATTTTGTAGGTACAATACGTGATAAATTAAAGTTTTCAATCAGTTTATCCTTATCCGTTTTTTTATCCCAAAACTTTTCAGTTTCCGGATCAAAGCAATTAATAATAGGTCCAAAAGCCCTTGATTCCATCCAGATTCTGCCCAGGCTGTCTTCTGTTATTTTACCTATTCTGTTGGTTTTTAATATTGTTGAGTCGTAAGCTTGAGGTATATATTGATGAAATGTATAACCATCATACTTGCATAAACCATTGAAGGTACTGATCCATATAAAACCTTTTTTATCTTGGATAATATCATTAATTAAATTATGGGGAAGCCCGTCTTCTACCAAATAATGATTTAGGGTAGAAACAACCTGGCCACTTGTTTTGACAAAGGATATGATGCAAACAAAAAGAATAATAGAGTATGTACTCAATGTTTTCATGCGCTCTGTTTTTTTTATAAAAATAAGAGTTATTAATCAAACATAAATGATTGTCTGTATTATTGTAAAACAACCCTTCCTATGTTGTGAAATACCCCCTGTTCATGGGGTGAATCGACTGTAGATCAATTGTTCTGCAAAATCACCTCCTATCTGATATTTATACAAATATACCCTTATTGCAAAATGACTACCTACATATTGTAATGTGCCATCCTATGTCTGGATAGATATTAAATAGTTTTGTTACAGTAATTTAAAAAACGCGATGGAACATATAAGGTTAATGATATTAGGTAGTGTTATATTATGGTTCAGTGTAAGTATTTACTCACAGGAGTATATACCGCTATGGAGTAATTATAACATGCCAAATTCCAGGGGAATGGAATTGCCCCGTATCGAAGAGCGTGAAAGAATAACACAGATTGATGTTCCGGGCATGTATTGTTATTTTACTTCGAAAGAAGAAAATACCGGTTCGGCCGTATTGATTTTTCCTCCGGGAGGATATCGTAAAGAAGCTTATAATATAGCCGGAATCCAGTTGGCAAAATGGTTTAATACGTTTGGGGTTAATGCTTTTGTTGTAATATACCGTTTGCCTACTTCCCCTGATTTAACAGATAGTGCATTTGGTCCTTTGACTGATGCCCAGAGAGCAATGAAGCTAGTTCGCTCTCATGCTGCCTTTTGGAATATAGATGCCGAAAGGATAGGTGTTATGGGATGTTCTGCAGGTGGTGGTTTGGTATCCAATTTATCCACCATACAAAATGATTATTCTTGTGTTGGGGACTCAATCGATCAATTCCCTTTTGTTCCTGATTTTCAGATTTCAATTTCAGGAGCCATCAGCATGCAACAAGAAGCCCATGAGGGGAGCAGAAAAGCATTGCTGGGAGAAAATCCAGATGAGAAAATGAAATCTTTATTCTCAGGAGAGCTGAATGTCGGAGTTCATACCCCTCCTGCTTTTATAGCCTGTGCTTCTGATGATCCGGTTGTAAACCCAATGAATAGCTTGCGTTACTATCTGGCATTGCAAGCTGTTGGCATACCATCTTGTTTACATATTTTTTCCAAGGGTAAGCATTCAATTGCATTGCGTAACAATCCGGAGGCTACAAATTTATGGACTTACTTATGTGAAGCCTGGATGAACGAAATGGGATATTTAACAAGAAAAGCAGTTTTGTAATTCAAATATTACTAATTTAAAATCAAAAATTTATGAAAAATTATCTGTCAAAGAGATTCTTTGACTTGTGGAAGAATCAACAATTGAAATTTCTGGTCTTGATTTCAATTCTTATGTATTCCTCAATCATGTTTTCTCAAGGAGGAGAGAGAATTACGGTTACAGGGAAAGTTTCTGATGAAAATGGAATGGTAATTCCTGGTGTTACAATAGCCGTAAAAGGGTTAAATACTGGTACTATTACAGATGTAAATGGCGAATATATTTTAAATGATGTGCCTTCAAATGGAATACTTGTATTTTCTTTTATTGGTATGAAATCGCAGGAAATTAGTGTTGATAGAAGGAAAGTGATTAATACAGTGTTGAAAGATGAGTTTGTTGGTTTAGAGGAAGTTGTTGCTGTAGGTTATGGAACAACCAAGCGAAGAGACCTTACGGGTTCAGTGGCTTCAGTTAGTGCTGAGGCGTTGAGTGATATACCAGCTACATCTGCCATGCAGGCTATTTCTGGTCGTTTGGCCGGGGTTAATGTTACTGTAACAGAAGGTTCGCCTGACGCCGAAGTTAAAATACGTGTACGTGGTGGAGGATCCATTACCCAGGATAATTCACCTTTATATATCGTTGATGGTTTTCAGGTTAGCAGCATTGGTGATATACCTCCGGGTGATATTGAGACTATTGATGTATTAAAAGATGCTTCTTCAACAGCTATTTATGGTGCCCAAGGTGCTAATGGTGTAATTTTAATAACTACTAAATCAGGTAAGGAAGGAAAAACAGAAATAAACATTAATTCATATGTTGGGATTAAAAAGGCATATAATTTAAATGATGTTTTGTCTCCCTATGAGTTTGTATACTATCAAAGGGAGCTTGATCCAAGTACCAGTACCAATTCTGCATTTACCAATAGCTATGGATTGTGGGAAGATATCGATATATACAAAGGGGTAGAAGGAATTGATTGGCAGGATCAGTTGTACGGAAATACAGGTGTGCAAAAAAATCTTAGTGTTAGCTTAAATGGTGGTGATAAGGATTTTAAATATAATCTTAATTATACACGTGATGATGAGGATTTTATCATGTTGAATTCTGCCTATAAAAGAGATTACGTAACACTGAAGTTAAGCAAAAAGATCGGAAAAAAACTTTCATTTAATTTAACATCAAGATTGTCTAATACTACAATAGAAGGCCCTAGTGTATCAAGCGGAAAAAAACTGCGCGATGGTGTTAAGTATGCCCCGGTTCGAAGTTTGTCGTATTTGTCCGAAGATCAGTTGGTAGGGAATGAAGATGTAACATCGGCAGAGGCTTTGAGTTCGCTTAACGATCCTATTTTTAATACGGTTAATGAATATAAGGAGCAAAATAAGTTCAGACAAACTTACAATGCCAGCTTATCGTGGGATATTATTAAAGGTTTGAGGTATACAACAAAAGGATCTTACGATTATGAGAAAAATTATACCGATAATATCTGGCTTAAAAAAACAGGCGAAGCCAGTTCTAATGGTGGCCAGCCGGTAGCTAAAAGAACCGATCAAAAAGGCTTTAGGTATTCTGTTCAAAATACGTTGACTTATGATTTTGACTTAAATAACAAGGTGCATAAATTCAAACTGTTGGCCGGGCAGGAGCTGTATAGTTCAGAAAGAAATGATATGGAAGTGATGTCAAAATTCTTCCCTTCAGATTTTTCGGCTGATGATGTATTAGCAATGTGGAATTACGGTACGGCATCTCCTACCTATACTACCATAAATGAGCCATCTCGTACCAATTCTTATTTTGGTCGTTTAAACTATAATCTGTACGATCGTTACCTTCTTACTTTAACGTTACGTGCCGATGGTAAAAATGTATTTGCACCTAATAATCGTTGGGGTTATTTTCCTGGAGCAGCCTTTGCATGGAGACTTTCGGATGAGGCCTTTATGGATGGTGTTAAAGATTGGATGTCAAATGCAAAACTTCGTTTGAGTTATGGCGCGGTAGGTAATGCCCGCGTAGGTTCTTATTGGCGACAAGAGTATAGTTTTGAGGATAATTACAGAAACCTCTATTATATTAACGATGAGGCTCAAAGTGCTTTGGTTACTTCTTCGGTATTAAAAAATGAGGACTTAACCTGGGAAACAACCATTTCTTCTAATATAGGTCTGGATTTAGGTTTTTTTGATCAAAGATTGTCGGTTAATATCGATGCCTACAAAACCGAAGTGAAGGATTTGATTCTGGGTGTAGCATTACCTTCTAATTCAGGATATGATAAGCAATACCAAAATGTGGGAAGTACCTCGAACCGGGGTATTGAAATAGCAGCTACAGGATATATTGTTGATAACAGAGATTTTAAACTTTCTGCCAGTTTTAATATTTCATTTAACAGGAATAAAATTGAAGAGCTGGATGGTTCAGATGAGTTAATAGCATCTTCGGGATGGGGACTTAATTTAGGTAGTGATGATTTCCGTGCTGTTGTTGGTCAGCCGGTTGGTGAAATGTACGGTTACGTTTCTGATGGGATGTACACTTTTGATGATTTTACTTTTAATGAAACTACGAATAAATGGGTGCTAAATGATGGAGTTGTTGATGCTTCATCGGTGTTTACCAATTCGGGTGATTATTTTGGTCCCGGACATATGAAACTTAAAAAGTTAAGTGGTGAGGGTACTGAAATCTCTCCGGATGAGGATAGGAAAGTCATCGGACATGCCCAACCAAAACATACCGGTGGGTTTTCAATGAATGCCAGTTATAAAGGATTCGACTTTGGCGCACAATTTAATTGGTCGTATGGAAATGATATTTATAACGCAAATAAAATAGACTTTACCTCATTTAGCGGATCAAAAAGATATCAGAATCTATTGTCGGTAATGAGTTTGGATAATCGTTTTACAACCATCGATCCTGCAACAGGATATAACATCATGTTTGGAGAAAATGCCAATCCTGAATTGCTGAAAGAGTTGAATAAAGATGCCCGGATCTGGCACCCCAGGGCTAATTCAACTGTTTTAACCGATTGGGCCATTGAAGATGGTTCGTTTTTACGACTGAGTAATCTGACTTTGGGGTATACTTTACCTAAAAGTATATCAGAAAAGGTTTTGATGAAAAAATTACGTGTATATGTAACTGCAAACAATTTAAAGTGTTGGACAAAATATACAGGACAAGATCCGGAAGTGGATACCCGCCGCTCAACACCTTTGACTCCGGGAGTAGATTACTCAGCTTATCCAAAAGCAAAAACACTGTTGTTTGGTATTAATGTAACTTTTTAAGTGTTAGTAAAATGAAACGAATAATATATTACTTATCAATAATTTTAACTTTGGGAGTAGTTTCTTGCGAAGATGATTTTCTGGAAACAAGTTCTCCTTCAAAATTAAGTTCCGAAACGGTATATCAAACAGCTTCAATGGGCGAGGCGGCTGTTATGGGGCTTTATGGAAAAATGACCGACACATATATATACGGACAGAAACTGTCTGTAAACTGGCAGGGTGTTACCGATATAGAATCAAATCGTGAGTTTAACAATACAACTTATAACTCCACCTCAAGGGATGAGGGAGCCGGAAATTATTATGATGATCAGTATAATAGAACAACGCGATGGCAATCTCTATTCGAAATGGCCGAACTGGCTTCTACAGCAGTTGATGGATTCAGAAACTCACCCATTTTAGAGAGCGCAGCATCTCAAATGAAACCAATGTTAGGAGAGGCATTAACACTACGTGCTATGGTGTACTTTGAGTTGGTGCGTTATTGGGGCGATGTTCCCTTTAAAACAGAGTCATCCAAATCGGACCTTTCAAATGTGTATATGAGTAAAACCGATCGAGATACTATTTATAAATATCTGGTAGCTGATTTGCAAGAAGCAGTAGATTATGTGCCATGGTTAGGAGATAACACCGAATACGGAACCTCAGAGCGTATATCGAAAGGATATGTTAAAGGATTATTGGCAAAAGTAGCCTTGTTTGCCGGAGGTTGGTCATTGCGTGATGGTAATTTATTTGAAAGTACAACCATTGAGCATCATCCAACTATTCCTGAAAGTGGTGGTTATTTTGTTGGTCGTGTTCAAAACTGGAAAGAGTATTATGCCATAGCAGCACAACAATGCGCAGAGGTTATTGGAAGCGAAGATAATCCTCATCAGTTGGATCCTGACTATGAAGATATATGGAAAACGGTTTGTGCCCAACAACAAAATGCATCAAATGAAAACTTGTTTGAAGTGGCCTTTGGTATGGGTAACAATGGTGATATTGGGTCATTGATGGGATACACTGTGGCTTCAAATACAAAATACGGAGCCCGTGGTTTTGGAGGTTCTTATGTGACTTCAACAGCTTATTATTTTTATTCTTTTGATCGTGAAGATACCCGCCGTGATGTTACTCTGACATGGAGGAATTACTCTAAAGATAATATTGAGGAATTATCAAACAACCCGCTAGGTGTAACTTTTGCCAAATGGCGCATATACTGGACTTCAGATGCTTATTTGGCCTTGCATAAAACAGCTAATAGCCGTATTGCTACAGGTATCAACTGGATATTAATGCGTTATTCTGATATTTATTTAATGTTTGCAGAAGCTGAGTATGCTTTAAACGGATCTGATAACGTGAATGCGACAGCAAAAATGTCTGCTCGCCAGGCTTTGGAAAAAGTACGTGAAAGAGCTTTTGGTGCAGGTTCTTCTAAAATTCAACAATACGATACTGATTTCTTTGAGGCTATAGTTAACGAACGTGCATGGGAGTTCGGTTGTGAATCTATCCGTAAGCAGGATTTAGTTCGTTGGGGATTATTATATGATAAGATTGAGGATATGAAAAAAGCCATATGCCTGATGCTGGATCATACACAACAGGTACAAATATTTGATAAAACATATCAACCTTCTGATTTTCCTGAAACCGTATATTATAGATATGCAGATGATGAGTATATTGATCCTTCTTCTATAAATTACTATGAGGAGTTGGGGGCTAGTCCTGGTGCCGATTATGAGTCTGTGGACTGGTTTCCCAAAAGAGCAGCCAAGCCCGAAGAGGGATCAAGTACATATTATATCGATTGGCCGGTAAAAACATTATTAGCAGGTACAGGGATGTATGCTAATTATGACTACTCAAGTTTCCTTGGTACATTAACTTATGGCGATGAAATTGCAACCAGCTTGTCGCAATATTCAATGGGTAATAACATTTGTAATTACAGGCATTTTTATGCTATCTATTACGAAGATATTTATGAATCAAAAGGGAAATTGACAAATTCTTATGGTTATTAAATAATGTTTTGTTTAATCAATTTGTTTATTAAAAATGAAGAAATTAATATATATACTTAGTATTTCTCTTCTTTCGGTTATTTGGGTTAGTTGTGAGGATGATTACAACAACTGGGAGATAGAAGAGGGGCATGACAGACTTTTTAAATCTTTACTTTTTGAAGTCTCGGGCATTGAGTCAACATCCGTTGAATTGAAATTCACGCAGTCCGTATCTGCTACCAAATATGTTTTCGAATTTAGTGAAGATAGTCTGGAGTTTCTGGATATAGTAAGGACTGTTGAAATGGGTGCTGATACTTTAACACCATTTTCATCTTCATCAACTATCACAAAAAATGAATTCAGGGAAACTATCATTGATTTGGATGGAACAACTGGATATTCTGTAAGGATGAAAAGTGTGGATGAAACAAGCGGACAGGAATCTAACTGGTGTGAACTATACTTTGAAACTCCGGCCGAGCAAATATTTACAGGATATACACCTACTTCAACATCAATAGCTTTATCATGGACAGTTTCAGATAGGGTTACAAATTTGAGTTTGTTCGATATCAATAATGAGTTGGTTAGTAATTTTGAGTTAACCGGTGATCAAAAGGCAGCTGGGAATATACTGATTGATGGACTGAGTATGGGTACAAACTATATTGCTCAAATGTTTAATGAAGATAAGGTACGGGGTACACTTAATGTAGTAACAAGCGGTATTGCCGATGGTTATTTATACCAGGTTTTGGATACAGATAATGCAGAGTCGATTACTGCAGCATTGCAGGATCTTGTAGCAGGCGGAAAAACTAATATTAATGTGGAATTTGCTGCCGGAGAATCTTATGATATTAGCGGAAAAATTATCATCCCTACGGGTGTGAATAATATTGCCTTTGTTGGTTCTGAGAATGCCAGTGGTGTCAAAACATCTCTTCAAAATGCTTATTTTACAGTAGAAAGTGCTGTAAATAATATCAATCTTCAATACCTTACAACTACATCAGGAGGCAACTTCCTTATTGATATTGATAGTAGTGATAAAAGTGCTTTTGATATCAGGGTAGATGGATGTAATGTGTCTGAAATCAACTCAATTGTTAGGCTGCGCAGTGGTGGATCAGCAAATAGTATTGTTGTTAATAACTGTATGATTTCAGAAACCGGTGGATGGGGTATGCTAAATGTGGGCTCAGGATCCGTAATTGGATCCATTGATGTTACCAATTGTACGTTAACCGAAATCAGTACTCGTTTTGCAGATATTCGCGTTTCTACAGATATTACATTTAGCAATATTACTTTATGCAATATTAATAGGTCAATGAGCCATTTCTGGCGTTTTGATAATAATAATCCTACCAATGTTACTATTGAGGATTGTATTTTCAGTGGGTCAAATGGAGGAGTGGAATTGAACGATACCTATGGCACTTATAGTAATATTACCATTTATTATACAGGTAGTTATAAAACTAACGATTTGTTAATTAAAGATCGTCCGCTAACAGGGGTTACGGAATTACCTCTAAGTATGGAAGGATTATTTGTTGACCCGGTTAATGGGGATTTCCATATTCAGGAGGATGCCGGTTTTGCTGGTACAGGAGTGGCAGGAGATAAAAGATGGTTTAATTAAATAGTAAATATTTGTTTGAGGGAGAGTTGCTTGTAATTCTCCCTCTCTTTATACTGTTGTAATTGTGTGCATTGAGCGCAAAGCTAAATGCACAGGAGGAAAGTGTAGGGTGTTCTTTCTAATCAATTATGATTAATTTGCATTCATTCAGCACTTTGCTTCATACTTTTTTAGGGATCTAATGATAATAAGAAAATTAAAAAATGAATAATATTTTGTATAGTTTAATATTCTTTACTCTAAGCATGCTAATTACTTTAGGATGTGAAAAGGATGAAAAATGGGCCAATAGTCCGGTTACATCAGAATCTGCAGATGATACAAAAGGCGAAAACAATAACGCCGTGGTAGAAGACCCATATGCTTTTCCGGGTGCTGAAGGTGGGGGTATGAATGCCACCGGGGGGCGTGGAGGTGATGTTTATATGGTAACCTCTCTTGAGGATAATAATACGCCAGGCACTTTGCGTTATGCTATTAATCAGGAAGGTGCCCGAATTGTAGTTTTTGATATTTCAGGAACCATTCATTTGCAATCTTCATTGTCAATTGATAATGATAATATTACTATTGCAGGCCAAACATCTCCGGGTGATGGTGTTACCCTGGCAGACTTCCCGGTTTCGGTTAATGCAGATAATGTAATAATACGTTTTATCCGTTTCAGAATGGGCGATAAAAAAGTTTTTGATGCAGGGGTGGCTGACGGAGCAGATGCTTTAGGGGGACGTCAGCACAATAATATTATTGTCGACCATTGTTCTGTTAGCTGGTGTACTGATGAATGTTGTTCTTTTTACGATAATGAAAACTTCACGCTTCAATGGTCTATTATTTCCGAAAGTTTAAGGCTTTCAAAACACTCTAAAGGCCCTCATGGCTATGGGGCTATTTGGGGAGGAGTGAATGCATCTTTTCATCATAACTTAATGGCTCATCACGATAGTCGTACGCCAAGGTTTGGCCCGGGAGCTGTTCATGCCGGTTCCGACAGGGTTGATGTTCGTAATAATGTATTCTATAACTGGAATGGCAATGGATGTTATGGGGGAGAGGCCATGCATATAAATATTGTTAATAATTATTATAAACCAGGACCTGCTACAGCCGATAAAGTGGCCAGTCGTATTATCCAGATCGATGTAAGTGGTACGGGTGGTTATTTTGAAGAAATTATTGGAGTCTGGGGGCGTTATTTTATTTCAGGAAATGTTTTTCCTTATAACAGTGGTGTTACAGCAAATAACTGGACAGGTATTAATATTTATCAAAAAGATGGCTTTACCGAAGGTACGGAAGCACTTTTGAGGTTGTATACAGATGTTGAAACGGATGCTGTTACTACTCATGATGCAGAAACTGCTTACCAAAAAGTATTGGCTTATGCCGGAAGTTCACTGGTGCGCGATGCGGTTGATAATCGTATTGTAAATGAAGTAACAAACGGTACGGCTGCCTATAAGGGACTTAATGAACACAATGGATATGGTACCGATTTTCCCGGTTCGGATGTAAACTGGAAAAGTACCAATTATCCAAGGTTTGGAATTATAGATAGTCAGGATGATACCAAACCTGAAGGAGCAGGTGATGAGTGGAGTGCCTGGCCTGATCTGGATGCTGGAACGCCTTTGGTGGATACAGATAATGACGGTATGCCTGATCAATG
Organism: uncultured Saccharicrinis sp.; assembly: GCA_963667815.2. GTDB lineage: Bacteria > Bacteroidota > Bacteroidia > Bacteroidales > Marinilabiliaceae > Saccharicrinis. The sequence goes on from CBDINW010000001.1 coordinate 97,126, forward strand.
GGAAACTGATAATGGACTTGATCCTAACCTAAAAGATCATAAAGGAAGGAATTTAAGTACAGCGTATGATAATATTGAGGTTTATATAAATAGTTTAGTGTCAGATATTACTGATGCAATAAAGTAAGGGGTAAAACAAAATTTGATATATGATACGTATAATAGCAGGCTGTTTGATTTTATTATTTGTACAGTGTGAAACGGGTAAAAAGAAAGAAAAGAGCCAAATCAGTTATTCAGTGCAACTTGCAGAAGCAGTGATGCATAATAACCCAAAGGCATGGATGACGGATTTTCGAAGTAAACCTCGTTGGGGATATGTTGAAGGGTTGGTTTGTCAGGCACTTATTAAAGTATCGGAGCAATATGGTAATCCAAAATATTACAATTATGTAAAAGATACCTATGTTGATGTTTTAATTGACTCAGCGGATTATATATCAGGTTACAAAAAAGAAAGTTTTAAGTTGGATGATATTAACTCAGGCAAAATTCTTTTTCCCCTTTATGCTAAAACTATGGACGAGCGGTATCGTGCCGCAATACAAATACTTAGGAACCAGATAACTGATCAGCCCCGAATTGAGGAGGGAGGTTTCTGGCACAAAAAGGTTTACATCAATCAAATGTGGTTAGATGGCCTTTATATGGGGCTTCCTTTTTACGCCCAATATGCAACCATGTATGGAGATTTTTTGGATTTTAATGATATAACAAGCCAATTGTTGCTGGTAAAAAAACACTTAAAGGATGGTGCAACAGGACTTTATTATCATGGCTGGGATGCATCAAAGAAAGTGTATTGGGCTGATCCGGATACAGGGTTGTCTGAAAATTTTTGGGGAAGAGGTGTAGGTTGGCTTTATATGGCATTGGTGGATGTATTGGATTACATACCTAAGAATCATAGCGATTATAACGAGTTGGTTTTAATGTTTCAGGACCTGACAGATGCAATCATACAGTTTCAACAGGAAGATTCCGGCTTGTGGTGGCAGGTGATGGATTGTCCGGACAGAGAAGGGAACTATCAGGAGGCAACAGCATCATGTATGTTTGCCTATGGTATGTTTAAAGGGATTCAAAACGGATTATTAAGCAATAGGTATTTGGTCTTTGCAAAAAAAGCCTATCATGGTATTTTTAAAAAAATGGTACAAAAAGATCAAAATGGAATCCTGGAAATAACCGATTGTTGTGCAGGAGCAGGATTAGGGCCTGCTGATAATCCGGTGAGAGATGGTTCTTATGAATATTACATAAAAGAAAAAATCAGGTCAAATGATGGAAAGGCTATCGGGCCGTTGATTATGACCTGCTTATTGGTAGAGAATAATCCTGATTGGAAAGTGGAAGAGTAATGAAAGAAAAATTAAACATATGAATTTAAAAATGAAATCAAGAGTATTATCACTATTGTCGTTGATGATATTTGTGGGAGTAGCTAATGTGTTAGCTCAGGAAAAATCAAATTATGTTTCTGAAGTATGGGTCGCCGATCAGGGCGATGGTACCTATAAAAATCCGATTTTGTATACAGATTACTCTGATCCGGATGTTTGCAGGGCTGGCGATGATTATTATATGACCTCGTCAAGTTTTAATTGTATTCCGGGATTACAGATCTTACACTCTAAAGATTTGGTGAACTGGGAACTGATTGGTGCCGCAATTCCTAATGGTTTACCCCCTGCTGATGTGTTTTCAAAACCTCAGCATGGCAATGGCGTTTGGGCTCCCTCAATTCGCTACCATAACAATGAATTCTATATTTTTTATGGAGATCCTGATTATGGTGTTTACATGACAAAGGCAAAAGATCCTGCCGGCCCCTGGTCTTCTCTAACTTTAGTGAAAGAAGGGAAAGGTTTAATTGATGCATGTCCTTTATGGGATGAAGATGGTCGTGTTTACCTTGTTCATGGTGTAGCAGGAAGCCGGGCTTCTTTTAAAAGTGTATTATTGGTATGTGAGCTAAATAAAGATGCCACAAAAGCAATATCCGAAAGTGTTATAGTTTATGACGGTCATGGCAAACATCCAACTATCGAAGGACCTAAATTTTATAAAAAAGATGGTTATTACTACATCTTTGCCCCGGGAGGAGGCGTGCCTACAGGATGGCAGATTGTAATGCGATCTAAAAATGTTTACGGTCCTTACGAAGATAAAATTGTATTAGCCCAGGGTAAAACCGCGATTAACGGTCCGCACCAGGGTGGTTGGGTAGATACACCATCAGGCGAAGATTGGTTTATTCATTTTCAGGATGTAGGTGCTGTTGGACGAATTGTTCACTTGCAGCCAATGACATGGAAAGAAGGTTGGCCGGTAATGGGTATTGATAAGGATAAAGATGGCTGTGGTGATCCTGTTATGACATACAAAAAACCCAATGTAGGTAAAACTTATCCGATAATGACTCCTGAAGAAAGTGATGAATTTAACGATTCTAAAACAGGATACCAGTGGCAATGGCACGGAAACTGTTCTCCGTTCTGGATTTTTAACGATGCCGCTAATGGCAATATGCGTCTATACTCTGTTTTAACTCCTGAAGATTATAAAAGCCTATGGGATGTTCCTAATTTATTACTTCAAAAGATTCCGGCTCCAAAATTTACAGCTACAGTTAAAATGGCATTTCATCCCAATCCTGAAAATGATGGGGAGCGTGCTGGGTTTGTAATTATGGGACGTGACTATGGTGTGGTTGCTCTGGAAAATACAAAGGATGGGATTGTTTTGTCTCAAGGCTTTTGTAAAAGCGCGGATAAAGGTAATAGCGAGATTATGAATGAGAAAGTAACCATTAAAAACAACGATCCTGTTTATTTAAGAGTTACCATGCAAGGTGAAAATTATTGTCAGTTTAGCTATAGTTTTAATGGTAAGAAGTTTACAGATATTGGTCAGGCATTTAAAGCTCGCGAAGGTCAATGGATTGGAGCTAAAATGGGAATATTTATAAACCGTCATAAATATCATAAGGATAGCGGTTGGATTGATGTGGATTGGTTTAGAGTAACTAAATAATAATAGAAAATGAATAATTTGTCAAAGAATATATACACTCTTGTATTAATAATAAGTTTAGTAGGAGGTGTTTCATGTAATGCTGTGAAAAAATCAGAACCGAAAAACATAGCATTGGATTTGCCTTTTGAAATGCCCAATGTTATAGTTCCTGAATTTAAAAACGATACATTTAATATTGTAAATTATGGAGCTGTTTCAAATGGGAAGTTTTTGAACACAGAAGTGATTAACTCAACAATAGATTTATGCTCAAAAAACAATGGTGGAGTTGTATTGATACCAAAGGGCGTTTGGTTGACCGGACCAATAGTTTTAAAAAATGATGTAAATCTTCATTTAGAAGGTGGAGCATTGTTGCAATTTAGTGGAGATCGTAGCTTATATCCGCTTTTAGATAATTTTTATGAAGGTAAAAAAAATCCCAGATGTCAAAACCCAGTGTCAGGTAAAAATCTAAAGAATATTGCCATTACCGGAAAGGGTGTTGTTGATGGGGCAGGAGGTGCCTGGAGACAAATAAAAAAAGGTAAGTTAACTGAAGGGCAATGGAAAGAAGTTGTTGCCGGAGGGGGTTTTGTTTATAACGAAAAAACATGGTATCCCTCAGAATCTTATTATAACGGGGAGCAATTAGTGCGTTCGGGAAAAGTGGATTATGACAATGTAGATGCTCTTCAACCCTATAAAGATTTTTTTAGGCCTCAATTGATAAACCTGACTCAATGTGAAAACGTACTTCTTGATGGCCCTACTTTTCAAAACTCTCCGTCGTGGAATATTCATCCCTTGCAGTGTAAAAATATTACGGTCAGAAATATTAATGTTCGTAATCCCTGGTTTGCTCAAAATGGTGATGGAATAGATTTAGAATCATGTAAATATGGAATTGTAGAGAACTGTACTTTTGATGTGGGCGACGATGCTATTTGTATAAAATCAGGAAAAGATAAACAAGGGAGAGATATTGGAGTTCCTACCGAGTATATTATTGTACGTAATTGTGTTGTTTATCATGGGCACGGAGGTTTTGTTATTGGTAGTGAAATGTCTGGAGGAGTGAAAAATATGTATGTTGAAAATTGTACTTTCCTGGGAACTGATTGCGGTCTGCGTTTTAAGAGTACACGAGGCAGGGGAGGTGTAGTTGAAAATATTTATGTAAAAGGTGTCCGCATGACGAACATACCCTCGGATGCAATTCGTTTTAACCTGTATTATGGTGGAAAAATTAAAGAAGATGAAAACGGAAATATTATTGGAATCACCACAGAACCTGTAACCGAAGAAACACCTTGTTTTAGAAATTTTGTTTTTGAGGATATTGAATGTTATGATGTTGAAAAGGCAATCACAATCAATGGGATTCCTGAAATGCCGGTTCAGAATATTAAAATTAAAAACAGTAAAATAGTGTCGAACGAAGGTGTTTTACTAAGGTATGCAAAAGGAATAGAAATAGAAGGCTTAAGCCTCGATGTAAAAAAGCCTGAATCCATTATTGTTCAGAATAGTGAAGATGTTAAGTTTGTTAATAGCGAGGTGGCTGATATTGATCAGCATGGAGTTGTTGTTAAAGGTGAGTCAACGGGTTATGTTTATTTTGACTTTAAAAATGTATCCAATCCCCAAAAGTATGTGAAGGTTATTGGTACTCCTGAAAATAATATCCTGTTTAAGTGAAAACATTTGCGGTATATCAAATAGAAGGAAATTAAATATCAACAATAGCGTTGAGTGAAATTAAAATCATCTTGTATTTGTATATAGTTATTAAGGGGCAATCTCATGGAGTTGTCCCTTTTTTATAACAATATTAATGCAAAAAAAACAGTTTGAATATTCTATGAGGTTGGATAATTTTTTGATCTCAGAAGTTGGATGAATTTTTTTCGAAGTAAAAATGAAAACCCACTGTCTTTTGAAAGTCATATTACTCATTGGACCTTAGTCTTATACCATATAAACTGCGGAATTCATTGTGTTGTGGTTCAGTCGTGGGTGCTTGATTTTAAACGCTCATCAATAGGTAATTTGATAAAATCTATAACTTCAACTTTTCCAAATTCCTTATATAAGGGATTTAAGATAATGTTAGATTCTAAACCTACAATTGTTGAAGGAACTTTCAGAGCAAAAAAGTCCCTGCTTTTTGCTAATTGGGTGAAAACCATTGTTGTTTTTGATGAATAAGGGTACTGATTCCATCTTTCAGGCAATTCTTTAATTTCCTCAATTGTAAAGTTATCTGGAAATTCAATCTTTGCAATTAGAATCTCTTTAGGTAATATCGCTATATCATCAGAGTGAACATAATATTCAAGTAGTGCTAATGATATATTTTCAGAACAATATACAGCTCTTGTTCCAATCTCATTCCATCTTCCTCCAATTTTTTCAGCTCCAATCCCAGTTAATGTAAAATCTTTATATTTAGTATTCGCAACTCTATAAACAACCATTAGCTATATACGTTATATTGAATTCTAATGATTTCATTTTCTACTAATTCGAATCCAAAACTACTATCGAGCAATTCAAAAGGTTTTTTTTTACCTAGAGCTCTAGATGGCGTCATTAGCCAATTTTTGAAATCGTCATGAGTGTCAAATACATTATATCCAAGTCCGAATAATCGAGCTAATTCGTAAATCCTTTCAGATGTTTCTCTACTGTACACAGTCTTTTTTTGCATACTACTTATGGAGGTTGGCAATATATTTTCAAATTCTTTTTCTGTAGCTCCTATTTTTTGTATTAACAGTTTCCAATCAGCTTTCTTAACTCCATCACGAATACGTTCAATAAGTTCTAATTTGTACCCGGGAGCATCTTTGGCATGAAGAACAACCCATGCAGGAGAAAATTTTGATATAGTATATTCTTGTTGCACACTCTTTGAAATATTTGCCTTACGTGAATGATTCGAAACTATTTTCTTAGAATCATTAGATATTGATTTTGTACCCATGATTGTATTTATATAACTATACAAATGTAAAATTACAATTATTATTTTGTTTCAGCAATAAATTTTAACCTATAGCATCAATACGGTTTTTAATTGAAAAGTTAAATTAAGACAAAAGGAATAATTTCATATTGGCTTATATGTTGTATATTATCAGTAATTTAGTTGTGGAGTGTGTTCTCGTTTAAACGGTTAATAAAGATAAGTATGAGACGTTATGGTGTTTAATTAAATTAAGATTTATTAATTCCGCCTCCCCCCCCCCCCAGATTGTGGAACTTTTTAAATATATGATTAAAAAGTATCTATTGTGAATAATTCATATATTAGGAAAAGTCGAGAAAGTATTATTATTATGATTTTTTGTTTGTACTCATTAAAAAAATAGTAGATATAATACATATACTAGCTCCCCAATCAATTATTGAAAAAGGAGTTTTAAGCCAAATTACAGATAATAGACAAGCAACTAAGGGCTCCATAGAAGTTAATAAACTTGTTTTTTGTGCTCCAATTAATTTCGTTGCAGTTAAATAGAAATAAAAAGCCACTAATGAACCTAAAAATATAATAAACAAAGCCGATAAAAAAGTTTCTATATCCCAATTAAATGTAGTTTTCCAAGGAGCTTTCACAAAACTAAAAATGAATCCTGCAATAAGAATTCCCCAGCCTATCACGACTACAGAGCTATATTTATCCAGTAGTTTTTTGGGTTGTAAGGAATAAAAGGCTAAAGTAATAGCAGAAGATAGACCTAAAAATAACGCTATTGGCGTAATTGTTAGACTAGCAAAACTTCCATGAGTTACTAAAAAAAATGTACCAATAACTGCTAAAATTATTGCAATTATTTCAATTGTATTTGGAAGCTTTTTATTTTTTAAAGCCATATATATAGAAATCATAATAGGACCAGAAAACTGTAGAATAGTTGCTGTTGCAGCATTAGAATGTTTTATTGCAGCAAAATATGTGTACTGAACTCCTAACATGCCTATTATGCTAAATAAAATTAGTTGTATTGCATCTTTTTTATTTTTCCAAATATTGAACACGTCTTTATTATTATAAAGAAGGGCAAATGCTATGAGGCATAGACCAGAAATAAGTAAACGAATAGTAATTAGCCATTCTACATCTATTCCTTTATGTTGAAAAAGAAATTGTCCCAATGTCCCTGAAATTCCCCAAAATACAGCTGCAATAATTGCTAAAACCATCCCATTTCTCATAACTATAAATTTTTACTAAACTTGCAGATGCAAAAATATTTTAAAAAGCATTGAATAATTAATGATAATGCCTAGTTGTTTTGCAATTTTGTTTCGTTAAAATACATTTTAATGATTGATGTTTTAGATTATAAGATCCTTGAGATTCTCCAAAAGGACAATTTAAGTCCCCAACGTGATATTGGTGATGCAATAGGACTTTCTGCACCCGCAGTTCAAAGAAGGATAAAAAAAATGCGTGCATCTGGTATAATAGAAAAAGATGTTTCAATTATAAACAGGGATATACTGGGTAATATAATAACTATTATTGTTGAGATTTTCCTTGATAGCGAAAATTTAGACCATATTCTTACTATTAAAAATGATTTTATTTTAGTGCCTGAGATACAGCAGTGTTATTATGTAACCGGGGAGTCAGACTTTTTTCTAGTAATGGTTGTATCCTCAATGAAAGAATATGAGGAGTTGTCAAAAAGATTATTTATTGACAACTCAAATGTAAAACGCTTTAGAACAATTGTTGCTATGGGAATAGAAAAGAACTCATTAGAAATCCCTCTCAGAAATAAATTAGGAAAGTTTTAATAAATTACTCCTTAAAAGATTCGCAATTAATCAGAGACTAAAGTAAAATTGATATTCGATATCAATTTAGATATTTTGATTGGCTATTATATCTTCATCTATTTCTGCCAGACTTTCTATTAAGCGCAGATTTAGCCAAGTGCAATCCGTGAAATGATAAAGCTGTAAATTATATACAAGAGTCATAATTTAAAAAAGTTGTGGCTCTTTTGTTTGTATGGTAGGAATTGCCCGCCTGGAGGAACGGACTGGTATTCCGCCTATTTATAAATCAGCAATCTTTTTATTAAAGAATAGAAGGAATAACCATATAATACTCTACCCGCACCCCCAAAAAAAATAAAAGCCGGCGTGATTGTTTATTGGTTGAAAAACTATAACCTAAACATTAATAAATTACCAATGATGAATAATATGTAAAACAGAGTGCTTGTAATATGCAGATGTATAGTATGTTGTGATATGACCCTGTTATAATTGTAAAGTAAAATCCCTGCTTGTAGCATGAGTAACATACTTTTAGTTTACAAATCGAAAGATGTTATTAATTAAATGATTTATTTATGAAAAAAGTTTACATGTTATTTTGGGGATTAATGCTTGCAGTAATCCAAAGTTATGCGGCATCCATAAATGTTAGTCCTGCCACAATAGAGGCAGCAATGGGAAATGCAATGGATGGCGATGTCCTGCTTTTAGAAGCGGGCACATATTCTTCAGGAATAAATTTTCAAAGCGATAAGGTTTTAACGCTAAAAGCCGCAGAGGATGGCGATGTAACAATAACCCAACAGATTTCAATGGGCGATGCACTTACAAACTGTGGATTGAGGTTTGAGGGGGTTACTATTGACCGGGGATCAGATTATTTTATGAGTGGTAATATTGGAGATATTACAGAACTTGCATTTACTAATGTGACGATTCAAAATGTAAACCGTTGTTTTTTAAGGACCGGGAACGCAGGTTTTAGTATAGGCGCTATAACATTTGATCAATGTATAATAAAAGATTGTGGCAATAATGGTTGGAACTTTATTTATACAAAGCATATTGTTAATTCTATAAGCATTACTAATACTACACTGTATAACTACTTAAACGGAGAAAGTTTCTTCTATCCACAAACCACAGACAGCAGTAATGATTTCACTTTTGCATTTACTAATAACACTGTGTATAAATGGGGAAAGGATAGTAGCCGTGCTTTATGTAATGTTCGAAATCTATATAGTACGAATTCAAATTATATTTTTTCTGATAATATTATTGCAGAGCCTGGATCCACAACTTTACCTAATATAATTGTTGCAACTGGGGGAACATTATCTGCCGAAAACAACCTTGTGGTTAATTACGGGAGTTATAATATAACAAGTGCCACATCATCTTCTATTACTGATAATTCCCTTGAAACATTAGGTTTGACCGAAATAGGATTTGTAAATGCTGATGGTGGTGATTTTACAATATTATCAACTTCTCCTATAGCTACAGCAAGTACAACCGGGGGTATAATTGGAGATCCACGTTGGTTAAAACAATTAACAAATGTAGTAGAGCTAACTATATTGTTGTCTGATGATGCTGCGGGAGAGGTTTCTCCAACTTCCGGGACTTATAATGATGGGGATGAGATTACATTGACGGCAACTAATAATTTTGGTTATGAATTTGTTGAATGGCAGGTTGGAAATACAGGAACTGTATTGTCATCTGAAAATCCTTATACGTTCATTATTGATGGAGATATAAGTATAAAAGCTGTTTATAACGCAAAAACTACCTATTCGTTTAATGTTGAAGTTAGTGGCAGTAACTGGGGCGAGGTTTCATTAAGTCCCGAACCTACAGAAGGTAAGTATGAGGATGGAACAATTGTAACTATGACAGCAGAGTCTAATACTGTAGCTAACTTTTTAAACTGGGAAGATTATACAACTGAATTGAGTCGTACTGTATTGGTTGATGGGGATAAAAATTATTCAGCAAGTTTTGATGAGGTACCGTTTATTGTGGGTTGGGATTTTGCTGAAAAAGATCCTACAAGTGACAGGTCTGCTGATTATTTTTCTGCAACGGATAATACCGGTATGTTCACTGTTGTGAAAAATGATGGATCAACTACCGGTTGGTTAGCTCGTACTTCCAGTTCTTTTTCACCAGGCTATGCATGTGCTCAGTTTTGGGCATCAACATCTGAATTTGCAACTCCAAGAGCGTATCAAACCTCGTTTTCAACCGTTGGATATGAAAACATTCAGGTAAACTCTATGCTTTCTGGTTCGTACCACGGATATTCGGTAATGACTATTCAATATTCGTTAGATGGTACCACCTATACTCAATTAGGAACTGTGGATCTTACTTCAGTGTGGGGGGCGTCATGGGCTGATTTAAATGTTACTTTACCTGATGATGCAGAGGGACAGGCAAAGGTGTACGTGAGATGGATTGCTGACACATCAAGTGCCGAAATTGGGAACGCTACAGATGTTGACGGAACTGCTATTACAAATGTTTTTGTGTTTGCAGATCAAGTTGTTGTAAACGACCAAACAGCACCCACACTAATATCGACAATACCTACAGAGGGAGCCACCAATGCTTCGGCCAATGGTTCCATTGTGCTGACTTTTGATGAGCCGGTGATGGCTGGTGCAGGTAACTGTACAATTGGCTCAACGGTTCTTTCCCCAAGTTTTGGCTCAAAAACGGTAACATTCAGCTATACCAAACTTGAGTATGACACAGAATATACTTTTACGGTACCGGATGGGGCATTGACAGATAAATCGGGTAACTCCTTTAGCGGCCTTACTTTATCTTTTAGTACCATGAACCGGCCACAGCCAATTGCACGATTGTATGATGCTGTTGTGGCAAAAGATGGAAGCGGAGACTATACTACAATCCAGGAAGCTATTGATGGAGCACCTTCAAACCAAACATCTCCATGGTTGATTTTTGTTAAAAAGGGAACATATAATGAATTGGTCCGCATTCCTGAAGATAAACCATATATGTATTTAATAGGTCAGGATAAAGAAAATACCATTATTTCTTTTGCTATTTGCTGTAGTGCAAGCGAAACGGATAGTGGTTGGGATTTCAGAAAAGAACTTTGGGGAATGAGTGATTGTGCAGTTGTAGTTGTTTCTGCAGGCGACTTTTATGCTGAAAATATATCATTTGTTAATGATTATGGTGTTGATTACCAGAATGGACCAATGGCTTTGGCTATGCGATCCAATAATGATAGATTTACTTTTAATAATTGTAATTTTAAATCTTTCCAGGATACCTGGTATACAACCAATGGTTTAAATGATCGACATTATGCTTACAATTGTTATATAGAAGGTGCAGTTGATTATATTTATGGTTCTGGAGATGTATTTATTGATCAATGTACGTTGTATAATATGCGAAGTGGATCTGTTATTGTAGCACCGGCACATGTTAATGGAACCAAATATGGTTACGTTTTTAATAGCTGTACTATTGATGGAAATGAAGGTGCGGCAGATGGAAATTTGAAATTAGGGCGCCCCTGGCATAATGAACCTATTGCAGTTTATCTTAATACAAAGATGAATATTTTACCAGCTGTAGAAGGTTGGACAAATATGGGAGTGATACCAAAATTATTTGCCGAATATAATAGTATGGATTCTAATGGAAACGCAATTGATTTATCGAATAGAAAAACTACTTATACCGAAAGTGTAGGAGAAGGTGGTGAAACAGTTTCTGGTTTACAAGCTGTGTTATCTCAGGAAGAAGCGGCTCAATATACATATGATAATGTATTAAGTGGTAATGATAGCTGGAATCCCCGGATGTACTTTGAACCGGTAGAAAAACCTGCAGGATTGTCTATTAATAATAATATTTTAGATTGGAATTTGTCGGATTATGCTATTTGTTATGTAGTTTATCGTAATGGAGAGGTTATTGGATTTACAACAGAACCTTCTTATACCGATCTTGATGCAGAACCAGGGGTGAGTTATACTTACAGTGTTTGTGCGGCAAATGAATATGGTAGCTTGAGTGAGTTGTCTGAAGAAATTACTAACGATGTGAGTTTGTCGGTAAGTGATTCTAATGAGGCTCAGGTGTTTGTCAATATTTATGATTCAGTGCTTCATATTGATAATTTAAAAGGAGCATCAGTTATATCTGTTTATTCTCTAAGTGGGAATTTGATTTCTATCGAGAAAACAATGGATAGAAGTTATTCAAAGAAACTTGATTTACACGGTTTGTATATTGTTAAGGTGAATAGTGAAGTATTTAAAGTGTCTTTTTAGAATAAGAAAAAACGTATAGTTAATAAGGTATTAAATCAAAGTATGTTTTCAAAATTAAAAATAACTGTATTGTATAGCTTATTGGGATTTTTCTCATTGAGTGGGACTTACTGTAATGCACAGGAAACGACAATAGATTTTAGCTATTTGGATTATCATCTACCCTTTGAAGAAAGGGTAGATGTATTATTGAGTCAAATGACATTGGATGAAAAAATCAGTCAAATGACTAATGAATCCAAATCTATTCCTCGTTTGCAGATTCCTGAATACAACTGGTGGAATGAATGTTTACATGGTGTTGCACGAGCTGGCTATGCAACCATATTCCCGCAATCAATTAGTGTAGCAGCTTCGTTCGATAAAGAGTTGATGAAAGAGATCGGTTCAGTTATCTCAGATGAAGCACGTGCTAAACATCACGAGTTTTTACGTCAGAATAAAAGAACTATCTATACAGGGCTGGATTTTTGGTCTCCTAATGTTAATATTTTCAGAGATCCACGCTGGGGAAGAGGCCATGAAACTTATGGTGAAGATCCTTATTTAACAGGTGAGTTGGCTACTGAATTTATTTTGGGCTTGCAAGGTAACGACCCTAAGTATTACAAAACAATTGCAACAGCTAAACATTTTGCTGTTCATTCCGGACCTGAAAAATTACGCCATTCTTTTGATGTTGATGTGAGCGACAGGGATTTGTATGAAACCTACTTACCTGCGTTCTATAAAACCATTAAAGAAGCTAAAGTATATTCTGTAATGGGAGCTTACAACCGTTTCAGGGGAGAATCCTGTAGTGGTCACGATTTTTTATTAAATAAATTGTTGCGTGATAGTTGGGGATTTGAAGGTTATGTGGTTTCTGACTGTGGTGCTGTTCGGGATATAGAAACAGGTCATCATATTGCCAAAAGTAAACCAGAGGCAGCTGCTATTGGAGTTAAAGGTGGATGTGATTTAAATTGTGGAAGTTATTATAAAAGTTTGGGAGAAGCCGTTAAAGAAGGTTTTATTACTGAAGAACAGATTGATGTTGCGCTACGCAGAATTTTGATGGCTCGCTTTAAAATGGGGATGTTTGATCCGGAAGAAGTAGTCCCTTATTCAAAAATACCTGCTGAAATAGTGTGTTCTGATGTTAATACTGAGTTGGCACGTAAAGCAGCTCAGGAAAGTATAGTTCTTTTAAAGAATAGCAATAATTTGTTGCCTCTAGCAAAAGATCGGATTAAAAAGATTACTGTCATTGGTCCTAATGCCGATAACTGGGAATCATTAGTTGGTAATTATCATGGAACACCTAAGAATCCAGTTACCTTTTTAAAAGGAATTAAAAATAAAGTAGAACCTCAAATAAAAGTGCTTTATGCAGAAGGTTCCCACCTTGATGATGAAACATTAAATTTAAAACCTATTTCATCGGTATATCTGCAAACAGAAGATGGGCGACAAGGATTAGAAGGGGCGTATTTTAATAATACTCAGTGTTCCGGGGAGCCTGAATTTACAAGGGTTGATGATAAAATTGATTTTTCATGGCAATATGCTCCTGTTTCAAAAACGTTAGTTGATACTTTTTCTATTCGTTGGAAAGGTTATCTGTTGCCTCCTGCAAATGGGACTTATGAGCTTGGATTATATGCCAAACGAGGAATGACCATTAAAATTGAAGGCAAAGAAATTTCCATAGGAAAAGGATCTGCTCATCATCCTAAATATGCTATGGACAGGTTACAGTTAGTCGGTGGTAAGAAATATGCTATAGAGGTTGAATTTTATACCGATGATACTAATGCGCAGGCTAGCCTGTTATGGGCCAGACCAGATCAAAACTTAATTGATGAAGCTGTAGCAATTACCAAACAGGCTGATGTTGCTGTTGTGGTGGTAGGCTTATCGCAACGTTTAGAAGGAGAAGGCGGTGATCGTACAGATATTTCATTACCTAAAGAGCAGGAAGAGTTAATAAGGGCCGTTAAAGAAACAGGTAAACCTGTTGTATTGGTAATTAATGCTGGTAGTGCCTTAGCGATTAACTGGGCAAAAGAAAATATTGATGCCATTGTAAATGTTGGTTATCCGGGTGAGGAAGGCGGTAATGCTTTAGCCGATGTTCTTTGGGGAGATTATAATCCTGCCGGTCGTTTACCTATTACTTATTATCAATCATTAAGTGAACTGCCCGATTTCCAGAATTACAATATGGAAGGCAGAACTTACAGATATTATAAAGGTGAACCTTTGTATCCGTTTGGTTATGGATTAAGCTATACCACCTTTGCATACTCTGATTTACAAGTGCCATTGAGCGTAAAGGCTGGTGACGATATTAAAGTGACGGTTAAAGTAAGCAATACCGGTAAGCTTGCCGGTGATGAGGTGGTTCAGCTTTATATTACAGATAAAAAAGGATCTACTGTACGACCAATAAGACAGCTTGAAGGTTTTAAACGTATTTATCTTAAAGCAGGCGAAAGCAAAACTGTTGAGTTTACATTAACACCACGACAATTATCTATGATCAATAAAAAGACTCAAAGAGTTATTGAACCTGGTACATTTGATATTTATGTGGGTGGTGAGCAACCTGGTTTTAGTGGTGATAACGATGCTTCATCAACAGATGTAATTAAGGGTAGCTTTAAAGTTTTAGGTTATAAAAGATTTGATATTAAATAGTTTTTCATAAAATAAGTTTGTATTGGACAGAACAGCGAGGTTGTATGCCTTGCTGTTTTTGTTTTATTAATACCGGATTATAAATTCTGTTAACCAATCAAAAATGCCAATTAGTTTAGAGTTGAAATAATTATAGATACTTACAAGATGTCGATTGCACGGATAAATATCCGCCAACATGGGGGTAATAACCTTTCAGGAGCAGTTGATATTGTTCAAACCAGTAGTTATTATCCATTTGGTATGGTGATGAATCAAAAAACTATAATACAACTGGGGAAGATTATTAACAAAATAAATATCTTTACAACGGAAAAGAACTTCAGAATGATGATTTGGGTGGAGGATGTTTGGATTGGTAGGTTCTGTCGCATTAATAAGTTAGATGTTTTTTCTATCGCAAATACTAGCTTTTATGCTGCCAAACTTCTAAAAATTTGCCAATTAGACAGACCATACCCATGAACAACTTGTTGTTTCTGAATCATTCGTATTAATTCAAGTCCGGTCAAAGTGTTTTTCGCCGAAGAAAAACTTTTGAAGCCAAGCATGGGATTTATCCTTCTTTTGATGAACCGATGATCCTGTTCTATTCGATTATTAAGGTATTTATGACACCGTTTTTCAATTCTTGTTATTTCTTCATTGTTAGTATAATCTTCATTGATCTGATCTAAAGCAGCTATATTTGCTCCACTCTTGTCTATAGTTACTTTTGCCGGAATTCCATTATTGGCAAATGCTTTATAAAAGAAGGTCAATGCGGCTTTCTTATCTCGATTCTCGGAGAGATAGAAATCTACTGTCTGGCCTTGCTTATCAACTGCTCTATAGAAATACACCCACTTGCCATTAACCTTTATATAAGTCTCATCCATGTACCAACTAAGCCCTACACGCTTTTTTCGTTTGTTCAATTCTGTATTCAATAATGGTGAAAAATGATTAACCCAACGTTGAATAGTCGAATGATCAATGAAACCCCGCGAAGGAAGAGTAGTTCTTCGACATCACGATAACTCAAACTAAATCTGAGTTTATAAAAAACAGTTTGAAGAATTACTTCTTTGGGAAATCTAAATCCCTTAAACCATCCAACTTGTGCTTGTATCATATTCAAAAATAGTAATCTTTAAGATACAATATTATTAATGCGACAGAACCAAATATTCTCGTTGATATGTTGTTCCGTTTGCATCATAACTTACTTTTGAAACAGCGTTGCTAATATTTAATTCTCTTTTGTAATTAGAAAATGCATCCTGATTGTCAAAATCAATATACAAAGTTCCCAAAGGTGCAAATGATTGAGAATACTCTCCCTGCAAATAGCGATTTAAGGAATCAGCCAATTGGTAATTTTCTTCTCTTAATGCCATACGGACTTTTTCTACATATTTATAGGCCTCTGGATTATTGTTTGGATCAAAAGGTTCTCCTGACCAAAGTGTAGCATCATTTAAATATATTTTATCAGACTGTACTCCTCCAAAAACTGTAGCTCCCATCTTTCCATTTCCTAAAACTAAAGCTTCTTCAAAATAATTTGCTGGTTTATCATACCATAAAACATTATTATTTTGGGCTTGAATTAGGTTAAATATTATTAATCCAAAGCTTAGTACTAATAATTTATACGTATTCATATATTATTGATTTGTCTTCGTTTTCTTTAATCTTAATTTTATTATATAACACCAGATTTAGTTACTATACAGAAATACTGTTTTTAAATTGATAGGTATTTAAAAACAAAATCCCGGTTTGTTCTACCGAGATTTTTTAGTATTAAAAGAGCTTTCTAATTAACAGCTTCGTCCAAAGCCTTACCAGGCTTAAACTTTGCCACTTTCTTTGCAGCTATTTGAATCTCTTTTCCTGTTTGAGGATTTCTACCTGTACGAGCCGAACGTTCGCTGATAGAAAATGTACCAAATCCTATTAATTGAATGCTTTCGCCTTTAGCCAAAGCATTTTTGATTGCCTCTGTTGTTGCATTTAATGCTTTCTCTGAATCTGCTTTTGTTAATCCACTTGCCTCAGCAATAGCACTTACTAATTCTGATTTATTCATTCTTTTTAATTTTTAGATTGAGTGAAATATTCAATGCAAGATAGCTATTTCTTCCTTACATCTATTTAAACAGTGGTGTTGAAAGGTTTTTAGTGATTAATATCACTCAATTACTAATTCTATTCTACTCATTGTAAACGTAATAAATAACACATTCAATGGTCTGTTTTTATTACCCTATATGTTAATTTTGCAATTCCATATACGGAAATCTCAAAATATAAATACAGGCAAATAATAGTATTAAATTTACAATTCTAAGGACAGAAACTATAATCGAATGGAAGTACATTCATTGGAAAATAAAAACTACGGTTTTAAGGTAAATGAAATCTCTTATGAGAATTCGTACGACTATTCTGTAGTTCATAGGCACACATATTTTGAAATATTTTTGTTTGACATTGGTTTAGGTGGAGAACAGCTGATTGACTTTAATAAATATGAGATAAAAGACAAAACATTATTTATTGCTGTTCCAGGCCAGGTACATCGCCTTATTAGGAGACAGAATGAAAATGGAATAATAATTCAGTTCACGCAGGAATTTCTCAATATGCAAATAACTACAGCTACGATTGATACTTTGTTTGCATTAAAAACAAATCCTGTAACAAGACTTTCAAATACTGAATATAATGCATTGAAAAGTTCATTTCTATATCTATTGAACTTAGAAAACTCTGTTAGTAGATTCAAAACTGAAAAAATTAAATACTACTTCGCATTTACAATATTTCAAATTTTAGAGATAATAGATAAGTCGAAAAAAAACTCTCCTAAAAACAATATTACATTAAACTTCATTTTGTTAGCAGAGAAGAATTTCATAAAAGAAAGAATTATAAGTAACTATGCTAAACAGCTCAATATTGCTGTGTCAAAGTTGAATTATATTATTAAAAAAGACTTAGGAAAAACACCTTCAGAGATAATACAAGAACTATTATCAATCGAAATTCAGCGATTAATTCTGTTAGAGAAAATGACTCATAAAGAAATTAGTTTTTATCTCAATTTTGATAGTCCTAGTTCATATAATCGATTTGTAAAAAAGCGTTTTGGATGTAATCCGACAGAAATTATCAAATATCTAAAAATACACAAGTATTAAGGAATAATAGCAATGCTTACAACTTGTCTCTGTTTGTAAATTTGACGCCAAACAAAAATTAATATTATGAGTCTTGAATTATTATTATCATTTTTAAGTGCGTCGGTTATTATAACAATTATGCCTGGTCCTGACAACATCTTTGTTTTAACTGAAAGTTTGACTAATGGAAAAAAAGCAGGGGTGACTATATCATTTGGTTTAGCATCTGGTGTATTGGTTCATACATTTGCTGCTGCTACAGGAATTTCGATTATTATCCAAAAATCGGCAACCGCATTTTCTGTTATTAAATATTTAGGAGCGTGTTATTTATTCTATTTGGCAATTATGGCTTTAAAGAATAATAAATTTTCAATTGACTTAAAATCCAATAAATCAATTAAGGATATAAGTTTTTTACAATTAGTAAGAAAAGGATTCTTTATGAACGTACTTAATCCCAAAGTTGCATTGTTCTTTTTAGCATTTCTACCACAATTCATTGATTTGAATGGAATAAAAGTAGAATATCAAATACTAATATTAGGTCTCGTGTTTATGATGCAGACAATAATAATATTTTGTTTCATTTCAATATTAACAGGCAGACTATCCGTTTTTCTGAATAGACCTAAATTTTGGAAAATCACAAAATGGAGTAAAGCTATTGTATTGTCGGTTTTAGGGTTAGCTTTGATATTAACAGAAAAATAACTTCACACAACATTTTGTTCGAATCGGTATATAACAATACAGAGTTTTTAGCAAATAAGAATACATAGAAATTAGCAACATATATTCAGAGTCTCCTTTTGTTCAATCCATGAGTCGGATTGAACAAAAGGAAAAACGAATAACTTTATTGTGGTTTTAAAATTATAAATCACAATTATGAAGAATACATGTCAGAACAAGTTATGAAATTCACCTTCTTGATAGAGAAGACATGAGAATATTTCAAATAGCCAGATACATCGTTACAGATTGGATTACGATCACAAAGTACCTTTGCATGGATGAAAGGGAACATGAAGCTTATTTAGACTCTTTAGAAAAGAGAAAAAATACTTTTTGAATAGAAGTCTCTTGGAAAAGAAAAACTCACTCACTCTAATTTACGATTTATGAATTTCTTGTCTATATACTGTTGGTGAAATGCCATATTGTTTTTTAAAGCTGTAACCAAAGTAGCTCATGTCGGTAAAGCCACATTTGTAGCCAATTTCTGAAATGGTTAAATTTGTTTCTTCTAGTAGTTGAACAGCTCTTAATAGTCGCATTTTTTTAATAAAAGCATTAGGATTTAATTCAACTGCTTGAGTTAATTTTCGATATAACATTGAGTTACTAACATTAACTTCTTTAGCCAATTGCTTAACTGTAAATTCAGGATCCGACAAGTATTTTTCTACTACTTTATTGACATCGTTTAAAAACTTGTTATGAACTTCATTTTTTTCTAATCCATTTTTAATTTCATTCTTACCTTTTGGAAGAGCCTGATTTTTTTGCTCTATCAGATTTTGAACTCTTAATAATAAAGTATTAATATTAATAGGAATAGGAATATAGCTATCGGCTCCTACTTTATAACTTAATGCTCTTTCCTCTTCTGAAGGACGACCCGATAAAAGAATGAAAGGAATATACACTTCTTTTTTACTCTTCTTTATTTCTTTACATATTTCTATCCCTGAAATATTTGTTGTGGCATTATTAGATATGACAAGATCTACGGTATGTTGCTCAATATATTTAAGTCCACGTTGACCATTACCAGCTTCCTTCATATTAAAGTATGGATTTAGTTGGTTAACTAATACACTTCTTAAATCAGCATCGGGTTCAATAATCAGTATTGTTGCACGTTCTTTCTTGTTTTGATTTAAATTTTTCAAACTTGTTATTATCTCTTCCTCAATTGTGAGTGTATTTTTTAAGAAATCCATCTTTCGAGTTTGTTTTTCCTGTTCCTGATTTGAGTAGGATTCTTTTGAAACCGGAATACGAAATAATATTCCAATTAAGTTTTTACTTTGTTCTTCGGGCCATAATTCACCTTTATGAAGTTCAATCATTTGTTTTGTAATAGCCATTCCAATTCCAAAATCCTTTGAAAGATTAAATTCTTCGCTGTCTGCACTTAAATCTTCCTGAACGGTTTTATATGCATCAGAAGCAGTTGTGTAAGTCAATGAAAATGTAGCGTAATTGCCATTGTTTTCCTTACTTGTTGATACGGTTAATGTAATACTTCCTTTATAAGATGTATGCTTGATGGCAAAAGCTATCAAATTATAGAGAACAATATCAATTTTTTCTTCATCAAAATAGGTAGATGTAGTATTGAAATGGTATTCCGTTTTGAAGAAAATTTCTTTTTTTTGCATTAATAGCTCAAAGCTTTTTACTACTTCTTCAACCAGATCTTTCAGATTATGCTTATCAACTGAAATGGTGGATTTTTGTATCTCTTCTGAGCTATAATAAAGTAATTGTTTAGTATATCGAATCAGTCGGTGGATGTTTTTATGGGCCAGATTTAAATCTCTTTCATTTGGAGCAGCTTTTTTATTTTTCCAATTCTGAATAAATACATATAATATATTTAAAGGTGTTGCTAATTCATTGGATATATTTGCAAAAAGCTGTTTTTTGAAATCTAGTAGTTTTTCTGATTTTTCATGTTCAATGTGTTCTATTTCAAGGGCTCGGGCTAGTTTTTGACTTTGATGCTCTTTACGTATATAGTAAAATAATGCGGACATAAGTACAATAATATAAAATACTATAGCATACCATGTTTCATAAATTGCGGGATGCACTACTATAGTAAATTTTCGTGGCTGTTGTTGCCATAAACCATTATTGTTTGACGCATTGTAAAGAAAGGTGTAGGAACCTGGTTTTAAATTGGCGTAAGTTACAGTGCGTGAATTTGCATCGGCATTTCGCATTTCATTATCTACACCTAATAGTTGAGTAGCATATAAGTTATTTTGCGGATCAGAATATGAAAGTGCACTTAAGGTAAATGATATGCTGTTTTCTTTATGAGTCAATTCTATATTTGATTGAAGAAAGTTTATTGGTTTTTCTTTATTTCCAATTTGTAATTTGGTAATTTCAGGTGTTGGGATATATGGATTACTATGAATTTCAGAAGGATTAAAATAATTAAAGCCTTTGTTTCCACCAAATATCAAATCTCCATTTTTGGTTTTAAATACAGCATTTCGAATAAACTGATTACTTTGCAATCCATTAGCTTGCGAAAAAATCCAACTTTGAGAATGAGACGTGGAGTGTTGATATTTTATTAATCCATGGTTGGTCGAAATCCATAAATTTTTGTTGTCATCTTCACACAAGCCATTTATTACATCGTTCATTGTGTCAATCCCGTTATCCATTAAATAGAATTGTTCATCATGGTTTTGTTTGCAAAGAAGACCTCCTCCTGCTGTACCAGCCCAAATTGTATTTTGTGAATCCTCGTAAAGAACCATGATTTGGTTTGTGCTTAGGTGATGTTTACCTTCTTCATTATAACCATAATGATCAAAAGTAACGGGAAAATGGCTATTAATATCCGAAGTTAATAGATTTATCCCTTTATCCTGAGTCGCAATCCAAATTTGATTTTTTGAATCCTTTATTATGTTTGTTATTTGGTCACTACTTAAGCTGTTGTTTTCGTTTTGATATCTGTAATTAACTATGCTAAAATTACGTAAGTCAATTGGTTTGTGAGGTATGATTTTAAATACACCCTTTTCTGTACCGACCCATATATTTCCAATTTGATCTTCTATGATAGAGGATACCATTTCACCTTCAAAACCATAGTCTTTATTATCTTTATTAATCATGACATAATTTCCGGTTGTCGGATTCATCTTAATAACACCAAGGTATCTTGTTCCCAACCATAAAAAACCATGTGAGTCCCAAAAAAAACAATTAATTGAATTTAATTCTTCAGGTAAATGACTATATGGTTCTTGTTCCTGAAAAGATTTGAATTTTCTTTTAGCTAAATCATAAATCCCAAAACCTAGACCTCTGACACCTATTAATAATCGATTTTGTTTATCATAAGTAAACGAAGTAACAGTTTGACTATATACCTTTGAATTTAAAAGCGGAATATCGTAAGGATTAAATAATCTGGTGACAGGATCCCAAACACTTACTCCTGTATATGTTCCACACCACATTAAGCCTGACTTGTCTCGACAAACAGAATAAACCTCATATTGAGGAATTGATTTAACTTCTTTTTTATTGACGCTCAGCTGATCAAATTTTGGATCTTTTGTATAGGGATTTTCAACTTTGATAATTCCACCAGGACTGCCCAGCCATATGTTGTTGTCATTGTCAAATTCAATATCATATATAATAAATTCCTTTTTTTCCTGATTTATTAATTTTGTGTCAATTAATCTTCCATCAGGAGCCATTCTAAACCTCAAAAGTCCTTTTCCCCATAATCCAACCCAATAAAAATGTTGATTATCTTCTTTTATACAAAAGGGAGAGGATTCACGGAAATTTATATTATCGCCAATGTTTAACCATGATTTAAAGAGCTGTAAGCGTTCGTTAATTAACATCAAATTTCCTTCCCATGTACATATCCAAATATTTCCTTTAGTATCACAATACACTTTTGTAATCCATTCTGAAACCATATCCATATTTTTAGATGCTTTTGAATAATGTTGTAATTCAGAGTAATCAATAGAGTATTTGTAAACACCACTTCCAGCTGTTCCAATCCATAAATTACGTTCATGGTCAATTGCAATAGAATTTATTAAACAGTATGAACTATTGTTTCCCCATTCATTTTCAATTGGATTAAAAAAGCTGAATTCTTCAGTGAGTAAATCAAATTTGGCAATCCCATGATCAGTAGCACACCAAAGGTACTGTGGATTATCTTGGGTTATATCCATAAAGGTATTGGTGATCAGACCTTTATTTAGATATTTGGATGTAGTGAATGTTTTAAACTCATACCCATCGAAACGGAACAGACCTTCAGTTGTGGCAAACCACATAAATCCCTGCTTATCCTGAAATACTTTTTTTACTTCTTCTGATGATAAGCCTTCGTTACTTGACAACATATAAGAGATAGTATTATCCTCCTGTTGAGCCTGAATATTAATTATAGAAGGGCATATAAGTATGAACAATAAATATAGTTTATATAGTAATGTAGTATTATTCTTCTTCAGCATATTCTCAAATATCTTATAATTTTTATTTGAAGTGTACTAATAAAAATCAATTTTAACTTCGAAATAAGTTACTTTTTTAAAATATTTTAAGACTTAAGGTAATTTATGTTGTCGAATATTGTTCAGTCTTTTAAATTAATGTGAATTATAATTCATACAATAATTGTAAGGAGCGGTAAATGAGGTGTTAAGTGTGATTTTCTAGATGGTTTAATAATTCTTTAAATGAATGCATAATTATAATATATGAATGAATAACAAGAGTTGTTCCGGGCATTATAACGTTTATTTGTCGTATTAGTTTCAAATAAATAACATTGATTGTTAAATAAATCTAAAAAACAGATTAGTATGAAAAAATGGTTTTCAGTTTGGAAGCTGATGATGTGTTTGACACTTCTAATAATGGTTTCCTGTGATGACGATGATGAAAAATCCTGGATGGCAACAACAGATCCTACCCTGAACTTATCTACTGATAATATACATAGTGAGCAGGGGAGAACATTTGTAATTGAAGGTAGTATAGCAGACGAAGTTGGTCTTAAATCAATTCGATTAAACATTGATGAATGGTATCTTGATAAAACAATAGAATTGTATACCGATGATGAAGTAATAAAAGATTATGACCTGAGTTATAGTTTTGAAATTCCGGAAGATGCTGAGGATAAACAATTTTATATTGATGTAGAAGTTACTAATTTAGGCGGTTTAACTACAAAAAAAACATTAAGTGTTTTTATGGATGGGGATTTTAACAATCCAACAATTACAGTAGGTAGTCCTGCTGATGGATTGACCATTGATCCATCTGAAGAAACATTACTTGAATTATCATGTACATTAAATGATGATCGTCAACTTGGTTACCTGGTTGTAGAAGAAGAGATGTTAAATCTTTACGATAGTATTTCTTTTGAAGGAACGGGATTAACTTCTTATGATTATTTAAAAACAGTTACTTTACCTGCAGAAGTGCATAAATACTCATTTAATTTTACAGTAGCAGATAGTGCAGGCTTGGTTGTTACAACAAGCCGATCTGTAGATGCTTCTTTTGTATATCAGAAAATGTATTTAGCAGATGTTGAAACTGACGCTGAATTGGTGTCAGATTTATTTGGTGTTCCTATGCTTATTACTACTACCGGATCTAACTTATTTGAGGCAGAATATTATTCAGCTGAGGCTAACACAGAAGTAAGATTTATTCCTCAGACTTCAAGTTTTGCTCCTCATTGTTTCGGTATTGATCCTTCTGACTCAGAAAAACTTATTGATTCTCAGGATGCTTTACCAATCGTTTTACCAGAGGTAGGGTATTACAGAATAAGTATCGATATTACTAATTTAACTTATAGCTACGAAAAATTCACTCCTGATTATTGGTATTTCGAATCACAAACAGAATATCCTGACGATGACGATTACATCAGTTCATCATGGATTGGAGAATTGGGTATTGTTGGAAAAGGATTCCCTGAGTACCCTGATCAAAGCTGGTCTACAGCTAATCCTATCACATTTGATAGAGATCCGGAGAATCTTTATCGTTTTACAAAAACATTAGATATAGAAGGATCTGTAGAGATGATTTTCCAACCTCAACATCCTTGGGGATGGTGGCCAGAACCATTTTGGAGATTTGATAAAGCAGTTGATCCGGAAACAACGGTGTTAAAAGGAGGTGATAATGTTTCAATGGAAGTAAGCGTTCGCACTACTTACACAATAACTTTCGACAGTTACCTGAATAGAGCAAAAGCTGTTAAAGTAGAATAAAGAACTATAATAATACCGGCACAATATTTTGCCGGTATTATAAACAATATCTTAAATAATATTCAAATTTATTAGAATGAAAAGATTATTATATACTAAGTTAGGATTAATATCCTTACTTCTTTTGAGTAGTGTCTTCGCATTTGCTCAAGGAAAAAAAATTGAGGGTAAAATTACAGACGAGAATAGTGCTGGTATTCCCGGAGTTTCTATTGTAATACAAGGAACTACTAATGGTACTATTACAGATTTTGATGGTTTGTACTATTTAAATGCTTCTGTAGGAGATACCCTGAGTGTTAGTTTTATTGGATATAAAACTCAATCAATTATTATTAATTCTTCAACTTCAACATATGATATAGTAATGGTTGAAGAAAGTGTAGCTCTTAATGAGGTAGTAGCTATTGGTTATGGTAAAGCAAAGAAAAAAGATCTTACCAGTGCTATTTCATCAGTAGAAGGAGATGCTATAAAAACAATGAGCGTTGGTAATCCTGTTGAGGCATTACAAGGTAAAGCGCCAGGTATCCAAGTTACAGCCGGGGGTGGTGCTCCGGGGAATGCTCCTAAAGTTTTGGTTAGGGGATTTACATCAATTAATCTGGATACTGATCCGTTGTATGTAGTTGATGGAGTACCTATGGGGACAAACTTAAATTTCCTTAATGCAAACGAAATAGAAAGAATGGATGTATTAAAGGATGCATCAGCTTCAGCTATTTATGGTAGTAGAGCTTCTAATGGTGTTATCTTAATTACAACCAAAAAAGGTAAGGATGGTAAAACAAGCTTTTCTGCAGATTTAAGCTACGGAGTCCAAAGTTTTAAAAAGCCATACGATATGGCTGATGCAACTGAATATGCTCAGATTATGAATCAGTCATTAAATAACGCAGGACTGGATGATCGCTTTGATGATCCATCTTCATTAGGTAAAGGAACTGACTGGTGGGGAGCTGGAGTTAATAAACTATCTCCTCAAACTAATTTCTCTTTACAGGCAAGTGGTGGTACTGAAAAATATAAATATGCTGTTTCTTTAAGTTATTACGATCAGGAATCTTTTTATAACTCAGGAGAATGGGAGAGATTTACGGGACGAATTAGCCTGGATTGGAAATTTTCAGATAAAGTGAAGGCAGGAGTAATGATTAATCCTCGTCGTGAGAGATGGGATAACACACCTAGTTGGTACCAGGATTATTTATTGATCGACCCAATTACGCCTATTTATCGTCCTGAAGCAGAGCAGGCAGGGTTAAATGAATATAGTATTTATCAACGTTCATACTATACTTATGTGTGGAATCCAATTGCAAGAGATGCTCGTAATTTCGGAAATGGAGGATATTATGCTGCAGCTTCAAATTTATATGTTGCATATGAACCGATTAAAGATTTAGAGATTAAATCTCAGATTAGTGGAGATTTTAAGTTTAATCATTCCGATGATTTTGTTCCTGATTTTGTTATTGATGGAGCACATGAATGGAATGCTGTTAATAGTGTTTCAAGAGATTATCAGTTTGATAAGTATTGGAACTGGACAAATACAGCAACTTATACCATGAAAAAGGCCAATCATAATTTAACAACTCTGATTGGTGCCACTCTTGAAAAATGGAACTATAGTAATGTTGAAGGTACAAAAGAAAATATACCAAATAATTCAGAATTATTAAGAGAACTTGATGCTGCTACGACTAATGATAAAATTTATGGTAATGAATGGGGAAATTCGTTAGAGTCATTTTTAGGTCGTGTTTCTTATAACTACTTAGGAAAATATTATTTAACAGGAACATATCGTATTGATGGTTCTTCCAAATTTTTGGGTGACAATAAATGGGGTGCTTTCCCATCTGCTTCTGTAGCATGGCGTATTTCAGACGAATCATTCATGAGTAGTTTGAACTTTTTAGATGATATGAAAATACGTTTTGGATGGGGACGTTTAGGTAATCAGGGATTGGATAATGGATTATTCTTATCTACCTTAAGTACAGGTTATTATATTATGGGCGATGATGCAACAGTTGTTAATACAACTGCTCCAAGCCTTGTTGCTAATGAAGATTTGAAATGGGAAACTGTTGAAGATATTAATATTGGTGCTGATTATACAATGTTAAACAATAAACTTACAGGTTCTATTGAGTATTTTCAGAAAAAGACAATTGACATGTTATTTAATATGCCTTATCCTTATTATAGTGGATATCCTAGTTATGCTTCAATCATGTCAAATATTGGATCAATGAAATCATCAGGTTGGGAATTTGCCATAAGTTATCATGATAAAGTAGGAGAATTAGATTACAACGTTACTTTAACTGCAATGACTGGTCAGGTTGAAATGACAAAACTCTCAAATACAGCTCCTGTTGTTTATGGAGATAATGAAAAAACAAAAACTGTTGTAGGTGATGAGCCAGGTTATTATTATGGTTATAAAACAGACGGTTTATTTCAAAATCAGTTTGAAGTAAATTCTCATAGTAATGATAACGGAACATTGCTACAGCCATATGCTCAACCTGGAGATGTTCGTTTTGTTGACGTAAATGGAGATGGGGAACTAACAGGTGAAGACCGTACTAAAATAGGTAGTCCATGGCCTGACTTTACAACCGGTTTAAATATCAGCTTATCTTATAAAGGCTTTGATTTTCTTGCAAACCTTTATGCTAGTGTAGGCAATGAATTAGTTAACGATATTAAAGATGATTTATATAGCACAACAGCTTCTGAAAGTAACGTTAAATCAGGATTGTTAAGTAAGGCATGGCATGGAGAAGGAACAAGCAATAGTATTCCAAGAGTTTCACATGTAGATAACAATCAAAACTATACCAGATTTAGTGATTTTTATGTTGAAGATGGATCTTTCTTACGTCTAAAAAATATTCAGTTAGGTTATACACTTCCGGGAAGTATTTCAGGAAAAGTTGGTTTAAAAAGATGTAGGATTTATGTGTCAGGACAAAACCTATTGACAGTGACAAAATACGAAGGTGTAGAACCTGAGGTTGGTGGCAATGCTCTTAATTCAGGTTTTGGTGGATGGACATATCCAGTTTTACCTACTTACCTTGTAGGATTAAATATTAATTTTTAATCGAACATTCCATTATTGATTAAATAGAGAAACCATGAAGAAAAATAAATATATAATTCTTTTAGCAGTTCTTTTGGGAATGCTAACATCTTGTGAAGATTTTATAGATATAGAAAATAAAGGAAAACAAACAATTGATAATTACTTTCAAACCACTGACGAATGTGAGGCATACGTGAATGGTTTATACCAAAGCTTAACTTTTTATAGCGATTGGTGGAAGCAATATTTATTCATTTCCAACAATATGGCCAGTGATGATGCATGGATGGGGAACCTTAGTCAGGATCCGGGTGATGCATATCCATTTGCTCACTATACCATTGATGCTTCAAATGCACCGTCAAAGTTAGTGGATCAATATGTTCACGATTATTATCATATTAATAATTGTAATATTGCGCTTGAGAACCTACCATCATCTCCTGTTGAAGAGGATTTGAAGAACAGATATATGGCTGAAGTTAAATTTTTAAGAGCCTTTACGTATTGGGAGCTAATTCAAAATTTTGGAGACGTAGTTTTAATGACTCAGCCAGAGGGAACTTCAAGTTTAAATAAAACACGTTCTCCTAAAGCTGATGTTTATGCTCAAGTTGTAACTGATTTACAAGAAGCAGCTGCTGTTTTACCATCAAGATTTACTGGTGAAAATGTGGGAAGAGCAACTAAGTATGCTTGTCATGCATTGTTAGCACGTACTTATTTGTATATGGAAGAATACGACAAAGCATACGCTCATGCTGATACTGTAATTCGCTTTGGAGGATATAGTTTAGAACCTAATTTTATTGATATTTGGAGCGTTTATAACCATAATGGACAAGAATCAATTTTTGAGGTTCAAACCAGTGGTGATCAGGATTATTCTGTTGGTAACATGTTTTCAGTGGTGATGAATGCCCGTTCTGAAATTTGGTCCTCTGATGAAGAAGATAAAATTATGGATGGATGGGGATGGTGTGTACCATCTTCTCACCTTGAGAATGCATACCTATCTGAAGGTGATGATATTAGAAGAAAAAGTACAATTATCCGTTATGGAGAACCAGTATATGGTGATGAAGAATTAAATCCAAATTATCAATTTAATGTGGAAATTAATAAATCAGGTAGAACATGGAGGAAATTCTATGTTCCAATAGCAATGCGTCAATCTTTAGCTAAAAAAGATAGTCATATTCCATTACCATTTGTATTATTGCGTTTGGGTGAAATG
The DNA here is from genome assembly GCA_963667815.2 of uncultured Saccharicrinis sp. Lineage (GTDB taxonomy): Bacteria > Bacteroidota > Bacteroidia > Bacteroidales > Marinilabiliaceae > Saccharicrinis. The sequence goes on from CBDINW010000001.1 coordinate 126,501, forward strand.
TATTTAACAAGAGCTGAAGCTGCTTATTTTACAGGGGATATTAATCAGGCTCATTCTGATATAGCTACTATTCGTGCTCGTGTTGGATTAGGTGATAAAAATGATCTTTCAGGAAATGATTTGTTATACGCAGTTTGGAAAGAAAGAAGACTTGAAATGGCATGTGAAGGCCAACGTTTATATGATTTACGTCGAGAAATTGATCCTGTTCAAAATAAACCTATGATTGATTTGGCAATGGGTCCAGAGGGTTACTTTGTAAAGTACAATTTAGAAGAAAGTACTGATGAATATGAAACAATTCATCCAAAAGAAAGTCAGGATAAAGGAACATATTTTGTGGAAGGTAGACATGAACTATGGCCTATTCCTCAGTCTGAGATCGACCGTAGTAATGGGGTGATATCTCAAAATCCAAATTATTAATTTTTTTTAATTAAAGATTGGGTATGATTTCATACCCAATCTTATTAATCTTTTCATTCTATTTTCAATCATCCTATGAGCTTATAGGTCAAATAAAACCTTTGCATCATTTAGATTCAAACATCATGCGTGTCTTACATACAATATCACTACTTGTCCTTATTATTTTTATAACCAGTTCTTGTTCTACAAAGGATAAAAACTCTAGCTTTAAAGCTCAAGAGGTATTGGTTGATGCCAATAAAACTTTTCAAACAATTGATGGTTTTGGTGCTTCAGACTGTTGGACTATACAGTTTGTAGGTAAAAATTGGCCGGAAAAGAAAAAAGCAGCAATTGCTGATTTACTTTTTAGTAAAGAAGTTGATGCAAATGGAAATCCCAAAGGAATTGGCCTATCTCAATGGCGATTCAACATAGGGGGAGGAACTATTGAACAAGGAAATAAGAGTGATATACCCAAAGCATGGCGAAGAGCAGAATGCTTTTTAAATGCAGATGGTACTTATAACTGGAATAAACAAAAAGGACAACAATGGTTTTTAAATGCAGCAAAAGAAAGAGGCGTTGAATCTTTACTTGCATTTAATAATACACCTCCTGTTTTTTTCACTAAAAATGGAAAAGGGTGGTCACCTGGAGGAGATCAATATAATCTTCAACCAGATAAATATGATGATTATGCTAACTTTTTAACCGAAGTTTGCGAGCACTTTAAAAAAGAAGGACTAATGTTTGACTATATTAGTCCGTTTAATGAGCCTCAGTGGGACTGGAAAGCTCCTGCTTCACAAGAAGGCACTCCTGCATGGAATTTTGAAATAGCAAAACTTGTTAACACCTTATCTCCTTTATTAAAGGAGAAACTTCCAAAGCTACAAATTGCTGTTCCAGAAGCTGCTCAGCTTCAATTTTTATACGAAAAAAGAGGTTATAAAAACCGCGACAATCAATTAAAAGATTTATTTGATCCTACATCATCTATGAATATTGGAAATTTGTCTAATATAAAAAAGGCTGCTATGGGTCATAGTTATTTTACAACCAATAATCTGGATACTTTGATAGATGTACGTCAAAAACTTAAAAACTACATAAATACGAATTTTCAAGAATTATCTTATTGGCAAAGTGAGTTCTGTATTCTTGAAAATCATAAAGATATTGGAGGTGGCAATAAACGTGATTTAGGTATGCCTACTGCATTATATGTGGCAAGGGTTATACATGCTGACTTAGCCATTGCAGATGCCTCGCTTTGGAGTTGGTGGACTGCTGTTTCTCCTGAAGATTATAAGGATGGGTTGGTCTATATTGATCTTGGATCGGATTCAACATCATATGATAAAAAAGGAGACGACTTATATCATGATGGATATTATCATGATTCTAAATTATTATGGGCATTAGGAAATTATTCAAGGTTTATAAAGCACGGAATGGTTCGGATTCAAGCAAACTTATCTAACGAATCATCCTTAAAGGATCAAATGACAAACTTAATGATAAGTGGCTATAAAACTAACGATGATAAGAAGTTTGTTTTTGTGGCAGTTAACTATAGTAAAGAAGAATCTGTTGTGTCGTTTGATCAATTCCTTAAAGATAAAAAAGGACTTAGTACAACATGCTACGTTACTTCAAAAGATAAAGATTTAGAAAAAACTGATGTAGATAATCAGTTCATAAATATACCGGCAAGATCGGTAGTAACAGTCGTAATGCAATAAATTTATTTTCCATTGAAAATAATAAATGAAACCAGCTATGATAAATAGTCCTCTCACACAAGGATAAATAAATTTGCATGTTTAATGGCAATTAAAAGAAAAATTGAACACATGAAAAAGATAATATTAAGCCTTTTAGGAATTGTATTTTTTACAATTAGTTGTAGTGATGATTCAGGAAATGATGGTATTACACCTGATGATAATACTCAAGTTGAAGATCCTGCTGCTAACATAGATTTTAGTGAACCGATCAGAGGTGTGAATTGGGCTGATGAGCGAGATAACTTTGTAGATGATTTATTAGTTCCAAGTGGATTAACAAGTGGTCTTACCTATTATATGGTGCAGGTAGATGCTCAATATGTAATTAAGGGGTTTAAAGAAAATATGAATGCTAACACTATTCGTATGCCAATTAATTATGCTACTGTAAATAGTACATGGTGGAATGGTTATAAAGGAGCAATTGATAAAGCCATTAATAAGGGAATGAGAGTTATACTTGCCTATTGGGAAGGAGAAAGCAGTAGGGATGGAAAAGTGGATAATACAGCTGAGTTTCTTGAAATGTGGACTAAAGTAACCACCGATTATGCTGATAATTCAGGAGTTTATTTTGAAGTTATAAATGAACCTTACGGATATTCTCTTTCTGAACTAACAGATTTATATGCAGCATGGTTAAGTGAATTTTCAACTATTCCTCATGGGCGCGTTTTGTTAGGCGGTAAAGGTTATTCCGAAGATGTTACAGGAGTGGGTGCTGATCAGCGTTTTAGCGATTGTTTATTGTCTTTACATAACTATGCTTTTTGGGCAGAAAGATCAGCCGAAGATTGGAAAAGTGACTGGTTAAAACGAATCGGCGATTATGCCTCAAGAACTGTTGTGACTGAATTTGGAAGTACAATGACTCAGGGTAAGGACTATAACGCTGCATCTGGTACAGATAATGAAGTAGATTATATACAAGTTTCTACAAAAGTTTTTAGAGACAATGGTGTACAAAGTATATACTGGCCTGGTTTAAGGGAAGGTGACTGGTATAGTATTCAATCATTAGATGCTTCAACATTTAAAATGAGTACAACGAATACCTCTGGATTGTCATGGATTCAATACGGATGGGGATTTGATCAGTAACAAAATTAACACAACATATTTAACTACATGAAACGAGCCATGAGAAAAACTTCTCACACACGAGAATGACTATTTAGGCGAGTTCCATGTGGCAAAAGAAAATAAATTTTAGACACATGAAACGTTTATTTTTAATTACAGTCAGTCTGGTTATTATTGGTGCTCAATTGATGTGTGCAAACCCTAAAGGTGAACCCAACGATTACTCAGGCTATTTATTTGCATATTTTACAGGTAATAACATCAATCAGGAACAAATACATTTTGCAGTTAGTACTGATGGTTATCATTATAAAGCATTAAACTATGATGCTCCTGTTATTAATTCCAAAGAAATAAGTTCAACCGGAGGAGTTCGTGATCCGCATATTTTAAGAGGTGAAGATGGCAAGACCTTTTATATGGTTGTTACGGATATGGTATCAGATAATGGATGGAGTTCAAACAGAGCCATGGTACTATTAAAATCAAATGATTTAATTCATTGGACTTCCAATGTAGTTAATATTCAAAAAAAGTATGCAGCTCAGGAAAAACTTAAAAGAGTATGGGCTCCACAAATTATTTTTGATAAAGAGGCAGGTAAATATATGATTTATTGGTCTATGATGTATGAAGGCGGAGGGGATATTATTTACTATGCATACGCCAATAAAGATTTCACTGATATCGAAGGTCGTCCAAAACAATTATTTTTCCCAAAAAATAAAAAGTCTTGTATAGATGGTGATATCATTTATAAAGATGGAAAATATCACCTGTTTTATAAAACGGAAGGCCATGGTAATGGTATAAAAAAGGCCACATGTACATCTCTTACTTCAGGTCAATGGATAGAGGAAGATGATTATCTACAGCAAACAAAAGAACCTGTAGAGGGGGCAGGCGTTTTTAAATTGATCAATGAAGACGCTTATATATTAATGTATGATGTGTATACATCAGGCAAATATCAATTTACGAAAAGTACTGATTTGGAAAACTTCTCTATTGTTGATGAAGAAGTAGAAATGGATTTTCACCCCCGACATGGAACTGTGATTCCTATTACACAAAAGGAGTTAGATAATTTGATGGAAAAATGGGGGCAGGCTTTTAAGGCTGACATCCAGCTAAGTAATAATCCTGTTTTAAAGGGATTTTACGCAGATCCGGATATTATTTATTCTAACAAAACTAAAAAGTACTATATCTATCCAACTTCTGATGGTTTTGATGGTTGGTCGGGAACTTATTTTAAAACCTTTTCTTCGCCGGATATGGTCAGTTGGAAAGATGAAGGAGTAATTCTGGATCTAAAAAAACATGTAAAATGGGCTGATAGAAATGCATGGGCTCCCTGTATCATTGAAAAACAATCAGGTAAAAAATATAAATATTACTATTATTTCACAGCAGCTCAAAAAATCGGAGTGGCAGTGTCTAATAATCCTGCCGGACCGTTTAAAGATTCTGGAAAACCTTTGGTAAGTCAACATCCTGAAGGTGTAAATTGGGGACAGGAAATTGATCCTGATGTATTTGAAGATCCCGTATCAAAGAAATCATTTTTATACTGGGGAAACGGTTACATGGCTGTTGCAGAATTAAATGATGATATGGTATCGTTGAAATCTAATACAACAAAAGTAATAACACCAGATGAAACTTTCAGGGAAGGAGCAAACATATTCTATCGTAATGGACTTTATTATTTTTTATGGTCAGAGGATGATACCAGAAGTCCTAATTATAGGGTGAGATATGGAGTGTCGGAGTCACCTGTTGGACCAATACGTATTCCGGATCAAAATTTAATTTTAAGAAGGGATGATGCTAAAGGAATTTATGCAACAGGACATAATTCTGTTATCCAGGTTCCGGGTAAGGATGAGTGGTATATGGTTTATCATCGTTTTCAATATCCTGATGGTATTAAAATGGGTGATGCTGCAGGATTTCACAGAGAAGTATGCATTGATCGTTTACAGTTTGATAAAGAAGGGAATATAATTCCGGTTGTTCCTACAAAATAATATTACAGTTACGTGGAGAGGTTGCATTTATGTGGCCTTTCCTTTTTTAAACCATTAGTAGTAATGAAACCACTTAAGTCATTAATACCACTATTCAAGGTTAACTTAAATAATATAAAAGTTAGTAGGCGATTGATTGTTAGTTTTTTAATACTTATTGTGTTGATAGTTATTGTAGGCACGTTTGGTGTGTTAACCATACGTAGTACACAAGAGGGATCGGTAATACAAGGGTATATTGAAAATGTTATTTCTGATGTGCGAGTTGTTAATGAGCATAACATTGCCTACCGCTTTGACCGTAACGATTATCGCCCGGATATTATTAAAGAAAAGGCAGGAAAAGCAATTGAAGATTTAGAAGAACTTGAAACTTTTGTTCCACTATTACTTAAAGACAGGTATGACTCAGCCTACGTTGATATTGTAAGTTTAACAGAGTATTCAGAAGACTATTTTAAGTCATCAGTTAAATATGATAGCCTTGTTAACAGGGGATTATATCTTGATGAAAACATCGAAGTGGCTTTTGAAAAATCCACTGCTTCTATTGGAACTAAAATAATATTTAAAGAATACATTGCTCTGATTCATGAAGAGTTAACTCGGCATCTTTTACATCAGGGAGTTAATAAAAATATGGCTCCATTAGATAGTTCCTATCAGCAGATTGTTAAACTTACTCAGAACAATAAAAGTACTGTCTTAATAGATAGCCTTGTAACTGATTTTGGTCATACGATGAGCCAGTTTAAAGAGGTTCATGAGCATACTGGTTGGGTAAACTGGAAAATAGAGAATGTATCGTTTAATTCTATTTCAAGTATGGATATAATTTCTGATCGATTTAAGAGTTATTTAAGTCAGGAACTCAGACAGAATATTATAATCATAGTAAGCACTATTATATTTTCAATTTTATTTGCTGCAGTTATAGCATTCCTTATTATTAGATCCATAAATGGAGGACTAAAAGAAGCGATTACAATTGCAGGACAAATAGCCAAAGGAGACTTGACTTTAGATACGCTGAATAATGGTATTATACGAAAAGATGAATTTGGACAGTTAAAAGAGGAGTTTGCTGTGATGTTACAGTCTTTGAGAAAGAATGTAGACAGTTTACTTAATATGTCGAGTATACTTGAGGATACAGGTAAGGTTTTGTATAATAGTGCTCAGCAAATTTCGAATAATGCAAACGGACAAGCTGCCTCTGTTGAAGAAATAAGTGCCACATTGGATGAAATTGCAATGGATATTAATAATAATGCAGAAAATGCTAATAAAACAAAACAATTATCCAATAACTCAATGCAATATGTAGAAAAGGTGGCTAAAAGCAATCAGTTAATCATTGAGAAGTCGATTCAAATTGAGCGAGAATCAGAAACGGTAACAGGTATTGCAATTCAAACTAACATATTGGCCTTAAATGCTGCAGTTGAAGCGGCAGTAGCAGGTGTTTCTGGTAGGGCTTTCGGGGTGGTGGCTGCTCGGGTTAAAGAGCTAGCTGAAACCAGCAAATATGCATCAGATCAGATTATCACCTTGTCAAAGGAAGGTGTTGAATATTCAAGAGAAGGTGGAGAAATGGTTGATAAGGTATTGCCGAGTCTTAGATTAATTGATGAAAAAATTGACGAAGTAGCGTTAGCTAGCAATGAGCAACGTTATAAATCAGAGCAGATTATTAATGCCTTGCAAAATCTTAATAATCTTTCACAAGTAAATGCTACTCAGTCAGAGGAATTATCAGCCAGTTCCGAGGAATTAAAAGAACATGCACTATTGTTAAGGCAACAAGTTGATTTCTTTACCCTGTAGTGCTGTATTTTAGTTAATAATTATTTATAATCATAAACAATAACAAATGAAACTCAATCCGAAAAAAATATTGATGGGAGCAATGCTCCTGGGGTCAATAACGTCTTGTACCCAATACAAGAGCTACGAAGATGTTGACTGGGAAGAAAAAGTTCCTGCTGATTGGGAAAATCAGGAAGTTTTTGAAATTAATAAAGAAGCTCCAAGAGCATGGTTTATTCCATTTGCCAGTCAACAGGAAGTGGACCGTGATAATATTTGGAACTCTTCATTAATAAAATCGCTTAATGGCGAATGGCTATTTCATCTGTCAACAAAACCAGAGGAAAGACCGTATTATTTCTTTAAAGATGATTTTGATACACGTGATTGGAAAACCATTAAGGTGCCATCTAATTGGGAATGTGAAGGATTTGAATATCCGATTTATACTAATGTAAAATATCCTCATGAAAAAACACCTCCTACAATGCAGGATTTTTACAATCCGGTAGGATCATACAAGCGTACATTTAAGATTCCTTCAGATTGGGATCAAAAGGAAATATTTTTACATTTCGGTGCAGCTGGTTCTGCAGTTTATGTTTGGGTAAATGAACAACAGGTTGGATATTTTGAAGATTCAAAAACGCCTTCGGAGTTTAATATAACAAAATATCTTAAACCAGGAGAAAATACCCTGGCTGTTGAAATATTTAAATGGAGTGATGCTAGTTATCTTGAAGATCAGGATTTTTGGCGTTTGGCAGGTATTACTCGTGATGTATATTTAATGGCTCGTAATCCTTTGCATATTCGTGATTTTAGTGTTAAATCAGGACTAAAAGACGATTATACCACAGGAACATTTGATTTGTCCGTTGAATTAACACAAATTACTAAAGAAAAAACCGCTAAAGTAGAGGCAGTTCTGAACCATGCTGGAAAGGAAATAAAATCTTTTAGCGAAACAGCTAATACCAATTATGTAAATTTTTCTTTTGAATTGCCCGAGGTTCTTCAATGGTCAGCCGAAATTCCTAATTTATACAATTTAGAAATCACATTAAAAGATGTAAACGATAAGGTAATAGAGGTTGTACGTCAGGATGTAGGTTTTCGTCGTGTAGAAATAAAAGACAAACAACTTTTGGTAAATGGAAAGTATGTGTATATCAAAGGGGTTAACCTACACGAACACCATGAAACTAATGGTCACGTGATTGACGAGGCCACTATGTTAAAGGATATAGCTGTAATGAAGAGTCATAATATTAATGCTGTTCGTACATCTCATTATCCTCAGCAAGAGCGTTGGTATGAGCTTTGTAACCAATACGGGCTTTACCTTGTTGACGAAACAAATATCGAATCTCATGGTATGGGGTATGATGACGAATCTTTAGCTAAAGATGCCACATGGAAAGCGGCACATCTTTATCGTACAAAAAACATGTTCGAAAGAGATAAAAATCAGCCATCTGTTGTTATCTGGTCTTTAGGAAACGAAGCTGGTAATGGTGTTAACTTTGATGCCACATTTGATTACTTAAAAAGTGTGGATCAGAGTCGTCCGGTTCAATATGAACAGGCTCATGGTGGAAGAAATACTGATATTATGTGTCCTATGTATATGAGAATTCCAGACATGATAAAGTATATAAAAGAAGGTGGCGAAAAACCATTGATTCAGTGTGAATATGCTCATGCAATGGGTAATAGTGTTGGTAATTTAAAAGATTACTGGGATCTTATTGAGGCAGAACCTCAAATGCAAGGTGGATTTATCTGGGACTGGGTTGATCAGGGATTATTAACCACGAATGATAAAGGAGAAAAATTCTGGGCTTATGGTGGTGACTTTGGTCCTGATACAGTACCAAGTGATGGAAATTTCTGTTTGAACGGATTGGTGGACCCGGATAGGGGAGTTAAACCTCACTTGCTTGAAGTTAAAAAGGTTTATCAGTATATTAAATTTAAAGCTGTAGATCTTAATAATGGTGTTGTGTCTATTAAAAATACTTATGCTTTTGTCAATACTAATATGTTCGACTTCAGTTATGAGGTTAAAGGTAATGGCGAAGTTGTTAAATCAGGTACTATTGATGCATTAAATCTATTGCCAGGTAAAGAAAAGAAAGTAAAATTAGATGTTGCATTTGAGCCAAAACCTAATACAGAATACTTTTTAAATATTTATGCCAAGGTAAAAGATAATAATTGGAGTGTTGCTACAGGTACTATTTTAGCAAAAGAACAATTTGAATTGCCTGTATATAAAAAGGAGGCATGCAAAAGTAACGAAGAAGGTGAATTAAAGTTTACTGAAGGTGATGCTGAAACAGTAATTTCAGGTACGTCATTTCAGATTACTTTCGACAAGGCCAAAGGATTATTGAAATCATACAAAGTTGAAGGTAAAGAAATGATTCAGGAAGGATTGTTACCAAACTTTTGGCGTGCTCCTATTGATAACGACTTTGGTAATAGACTAGATAAGCGTGCTAAAGTATGGCGTAAGGCTGGTCAAAACAGAATCTTAGTTTCAGAAAAAGTTAATAAAGTTAATTCTTCTCATGTAATTATTAAATACGTGTATAGTCTTTACAATGAGGCAAAAGAGGTTATTGCTACCTACAAAACTAACTATGGAATATTTGCCAATGGAGCCATTGAGGTGGATAATTCTTTTAAAATGGTTAAAAAAGATTTGCCTGAAATTCCTCGTATGGGAATGAATCTTGTGATGCCAAAAGAATTTGATCAAATGGAGTGGTTAGGTAGAGGTCCTGAAGAATCTTATATCGATCGTAAAACATTTGCATTTGTTGATGTTTATTCGGGAAGTGTAGCAGATCAATACTGGGCTTACATTCGTCCGCAGGAAAATGGCAACAAAACAGATGTTCGATGGATGAAGATTTGTAATCAAGATGGATTAGGATTAATGTTTAAAGGCAAACAGCTCATAGAAGTTTCTGCTCATCATCAGATAAAGGAAGATTTCGAATCTCCTGAAAGAACAGATGGTCGTCAGGTTGATGGTAAACCGGTTGTGAATCGTCATACCTGTGACTTTCCTGTTCGTGATCTTACTTCGGTAAATATAGATCTTGGACAAATGGGTGTTGGTGGAGATGATAGTTGGGGTGCCTGGACTCATGATCAATACAGATTAACTAAGAAAGAATATTCGTATGGTTTTTGGATAAAACCTATCAAATAAAGTTAAATATTGAAATGTAACTGAATGAGAAAGGCTGTCTTTGTAATTATAAGGACAGTCTTTTTTTGGTTCTGTCGCATTAATAAGTTAGATGTTTTTTATATCTGTAAAATCTTCCCAATCTGCCTTTTTTGTTTTTTGATTCCACTCCTGTAAACTAACCCTAGCATTGGCATGTTTGGTAAAATAGGCTTTAATTTTGGCAAATGATATTACTCTCATACTTATTAATTAACTGATATGTACAAAGATAATAATAAAAATACACATAATGTAATATAATTACATTATGTGTATTTTATTTTCAATATTTTGCAGTAAAGAACTTATGAAATACTCCTTTTGTGAGACTATTTATAATGTAAGTAAGTGTGCACATTTTTAATTACATTAATTAACGAAATCGTTATTTCTTTACCTTGGGATTAAATATTCCAAATCCTTTATTTCCGGATTTTTCCTCATTAATTCTTTTTCTTCTCTTCTTTCCAATTATAACTTTTTGATATTGGCTTTTTCTATATTGCTTTTCTTCTGACATGTTCTTTATTGTGGTTTGGTTCCTGGTTAAATATTAATTTCTAATATGCGTTTTGTGAGTCAAAAACTAATCAAATTTTGTAATATAGAGAAAGAGATCTGATTCGATATTAATAAAATCAACCCTTATCTTTTCCTGAATTTCCCAATTGTAAAAAACTTTTCCATTTTCACTTTTATCAAAGAGTTCCTTTAATGAAATATTTCTATCAATAAAAGCATCTAGGTTTTCTAATATAATTTTAACCTTATCTTTTCTAAATTTAATGTCTAAACTTGTCCAGTATTCATCTTTACGTCTTCTTCGGTATAAATAATAATCAATGTAAGTATGAGACTCTTTTGTATGCTTCTGGTATGTATCAAGCATAAAGTCAGCATGTATTTTATACTCCCTATCTAAATTAAAATCTACAACATCTGTAAATTCAATTATATTGAGTAAATCTTGTAATTTATTCATTATATATGCGTTTTGTGAGACTAATTCAGGTTAGTTATTTCTGCACTTTTGATTTGTCTTACCATTTCATCAATGAGTGTTCCCCAGGCTTCCATCTGCTCTTTTTTCATACGATAATCCATACCTTTAAGAACTATACTATTTTTTTCAATATCCAAATGCCCTTTTTGAACAGGAGATAACTTAGACGAATATTCTTTCAAATACTCTTGTATTTTGGATAGTGCTGCTCCATCCCCATAGGCAGCTTTACTTATTATTTCGTCACTAGGTCTTTCCATTTTATAATGTAAGTAAGTCTGCACATTTGCTTGATAGGCCTATTGTAATATAATATCACTATCAATATTTAATTTACTACGTAATGCTTTTGCAATGTTTAATGTTATTTCTCTTTTACCTGAAAGATATTCACTTATTCTTGTTGCAGAAGTGCCTAAAAGAGTTGCCAAATCCTTTTGTTTAAGCTTCATTTCAAACATTCTCAATTCAATTACTTCAATCAAACTAGGTAAGCCTATTGGGTAATGTTCTTCCTCATAAGCTTCAATAATATCAGAAACTTTATCTAATTCTTGAAGCAAAGGATCATCTTCAGGAGTATCATTACTAACTAAATCAAGTTTTATAATTTCTTCTAACCTAATTTGAGCTTTCACATATTCTTCACGTGTTATAATATTTTCCATACCTCAATATTTATAGTTTATCAATATCTTTTAATTTATCATATTCAGCATGAGTTCCTATCCATCGCACAAACACTTTTTTCATTTTAAATATAATTAGAGCAACTAATCTATAATTATTGCCTCCTATATTAAATACATACCTATCATTTCCAACATTGTCAACAGAATTAAATGTTTTTTTTATATCTGTAAAATCTTCCCAATCTGCCTTTTTTGTTTTTTGATTCCACTCCTGTAAACTAACCCTAGCATTGGCATGTTTGGTAAAATAGGCTTTAATTTTGGCAAATGATATTACTCTCATACTTATTAATTAACTGATATGTACAAAGATAATAATAAAAATACACATAATGTAATATAATTACATTATGTGTATTTTATTTTCAATATTTTGCAGTAAAGAACTTATGAAATACTCCTTTGCTGAGACTATTTATAATGTAAGTAAGTGTGCACATTTTTAATTACATTAAATAACGAAATCGTTATTTCTTAATTTTAGATTTTAGTATACCTAATCCTTTGGTTCCGGATTTATCCTCATTTATTCTTTTTCTTCTCTTCTTACCAATTATTACTTTCTGATAATGGTTTTTTCTATTTAGTTTTTCCTCGCTCATGCTTTTTTTTTTGGTCTGGTTCCTGGTTAATTATTAATTTCTAATCTGCGGTTTGTGGAACTATTTTTCGGGGATAACTAAATGAAGATACTCACAAAAGAATGCTCCACTATAGCCTAATAAATGTACACATTCTTGCCCACCTTTATCAAGGTAGCTATCAGTTAAGCATTTCCATAGTTTGCCTTTGTATTGTTCTAATGTTGCTTCATAGCAAGTGTGCATAACTACAGTATTACCTTTTTGCAAGGTATTGGTTTTATTCTGGTTGATATATTCTTGTGTCATTTATTAAGCATTAAGGGGATAAATATTACTTTTATTCATCATCCATTTTTAATTTTTTATGTTACTGGTTATGGTGGGATGTACAATTTATTATAGTGGCCTATATTTCTAAAATGTTTAGTTGGTATTGATAAATAGGTTCTGTCGCATTAATAAGTTAGATGTTTTTTCTATCGCAAATACTAGCTTTTATGCTGCCAAACTTCTAAAAATTTGCCAATTAGACAGACCATACCCATGAACAACTTGTTGTTTCTGAATCATTCGTATTAATTCAAGTCCGGTCAAAGTGTTTTTCGCCGAAGAAAAACTTTTGAAGCCAAGCATGGGATTTATCCTTCTTTTGATGAACCGATGATCCTGTTCTATTCGATTATTAAGGTATTTATGACACCGTTTTTCAATTCTTGTTATTTCTTCATTGTTAGTATAATCTTCATTGATCTGATCTAAAGCAGCTATATTTGCTCCACTCTTGTCTATAGTTACTTTTGCCGGAATTCCATTATTGGCAAATGCTTTATAAAAGAAGGTCAATGCGGCTTTCTTATCTCGATTCTCGGAGAGATAGAAATCTACTGTCTGGCCTTGCTTATCAACTGCTCTATAGAAATACACCCACTTGCCATTAACCTTTATATAAGTCTCATCCATGTACCAACTAAGCCCTACACGCTTTTTTCGTTTGTTCAATTCTGTATTCAATAATGGTGAAAAATGATTAACCCAACGTTGAATAGTCGAATGATCAATGAAAACCCCGCGAAGGAAGAGTAGTTCTTCGACATCACGATAACTCAAACTAAATCTGAGTTTATAAAAAACAGTTTGAAGAATTACTTCTTTGGGAAATCTAAATCCCTTAAACCATCCAACTTGTGCTTGTATCATATTCAAAAATAGTAATCTTTAAGATACAATATTATTAATGCGACAGAACCATTTTATTTGCTGACGACCGAAGGCGGAACACCGCTTTACCTGCGTTTGGATGTGCGTGGGAAAAAGCAAGTGCAGGACTGAATGGATTACAGTGCAACGGAAAGGAATGAAGGACTTCTCTTGCTGAGCGTTGCAGGAAGTGGGTGATTGTAGTAAGTGAGGTACGAGCGAACGAAAAGAACCTATTGGAAGCAAATGGCTGTGCGGTGGGGTTACTATTGCCCTATCAAGTTTTGCATTATTTCAACACTTTTTGAAAGCTCACTTTCTGTTGATGAGGCAAAACCTAATCTGATTGCATTTTTATTGTATGTAGAGCTATTATGTAATATTCCATCAGAAATGTATAAGCCTTTTTGATAGGCTTTTTTAGATAGTACTGGAAGGTTAACTGACTTATCAAATTCTGTCCATACTGTCATACCTCCATCTGGAATTTTAAATTTAATATGTGGTTTTAATTCTGACTCCAGAAGTTCGCAAAAGAAATCTCTTCTTTTTTTGTAAATCGATAATGTTTTCCGTAAGTATCTCGATATTGTACCTTCATTCAATAGTTCTGCCATTGCATTATCTAAAATATGGTCTCCTTGTCTATCTAAAAGCATTCTAATATTTGCAAGATGTTTAATCACATTCTCAGAAGCTACAATATAACCCATACGAAATGCAGGAGAAAAACTTTTGCTAAAGGAACCACAATAGATAACCATACCATTTTCATCAGCACTTGCAAGGGGTAAAAGTGGACTATTGTTATAATGAAAAGCAAAGTCATAGTCATCTTCAAAAATAATGAAGCCAAATTCGTTAGCAAGATTAAGAAGTTCTATGCGTCTATCAATCCTAAGAGAAACAGTTGTAGGATAATGGTGGTGAGGGGTAACATAAACCATACGTACCTTAGTTTTATTACATATGGCTCTAAGCTCATCCACAACAATGCCAAATTCATCTACAGAAATCCCTATATGTTTTGCCTTAGAGTGTAAAAAATTATGTTCCGCTCTTTGCCATCCGGGGACTCCAGAAACAATTACATCCCCTGGTTGTATTAAAGCATTGCATACGAGATTTATCCCCATTAAAGTACCTCTAACTGATAATATATTGTCTGGAGTTGTTTTTAAACCTCTGGTATTGTTTAAATATTTAGAAAGTGCTTCTTTATAATATATTGAGCCGGCTGGTTGACTATATGCTCCAAATTTTGAGTATAATGAACTTTCTCTTATGAGCTGAGACCTATAAGCCCTATATAATTCCTTTAATGGGGCTAATTTAGGGTCTGGATAACCATCATCTAAATGCAAGGGTACACTTGAAATGAAATAAGGGTTATTTAGGTAATTATTTGACCGAATTTCGAAACCTGATTGTTTGAGAGGTTGTTTGTTATTTTGAGTTTTTAAATTGGTTGGAGACAACTCTGGAATATGGAAGGAAACGAACGTACCCTTACCCACATAACTTTCAAGCCAACCTTGTAACTGCAATTCTTCTAATGCTTTGGTAACAGTTACCCGATTAACATTTAACGTTTCAGCTATTTTACGTGAACTGGGTAATTTTTGACCTGATTTTAACTTACCACTTCTTATTAAATCTAACATTTCGTCTGCTAACTGTAAATAAACAGGACGTTCTGTTGAATGTATCAAAGTAATTGCAGTAAAGAGAGTTTGCGACATTGGACTATTCGTTTTTTAATAAATGGACTACAAAGGTAATCCAATTTAGCGATAATTTTGTGACTTAATAAAATTAAACATTGAATAATGAACTATAGTATTAGAAAATGTGAAGAAAAAGATATTGACAAGTTATTAGATTTATGCCGACAACACGCAGAATTTGAGAAGAGTGCATATCTACCTGATAATAAGAAAGAAAAATTATTAAAAGCTATATTTTCAGAAGAAAAACTATTGAATTGTTTGGTTGTGGAAGTACAAGGTGAAGTTATTGGATATACTACATACACCTTTGATTTCTCAACCTGGGACGCCCAAAGGTTTATTTACTTGGATTGTTTGTATATAGAGGAGAACTATAGAAGTTTTGGAATAGGTAATGTCTTAATGGATAAAATTCAGGAAATCGGGAAAGAGCATAATTGCATCAATATGCAATGGCAAACACCAGAATTTAATGAAAGAGCTATTAAATTTTATAAGCGAATTGGTGGCATTGGAAAGGAAAAAGTGAGGTTTACTTTACCGTTAAATTAATTAAAAATATGAATTGGATAATCTTAATTATAGGAGGTCTGTTTGAAGTTGCATTTGCTTATTGTTTAGGAAAGGCAAAAGAAAGTGCGACATATGAAATGTATTTATGGTATGTTGGATTTGTAGTTACACTAATCATAAGTATGAGTTTATTAATAAAAGCTACGCAAACTTTACCACTTGGAACTTCATATGCGGTATGGACAGGTATAGGGGCGGTGGGCACTGTAATAGTGGGGATTTTTGTATTTAAAGAACCTGCTACATTTTGGAGACTATTTTTTATAAGCACTTTAATCGCTTCGATTGTAGGGTTAAAAGTAGTTTCACATTAAATAAAAAACGAAAATAACTTTATTAAAATAATTTAAAAATGAATACAATCACATTAAAAAAAGCAACGCTAAATGATATTGAAATTTTACAGTTTATAGGGAGAAAAACCTTTTACGAAACTTTCATAACTGGAAATACAGAAGATGATATGAAAAAATATTTGGATGAAGGGTTTTCAACTGAAAAACTTACAAATGAATTGAATGAAAAAGACTCACTATTTTATGTTGCGTTTGACAATGAAACTGTAATTGGGTATTTAAAAACCAATACAGGCAAAGCACAAACCGAAGCACAAAATGAAAATGCTTTAGAAGTAGAAAGAATATATGTAGCAAAAGAGTATCACGGTAAGAAAGTTGGACAATTGCTTTATGATAAAGCATTAGAAATTGCACTCAGTATTAATGCTCCTTATCTATGGCTTGGCGTATGGGAAGAAAATCTAAGGGCAATAAACTTTTATAAGAAAAATGGTTTTGAAGAATTCGATAAGCACATTTTTAAATTAGGGAATGATGAACAGACAGACATTATGATGAAGAAAAATCTCAGTTTCCAATAAAAGATGATTAATTAAAAAAAATAATATCAAAAATTTACTTTAAAATGGATATACCAAATCATTTCAAATTCGATGCTAAAGAAGATGTTTTAGCTTTTATAAAGCAATTTAGTTTTGCACGCTTATTAATATTAAGGAAGGAAAACCCATTGCCACACAACTACCATTTGTGATTAAAGAGAAGGATGAAAAATTAATTATTAGTTCACATTTTGGAAAAGGGAACGAACACTATAATTATATTGAAAGCAGCCCATGTTTAGTAATTTTTACGGAACCTCATGCTTATATTTCACCTAAACTTTATACAAGTAAAAATAACGTTCCTACCTGGGATTACATAACTGTTCAAGTATATGGAACAGGTAAAATAATTGATTCAATAGAATTGAAAGAAAGTATTTTAAAAGAGATGATTGTTTTTTATGAAGAGGAGTACTCAGAACAATGGGATAGTCTTAGCGACTCATATAAGAAAAGAATGATGAATGGTATTGTTGCTTTTGAAATTGAGATTGAACAAATATTAGGAAAAAAGAAATTGAGTCAAAATAAAAGTAACATAGAGCAAATTAATATCATGGAACATTTAAGCAAAAGTGAAGATACAGCTGCTCAAAAGTTATCAGAGTATATGAAAATTGACTTACAAAAAGAATAAATACATTCCTAACTATGTGTCATTCAGTTGATAAGAAGCGATTATTTTTAATTTTACTTATTATAGGAACAGTTTTCTGGGGTGTATCCTTTCCTGTAACAAAGCTGAGTATGGGAAACTATTCACAAACGACCTTTCTGTTTTACAGGTTTTTAATTGCAACTATACTACTAAGTTTAATTTTTAGAAAACACCTAAAAAGAGTAAATTTAAGGGTATTTAAAACCAGTATCTCTTTTGCGTTACCCTTAGTTTTTGGAATATTTTTTCAAACATTAGGTGTAAAACACGGTGATGCAAATCAATGTGCTTTTATTGCAGGAATGTGTGTAGTAATAATACCATTGCTAAAGACGGTTTTTTACAAACAGAATATAGCATTTAGAATTTGGGTGGCTGCTTTTTTGGCCTTGATTGGATTAGGAATTATATCAATTACGGAAAGACTATCAGTGAATATCGGAGACATTTATACTATGATAGGAGCTTTGGGCTTCTCTGTATATTTAATAAAAATAGAGCGTTACAGTAAAAAGGAGAATGTTTTACCTACAATCAGTCCTATGTTTATGGTTTGTACGCTAATTACATTTATTCTATCATTATTTGATACAAATGCTAACTGGATGCCTCAAAACCAAACGTTTTGGATGGGAATAGCTTTTTGTGCTTTGCTACCTACTGCTTATATGTATACCGTATCAAATATATCACAACAATTCATAAGTGCTGAAAAAGTTGGAATTATCTATTTGTTTGAACCTGTTTTTGCTGCTTTAGCTTCATATATGATATTAAATGAAAGTTTATCCTGGAGACTTTTATTTGGTGGCACATTAATATTAATTGCTACAATAATTTCTGAATTAAATTTCAGTCAAAAAGGTGTTCCATTACTGATAAAGAGTAAAGCCAAAATGAAATTGTAAATAAGCTATTTTTCTATAAAAGAACTTACAAAAACCAAAGGTTATCTTTTCCAAATTCGGGTATTTCGTTACCGTCAAAGTGTAGTAGCATTTCTGCAACCATTTCAGGGTATTTAATGGTAACTGGTAATTCTGTTGACGTACCGATTTCCAATACATTCTACTGAATTGATATACTTGGTCTATGAGTTCTCTTACTGTTTTAAAATCATCAACCAATTCTTTTTGAGTGCAGTAGATTTTTAGTTTTATCGGGAATGGGTATCCATCGTGAAAATTGAAACCGTTATTACTGTACCTTGTATTGTTGAACAATAGAAACTTGTTGTAACCAATATTGATGTACGTTCCGCTTAATGGCATTAAATCCTTCCAGTTTAAATCGAACGCAACAATATCAGAGGTTTTAGTTTTATTAATAGATACAATGAATACCGGAATACTTAATCCTAAACGCTTCAAACCATTTTCAATAGGTTCTAATTCTGCTCTACCCATTGTCTTGTAGAAATGAATTACCAAGCGTTTTATTTCAGGATTTAGTGCTGCATACTCTTTAACGGCTCTTATGATAGAACCCGCCAATTCTTTTGTTTGGTCTTGTTGAAAACATTCAAAACGGTTAAATCTTCCATTGTTAGAAAAACTGAATGCACTTCCTATGTACTTAATATCGAAATCAGGGTTTTTAAACGCTCCTACACCAATTACCAATTCTTTCTTTATGGTGTTATCTAAACGCCAAGGAATACCGTTTAATTTGGCTAAAATAGCTATGGTAATGTTGGGTAAGCTAAAGTAATATTTGTCGTTGGTCATTACTTTTTCAGCATCTAAAACCTGAGAGGAAATACCTTTTTTGAGTAATAACTCTTTCAGTCTGTAATAAATCTTTCTCCTGTGCTTATCAGATGAGTTTTTAGAAAACGGACTGATGGAAATTGCTATGTATTGAATGTCTGGTTCAAAATGCTTTTCAGTTACTTTATTGTATATTATCCTTGAAATTGACACGACTGGAAAAGCGATTAATCCAATAATTAAAAAAGGGATTGGAGAAAAGACTGACAAGAAAGCACTTGAGATTATTAATGAAATGCCGAATTGGAAACCTGTCTATCTGAACGGAAAATCAATAAGACAGCAGAATGTAATTCCAATAAGCATAGATTACCAATAAATTACAACCCACTAATACGCTAGAATAAAGCATGGCTATGTTTACTAGTCCTGCCTAAATCGAAAAAAACATAATGAAATGAAAACTCCCGATTGATTCTGGAGGCCACTGAAAAACTTCCTGTTTTTAGGATAGTTTAAAAATATAAGGATGTAATATTAGGCTTAATGCTTACGTATTACATCCTTTATTTTTTTGACGATAATTGTTTTGAATTGTCTTAAAAAGGCTGAAAATAGCGAAGGATTTAGGTTGTTTATGCTAAAAAACAGTAGGTGTGTATTTTACCTACATCAGTTTCAGTATTCTTTTTAGGTTGACAGCAAAGATTGTTAGTGCCGTTTGCATTTGCATACAGTCTAACCCATATGAAATGGCTCGATCGAAGCCATGAACATTTTTTAATTCCGCATTTTTCGCTTCAATCTTATATCGATGCTTTGATTTATCTTTAAAGTACTCGGATTTTTGAAACTCAATTTGTTCTTCATGCTCCTTACAATTGATCGTTACAGAGTAGGATTTACTTTTTGCTTCTTCCTTGTAACATCCTTCTCTTTGTGCACATACTTTACACTTTTCAACATCAAAATAATAGACTATTACTTGATTCTTATTTTTGTCTTTCGCTCCCTGCTTTGCTCTTCGAATGGCCATGTGGCCTGCAGGACAAACAAACATCGCCGCATCTTTATTAAACTCAAATTTGTCTTCCTCTTTTCTAAAACCTTGTGTTATTGCGGGGTTTAATTTTGATACGATCCGTATCTGCTTTTCATTTCCATAAATTAAATTGTTTTTACCGGAATAGGCAGAATCTCCAATGACAGTATCTATTTCATCCATTCCGTTCAAGATGCTTTGTTCTATGATTTCGGTTAACTGCGGGCCATCACCCTTTTCTCCTGAAGTGACTACTGCTGCTGTTATTATCCTTTCTTCTGTCATGCCAATATGACTCTTATAGCCAAAGAAGGATGAATCGGTTGATTTGTGTCCAGTACGCGCATCTTCATCTTTCGACAAAGTATACTTACTCTGAGTGTCCTCTATGGTTTCTTTAAGCAGGTTTAATTTCTCTTTTACCTTCGGGTAGTTAGATATGATTTCATTTTTAGTGATAAAATCAATTAAATCAGAACAATAACTTAACTCCTGATCCAAATCATCAACCTTGTTCTTTTGAGGCAATTGTTCCTTTATATCCTCATCAACACTATAAACCATTTTTCGAAGCAGCTTGGCTCTTTCTTTCAATACGTCTAATGGAGATAGGGGATTGGATCTGCTTTTGGTATGAGTAGCATCAACAATAATAGACTTTGATTTAATAATCCCTTTCTTTATGGCGATAGTAACAGTCTTGCCGATTAATAGATTTAATAAATCGGTATCTGTCAGTCTTATGCGTCGGAACTTAGTTAAAGTACTGGGGTTGATAACATCTTCCTCAGGTGACATTCCTAAGAAATACTTGAAAGACATGTCAACCCGAGAACGATCTACTACATCTACATCGGAAATATTATAAATAACTTTAAGTAATAAGTATTTGAATAACCTTATTGGACTTTCTGCTGTTCGACCATTATCATGACAATATTTTGATGATAGTTCATTATAAACGAAACTAAAATCAATTAAATCATTTATCCGCCGAAGTATATTGTCTTTGGAGATTATCAGATCGTAAAGTTCGGAGTAAGAACTAAAGATGAGTTTTTGCTGTTGCGCTAACATTGAGTTGTTCTTAAAATACTAATGCAAAGAAAGAGGGTGTCCAAAAACGACATCCTCTTTTTTTTATTTTTGTTTTTATATCTAGCATTATCCGTTAATAAATAAATCAACAGTATTTTTTTTACAAAAGAAAATATATGAGCAGCAAAAACGCTTAATTACGAGCTTGTATATTAAAATATAGGCGTTTTTAAGGTTATTAGTATGTCTCTTAGTTAATTTGCTAATATTTAAAGCAATTGCAATCAAACCAAATTCCAGGTTTACGCCATCTAAACCTTTAAGTAGAAATCTTTTAAAACCTTTGTTATTTTTAATTTGGCCAAATACAGCTTCTGGTTCTATTGGTCTGTTACTTCGGTGTTTTAGACCTTTTTCACTGGTCAGCATTTCTCTGGCTTTTTGCTTGTGTTTTCTGAGATTATGATTGATTTCAATTGATCGATTTCCTTGCCCTTTAAAACAACGTGTTCTCATACTGCATTTTGAACAGTTTTTCGCGCTGTATTTTTTTATCTGACTTACATAACCTGATGCATTAGTTTTTTCATATTCTGCAACTAGTTTCATGTGTTGACCGGATGGGCAAACAAAATAATCTTCGTCTTGATTATAGTGTAAGTTCTCAACCTTATGAGGATCTGTCTTAAAGGCTTTCTTCTGTTCTTTATGGAAATAGTTAAATTTCACATATCCATCGATTGACTCATTTTCTAGGAAATCATAATTTTCTTCACTTCCATAACCAGAGTCTGCTACAATTTCTTTTGATTGCTTGTTATATTTAGCTTCAAAACTATTAAGAAAACTAATAAATGTCCTCGTGTCTGTTGGGTTTTGATAGGGTGCAAAATTGGTTATAAATTGATGTTCTGTACTAATCTGTATATTGTATGCAGGTTTTAGTTGACCGTTTTTCATATGATCTTCTTTCATCCGCATAAATGTTGCTTCCTTATCTGTTTTTGAAGTGGAATTCCTGTTTGGTCCTATATCCTTAAGTTTATCCTCGTACTCCTGAAGTTTTGGAAGATGCTTGTTTTCTAATTCTTTAATTAACTTTTTAGTTGACTTTTCTGCTGACTTGTTTTGCTTATTTAATGCATCTATCTTTTCTTGTAAAACCTTTGAATCTACAACTTTTATGGATTCTTCATTTGGTTTATTGTCCTCCTGAATACCTTCCTCTATCTGAGAAAGTATATTTGTTATTTTTGTTTCAAGATTTGCTTTATAGCGTTCTACAGATTTGCGCCACACAAACGTATACCGGTTGGCACAACTTTCAATTTTAGTGCCATCTATATATTGAACATCTAAACTTACATATCCTAAATCTACCAGCATTATTACAACCTGTGTAAATAAATTATTGATATGGTTCTTTAATCGCTTGCTTCGGAAATCGTTGATACAACTATGCTTAGGGAACTGCTTCCCGGAAAGCCACATATAATGAATGCTTTCTTTTAGTGCAGTCTCCATCTTTCTGCAGGAATAGATATTACTTAAATAGCTGTAAAATAATATTTTAATCATCATTCTAGGATGATATCCACGACATCCACCTTCTTTATAGCCTGAGGTAATAAAGGAAATATCTAATTGATCGACTATTTTGTTAACCATGCGAACAGGATGCTCATCTGGTATAAAGTCATCTAAACGAGAAGGAAAAAGTTCAGCCTGGCCTTGGTTGTAGTCTTTAAAGGTTATGTTTTTCATACCTTAATATACTAATAATCAATGTAATAACAAAATTAAAACAAGCATTATTTTATTGATTATCAATGTTTTATAGCAAAAAAAAGAGGGAATCCATTTTTGGACACCCTCTTTTATTTCCTAAGAGACTTTTTCAGTGGCCTCTTGATTCTGTCGGGAGTTTTTATTGTTTTAGGAGTGGTAGATTCTATTGTCAAGCCAAACTCATTTCAGAAACCTTTAATTTTTCAGCTAAAATATGCATATCTGAGCTGATCTTTTCATTTGTAATACGAGCATATATCTGTGTAGTTTTAATATTGGTATGGCCAAGCATTTTGCTAACGGATTCTATTGAAACTCCTTTTGATAAGGTAACTGTTGTAGCAAATGTATGGCGAGCCATATGAAACGTCAGATTTTTGATTGTTTCACAACGCCCCATATGCATATTCTTAGATAAATATTGTTTATTTTGTTGGTACAATAACGGCTTTTTAATTGAAGGGTATATAAATTGAAATGGTTTGGTTTAAGGAGAAGCATTAATATTATTGATAATATATGATTTATATAATACCAACTCCTAAAGGATTAGGAGTAGAATTATGGGGTACGTATGGAGATTTGAACAACCTTTATGGTACAATGTCAAAATTTTGGAATGAAGAGAGCAAATTAAATATTCCAGGATTTGAAAATAGGGATAAATTAATTAGTGGATTTTCATATGAAATACGGAAAGCATATGAAGGAAGTAGGCTAAAGAGGGAGGTAGGTCACTTTGGGTTTGACGATTCAGGATATTTTGGTGCTCAAATCTTTTGGGTACATTTTCTATTTTCATTATCGGCATTAAAATATAACATGCGCTATTCAGGTACATCAAAATTGGATATTGCTATGTTTTTACAACTTGAATACTGGCTTGAGAATGCAATGAAAAGTTATGATGAGATAGGAGCTAAAAATTTAATTGGTTTTATTGAAGATGGAGTTTATGGTGCTAATGAATACATCTACCACTATATGAGAAGTATTAATGTAGATTACATTTCTCTTGGAGGTGGGAAAAGGGCTTTTCGTAAACTACCGGAATTACTTATGCGGGGAGTGTTTTTTACCGATGAATATAAAGCATATAAGAATTTCCTTGAAAGTGATGCAAGGAGGTTAGGATGTGAAATAGAGGAAATGCATATTCTTGATGACCATATTGATTATGATGGTATAAAATGGTGAGAAATATTTTTTTATTTAAAAACTTTATTATGGGGTGCTATTGGGCAAGATTCGAACGAAACAATGGCAATATTTACAGATATGATACCAGGATATATATTGATAGCATAGATGAAATTTTAGATACAGATGAGTGCATTGGTTCCATCGTAGGAAAGAATCCGGGGAGTGCTCTTCCAAAGGATGATGTCTTTGATAAGCTAAGCGAAATTGACCTTAGTAATGATAAACTGCTACCTACTGTTAGAAACCTTATAAGAAAAGGTAATCCGAATATCATTGGTAGAAAATACATACAGGTTTTAAACTTATTTTACCTCTGCAACCCTGATTTGGAAGAAGCTATCAAAGATTACGAAACAAGTTTAAATCCTAAAATTTGCAGCACAGAAAGGAAAAAGTTTCCTTGGGTTTGGTTTATGTGGGGCGGTTATAATATGAGCTTACAAGGAAAGAAAAACAGATTTAAAGATATTTCTGCTCCAATAAAGTTCAACCTCAATAATCAAACGAAAACTATTGTTGAAGGACTTCCCGAAGAAAGAGTTTGTGCCAAACATACACAGGGTATGCAGCATGATCTGGTTATACCATATTTAGAAAAGATTTTGCAATAATAAAATGTTCGATAAAATGGCATAAGGATTGTCATTAGCCAGATATGACAAATATAAAATTACCTTACGGATTAAGTAACGAACAAGTTGTTTCAATTGATGATGTTGAAAGTGGACTTAAGTGTAATTGTGTTTGCCCCTCATGCAAAAGCCAATTGATTGCCAGAAAAGGAGAAGAAAAACAACATCATTTTGCACACTATAATTCTGAAGACTGCGGTTGGAAAGGGGAATCAATTATTCATAAAATTTCAAAAGAAATATTCCTGGAATCAAAAACATTAAGGCTTTCTCAAGTATTATGGAGTTACAAACCAGAACTTGTAATTTATGGGGAGACATCAATACCTATTGATAATGTAAAGTTAGAATGTAGAATTGATGATATTATTCCTGATGTTATTATAGAAAGCAAAGGGAAGGAATTATTGGTTGAAATAAAAGTGAGTCATGGTATTGGCCACGAGAAATTTCAAAAAATAAATAGGCTTAACATTTCAACACTTGAAATAGATGTAAGAAGGATTGTTGCTAATTCATTTCGAGATAATAATTACTTTCTGAAAAGTAAAGACTTCAAAAATGCCTTAATAAATGGAATAGATAATAAATACTGGATATACAACTGGGAAAAGGAAAGGATTAAGCAATTGATGATTGAAGAAAAATCAAAAACGTTACCAATAAAACTTTTAGATACCTCATGGAAATTTGAAGACTTGTATTACATTGATAATTGCCCCATCGAAAAAAGAACTTGGAACTCAGGCTTCAAAGAAGGTGAGCCTTATGCCAATTATAATGAAGATTGTAGAAAGTGTAATTATTTCTTGGGACAATGCGAACAAAACAAACCTATCCATTCAAAAAATGGAGCTATTTATTGTATTGGGCATCTTAGTGAAACGGAATATGTCATTAATGGGTTTATTTTCAATAATAAGAAAAAGATAAACTATAAGATGTAATAATTGAGAAATGATAATATCAAAAGAACATATAAATAATATACCCGGTGCTGGCTATGTAAATTTAAATGAAGCTAAAGCATATAGAAAAGAGGGAATGAAATCAATAAATGCATGTCACGAAAATGATAAGCAAGTGATATTCTTATCACATAAGCATAGCGAATCAGAAATATTAAAGAAAGTAGTTCGTTTAATAAAGAATTGTGGTGCAGATGTGTATATTGATTGGATGGATGAAGGAATGCCTCAAAGTACTTGCGGTAAAACTGCTATAAGAATTAAAGATAAAATAAAATCATGTGATAAATTTATTTTAATTGGTACAGAAGGAGCTATCTCTTCAAAATGGTGTAACTGGGAGTTAGGTATTGGAGATGTTAGAAAACATGATGATTTCGCATTAGCTGTATTACCTATTAAAGAAGATTATAAAGATTATTCTGGAAATGAATATTTAGAATTATATCCCACTATTCAGTATCAAGATGGAACAAGTAAGTATATTTATACGGATAAACATGAAAATATTAATATTTACGTTTTGCGAATGAAAAATGGCAACCACAAGGTTAAGGGGCAGATACCTAAGGGCTATTATGTTCATATGAATATGGAAACTGATAATGGAACTGCATATTTTCTAATTAGGTTAAAAGATTGGCTTAGTATAGAGAATGTTTAACCAATTTTAGGAAATATGTTTAAAGGATTCAAATTAAGTAAGCTGGGTTTTGGCAATGATTTTGACAAATTTCACGGCATAGGATTAGATTTATATCACAGCTATGAGAAAGACGTACATGATTCATTAAGCTCATTCTTTCTGGATAGTAAAAAGCTTGATGGAACCAAGATAATTGACTCATGGTTTCCTAAAGTGGATAGCCATATTTTTTTATCTCATTCCCACAATGATAAGGATGAAGTTATAGCGTTGGCTGGTTGGTTAAAATATAAATTCAATTTAGACTCTTTTATTGATTCTTGCATATGGGGGTACGGTAATGACCTGATTCAAGTTCTTGATAATAATTATAGTTGGCTTGATGAAAAGAATCGTATTTACGATTATAAAAAAGTACTATTCTCAACTAGTCACGTTCATATGATGCTGTCAACTGCACTATCTTCAATGATTGATAAAACGGAGTGTTTAATTTTTTATGATACAGAAAATTCTGTGCAAAAATTTGAGTCGGTACTGAAAACTGGATCGCCTTGGATATATTCTGAGATTGCATTTGCTGAGGTTGTTAGAAAAAAAAGACCTGAAAGAATTAAGTACATATTGGAAACTAGAAAATTTTCATCAGGTGGTAAAATTGACCATTTAGAAAAGGCACTTGAAATTGCGTATGAATTAGATTTCGGACATTTAAAATCGATTGATGCGGATACATTAAATGAATGGGAATCATTTTGTAAATTGTATAAAAAAGAAGAAGCTCTTGATAAATTATATGAAATTACATTCCCTATAACAAAAATTAAAGATTAGTCATGGATGAAGATAAAAGGAAGCATTTAGAGTTTATACAAGGGGTGATTAATAGACATAATTCAAATTCCTTTATGATAAAGGGATGGACAATCACTATTACTGCTGCTTTATATGCCTTGGCTGGAACATTAAAAGAACCAAGTTTGTATTGATTGCATTAGCTCCAATTGTTATGTTTTGGGGATTAGATGCCTTTTATTTGTCAAATGAAAGATGTTTTGTCGATTTGTATAATGCAGTATCTAACAATTCTCCGGTTGTTTTGCCCAATACGAAGATATTAAAGAAGAATTTTAACGGTAGCTCCAATAGTAATTATGCATATTCAGTTCCTAACTATAATATGAACTTTAAAAAGTTTAAGGTGTGGAAAGATAATTCCTGGGTAAATGTGTTGAAATCAAAAACAATCCTTGGCTTATATCTTTCAATGATTATTGTTACAGTGGTAATTTTCATCTTCTTAAATGTGTACCTAACTAAAAGAATTGAACCTATAGAGGTTAATGCCAAAATTAACCCTAGCGAGATAAAACTAAACTTAAAGACTGAGCCTCCAAAAATTATTAACAACATATTTACTGAACCTGCCAATAAGGATAGCTCTACTATTAATAAAGCAATACCCAAGTAATTCAGGTCTATAATTAATTATGAAAGTATGGCAGGTAAAACAAAAAGAAAATTCATGGGAGAATCCGCAAGGTTGATTAAAAGGTTAAAACGCCCACTATCTTTTATAAAAGAAATACTTCCATACAATTACAATAAGGAATCTATCATAGAGGGATTTAAACAATATTATCCTTACTTGTGGAATGAATTATGTGATAGGTACAACTTATATAAGGCAAAAGACGATTTTTTGGTTAATACCGGAAAAAGAAAAAGATATAAGCCTCTAAAAGCAGATGATTTTATTTCTCAATTACCTCAAGTAAAATTATGGCTTAGCTATGATTTGAGAAAAAAGCATAAAGAAATTTTTAGTGAGGATATAAGGAAAAAAAAGATTGTGGAGCTGGATAAAAAACGATTGCCAGCTATTGAAAAAGTAAATAACAGAATATCGAAGAATACTGAATTAATACAGGAGATTGAACCGTTGTATACAGATGCCATTATTTCATCATATCATAAAAAAGGTATTAGTATAGATGGTAAGATTGAAGTATTCAATGAATTAAAAAAATATAACAATGAAAAAACTGTTGAGTTCTTCTATAAACTGAATGATTCAGAAAGGAATGACCAAATTAGGAACATGGCATTTTTTCATTTACAGTCATTAGGTAAATATGTAAAATTAAGAAAGGGGTTTAAGGGCAAAGAGAAAGGTTACATGATTGAGAAAAGTGAGTTTAATATGACTCCTGGCGATTTATTAGAGAGGATAGAAAAGGATAGTGTGCAGTCTATTAAGCAGTTTGATTTTTTTATTTCTCACAGTTCCATAAACAGAAGTGAAGTGATTGAAGCTATAAAACTCTTAAATAAAAAAGGGTATACTGCATATTGCGACTGGACAAGTGATAATGATTTCTTAAAGAGAGAATTAGTTAGTGAGTATACAAAAATTGTCTTAAAAAAAAGATTAGAGCAATCAAGGAACCTTTTGTTTTTGTGTACTAAAGAATCTGTTAAATCCGAATGGGTTGATTTGGAACTAGAATATTTTGAGAATTTAGGTAAGCCGATTTATTATATTCAGATTGATGGCGTAAATGATTCAAGATTGTCGAATTACAGTAAATTCGAATACGAAACTGTTTCGTAAGTACTCCTTTTGTGAGCAAATAGTCCTACGCTGTTATTAAATAAACTTCCGGCTGAGTAATTCAACCAGAAGTTTTTGCAAAATCTAATCAAGAATAGACTAGGATTTCTTGTTAAGCCAAACTCATCTCGGAGCATTTTAACTTTTGTGATAACAAGTGCATATCTGAGCTTATCTTTTCATTTGTAATACGAGCGTAAATCTGTGTTGTTTTAATATTGGTATGACCGAGCATTTTACTAACGGATTCTATAGGAACTCCCTTTGAAAGCGTAACAGTGGTTGCAAAAGTATGGCGTGCCAGGTGAAACGTTAGATTTTTGGTTATACCACACACATCTGCAATCTCCTTTAAATACTGGTTGGTTTTTTGATTGGTCGGAATTGGCAAAAGAACACCGTTTGGTAAACCTTTGTATTTTTCCAGGATTAACTGAGATATATCTAGTAAAGGCACAACTGTTTTAATAGAAGTCTTCTGGCGTTTGGTGTTAATCCATAAATTACCATCAAAACCTTTGGAAATATGTTCTTGTCTTAGATTTTTAATGTCGATATATGCCAGTCCTGTATAGCAGGAAAAAATAAAGATATCACGTACCCGCTCTAATCGTTCACTATTAAAGCTTTTTTGCATGATTCGTTTTAGTTCGTCATCGTTTAGGTAACCTCTGTCAACCTTTTTAATAGAAATCCTGTAATTGGCAAATGGGTCGCTTTGTATCCATCCATTCTTTTGAGCTATAAGTACTATGCTTTTGAATTTCTGAATAAACTTAGCGGTTGTGTTGGCGTTGCAACCGCATTGTACATTCAGGAAAGTTTCAAAACCAACAATGAAAGAGTGGTTAATTTCTCTCAAATCAATGTCGCTTCTTTTATATTCGGTCTTTAGGTAATTTGAAAGATGTCTTTTACAAACTTCCGCTTTCTGGTATGTGGCTTTTGATTTGTTTACGCCAATATGTTTTTTTAAGAGGTTATTGCTTTCCTCAAATAGTTCCAATAGTAAATATTGTTCCAACCCGATACCGAGGAAAGTATTCTTAACTTTTTCAGCGGTTATCTGGATATCTTTTTTTGTAAGGTCGTTATAAGCATTACGTAGGGATGTTTTAATTTCATCTAAAACGGCATTTAGAGTTCTTGCTTCGGCATTTCTTCCTTTTGCCTTATTTAATTCAACACTCCAGTCGTTCGGTTTGATAAATTGTTTGGTGTTGAAATGTGTTTTCTTTCCATTGATTGTGATTCTTGCCACAATAGGTGCTGTTCCATCTTTTTTTTCTGCATTCTTTTTAATGAAAAAAAGAACATTAAAAGTACTTCTCATAAGCTTCATTTTTCGAATTGTAAAACTATGTTATTATTCTCTAAATGAAATACTTGTAAGCTGGACAATTTCGGACATAACTATGCCAATTCTGGACAAATCGTAACCTATTTTCACCTTTTTAAAATAGGTTACGATTTAGTTACTATTTAATGTCGTTTTTAGGAATATTAAGAAAGACATACAAAACAAAAAAGCATAAAAAAAGTCCTACAACTTATTGAAAGTGTAGGACTTGTCTTTTTTCTGTCTTCTATTGACATTTTAATCAGCGGAGAGAGAGGGAACTGAAAATTTGCTTTAATTACCCTATCCTCAATATTTTACGAATTCAATTTTTAAGGTCCACTGTAAGTCCACCAAAATAGGGTAAAAAATGCCCGTTTTAAATGCGTTTTAATGAACTCATTTCCCTCCAAAAATAGCAAAAAGGAACCGAACCTAAAAATGAATATCCAAACAAAGATTATCTCAAATAGTAATTAAATAAGATATTAATTATTTATATATTCTAATAGACCTCCTGGGGATTTTATGGTGAAATACTATTTAAAAATGAATAAAATTAACTACCTAATTTTTTGTTTGTTGATGAATTAGTTATGTATCCAATAAAGTTCTCTAATTTAATTGTAATTAGAACAGAATTGCCGTAAATTATGGTTTTATCAATCACGAAAGGAGTTATAAATAGACGCAATAGAAACTACATACAAATCCAAGAACAGAAGAATACTTAATTAAAAAAAATGAAAAAGCAATAAGAAGGTATTCAAAAAATGTTTAATAAAAAACTAGGGATAATTAAATTTCAAGAGTCAGAGTGTTATGCTTAATATAGGTTGAAAGTGTTGTTGCAGTTAAGGGGCTGAATTAAAGTTTATTATATGGTTTAAGGATAAGGTGATAACCCTATAAATTTTCAACAAATCTATCAAAGCTTATAGGTTAGATTTAAAAAATGAAGGTTAATAATTTTAGAAGATATGATACCAGATAAATACAAGAATTACTATTTAGGATCATTGTTGTCCGGTAAAGCGGAATAGCTTTAATTTTATCAATATAAGTGCCTGATATACAAATCGGGCATTTTTAGTTTCGAAAAGTAAGCCCCCTAAATTTTTGGGAATAGCGAATTCTGATATTTGTTTTTATCTTCTTTAATCAATACCAGCCAGCTTTTTTCAGGATTTTCTAAGAAGGCATATATATTGATATAATTCATTAATTGTTGCCTGATAATAGAAACCATATTCGAGAATGCCCAATTACGCTTCAACTTACTTTTTACAAGGGTAATAAGCAGGTTTGCTAACATTGCTGCCCATATCTGAATTTCAATTGCGTTTTCATTATCGCCAAGAAAATACTTTAATGGAAAATTTTGTTTGAGTTGCTTAAATAGCAGCTCTATTTGCCAGCGCTTCTTGTAGATGTATGCAATTGTTTCTGCAGCAAGTTCCATGTTATTGGTGATAAACTCAAACACTCGCGCATTTTCATTATCCCAGTATGCAATACGTCTTGCTTTATGTTCCTTTGTTTTGTTACTACCATAAAGAAGCACGATTTCTTCATCTTTTAGTACACCGGAATCTGCATCATCTGGTATATCAAACTCTTGCCTGGCTTTATAAAGAGCGTTGTCTTTTAATCGGGTAACATACCAAATTGACTTATCGCTAAACGCCTCATAGCGGGCATAATCAACATAGCCTTTGTCAAAGGTTATGATTGAACCGGACGGCAAATGCATTGCCTCTGCTAAAAACAGATGGTCGTGTTTGGCAGCTTCGCTATACCGGATTAAACAAGGTCCGTTCTCGTCTGCTTTTATCAGTGTATGAGCCTTGATGCCGCCTTTCTTTTTGCCATTTTTAGGATTGCGTCCTACTCCTTTCAAAATATCCTTGAACAAGGAAATAGTTGACGAATCCATGATATACAATCGCTTGAGTTCTTTCTCTTGCAGCCGGCTGTCCGCTAAACTGGAAGCATATTTTCTGTAGACAGACATGTAAATATCTTCGAAGACCTTGCTACTTCGGCGTTTATTAGCCTCTGAAAAAGTACTGCGTTTTACCAGATAACTTAATCCTAAATGGGATAATTTATGCGCATTAGCAAGTAAACCAAGAATAACCTCGCGTATCGAGGAGTAACCTTCTAATGCAACAAATAACATCACAACCAAATGGTTATAGGTCGTAAACTTCTTTACATACCGTTCGCTGCCGTGTTGTTTCGCTATTTTTCTAATCTCACTCTTGTCAATGAACGTTAACAGCTGATTAAATATAGGCTGTCCGCTAAAAATTGTACTTTTACCCATGTCTTACTTTTTTGTTGTGGTAAACTAAAAGTAGACATATCGGGCAGTTCTTTAAAATGTTCTGCCCGGTAAATTTTTACCGGACACTAGTGATTTAGGATTGAATAAATTATTTTTCCCTGAATACGAGTTTGTAATTAAGTTAAGCTTTCCAAGAGTTTTTGTTCGTTTTTTGCGTGTTGAAGGCTATTATACTGATTTTGATAAATTTTTTCAGAATGTAGCTGAAGTACAATATATTGAAGGTAGTAAACTATCGAAAATAGAAGAACGACAAATATTAAATGAAGTATGGGATTTTCTAACAATGGAAAAAGGACCTAATAAGGCAGATTTTTATGGGAAAAACGATAAGTTATAATGATTAGAAAAGTAAGTTAATTTGAAAAATTGGACACAAAAGAATTTTGTACTAATCGTATTGTTATTAACTGCTATTTTAAAATATCTGCTGATAGATTGGCTGAATGTTAGAACTATATTTATAGTCGGAATTTCTTTTTTTTGGATTGGATATATATTGTTTCGTAAAAGAACGAATAAAGAGTTCGAAACATTTAAACTGCAGGATTTTAAACAGTCTTTACTAATATTATTACCTATCATTCTACTTAATGGTTTGGCTTGTGTGTTTTATGCATACACCAATAATACGCTCAATGTATCCTGGCATATTCTATTGGTTTTACTTTTATATCCATTTTGGGGAGTCATACAACAATTTATCATGCTTGAGATTATATTGATGAATTTAATTGCATTTTTCAAAGGTAAAGTCAGCGCTATTCTTTTGGTTTTTATAGTCTCAATCTTGTTTGGTATCATTCATTATCCAAATACTTTTTTGATGCTATACACCTTTTTCCTAGAGTTGATTTTGGCTTCAGTTTTTCTTAAATGGCGTAACCTTTGGGCAATTGGTATTACACACGGTTGGATGGCGACTTTTTTACTTTATTATGTTATGGAGCGTAATCTTTGGTCAGAGATATTTATTGGTGTTTAAATATGAAAAAAACGTTTTAACTCTATTCCCTTTTTAAGTTTATAATGCACAAAAAACAATAAACCGGCAATGGGCAATAATGATACCCCGGCAATAATACTCCAGTTAAGTCTAATGATTTGATGAGAATACAGAGATATAAAAATTTCAATGCTAAGTAATAATATGGCTATGGCCAAAAAAATGACAGCTAGTATATTGAATCCAATTTGATTCGATACACGAATCAATACTAAAACAATAAGTGATAAAATATAAAAGGACGTCACAATAGGAATTCCGAGTTTTATCCCCCAGTAACTTTCTCCATTAAAATAATCTATCATCAAAAACAAAATCGTTAAGGAGATCAAACTACTAATGAGCAAGACGAAAGGTTTTTTTCGAAAAAACACAACGAAACTAATATTAGAAAAAGCTACTAATGAAGCAATTAAATTATACTTAGCCCAATTAATATTGTGACTTATTATGAAGTTTATTATAAGTGTGATTATAATACCAGACATCAGAATAATTCCGGATATCTTCCAGATAAGCTTTCGTTTTTGAGTAAAGCTGAGTTTTTCAATTTCATTTAATGTTTTATCCCTGAAATCGTGATGTTTCTCTTTGGGAATATCAACAGAAATAGGTTCTGCTCCAGCACTAAGTCCACATAAAGGGCAGCATATCATATCTTCATCCAATTCTACTTCACAATTCTTACAATAATCCATAAACTAATTTTAGTGTTTCGTAATTCTAATATTTATACCTTGCTGAGAGAGAAAGTGAAGATATCTTCGCTCAAACTCATTAGAGTTAGTAATATTGCCAAAACTTAAGGTAAGCTTATCCTCATAGCCAATTACACCACAATTAATCTTCAACCGCTTGTTAGGCGGTGGAGGTGAAATTGTGAAATAGTCGACTTTATGGCGAATAGGATCCGGTAATTCTATTTTGCCTAAGTTGGTTAGTACACCACTATACATATTGGTTCCTTGCGAATGATATTTATAGTACAGAATGATACTCTTTAGCCAAATGGGAATTCCCCTCACAATTAAATTTCGTTCACTACCAACATTACGGGAAATAATCTTACTAATTAGTTTCTCATCTGTTTCCAACTGCATTTTATGATACACAACTTTCAGTATTTCATCAAATGTATATTTCCCTAATCGGAGGTCTATTTCGGGCATAACAAAAAGAGAAAAATTACGCATAGTCTTAGTAGGGTATATATTTCGAATATTTACAGGTACCTGAACCCTTGCTATTTTATTGGATGAGAATATTCCATTCTGCTTGTATTCATGGTAAATATCCTGCAGAGTTAACAAGTATACAGCAACCAGATAATCTGTAATGCTTACACCTTTTTCCTTTGCCTTTTGTTTAATTTCCTGAATAGATAGAATTGCAAATAAAAGATGAAATCGTGGCATTTTCTTTAAATGAAATGGCAGATGAAATGCCTTTGGTTGTTTGACCACATGGGGAATATTCTGTTTAAAATACCTATTGTAAGCATCTTCATATTCCTCTTTATCTGCTTTCATTGTATAAAAGCTATCTATTTGGTTCGTATCAAGTAAACCTTTATCCTGAAAATAATAAATAAGTATGGTTTTTAAAAAAGTTAATAAACCATAGCCATCAGTAAGTATATGCGAAAATTCGGCACTTATCTTATTTTTATGAACAAGTATTCTCACAAGCAAATTGCTCTCTTGGTTGCGCTTAAAAGCTTTGCAGGTAACTCCATTATCATGCAGAATTCTTATTGGATTATTTACCTGTTCAAGGTAATACCAGAAAAAACCTCCATGCAAACTCACTTTAAAATATGGGAATCTTTTTTCAGCAAGTTTAACAGCTTTGAAAAGGCTACTAATCGTAACTCTCTCTGTTAAATTGGCAGAAAGTCGTATTACAGTAGTGTTTTCCTTGCTTCTAATGGCCGGAAATATTTTAGCCGCATTATCTAAGGGAGTCCAAAAGGTACCTTTATCGTTCATTATTTGAGATTGTCTTTTTAGAACTTTATTCTTTTTCAAAGATTAACGCAATATCAATAAAATATAGTAATTTAAGCAAAATGTGAGACAATGAATTGCTTAGTTACAAATATTACATACTATCATTACTGATTATCCAAGAGTTGAGAGAATCATATTAAGAAGTTATGAATCAAATCGAAGAAAGAATAAAAGAATTTAAAAAATGGTACCATCAACAACTTACATACCATCAAAAGGCTATAGAACATTTTTCAAATATTATTAAGAATATTGATAAGGTCGATCAGGTATTATTCAGGCTCAAAACTGCTGAAGAGTGTATTAAAAAGTTCAATAATAAATATTTACCACACCTTGATTCTGATTCTTCATTTCAGATTCAGGATTATATAACCGATTTAATCGGAGTAAGAGCTGTTTGTTATTATTCTGATGATCTTGTTTCCATAAAAAGAAGTTTAAAAAAACATTTTAGAGTAATGGAAACGACTGATAAAACAAGTTTACTTGAAAAAACAGAAAATCAATTCGGATATAAGGGTCTCCACCTACAGTTAAGGTTAAGAAAAAAGAGAGGAGCAGAACAGAATATTACAGAATTTAGTTCGTTAGAATTTGAATTGCAAATACGTACAGTAATTCAAGATGCCTGGAGTATATTAGATCATAAGATTAAATACAAAAAGAGTATACCGCATAATTTAAAACGAAGAATTAATAGATTATCAGCGCTTTTTGAAATAGCTGATGAAGAATTTCTCAGTATTAAAAAAGAAATATTACAAGAGGAAAAAATAATAAGCGACCGGTTAAGAAAAAAGGGATCAGTTGACACCAATTTACCACTTAATGTTTTTAGGTTCTTATTTATAGCCCAAAAGCACTTTACCGACTATAAGTTTAATGAATATAAGGTGGATAATTTTGTGCAGGAAATTCTCATTCAGAAATCTGATTTTACTGAACATGATTTAGATCTGGCAATCACAAAAAATATTCTTTTTTCTAATAAAATAGAAAAGACCAGAAACCAAACATTAAACCCATATACCAAAATAAGGTACTGTCTTTATCGGTTTAATAATAAAGTATTCGCTAATATTTTATCAGGCTATCAAAAAGAAGTTATTAGTGATTATATATAGTTAATAGTAATAAGTGTTGAATAATAAAAATGGTACTATTGCTACTATAGGATGTGTTTTGTATCGTTTTGAAATATAACAGCATGTAGCTTTATCCTAAATTTGATACATAGGTATATACTATAAATGCTACAGAATTGGTTTGTTGTGGTATATGATTATGTTTCTGTATAATAAGCGTTTGGGTCTGTTGATTGGTTAATTACCTTTGACAATGTAAAAAAGATAAATAACTTAATAAAGATGGATTTTTGCGAAGTTTAACTAATCATTAACTAATATTTTTAAAGTTATTTAGTTCTTTTATTAAATCAATTCTTTATTTATGTTGAAAATTGAGTAGTATGACTACGCATAATGACACAAAATTAAAGAAGCTTTTTAATCTATTGCAGCCCAATAATGTGATAACAGCAGCAGTATTGGACAACAATGGTGTATCCAGACATCTACGCAGATACTATCAGGACAGCGGATGGATAGAACCTTTAGGAAGAGGTGCATATAAAAAGCCCTGAGAAAGGTTGGAATGGCAAGCAGGTTTGAATGCAATGCAAAATCAATTACACATTAAGGTGCATGTAGGCGCTTTAACTGGACTAACCTTACATGGATTCAGTCATTATTTCAGAAACCCACTTCATTTTTGCCTGAAAATACTGACATAAAAGAAATGGAGGTAAAAGATATAAAAGTTAATGTATCAACACCCGAACGTGCCATATTGGAATGCCTGTTTTTAGCTCCGCAATATTCAGATTTTGTTGAATGCTATCAGGTTTTAGAAGGGTTGGTCAACTTAAAGCCTAGATTGGTGAGCGAGCTTTTATCAGCTTGCAACTCAGTGAAAGTAAAACGTCTATTTCTTTATATGGCAGAAAAGGCAAATCATCAGTGGTTTCAATTCCTGAAAACAGATAAGATAGATTTAGGTAACGGAGACCGGATGATAACAGAAAGTGGAGCCTACAGCTCAAAGTATAAGATTACAATACCCAAAGAATTAGCAGATTTATGATTTCACCAGTATATAGAGCACAAGTAGATTTATTACTGCAGTTTCTACCATATGTAGCACAAGAAGAAAATTTGCATTAAAAGGTGGTACGGCTATTAATCTTTTTATAAGGGAGATGCCGTGATTGTCCGTTGACATTGACCTGACTTATTTGCCTTCCGATTCAAGAATAGAAGCTCTTAATAATATTCAGGAAGGTTTGGAAGAATCAAGGCAGATATAGAAAGATATACCGGAAATTACAATCAACACCGTTCCATTAAATGGTGGAACTGATGTTAAATTGAATTGTCAGGGTCAGGGCGCACAAATCAAAATAGAAGCGAATACAATTACCATAGGTAAAGTCTTCCCTACAGAATTAATACAGGTGGTTGATTCTGTTCTGGATGAATTTGACAAGTTTGTAGCCATCAATGTAGTCTCAATTGCTGAATTATATGGAGGTAAAATCTGTGCAGCTTAGCATGTTTTAGATTGTATACCTTAAACTATATCTACTTTTCTAATAATGATAATTTGTGATTTGAGAAATTGTTCACAAATAATATTTGTTCACGTATCGTGAACATTGTATATTTGTGAACATGAAGCAGGAGATGTTACATATTGCATTGGATAATTTTAAGAAAATAACCGGGATGGATGTTCTCTTAAAAGATATTACACCATTAGATGGAGTACTGGAAATACCGGCTTTGGGTAATGGAGTTCATTATGTTGTCGAACTTAAGCAAGAGATTAGACCACATCAGGTGCAGCAGTTGGAATATAACAGCAAAGAATATGGCAATTTTATGGTTGTTGCAAATCAGATTTTTCCAAAAGTTAAGGACGAATTAAGGGCAAAAGGCATTGCTTATATGGAGACTAATGGTAATACTTTTATAAAACAGGAAAATATCTTCCTTTTTATAGATACTCAAAAAACAAGCATTCAGACCAAAGAAAAAGGTAATCGGGCATTTACAAAAACAGGATTAAAAGTATTATTACACTTACTTAATAATAAAGCAGATATCAATCTACCACAACGCGAATTAGCAAAATTAACAAAGGTGGGATTAGGTAGCATTCCTCAGGTTATAGAAGGACTTAAAGAAACTGGTTATCTTCTGCAGCTAAAAAATAAGACATACGTTTGGGAAAACCGGAAAGAGTTATTAGATCGTTGGGTAATTGAATATGATACAGTTTTGAAACCCAAGCTAAAGAAAGAACGATATGATTATCAGGGTAATTGGGAGGATATTGTTTTAGTAAATGAGTTAACTGTTTGGGGGGGAGAGCCAGCTGCAGATATACTAACAAACTATCTTCGTCCAGAAAAGCTGATTATTTATACAAAGGAGAATCGTTTGAACTTAATGAAAAACTATCGCTTGATACCCAAAGCTAACGGCCAGATAGAGGCTTACGAAATGTTCTGGGAACAGGATAAACAGAAGCCTACAGCACCTCCTATTTTGGTTTATGCAGAATTATTATTGGAAGGTGGAAAAAGAAATAATGAAACAGCAACAAAAATTTTCAATGAATACATCCAACCAAAGTTATAAAGAACTGGCCATTCCTTATTTTAAGGAAACCTTTGAGTGCATTGATAAAATAATGAAAGCACACAAAATTCCTTATTATTTAATTGGAGTAAGTGCTATAGCCTTAGAACTTCTTAAAAAAGGAATTAAACCAAGCAGAGGTACCAAAGATATTGATTTTGCCATAATGATTTCAAGCATGGCAGATTATGAGCGAATTAGTGATGCATTAATTGAAAATGGATATAATAAAGTAAAAGCACCATGGACATTTTACTCTGATAAATTTAATGTAGCTATTGATATTTTACCTTTTGGTGAAATAGAAGAACAGGACACTATTAATTTTAATAAGCGCTATAGTGATTTACATGTTTTGGGATTTACAGAAGTGTTGGAGGAGGCTGTTTCTATTCCAATTGAGGAGAAAATGGTTAATATTCCACCTTTACCTGGAATGATTATACTAAAATTAGTCGCCTGGAGCGATAGACCTGAAGAGCGTGATAATGATTTGGCCGATATTCTTAAAATAATTGAACATTATTTTGATATAGAATTTGATGATATTGTTGAGAATCACAATGACATTTTTCCGGATGATGACTTCGATCAGATGAAGATTGCTGCAGAAGTATTGGGAAGAAAAGCCGGGGTGTTCCTAAATAAATCGGAGACTTTATCGCAAAGAATTCATTCGGTATTAAAAGAAAATTTATCTGATGCTTCTATGTCAGCTATTGCTCGAGAATGGTCCAGAAAACTAGATGTTGAAATTGAATATGCTTATTCAGTATTAGAATCGTTTTACAAAGGAATATTGGAGGGATAGTAACTAAAGCTATATTAATATTCATACGGAGTTATTCTTCTGTTATGCTTGAAATACAGCTATATGCCACTATATACTAAAAATGATACATCGCTATATACTAAATTTGATACATTGGCATATACAAAAATGCTACAGAATTGGTTTGTTGTGGTAAATACGCAATCTCCTTAAATGTATCATTTATATGATATGAATTGTTTATACCCTATCGGGTATAAATAGGCCAATACGGCAATGAATTATACCCGAATGGGTATTGTCAATGCAATTATAGAATGAAACGAACATGAATTTTAATATTCTAAATTGCATACATTAGAATAATTAAAATTCATAGAGAGTTCCATCTGACAAATGAAGATATATTTAACAGATGAAAATACAGATCATTAGCGATATACATCAAGAGTTTGGATTTAATCAATTTAGTTGTGACAATGCTGACATTGTTGTGTTTGCAGGTGATATCAATCTTGGTGTAAAAGGAATAAGTTGGATGGTGAAAGAAATATCCAATAAGCCAGTTATATATGTATTGGGTAATCATGAATATTATAAGGGATCTTACCCTAAAACATTGCTAAAGATTAAAGAAGTTGCAAAAGGAACAAATATTCATGTGCTAGAAAACGAATCGATAGAGATTGATGGTATAACATTCCATGGTGCTACCCTTTGGACTGATTTTTCATTATTTGGTAATCCAATTAAATATGGAATCATTTGTCAGGAGAAGATGAATGATTATAAGAAAATAAGAAGAGATCCTTCATATTCACGCCTAAGAACCATAGATACTTTTAATCTTCATAATCAATCCATATCATGGCTTAAAAAAAGCTTAATAGAATCTAAAACCGTTACAAATATTGTTGTAACGCACCATGCTCCCAGCATAAAGTCAGTGCCAGATCAATATAAGGAAGATCCGGTGTCTTCTGCATATGCTTCCAATTTAGAGGATTTTATTATTGAGCAAAAGCCTCAATATTGGTTTCACGGTCATGTGCATACACCTGTGAGATACAAGATTAATGAAACGGAAGTTATCTGTAATCCACATGGATATATTGATGAGAAATATAATGGTTATGAAAAGGAACTAATTATAGAAGTAAATTAAAATTACCATAGCAGATCTGCAAACCGGTCTTAAAGCCCCTCAAACTCTTCCTGACTAATACAAAAATGTTCCAGGATAAGCTCCAATTGTTTGTGTGTATAATAATGTGCTCTCCTATTTCTGGCTAATAAATCAAGTTTGGAGTTTAATTCCTGTGATTGTTTTATTTCTTTCCTTAATAATTGCATGGCAGAAGTTGTATTTGAACTTTGTGGGTATAGTTTTATAGCCAAATCTTGTTTTAATATTGTTCGGGGTAATATCATCGTATTGTGTTTAATATTATTCTTCATCATTTTGATGGCTGTAAAATTATATTATAAATCACAAAATGAGTTATTTATAGCTATGCCAAATCGCGTCATAACTAAGCCAATTCAAGACAAATAGAAGTTTTTTAAGTTTTTTGCTCCACACGCTCTATAAAATCTCATGAAAGCACTGAAAATATACTCTTAATAAATGATTGTTTTTTCTTAGAGTACTATAATTATTGTTTTCATATTGGCGGTGATTTGAGCAAAGTATGATTAAAATTTACAAAGCCTTTTGAAAGTGCTCATGTGGATTAGATAAGTCCTCAAAAAGCACGCTTAATATACTCTACAAAATGGACAAAGATCTTAAAAGCAAGCGCAATATATTCTGGATATAGTCTGTAT
Organism: uncultured Saccharicrinis sp.; assembly: GCA_963667815.2. Taxonomy (GTDB): domain Bacteria; phylum Bacteroidota; class Bacteroidia; order Bacteroidales; family Marinilabiliaceae; genus Saccharicrinis. The sequence goes on from CBDINW010000001.1 coordinate 168,862, forward strand.
ATACACTGAAAGTACTCTGAAGCATAAAAATGCACTCAAAAGCTATCTGTTTATTGGTGTTGATAGTGCTTTTAAGCTTGTTTTCGCAAGTTTTTCAGTACATTTTACCATGATTTCCCAAAAGAAGTTCTTATAACAACTCAAATTCTTCCTGACTGATACAAAAATGTTCGAGGATAACCTCCAACTCTTTGTGTGTATAATAATGGGCTCGTTTATTTCTTGTCAACAATTCAAGTCTATTATTTAATTCTGGTGAAAGTTTTATTTCTTTCCGGAGCAGCTGCATCGCTGCATTAATATTTGAGCTTTGTGGATATAATTTAATGGCCAAATCTTGTTTCAATATCGTTCTTCTAAATTTCATTTTAGTGAGTCATTTTTGCATTTTTCTGATTCAATTATAGAGAAATAGAATGCAATTTCAAAAGGAATGTAGAACATGGTAATAAATAGTAATAAAAGTAAAAACCTTTGATTTTTAGATAGTAACAAATAGCAGTAAAAAGAAAAATACCAAGAATTATAAGTGTGATGTAATTTGGTCTGTATTCAATAATATTTACTTGCGCTCAATTAAAAACCATTAAAACGATAAAATACGTTACGGAACGTTCTTTTACTACCATTTACTCGCATTTACTATCAGATACTATCTTTTACTATAACGTGAGTGTACCGTGTTGCTTAGGTTTGACGAAATAAAATTTAATAACAATTTAAATCGTATAAAAATGAGTAAGACAGTTGTAATTGTAGATGAGCATCTCTTTAATAAGTTAATGGGTAAGATCGACCATATTAACGATAAAATTGATAGTATCAGTGTTGCAAAGAATGATGGTTTTAAAGATCGTTGGTATGTTACCGAAGAAGTTTGCAAACTATTAAATGTGAGTAGACGCACCCTTCAAACCATGCGTGATAATAAAATCATTGCCTTTAAGAAAACAGGACGTAAAATTTATTACAAAGCTTCTGATATTGAATCGTATCTGGAAAGTATTAATGGATAATTCTTTGCGTATGGAATCAATTGAAAAAGAAACAACAGAATTGGGGCGGTCGCATCTTACATTTGGTAAGATGTCACTTCAAGAAGCCAATTTAAGATTGAAAACAGCTGAGGAATCTGAATTTCCATTAAGTATATTTCCAAAGTTTATTCAGGATACCATTATTGAATTGTATGACAATGGAAATTATAACATCGATTATACAGCTGTAAGTGTTTTTACAGCTCTAGCCGGAATCATTGGTAATTCGTATCATTTACGTAAACATATTGAGTGGATAGAAAACCCATCTATGTGGGTGGTGTTGGTCGGTAAGTCAGGACAAAACAAAAGTGCTCCCTTAAAAACAGCTTTTAAAGCTATCAAAAATCTGCAAAAGCAATACGACCAGGAATATGAATCAACCATAGCCAATTATGATCCTGATTTAGGAGAAAAGAAACCAACCAAGAAAAAGCTGTATTCAACAGATCCAACTTTTGAGGCTCTGATTAATATGCATAAGCAGAATCCCAATGGATTAATCTTAATGCCGGATGAGTTTAAGAGTTTCATATTAAACTTGATTGGTTATAGCGGAACTTCAAAGCAAAGTCAGTTTCTATCTATCTGGGATGGGGCTCCAATATCACTAGACCGTAAAGAGGCAGAAAGTTCTTCGTTGAGTATGCCTTGCGTATCAATTATAGGAAGTATCCAAGATGATGTGATTGCATCCTTTAAGGCCAAGGATATAAAGGACGGTTTTTTTGAAAGGATTCTTTTTGCCATTCCCTTAAAAATGGAGAAGAAAATAATTGGAAGAAAGAATCCGGATGATTATCTGGTTGAAAAATTTCATTCAAGAATGAAAGCTCTGATGGATAAAGTCCATGAGAGTATTAATACGATAGAGTTACCATTATCTGAAAAGGCAGAGGACTTGTTTATTGATGAAGTAAACAAACATGTAAAGCCATCCAATAAGGATGCAACCATATCAGGAATCCTGTCAAAACTGGACAGATATATATTACGGTTTGCCCTGGTCCTTGAAGTCTCCAATAGCTTTTTTGAAGGGCAGCCGATTAAGCATATAAGTATGGATTCAATGAAAAAAGCCATTATGCTTAAGGATTACTTCTTTGCTAATGCATTAAAGCTAAATCACATGGTTTTAAATGTGTATGAGGATAATTCAAAGGAAGGTAAGGTTTTTCAGGTTCTAAAAAAGATTGGCAAACGGGAATTTACCAACAAAGAATTTATTGAGATGGCCAATAAACTCAATATAGCCAAAGAATCATACGCTTACCAATTGCTGAGCAATACAAAACTGGCGCATAAGAAACAGAAAGGTGTGTATGAAACTGATGTGCTCAATTAACCTTACTACATCTATAAAGGTTCAAAGTAAAAATATGGAATACTGTAGAGTTTGCGGAGTTATGGAGTTTGACTGATTCATAGGTCTTTATGTGTGGAGTTTGTGTGTAGTAACTGTGTAGTTCAAAATTTGGAGAAATGATTAATAGTAACATCAAAATTTATAAAATTGTGGAGTGAGTGTAGTTGTATGGAGCAGTAAGTGCTTGAAAAACAACAATCCTCCACAACTCCATCAACTCCACTAAAACAAGAAAACTTTTCTTTATGTCAGATATCCGTTATTCATTGGAAAAATATAAAGGACGGTCAACCAGATATTATTGTCCGAAATGTCATCAAAGGACTTTTACCAGATATGTCGATAATCATACCAACAAGCATTTGTCTGATTATTCCGGAAGATGTAACCGGGTAGAAAAATGTGGTTACCATTTTACCCCTAAGATGTATTTTGAGAAAACTGGATATGAACCAGATGATTGCTGTACACCGGCCTCTAAGCCAAAACCTATCATCAAACAACCTTCATGTATCGACAAGAAGCTAATGCAAGCTTCCCTTGCCAACTATCACCAAAATGACTTTGCTATCGGCTTGACTAAATACTTTCCTGAATATTTGGTTTTGGAAGTATTAAAGAGGTATTATGTAGGCACTGCCAAAGGGAATAAAACTATATTTTGGCAAGTCAACCGTTTGGGAGAAGTTCGAACAGGTAAGGTCATGCAGTATAATTCAGCTACACTAAAGCGAGTAGGTCATATTAATTGGGTACATCATATCACAAAGCAAAAAAACTTCAATTTAAAACAAGTATTCTTTGGCGCTCACCTGCTTATTGACAAATCAAGACCAGTTGCTATTGCCGAAGGAGAAAAGAATGCCATATTCGGAGCACTGTATTATCCGCAATACAATTGGGTTGCTGTTGGTTCTATTGAAATGCTGAATGTACAAAAGCTAAATGCCCTCCGAGGTTACCAGGTTGCCTTATTTCCTGATAAAGGGAAAGCATTTGAAAAGTGGAGTAAGATAGCTGAAAGCGCTTGCTTTGATGTTCATGTAAATACGGTTCTGGAGAATACAGACTTAAAAGAAGGCGATGATATTGCAGATTTGGTTATCTCTATCAAAACGGAACAGTATCTGGCAGGTCCAGAAGTTCTAATTGATAAGTTTAAGAGGAAAAACAAGTACTTGGGTTTATTGATAGAGAAGTTTGATTTGTGTGTTACTGCTTAATCTCTATTTGATACTTATGCTTGGTCATAGAGTAAATAACTAGTCTTTTTTTGAGGATAAAATATTCATAATGTAATGTATAAATGAAACAAAAGTATAATTAAGAAACGTGAAGCCTATTTAAGCGATATTAGGCATGCAAGATGTCATCAAACATGCAGATGATTATTTTTCAACTGCTGTCTCCTGAGGTAGGCAGCCTGTTGAAACCATGTTTCGTTGCTTATTCAGAAAACAGATAGTTGAAAGGCAAGTAAAGTTACATCTACTAAAAACTTGAATGTACATACCTTTGGTAAAATACCTGCTACTTAACTCTTGAGTCGAATAATTAATAGTATTAACCACATTTGTTCAATTATTATCAGTATCTTTTATAATTAAAGAATCTACAAAATGAAAGTATCTGTCAACAGAAAAAATATCACTTTTAGTCCTGATCCAAGTCGCGTAATTGCACGTTTTATGTTTACAAGTGAAGAACGTGCTATCAATATCATTCGCTTTGTTTTGGATATGGACGAGAAAGATGCTGCGTTTGCATTGCAGCAGACTTTAAGGGATTATTCGATGCGACATAGAAACATCTCGAAGATATTTGAGAAACACTTTAATCTAGTCGCTCATATATTGCTTTATATGCGAATAGAGCCAGATACAATTGCTTTTTCTACTAAAATTTTAATTGGATCTTATTTTACAATGGAATATTCCATTGAATCTGCAGCATTCTTTAATCCTTCTATGGTGGATCATCCTGATCAAACTGAAATAGGACATGACCAGAAAAGAGTAATTATTAGTTTTAGAGCAACGGGAGAAGGGCATATATCGTCTATTGTTTTTAGGACAGGGGTACTAAGTAAAAGTGAGCATATTACATTGGAGCCCATTGGTAATATGTTAGAGGAGGCAGAATACATATGGAGGTACACCTACGAAAAAGAAGCTTTTGCTCGTAAAATTGAAGAGATGCAAGAGTTTCATAGCATTATCCCTCCCGAATTGATTTTAGATAAGTTGAACGATCAATTTACCTATGGGGAATTGCATAAGTGTATTAACGAAACCAGAACATCTGTACATTTGGCAAAAGATAAAGAATATCTATATAATCAAATAATTTGGTTGGCATCATCACATTACGAGCTTCAGTTTTCATTAGATACCAACATCTCCGAACGCGTAATCTTTCCGGTATCGGCCAACGAAAAAAATGGTATTGAGGATGCGCGTTTTGTTAAATTTAAAGATGAAGATAATAAAGTAACATACTATGCAACTTATACAGCCTTTGATGGAACCACCATTCTTCCTAAACTCCTTGAAACAGAGGATTTTTATCATTTTAAAGTGAGCCCGCTGCATGGAGAGATTGCCCAAAATAAAGGAATGGCACTGTTTCCTCGAAAAGTGAATGGCAAATATGCGATGCTTTGTCGCATTGATGGCGTTAATAATTACATTGCATTTTCTGATAGTATTACCGTTTGGCGGGAAGCAAAAATATTGCAGCAACCTAAATACTCATGGGAACTTATTCAAATGGGTAATTGCGGCTCACCTATTGAAACTGAAGATGGCTGGTTGGTTATAACACATGGGGTGGGGCCAATGCGCGAATATGTTTTGGGAGCAGCATTGTACGATTTAAATAATCCTGAAATTGAAATAGGAAGATCAAAGACCCCACTTTTAATACCCAATTCCGAAGAAAGAGAAGGTTATGTTCCAAATGTAGTATACTCTTGTGGTTCAATGGTGCACAATAATGAATTAATTATACCGTACGCCATGTCAGATTATTCCTCTACTTATGCATCTGTAAATTTAAAAGAACTTCTGAGTGAATTAAAAAAAACAAAGTAATACCAATACATAACCTACACATTAATTTACAATTTATTTAGCTTTTAATGAATGTATTACTAGATATAGGATTATTACTTATTCTGGGTTATTCTGCAGGATGGATGCTGAATAAAATAGGTCTTCCTAAAGTTGTAGGTTATATTTTGGTCGGAGTGGCCTTAAGTCCAAATTCATTACATTTAATTGAGCATGACACCATTGAAACAACAGAACCTTTAATGGATATCTGTTTGGCTTTTATTGCTTTTGAAGTAGGTGGAGCATTAAAGTGGTCCAAAATAAAAAAACACGAAAGAGAAATAGTGAATATTACCATATTGGCAAGTATTATTCCATTTATATTCATCACTCTTGGTGTATATACTTTTGGCTTTATATTTCCTACATTATTACCTTTTGGTTTCATAGGTAACTTATCTTTAGCTTTGTTATTAGGAGTTCTTGCAAGTCCAACCGCCCCTGCTGCAACCATTGCAGTAATACATCAATATAAAGCAAGAGGAAAGGTGACGGATACTATTATGGGAGTAGTTGCTTTAGATGATGCAGTAGGTATAATTCTATTTAGTATTGTATTCAGTATACTTTCCATGTATTTAGGTGATCAAAAAATAGTTGAAAATGCGCACTTAAACTCTGTATATCGAATTTCAATGGCTATTTTCTTAGGTGCAGGAGTAGCTTTATTTATGAATTTCCTTTCAAAAATATTACAAGTTAAAACAGAAGGGCAATGGATTATTATTATTACTTCTATGTTAATCCTATGCTTGGGAATATGCAGGATGTTGCAAGTGGATGAATTGTTGGCCAATATGACAATGGGCCTTATGATTGTAAATAGAAGCAGTCAGCATACTAAAATTTTCAAAGTAGTGGAGCGATATACCGAAGAATTAATCTTTCTTATTTTTTTTCTACTAAGTGGCTTGCATCTTGACTTTGCAACAATACCACAATCCATATTTTTAATAAGTATTTTTGTTGGCCTTCGTATTGCAGGTAAGTATATTGGTACAAACCTTGGGGCACGCTCAGCTAAGGCCGATAAATCAATACGCAAGTACACAGCAGGAGGACTAATACCACAGGCGGGTATTGTAATCGGATTAGTACTAAGTATTAGTCAAAATGAAATTTTTTCAGATATTTCAGAAGTGCTTTTAACTACCATAATAGGAGCAACCATTATTAATGAATTAATTGGCCCCATTATTACAAAGTTTACTTTAAAAAAATCTGGGGAAATAAAAGGAGAGTAATCATTTCGGTTTCACCTGCATTTCTTTCTATCCTATACAATTCGTTATTATATTCTTAAGGTTGATTTATAATACATAAAATGTGTGAATCTTATAACTTATTCTCAGTATTGTGTAATGCTTTAGGGCATCAAGAGACTTAACTTTATAATGTTTAAATATAAATTATAAAATTATCAATTAACTAAATAGCCACTGATATTTATTTTTCACGAGAGAGAGTCATTAATTTGACTGGCTTTATCTAGTATTGATATTAAAATTTACAGAGATGAAATATTTACTTTATATCATCACCTTCTTACTTTTAGTTATTTGGGGGATAATATATTGGGGATTTAATTCTTCCTCAAGTGTTCATTTTTTGCTCTTAATGGCTGGAATTGTATTGTTGGCGAGAATTGTTTTTGATAAAAAATTATAGTATTAATTTAAAAATAGAAGCTATGTATCCGAAACTTAAAAATGCCGCATTGTACCCTGGCTGGACCGATGATTTTTTCACAGGTTCATTATGGTCAGATGATAAGTCTCAAGTAGGTATTTCTACACCTGCAGTTAATGTTAAAGAAGATATAAATCAGTTTGACATTGAAGTTGCAGCTCCAGGTATGGCGAAAAAAGACTTTGTAATAGAACTCAATCATAACGTACTGACTATTTCTTCTGAAAAAATGGATAAGAAAGAAGAAAATACAGAAAAGATAACCAGAAGAGAATTTAGTTACAGCTCCTTTTGCCGCTCCTTTACCTTACCCAATAGTGTAAAAGAAGAGGGTATTAAAGCATCGTACAAGGATGGCATATTAGATGTGAGTATACCTAAAAAAGAAGAAGCTAAGGATAAAGGACCTAAACGAATAGCAATAGGATAAATAGAATAGAGTTCCTAACAATAACTCAATTCTCATGTTTCTAAACATGAGAGATGAAATATAGGCAATGCTTTATGAAAATAGGAATATTTGAAATATAAACGTTGCCCCTAAATGCTTGTGAGTATTATGAGAAATAGCATTTGGAAGGGTACTTTGAAGTCTAAAATCAATTCTTGTCTTGATGCTTACGTTCAATGTGTTTATATAAAGTCGTATTAGCAAGTAAAATATGGTTATGATTTTATAAATCATCTAAAAAAAATATCATGAACTATTTATATTTAGTTGTTCCTTTTATAATACTTTTTTTCTCAGGAATAAGAATAGTAAGGCCAACGCACCGTGGCCTTATTGAGCGACTTGGAAAATATAAGAAGCTTGCTGGTGCAGGCTTTCATTGGATTATTCCAATTGTTGAAAGAATATACATGATTAATATTACAGAACAAATGGTTGATGCTGAGCCTCAGGAAATTATTACCAATGATAATCTGAACGCTAGTGTTGATGCTCAGGTTTATTTTCGTGTTAAATCAGATGAAAGTAGCGTAAAAGGTTCAACCTATGATGTAGATAATTACCAGTGGCAGATTGTTAATCTGGCAAGAACTACGCTGCGTAATATTATTGGAACTCTTACTTTAAAATCAGCCAATAGTGAGCGTGGTAAAATTAATACGGAACTGCACGAAACTCTTCATAAAGAAACAAAAAGCTGGGGTATTGAAATTATCAGAACTGAATTGAAACAAATTGATCCGCCTACTGATGTTCAGGAAACCATGAATAAGGTGGTGAAAGCTGAAAACGAGAAGATAGCTGCTATTGACTCAGCTACTGCCGCAGAAACTGTTGCCGATGGAGTAAAGCGTGCTAAAATTAAAGAAGCAGAAGGCTATAAACGAGCAAAAATACTGCATGCAGAAGGTGAGGCTGAGGCCATAAAGTTAGTTAATGAAGCAGCTGATAAATATTTTGTGGGAAATGCCCAGATGTTGAGAAAATTAGAAGCAGTAGAAGAGTCCTTAAAAAGCAATGCGAAAATTGTAATTCCTACAGGAAATGAGTTAATCAATGTTATTGGAGATATAGCCGGATTATTACCTATATCAAAAAAAACATAGTAATTAAGTGGTATAAGTTTAATAATTGCTATCATGAAAAAATCAGTTTTGAAACACCTTACGATAATAGGTTTTGTTAATGGCAAAGACTTAACAAAATGCGAATTATTGGAAAAAGAAATGGATAGAGCAAAGGTAAAATTAGAGCGTGCTAAAACAGAAGTTGAAGATGCTAAGAAAAAACTAATTCATGCGAAAAAAGAAGTCAAGGAAACCAAACATAAGTTAGAGATGGCTATAGTTGAATCCCTTGAGAAAATTGAACGTGAGAAAAAAATATATTGACCTAATTAACGATTCCACTTACGTAGGGAATATTATTTTAAAAGGTTTAATACTGAATATATTAAGAATAAATACAAAGAGGTTTTAAAGAGTTTTACGGAATGTTCTCAGTAAGTTGCAGTTGTTGAAATAAATAGGAGGTAGTGAAAATCAATATTCGATATGATTGCTTCAATTATTATTGATCCAATTCTTTCCAAGTTCGTCATACTCTCAATGGTCATAATTGTCGTAGGCTTTTTGTTGAGGGTATTAAAACAGCCTTCTGTTGTTACTTATTTAATTGTGGGTGTTTTGGTTGGACCATTTGGGCTCGAGCTTATTACAGACGAAATCTTCATTACAAACCTTGGTTCTCTGGGTTTGGTTTTACTCTTGTTTTTTATTGGGATGGAAATTCATTTGCCAAGTTTAATAACGAATTGGCGTGTTTCAGTACTAGGAACTTCAATTCAAGTCATTGTAAGTATAATAATTGTATGGGTTCTGGGTAGGTTCTTCAATTGGAAAATTAACCAGATTGTTATGCTGGGTTTTGTTATTAGTTTAAGTAGTTCTGCAGTAATTGTAAAACTCTTACAAGAACGAAATGAATTAAAGTCAAAAGTGGGGCAAATTGTTCTTGGAGTGCTTATTGTTCAAGATGTTTTGATTGTTCCCATGCTTATTGTAATGAGTTACATGGGAGGCGATAAACCACCTATTGCCGAAATGGTAAAACAAGTAATCGGTGGCGTGTTAATTATTGGGATAATCGTTTATGTTTATAAAACTAAGGAAATAAAGTTACCTTTTATGAAATATATTGAGAGCGATCATGAGGTACAAGTTTTTGTTGCTTTTACCTTATGTTTTGGGTTTTCGATATTAACTGCACTTTTGGGATTATCATCGGCTTTAGGGGCGTTTATTGCAGGCATTGTTTTATCATCTGCGAAATCGACACAATGGGTGCATGACAGCCTGCATGCTTTTAAAATTATGTTTGTTGCCCTGTTTTTTGTTTCTGTGGGGATGTTAATTGATTTGCAATTTGTAAAAGAGAATGCAATTATTATCAGTTCTCTAGTGTTTATTGTTTTTATTGTTAATAATACTGTAAATGTTATTATCATGCATCTTTTTTGTAAAGACTGGAAAGTTAGTTTTTATGCAGGTGCTTTATTGTCTCAGATTGGAGAATTTAGTTTTATAATAGGATCTACTGGATATTACTCGGGAATTATTGATATTTACGACTATCAGGTTGTAATTAGCACAATTGCACTTACCTTACTGTTGAGCCCTGTTTGGGTCAGTTTGACAAGGAAAATCATAAAAGATTAAACGAAAAAGTCAACAGAAATTGATTTTGCTGATTTAATAATTTGCTGTTTTCTGCTACTGTTGCCCAGTTGTATTCTTTTTTTCAAGAACCTTTTTATATACTTTCAAATAACCTTCAATCATTTTTTGCCGGCTAAACATTGATGATACCCATTTAGTACATTCACTTCTGTTGATATGATGTATGTTATCTATGGCATCAACCGCTTCATCTATATTTTTAACTAAAAAACCTGTTTTTTCATGAAGAATTAGTTCGGGCATAGAGCCTTTATTAAAAGCAATAACAGGAGTGCCGCAAGCCATAGCTTCTGCCACACTTAAGCCAAAAGGTTCATTAAAACTAATGGGATGCAAAAGTGCACAGGCTAGGCTCAGAAGCTCAAGGCGTTGCTCTGGACCAGAATTACCTACATACACAATATCTTCATTGTTAATATAAGGTTTTATTTTTTGGTTGAAGTAATCCTGATCCTGAATAAAACCTGAAATGATCAGTTTTCTTTTTGTTTTTTTTGCAATTTCAATAGCTTCATAGGTGCCTTTTTCAGGGTGAATCCTTCCAAAATATAGCAAGTAATCATCTGGTTCTCCTCTAAATACAAAATTGTTAATGTTAATGCCGTTGTATACAGTGGCTTCGTAACTTAAATCTGGATGACGATCTGAATTGCTAATGGAAACATAATGACTAGTGTTGTTATATTTTTTGAACACGGGCACAATTTTAGGCGAGGAAAAACCATGAATGGTCGTAACCATTGGTGCTTTAATTAGACGTGAATAGCTTAAAGGTAAAAAGTCGTAATTATTATGAATAATATCGAATTGATCTGCTTGTTCCATTAAATGGCTAATATGCAAACACTCTGCTACTTTTGCATCCATAGTAGAATCTTCGGCATAGGCATGAGCGCAAACTGATACCAATTTGCCTTTTGTGTTAGAATCTCCTGTAGCAAACAGGGTTACATCCATACCTTTTTCAACCAGTCCTTCTGTAATATTTGAAGCGACTTGTTCCCATGGTCCATATTTTAAAGGTGGTGTGCGCCATGCTATTGGTGCAAGTATTGCGATTTTCATGATTTTAATATTAGTATCCAATTTCCATTACTAAGTATCTAGCCTGATGGCTTTCATTATTACAATTTTACTCTTTTTAGATGGCCGGCCTACTGTTGCGTAAGCAATGATCAACCAACGATTCTATGTCAGAGGTTCCTACGCACATTACAGTGTCAGCTCCTCCCCAATAGATTTTTATACTGCCATCATCTTCAGGCACTGCTGCACAACAGAATACCACATTATGAACATAGCCAACCAGCTCGTATCGTTCTTCAGGTTGCAAAATCCATTCATCACCAACGGCTATTATTTTGGATGGATTTTTTAAATCATGCAAGGCAACACCCAAGCGGTATACGCTTCCATCCATGGTAGGGAAAACACCATGATAAATATTTAACCACCCTCGTGGGGTTTTTATAGGTGTTGCTCCTGGGCCTATTTTCATTTCGTCCCAATGGTATTGGAGTGGATTCATAATGAGTTTCGATTCGCCCCAATATTTTAAATCGGGAGAGTAGGATATCCAGATGGACCAAGGAGATATTTCGGAATGTGGACGGTCGAGTCTGGCATAAAGTCCGTTAAACTTTTCGGGAAATATAACCACATTTCGATAATCGGCTTCGGTTATTAAAGAAATCCGTTCAATCGTTTCAAAATCTTTTGTTTTTGCCAATCCAATGCGCACTCCATGCTTTGAGTAAGCACTATAAGTAATCAGGTATTCATTGTCAATAAAAACAATGCGGGGGTCTTCAACACCATAGGCCTCGTACTCTTTAAATTCTCCATGGGTTGCTGGAATCATAAATGGCTTATCTTCTACATTAAAAGAATATCCATCGATACTTGTTGCCTTTCCTAAAATACTTCTGCCATTGAGTTTATGCGACCGAAATATCATAACGTACAATCCCTCGTGTTTGACTACAGCTGCATTGTGCACTGTTGCCACAGGATAGGGCACATTATCCTTAGTAAGGATGGGGTTGTTTTTATATCGTTCAATTACCATGATTTTATTATTCAAGATTAGTGGTTTCGAATAATGATTGTTGTATATATGTTACCGATCCTTCATGCTTATGAAGCTCTTCATAGGCTTGCAAAACGGTTAAATGAGAGATGAGATAAGCCAGTGAACTTTCGGCCCCTTGGTTGCGATTTACACCATAACTTTCAAACCCATCACAACAACCCTTGGTTTCAAAGTCGTATAAACTCATTCTTAAGTCATTTTCACCTAGAAACCATAGAAATGAGGTGTTTAGCTTTTTAAGGTAGTCCTTGTTGTTGGTTACAATAAAGGCCTGATGATACATTAAAACCATAGCCATTGCGTCAACAGGTTGCTGCGCATAAACGGAACGGTGTTCATCTTTTTTATACCACTTTTCGTTACCAATAACAGACAGATAGTTTTCGTTAAGCGTATGTGAAGTCAAAAAATCCATGCTATTCATGGCCACTTCTAATATACTGTTATCATGGAGGAATTGAGAGGCATGTAGAAGAGATAAAGGCAAAATTCCATTATCGTAGGCCAGTAAGGTCTCAAACCAACACCAATCTTTTGTTTCGTTTTGTTCATAGTGGGTCATAAGTCCGTGGGTCATTGCTCTAAGCCTTTCTGTCATGGAATCATCACCTGGACTCGTTTCAAGGTAATAACACATTCCAATTATAGTATTAGCAATGCTTCGTATTGATTTTAATTTGTCGAAATGTGGTGCCGCTTTAAAGAATATCTCTCGTCCGGTTTGGTAATAAGCATCATTGGGTGCATTTGCCATTAAATAACCCAATGCCCAAATAGTTCTCCCAAAAGAATCCTCAGAGCCTACTTCGTCTAAATAATTTCGATTGAAACTTAAAAAATTTCTGAATGTTCCATCGTCGTTTTGCATGTAATGGATATAGCTTAAATAGATTGGGCATAATTCTAAGGCGCGTTCATCTTTTATTTGTCTATAAGTCATTAATGCCATTAACAAAGCACGTGCATTATCATCTAAACAATAGCCTTCTTTTAGGTTTGGAATACCAAATTTTGCATGTTGTATAATACCAGTATCATCCGTTAATCTGTTTATGTGTGTAAGAGAGAAGGGTGGTAAAATCAGTAAATCTAAAATTCCATCTTTTTTTTCAACCTTGTTTGTGCCTTGTTCAACCACTTGTTCTGCAAGGGCAATGTATTTTTTGCCCGTTAATGGCCAGGTGATTTTTTCGCCATATTCAAGTGCCTTTCTTTTAAGCATGTTGAGTTCGTCAGAATGGTCAAGTAAATCTGTAACAATAATGGACAAGGCTTCGGAGTCGTTAAAATCAAAAAGCTTTCCTCTACCATTGGCTAATAATTCTTCGGCATGCCAATAGGGTGTTGAAACTACAGCTGAGCCAACACCAACTGCATACGAAAGAGTTCCGCTTGTAATTTGAGCTTTGTGCAAATAGGGGGTAATGTAGATGTCTGTTGCAGATAGGTATTTAAAGAGGTCTTGAACATCTAAAAACTCATTTAAAAATATTACATGTTTTTCTAGATGAAGATTTTTAATGAGTCGCATTAAGTAAATACGATATTCTTCGCCAGAGTAGCGCAACACATTGGGATGGGTTTTTCCTAAAATCATGTAAACAACATTGGGGTGCTTTTTAATGATAGCAGGCAAGGCCTTAATTACTGTCTCAATACCTTTGTTACGACCAACAAAACCAAAGGTCATCAGTATTTTTTTATTTTCGAGTTTTAACTCCTTTTTCGATTGTTTTCCGTTGAGTTTAATATCAGGCACTCCATGATCTATAAATTCAATCTTATCTGCAGGGACATCGTAGATATTAACTAAAAAACCGATGGCTTTATGGCTCATTACCACAATTTTTTGAGCCATTTTGCATATGGAACTTAAAATTGCCTTTTCGTTATAACTGGGCGTTTTTAAAATGGTATGTAGCGTAACTACCAAAGGGATATGTAAGCGATGTATTAAGGGAAGAATGTATACTCCACTTTGTCCTCCAAATATACCAAACTCATGTTCGAGCACACAAACATCAGCTCCGCTATGATTGATGAATTTTGCAGCTTGTAAATAATCCTCCTGACGTTCTTGCCTAATGATTTGTTTAACCTCATTGGGGTATTTGTAAGTGTTCGAAAAATCATTCATCGCCACTACAAATCCTTCGTTTGAATATTCATCTTTTTCACTATTGTTTACAACCGAATTAAATAGGTCGTGAGTAAATGCACCAATGCCACATTCGCGCGGTGGGTAGGTGCCTATAAATGCGATTTTCATATCTATATAAAGTTAGAATCATAACACAAGTGTAATGATTATTGAACATGGAGATTGGAAGCGTTTAGTCTTTAGAATTGTTGTTTGAGTTATTGATGTTTTTATTTTTTTTAGTAAAAACGCATGTAACTCAAGGAGCCATTATTTACAAAATATATGGTTAATCAATTACTAAACTTCACTTTTTCTCATTTTTTCTGCACGTTTTGCAACTTTGGCAGCACGTTTCTCCTTTAAATTTTTTTCGGGAGCCTTTTTGCTACTTTTCTTACTTTCTCTATCTTTTGACATATCGTTTTTATTAGTTATTAAAATATTATTGGTTTGGTGATACAGGTAGTGTGAATTTAATTTCACTGCCTTGATTAAGGTTTGTGACTATCCATATTTTGCCCTTGTGAAGACCGATAAACTCTTTGCAAAGCATTAGTCCAAATCCTGTTCCTGCTTCTCCATTCGTGCCCAGCGACGAAATACTGTTTTTAGAATTGGATAAGGTATTGACAAATTCTTCATCAATACCAACGCCATAATCTTTTATGGTAATCTCAAGAAATCCATTTTCCATTTTCGACATGATATCAATGTGTCCATGCTCAAAAGAATACTTGATTGCATTATTCATGAGGTTACGTAGTATGCCTTTAACCATGTTTTTATCAGCATATATCGTATCTCCATTAGTTACGGTTGAATTAATACCAACATCCTTTTGCGAAGCAAATAGTTTTATATTTTCTATTTCGCTGTTTAAAATTTCATTAAAAATGTAGTATTTAGGTTGATAGGGTTTGTTTATATTTTTAGAATTAGCCCATTCCAGCAGGTTGTCAAGCATTAAGTATGTATTATCTGCTGCTTGTAATGAGATAGTGATATATTGTTTAATTTTATTCTTTTCCAAATCAAATACTTCCTCTTTTAAAAGACTCAAAAAACTAATGATTGTACTCATTTGATTTTTTAAATCATGCCCAAGTATTGCTAAAAGCTTTTTATTCCCAGCTATTATTTCGTTCTGTTTTTGCTTATGTTTTTTTTTAAGCTCGAATACTTTTGAATTATCAGATGCTAATATGGTGTTATTGTCTTTCATCTTTTTATAACTTTAACGTTTTAAACATATTCGAAGGAACTGCTTTACAATACTTCTCCTGTGTAAAAAATACGCATGGTTCGTTCATACATTTAATTATTTTATTGCCTAGCCGCATAAATCATCATTTAAATAGAAACGGATTCATAACCATTTTTAATCACAGTTGAAATCATTTTAAACCTTTTTTTGGCTTTAATATTATTAGAGGTGTGGGCAGGAATTATGATACCCTCACCCGTATTTAGCATGTTTGATTTTTTGTCGATAATAATTTCTGCAGTACCTTCAATAATCTGAATAAACGTATCAAAGGGAGATGTTTTTTCAGCCAATGCTTCGCCTGTATCAATAGCAACCACATTTACATTTCCGGTTGTTTTTCGGATGATTGTTTTGCTCACAACTGAATTTGAAATATATTCAATGATTTCAATTAAAATGTGAGGTTTCGCTTTTTCTATTTCAGGAGTTTGCATAGATACCTATTTAAGTATTAAAGGTATCTCATTGTAAAGGCGAATGTATTATACAATTGAATGTTTTATTTACATCATTCACACATTTCAGAGGTAGAATAATTTATATGGTATCATAGAATTACTAGATTAACTCCAATGATTTGTTAATTTTTATGGCTTTTATAATCCAAATACGATTCGAAAGTGATAGCCATATACAGCAAATGTAATTGCTTCGATGAATAGTTTAGGTTTTTTAACTAAAGTCCATGCCAATAGCTTCCAATACTCCATTCTTCCCTTATTAACTATCCCTATAACATAAATAGATTTAAAGAAGGCTCCCAAAAGGGAAAAGTTGATTTTTTGGGGTTTAACATTACAGTGCTTATAGTTTAAAAATAATTGCCTTACTCTTTTGTAATAAGGTTTGGATGCATAAATGGAATAAATAATTTTTTTATACCCTTGTATTAGTTCATTATAGTCCATCTTTGGTATAAAATTCATCGTTAGATCTGTATTGTTACCTGTTGCTTCTTTTGTTAATCTGTTTTCTGCGTTTAAGCGATGGTACAGAATGGTGTTTTTAGGTGCATTCAACAAACCCACCATGGCTGAAACAATGCCACTATTTTGAATGAAGTCAATCTGTCGCTCAAAGACACTTGGGGTATCACTATCGAATCCAACAATAAAACCTCCAGAAACCTGCAAGCCTGCTTTTTGTATTTCTTTTATAGATTTAAGTAAGTCTCTATTTTCATTTTGAACCTTATTACAATTATTTAGAGATATTTCATCAGGCGTTTCTATACCAATGAAAGTGGAAGTAAAACCTGTATTTGCCATAAGAGCAAGCAGTTCTTTATCGTCGGCCAAATTAATGGAGCTTTGAATATTAAAAACAAATGGATACTTGTGACTATGCATCCACTGCTTAAGAATAGGTAAGTAAGTAGCTTTTATTTCCTTTTTATTGCCAATAAAATTATCATCAACAATTGAAACTGCCCCTCGCCAATTAAGATTGTATAGGGTTTCGAGTTCATCAATCAATTGACTTGGACTTTTCATTCTAACTTTATGTCCTAGAAGCGATGTTATTTCGCAAAAATCACACGAAAACGGACAACCTCTAGAGATTTGCACATTCATAAAGGCGTATTTTTTCATATCTAATAAATGATAATCTGGTACTGGTGTTATATCAAGGTTGGCATACATATCAGTTTGATATACATGATTAGCCATTCCAAGGGATAAATCGGCCAAAAAAATAGGTAAGGTAATCTCGGCCTCATTCAGAACGAAATATTCTATCTGCGGATATTTTTGGTATTCTTGGGTAAAAAGAGGGCCGCCAGCAACTATAGGTTTATTAAGGTTTTTACATTTTTCAATGATATAATTCACTGATTCTTTTTGGATGTACATTGCACTAATAAAAACATAATCTGCCCAAAGGATATCTTCGTCTTTTAGTATAGTAACATTCATATCTATCAGCTTTTTATGCCATTTTTTAGGGAGTAATGCAGAAACAGTAATTAATCCTAGTGGAGGAACTGCAGCTTTCTTTGAAATAAACTTGAGTGCATGTTTAAAACTCCAGAAGGAATCTGGGTATTGAGGATATAGTAATAAAATATTCATGATGTCTGTCAGTCAAATAACCACGTTGGGGTATAGTTTAAATTTAACAGGCAAGTTAATGACATAGCAGATAAATGTTGTTACAGTTTTTTATTAAACATTTACATCATTCACACATCTTCAAGCGTACCTCTTCTTTTATTTTTCATCATTTTAAAGTGAGATGGTGTTAGGCCTGTTATATTTTTAAACTGATTGGAGAGATGAGCGACACTGCTATAGTGCATTTTGTATGCTATTTCTGTAATAGATAGCTCATCATAAATAAGAAGTTCTTTAACTTTCTCTATTTTGTGAATTAGGTAAAATTTTTCAATTGTAATACCTTTTACTTGTGAAAACAGATTGGCCATGTAGGTATAATTGTGGTGTAGTTTATCGCTTAAATAGTCGGATAGATTAACTTTAATTTGCTCATCTGTATAGTGTACCAATTCAATGATAGCTGCCTTTATTTTTTCAACTAAAATACTTTTCTTATCATCCATCACTAAGAGGCCAGATTTTCTTAATGCTGTATCTAATTGTTTAATTTGTTCTAACGATAATTCACCAATAATATTCGCCTCTCCAATTTTTACATCAATAAATTGTAGTCCAAGCTTTTCAAGCTCCGTTTTAACTACCATTTGGCAGCGGATACAAACCATATTTTTGATGTAAATTTTCAAAGAGTAATAGCTTTAGGCCTTATTTTAAATCAATTACTTAAAGATACGACATAAACTACTTAATTTGAAGAAATACCTTAGTTATGTTTATACTCTAAATTACTAAGTCGGTGATGAAATATTTTCTTTGTAGACTTAAAATCAAGATTTTTGATATAAAGCCCTTCTTTTCTAATATGCGAACGTTCTATGTAAGCTAGAATTTCATATTCAGATACTTTATTCCAAGGTTTCATGCATTCTTTCTGCCAATCGTCTTTATCAAAGTTAGCAACAATAAACCATGATGTGTTATCTTCTAAGAGAGAATAGATTCCAATAAACTGTTTTCCTTCGAGATGTAGTTTTATTTCATTGAAGGTGAGTCGTTTTCTTACTTTATCATTAAAGTTGGCTAAAGTTCCTCCACCAATTTTGTGTTGTTTGTATACGTATGGATCATAGCTGTATGCAGGCATATAACCTTTCTTGCTTCCCTTCTCCCAGCGGATAGCAAAAACATCTTTACGACACCTAAAGAGTTGTTGAATAAGTTCTATATGATGATCTATATTGCTCATTAAGTTTTAGATAGCTAATCAATACAAATAAAATAATATCTATCGAAAATGGAGTCTTAAAATAATGAGTTTAGTCAGCTGTAGGGGGATTAAAACTTACGAGGATTTCTCATGATATAATCAGAAGCAGCTTTTTCTATATCTTTTCGGTAATACCCTTTGGTTTCAGTTAACCATTCGTCTAACTCTTCGGTTTTAAAATATAAACGTTTACCTCTTTTATAATGAGGTATTTCACCATGGCATACCTTCCCATAAATTGTAGATTTGGATAATCCTATTAATTCTGATGCCTCACTAACATTTAAGATACTTTTTCCGGTTTCATTATCATTTAAATTATGTGGAGATTGGTTTTGTTTATAGTTTCTTATTATCGCTTCTGCGAACTCAATTAAGTCTTGTTTTGTAACTGTAATGTTTATCTGCTCAGGTAATTCTTCTATAAAGTTTTTCATGATATAAGGATTTTACTATTTATATAACTGTTAATTCTACTTTACGAAGCTGAAAAATAGTGATACTCGTCAGTAAATCAAATATATAGTATTATATTTAAGGGGCAAAAAAAATAAGAAACAACACCCGATTGAATCAAGTCAATGGCAAAATTTCAATCGGTTAAAAAAATATGCGATTTTGTAAATTACAACATATCAAACAGATGTATTGAAGAGTTTGTTAGCATTTACAAAAACAATTTTCTCTGCTATAGATATGACAATACACCTGTTGCAATAAATTATTTGAAAGGGCTTTTGAGTTGTCCCAAAGGCGAGGCCAATATGGAAAGAATGGAAGAACAAGTTGCCAATAGTGAATATCGCGCTTATCAGCATTTTATAAGTAATTCAAAATGGGATTATGAAGGCCTTCAAATGCAAGTAGCAAAGAATACGTCCAAGCTTTTGAATCAAGAAAAAGAAAAAAATCACCTACCTGTTGGGTATATAATGGACGAGTCTGCACACCTGAAGAAAGGAAAAAAATCGGTAGGCGTTGGCCGTCAGTATGCCGGGGTTATTGGTAAAGTAGATAATTCTCAGGTCGGCGTATACGCATCGCTTGTAAATTGTACCTCTGCCACCATCATAAACGAAAGAATTTTCTTGCCGAAGTCATGGATTAAAGATGTAAAACGATGTGAAGAAGCGAAAATACCAGTCGAGTTCAGAACCTATAAAACCAAACCGGAATTGGCTTTAGACATGATAAAACAGGATATTGCACGTGGTGTTAGTTTTGATTGGATTGGTGGAGATGGATTATATGGACACAATACCAAACTGTGTGATGGGCTGGATGAGTTAGGTCTCTTTTTTGTAATGGACGTACACAAGGACGAAACGATTTTTCTGCAAGAGCCGGAAATTAATATACCGGATGCAAAAGCCGGTGCGGGGAGAAAGCCCAAGAAACTTAAAGCCAATATTGAATCTTTCAGACTTGATAAGTTTCAGCAAGCAATCTCCGAGGGCGAATGGAAATTGGAAGACATAAGGGATACGGTAAAAGGGAAACTGCGCCTTCTGGTATATAAAAGAGAGATTTGGACATGGGACGGAGAAAGTTCAAAAGCGAAAAAAAGAGTTCTGATAATCACTAAAACAACCGATTCGAAACCAAAAGTAAAATACAGTATCAGCAATGGTAGCATTGAAGCATACAGCCATTGTGAATTTGCATACTTTGTGAGTCAGCGTTATTGGGTAGAAAGGTCATTTGATAATGCTAAAAATGAATTGGGCATGTCTGATTACCAGATAAGAAAATGGCAGTCATGGCACACACATCACGCAATTATGATGCTTGCTTCTTTGATGATAACCACCAAAATGATTGAAAGTAACGAGTATATACCATTGCTTAGTTTTAAGGATGCAAGAATTTTAGTAGTTACGCAAATCTGCAGAACACAAATTGAAATGGAACAAAAAATCAAACAGATGCAGAAAAGACACGATAAACGAAAAGCTGATATAGAATGGAATTATCATAGGCAAAAATTGGAACAAACTAAGAAGTTAGGGTCGTAAAGTAGAATTAACTAAAGATATTAATCAACGATTAGAATTGAGGGTTGTTATTCTTTAAAAGGGATATGGGAGCACATAAAAATTATCATCTAATTATTTGGAGTATAATCTTGTTACAAGATTTATTTTCTCCTTCAGAGAAACAACAGAGTGTTTATGATTATCTGGCGAAGATAAAATATGATTTTGAAGAAGATGATTGGAATATGTTACCAACTAATCAAATGATAGCTGAGGAATTATCAATGCCTAAGGTAAAAGTTAATCAAATTCTATTGTCGATTTATGAGGGAATTCTGGATTTTTTAAGAGAGAGACCATTTCATGTGCAGAAATGTGTGCATGTAATTGCTATTTATATTCCTACTGAAGAAACTGCAGGTTCTCCTAATAAGAGCTACGTGGCAGAGATTGATCGTAAAACGACTGATGTAAGATTGGTTTTGCCTGTAACACCAAGAGTTGGAGAATTAATTGATCTTGATTTTATTGAGGAAAGTATTGGTTTTAAACGTGGCTATGTTCATGAAGTAACGCATAATATTAGAGGTGGTATTCAGGAAATTGTGATAATTGTTCATCCATACAAAAATGAATATGAGAGATGGAAGAAACTTGAAAAAGAATACGAACTTGATGAGTTAAGAAGAAGAATGTGGAGAAATACTTAAACTTCTTGAATGTTTAATTTCCTCTTTATGGTAGAATTGAATCACTAGGCTGATTCTATAAAAATAACTTTTAGTTGCAGTGCTCAGCACCCCAACTGAGTTATATTAGATTTCTTTCAACTGGAGTGCTGAGCACCTCGGTTGAAAGAACTGATGAAGTTCAAGTAATTCTAAAAAGGAAATTTTTAGTTTAGGACCACAGGACTCCAACTGATATAATGTACCTAATAAATGTCATCTTGTATTATGGGGTTAATATATTGGCTATATACTGAAAATATGATTATATTTGACTAATATATTAACTATATGTACTCAATTAATCCGACACCTCATGAAATTGGTAAGGAACTGGCCAAACGCCACAAAGCCTTGCGTAAACAATCAAAGTTATCTCAATCAGATATGGCAGAAAGATCTGGTGTATCTTTAGGTAGCTTAAAACGTTTTGAAACTACCGGACAAATATCTTTGGAATCATTGCTTAAGTTAGCTCACCTACTTGATAGACTCGAAGATTTTAAACTAGTTTTCCAACCCAAAGAAGACTTAGGCAATATTGAGGATCTTTTTTCGACTAAATAGTAGGTAAAAAAACTGTTATGGAAAATATCAAAAATATTTTAGTGTCTTTGGATCTTGAAGGTCAAAGTTATGAAGTAGGGGAAATGGTAAGGGATAACCGAACAATCTACTTTCGCTATAATGCTGATTTCTTGAAATGTGGTCTCAATATCTCACCAATTAAACTGCCTTATAATAATGAAATCAATTCCGCGGGTTCAGAACCTTTTGATGGGCTATATGGTGTTTTTAACGATTCGTTACCTGATGGTTGGGGAAGGTTGTTGTTAGATCGTTCCCTTGCGTCTAAGGGAGTAAATATGCAAAATATAACTCCATTGGATCGATTAGCTTACGTTGGTGATAAGGGGATGGGAGCTTTGTGTTATAAACCAAAGTATGATGAAGATGTTGCAATTTCGTCTGAAATTGAACTGGATATGATAGCCCGGGAAATGGATCATGTTTTGAAAGGAAGCGATTCTGATATAATTGAAGAGCTATTTACTTTAGGTGGTTCTTCCGGTGGAGCACGTCCTAAAATATTTGTTGGGTATAATAATGTCACCAAAGAATTAATGCATGTTCAACAAAAGCTAGCAGATGGTTTTGAAGATTGGCTGATTAAATTTCCATCATCTTCTGACCCTAAAGAGATTGCTAATATTGAATATGCTTACCATAAGATGGCTTTAAAAGCCGGATTAGAGATGAGCGATTGTAAACTATTCATAGGTAGGTCGGGACAAACATACTTTGGTACAAAACGCTTTGACAGAATAAAAGAGAAAAGAATTCACATGCATACTGCAAGTGGATTGATGCACGATAATTTTAGAATGAGCACCATGGATTATGGTCATTTAATGGATTGTGCCTTTCAAATTGAAAAACATGTGAAAGCATACGAAAAAGTATTACGTCTAGCAGCTTTTAATGTGTTTGCTCATAACAGGGATGATCATAGTAAGAACTTCTCTTTTTTAATGGATGTCAAAGGTAATTGGAGTTTCGCTCCCGTATATGATCTAACTTTTTCAAATTCAGCATATGGTTTTCACAGCACAATGGTTGCAGGAGAGAGTAAAAATCCGGGAAGGATACATTTGTTGGAGTTAGGCTTACATTTTGGAATAAAGAAACCGGAGCTGATATTGGAAGAAGTGCAAGATGCAGTTTCACATTGGGACTCAATAGCTAAAGAATGTGGTGTGTCACAAAATGCTATTATAACGATTCAAAAGGCAATTAATGGAGTGAATAAAATTAATTAATGTTCTTTATTAGTATGAAATTTAAATATAAGTCTTGAGTAAATATCGCATATCGCGATATTTACTCAAGACTATTTGTTTTTAATACAAATTCGCAATCTTCTCCATATTCTTACTAATCAAAGCCTCTGTAGTTCTGGCATAACGCTGAGTCATCTTTGTGCTGGAATGACCTAAAGTTTTTGATACTACCTCAAGCGGCATATTATTTTCTAGAGCTACAGTTGTTGCAAAAGTATGTCTGGCCGTATGTGTTGATATAGGTTTGTCAATTTCACAAATAGTCCCAATTTCTTTCAAATAAGCATTCATTTTTTGATTACTCAATACGGGAAGGACTGCATCCTTTTCAATGAGTTCTGGTTCGGTTTTATATTTAGCCATTAATTTTTTAGCAGCTCCAATTACAAAGATGGTACTCATTTGATCTGTTTTAGTACGTTTTTTATGTATCCAGGTAATACCGTTACTATCTGTTGTGATGTGTTGTCTTTTTAATGATTTTACATCAGAGAAGGCTAATCCGGTAAAGCAGCAGAAAACAAAAACATCACGTACCTGTCTTAATCGCTCCATACTAATATTCTTTTTTATTAAGGTATCCAGTTCTTCTTTAGTTAGATAAATAGCATCAACAGGTTTTAATTTAAATTTGATGGTCGCAAATGGATCTTTCTTCATCCAGCCGTTAGCCAGGGCAATTCTAACGATCTTCTTAAAGTTCTTCAAATACTTTATGGCAGTATTATGAGCGCATTTACGTTCGGTTTTTAGATATAGCTCATAATTACGCACAAATTGATGGTTCAGATCTTCCAAGGCCATATCTTCACGTTTATATTGCCAACGTATAAAGTCTTTGGTGTGCATATAGCAGGTTTCGTATCGTTGAACAGTATCAGGGGCGAAGTCAATACCGATTAGTTTTCTTGCATTATCATTGTGTTCCTGGAAAACTTTCAGGATAGTACGTCTGGTTTCTTTTTTGCCAACCATCTTTTCTTTGAGAATTCTTGGATTAATAGGTTGGTTATCCATAGTCATAAAATTAAAATATGATTGGATTTTTGTTCTGTGAAGTTCAATGAGCTGATTGATTTTCTCAGCCTGATCAGAATTACCTTTTACGAATTGTTTGGATTCATTCCACTGTTTAGGCAGAATACTTTGCTTTAAGCCATACTCGTCTCTTTCCTTGTTAATAATGATTCGAACGAAGATTGGAGCTTCTCCGTTTTTAAGCAATTTTGTCTTCTTGATAAAGAAGTTGATTTTGATGGTCTCAAGTCCACTCATAATAATAAATTTTTGATGTTAAAATTATTTTTATGAGTTCATTTTGATGTAATCTAAAACCGAGCAATACAGCGTAATACAGAGTTTTTTTAACCGTTTCTGGTGGACTAAAATGAGGACTTTTTTAGTCCACCAGAAATCCACCGAAAAACTGCGTTTTTTTGCTTCTTTTTGCAAAATATTGCGCATTAAAAAACCCTGTAAGTGTTGACTTACAGGGTTTTACTTTAAATTGCTTTCGCTTTCAGCGGAGAGAGAGGGAATCGAACCTCCGGTACCTGCACATTCTAACACAGCATAGGCCGTAATATTTTTATGTCTTATTCAATTTTATAACAAAATGAGAGTTATGCAAAAGAGGGACTGTTTTAATTCAAATCAATCCTATTTAACGTAATCATATCTATAAGACATTTATGAAAAAATTCAATACCTCATTTACTTCAAATAAATAAATCCTGCTAGGGAACTATATTAGTTCCCCAACAGGATTCTCCCTATCTAACAGCATCCTTGCTCATTGTAGTTTTCTTGCATACATAAAGCAGTTTCTGTATTCTATTCCTAAAATCAATTACAAAAACCTTCATCTAATGCATTTATGATTTTATCAAATTTACATGAATCTATATTCAATTCCAGAAACTCCGATGCTGATTTACTGGTACAGCAATAATAACATGAATACATATCACTTATTTGATCAGTATATATATCTGCAAACACAGTTCTTGCCGGATCATCTACTAAAAATACAGTCTTATAGTCCTTTTTTATAACATCTCTTCTGAACGTTTTCATTTCTGGTATATCATCTATAAACTTTAATAGACTATTGGTTTCTCTTAAATCAACTAATACATTTTTTATAAACCCCCATTCCTTTCTAACTATTATAGCATAATAAAATTCCTTCCACGCTATTAATGAAAACTCTTCCAAAACACGATACACCAGAAGCCTTTCTTGTTGAAAAAAACTATATCTTATATTCATTTTGTAACACTTATTTCAAGCTTTGTATTATACTGAAACAAATAACCAGTAAATATTCAATAGAAGTTTTATTTTTAAATTGAAAATTCATTCATCCTAACGCTTAATCCCTATGTGTCAATACCTTAAAGGCATATATACTAAATACTGAATTTTATAATTTTCTTTGATGAACAAAAAATTTAAAGATGATTAACCTACATCTGCAATCCTTTGAGTATAAAAACTCTCTTTTTCCTTAACTAATTTAAAACTATCGACACATCCATTATCATAATTCAAAACAATAAGGAATATTCCAGATTCATTAAAATTCGGCGGTAATTTATCCGTAAAACTGTTCATAATACAATTACCTGTCATAGTGAAGACACTATAATACACTACTCTTTTATGCTTACTACAAGCAAGCATTTCAATATATGAACTAAGTATGTCACAATCTTCCCTACAAATCATACCTACTAAATTTTGAACAGATAAAATGATTATCAAAGGTTAAACACCTCTGATAATCAAACACAAACTAATACAATCTAGATCTCAATTATATATTTTAATATGTCATAGATTCTTATTATTACGAAAGAGAACATGTGATTAAGATTCCCTTTTTCCCTCTACATCAAAAAACCTCATAAAAGTTCCTTCAACAATATTTCTATCATTTTCATTGACCTTTACTTTAAAACCAACATCATGACCACTCCAGTTATATTTGGTATTTAAATAACCATCTTCAATTTGAATATTTGAAAAATCAACAGTATCACCATCTTCTTCAACAAAGAATCCAGAAAATACAGAATCTTTTTCACTGATTTTCATTGTAAAATTAACATCTCCAACTTTAGGCAATTTTTTAATTTTCATCTGCCAAATACCAACGTATTTTGAATCAATAGAGTTATTTGAAGAATGATTAGAACATTTAATAAATAAAAAAGCAAATAATAATAAGCTTAAGTTTATAAGTCTTTTAAGTTTCATAGTAATTATTTATAATTTATTTTTTTCAATATTAATAACTGCATATATTTTTAGCGTCTTTATTTACAAATTAGATTTAATTAGACGTCTAAACTTTATACTTAATACATATTAAACATTGATATACACATATTTAACAAAGTCAAAATTTAGATTATGTCATTACAATGGAGATAATATACACATCTATATTTTTCTGTTTACATAAGAGCTATAATCCTTTATTATTGGTTTATAATCTTGGTGAAATAAAGTACTTGACACGATAAAATCAGCCGTTGCCCTGTTAGTAGCTGTAACTACATTATACAAAGCACATATTCTCAATAGTGCTTTTACATCAACATCATGAGGCTGTGGTTGCATCGGATCCCAAAAGAAAATAAGCATCCCGACTTTCTGTTCAGAAATTAAGGCTCCCAATTGTTGATCACCTCCTAATGGTCCTGATTTAAGTCGTGTAATTGATGGTACAACCATATTATTTTCTTCACATTTCTTTTCCAGTGCATTTGTTACCAAAGAACCTGTAGTTCCTGTACATACCAAATCGTGCATAATTAACTCTTTCCAGTTATATTCAACCCAGTCAATTAAATCCTGTTTTCTATTATCGTGCGCAACTAATGCTATCAGTTTCTTCTTTTTCATAGTTTTTATTAAAAACACAGTAGAAATACAGCGCCTTTAGATTTAACCCCGTAAATGTTTTCCTACAAAAAACACTATATATTCTACTGCATAAATCCACACCAAAATATTTTATTACATCTTAACCAGACAATACACTAATCAGGCTTAACAGACGACTATTAACATTTTTCTTATTCTTTATAGCCTTTATAAAAGGAACATATTCAACTTCATCCTTTACCATACCTACCATTATGTCTTTATGTCCCTCTAATAATGCATCAACGGCAGCCACTCCCAACTCACTGGCTAATATACGATCAACAACAGTTGGAGAACCTCCTCTTTGAAGATGGCCTAATATCGTAACTCTCGCATCATATTCAGGGTGCTCTTCATTCACTTTATTAGCTATATCAACTGTGCTTCCCATATTTTCACCTTCAGCAACCAAAACAATGCTACTCTCTTTTTGATAAGAATATTGTTTTTCTAAAAAGCTCTTTAATTCATCATAACTTGTAGGTTTTTCAGGTAAAAGAACTACTTCTGCACCAGAGGCTACACCTGCGCTCAAAGCAATAAAACCGGCATCGCGTCCCATTACTTCAATAAAAAATAACCTACTATGTGCAGTAGCAGTGTCCCTAATTTTATCTACAGCTTCAACTACTGTATTTAATGCAGTATCATAACCTATTGTTAAATCTGTACCATATAAATCATTATCAATGGTGCCTGGTATTCCAACAACAGGAATATTAAACTCTTCACCAAAAACATTTGCTCCTGTAAAAGTACCATCTCCACCAATAACAATTAAAGCGTCAATACCATGCTTCTGTAAATTTATATAGGCTTTTCCTCGTCCTTCTTTTGTTCTAAAATCTTTACTTCTGGCAGACTTTAGGATAGTACCTCCTTCTTTCAGAATACCACTTACTGACGAAGCATCCAATAATTTGATATTATCATCAATCAATCCCTGATAGCCTTTAACTATTCCTACTACTTCTATCTTTTCATAAAAGCACTTTCGTACTACAGCCCTTATGGCAGCATTCATCCCCGGAGCATCTCCGCCCGATGTAAGCACTCCTATTTTTTTAATTGCGGTCTTCATATTATTCCGTGAATGAATTTATAAATCTGTTACATGAAGCTCTTCCTTTGAATATAAATGTAGAAGAGACATCATTTGTTCCATATTATCTTTGGTCAATACAGTTGTTGCCTTTTTGATGGTTGGGACATTCATAAAATAGTTTCCCTTTAAAGTACCATTTAGTTCCTCTCCAGTACCTAAAGTAATTGCTGCTTTTGCAGCTGAATAAGCCAGTAATTTATTTGATTTATAAACCGTCATCAATACATTATCTTTCATTATTTGTTGACAAATTTTTAAATCTCCATCCTGACCCGTTATTAATACTTTTCCTAACCAGCCTTTTTCTTCTAGTAGATATAAAACGCCAATGGCTAAAACATCTGATGAACAAATAATAGCATCTGGCTTAAATTTACTTTCACCTAAATATTGCTGTACTGTCATAAAAGCATTTAGCTCATTCCAATCGTTGACGTGTATATTTTTAATTGTGTAATTATCCTTTTGGCTTTTTAGAACAGTAAAAACACCTTTTCTAACTCTGGAACTATTAAAATCAGTAACCGGTCCACCAACAAACAAAATATTACCAGAGGGTAATTTATTTAGAACCTGACTTGCCATTTCTTCGCCAACCTGCTCACTATCAAATGTTACATACAAGTCTAATTTTGAACCATATACCAACCTATCGTAGGCTATAACAGGAATATTTGCTTCTTTTGCGTTATTAACAACAACTGAATCTTCAGAGCTAATTGGAACATAGACGATACAATCTACATTCAAATCTATTAATGTTTGAACAGCTTTTAATTGCTCTTCTTGCCTATCAAAGCAATCTATAAAAGTTACTTTACCCCCCAGATCATTTGCTTTTTCCTTGAAGAATGCCATATCCTTATGCGATCTTTCTGAGTAAAGATTAGCCAAAATAAAACCAATATGAGTAGAATCTTGCTGGGCAAACAGATTGTTTGGCAGAACAACCTTAATCATAAATAAAGTTATAAGTAGTATTTTTTTCATTACAAATTTGATTTTAAGAGTGGTAACAAATTCATTCGACTGTAAATTAAATAGACCAGAAATTAATTTTAGTAACTCTTTAAAAATAATGATCATCAGGACGTCCACTCTTTTTACTAACACCATTATATCACTGATTAAATGACAATTAACAAAAGGAGTTTTATTATTAGTATTTACTTAACTTTAATAAAAAACAGTAAACTCAAATAGAAATCAATTCGTTTTTTAAGACAATACCGTAAGGAATTATATAGTGCCTTCTAACATCGGCAAATACCTATTCAAATTCTTTTATTAAAGTACAACGCTCTATATTGCATTAAGACAGATGTGTTTATTCTTAAAAGAGAAACAGTAGGGACTTATTATGAAGATTGAATTAAAAGTAATAAATTCAATAATATTTGGATAGTAAACAATTACTATTCCCTACTGTTCTTAAGATACCAACTTATATCATATTAAATCAAAAATCTCATATCTGATTTATAGTTTTAAGCTTCTTCTAATACCAAGCTCTAAACCTCGTATTTCAGCTAAACCTTTCATTCTTCCGTATAATGAGTATCCAGGATTATTATCCTGACCAATATCCCCTAACATTTGGTTTCCATGATCAGGACGAACAGGAATAGAGAAATCACCTCTGCCTTCAGTTTTACGTCTTTCCTCTTCTTCTACAATTGCTTTTAATACTTCATAGATATCTACATCACCTTCAAACAGGTAATCTTCATTGAAGTTATAATCTGTATCTCTTTTTACGTTTCGTAAGTGTGCAAAATTGATTCGTGGAGCTAATTCTTTAGCCATTTGAGATAAGTCGTTAA
Source organism: uncultured Saccharicrinis sp. (assembly GCA_963667815.2). Taxonomy (GTDB): domain Bacteria; phylum Bacteroidota; class Bacteroidia; order Bacteroidales; family Marinilabiliaceae; genus Saccharicrinis. Next base: position 199,491 of record CBDINW010000001.1, read on the forward strand.
AATATCCAGCACCCCAGGAACCAGTACAAAGTGTTACACCATTTGAAATAGAATCAACCTGGCTGATGATTGTTTTTGCATCATCAATTGTGCTAACTACGCGTGGTAATCCTAATAAAGGCCATGGTGGATCATCAGGGTGAATAGCCATTCTTACTCCGGCTTGCTCTGCAACTGGGATAATAGCACTTAAGAAGTCTAGTAGATGCTTACGTAATTTTGCATCATCAATATCTTTATAGCCATCTAATACACTCTGAAATTGCTCAAGAGTATAACTCTCTTCTGCACCAGGAAGCCCTTTAATCACATTGTTTGTTAAGGATTCAATTTCAGCAGCACTCATGCTTGCAAAAAATGCTTCAGCTTCTTTTACAATTTTTTCTGTGTAATCTTTTTCTGCACCAGGTCTTTTTAAGATATACATATCAAAAGCTGCAAATACTTTTTGATCGTATCTTAAAGCCAATGATCCATCCTGAAATTTACTGTTTAAATTTGTTCTTGACCAGTCTAATACAGGCATGAAGTTGTAACATATTGTTTCAATGCCACACTGCCCCAGGTTTTTAATTGACTCCTGATAGTTTTTAACATATAACTCCCAGTTACCAGATTGTTTTTTGATGTCCTCATGAACAGGAACACTTTCCACAACCGACCAAATTAAACCTGCAGCTTCAACTTCCTTTTTACGTTTTTCAATTTCCTCAACAGTCCAAACTTCACCGTTAGGAATATGGTGTAGAGCTGTTACAATACCAGTAGCACCGGTTTGTCTGATATCTTTTAATGTGATACGGTCATTAGGACCATACCAACGCCATGTTTGTTCTATCATTTTTTTAACTGTTAGTTATTACCCATCTTCTTTTTAAGCAAGCTGTAAATTAGCTTCTCCCCAATTGGGAAAACTGAGAAGGGCTCTTGTTTTAAACTCCACTATATGCACTAAATCCACCATCAACAGGAATAACTACACCTGTAATAAACTTAGCCCAATCAGACATTAAATAAAGCACTGTTCCTGATAATTCTTCCGGTTCACCATAGCGTTCCATAGGCGTATTAGTGATAATCTTATTTCCTCTTGGAGTTGCTTCACCTGTTTTTTCGTCAATCAATAAAAATCGATTTTGATTGGTTAATAAAAATCCCGGAGCAATGGCATTTACCCTGATTCCGGTTTTAGCAAAATGAACAGCCAACCATTGCGTAAAGTTATTTATAGCCGCTTTTGCAGCTGAATATGCAGGAATTTTTGTTAGGGGTGTGTAAGAGTTCATGGACGATACATTTACAATTGCTCCATCATTTTTAGCTAACATATCTTTAGCAAAAACCATAGATGGCAATAATGTTCCCTGAAAGTTCAAAGCAAATACTTTATCAAAACCTTCCATCTGCAGGCCAAAGAAAGTCTCTTCCAACTTATCCATGTAATCCTCAGTTAAAAATTCCGCTTGCGTTGTAGCAGAAGCAGCATTTCCTCCTGCTCCATTCAATAAGTAATCTACAGTACCCAGTTTCTCATGGATTATTTTGAGTGCTTCTTCCAATGATTCCTTACTTAACACATTTGCCGAAATACCTATGGATTCAACTCCATAGGCTTCTCGAATTTCACCAGCCACTTTTTCTGCAGCTTCAAGATTTAAATCCAGAATAGCAGTTTTTATTCCCTGAGAAGCCATATCTTTTGCAATAGTAGAACATAATACTCCCCCTCCACCGGTAATAACGGCAACCCTATCTTTCAAATTTAAATGATTCATATTATTATAATTTTAAATTCTATCTTTTTTCGTATATAACTCTTGTCCCCCATTCTTCGAATAGCTCAAAAATGACAAAGAGAATTATAAATTCGTTTAATTAGCGTAATTCGTTGATATTTATTAAATATGCTATTTAACTTTATCTGCCATCTTTTTCGCAATAAGTCTGGATGCAAAGCCTGGACTTAAACGGTAAAGAAAATCCATCATTTTTGCATCTTTACCAACTAATATTCTGGGTTTATTCTTTTCTATTCCGGTTATAATTATCTGCGCAGCTTTCTGTGGTGACAAAATCATTTTTGATTTTTTTGCATCCTGTTGCTTATTGCTATCCTCTATCCCTGAATTAACTTTTATATTGGTATTTACAGCCCCGGGGAAAACAACAGACACACCAATATTTGTATTTATCAACTCTGCTCTCAATGCTTCAGTCATTAATTTAACTCCTGCTTTGGCGGCACCGTAAATTCCCTGTCCGGGTACTGGTAAAAAACCACCCATACTCGACATATTAACAATGTAAGCCTCCTCTCTTTTTTTCAGTTGCGGTAACAGAAATTTAACCAGATATAATGTTCCATAAAAATTAATATTCATTACCCGTTCAATAACGGAATAATCAAGATTTTCAACACTTAAGAACGGCTGAATAATACCTGCATTATTTATAAGCCCATCTATAGTATAGCTTTTCATTTTATCGGTAAAATGTTCTACATCTTGTTTATTTGTAATATCCAGAATAAAAGTTTTGATTTTTTCATCCGAAACAAGACTTTTTGTTTCTTCAAGATTTTCAACATTTATATCCACTGCTATAACTGAACCTCCCCTGTTGATAATTTCTATTACTAATTCTTTTCCGATGCCTCCCCCGGCACCTGTTACTAAAACTGTTTTTCCATTAATTCTCATTGTGTTGTATGTTTATTTGATTACAATAAAATCTACCAGTTTTCCAACCAAACACATATCTTTCTGCTGCTATTTATAAACTCCTTCTCAGCTTTTATAAATAGCTAAACCAATATTATTTATTTATGACATTAATAAAGTATCAAAACAATAATATCTAATTAAAGGACGTCCTACCATTTTATCAGAACATACAACAATCTAATTTACTACACCTTACACTTATTCTATTTTTTCCAATTAAATATTCTAGTATACCAAAGAACAGCATAGAAATTTCCAATTATACCTTCTTTATGTTCTTATTTTAAAACCAATCTATTTTCGCCTTCCTTAAGATTATATTCTATTCCATGCCATATAAATCTCCCGGTGGTATTTTCAGGAAGAGATATAACAGTTTTCAGCTTATCCTTGCTTTTTGCATAATGCACCTTAATGATACCATTAGGGTGAGGCATTTCTCCACCAATCTCTTTGATATCTCCTAAATGTGGTTCAATCTTTACTTTCGAAAATCCCGGGGCATCGCTATCTATTCCCAAAATTACCCTGAAGAATTCAATATTTGGGCTCGCTCCCCAGGCATGGCAGTCAGACCTGGCTCTTTCCACACCAGAATCTTCTGCCCATGTAGTTAATCCTAACTTTATATTTTCACGCCATATATCTAACCACTCAGTGTATTGGTCGCCATATCCGGCTTTTGTCAGTGCCTGATGCAGGTAATATTTAAAATATATCGATGCCGGAGCAAGGGTAGAATCTGTTAATAACTGTTTTCCCAGGTGAACAGACTCTTCTTTAGTAGTTACTCCTGTTAAGATAGCCATTGCATTGGCATGTTGAGAAAATAATGTCTTTTCAGACTCATCTGCATATAATTGTTTTGAGCCATCCCAATAGTTAGCTTTGATCGCTGCCTTCAATTTTTCTACTTTTTGTAAATAAGATTGGTATATCTCTTTAAAACCCAATTCCTTTTCTAAGTCCGCAGCAGCCTGATATGCCATCAATAATTGTAAATCAATTAACGCAGAACAACCGTCTTTTCCGGCTTTTCTGGCTCCCAACGGCCATCCTTTTACATTTACCCAATCCGTAAAATTCCACCATGGCAAATCTTTCACCCTGCCATCTTCTTGCTGAAACTGCTCAAAATATTCTAATATTTGTCTTATTCCATTTAACTTCCCTTTTACAAAATCCAAGTCGCTACCATACATCATGTAATCGTATACAGAACCTATATACCACAATGAAAAGGGTGTGATATATTGCGGCATTGAAGAAGGGTATCTACTCATAGTAATGCCTTCGGGCTGACGAGAGTAATCGATTTGATTGATAAAGTTTTTTACCAATCTGTCGTCACCACTATTGTATAATGAAACCATGGCTTGTATGCGGGTATCACCAATATATTGCAATAACTCATAATAAGGACAATCCATATAAGTTTCGTATGCGCATAACCTGGCAGTTCTCCACCCGATATCAAAAATCTGTTTTAATTCCTTATTATCCGTATCAAGACTGGCATTAAGTTCAAAAGGATAGGCTGTATAGGTACCATAAATATCATTTATTACAAGTGGCTCAATCCGGGTTTTTACCTTTAACTGGATATACCTGTAAGTACGAAATGATAGGGTTGTAAACTGCTGGTCTTGGCCTCCATTAGAAATAATACTATCTTTTTTACCAATAAAAATTTTACCATCTATCTCATTCCTGTTACCCTTATGAGGATACTTTGTAAACAGCCCTTCTGCATAATCAAAACTAATGGCACTATTTTTTCCTTTACTGAAATTAAGTGTCAGGTAGGCATTGGTCAAAAATGTTTGGTCTAATATTAAAGAACACTCTGTATTGGCAGGAATTGTAATCTTTTGTTTTTCCAACGGAAAATTATCCGGAACTTTTATCCCTTCTGCTTTTCTGGTTTTATTTATACGCTGATAGCTCATTTCCATTTGAGGTAATGAAGATGGCACTAACATCCAACTATTTGGTCTTCCATAACCTAATTTGCTTTTAGGCATTCCATTTCCCAGCACTTCTGCATTAGTCCATTCACTATCATTAAAAGATATTTTTTCCCAACCGGATACAGACTTATTCATGTCAACCAATTCACCTGGACCTGCAAAAAAAGCGGTATTCATAATTACCGGAATTGGGGCATAACCCTCATCGCGAAAACACTTCCAGTTTTCGCCCGTTTTAACCACAACAGCATCAGAATTCCCTCCATTCAGGATAAAGGCTGTTTGTGCTGAAATATTAGCCAAAGGTCTCCACTCTCCTTCATTCCATACCTTTGCGGCGATTACATTTTTCCCAACCTTCAAATAAGTAGCTAAGTCAATTGTTTCAAAATTCCAATGTAACAAATCACCTCTTGCTGGCCCTACGGATACCAGCTTTTCATTTACATATAACTTATACCTGTTATCGGCTGAAACATGAATCGGAAATGATTCAGGCACTTCGGTAATATCAAAGCTTTTTCTAAAATAGTATACACCATAGCCTTCGGGACTTGCCTCAGGCACTGTTATCCACTGGGCACGCCAGTTTTTCTGAAGGATTTTATCGCTCAATTCTTGTGCTTGACTTACTCCTGTTAGCATTACTACGAACAGGCAGAAAAACACTTTTCTGCCCATCATCTTATTTATATGCTTCCTCATCTTAGGTCTTTTTTTATTGTTTTACCTTATCTGGATTTCTATTTACTTAGTTCTTGAATATCCACAAGTGGCACCAATGCCTTATTTACCTTCTCCACTTCAATCTCCTTTTTAACCTTAAAGATTTCACTTAAACGAAAATCTACACTTGAAGCACCAATATTTACCTTATATTCGCCAGGTTCTGCTATCCATTGTGAATTCTGAGAATCAAATGATGCCAAATCCATTTTATTCAAGGTAAACTTGACAACCTGTTTCTCTCCCGGTTGAAGTAGTCTCGTTTTTGCAAATTTTCTTAATTCCGATGAAGGTTTTTCTAACTTACCGGAAGGTGCAGATAAATAAAGTTGAGCCACCTCTTTACCGGCCTTTTCACCTATATTGGTGATCGTAAATTCCAAATCAATACTGTCTTTGAATTTACTTTTAGAAAGCTTCAATGCTCTATATTCATAAGTAGTATATGACAATCCAAACCCAAACTCATAGGATGGCTTAAGGTTAAATGAATTAAAGTAACGGTATCCCACATAAATTCCTTCCTCGTGTATCACCTGTTTTGGCCGGCGAGCCGGAGTTCCGGGAAAATTTTTAGAAGATGCCACATCCTCATATCTCACAGGGAAAGTCACCGGTAGTTTTCCACTAGGATTGACCTTCCCGCTCAGAACATTGGCAATAGCATTTCCTCCCTCTTGTCCAGGCTGCCATACCAATACAATAGCATCCGGTAAATCCTTCCATGAAGCTGTTTCAATTACTCCTCCTACGTTCAATAAGAATACCACCGGTTTTCCTTGCTGATGGAACACCTTGGTAATGGCCTTTAGTTGAGACAATTCAGCTTCGGTAAGTCTGTAATCCCCTTCTAACTCCCTGTCGGCAGCTTCACCTGAATTACGGCCAATAGAAACAATGGCTACATCTGATTTTTGAGCACATGCCTCAATTAATTCTGCAGGGGCAATATACTCGGTTCTGTCGCATTAATAAGTTAGATGTTTTTTCTATCGCAAATACTAGCTTTTATGCTGCCAAACTTCTAAAAATTTGCCAATTAGACAGAGCATACCCATGAACAACTTGTTGTTTCTGAATCATTCGTATTAATTCAAGTCCGGTCAAAGTGTTTTTCGCCGAAGAAAAACTTTTGAAGCCAAGCATGGGATTTATCCTTCTTTTGATGAACCGATGATCCTGTTCTATTCGATTATTAAGGTATTTATGACACCGTTTTTCAATTCTTGTTATTTCTTCATTGTTAGTATAATCTTCATTGATCTGATCTAAAGCAGCTATATTTGCTCCACTCTTGTCTATAGTTACTTTTGCCGGAATTCCATTATTGGCAAATGCTTTATAAAAGAAGGTCAATGCGGCTTTCTTATCTCGATTCTCGGAGAGATAGAAATCTACTGTCTGGCCTTGCTTATCAACTGCTCTATAGAAATACACCCACTTGCCATTAACCTTTATATAAGTCTCATCCATGTACCAACTAAGCCCTACACGCTTTTTTCGTTTGTTCAATTCTGTATTCAATAATGGTGAAAAATGATTAACCCAACGTTGAATAGTCGAATGATCAATGAAAACCCCGCGAAGGAAGAGTAGTTCTTCGACATCACGATAACTCAAACTAAATCTGAGTTTATAAAAAACAGTTTGAAGAATTACTTCTTTGGGAAATCTAAATCCCTTAAACCATCCAACTTGTGCTTGTATCATATTCAAAAATAGTAATCTTTAAGATACAATATTATTAATGCGACAGAACCTGAATTATCTGGTCCTCCTGATAACCCCCAGTTATAAGAAGATGTTGAGACAAAACCATCAGAATTTGTTTTGGAAATTATCCTTCCCATATTATCATATGAATAATTAACGGTGTTTGATAAGTAATTCTCTTCAGTAGAAATTCTTCCATAGTTATCATAGGTAAAGGTAGTCATATGTCCTAAAGGATCTGTAACTGATTCTAAATTTATTCCATTTTCATCATAATCATAATCGGTCTGTCTTGAAGAGACTCCAGTTCCTTGTTCTATCGATTTAATAAGATTACCATAAGTATCATAATCATTATTTACATAATGATAAAGATCGGTTCCTTCGTGGGTCTTTATAAGATCTGGTTTAAATATCCCATCAGAACCATAAGTTATATTAATTGTATTGGATATATCCGATTCTCCACTTTTTGAATAAAGTGTTGTAGAGGAAGTCATTCTTCCTAAATACCAATTTGTATAATCTTCAATATTATATACATAAGTAACTTCCTTGGATACTCCATTATCATAAGATTGAATTACAGAAGTAGGGTTGCCATAATTATCATATTCAAAGGAAGAAGAAACAGTATGTCCAGTTAAATTGTTGATTTTTGAAGATGATGATATATAAGGAAATATAACTCCGGAAATAATACTCTTATATGCCCACGTATTATTTAATGAAGAAATAGTTGTTGATGAAACCTTATTGATACTGGACGCTAAAGTTGGAAAATAATAATCTGAATTATAATCATAACTTGTTTCTATGGTAGAATTACTATTAACGTCTTTGATTGTTTGTTTTGAATAACATAGAAACCCTTTCCCTTGAACATGGATTTTAGCGCCTGTATAATTATAGTCAACCTCTTTTAAACTTCCACATCCATCATCTGTCTCAATAGAGGTAACAACGGGTAAAGCTCCTTGATAATCAACAACGGGAAAGGTTGCTCCTGATCCCTTAGTATAATGAGTTCCACTTTCTGCAAGTGTCTGATATGTAATAGATGAATACTGTCCTAATCCATTTCCTACTTGACTTAATAGAGGTAGATTTGTACTGCCTGATTTATAAATCATATAACCAGTCCACCAAGCACTTTCTCCATCGGTACAAAGATATTCTTCTCTTCCATCCCCATCGTAATCATCTATATAATAGTTATGTGTAGAAATCTGAGCTCCTGAATAATAATGAGAGTAAAGTTCTGTCCCGTTATTCTTGCTAATATAATAATAATGGCCACTCCATGCATCATCATCTGCCATAACCATAATATCAGACTTATGATCTCCATTAAAGTCACCTATTCTTACAATATCGTTTCTAAGATTGGTTTTCTTTCTTGGAATATAATTTATATTAAATCCGGTTCCATTTGATAAACGCATTTGCCAATTAGACCAATCATAAGAGTTATATCCATATAAAAACAAATCTGTTTTTCCGTCTCCATTAAAATCGCCCATTTTAAAATGGTGATTACTTTTAGGGATAGTTGATGATGCCTGTAAAGAAAAACTTCCATTTTCTAATTCATAAATCTCATAACCTTCATCATCAAGACAAAATAATTCATCTTTTCCATCTCCATCAAAGTCTGCGATTCTTTGCTCATCACCAAAGGCTGATTGAGTTCCTGAATATTTTAATTGCATAGAAGATGAAAGTGATCCATTTGTATATGAAAAACCGTAAATCTTCCATCCTTCATCTGTTAAAACAATTAAATCATCCATGCTATCTCCATCAAAATCTGATCTATACTGATCTAAATGTTCGTTATCATAAACATAACCTGATATATTAAAAGCCTTGACATACTCTGTAGTTATGGTTTCTCCTTTTGTAAATGAATTTCCATTACTAATAGCATAAGTATAAATATATTTGTAAATTTTATTATAAGATGAATCCCAAAATTGTCCACCATCAATGATAATCAATAGATCAGTCAATCCATCACCGTTAAGATCGGAAGGAATAAAGCTTGCTTTTGAATCATTATATGAAAATTCGCCACTACTTGAATAGTAAAAAGTATTATTCCCATAATTTAAATAAAGTCGATATCCATCATAACTCCCAGAAATATCTGGGTTATCAACAGTAAATACATCTGTCAATCCATCACCATTAAAGTCACCCATTGTTAATTTTGAACCATAAGAGACATAGCTATTAGAGATATTATATATCTCTTGCGAGAAAGAAACATTATCAGGCACCTCATAAGTAAAAGCTGTTGAATTAATTCTCGAACTATTAATGCCATATTCTATAACTTCATTTAAGAGAGAGTAAGTGTTATAATAGTAGTTCTTGTAATTATACTTTAATTGATATTTTTTTATTAGTGTATTGTTGGTTTTAATTTCTATATGATCAAGTATTAATCGCTGAGTAAGGGTTTTTCCTAGAAAATAGGATATTTGAGTGTCCGTGCGTTCATTATAGAAAAAATCTATACTATTGGGTCCATATGAAATATTTACCAGATAATTAAATCCATTCTCCTTGATATATTGAAATTCAATCTTATTACCATAAACATCTGTCATTTGATTTACAAACCATGCTACTTTAGAATTCAGACCATCAATGGTTTGACTTGCATCATCTGTATATCCATACTGATATTCTATACCTGATTTTGTATCTGCAATAAAATAATCAAGACTACCTCCTGATAAAGTATATAAGGTTAATCTGGTAAAATTATCAATTTCTGTTCTGTATCCAGATTGGTATCCACCATAGGTACCTGTAGTACAAATAAGCCTATGTCCATCAAGCATAAATCTATCTGACGTAGTTAAATCTATTGCCTCAGTGGCTCCATCATGATAAAAAGTTTGAGGACATCTTGTTATAGCTGAAATACCTGCAATATTCCATCCATACCCCACTACTCCATTATTTGTATTACTCGAATAAGCTAAAGATAATGAGGGAGTAAAGCCACCTGGTCCTGCTGGTAAATCAAGGGGAATATTGTAAGAAGAAGCTCCCAGAGCATTAACATCTAATGATCCTTCTGTTGTGCCAACCAAATATGAAGTATTCAGGCTTCGAGTCTCGGGATTTACTACTGAATACGAATATTGTATATTATCTCCAATGAAAGGATCTACAATTTCAAGAGCCAAGGTTCCTCCATTTGGATTATAGGAATAATTTGGTACAAGAGTAATACTGTTCCTCGCTTGATGAGTAACAGTACCTGATTCTGCTGTGCTTAATGTAATATCAAACTCCTGGCTAGAAACCATAATACTACTCATAATGGATAAGAAAAGTAAAATATATTTCATATTTAATCCAATTTAAAGTTTAGATTCAAGTTTTTCTAACCTTGACTTTAGATCCTCAATTTCTTCTTGTTGTTCCTTAAACGCCTTTATTAAAATAGGTATTAACGCTGTATATCTTATCCCCAAAATCCCCTCCTTATCCTCTGTAACTATCTCTGGAAAGATCTCTTGTACTTCTTGAGCAATAAGGCCCATCTGCTCTATTTCTGTATTTGAATCTTCAATGGATTTATCTATATTCTCCTTATCTTTCATTTTATACTTTACAGGCCTTAATGCTAGTAATTTATCTATCGAAGAATCAAGGTCTTTAATGTCTGTTTTTAGTCTTTTATCAGAATAATAGGTTTCATAATAATAGAAATATGCTTCATATGCATATAGATAATCCCACATATAAGAGTAGGTTCCTAGTGAACTTGAACCTGCATCGGGATATAAATCCCCATTTTCAAATATTAAGTCATCTCCACTATCTGATACCCTAAGATCCCCAGATACATCTAATTGATATGATGGACTTGTTTTATTAAGTCCTACTTTTCCTGTACTAGAAACATTAATTTGAGAATAAGAAATTACAGGAGTAAAGAAAATAACGATTAATACAAGTAAGATTTTTGTTTTCATTTTCTTGGTTATTAAATAGTAAAACTATAGGTTAAATAAAGTATGATTTAAAAGGTATCTTTATTAGCTGAAATAAATTTTGCAGATTAAAATATCCACTCATTATTGCTTTATAATCTTCCATGATAGGCTGGAATTTTTGTACTTAAGAATAAGTATATAAATCCCTGAAGGAAAGTTTTCAAATGAAATATACGAGTGGTCTAGCAATTCCAGTGATCCATTAGATACCTCACTTCCTTTGCTATCTATAATCATATAATTGATCTCTTGGGAGACTTCTAAATTTTTAATGCCAATATTTAAGATTCCTTTTGTTGGATTGGGGAAAAGAGATAAGTCTAAATCGTCAATATGAGTAGTTATAGAATCTTTTTCTAGTTCCTCATTATTTATATCTTCATTTAACTGCGCTGATTTTGATGAAGCCAGTGGGATTATTACTCTACTTTTTCTATTACCGGAATCGTCATAATAATATTCAATTTGATATCCATCCGTGGAAGTAACAGCTTTTAATTCTTGTTTATATAAAAATATTGTAGAGCCTAATAGTAGGACCAATTTAAAAAGTAAAGGTTTTGACATAATTTAAGTGTTAAATGATGAATCTTTATAAAAAAGTTATCCATTTGGTTAAAACATTCGATTAAAAATGGTGTGACAAAAACGTGACAAATGAATTTTGCTTATAGGATAAGGAATACAGAATAATGAATATTCTATTTTTAAGTTTGATAAGTTATTGGGATAGATCTTGAATAGTCTCACAAAAGGAGGAACAAAAGAACCTGGGGAAACACGTTTGAGCATATAGGCACACAAAAGCATAAAATATTTTTACTAAGTTTGAATCTTAAAAACCGAATTTATTCCAATCAACTATGAAGAGGATATGTTTTAAGATATTTATAATTAGCCTTATCGCTTTATTTTCTTGTGATAAAGAGGAAGATGAAAAATCAACTGACTTTATTGGTTTATCTTCTAATTATATAGAGTTTTCTTCTAAAAAGGATTCAACGGAAATAACTACTAATGATGTAAATTGGTGGTTTGTCAGTTTAAATGTTCAAGGGGAAATGACGACGGTTCTTTTTTTAGATACTATTAAAAGTGATTGGTTTCAAATAATAAAAACCGATAAACAGACTATTAAGATTGTTGTTGATGAAAACAAGACTAATATTGATCGGACTTTCTCTATTGTTATTGAATGGGGAAATTACTTTGATTATATTGAAGTATTGCAAAAATGATCTAAGATAAAAAGTTACATGCTTTTGGGATTATTTAGAATTTAGGCATATGAATAATAAAGCTGTCATATTATATTCAACCGTAGATGGGCATACATTAAAAATTTGTAATCATATTGCTTCACAATTAGAAGAAAATGGCTGCAATGTAGATGTTAATGAAATTTCCACATTTAATAATTCGTTATTAGATTATAATACTTTAATTATTGGAGCAAGTATTAGATACGGAAAGCATAATAAAAAAGTCACACAATTTATTTTAAAAAATAAGGACGAATTAGAACAAATTAATTGTGCTTTTTTCTCTGTTAACTTAGTTGCACGCAAAATTGATAAAAGTACATTTTACAACAATCCATATGTTCAAAAGTATTTTAAACGCATAAATTGGAAACCTAAAGTTATTGATGTGTTTGCAGGACGATTAGATTATAATTTGTATAATTTCCTTGACAGATTAATGATTAAGCTTATTATGAAACTAACAAAAGGACCTGTAAACTCAGATAAGCCAATTGAATTTACTGATTGGAAAAGAGTTGAAGAATTCTCATTAAAAATAAATGATTTTTAAAAGTCTCTTAAAACGCATACTCTTTTAAACTATATAATAGATGGAAAGTTGTAAATTTAATAGTATAGATAAAACAATAAAACTACCACTACAGAGTAACATTGCTATTGATACATTCACTATAAAGTTTAAGTTTGATAATGATGGTTTTGTTAAAACGGTCAATAGCAATAACGATGCCTACTCTTATAAATCAAATACAGAATCTGAGATAATAACAGCTAAACTATTCAACTCAAGATACCCTTCTGGTGTAGGTCATATTTTTCATAGCTATTGGCATCGTAATTATTTTAATACATTAAAAGACAATCTCAATCAATGGGCGTCTATTTCAAACGGCAACTTTATTATAGGAGAATATTATTTGTCACCTTATGACGACCTAAAAACCTTCTATGGGCATGTATTTAAATTTATTGACGAAAATCAGCACGAACTATGTCTATTTCTTACAAAAGGTTATATAAACAGTAATTATCCGGAGAATTTAATTAGTCAATATTTAAGTTTACTTAAATCATTTTATTATAAACGAGGATATAAAGAACATTGGCTAAACTTAAAGGATATTTATCAATACCAACTAAACATTTTAGAAATATAGGCCACTATAATAAATTGTACATCCCACCATAACCAGTAACATAAAAAATTAAAAATGGATGATGAATAAAAGTAATATTTATCCCCTTAATGCTTAATAAATGACACAAGAATATATCAACCAGAATAAAACCAATACCTTGCAAAAAGGTAATACTGTAGTTATGCACACTTGCTATGAAGCAACATTAGAACAATACAAAGGCAAACTATGGAAATGCTTAACTGATAGCTACCTTGATAAAGGTGGGCAAGAATGTGTACATTTATTAGGCTATAGTGGAGCATTCTTTTGTGAGTATCTTCATTTAGTTATCCCCGAAAAATAGTTCCACAAACCGCAGATTAGAAATTAATAATTAACCAGGAACCAGACCAAAAAAAAAAGCATGAGCGAGGAAAAACTAAATAGAAAAAACCATTATCAGAAAGTAATAATTGGTAAGAAGAGAAGAAAAAGAATAAATGAGGATAAATCCGGAACCAAAGGATTAGGTATACTAAAATCTAAAATTAAGAAATAACGATTTCGTTATTTAATGTAATTAAAAATGTGCACACTTACTTACATTATAAATAGTCTCAGCAAAGGAGGAATAAGTAAAGCTAGTTATTACCGCTATATTGAATATGGTAAAATAATATAGGAGATAAGTTTAATGTGTAAGTATTGTTCATAACTAGTTCACATCTAATTACAAGACTATAAAGCATTAGGTATAAAAATGTTAACTTTATAGGTGAATATATGGTTTTAACAAAAAATAAACGTTATGGCACTTAAACCAGGACCCAAAAGAATTGCAAAATCAACAGGAAAACCAGATAGACGAGCAAGAGATAACAAAGATACTCCTGGAAATACACCGTCTTTAAAGCCACCTAAACGACCTAAAAAGTAACAATTATGAAAAATAGTATAAGAGATTTTTTTCATCCTGATCATATTAAAAAGTTAGAATCACAACTTGATGTTTTAAGCACGTATGAGATTAATTGGATTATTAGCGATATTAAAGAAGCTAATAATGTTGGAAAAGATTTTCAAATTACTAACATGAAATTCAATTCAGGAAATAAATCAATTGACTTAAGATTAAGGGAGAAAAAATCGGGAGAAAGTATAACTAGAGATTTAATTTTGTAGTAACAGTTTAAATCAACTTAAGTCTCGCAAAATCCAAGGAATTAAAAATTTTGCAATAGAATTCAATATATCTGAATTACGAAAATTTAGTAAGGAAATAGCTGAGAGGTATTTAAAGAATATCGATTGAGGCTAATTTTCATTGGTTTTTTAATAGTGTAAGAAGGAAATAATAAATAGAGTAAACAATGGATTTAAAATTATATTACGACACAATTGATATTGCAGAAATTGAAAGATACATTTCAGATGGACAGGAAGAAAATCTAAATCTTGAATTTAAAACAGTAGTTCATCCAAATTATAATCAGCATAATCGAGAGGATGATAAGAAAAATATATCAAAGACTTTTTGCGGATTTGCAAATTCAAATGGAGGTATAATTATTTGGGGTATTAAAGCAAAAGAGAACGCTAATAGGCAGGACATTGCGACTGATAAGAAGCCCATCAAGGAGTTGACAAGGTTTCTAAATACATTAAATCGATTAGAAGGACAATCTGTAACCCTTGTAATTACAGGTATAGAGCATAAGAATGTAGAAATTTCGGATGATTGTGGTTTTATTGTCACATATATTCCAGAGAGTGATTTTGCTCCCCATATGGCAAATTAATTACAGCTATTATAATATTATTTATCTAGTATAATATTTTAAATTTACATCTGCACAAATTTTAACCAATAAAAAATCAAAGGGGGATTCATGTATTTAAAGGAATTAAAAATTTTAAACTTCAGGAAGTTTGGAGAAGAAAATAATGTTATATGTTTTGTTGATGCAAGAAGTCTTAAAAAACAGGAGGAAGAAAAAGTAATCAATATTGCTCCTACTACAACTTTGATTGTAGGTAAAAATAACTCTGGAAAAACAACCATTACAAAGGCTTTGGATAAAATAATTAATAGTGAGAAATTTTCGGCAAATGACTTTAATTATCAATACCTAAGTAGTCTTACTGAACAATACAATAAAGAGCCAGAAAAATACATCCCTCCATATTTAGAGTTTGAAGTTGTTATTGGAACAGATGACGGTGATGATGACCTTATAACCAACATTATACCTTTAATGTCACTTAAAGATATAGAAAACTCCGAACTCAATGTGATTATAAAATATGAAGTTAAAGAACAAAGCACATTTGAAGAAAAGATCAAAAACTTTATAGAAAAAACTAAAAAATCCATAGTCAGTAATTCTGATATAGAAAAACAAGATGTCGTTGTAAAACTAATAGATGTATATAGTTTACTAGAAATAATTGATTCAACTGAATTTAAAATCAACTATTATAAAAAAACGGGTGAAGAAGTACAGAGCTTCAAACTAAATAAGCTTATAGAAATTAAGTCTATATCTGCAAATAATATAAAAAGTGATGATTGCTTATCTAAAGCCTTTAATACAATTGTGTCATACCGTCATGCAAATTTACTAAAGCCTGAGGAGCAAGAAAAACTAGAAGGCAGCATAAGAGCTCTAAATACACAATTAACGACGGATGTTGCAAATAATTATTCTAATAATATAAATGAGTCTCTTGGCAAAATAGAAACTAAAGATAGGCTATCTGTAAATTTAAGATCAAATTTATCTGTTGGGTCACTATTTAGCAAAATGATTAAATATGAATACATCGAGGGTAGCCATACTATACCTGAAGACCAGTTTGGATTGGGGTATACAAACTTAATGATGATTATTGCAGAGCTTATTGATTATATTGAAAGGTATGGACCTGCTATCTTTAGCCGGACAAATTATTAAGCTAAAATTTTTAATTTAGCAGATATGAGTAGATCAAGAGTAACGTACGACAAAGAGTTTAAGATTATGGCTGTTAATCTTTGTTATACTGGCAAATCAGCAAGGCAGGTTGCAATGGAATTAGGGATCCGATCCGAACTGGTGAGTAGATGGAAGCGAGAGTACGAAGCCAACAAAGAAGGCAGCTTCTCAGGCAATGGCAAACCTGTAATGACAGATGCAGAGAAAGAGATTGCCCGTTTGAAGAAGGAGCTTAAAGAAGCCCAGATAGAACGTGATATTCTAAAAAAGGCAGTAAGCATCTTTTCCAGGAGCGACAGCAAAAATACAAATTCGTAAAAAGGCATCAGAAAGAATTTGCTGTTGAGAAGATGTGTAAGTTGTTGGGGATTGCAAGGAGTAGCTATTACGAATGGTTGAATAGAAAACCTTCCAAACGAAGCATTGAAGCTTGCCGAGTAGAATCTGAAGTAATTCGGATTTATGATGCCAGTAAGAAAAGATATGGCAGTCCTAAAATTACTGTAGAACTAAATAAAATTGGCATCAAAGCTTCTCGCCCCAGAGTAGCCAGAATTATGGCAAAGAATAACCTAAAAAGTATCATTAAGAAGCGTTACAGAGTGACTACAACAGATTCGAAGCATAATAAGCATGTTTCAGATAATGTACTAAATAGACAATTTGTTCACAATAGACCATCTCAGGCTTGGATTTCAGACATTACCTATGTTAGGACAAAACAAGGGTGGCTCTATTTGACGATTGTCATGGATCTTTTTGATCGCAAGATAATTGGTTGGTCTTTATCTGATAATATGACAACAGAGGCAACAGTTATTGCAGCATGGAGGATGGCGATCATCAATAGACCCGTAGGGCACGAAATGATTTTCCATTCAGATCGAGGGATTCAGTACGCTTCAGAATCTTTTCGGAAAGAATTAAACCACTGTAAAGTTATCCAAAGTATGAGTCGAAAAGGCAATTGTTGGGACAATGCTGTTGCCGAAAACTTTTTTAAAATATTAAAATCAGAGATGGTAAATCACAATAATTATCAAAGTTATTTTCAAGCCCGAACCGATATCTTCGAATTCATTGAAATATGGTATAACAGGCAACGACAACATTCACATTTAGGATATTTATCTCCTAATGAATTTGGAAAATCAACAATCAAACAAGTGGCTTAATAATTTGTCCGGAATAAAGTTGCAAATCCAGTATCCAAATCAAGTATCAAATAGCAAAATTAATCTCATTTCTATTGAGGAGCCTGAAACTTTTATGCATCCTCAAATGCAAGAGTTGTTTATAAAAAATATTAATGATGCAATAAATGCCTTGCTTGAAATAAATAGTAAGAAATTAAATAGCCAACTAATACTTACAACACATTCATCACATATCTTAAACAGCAAAATACATACAGGTAATTCTTTTAATAGTATAAATTACATTACTGCACTTGATGGGTATTCAAATGTTGTTACGCTAGATGATGATAAGCTAACGCCCAAGAACAATGGTGAGGAAGTTTCATCAGATGTTTGTGATAAGAAACCTATTGAACAACTTAAGTTCTTAAAGAAGCATATCAAATATAAAGTATCAGAAATGTTTTTTTCTGATGCTGTAATATTTGTTGAAGGAATAACCGAAGAAACGCTTTTGCGATATTACATAGATAAGAATGAAAAATTAAATCGCTTCTATATCTCAATATTCAGAATTGATGGTGCGCATGGGCTTGTATACCATAACTTAATTAAACTGCTTAAAGTTCCATGCCTAATTATCACAGATCTTGATATCAAGAGAAAGGATGATGAAAAAGGGGAAAAAATTAAAGATTGGGATGATAGCAACCCTATCAAAGTGGCATGCTACAAACAAATTTCCACGCTTGATAAACGTAAAACAACTAATGCTACAATAATAAAGTATAATAAATCTGATGACCTTTCTCTGATAAAAGAAAGCTATGTTGATGAAAATATTTTTGTGACATTTCAAGGTGCAATTGAAGGATATTATGCTACCAGTTTTGAAGAAGCTTATATTTTAACAAACTATAATAATGAAGTTCTAGCAAGTGGTTTAGAAAACACAATCCCCAATATATATAAAGGGATTGTCGGAGCGAGCATGGACAAAAATAACCTTAAGGAGAATTCATTCAAATTACAAAGAAAGCTTTCAGGAAGTAAAAGTGATTTTGCTAATAATATACTATATGCAATTATTGAAAAGGACGATAGTCAAGTTGACCCAGAATTGCCAAAATATATTGAAGCTGGTTTTAATTGGTTAGAGAAACAAATTAAAAAGGAGGTGTTATAATGAGTTTATCAAAAATATCACTTCAAAATATTGAAACGGAAATAGGGATACAGCAAGAAATCAATAAGTGTATTGATGAATATCAGGATATTTTATTTAGTTCTGGTGCTGGTGCTGGCAAAACATATGCTCTAAAAGAAAGTCTTAGGCATATTATTTTAAATCATGGTGAAAGACTTGAAAATAATAATCAAAGTATTTTATGCATTACCTATACGAATGTAGCAACTCAAGAAATAAAAGATAGGCTTGGTAATACAACACTTGTAAAGGTATCAACAATTCATGAAAGAATTTGGGAGTTAATTAAGAATTATCAAGAAGAACTTGTTCAAATTCACATTAATAAAATAGAGAGTGAATTAGAAAAGATAAGTGCAGATATTCAGAACAATGAAAATTTATCATTATTTACAGATTTAGATGAGAAGGAAATGAAGGAGTTTTCTTCTTTAATGATTGCCAATAAGGATTTGTACTATGATGCATATGACTTAAAGTCCAAGGAATTTAAAGAAAAAATAGAACCTATACTAACCAGCCAAAATATTTTAACAAAGAATGTAGCTAATTTTAAAAAAATGGTTGGATATATCTATAAGCAGGATAATTACAGAAAATGTCTTGTGGCTATATCTGAAAAGAATCCTGATTTTGCAGAAGTTAAATATAAAAGCATTTTTAATTCCGATAGACTTCATAGAATGATAATTAGCCATGATACATTGCTTGAATATGGCTATGAGATTGTCAGTAAACAAAACGTACTTAAGCGCATAATTATAGATAAATATCCTTATATTTTAATTGATGAGTATCAAGATACAAATATGCTTGTTGTTAAAATAATGGCTTTATTGTCTGAGTACGCAACAGAGAAACGCAGAGAGCATTTTATTGGATATTTTGGCGATCCTATACAAAACATTTATGAAGATGGTGTAGGTGAAGACTTATCAAAAATTCACAGTAACCTAAAATCGATTGAAAAATGTTTCAATCGTCGTTCACATGAAGAAATTATAAATATTGGAAATGCAATTCGTAATGATAGTATAACTCAAAAATCAATATATGAAGATTGTAAAGGCGGAAGAGTAGAGTTTTATACCGGTAAAGAAACTGATATTGAAAGCTTTAAATTACAATGTAAGATAGAGTGGAATATTTGCAGTGACAATAAGCTAAACGTTTTAGTCCTAACAAATAAAACCATGGCAACATATAGTGGATTTGAAAACCTATATTCATGTTTTTCCTCAAGTGAATTCTACAAAAAAAATTATGACCAGCTAAACACGGAACTACTCAGTGATGATGTTAGTAAACGGAGCGAAATAGCAAATCTTTTATTTAGAATCATGGAACTTAAATACTGCATCATCAAGCCAAGTGTACCTGTATCAGTTCTACTAAATAAAGATAGTATTACAAATGATATTAGCCTTAAGCAACTTAAAGAGTTTTATACAATAATTAAAGAAATAAATGGGAGTACTCTTGATAGTTTCTGCGAGAACATAATTAAAGAGTATAATAACACCGGCAATCTTATCTATAAAAAATTTATTAAGTCAATTTTCGATTATGATAGATTTCCGAAAATATCAATTGCTAGTTTGCTTCTTGAAAGCTTATATCCAAATTTGGATGAAGATGAAGCAACTAAATTTTCAGAAGCAAACGACAATATTTCTAAACTTATTAATTTACCTATACAAGAATTAGAGCGCTGGCATAGATACTTGATTTCAGACATTGACAGTGATGTTATATATCGAACATATCATGGTACAAAAGGGCTGGAATTTAAGAATGTATTGATATTTATGGAGAATAGTTTTGGTAGAGATCGTAATTATTTCAATTCCTACTTTTCTGACATATCTGATAATAGTAGTGAAAAGCTTGATGAAAAGATAAAAAAAATACGAAACTTACTATATGTATCATGTACCCGGTCAATAAAAAATCTAAGAATTTTATATCTTGATGATGTTTCAAATTTTCAAAGTGGAATTGAAAAAGTATTTGGAGGGGTTCTTCAGGTTAATGGTAGCAAATGTGTTTAAGCATTATAATAGGATTCGATAACTTATAGACTGACATAACGGAAATATTACAAAGGATTATACCCAAGCAACAAAATCCAATCATTAAATCTGAAACAAATTAAAATTATGAACGCAGGTAGATATTCAGAAGAAGATTTTGAAAATTTCATACAAAAACTTATAGAAACAAAACGTTTAAGTAACTCAAAAGAAGAAGGTATTGCAAAACTTGTAATAGATAAGGGATTTGACTCATTGACCGACAAGCAAAAATTTGTTTTTGAAAAATCAATTGGTCATTATGTATATGACGAATGTTTTCGATGTGGAATAGAAATACCATGGTGTGAGATGTCAGGAGCAGAAGATAATGGAGGAAAATGTAGTTGGTGTCAGCAGTTAGGACGCGATGATAATGAATTGAATAGATAAATAATGATTAGGATCTTCTTTATGCAACTTTAACAGATATATCTGACCTGTAAACCTAGAAAATCAAATATTAAAATTAGTCAAATGATTAAGCAAAGAACATGACTACGGTTTTAAATACATTATTTAAAAGTGCAACAAGTTATATTCTTCATTGTCGTTACCACTATAAAGGAAGTCTCACAAAACGAAAAACAAGAAACAAATGGCTAAACCAATTACAAATAAAAAAGGCTTTTTTATTTTAGAAACATCTCAGGCTGAAATTTTATCTGCCCATCCTCTTAATCAAGGAATATGTGACAGATGCCAAAATTCAAGTTCTATAGGTTTCTTTGTTGCTGTAATGAACTACTGGATGTGTCCTTCTTGTTATGAATCATGGACTGACGAATCAACAACTATTAGATACAGTTCTGATATCCCATATGAAGTTGATAAATACAACGCTTTATGTTTTGCCCTTAGTATTCCAAGATGGGAAGCTGATAGTAGGGATGATAAGGTTAGATATAAAGGCAATAAATTAGGCTTTATGAAAGAACTTAAACATTATTGTCAAACAAATAATAAAAATCTAACAAATGAAATTAAAGAAGATATTTGGCTACAACTTCAATATCATCCATCTCCCTTAAGTTTCGATTTTAAGGTTGCCTATGATAATGCAACTAATCTCAATCGGAGTTGATTAATAAAATAGATTAGTCTTACATAAACAAAATAAACTAGTACTTATGTATTTAACTGATGAAGGAAAAAATAAGGTAATTACCTTTTTAGAAAAGAAGCAAGTTAATATGACCTGTAATCTTTGTTCCCAAAGATTACTAGTTAATAACGAAATAGTAGGACTTGTTCAGAATATTGAGATAATGGGAAAAGTTGATGCAAAATATTATTGTCAACTCAACTGTGAAAATTGTGGCAATACATTTCTTCTTCCAATAGGCAAATTTGAACTAAAAAGAAATAGTGACTTTAATTGATAATTAGTTCCTCAAAACGCAAGTATCACAAAATAAAAAGTGAATTGCTTAGATCAAAAAAACATATGATTGACGAAAAGAACTAGTGTTGTGTAATTTTAGTTATTTTTGATTATTGGAAAATCGATGATGATGGTATTTGATAAACTACATATAAAGGAGTTCAAGGGCATAAATGATTTGACTATTGAAAATTTAGGGCAGATCAATTTTATTGTTGGTAAGAATAATGGAGGTAAAAGTACGATACTAGACGCTTTGTATATCCTATGCAAAAAAGGGGATCCTAGAAGCATTGAAGATATTTATAATGTGAGAAGTGCTGCAATAAAAAAAGGTGACGATCTTAGATTCTTGTTTCCTAAGTCCAATCTGAATATATATCCAATAGTTGAAGGCCTCACTACCAGCACTAATACATTTGTCTGTTTACAAGCCTATAATGGAGACATTAAAGATGGTAATATAATAAAAGAGAGCGGAGTAGATTTGCCTGTAAATGGAGTACGAATTATTTGTGATAAAATTGAAAATAACAGGGATTACACAATTAAATCGGATATATTTAGCTTAATGGTTAAGAGAAAATCGGATGATTCCATTGATTATCGATTTGCTAAAAATATTAAGAGCATCCCAGTTCTTTATGTACCAACTGGTGCAACATTTAATGATGTTTTAGAACTGGCAAAAGATGCGATGATGACAAAAAAATTTCAATCAAAAGTGCTAAGCTTGTTAAAGGAAATAGAACCACGAATTATGGAATATTTCATTCTTGAGGGTGACATATATTTCATGTTAGATGGCCTAGATAAATCGATGAACCTAAAATCAATGGGAGAAGGATTTGTTAAACTTTTTGGAATAATCTTAGCTATAATCAGTACTGAAAACGGTGTTTGCTTAATTGATGAGATAGAGAATGGCTTACATCATAGTATTCTTAGTACAATCTGGGAACATCTTATAAATGCTAGTAATGAATATAATGTTCAGCTATTTATCACTACACATAATGCCGAAATATTAAAAACGATCACATTCGCATCACAAAAAGGTGATATTAAAATACATCGCATTGAAAAAAACGAAGATCAGTCCCATATTGCTTTAACCTACGATAGAAAAAGCTTGGAGAAAATGATTATGAATGACAATGAAATTCGGGGGTGGTAATATGGAAAATATAAAGATATTTGTTGAAGGTATCGCTGATGATAAATTCATTCGAGATTACATAAAAAGCACCTTTGAATTTACATTAGAAAAGAAACACATACACAACTGTGGTGGATGGAAAAATATATTTGAAGAGGATTCGGTTAACGAATTTATACAATGTAAATTTAATGGGATTAAACCACTTGTTATTTTTGATGCAGATACTCCTGAAAAAGAAAATGGAGGAGTTAAAAGTAGGAAAAAAGAAATAATAGAAAAATTAAGTGCATTAGATATACAAATCGAAGAAAGTCAAATTTTTCTATTCCCAAATGATAATAGTAATGGTGATCTGGAAACTTTACTTGAACAAATAATCACCAAAGAAAATACACCTATTTTTGATTGCTGGAACGGTTTTGAGAAGTGTATTGAAAGGAAAAGTGTTGAAGTTGGCAAAGGTTTAACAATTCCTGCAAAAAAGGCAAAAATTCATACATATTGCACAGTACTCCTTCCAGATAGCAATTCCGGTAGAGAAAAAGCAAAGGAACAACATAGGGATTATACAAATAAATCTCATTGGGATATTGGGAATATTGCCTTGAATCCATTAAAAGACTTTTTACATGAGTATTCTTCTAAATAATTTTTTGTTTAGATTACTAAGTGTGTATTTGCTAAAGATAGTCTACTAATTACATTCTCACAAAACCCAGAAGAATAGATAATAATCACCTCCACTTAATAAAGAAAAAACGAATTCGTCAATTAACGAATTAAAGAATATTAATTTAACCAGGAACCAGACCTAAATAAAAAATATGTCAGAAGAAAATCAAAATAGAAAAAGCAAATATCAAAAAGTAGTGATTGGTAAAAGAAGAAGAAAAAGGATTAATGAAGATAAATCCGAAAGTAAAAGAATAGGAATACTAAATGTCAAAATAAAGAAATAAAGTTTTCTTTAAATACCGAATACAGATTAAACAAATAAGAATAAAATGAAAAACAAAACATTAACTCTATTACTCTTAGTGATTTCATCTATAATCTATGCACAAGAGCAAAGTACATCAAAAGAAATATACACATATGCACAAGGACAATCTATTAGTATTATAGAAAAAAAAGATAATAATTTCATAGATACTTATGTCCTTTATAAAGCGAAAAACCAGAATAATAAAACATATAGATATGGAGATGAATATGTAACAATGTTTGAAGGAAGTCCAGTTGAATTCTATTCATACATAACACAATGTATTGATTTATTTAAAATTAAAAACCCAAAGTCTATTGATAAAGAGATAGAAGGAAATAAAATAACATTCGATAATTTTAATAGCAAATTCTTGATATTATGGGGTAAAGAAGAAAATAGATATTTTACTCCGCATTTAAGTGATTTAAAGAGTGTATTAAAAGCATTTACAAAATGGGCTGATAACAATAAACTTAAGTATAAATAATAGTCTCACAAAACGCACAAAATGCACAAAATACTAACTCTAAATAACTGAAAAATGAAAAAAATAATAATTGGATTATTATCTATTTTCCCTCTTATAAGCTATGGACAACTTTTAGAAGAATTACCTCAAAATGAAAACGGCAAACTTATTTTTACAGAGGTCGTTCAAGCTGATTCGCAAAATTCAAATCAGCTTTATATTAGTTCTAAGAAGTACTTTGTTGACGTATTTAAGTCAGCTAATGATGTAATACAATTAGATGATAAAGAATCATGTTTAGTAATTGGAAAAGGTTTTACTGAAACATATTCAATGATGTTAGGAATTGCTGAGCCAATATATATGTGGTACACAATAAAAATTCAATGTAAAGATGGAAGATACAAATATGATATCTATGATATTTATTTTGAATCCCCTAATGGCTATTGTTTACCTGATGGCTATGCGAAATCCCAAACTGCAGAAAGTATCTTTAATAAAGATAGTTATTATAAAAAACCTGATAAACCCTTAAAAAAAGCAGAAAGTTTCAAGGTTCAAATGCTTGAAAAAATTGAAAATATAAAAACTACATTAAAAGAATCAATGGAAAAAGATACATCTTCTAATAATGATAATTGGTAATTATTAGTTTCTTGAAACGCATATTAGAAATTAATAATTAACCAGGAACCGGACCAAAATAAAAAACATGTCAGAAGAAAAGCAATATAGAAAAAGCCAATATCAAAAAGTTATAATTGGAAAGAAGAGAAGAAAAAGAATTAATGAGGAAAAATCCGGAAATAAAGGATTTGGAATATTTAATCCCAAAGTAAAGAAATAACGATTACGTTAATTAATGTAATTAAAAATGTGCACACTTACTTACATTATAAATAGACTCAGAAAAGGAGCAACAAAAGAACCTGGAAAAACCAACATGAGCATTTAGGCACATTGCCTATATGATAAGCACATGAAACCAATGTTGCACATTAACTATCTGGATTGTATTTTATAAATTAGCATACAAAATTTAAGATAAATCGTTACATTCTCTATGGAAAGTAAAGTTGAGATATACAAAACATCTGATAATCAAACAGAAATAGATGTACACATTGATAAAGATACAGTTTGGTTGAATCGCCAACAACTTGCTAATCTGTTCAATCGCGACAGAACAGTTATATCTCGACATATAAGTAATATATTTAAAGAGGATGAATTAGATAAAGATATGGTGTGTGCAAAATTTGCACATACCACTAAGCATGGTGCCATTAAAGGAAAAGAACAACAAACAGAAACTGAATTTTATAATCTCGATGTAATTATTTCTGTGGGTTATCGAGTAAAATCAATTCAAGGTACACAATTTCGTCAATGGGCAACACAACGATTAAAAGATTATCTTGTTAAAGGGTATGCCATTAATGAAAAACGATTGGCACAAAAACAACAAGAAATAGAATATTTAAAGACAGGAATAAGAATAGTTAGTCGAGCCATTGAAGAAGCAACAAATGAGCAGAATAAAGAAGTTTTTCAGATCTTTTCAAAAGGATTAACTCTATTGGATGACTATGATCATGAAGAATTGGATAAAGTTGGAACAACTAAAAAGGAGGTTGTTTATCCTAACAAGAAGGACTATTTAAATTTGATAAACAACATGTACTCAGAATTTGAGTCCGATGTGTTTGCGAAACCTAAAGACAATAGTTTTGATAGTTCTATTAATCAGATTCGTCAAGGATTTGGAGGCGTAGACTTATATCAGACCATTGAAGAAAAAGCTGCCAACCTTTTATATTTTATTACAAAAAATCATTCTTTTGTTGATGGTAATAAAAGAATAGCTGCAGCTTGTTTTGTTTACTTTTTAGAACAAAATGACGTATTACTTAAGGAGGATGGGCATCCAATTATTGATAACAATACTCTTGCTGCCTTAACGTTATTTATTGCCACAAGTAAAACCGAAGAATCAGATATTGTAAAGCAATTGGTAATTAGTATTCTTAACAGAAATAAGTAATTGTCATTTTGGTAGACTTAGTATAAAATTAGTCTCAACAAACGCAAAACCACCGGAACTTAGTTAAACTTCTCCCTTAAATAAATAACAAATTCGTCAATTAACGAAATTTAGACCCATTCTATATTAAAATATACCATTCCTCAAATCCACCCAATCCCAAATACGCATAAAAACGTATATTTCTAAAGTACTATTCTGATAACTTTGTGGTATGGAAATTCAAATTGCTTTAATTGTTGCTGTTGTTGCTCAATTTGTTGCATTTTTCTTTACGATCAGTTTAATACCAAAAACCAGGTTTAATATAGCCTGGATTAGTATTTCTATTGGCTTTTTATTGATGGCTATCCGTAGGTTTGTTGAACTACTTTACTTTTATAAAGATGCTCCCTCTGATGATATATCAATTTTGAATAGTTGGATTGCAGTCGTTATTTCATTGACCATGCTTGTGGCTTCCATCTATATTCGTAAGATATTTGAGGTTTTAAACCGAATTCATCAATTACGTAAAGAAAGCGAGGCTAAACTGCTTTCTGCCATTATCAGAACTGAAGAAAAAGAACGTAAATACTTCTCCAAAGAATTACATGATGGTTTAGGTCCGGTTTTATCATCGGCTAAATTGACCATTTCAGCTATCGACAAAACTAATATTTCGGAAAGGAATACGCTATTGTTAGACAAGGTTGAAAATATGGTGGATAATGCCATTGACACCACGCGAGAAATTTCAAATCATCTTACTCCCCACGTTTTGGAACGTTATGGATTACATAAGGCCATTAAAAACTTTATTAATAATATTGTATCAAAAGAATCAATAAAAATCAACCTATCTACCAACATTGAAAAACTACGGTATGGTTCAGATCTTGAAGTGATTCTTTATCGGATTTGTTGCGAATTAATAAATAATACACTTAAATATGCCCATTCACAACAAGTAGATATTTCAATAACAGAAGACAAAAACCATATTGAATTTAATTACACAGACGATGGTAAAGGTTTTGACACTTCTAGTATTAAAAAAGGTATGGGTATCATTAATATTAAATCCCGTGTTAAATCTTTAAACGGTTCTATTAGTATTACAAGTAGCTTTAATAACGGATTTAAAGCGAGCATTAAGTTACCTTTATAATAAGAGGGTGAAAGGTTTAAATAATGATTTGGTGATTAATCACAAATCAACAATTCGACAAATAAACAGCTTAACAATTCTATAGAGCTCAATTAATCTAATGACCAAATGATCTAAAAACCTATTGATCTAATAAAATGGAACATAAACTCAAAATATATCTAGTAGATGATCATTCTCTGTTTAGAGAAGGCTTAAAATTTTTATTGAATAATAGTATATACATATCTGAAATCAGGGAGGCTGTTAATGGACAGGATTTTTTGGATCATGTTAGCGAGTATCTTCCGGATGTGGTTTTGATGGATATTGATATGCCGGTTTTAAATGGTATAGAGGCTACTCAACAGGCATTAAAACTATTCCCTGATTTAAAAATCATAGCGCTTTCGATGTATTCGGATGAGAATTTTTATACCGAGATGATTGAAGCCGGCGCCAAAGGTTTTTTAGTCAAAAACTCAAAATTTAACGATGTTGAAACGGCTATTTTAGAAGTATATAACAATAGAAATTACTTCTCACCTGAAATCTTGTCCTCCATTGTTACCAAAATGAACAGGAAGCAAAATCAACCGGATATTGACGAGCTTACCAAAAGAGAAATGGAGGTATTGCTCAACATCTGTCTGGGTTTATCGAACCAGGAAATTGGTGAGAAACTAAATATCAGCAAACGAACAGTTGATAAACACAGAGAAAACCTTTTATCTAAAACTCAATGTGGTAATACAGCTGAGCTGGTGATTTTTGCCATTAAGAATAAGTATTTTGAGATTTGATGCTTATCATCGAATTAATGCGAATTATTTTAACATACAATGTAATGTTTGATGAATTTCCATAAAACATAAAGATGTTATTAATTCGTGATAATTAGCGTAATACGTTGACAGAAAAAGCGAGCTGCAAATCATTTATTTTCCATGATCTGTAGAGTTCTATAAATTCAACAAATCAGATTTTAACGATGCTTCCTCAATAATTTCTTCTCTTGGTATAATTGTTCTTTTATCTTCACCTTTAACCAATACATCAACAACTATCTCGGCAATATCCATAACTTTAATTTTTCGTCCGCTTGCAAATGTTTTTTTACATTTAGGACATGTGGTTACTAATATATCAGGATTAAGGGCTTTAAATTCACTTAAAGCCTGATCTCGTAAAAGATGAGTTTGATTTGCTTTGATTTTAATATTACCTAAACTACCTCCACAACAATAAGCATTTTCCTTTTCTTCATTTAATGGAATAACATTTCCTACTAATTTTAATAGTTCGCGGGGTTGTTCATACATGCCCATTCCACGGCCTAATTCACATGGGTCATGATAAACCATTTTAAGTTCTGATTTATGAATAGAAAGAATTTCTGTTGATATGAGGTCTTGAATGTATTCTGAATGAAATACAACGTTAACATTGTGCAATGTATAATCCTCCTTAAATACCCGGTAGCAAATAGGACAAGACACCACCAATGTTGATGCTCCTGAATCCAATATCATTTGGGTATTGTTTTCTATTAACTTTTTTGCAGCTTCGTATTGTCCTGCTAAAATCAGCGGTCGCCCGCAACATGGGGCTTTATCCTCATCCATAAACCATACATTCTGACCCGACAAAGCAAAAATCTGTTTCATTGCAGTAAAAATCCCGGGAGTTAAATGCGTCATGCAACCAGCAAAATATATCACATCGGCTTTTGGGGATTTATAGGTTTTAAGATACTCGTATGATGAATTATACTGCCTGGTTGATTCAATGCGTTGTGTGATTCTTAAGTTAATGGTTTCAATACCCACAGGACAATCGATCTGGCATTTACCGCACATCAGGCAATTAAATAACTTTTCATCACTCAGATTATTATTTCTAATGTTTTTAAGTAAATAAACCGACTGTGAATCATCTATCCCGGCAACGGATAATTGACATCTATCCAAACACAATCCACAGCGCGAACATGAATATACCTGAACATCAGTATACGTGTCGTTTTGCTTTTTATGCTTGATACCTGCATTTCGCAAAAATATTAAAACAACCTCGGTAGGGATATGCATGTACCTTGAGTTAGGCAAGGAAACAAAAAAACAACCCAGTGCCATTGAGTAAGCCATCCATAATGCTATGTATAACACATCTGGATTTACTAAATATGACATCAGATGTCCCACTACTGAAGTTAAAAATCCACCATTATGGTAGATAGCTGCAGTATTACTTTCTGCCAGTAATCGTAACGGAAATATTAACCACAAAGAGGTTAATGCAATTCTGTCGCCTGATTTTAGCTTTGTTGTTCGTCTAAGTCCAAATACTTTCTTTTTAAAACGTTTAAGCATGGCGAGTACTAACCCGGAAAGCACAAACAGCAAAAGAAAATCCATAGCAAAAGCAAAAAACTTCGTTAACTGGAAATCCTCATTAGTATTATAAAAGCGGAAGAATACAGCTTTATGGAATGGAACCAAAAGGGATTGATCAGCTATCATGGTTTCAACATGACCCACAATTATCAATAAAAACCAACCAAAAGCCAAACTCATGTGCATATAGCCCAGTACTCTGTTTTTTCTAAATATCTTTCGGTGTAATAAAGATTCTAAGAATATCTCACGAATGGAATTAAATAATCGTTTGCTAATCATTGATTGCATCAACCGAAGCTTATCAAATTTCGATAATCCTTTGATACATTTTACACTTTGATATAAAAAAGCTAATACCAGATATATCAAACCAATAAAAAACGGCAAGCTAACAAGTATATCCATTGTATTATAAAGCATTATCTGATTTCAATTGAGCAATACGCTTTTTAATTAAAAGAACTACATTGCAAATATTAATATCACGCGGACATACTAAAGTGCATTTTCCACAGAACATACATTTCTCAATTTCTTCTGATAGATCCTTGACGTTTCCCCGGCGTAAGGACAAACCAATTTTTCGGATATTGAAACTCGTTAAATTACCGGCGCTACATGTTGCAGTACAACCACCACATGACATGCAGGTTAAAAAGGATTTTTCACGCTCTAACACATAATCCAATATCCGGTTATCAAATTTATCAAAGTCAATTTGCCGTGATTTGGGTTTAAGAAAATCCATATTATTCATGTGCGTCTGAGTTTAAATAATTAACTACCTCAAAAGCTGTCGACCTGGCATTATCCAACGTTTCATTCACAGTCATGGGACAAATACAACACCCCGCCAAAAAGACACCTTCATGCGTTGAACAACTTCTGCCAGTTTGCATGTTTTTTGATTTAAAAAACCTATTTTCATCAAGCTGTAAATTGGTTTGTTTGCATAGATCCGGATTCAGCTCATCAGCTTCCATTCCTACAAGTAAGATGACCATATCCACATTCATCCTCAGAGGCCTGCCTTGCAGTGTATCTTCTGCTTTAATCTGAAGACTCATGTCTTCTTTTTCAGAGACTTCTGATAAACGCCCTCTGATGAATTGTATTTTATGCCGTTTTTGAGCGTCTAAGTAAAGAGCATCGTATTTTGAACCATACAAACGCAAATCCATATAAAAGTTGAACACCTCGCAATCGGGCAACATTATATTGATTTCAATAGCCTGTTTAACTCCTGTAATGCAGCAAACCTTTGAACAATACGTATTACCAACTTTCGCATCTCTTGAGCCTACGCAATGAATAATGGCAACTCGCTTAGGTAGTTTACCTGACGCTGTTTTTAATAACTCTCCTGATTTATGAATTCTTTCAAAATCAACAGACGTAATCACATTATAAAATAATCCGTATCCGTATTCTTCCTTTAGTGTGGCATCAAATGTTTTATAGCCGGTTGACAAAAGCACAGAATCAGCATAAAATTTCAAATTGCAGTTATCAGATATTTCATACTTATTATCTTTTGGCTTGATGGATGATATTTGGGTGTTGTAAATCACATTCAGATCATTTCTTTTTACTTTATATTGATCTATTATCTGATTAGATGAAGCAAAATCAGGAAATAACTTACTCCATTGATTCAACATACCTCCTTCCCTATTTTGCTTTTCGAATATTGTAACGCTTAAACCTTGTTTTATTAATACGGATGCGGCTTCTAATCCTGCAATGCCGCCACCAATAATTGCAACTTGTTTCTTTTGATTCATATTCTACTGCTGACACTATTCATTTAAACAACCTGAAAACAATGGTTCACCCATGGGATTTCCTTTATTATCGAGATATTTTTCATCAGGATTATACACGACACCTATTTTATCCAACAATGGTTCAATGTTTACCTGATGCATCTGAAAACCCATATCCCATGGATTATACCCTAAAACAAGACCTGCTAACTCTTCATACGACAATACTGGAATCCCATTTTTATCTCCACTGTATGTTTTTCCTTCAATCTGCGCCAAAGCATATTGCCATCGGTCTAAAAACATATTACAGCCAGGGCAATTGGTTACAATGAAATCCGGTTTGTATGGCTCCATACTTTCAAACTTCTTTTTAGAATTTGAGATGGAATAACTTCTGTTATTTTTAATCAGGTAATGCCTGAAACCAAAGCCACAGCAATGGCGACGCTCAGGATAATCAACCGATTCACCACCCCACGATTTAACCATAGCAGTTAATACAGTTGATTTCTCGGCACCTCCTACTCCTTTATCAGGGAATATTTTAGCGTAATGACAACCAATATGATCCACTACCTTTAAAGGTGTACCTGTATGTTTGTTAACCAGTTTATATTTTGCTAATTGAGCAATTTCCTTTCGGTATTTATAAATAATATCGCACGCATGTGAGATGTTCTCGGGTATATCAAATACTCTTCCTGTAGCTTTTTTTAAAAATTCGCGAGTCTGAGTTTCCTGTTCAGGGAAATGCTCCCAGGTTTCCAGCACTTCATTATATCCTCCATAGGAAGTAATGCAAGAAACTGCAGCATTCTTCACTCCCAGTTCTGTCATTAAAGCAAATTGTCGGGCTACGGTAGTTTGATAGGTATCAAAAGGTACAATATCACTATGATAGCCTATACCGGTACAAGTGGTATGATGCGGATCGTCAATGACCGTTTTTCCCAGTTTATTTCTTAATATATCCAGAAATACTTTTTCTGCTCCCGGGAAAAAATTCTGACGGATACAGCTTCGTAAAAAGTAATAGTTATCCTCAGCTATTACCTTGCTTGTATGATCATTCTTCATCATCCTCATTTTGTAAATAATCAATATATCTTTCCATATCAGGATTCCCTTTACTATCGGTAAATCCCAGCTCAAATGCCTTTTTCATACTGTACTTTTCTATGGTCTGAAATAAGAGTTTTCCTCCACTCTCGGTAAATATGTAGTCCAGATCATTTAAATCCTCCTGATCTATTTTTCGCATGGCTCCGGCACCTTCCTTATCCAAATTTGCACCTACCCGTTCATATACCTTTTCATTGTTTTCGTAAATCCACTCCCAAACAGGCCCTTGTTCGGGATGTCCAGAAGGAATTACACTATGAGGATTAACACAATAGCCATATTTAAGAATATTTGCTCCAATAGTTTTCACAAGTAAGTATTGTTGGCGGCCCAATCTGCTTTTAATAAAAGCCCCGGTTTCCTGAGAAATTTTGCGCAGGACATTTATAATCAATCCCGGACAGTTATTTCTGGGACAACGGGTTTTACACGACATACACTGACCACACATCCATATTGTATCACTTTCAATCAACTTTTGAATCATTTCTTCATTATGAGATTGAACAGCATTAACAATGGTTCTGGGGTCATACTCAAAATACTCGGCAGCAGGACAAAT
This sequence comes from uncultured Saccharicrinis sp., assembly GCA_963667815.2. Classification (GTDB taxonomy): domain Bacteria; phylum Bacteroidota; class Bacteroidia; order Bacteroidales; family Marinilabiliaceae; genus Saccharicrinis. The sequence goes on from CBDINW010000001.1 coordinate 233,452, forward strand.
GGCAGTACAAATACCGCAATTCATACATGCATTAAGTCCTTCTTTAAGCCGAACATCTTCTTTCAATTTATGAATAAGAGATTTCATTGCACAAAGTTTTATTCTAAATCCGAGAATTAGAACAGTATAAAATCATATTTTATGATACGTGTATATGCGTAGACACAAAATAGCCTCAAATAGATTCACACATAGATATTTAACCAAATATCAGCCAACATAGATTTAATATCATAATAATGAATAAATTTAAAGAAACCGTTACTTCGTTAAGAATAGAGTCTCAACAAAACGAGAGGAAAAGAAATAAAGTAGTTTGTATTTATATGAATGAATTTAAAGCAACCGTATAGTGCATATGTAGTGCAGAATTTGTAAGCATAATTTCAGATCTGCATGATCGAAAGCGAGTCGTTTTTATAAATTTTAATTTTTGTTCATAAATATGATAACTGCAAGCGGAATAGAAGCATTAAAGTTGCTGTTTAATACTTCAATCCGCATTAAGTATTCTCATTATTGGCCAACGTATTTCTTTAAAATCAATGCTGCGCAATGTCCACCGAAACCGAAGCTATTGCTCAGAGCGTAATTGATGTCCTTTGAAACTTTCCCGTTGAGTGATAAATTTAGTTTTATGGGTATATTTTCATCTACTTCGGAAGTATTTATTGTTGGTGGAATTAAACCTGTGTCTACCGATAGACAAGTTGAAATGGCTTCTATTGCACCTGTTCCGCCCAATAAATGTCCTGTCATGGACTTTGAGGCACTAACTTGTATCTTGTCGAGGTGAGAACTAAAGAGTTTTTCTAGCGCTTTTATTTCAGATAAATCACCTGTCCCTGTAGAAGTAGCGTGGGCATTGATATAATCAATCTTTTCAGGATTTATATTGGCCTCTTTTATTCCGTTTTCCATTGCCAAATAGGCACCAAGACCTTCTGGATGAGTTCCTGTTATATGGTAAGCATCTGAACTTTCCCCACCTCCAATAACTTCGGCATAAATTTTTGCACCTCTTGTTATAGCAGAGTCCAAACTTTCCAAGATCAAAGTTCCAGCTCCTTCGCCTACTACAAAACCATCTCTATGTTTGTCAAAAGGCCTCGAAGCGGAACTATAGTTTTCATTGTTTGTGGACATAGCCTTCATAGCGTTAAAACCTCCGATAGACGATGCTGTTATCGGAGCTTCTGAGCCGCCTGTTATAACGATATCCGCTTTGTCCAAGCGTATATAGTTGAAGGCCTGTATAATGCTTTGGGTCGAAGAAGCACAAGCCGTAACAGGACAATAATTTACACCACGAAGTCCGTAGTTGATTGAAATTTGCCCAGACAGGCCATTGGAAATTATCTTTGGAATAAAAAATGGATTAAATCGTGGTTGAAATTTATTCTTTGTAAAGTCGATAACTTCTTTTTCAAAAGTTTCGAAACCGCCAATACCACTTGAAAATATGACACCAATTCTATTTACATTTAATGTTGAAAAATCAATTTCGGCATCTTTTACAGCTTCTTTTGTTGAAATTAAACCGTACTGACTATATCGGTCTAGCTTTCTTGCTTCATTTCGGTCAAAATAATCCAAAGGATTATAATTTTTTATTTCGCAAGCAAATTGGGTTTTAAATTTAGAAGCATCAAAGCGTGTTATTTTATTTGCCCCAGATACTCCATTCAAAAGATTTTTCCAGTATTCTTTTGTGTTTTTCCCTATGGGTGTAATAGCTCCCAAACCTGTTATAACTACTCTTTTCATTTTGTAAAATTAGTTAATATACCGTACGGTATATGTTTTGACAAATTTTTTTAGCTCTTTTTTATTTGATTAATTTCTGTTTCTAGAAAGTCTATATTGTTTAATAAGATTTCAGGTTTATCAAGGGTTTTTGCCAACATAACACTACCCTCAACCAACGCTATTATTCGATAAGAAAAGTTTTCGACATCAATACTTTCCAGTTCATTTTGTATTATTCCTTCTTTCAAAATAGTAACAATTCTTTGATGCCAATTGTGAATGGTCTTAATTACTTCTTCTTTTAGTAAATTATTTCCATCATCAGCATCTACTGCCGTATTTAGAATGGCACAACCACCATTATTGAAAATGGGTCTAAAAGCAGTTTTGTAATGATTTAGGAAAACCAATAATTTATCAAATGCATTATTTTCTTGACTCATTATTTCGAGTATTTGCTCTGATTGAAACTTATAATTGTATTTGAATGCCTCAACAGCAACCTCGTTTTTATCCTTAAAATTGCCATAGATACTGCCCTTGGTCAAACCTGTGGCATTGGTTAAATCCGACAAATAAGTTCCTGTATATCCCTTTTTGTTGAATATGGAAGCTGTCTTTTCAATTATTAATTGCCTTGTTTTCTCCGAACGTACCATGCTGCAAATATACTCTACGGTATATGGATATGCAAATTTTTTTCTTCTTGATTTTTTGAGCGTTGTTTTATACGTAGGCTAAGTTGTTTATAAGCGCTCTATATCTTTTAGATGCATTTAACTATCAAGTTATATAGTCAAATAAACTAATATGCAATTTATTCAAGATTTCTTTTATATTAGATTTAGTATAGTCTCAGCAAAGGTGTATATATTAAAAATCATCTAACATTACGTAAGCATTCGGCCTCATACGTACGATATAATTAATTGAAGATTTAACATGTGTAGATGAAATACAAATAAACCTGAAGAACAAAAAAAGAAGCTTAGTATTAATAGAATTTTCATAGTATAATACAGTATGTTACTATTTTAACTCACCTTTAAAAAATAATTCTTCTTTAAGTTGAATTATATTTGTTTCAGCTGCTTTTCTTAGAGAAATTACAATCTGCTTTTCATCGTAATTGTGTTCTGATGCAGGCTTTGTTGGGAGTAAATTAATAAATAGCTCATAATATTCTAAAGCCTTTTTTTTATCATCGAGTTTATTCTGATACAATGATGCGGTGTAAAAGATATATTCAGGCTTAGGATTATAATCATATGCATTTTTATAGCTCGTTAGTGCTTTATCATAGTTGCCAATTGCACTATATATTGATTGTTTATTGTAATGAATTGTCGATAATACTATGGGATTCGGTTGCAGAAGCGAATCTGCCCTATTAAGATAAAACAATCCCAGTTCTGGATTTTGAGAGTTTAAAAATGCATTACCAAGAAAATAGCTTGTTTCAAAATCATTAGAATCAACTTGGTATGCCAGTAACAAATGCCCTCTTGATTCCTTAAAGTCATTGTTTCTAAATTGACTTATCCCTAAATGTTTAAGTACAAACTTTCCTGAATCACCTTCTGTAAGTAGTAATTTAAAACAGTTGCTGGCAAGTTTATAATCTTCATTTATAAAACCTGCTGTTCCCTTTATTCGAACAAATTTTAAATTGAGCGAATCATTTTGCAATACCAAATCACATGTTTTAATTGCCTTTTCATAGTTTTTGGTTTTAACGTAAATATTAGCGAGTTTATTTAAGTTTTTCTGGTCATTTGGATTTAAGCTAATTAATTTTTCCAGAACTTTTATAGAAGATTCTAAGCTGTCTGCTTGATAATAGTAGTTCGCCAAAACATCCAAATATGCTATGTTCAACGAATCTGTTTTTGTCCTGTCTGTTAGTAAATCAATGGCTAACAAATATTCTCTCTTAAAACCCAAAATGTTTACATATTTTAAAAACATATCTGGGGTATCGAGGTATTTTGTAACAAGTTGCTCAGTGTTGGAATATTGACCGGTTTTATACAAAAAATCGATTAATTGCGTCTCAAGTGTATGGCTGTTAGGAAATTTTACTAATCCACTTTTTAATACTTCTATGGAGTTTAATGTTTCTCCCTTTTTGTCAAGAATTAAGGAATTCCAATAGTAATCGTTTGTATCAGCTAAAACTTTACTTTTATCCAATATTCTCTCATAATCTCCTTTTACAAAATATAACTCATAGTTTTCCTGAGAAAACGATAATAAGTAAGTAAAGAGGCTAAGAGAAAGTAATGTAAATCGTATCATTTTTTATTTTTTTATTTTGAAGTATGTAGGTCGTTAGATTTTATGCTGCTTAACGGTTGGCTAGAAGAATCATTTGACAATATAACGAATCAAACCACCCAAAACTTCACTGAACCAAATATTTTAATTGTTTTTTATCTTTTCATAATTAAAGCCAAATCTTTGATTTGGTTGTATTCGATTACCCAATCAAATTCCACAATAGCACGAATGCCATATCTTTTATACTAGCGTTTTATATGCTGGTGTTTTTTATTATGAGCAGGTGTTTTTCATTATATTAATTCATGGGTTTTCTTGCTTTTTAATGTAGTCAACTGTGAACTTAAGATATTTATCATTGTCGTAAAGTAAGTCATCCAACGTTTTTTCTACTTCTAAATCAGGCTTGACTCCATCTATTTCGTTAACAGCACATGGCATATAAAATGTTGAAAAACTTGTATATAAGTATATACCTGAATTCGACAATTTGTGTCTACATATACTCCCATTGCTAATTAATGGCTGACCTGTTTCTTCTCCAACAATAACGGCATTTGAATAGCATTTTGCCATGGCAACAAATAATGTTGCGCAAGAATATGCTCTTGGGCCTGTTAAAACATATACCTTACCCTTAAATTGATTCTGTCTTATTATTTTCTTAGATGGCTTATTCTCAATTATGAAATAATCTCCCTTTATTCGCCCGTTATCCGACTGTTCTGCAATAAAATCTTTGGAGTCACCACTTATTTTTACTACCTGTTTTTCAAAATTACTGTAAGGATTGATTGTAATGTAACTGAATAATGAATCAGCTAATTCGTTAAAGCCACCTCCACTAGTTTTATCAATAATAAGGTTGCTTATTTTTTTGTTCTTAATATCGGTGAAAACAGAATCCATAAAAGGAAGAAATGCATGGGGATTCCTGAATTTGCCAACTTTTAGATAGGCTATGTCATTATCAATCAATTTATATTCAAGAGGTTCTTTTTTATGTTTAGGAAAGTGTTTCCAGTTTACACCTTTTACCTCTGTAATTTTTGTTTCACTCTTGTTTTTATATTCGACATTAAATGTTGAATAATTTCCATAAACTAACCTGTAATAAGTAGCAAACCCCATATTGTCTATTGAGCGAACTTTAAATTCATTTTTTTCACCATGAACATAATTGAGAATTTTTCTGATGATGACAGATACATCCTCTCCGTTAATTTTTAATATTTCACTTCCTTTTGTTATTAGTGAATCGTTGGAGGAATTTGTTTTAACATATAACCTGTTTTGAAATATAATGGTCTCAAAAGGGAAAAAGGGATTTTCAACCTTTGGAAGTATTTCACCTTTAAATATTAAAAAAGTGTGACCATCTAAAGTGACTAAAGGCTGAAGTGTTCTATACAATTCATGACTTGTCATTTGGGTACTAATCGTATCGCGAATATTAATTATTTCCTGCTTGTTAGGTGAATTATTAAACGTAGTATGAACATTTGATAATATTTCTACTATAGAATCAATATCTGCTGTAACCTGTTTAACCGAAAGAGTTTGAGAGTATAAATTACAACTGAAATACAGGTAAACTAAATAAATAAATTTTTTCATTTTATTAATTGCTAATTCATGAACTAAAACATTAGTTCAAATATACAACTAATATTTTAGTTGAAAAATAATTGTGTTTTTTTGTATAAGTAGAATAGTGCAATTGAATCGGATCTAGTGTAAGAAGGAATTTATATTGTTAGGTAAATATAGTCTCAGAAAAGCAGTGTAAAAGAGATAGATCCACGAAAATGGAAATTTATCTATTGAAATTTGATAATATGCCGTTATTACGTATTATATTTAAGAGATTGTTAATCGTTTATAAATAAGTTAGCGTGCATTAAAATGACAGCCCAATTTGAACATTATAAAGAATAGAATAACGACTAAATCAAACAATATGAATCAGATAACATTTTGTCTTTTGTTTTTAATATTAACAAATTTTATTCAAGCTCAAGTTTCGTTTGTAGATAATGGACAAAAACTAAAAAGTGATAATAGTTGGTATCTGCATCTATCCGATATGGACAAAGATGGAGACTTGGATGCATACTTTGAAAATACGCTTTGGGTAAATAATGGAAAAGGAGAATTTGAAAATACAGGTAAACGATTGACAAAATCGTACTTCCCGAAATTTGCGGATGTTAATAACGACGGACTGGATGACTTAATTGAAAATGACAGTATTTTTATTAATAATGGCAACTTCGGTTTTATTTTTTATAGTAAAATCGATTGTGATATTAAAATGGCCGGTGCTTATTTTTTTGACATCAATAATGACAATCTAAATGATATGATTGTTATCTCTCGAAATAGTGATAGAATTCTTTTAAATAATGGAAAAGGAAGATTTACAAATACTGGTGACAGTTTAGGTGGTTGGGGACAATGTTCATATGCATTTGGAGATATTAACCGCGATGGATTTATAGATATTTATGTTGGAATCCCCCACAATCCCCCACCTGTTTTCGGAACAGGAATTAATAAAATCTGGTTTGGTAGCAAAAAAGGAACATTCAAATTAAAAGAGCATAGATTAGAAAATGCAGAATCCAGAGGTGTTGTATTGGAAGATTTTGATAATGACAATGACCTTGATTTGTATGTTTCCGACAGAACCAATGGAGGGCGTATTTGGTTTAATGATGGTAAAGGGAATTTTACTGATAGTGGACAGAAATTAGGAGGTTTTGTTGGTGCAACTAAAGCGGCAGATTTTGACTCTGATGGAGATATTGACCTATTAATTTGCGAAGATGCAGGAGGAGAAAAAGGATTGGTATTTAGTGATGGTGCTCCAAATAAAATCTGGTTAAATGATGGTAAAGGGCATTTTAATGACTGTGGACTTAAATTAGGAAATTCAAATACAATATCAGTCTCAGTTGGAGATTTAAATGGAGACAATAAATCTGACATTTTTGGAGTAAATGTTAAATTAAATGCCTCTCAATCGGGACCGCCTAAAGCTGAAAATTGTGATGTTGAGATTTGGATTAATTATACAGGAAAATAAAAACACGCTAATCGAATTCTAAGATAAAACAGTCTCACCAAAGGCAGACTAAAAGAGGAAACGAGCTATTTATATCCCTCAATAAAGAAATAACATTTATATTGCAATGATAATATAACTCAATCAAATAAATAAAAATGAATAAACAAGAATTTGTAAACGCAATAGCTTCAGAAAGCGGATTATCAAAGACTGATACAGAAAAAGCAATAAATGCAACAACCGAAGCAATAAAAAATGCATTAGCCAAAGGTGAGAGTGTTCAATTAATAGGATTTGGTACCTTTTCTATCAGCGAACGTGCTGCACGTACAGGAAGAAATCCTCAAACCGGCAAAGAAATCCAGATAGCAGCAAAGAAAGTTGCTAAGTTTAAACCTGGAAAGGCTTTAGATGAATCAATTAATTAAAAAAGATTTATAAAAAGATTATGAACTCCTGGTTATGAACAACTGGGAGTTTTTTTTCTCAAATGTTTTAATAACTTTTTATCACAATTATATCTTTTTAAAAGATACAAAAAGTCACTAACCAAACACTAATTAGATAATACACCATAAAACTAACATAAATGAGAGTACTAGTTCTATATGGAGAACCCAACATTGGAAAAACAACATCATTACTACTACTTTATAAAAAACTATTAGCCTCTGGATATGTCCAGGTAAAAGGTTACTATAAAAATATTTGTAATGGTGATATAATTGATGTACTTGAAAAAGAAGGAATTTTAATCGGCATTATAACTCTAGGCGAATATGTAAAAGGGTTAAATTCACTAAAATACTACCTGAAAAAATTAAAAGACGCAGGATGCGTAAAAGTTATCTGTGCGACTTCAAAAACTACTAACAAAATACAACCTTTAGATTATGTTAAATATTATTCGCATCATATAATAATTCCCAAAACAGTTGAAATTAAGAAGATAAAACAACTTGCAGTTAATATGAACGATGCACATTTAATTTTTAATATGATATAAATAATATTCAATTACGATTTAATAAGTACAAAGCTATTAAGAAAATAGTCAGAAGATGTCTTTATTACTTGCGGTGAAAATAAAAAATTAAAGATATATTAGGTAACGAAATGCAAATGTGTATACTTGCTTACATTATAAATCATTTTTCAGGTATACTATATAGCATCCATAAAACAAAAGATTAAGGAAATATGGAAAATGCTACTACTAAAAGAAAGGTAAGGCTAGAACCTGAAGACATAGCTCATTATGCTTATTACAAACAATTCGATAATATCATTGTGACAATGGATGATTACTTGGATTTCATAAATCATGTACCTAAACGACTAAAAGCAGGAATGATTCGTGAGGGATTTGAAATTGCTAAAATGATGAATAATAGTTTTAAAACCTTTGTTCTGGAGCGTGAAGGCTATAATAAAAAACTATTTGTAAAGGAATTTTATAATCTACCTCTCAGAGAACAGAAATCGTTTGTATGTTGGGGACGTAAAAACAGGTAAAAAGAATACTATACAAAGCGACTTATTAAAAAATAATACAAACAGATATAGATGTGTAACTTACCATAAATAAGTGTTCTCTCAATAAATTGAATTATTTTTCTACCTTTAATAATTTCAGCAGTCTTATTTGCATTCAAATCACAAATAAAACAACATAATTATAATTCAGAATTAAGCATAACAGATATGACTGAATATAGTTGGATTAGAAATAGGCGAGTAATAATTGACGGTATAGAACATATAGTTAGCCATAGACGAGATAATGACAAATCTTTTTTTGAAACCTTCATTATAAAAGTTCATCCAACTCATCCTGAAATAATGTGTTCATATAAATCGCATACTACAGAAATAATGTACAATCAATTAGATTATATGATTCGATCAATAACAAAAAATGATTATACGCTTGGAGAATATATTGATTAGTATGTACTTTTTTCTTAGATAGAATTTATTATTAATAAAATCAATAACACAACAACCTTATAGAGAAAGATATATGAGTATTAACACCGTATTAGTAGAAATAGAAGATCGAGATGAAATCCAACAGATAGATGCAGAAATTAAAACTATTGCCAAAAATGGACTAATGAATTTGTCTGCTCTTTATCATGGTTATGAAGAAATAATAATTAAATACAGGGATAAAATGTACCTTCCTACTTTAATTGAAGGAACTACCCTTGTAGAGGAACTTGAATTAAATAATTTTAATTTAATTAAAACCTACCTACTTAGTTCTAGTGAAATTAAAGAATTGGAGAATTCTCCAAGCGAAGAGATTTAGGTAATTAATACATAGTAAAAATTTAAGATATAAATCTTAAACACTTAACAATAATCTAAACAAACGAGGGCTTTAAGAAAAGTAATACATTACCATTTAATATGAAAATTCTAAACTAATGGCCCATCCTGATATTCGGCATAATACTTGTTATTTATTACAGTATTGAGGATAAAAGAACCTTTATAAGTTTTTTAAAATATTCTATTATTAATGGATAAACTTGGTGATGATATTATTTATAAGGCAACAGCAGGTGATTGCGAAGCAATAGCCATGATTTATAAATTTTTAAAAGAGTATACTGCTGGTTTATCTAACTTCCAAAGAGAACAACTTGAAATAGAGAAAAATAATATCATTTCAAAAGGAATGCAATATCGAATGAAAAACGAGCAATTAGAAGTTTGGAGATTACTTATAGAAAAATTGGTAAACCAAATCAAAAGTGAAAATGAAATAATGAATATTCATTGATTACCAATAGAAGGTCCCGTCCCCAAAACGCAATGTCATTAAGTTAGTATGTAAGATATTGAAATACAACACTATGAGTTTGTTATCTGAAATATTTTCACTATCTTAGCTGGGTCAAATAATTAAAAAACAACCTGTTATGAAAGCTAGCGCTCAAACCTAAAAATCGTGCCAAACTATTAGAATTCATCCTAAATCTCATAGAAAACAACGACTTTTGTTCTAAGCATAAGACAGATAAAAAGCACTTTACCAGAGATCGAATATGGAATTTCAAGACGACCTTCCTATTTATTTGTAATATGCTAAACAAACGTTCTCAATCTGAAATTGACAACTTCTTTTCAAAATTATATAATGCTCCAGAAGAAATAAGGCAAGCAACCACCTCTTCATTAACACAATGCAGAGCAAAGCTAAGCTTTACAGCCTTTAAAGATGCAATGGAGCAACTTACCCAGTTCTTTTATAAAAACTATAGCTTTAAACAATATTATGGATATAGGCTCATTGCCATTGATGGATCTGTATATACACTCCCTCGTACCGAAGAAACAATAAAGACGTTTGGGGAGAATGTATTGTCTGACAGTAAAAAATGGATCAAAGCACAAGTTTCATTCGCAGCAGATGTTTTAAACAATGTATGTGTAAATGCTGTGATAGGAGCATATAAAGAATCTGAAGAAACACAAGCGAAGGTTCTTTTGGAGTCACTTGGCAACAATAATCTTCTATTATTTGATCGTGGATATTTTAGTCGTTCTTTTTTAAAACAGGTAGCAGAATCCAGCAATCAATTTTGTTTTCGCTTACAAAGAAATGCATGTAGAGAAGTTGTGAAATTTATAAAAGCAAACCACAATGATTGCTTTGAATACATTCAAGTTGGAAATGAGCAAATAAAGGTGCGGCTAACAAAAGTTTTACTTGATACTGGAGAAATAGAGTATTTAATGACATCGCTTTTTGACAAAAAAACATTTAGTCGTAAAAAACTTAAGGCTCTCTATCATATGCGATGGGGAGTTGAGGAACAATACAAGGATATGAAATATGCGATATGTATAGAAAACTTTATTGGTAAAAGCCCCAATGCAATAAAGCAAGAATTTTTTGCCAATATACTAACCTACAATCTTTCAATGATGCTATGCAAATCTGCGATTGATCTCAGATCAAACAAAAAGAAGAAAAAAAGAAAGTATAAAACAAATAAGCGTGCATTATTGGCGAAAGTTAAACAGTGCTTTGTGAAATTATTTTTTGAAATTGAGAAATGCATGACATTGCTTGATGACATTATAAATACGGTTTCTAAAGAGTCGATTCCAATACGAAAAGGCAGAAAATCACCTCGTAGCAAAACTCACAAAATCAAAATTAAGCCACATAGAGCCTATGTTTCAGTTCTTTAATCCTTAACTTAATGACATTGCCCCAAAACGGGAGGATGTAAAATAAACACTGTCTGTAAGCAACAAATTATTAATATTGTGACTTATGGCAGAAAAGAAGAAAGAATCCCCAGAATATATTGCAATGCGGGATTTAGCTCTTAGTCAATTAAAGAGCGGAAAATCATTAACAGGAGAAGGAGGTGTTTTTGCACCCATTATTAAAGAATTTCTAGAAAGTGCTCTTTCCGCAGAGATGGAGTGTCATTTAGATGAAGAAGAACGTAGTATTGGGAATAAACGTAATGGCAAAAGCTCCAAAACCTTAAAAACTTCATCTGGAGAAATAACTATTGAAACACCACAAGATCGGCATAGTAGCTTTGAACCCCAGATAGTAAAAAAGCGAGAAACCATATTGGCAGATAACCTTGCACCACAGATTATCGGACTTTATGGTCGAGGAATGAGCTTGCGTGATATTTCCATCCACATACAAGAGATGTATGATGTTGAAATATCAGCAACAACACTAAGTGAGATTACAGATAGAGTTATCCCACAAGTAAAAGAATGGCAAAATAGGCCGCTGGATGAAGTCTATCCAATTGTTTGGATGGATGCTATGCATTATAAAGTAAGGGATGGTGGAAAAGTTACCTCCAGAGCAGTTTACAACATATTAGCAATTAATAAAGAAGGCCGCAAAGAACTTATCGGTATGTATATTTCCGAAAGTGAAGGGGCAAACTTCTGGTTATCTGTATTAACTGATTTAAAAAGCCGTGGGGTAAAAAGATATACTTATAGCATGCACTGATAATCTTAAAGGTTTTTCAGATGCCATACTAAGCATTTATCCCGAAACGGAAATACAAAAATGTGTAATCCATCAAATTAGAAATTCACTGAAGTATGTTGCCTCAAAAGATCAAAAAACGTTCATGAATGATCTTAAAAAGGTTTATCAATCAGCAACAAAGAGTCAAGCCGAGATGGAACTTCTTAACCTTGAAGAAGCATGGGGTAAAAAGTATCCTATAGTCATAAAATCATGGCATGAGAACTGGGAAGAATTAACAACGTATTTTCAATATGATGAGCATATTAGAAAGATAATTTACACAACTAATGCAGTGGAAGGTTTTCATCGTCAAATTCGTAAAGTAACTAAAACTAAAGGAGCATTTCCTAGTGATATGGCATTAATGAAGTTGATCTACCTGGCTACTGAAAATATCTCTAAAAAATGGACTCAGCCTGTTCGTAATTGGGGATTAACCATTCAGCAGTTTTGTATAAAATTTGGAGATCGTATGAAAATTGATTTGTAATCAACCAACTCAAAAAAGCAAAAGTAGGTAGATTACAGAACCTGTCAAGGGTATATGAATGGCTTCGTACCTCAGCCACCCTTGACAGAACCTGAAATCTTCTCAATAAAGCTTTTGAGAATTGGTTATAAGAAAAAAGATAATTTAATTTGAATAATCTAAATCAATCAGACAGAGTTACACTTACATATCCCAAAACGGTGTAAGTAGAAAATTATTATTCTGCAACTATGTCATTTTAGGAAGTTAGATCAAGTTCCTATTGGTGCTATTCTTCAACTAACTCCAACTCTTTATCAGAAGCAGGAACAAAATGTCCTTTCTTTTGACTATCTAATTTTACTTTGAAATCGCCTTTGTATACTAGGATATTTCCTTTTTTATCAAGTATATCTTTCTTTATAACACCTATTACTGTACCTATTTCTTTAGCAATGGAATGTTTAAAACATACTCTATCATTTATCTTAATATTACTCATATTTAAATTTATATCTATAAAATATTCAATTCTTCACCTTCTGCAAATTCGTCATTTAACAACATATTGTTGACAATTCTTATTTAGATAAAATATGTTATCTCTTTTAACTTTATATTTGAGCGAGATTAATTAATAATGTTCACCTGATTTGTAATTTAAGAGGATGTAAAAATAAGCGTCCTCTTATTTACTATCAAACAACACAAATATTTTCAATAATAATAATTGTAAAAAAGGGAAGAACTAATAACTCCTCTGTTAAAGCAAAAAAAAGCATTTCCAAACGTTCTGAAAATGCTTCTTTTATTTTTAACCAAACCTTAACCCTTATACGGATTAATAATCAAATATAATAAAATATAAAATAACTTGTATCTAATTTTACTTTGTCATATCATAGACAATATCCTTTAACAGTTCCTTAATTTCCTCAAGGTAGGTGCTTTCTTTTTCATTTAAGGGAACATCATAAGAGTTACTATTTAAGCGTCTAGCTATTTGATTTATATTATTACCTAGTTTTCCAAGTTGAAATAAAAATTCAGGAGAAATCGTATCAATTGGTTTTATAGTTCCAGTTAATGCTATCTCCCTTAAATAAGGAGCCAATTCTTTTCCTGCATCTTTGGCTTTCTTGCATACATCTTCATATTCATTGTTATTAAACTTGACAGTAATCTGTTTGGATTTAACTTCATCTACACTTTTACAAGGTCTGGCCATAATCATTATTTTTATTTCGTTTTCTTTCTTCTTCATCTTCATCCTCACGATTCTTTGTCGTAGGATTTCCTAAATTGCCAATACCTTTTTTAGTATTAACAATATTAGAGTCTGCCAATTTTGAATTAATATAATTCAGATCGCAAATAATACCTGAAGATATTTCAGTGATACTTGATTTATAGATCAATTTCTTCCCTTCAATGGCAACATTCACTCCTTCAATATTCATTGAATGTATGAATTCTTTAATATTATGATCTTCCATGAGAGATTGATTCACAATAGCTCTTATTCTATTTTTTTCAAGCTTCTCTTCAATTGCCTTATCCTTATTAAAATATAAAGAGTCTCCAGATATAAACATCCCTCCTAATTGATAAACAAATTTCTCATCATCAATTGCAAGATCTATCTTCTCTCGCTTAAGTTGATAAGTGAGCTCATCTTTAGTTTTGCAATTTTGTAGAAGTTCATCCAACAAATTATCAACCTTATTGGCCTCTAAAAGATAAGTCATTCCATATTGGGATACCCGGCCTCCTAGCTTGACTTCATGAATTTTTTGTTGTCCATATTCAAAAATCCATCCTTCACTCCTCTCCTCTCCTATGATAATATTATTCTTAAGCGCATTACTAAAATCATTTTTATCATCTCCTCTATTTTTAAGAAAGTCAAATACAACCTTTTTGATTAGCTTGATATGAGATTTCAATGTATTTTGTTCCATTTGTTTAATAAGAGTAGAATAACTCATTCCTTTAAGTTCAGATCCCTTAATTTCTACGCCTCCCTTTTTTAAAGACCAACCATTTTTTGCAGAATTCATTCTTGAATCAAAACCCTCTTTTCTTAGCTCATTAAAAAAGTCATCGATAGTCGTGCCTTGAGTTCTCAAACAATGTTGGATAGCTTTATTAAAATACTCTAAGGCATTTTTTCTAAGAGTAGAGGACAATCCATTATAGGAATAAATTTTACTTAATTCACTTCCTTTATAAATAACATCATTATAGCGAAAGGATATTCCCTTTCTATTACTAGCTATTGTAAATTCTATTCCTTGTGTTTTTAATAAGCTTTCTAATTGATCAAATGAATAAGGTGATTTCTTAAGGGCAAATCTTATCTGCTCTCTTACATATTTTTTTATGTCCTTTTCATTCTCTTGCTTTTCATAATAGAAATTCTTATTTCTATCATACTCATTGAATTTACTCTCATAAGCCTTTGAGGTAACTGTCAAATCATACTTCTTTTCTAATTTATTTAATATCTCTCTGGATTTTAAACGCTCATTTGAATCTTTTACAACTACACCTTCAAATGATACACGATTACAAGCTATATGTAAATGTAAAGTATCGGTATCGGTATGGGCTGCAGATACAAACTGGTTATTATTATACCCCATACCTTTCAGATATTCTTTCACAATAGAACACATTAACTCATTGGTCATTATTTTTTCATCATCTTTTGAGAAACTAACAATAAAATGTTTTACTGGCTTTTCTACTCTAGTATTTAATTGAGCAACTAACTCCATTTGCTTTGCAAAAGATTCAGCAGAATCGCCTATCATATTTGTTAGTAGGATCTCTCCTTTTTCTTCTCTTAGATCATATGAGATAATGACTTCAAAATTATTTCCTGTTGTTATTCGTCCTACCATATGTGATTGGAATATGAAAAAATGTAAAGCGTAGCTGAACATTTTTAGTCTTTTTTGGGCAAAAAAAGCAAGAGAGTTAATGAATCCGGATACATACGGTTGAATGGTACGAATCGGAAAACAAATTGAGTTTACGAAATTTAGTTTTCGGATGTCGTTAACACATCTTGCTTATTTACATCACTTAAAGATAATTTCTTTTCAGAAATTATCCTATTATTGAGGGGATTAAATCATAGTGATTTGATAATGTGTACTTTATGTAATATCATTAAAATTTAATTAAATATATACTCTATAATACCTATTTTGTCTTTTTTTATCACTTTTAAAACTTTTATTTCACTTATAGTATGTTTATGTCACTTTTGTTAATATCTAGAGACATAAACTAACCCATAAAGGACATAAAGTGACATATGGTGACATAAGGTGATATAAACTAACACATAATGGAAATATATATACATTAATCGTACATTAGTTGTACATATACATATATCTTTGACTGCATAAATGAAACCAATATGAAACGAATTTCGCGGGCTCTTTGGCATCAGGCTAAAGTTTGATGAATATTATCAATGTCAAAAGACTGTGGTTTTCTTTTTGGCTTCATATAGTTTCATCCAACATCAAAGACTAATAAAAGGATATAGAAATTGAATAAATATCAATTAATTAATAACAAATATCTAGATACTCCATAATACCTATTTTGTCATTTAATGTCACTTATAGGGATTTTATTTCACTTATAGTAGTTTTTTGCCAATTTTATTAATATATTTATACTTCAACTAACCTATAAAGGACATAAAGTGACATCAGATGACATGCTACGATATATAATTGACTTAACTGAACATTAATCGTACATATAATATATCTTTGACTGCATAAAATAAAAGGATATGGAAGTTGAAAAAGAATTAATTATTGAATTACTAAATAAATCAAATCAAAAAGGATTATATACTTTAATAATTTCATGCTATGAAGATCTTATTAAAAAGAAATTAGAAAGTGGTGTTGGTATTCTTCTGATCAAAAAGATTATAGAGAAAGATTTAAACATCAAAGAAGATACTATAAATTATAACTCATTTCTTAAAGCCATTCAAAGAAAATTTAAAGCTAAAAAAGAATCTAAAAATACTTTAAAGGATAAAAGATCTAACCAACAGGATATTGAAGATATCGATAGTATAAATCTTAATATTTACGAAGATAATAACTCTAAAAAGAATCCATTTGATTAAATATACATTATTACGAACCTAAATTTTAAACATGATGAAAAAGATTACATTCATCCTTCAATCAAAAGGTGGTGTAGGAAAATCAACCTTAACCTATGTATTAGCGAATAAATATCTACAAAAAGAAGATACAGTTTTCGTAGATATGGATAATGAATCCAACACAAGTTCTCAACAGCTTTCTTTTGTTAAAAAGAAAATATCACAAAACTTAATTGATCAGAATACAAAAAATATTGATCGTTCTGGATTTGATCAGTTCTTTGAAAATTTCTTAAGTTCAGAAAAAACATCATCAGCTGTATGTGACCTTGGTGCAACAACATCTGAACAGTTTCTTGTGTTTATTAAAAATGATGGTGGAGCAAAAATGCTAGATGCATTACATGACATGGGTATAGAGGTGCAAATATGCTGTGTTATTTCCGGATTAAATGCATTTGCTGCATCTTCAACTTATTGCAAAGATCTATTTAAAGCTTTAGCCGCAGTAAAAAAAATTAAGAAGATTATTATCAAAAATAATTTCTTTCCTTTTAATGCAGAACAAGATACTGCTCTTATAAAGCTTGCAAATGCGTCATCCTCTGATCTAATAGACTTTAATATTGTTCCTAATAACGTTCCTGGAACCTTAAAAGAAATTCATGCTTTAATGGAACAAGGTAAACCAATCTCTGAGGCTAAAACATTTACTAAAATAAGAATCAAAGATTCTATTGAATCATTAACAATTGATATTTAACTTGAATTTATGTTAGGGGAACATTCTCCCCTAACCAAACCAACTTCTTAAATTATGATGCGTAACAAAGAATATCACGATTTCTGTGTTTCGATAAAAGATCAATTTGGATTAAACATTAATCCTGATGATGAATTCTTTCCGCTTGTATACTCATTAATGGATTCGAATAATAAAAATAAAGAGACTATTAATGAATTAAAAGAGCTACTAACTAATAGCCTTCTGGAATTAAAAGATACCAATCAGAATTTATATGCAAATCAATCCTTTTTACTCAGTAAAAACGAAGCTCTGATAAATAAAATACCAAAGGAGTATAACCACTTTAATTCTGAACAATCAGCAATAGCTTATTGGAAGGGAAAATTCAAATATTACTCTTATCTGGTTTTAGCTACTGCATTTCTCATTACATCAAGTATGATTAGTTATCTGGCATTTCAAGAAAATAGTCAGATTCATTGGTGGATTATGAATTCAAAGATAGAAACCCATCAAGGAAAACAATATCTCTTACTTAATAAAGTAAGTTCTTTGGAAGATTTAAAAAACAATGGTACTTGTATTGAATGGTATAATAATCAAATTGCTGTTCCTATTGATAATTAATGCCCCCTTTACCACCTAAACAAAATAAGATGAGAAAAACATTATTCACCATATTTATAGTATTATCCATTTCTGGCTTTTCATTGTATGACTTTGTAGATAGAGGACAAGTGTTTTTTTCTATTGTTCCTGTAATTCAAAGTATGGGAAGACTAATCTATTTAACTGGAAAATTAATTTATGAAACTATTCCAATAGGAATATTAGTTCCTATTGTACTTTTAATTCTCTTTTTTCTAATATCGTTTATTGCAATGAGAATAAAGAAATTTAGAAAGAAGAAACAAATGTTCAATCTAATCAGGAAATAGACAAAGGCTCGTATTTTTAAATTTTATTCGAATCAATTTTCATTTCTGCTACTTACTATGTTCACTTTGAAAATACTTCAGCGTTACACAATTTATCCTCAAAACTCCCTGAAATGATTCAAATGCCAAAAATTGTCCTGAAAGATATTTACCACATCAGCCTAGTGTCTATATCTGCTTGATTAATCAATACTTAAATAAAAATATTGGGAGTGTGTATACTCAAAGATTTTTAATTGTGTCTTTTGTGTGGTAGGTGTAAGTCTGGAAAAAACATACAAAGTAGTTGCAGTATATATTGTTGCATATAATTGAGAGTAGAACACTTCATATATAAAGCTAAAATAAAATTAGTGTATTTTATCGCGTAATAATCCTACTTTCATCACTCTCACAAGCGAAAAAGTCAGTAACATATACTATTTCATCCTTCTCATCAATAAAATATATAATTTTGATGGCTTTTATTTTGGTATAGAAATAAAGGATGTAACGATGTTCATATCCTAAAGACTCCAGATTCTCTTCTTTTCTGCCTATATACGGATTGGATTCTAGAGCTAATGCACTCTCAAGCAGCTCCTTTGATTTTCTGTCTGCACTTCCTTCACTATGATGCTTATAAAGATATTCCAATATTTCATAATAATAACCTTCCGCTTCTACGGTTATCTCTACTGTATAGTTCGGTTCCTTTTCCAAGATTCAATGTCATTTTTAAATTCATGCATATTCCTTGTCTTACCATTTTTAATGGATTGAAGCGACTTCTTAGCTCTATCTATCATCTCTTCATTAGAGGTCGTAAAAAAACCTTTTTCTGTCCTTTCGCTTTCTACCATGCTATAAACCAAACGAAGGAAACGTTCATCGGCATGATTTATAAAATCATGAATCTCATCTTTTAGTTGTCTTGCATTCATATATATTATTTTAATATCTCCTACAAATTTACGTTTTATCAACTTAAATTGTTCATATTTAGAAAAGGATATTTTCAACTTTATTTTTTCTCGAATCCAGATTTCTAGGTTGATACCTTTATACTCTGCTCAGATAGTTTTTTCCTGTTTTTGTTTCTGACTCTTTATTATCAAGAATAAACAGTAATAAAAAAAATAAATGTTTGTAGATTGTTAACTATAAAAGTTTAATACAGAGAAAATGTAAAATAGGATTATTTACAACTAATGATTAGATTTGGGTAAATGAAATACGTAATTTACTTTTAATAGGATTTTGTTCGTATTCTAAATAATAGACCACCATTCATATTCCCTTTTAAGCTATTTAAGTTGAGAAGTTAATTATCTAATCGAATTTCTTTAATGAAAATAAAATATAAGTTTTTTCCATTGGAAAAGCTATTTGTGTATCGTGTTTATGGTGAATTTTCAATAAATGAGTGGAAAAATTATTATCATACCATAATGCTAAGAAAAGAATGGCAATGTATAGAAAATGTATTAGTTGACCTAAGGGAAACCAATAATCTAATTGATATTATAGATGATATCTCTGAAATGAGAACATTCCGGATAGATATCATAAAAAAGAATTACAATACAGTACTTTTGGCAGATAATCCGGATAGAACAGTTTTTACACATTTATACGTTAACAAGTTATTACAAGATTATCCATGTACTTATTGTTCTACTATAGAATATGCTTTAAAAGTTTTTGAAATAGACTTGATTGTACAGGAATTTGAAAAAATGATTTATAATTTGGATGAACTTTATTGTAATTAACAATAGCAATAATAAGGGTCTAGTGTATTTCTAAAAACAGTTATGAGATAATCTTAAAATCTTGAGTAAACTCTATAAAAATCAATGTTTACAATACAATAATAATTTTCCTGTCGTCCAATCCTTATCCTTCCGAATAAGACTGTATATAAGAAATAAATAAAGGAGAATCGTTACTCTCCTTTAATACTTGTGATAGTAGGGAAAAACCTTTTGAATGGTTTGTTCTAAAGATATACAAATTAACGTTAAGTCAAAATCTATACTTCATTAAAAAGAAGGAGAAACAACAAAACTTCTGCTATTTTATTTAAACTTACGATGTTCTTCATTCTCATTCTTTCAATCTTGAAATATTTATCTTTGAAAAAGATACAGGTATAATTTAAATACACAGGGGATTATAAAGAAATTAAACACATGTTGTTAGAAATTTTCTGAATACTATTTTTTGGAAAACATGCAGATCTAAAGAGAACTCTGTAATCCCATAATTGAAAAAAGAAGCCAGGTTGAAAACTCAACTCCTGACTTCTGAATTTCAGAAAATGGATATCTGGATTCGTTGTTCCCAGATATCATATACAAAGATATGATTCTTAAATCAAATGGGTAGACTGATATACTAAAAAGAGGGACATTAAGCCCCTCTCCACCCTAACTCCATATAGGAGCAATCACTATGAACTATGAACTATGAACTACATTTTTTGATATCCTATTTACTCAATGCTGAATACTCTGTTTTAGGTTCATTCACCAACATCTCTACGTGCAACTCGTTACTATCTAATTGATTTTGCAGTGCTTTAATTTCATCTTTAAGTTGATTGATCCTTTCAGAATAATCAAAGGCACCTTCTTTAATAATCCTCTCATTGGTATAGATTTTATTATCAGCTCGCTCTATACCCTTATTATTTTCAACCATCTTTTTGTTTAAGGATAGTAAGGTCCCAGGAATCACCTTTGCCAATGGCTCATGACTCTTCGTAAGTTTTCCACTTGAGTCAGGGTGCGTATATTTCATTCCTGATTGTTCTGATTTTACATACAGCTGGTACACTACGCGATTATCAAAATCTTTTTCAGGCTCCAGGTTAACAGAGAATTTACCAAAAGAAAGTAACTGTTGTTCTCCACATAGTGGGTGATTCTGAATCACCTGGTTGGCTTTTGTATGTATCTCTTTTCCAACTTCCATAAAATCCTTATACTCCTTGTTATTGATTATTATTGGCTTGTCTGAAATATCATAAGGATCTAAATCAGGAAATACTTTTTGAAATTCATTTCTATCTGTCTTTAATGTAGCCAGAGTCTTAAGTCGAATCTCTTTTTGTTGAGAGTGATAGTCTATTTCCCATCCGGCACTTTTGATTTGATCTTCAGCCACCTTTTGCTTGGTCTCCAGTGATTTTAATTCTTTATCCTTTTTTGTAATCTCTAAAAGCTCTGTCTTTCCTGTTATAGCTGCAGCTAATTCTGCAAAAGAAACACTCTCTCCTGCTCCTTCATCTACAGTCCGTGAACTTACCGAAGAAGTTTTAATCTGATCAATGAAATTTTGTTTTGTTCCTAACAAGGCAAAACGATATCCATCCAGTGAATTCTCCGTTGCATAGATAAAAGTATCAATGGTATTATTATTATGATTCTTAGCTAACCAGTTTCCTTGTCTTTCCCCTCTCCCATTTCTTTGCTCATAGTCTTTCGGTGTCCATGGGATATCCAAATGATGCATTGCACAAGCTCTTTGTTGAATATTTTTACCTGTACCAATAGTCTGCGTAGATCCAAGGGCAATACGTATCTCCCCTTCATTTACTTTATGTTCAAATTCAGCTTTTTTCTTATCTGTATTAAAATCATGAACAAAAGCAATTTGCTCGGAAGGGATACCATATTCTTCAATAAGTCGATCCTTTATATCCTGGTACAAATTCAATTTTGCAGTAGGCGTTCCTATATCACTAAAGACAATTTGTGTTCCTCTAAAATCATTGAATTTATTATAATAGTCATGAATATTCTGACAAAGTCCGGGTATCTTCGATCCTGAGTCAACAGAATATTCAGAGGAATCAACCAGACGCATATCAATACTCATCTTTTTAGCCAGATCTGTGGCAATGAGCATTTTTGCTTTCTCTTCTCTTTCCGTTAGATGTGTACGTCCTATTAAATGAGGATCCCCTGTTTTTGCAAACTGCAAAAGATTGGCAGAGAAAGCTTGCTGCTCCTCAGTGGGTTTAATATTTACCAATATCTCATTTTTTTTAGGTTTATCCACCTTCAGGTTATATTCATTAACCACGTGAGCAATGTCGTTGTAAAGTTTAGCCAACTCAGGAACTTTAATAAAGTGACGGAATCGTTCCTTTAATTTGATGTCATTAGAGGATGTAATCTCATATTCTGTTGATTTTAAAGCAAATGTTTTGGCCCAGGCATCAAAGGTTGGCATCCTTAACTCTTTTAGCTTATTAGGCCGCATATACTTTAGAATTAAGTACATTTCAGTGATACTATTAGAAATATGTGTGCCAGATAAAAAGGTAATTCCTTTATCGCCATTATGATGATCCTGGATATGTCGAACAGCAGATAACAGATTAAAAGCTCTGTTACTTCCATCTGATGGACTCAATCCTGCAACCTGAAAATGACGTGTGGTATATTGCAGGTTTTTAAACATGTGAGATTCATCCACAAATAGGTGATCCACTCCCATTTTATCAAAAGAAGGAAGGTCATCTTTTTTCATCTGGTCCTGCAGCGTTCTTAACTTCACTTCCAATGAGTTTTTTCGCTTAATAAGCCCCTTGATTTGCATCTTATTGGGCTGGTTTTCTCCATTTAATACTTCAAGGTCAATATCCAGATTTTTGATTTCTTCCTTGATTAGCTTCTCTGATGTATTTGGAGAAGGTTTAATTTTTCCAAACTGCTCATGCGTCATGATGATCACATCATAATCATTGTTCATCATACGGTGAAAAAACTCTTTTCTATAAGATGGAGAAAGATTCTTTTCAGTAGGAAATAAAACTCTGGCGGTTGGATAAGCTTTTTTAATATCCCGATAAATAGCCTCTGTATTGGCTTTCAAGCCAATGATCATAGGTTTATTGACCTTACCCATCCTTTTCATTTCCACAGCGGCCATTGCTGCAATTAAGGTCTTCCCTGCGCCTACCTTATGATCTATTAGTCCTCCATTATCACGTATAATCTGCCAAGTAGCTGCCTTTTGTTGTTCTCTTGGAGTAAAGTGTTGTACCTGGTTAAAGTTTAAGGGGATGGTTGCATTTTCATTTTTTACATTCTGCAATTGAAGAAGAAAATATTTTCTTTCCAACCCAGCATGATACCCTGTCTCTTTATTGATAAAAGCTTTAAATTTTTCTTTAATCTTATTTACGTTATTCTCCACCTCGGCCATGGCATTTGTATCCACCTTGGTCACTTCATCCACAGTATAAGTGATCTTTGTGGAGGTATCATTAAAGGCATTCTGAAATATCTGTGAGGTCCGGACTCTTCTTCCGTTAGAACATTTGACATCATAGATATCGCTGTTTCCTCCAGCATAATAAGTGTTATTTGAAATATGATAAGTATCGCTACCTTCAAGATATTTTACTTTATAATTCCACTCTAAAGTTTCTTGAATAAACTTCTCATAGATATGATCGTCAATCCATCTTTCTCCAAACACAGGATCAATGTCTTTAATGGTCAACCTTTGAGGTAATACTTCTTTTAATTCATGGATCAAGGTATTGATTATGTCTTGATCTGTAGCATAAGGATTTTGCTCAAATGCCGTGATCTTATCCTGAATGGGACCAGATAAGAACTCCTGAGGAAGAACAAATTCATATTTAATATTTTTAAAATGATCAAGGGACTGATGCGCATTAAATGAATTCCAGTCTTTAGGAAATACTGGATCCGGTTTGATGATGCCTTCTTTTAGCGCTTCAGATAGGATCTCACCTTCACTTTTATGAAGTAAAGAAGCTAAAAATTCAGGTTTGATACTTCCAAATTGATTAATGCTTTGAGAAACTGCATCATTCACATTATCAATGTCCTTTTGAATCTTTAAATCCGAATGCAATAAGGAGCGATGAAAAATATCACTTTTAACAAAAACACCATGCTCTTCTCTCTCCAAAGATTTTAACTCAAAACTATAATCATCATTATAAATAACTATTGCATTTGCTCTACTATTAAGTTCTCCAAATTTCTCAATAAAAGCATCATAGACCTTATTGAGCTCTGCTCTTTGTATATCTATCTCTTGAAAATTCGGATTATCAGAGTGCTCCAGGATCTGAAGTTTCTCATATTGATAACGAATATCAATAATTCCCTCTGCACGTTTAATTCTAACGCCACTTACCTGAATATCTTCCAGCTCCCACTTATCATTAGGTTTGATTAACTTCATAATCTTCCCATTGTAGGAACAAATATTTCCCTCTTTTAATAGATTTTTGTGAACATGATCTTGAATGATTTCTTCTGGAGATTTAAAGCTTTCCTGAGATTCAACTCTTTGTTGACTTTTATGTGTTGTAAATGAAATTTTTGTTTTAGATTTTGTTGGTTTAGGCTGCTTATTCTTTATAGCTTGATCCTTAATTTGATTTTGGCGATAATCGGTTAATTCCTTTATTATCTGCACTCTTGTTTCAGGTTTATCACTGGTATATAAATCAAAACCGGTTACTTTCTTAAAATAATCATGAATCGCTGGATTACTATGAATATATCTTATCACTCCATTATTAATTAAATCTTCTATCCTTCCTTTTCTATAGAGATTGATATATCCAATTTTCGAATGATCTTTTATATCTCGAATCTTATTCTCATCTAATATCGGATAGGATTGTACAACAGGAGATGGTTTTGAAAACAAATCAAGTTGTTTCTCCTTTTGAGTACATTTCTGCAGGTGTTCTTGTGCATCCAGTGATTTAAAGTGTGCATTTAAATTTACCTCAATAAATTCCTTTATTGTCTCTGGTCTTTGACCTCTTTGCGGATAGCCAATTGTATATTCAATACCAATAGAATTAATTATCTCGCCTTCTAATTTAATCAAACTAAAAGTCTCCTCTCTATATCCTTTTATATAATCTTCCTGATAAGAAACATTTACCAGTGTCTTGATATCATTGCTTTTAGCTAGTTGAAAAAGATCTAGTAATTCTTTGTCCAGATTCAAGGAAGTAAGCTCAACAGATTTAAGAGTAAAATTTAAGGGGAGGGAACTATTTATAGTATATTCAGATTGTTGTTTATTATTTGATACTTCCTTTGTTTCTTTTGCCTTTGTTGTCTGTGGAAGGATTTCAGAAAGAGAACCTCTAATTTCTTCCTCTCTTGATTTTGGATACATCCATCCTTTATGTGTTCTATTCCATTTACCATTTAACTCATTACTCAATACCTCTTTTATAGGATAAGTATCTCCTTTAATCACAAAAGCTTTGGGAGAAATATCTGCAAACTCAATATTTAAATTGGTAGTCTCAGCCCTATCTTCTTTAATTTCTATATTTGTTGCGTCTGACTTGTTTTCATTATTTTCTTTTTGAGGTTGGATATAGTTTTCTGCGACATCTGTTATGATGGATGCTCTTAGTTTTGAAAGTCCATATTCATTTGGATTTATCGTTAATACTTTCCTTCCAGCATAAGAACTTCCAGGAGCAAGCTGTCCATGAATTTGATAACTATTATTTTTATAATAATCATTCATAAAAAAGCTATCCTTTGAACCTTCTAGTTCAATTGGACTGCTTCCCAGAAAGGCTTTTTCAAGACTGGTAAGTTGATTCAGATCTTCAATAACACCAGCTCTTTTTTGAAGTATGATGATATCAGAAATAACCTCAGTGCCTTTAAAGGTATTATTGGGAAGTCGTTGGGCAGTGATAAGTCTCGCATTTTTCATTAAATGCTCTCTTATAAAACTGTTTCCCGGTGCATCCATTACACCTGTGGAAGTAATAAAAGCTAATAGACCACCTGATTCCAATTTATCAATGGACTTGGCAAAAAAGTAATTGTGAATATGTTTTAATGAGGATTTTAGATGTGGATTCTTACTTTGAATATACGCTTTATCATATATCGCAATATCCCCAAAGGGAATATTAGATACAATTAAATGGTATTTTTCTTTATTCTCAAGAGTATCAATTTTTTCAAAGGGAGTAAGATGAACATTGGCTTGTGTTATTTTCTCTGCAATCCATCCGGCCACTCTTTCTTTTTCAAAACCGGTAATTTCAATACTAGTATCTTTAAAGATTTCTTGAAGACTATTGATATAGTTACCAGTTCCTGTACATGGATCCAGGATCTTTAAGGCTTGATTCGATACCGATATAAGTACTTCCTTTAAAGGTTCTACCATATCCTTAATCAAGGAATCTGGCGTATAAAAAGAGGTTAATACTGATTCTTTTAAAGAATCAAGCATAGAGGTGGCGCGATCACCAGGAAGATACTCCTTAATCAGGTTATTGAGCTTATTCACCTCCCCTTTATAAGGTTCCAGGGACTTTGTCCATTGCTCTGATTTTTCAGGATCCAGAAGGATTTCCTTTAAAGCTCCATAACCAGTATACAATTTTATTTTCTCAGAATCCCATGACTTGGGAACTCGTTTGTTTCCATTAAATATTTCCTCTATAGCGATATAATTATCTTGGTAGGCTTGTTTCTTATTCATCAGTAGTTATTTAGTTAGGTTTGGAACATTCTCTTCGATGACTTCTATTATTCCCTGCATTCCTATTTCATCAGCTACTGATGTATCTCCTCCATTGGTTATATGCTTACTACAAGTAAAATTGTAATTGGCAACTGCATAGATGATAATTTGGTCAAGTGTATCATCAAATGAGGCAGATAAATATTCTACCGGATAAACTTCTTTAAAATAGTCTCTGGCTCTTTTAGCTAAAGGAGAACTTAATATCTCCATTTCTTCTTCTTGATTTGTTGGCAAATAATCCTGTAATTCCATTTTATTTGTGTTTATATATTGATACTTTGATTTTTTTCTGTACTTACTTTTGTTGTAATTCTTGTTTTGATCTCATCTGAAATAACGACTCCTTCTTTGGATAGTGTTTTAATCAAATCCTGATGTTCCTCTGTAGGGTTAAAGCCTTTAGCTAGAATTTCTCCTACCCCTTGACTGTCATTATTTTTTATTCTGTCCTTTAACCTCTCACTTAAGGCTATATCTAATTTTAATTTAGTTTTTTCCGTATTATCCTTTGATCTGACTACCCCCTCTTTGGTGCTTTCCAGGCTTTTCCCTTGAGTCTTCATATCTTTTGTAACACCAACAATATTATCCAATATTAACTCATTGGAATAGGTTTTACTGTTGACTGAATCCATCATTTGAATGGCTTCCTGGTTACTTAAAGCCACAATACTTGAATATTCCAATCCTGTTTTATCTTTGGTAATATTGACGTTGGCCATAAAATAGCCATGTTTACCTTTAAACACTCTGGGTAGCATCTTTTCACCATTGGCCAATCTATTCTTATCCCCATCTGATAAAGCATACCCCCCAATCTTTTGGGGTACTCCAATTTCTTTTTCTGTTTTAATCACCACTCTATTCTGTGCCTTATCTACTTGCAGATAGGCTTTAAAATCTTTATCCAGTTCCAGAGGGCCTAATACCTTTCCGTTTTCAAGGTGTTGTTTCTCTTCCTTGGATAATTTGTATTTCAATATTTTGTCTTTGATAATCACCTCTGAGGGTCTGGCATAAGCTATTGTTGGACTCAATACGCCATCTTTATTTGGCTTTAGTTCTACAGAGCCATCCATAATACCATTATTAGTCACCATATTTTTTAATAATATGGTCTCTCCATTGGCCAGTCGTTCCTGCTCTTCCTTGGATAAGTTGACGCCTTGAATTTGCTTGGGGATTCTATTAGAAACCTCTATTGCTTTTGGTGCTAAAACCACCTTTTCCTCTATTGCTTTTGAGGTCAAAGTAGGCTCTTCCCCCTTCATCTTCGAAGAAGATCGCTTTGTATTCTTTGGTGTTTGCTTTTTTATTTTGGCATGATAGGCGGTATGTTGACTGATATAATCCTTCTTATCGATGGATTGTACATCATAGCTTTTTCTTTTGGCTGGCATCGTTTTATAATCGGCTTTACCCTCTTTATCTTTCTGTTTGACTTTGACTTCTACATTTTCAAATCCCTTGTAAGTAATTTTTATAAAGTCTCCTTTTTGTATTTTATGCTCATCTATATTTCTTGAAAAATCCTTTGCCCAAAGGGTCCTTTCCTTTTGAGAAGGATGGTCCTTGATTTGAAGAAAATAACTTTTCTCTCCTCCAGCTTCATGTTTATAATTGGACCATCCAAAGTTTATTAGTTCTCCTGCAATATCTTTAGGATGATACTTATAGTTCTTCAATGTATTAGAAGTACTTTTCTCTAAAGGATCTTCCATTATAGGATTTTGTTTCGTGTTTTTTTCAATGGTATTCATCTTCTTAGGATTGTTTGGATTTAAACTTTTTTTTTTCGGAGTATCAAGAACCTCATTCCAATCTTTACATGGAGCTTTATCGAGTATATACTTATTCTCCAGCTGATATGAAACAATCAATTTATTCACAAGCTCTCTAAATTCCGATATATTGGAGATCTCATATTTTTGAGCGGTCAAACCCTTTAATTTTACTTCAGCCTCCAGGAAATCTTTTCTGGCCGTAATCAACTTTACTTTATCCTCACCAATAAAACCTTTAATCAATTTTAAATCAAAAGTGTATCCTGCAAAATCATTATCAAAAGAGGAGATGAGTCTTTGAAAGGTTCCTTTCTGAATCATATCCACAATCATGGATATCTGTTGATGACTTATCGTACCATTGGTAGAAACCAGAAAATTATCCTTCCCCCCCTTTATTTGTTGATAGGAAATCAGATCAATGGGACTCTCTCCTACCACCAGATTCTTTTGATTGGATTGATAATGTGAGGACCAGAAAGATTCAGCTTTTTTACTTCCGGCAGCAAAAAGTTTATCTTCTGGATCCCTCATGTCCAAACCTACTATATTTCCTTCCTTAATGCATGGAAAACCGGTCATCTGGGAACCATAATTGGATTTTGTTTTATAGCTGTAGCGCTGGCAATTGATGATGGTTCCCTTTAAAAGTTCATCGTTTAATATATCCTTTTTAATACCTCTACTTTCCAAATACGAGGTATCAAATAAGGTTTGGGGATTATAATTTTCATATGTAAAAGCAGTGGCTTTGCGATGGTTTATTTTATCCAGGATTATTTTATCTTCTTTGGGAATATTTAAAAACTCCTTTAAAATATCAGCTGCTTTAGCATATTCAACACTCGTTTTCCTACTGGTATTGACAAATCCATCGATACGATTCACTACAAAATTGATGATATTGCCATAATCATTATCATCATGCAGATTCTTATAGATTAAATCACCGGATTTACTATGTTTTAATACTAGCAGTTTATCTCCATGAGGTCCATTAAAGACAAATTGTCTTGATGACGATTTCTTAGGGTCTTTCTTATAGCCGTCTCTGGATAGAAAGGCTAATAAATCCACTTTATTTTTTAACTCATTAAAATCCATAGGTCTTATATACAATCAATAATGTCAACATTATATTTTTCACTTAACTCATGTATCATTTCCTTTAAAATCCCTTCTTCTATGTTAAAGGAATATTTTCTATTAAAAGGATATTCTTTTTCCTCATAGCCCTCAAGACAATCCATCTTTTCGCCATATACGGTCAAGCTATCCTGATGCTTTGATACCTGTGTAATAGAAGGCGTATTACAATTCAGATAATGAATACTACCATAGAACCACAATAAAAGCGTTTTAAATCGTATATTTTCATACCCATACCGATCCATTCTTTCTGCAATCGATGGATAATGATCCTGAATCAGAACATAGTTATATTGGTGATCTCTTTGCTGAATATCTTTAATATTAGAGGTTAATAGTAGTTTTAAATCTGGTTTCATATCCACCATTGTAGGAGACCAGCATGCCATTTGATCCTGAGTGTTAAAAACCGTTTTTCCATTAGCTCCATAAGCATAGCCCTTAATACTTTTATTGTGAAACAATAGCACAGAGTCACAATCACGAAAATCCCTCCAAACTTCTTTATCCTGAGTTGGCTTAAAATCATAAATACTTAAGAAAACATCTGCATATTTTACCTCCCTAATGGTATCATCCATTTCCTTTCCCCCCTTAATATTTTTGGGTGTTTCTAAATATAAAGCCAGCGAATCTTTATCAAAGAGTTCTCTTTTCTCTCGATGAATCACAATAGGCCCAAGCTCTGTTAGAAAAAGATATAAGGAATCCTGACCATCCGAATAATGAATATATTCCGATAGGATCATCTCCCGGATAAAACCTTTAGCTTCTAACATGCAATTCAATTCATTCATAAAACCAGGTATTAAGCTGTGGTACAATATTCTGATATATAGGAATCAACTTCCTCAATAATTCGTTTGTAATTCTTATTTACAATGGCTTCTACTTCTTCTTTAGAAAACTCACGACCATCCTTTTTTAATAATTCTCTATTAAAAGCCGGTATCTCTTTTAACTCAAAATGCTGCTCTTTAGTCTGTACAGAGAAAAATGGTGGTTCTCCACCTGTGACCATACCTGTAAAATGCCCTGGTTTTTGTCCTGTAATATCATTTACTCTGATGACTTTATCATATTGTTTTCGAACACTCTTGGAGGTGGAAGATTCATTATAGGAATGTGACAAATCATCTTTTTGATACTCCCCCATCATACGAACCACCTTTTCTGCCGAGTCCACTGAGGTTTTTCCACAAAAGATATTACTACAGTTATCCTGAATAATACGAGCCCGATCCCTTCCATAGGCTTCTTCCAATTGTGCAAATGTTTGTAGGGCCAGATAGGTTACCACTCCCTTTTTTCGAGCTTCAGCCGGCAGTGTTTCCAGCTTATCAATATAAATAGTGGGAAGCTCGTCAGCCATAAAAATGGATTTATTCTTACCCAGTTGATTCATTTGCATCCTGCACACCTGAATGATACTTCCAAGGATAGGTGTATGTACACCTCGTTGTCCTGGAGAATTACCCAAACATAGCAGGATAGGCTTTTCTTTATTAGTAATATCCAGACTCATTTCTTCTCCTAGCTTTGGAGCCAGCACATAATAGCTTTCTTTGGTCCTGAGCTTAGCCACGCTAAATTGTGTGGATCCTTCGGCTCCTGCAGCTTGTCCTCCGGCTCCTTGTTTTGTAAAAGGTGATATAACCGGTCTGATGTAAGGCGCCACCTCTTTATCCTGAAGTAAAATTCTCATGGCAGTCTCAAAATCATTTAAAAGAAATTCTGTGACATGAGGTATGGTAGCCAGCTCTGGCCTGGAATGTACAAAATGCCACACCGTACCTGCAAAAGCATAGATGGCATTGTCGGCCCAGAAGTCTCTTTTGGTGGCCCATTCTTTATTCAGATTCACCATGATGGCAATACTTATTTCAAGCGCATCATCAAAGGATTTGATGTATTTAGGGGAGATGGGATTTACCTTCACTGTTCTGGGTAGATTCGTCAGATTGATAAATGCAAATTTTACTTTAGAGTGGCAATTTAATAGTGCCGTATATACGACTTTGGTTAATAGACCTCCTTTTTCATTTAAATTACCTTCATAATCATATACCAATCCTGCATAGCCTCTTTTGGCAAACTCAAATATATGTGGAATCACCATACTAAAAGATTTACCAGATCCAGCTGCCCCTTCTACCCAAATACCGGCAGCCGCATTGGGAATCCATAAAGTACCATTGTCTTTTGTCTCCACAGGTAATGGATTTTCTCCTTTCTCACGATTTATGCCTAATGGTTTCTGATCCGATAAGGCAATGCTTGACAGGTGTGATGCAGCAAGGGGTAATAGAACTATGGTGAAAACAAACACCATGGGATAGATATATATGGCATAGAAGTCGGATGCTGTATATCCTTTAAAAAAAGCGATCATCAAAATAGGTACTGCAATAAGGGCCACCTGAGTGGTTTTACTCTTTTCCTTGAACTTTTGAAAAAAAGTAGTGGCTATAATTAAAGCGACAACCATAAGTCTAAGTAGGGTTAGATGCTGCGAAGTATTAATTTTGGAGAGCACTTTAAACAATAAATCCACTCCTGCACTTTGATGAAAACGGATGAGTTCATATACCGCAATCCAATGAGATACCAATAAGAAAACGCTTATGATGATCCCACTGATACAGATCCAAATAATATTTTTCTTTTCCTGATCCATGGCTTTTAATGTTTAATGATCTGCGCTTTCACAATTTGTTGGGCATTAATTTTAAGCTCTATCATTCTTTCCCCTTCCTTTTCCCATAGGTTGACTATTAAATTCTTCTTTTTATCTAAAGTAAACTTATCAAAGACGGCAATTACCTGATCCTCCTGCGAAGATTGTATTTCACTGAAGGTCTGATATGTATAATAGGGTTGTAGAGTCTCATCAACCACCACTCCTTGTTTTTTCCCCTTTCCTTTTAATTTGATTAAATAACCCAAATAACCTATTTCATATTTTACATTAGATTGATTTTTTATGCTGAATTTTAGGTATAGCTTATCTTCCTTTACATAGATATTATCCAGTTGAAAGATGATTCCTAAAGCCGCATTGGCTGATAAGAAGGAATGTTCGCATTTTTCATATAAATCTTTACATACATAAGCTACATACTTATCCTCGGACAGATAAGCCTGATCCTTTTCTTCGGATTTTTCTGAATAATTAGCCGGAGTGGCTGCTATCTTTTTAAACTGAACCGCATCATCCTGATCAATGGTAATCAGCTGATTTTCCGGGAAAGGATTATAGGTCAATATAAAATTATAATAGGCTTTTTCTGTCTCCACAAATAGATTGGTATTCTGAAAATTGGCTATTCCGGCAGCTAATTTCAACCTGTTTTTACTGGGTTGCTCAGACAGGATATCTTCATATTCCCCGGTCTTACCTAGTCCAATATCATAACTAATGATACTTGAGGGAAAAATCATATGTATTGTGGTGGTCAATCCCACTTCTATGGTTTTATATTTCTTGTTCTCTGCAAAGCTTAAAGTCTGAATAAAAACAAGCATTAGCAGTAAATAGGTTTGTCTCATATTGTTAGGATTTTTGTTTTAATACCATTTTTGTGCCTTTTCTCAGTTCCACCACTGGATCCGCAATCTTTTTTCGCGTGGCAGCTTCGGTTAAGGCGCCTAAATAGGGAACATTCACTGATTGCGCCATTTCATCCACGATAGCAGCTGTGGCATCATTTTTAATCTCGTAGTTGATCTCATTATTCAAGGATAAGCCCTGGTTACCAGTTAAGGTATAAGCGTATAAATCACAGTAGGTGGTACTCTCTCCCACCTGAAGCGCTTCAACGATAATATCCATTCGATTCTTGGATAGTCTTACATTTCCCTCTACAATTGTATTGGATGGAATTGTTTTTCCATTTAAACTGCCGGATTCAATAGTCCGTAATAAAATGATATCTCCGGTTTTTACTTTCTGGGTTTGCAATATGGCCACTTTTAATCCTGGCTTCATCCTGGCATCATCACTAACCTGATCGTTATGAGCACTCACACTTCTCCCCTCTCCTATTGAATTACTGGCAAATCCTACCCTACGAACTGTTTTTGCTTCTACCTCCTCAGATGATACTTCGTTTATTAAGGGGGGGTGACGATTTGTAGATGTTGTGTATTTAGAGTGGGTCACTTTCTTATTATTCATATGATGAGCCGGTTCAGTGGTTTCTTGTAAATTTTGATCACGGGTATTGGATAAGGTGGTTTGTTTAAAATAAGACGTTTGAACAGGCCTAGATTCATCTTTATAAACGATGGCTCTAGATGTTCCATCTTTATGAATCTCCTTCTCCCCCTTAAGAAGAATGGTATCTTGCTCAGGATGATAGGTATCCTGATCAATCTGATTGTTCAAATAATCACTAAAGGAATAATCGGATACTTCTCTTTTATAGTTTCTTTGTTTTTTTCGAAGTTGTGCCAATTGGGAATCTTCACTGCTCTCAATATGCTTCATTTTTCCCGATGGAGATACCTTTGTCAAGGATGGTTCGGGTTTGTACTCTAAATAAGCAAATAAGGCCACTAAAACGCCTCCGATAAGGGCAATACCTATCTTTACTTTTTTATCCTGAAAATCCATATTAATAGTCTAAAACTTTATTATTAAAACAATCTACTTCATCCAACACAATAGCCAGTGGATTCTTATCTGCACGTGAGTTCAGATCTTTGCTCTTAAAACGGATATACATATTGCGTTTAAGGTCTTTGGTCTTGGTGATGATGATTTGTTTACCAAAGACATACCCTGTGTAGTCATCCTCCATCAATACGGAATCAATCTGACACTGATAGACCCATCCTTTCTCTTTAATATTTTGTTGCATCCCTTCATCATCATAGCCTATTAGTACATTTTCAGAACAGTTTCCACATAACTCCAGGGCTTCACGAATATTCGACTCCTGATTATACCGGTCTGCAGCATACCTGGATTTATAAAACATCTTGGCCGCAAGAATTCTTTCATAGATCCGATCTTTATATTGGAATCCTTGCTTGAGCTCCGCCTTATAGGCTTTTCCATCGACAGCAATCCATGTAGTATTGGTAAATTTTTGAATCAGTTGATAATTGTAATACACTGAGATACCTACTACTGCAGACATACCCATAATTCCTATTAAAAAGAGTATTTTAAAGGTCTTATGTTCTTTTCTATAACTATTGATTTCGTTCAGCATAACATCTTTTATTTTACACTCATCGCATCTCTGGATGCATCACTTATATTATCTACATTATTGGATCCCGCATTTGCTCCTGCCACACTTCCCATCTTGCTGAGTACTGAGGTCACTCCTTTCCCCATGGCCATAGTTGCCAGTTGACCCGTTTGGCTTAAGAACCTTCCTGCATCCGCATTTCCAACTACTTTACCTGCAATCCAAAATGGAAGGAGGTACAGGATAATCATTGTGGTGTTAATGATGTTATGATTAATGTAATTATCAAGCCCAGTATTCTTTATCACTTCTGCAAAGTGTGCGATATTAATGCCTTCCAAAACATTATATACCGTAGGGATAAAAAGCATGGTAATCCATGTGGAAAGCCAGCAGTAGAACTTGCTTTCAAATCCAGGAAGAATGGAAAACAAAATGGCAAAGGGCCCCAGGACATAAAAGACCTTAATCAACACATTGGTCAATGCGGCCACAACGCCCCGTATGATTAATAATAACAGATCGGAACCCATAACTCCAGTCACTTGTGTTAATAGAAAAGTTTTTATGGTGGCTTTTATGGTAGCCCATTCAGCCTGAATCCATTCAATTGTAGATAAATCCGGATCGCCATTTTCTTCAATGACCTTCTGCTTGGCCTGATCGCCTTGTTCTTTGATATAAGCAGTCATAATGTCGGTCTTACTTAATTTAGGCTTGGAATACTCATACATAATGCCCATTAATGAACTGGTAGTCACAGCCAGCGGGATATACCACACCAAACAAAAAGCAAGAACCACCACTCTTGATATCTTGGAGACATCAATGGGTTTCATTCCTTTACTTTTAAATAAGGTAACCGCCATATTATAGACAAAGGCAATGGCAATAAACAAGGCTTTAAAGCTTAAACAGACCAAAATGATCTCTGCGGTATATTTAGTGAGCCATCCTGTTATTCGTGGAAATTCAAATAGTTCCATAGTGTTAGTTATATAGGTCGATTATAGATTTTACATACTCTTGTTTAGATTCAGACTCCAGATTCTCTTTGGCATTGATATAATTATGCACATAGATTTCTCTTTCCAAGGACATGTTTAGGGCCTTAAAATTAAGCTGGCTTTCTGTAAAATTATCCAATGCTACAGATACAATACTCCACCTTTCGGCCTGGGTCATCTTGGTACCTTTGGTTAAAACTGAATTGAGTTGATCGACGGCCAGCTGCAATTTTCGAATATTGATCTGGTATTGGAAGTTCCCCAGGCAAGAGTTCGTTATCCCTAAGTCGACAGCGACCTCCAGGTTCATCTGAAGGTTTTGGATCATACAGGTCGTGGATTCAATGATTTTAATTAACTCAATAACCGAGGCCGTCTTTTTTAACCAGGATACATTCTCCTTGACTTCTTCAACGGTACTGGCTATTTTCTTTAACTTGGCTAAGGTGGTTCCCAGGTTGAGCAGTTCACCGGTAGTTTTAGCGGCTTGTACTAAATTTACCGGATCATGAACAATGGCCTGTCCTTGGATCTGATGGGTGATAAAAAGCAAAAGCAAACTGATAATAAGGGTTTTTAGTAGGTTCATAACTGAGTGATTTTGGTCTGTTGTTTTTTTAACTGGTCCATGGAAATAAGACCTTCTTCATGTAGCTGTTGCAGAAAATGCAGCTTGATGCTTTCTTCTGTATATTGATTAATGGCATATTCCAAATTGCCTGTATCTTGAAAATGCTTGCTAATGCGAGCCTTCTCCTCTCCTTTGGAAGAATAAGTAGCGATGGTTTTCTTTGCCGATTCCAATCGAACTAACATGGATTTATCCCCTTGTTTGAGAAAAAACTCTCTATACCCCTGTTCATCCCTTCGCTTGGCATCTTTCATCATAGTTATTTCAAAGTCCGTAAGACTCAACCAGGCTTTTAAATCATCATAGTTCTTCACGGTTCCCCTTCGCATCAGGATCATCGTATCGGCATTGGCAATCAGTGATCGCGCCATCTCTTTTCCTACATTTTGATATAGATCTGTGATCGCCTGAGTGGCCAAACACACGGATCCTTCATTTTTTCTAAAAGTCCTATATAAATATTCTACAAAGCCACTTAACTGACCTTTTAACACCTTCCATCCTTCATCAATGATAAATCGCTTCTTCTGTCCTCGTAATTTTCTCACTTTTACCATCACCATCTCCATGATGATCAATCCCACCACTGGAAAAGCATAAATATCCTCTGCTACTGCTTCTATATCAAAGACAATAAACCGCTCTGTGGTTAGTTCGATGGTTTCTCTGGAGTTCAACAAGGTCTTGTATTTACCAAAGACAAAAGGTTCTAAGGTAATAATGAAGGCTTCTTTATTAAATATGGATCTTCTTTGCTCCTGGATTTCATACTCCTCTTTGACAAAGGCGTAAAATTCAGTTAAATCCGGAAATTTAGAACTTTGATTTATGTATTTGTAAAAGGAGTCAATAATATCCATGATAATGGCATATTCCTCATTATTGGCACTATTTCCACCTTTCCATATCGATAGCAGTATGGATTGGATGAAAAGTAATTTATCCGGATCAGGACAATACATGCCCTCGCTATCTTTTGAACATATAAAAATCGCAAAGGATAAAGAGCTTAGATCAGAGGAATTTAAATACCTCCCATTATGAAAGATACATTGGTCTTTATAGGAATGACCCACATCTAATATGATCACATGGTATCCTTGTTCCAGATCCTGATCGATGATATTATTGACCGTAAAGGATTTTCCTGTTCCGGATCCGCCTTCAATAATCGCATTTCTATTGGCAATATGTGGAGAGTTCCATAAATCTATCACGATCGGATTGCCAAAGCGATCTGTAAACAGATGTCCTTCATAGCTCCCCCTTGTAGTGCTTTCAAAGGTAAAATAGGTTAAAGCATGTTCCATCGCTGTAATAAAAGAGCGATAATTGCCCCTGGTATAGCCAGGCGTTGTTCCGACCCAAATGGGCAGTGCTTCTTGAAAAGGTTCTACATAGGATTGACAATCGTTGATATTTCTTAAGGTTGTATTGGCAATAGTGGTCTTTTCTTCCAGCTCACTTAAGGTATGACAAGGTATAATTACATTTAAAGACATATCCACAACCGTATACCCCCGGTTGGATATGGCATCTTTAAAGCCACTGATATCCTGAATACGCTTGGTGGCATCAGTCATACCCACCACAGACATAAAGCTTTCTTTTGAACTGGCAAAAAACAATTTTAAATTGGTTCTTTCCTTATTGCGGATGATAAAGGTTCTGGTCAGTGTATGATTAAATGGAAGACCAAAACCAGCCTGATAGGTATTGCCTAATTTTAAAGAGATGCCTTTTTCAACCTTAAGATCAGAATCCTCAGTCTCTGTGCTGCCCTTATGTGATTTACAATGTTGAACTACCTCTCCATGGTTTATCATAGAAATCACACCTACATACTGATCCCCTACTTTTAATTTCCCGTCATCTTTTATTATAGGTGCTAATCTTTTACCTTTACAATAGTCCCCTTCAAAAGTCCAATGTCTATAGATGTTATTTACCAAGTCGTCAGTGGATAAATGGTTTATTTCAATGCCATCAATAGAGGATAAAACAGAGCTTAATTCTTTTCTTAACCTCTCCCCTTTTTCATAGGTTTTAGGAAATCCTTTAAATGGATTTCTTAAATAATTCGACAGCTTGACTGCGGAATTGGCATTTTCGGTTAAAGCATGAATCTTTTTATCCGGATAGGATATGTATAAATAGCTGGTATGTCTTAATAAGGATCGGCCTAACAGGTTTTTATGATTCTCTTTTAAAGTAAAACTTTGAAGCGCCTTTTGGTCCTTATATTCATCTACATAGTAACAATCCTGTTGCGAAACGACAGTTCCTTCAGGCAAAATAGAGAAAGCTGATAAAAACTGATTGTATAGCGATTGATAATCTATTTCTGAGAGCGTAAAAACATCCGGAAAATGAACTTTATAGCCCCAGGTGATATCTCCTATCCCCGATAGAATTTTGGAGGCTGAAATGCGCGTAATTGGAAATATATGTTGAACATCAATATTATTCATTATCTATGATTTTTTCCATGAGATGATCCGTATCTGAATATTGGTCTTTGACATGAATTTTCTTAAGCTGCTCAGAGATATAATCCGGACAGCCTTGGTTCTCAGCACTTTTCATCTTCCGTATGATCCATATGATAATGGGAAAGGTAATAAACAGACTATATGCGCTGGCAATCCCTGGCATCAAGGCACAACCTACCAATACAACCAGATTCATTACTGAGACTCCCATTATCCTGGTTTCTTTGTTTATTCTACATAAGGTTCTTTCTCTTGACTCCATTATTTAAATATGACTACAAAAGCTCCTTTTAATACCAAGACCACAAGAAATATGGTGTAGGACATTTTCTGATTGGTCATATTAAATATGATATTGGCTACCATAAAAACAAATGCTGCAATTAATAGTATGGTTAATATGGTACTGATAAGACTTAATAAACTGGTGGTTTGTGTTTGCAGCGCACCATCTACTTCACTAATGGATTGAGCGGCCACATAAGAAGCTAATGAAAAGCAAGCACTTAAAGTAAAGAAGGATTTTTTTAATGTATTCATGATTTAAAATTTAGATTAAACGATTTATTTCTAGTGAATTATATTTATGTATCTGCAGTATAGCCTTAACTTCAATAGTCTCCTTGGGATCTTCCTCATAACTCACCTCTACCCCTTGCGTTAGATCCTTTTCTGCTGCTGTTTGGGTCATGGAATTATCTGGTGAACCTGGCATCCAAATGATCGGATCAGTATGATCCTCTTTCTTATTTTCTTTCCTTAAAAATGTTTTAACCAAAAGAGTAAGCATAAGAAGTAGCGCTATGACAAAACAGACTACGAGTATCCATGTATACTGCATGCTTATTTAAGAATATATTTAATACCAAAACTGACCTGATATTGCCAATTGCCTATGATGGAATTGGTCCTATAAAGCTGTTCAAATGAGCTATACAGCGCATAACGACTTAAAAAAAGTTCGGCTTCCATTTTAACCAGTGCTCCGGGTGTAAATTGATTTTTACTTAAATGAATAATGCTATTTTCTATTTTTTCATAGGAAACAATGGTTCCCCCTCCTATGGATGCATAAAATCTCTGTCTCTTAATAATAGGTTTACTTAAACAAAGATTTGCTGAAACAATATTGTATTGGTTCTTGGTGGCATAATTGCCTTTATCGTATTCTAAATTTAAATTGGTAATACTGGCATTCTTATTAATGCGTGAATATCCCAGATCAAATCCTACGCCATCAGCCGTATAATGTGAGGATAGATTTATCATCCGTGAATCATAACAATGGGGCGTAATGGATCCGATTTCTTGTTCTTTTTGCGCCTGAATATAAAGGGGGGACAATAATAGTATTAGAAGGATGTATTTTTTCATAGTTCAATCGTTTTATAGATGATTTCTGACCACTCTTGATCGTTATCTTTAACTTGCACACCGATTTCATAGGTGCCTTCTTCTTGAAATATGTAGTTGATGGAACTATGATAAGTTTTATCAATCTCTTTTCTATTGACATAAAAACGATACAATTCAATCCCCCCTTGATACTTCTCATCTTGATCATAACTATCGCTGGCATCTATAGTCACATTCAAATCTGATGCTGATACGCTCAGCTTTGCAATGGGTCCCAGATTTTCAAAGACCACTAGTGTGAAGGTGGCTTTGGATATCTTGCCCCAGGAGTCCTTATAAGATATTGTTACAGGAAAACTTCCTGTCTGATCTAAAGCAAATCTTATATTGCTTTCATCCTGGATCTCATATCTTAGGTCTGTTAAAACAGTCGGTTGAATACAATTCACTTCTTCATCTTCTATCAAATAGGTAGCATCATAATAGTTTTGATTGATCTTAACCGAATCATTAATAAAGTCAATATCATTATTAACGATGAGTACAGGATCTTGATTATAATCACTAAAGTAATCCTCTGTACGGGTACATGAACAGAGAACAACCAGCAGCATGGCCAGTTGCAAAATAGAATTTTTCATGGTTTAGAAATTAAGCCCTCTTTCGAGGGCATCTGGTTATTTTTTTATAATTCGTTTTTTATAAGTTTGTTTACCATCTTGAATCAAAAGAATATACATTCCCTTTTGAAGTATGGATAATGTAATGGTATGTATTGTGTTATCCTCTCCACCTTTTATTATGGAGTTATATACAGTCTGCCCTACCATATTTATAATACTCACTACTAATTCTTCTTCTTTGGCATGGCTTACTTCTAATGTAAGATCATTCACAAAAGGAATAGGATAAACTTCTAGTGTAAAAGGAGTCTCGGTTCCAAAATCTTCACTTAGTTCAATCCTGCTTACTCCAGATTTGGACTCCCCATACAAAGGTGTTTCTGCATTGACATAAAGGAAGTTATCTTTTTCAGAATTAAAGACACATCCTGTTTGTGTGGTTACCTCTAATGAAAGACCATACCACCCTTCCCAATGTAAATATTGCTCAGGATTGGCATCATACATGGTCTCATACCATCCTTTTTCATTGTGATTGAGTAACCATTCATAGTTGAATTCACCTGGATCTAGATTGGATTCTATATTTGGATAAAAGACAACCTTATTACCATTAGTAATACTTTCTTTATTAAAGGCGCTGGTCTCAATATTGGTATTGACATAATCAACAATAATACTGATCTCTTTTAAATCTCCTTTACAACCGATCTCATCTTCTATCTGATAGAAATAGCTTGTGCTTCCTGTTGCAGTAAAATTAATTTGTCCTTCAGTACTGATCAAATTCAAAGATTGATCATACCACAACATATTATCCAGATTAGAGTTTATGGTTACCTCTTCATTAAGGCAATATTCATTGTCATAAGATATTTCTGGTGTAATCACCTCTGTTAATGGTTCAATGCCTACTAT
This sequence comes from uncultured Saccharicrinis sp., assembly GCA_963667815.2. Classification (GTDB taxonomy): domain Bacteria; phylum Bacteroidota; class Bacteroidia; order Bacteroidales; family Marinilabiliaceae; genus Saccharicrinis. Next base: position 275,608 of record CBDINW010000001.1, read on the forward strand.
ATTTGAATATGCCACAGCTGTTCCGCTAACTACTTTTCTTCTATAGTAGGTGGTGGTAGTAATCAGATCACTCGGTGAAACCTCATAGTCGTTTTGTCCAAATAACTCTATCCAGTTCTCGCCGTCTGTAGAACGTTCCCAATAATAGGAATATATACCAATCCCTCCTTCAGCAAGAGTGCCTGATAATTTTGATGGAGATGAATTATAACATATGGTTTGATTATTACCTATGCTTCCTGCAATTAATCTTGTGGCCACATACACCGTCACTATATTACTTTCTACATCACTACAATTGCCACTGGTAACTATTCTTTTGAAATAGGTTGTTTTTGTTAAGGCTGAAGGTTGATAATCTTTATTAGAAGCATTAGCTAAATTCACCCAGTTGGTATTATCAGTGGATTTCTGCCACTGATAGGTATATTCCCCTGTTCCTCCAATTGCAGAGGTACCTAACAGTATATCTGGAACAGCATTGTAACCAATACTTTGATCTTCTTCAATCGTTCCAGGCTCTATAGCTTCATTAATTGATATTAGTATTTCATTAGTATAAGCCGTTCCACATGAGGATTCAATTTTCTTTCTAAAAAAAGTAGATTCTGTTAATATAGAGGACTCATAATATTCAGTATGAATACTTGGTATGTCTTTCCATGTCGTTCCATTTAATGATTGCTGCCAGGTAATCTCATATTCCGAGGCATTAGGATAAGCATCAACTGTGATTGGCGATGGTACAACATTATTACATGTGGATTGGTCCCCGACAATGATACCGGCATCCAACATGCCATCAACGGTGATACGAACGATATTGGTGTACAATTCTCCGTTAGAAGCGGTATATGCTTTCTTTCTATAATAAACAGATGTGGTTAAAGCTCCTGGCTGATAACTACTACTTGTCGCTCCAATAATATCTGTCCAATTTGTACCATCTATAGAATACTGCCATTGTTCACTAATAATTCCACTCCCCGTTGTAATATCTTCTATGGCTGAAGGTACGGTATTATAACAGATGATTTGGTTATTACCAATGGTTCCTATGATTTCATTTTCTGTAGTAACCGTAATGGTAACCATATTAGAATATAAAGCTCCACATTGACATTCCGAACATCTTCGGAAATAGGTCGTTTGTGTTAATGAAGAAGGTGCATAACTTTCATTATTGGCACTAACAATATTTACCCAGGTGATTTTATCTGTAGATTTTTGCCATTGGTAAGTTATATCCCCACTTCCACCGGTTGCTGCTGTTGAAGAATTTAAAATTTCAGGCGTTGAATTGTATATGATCGTTTGATCATTACTTATTGTTCCTGCTGTAAATTCTTCATAAACATTGATTAAAGTAATATCTGAATAGATCGTACCGCTTTCATCAATAACCACAAGACGATAATAACAAGACGTTTGTATAGCCCCTGGCTGGTAAGAACTGTTATTGGCTCCAGAAATATCGGTCCAGGTAGTACTGTTCTCTGATTGTTGCCATTGATAGGCATAATCACCACTTCCTCCTGAAATACTCTGTACACTTATAATCTCAGGAAAAGTATTATAACAGATAGTTTGTGATTCACTGATCTCTCCAACCTGCAATTGTCCTATAATGGAAATGGTTACACTATTACTAGCTATACTATTACATTCATCAGAAGTTATCCTACGGTATATAGTGCTTGTTGTAAGATTAGATGGTGAATAGTTTGGTGATGTTGCTCCATTAATATTCGTCCAGGTGGCATTATCTGTTGAACTTTGCCATTGATAGGTGTAATCTTCTGAACCACCACTTGCAGAGTTTCCTGTAATCATAGTTGGTACAGTACCATAATATATCGATTGATCTCCAGTGATGTTTCCTTCATCTAGTTCACTATACACAGTAATAAGTATGCTATTGGAATATTTTTCAGTACAATCATCACTCACTTTTCGTCGAAAATAAGTGGTTTGTGTTAGTACTGGTGGTGTATAGTTCTGAGTGGTTACAGAAATGATATCAAACCAATATGTGTTGTCTGTGGATTTTTGCCATTGGTAAGCTATATCTCCTCTCCCTCCTTCTGCAGATTCTCCTATTATCTGACTTGGTACAGTATTATAACATATCGTTTGTGTCCCTTCTATATCTCCTGAATTTAAAGCACTATTTACTGTTATTTGAATTGCGTTTGAAAATACGGTTCCACAAGGATCTACTTCTTTCCGGCGAAAATAGGTGGTCTCTATCAGCGCTGTAGGTGAATAATTCTGTGATGTAGCTCCACTTATATCCGACCAGCTTGCATTATCTGTGGATCTTTGCCATTGATAGGTATACTCTCCTGAACCTCCTGTTGGTAAACCTGAATTTGTTAATATCCCTGGAACTGTATTATAACAAATGGTTTGATCTCCTGTAATTGTGCCAGATTCTAATTCTTCTTTTACGGTTATCGTAACAGTATTACTATATAGAATATTACAATCATCAACAACTTTTCTACGCAAATATGTTGTTTGAATTAAGGCTGTTGGAGTATAGCTAATGGATTTCGCATTACTTATATCGGTCCATGAATTTCCATTTGAGGATCTTTGCCATTGATAAATATAATTTCCTGTTCCACCATTTGCAGAAGTCCCAACAATTTGAAAGGGAATACTATTAAAGCAAATTGATTGTTCTCCCGATATTGTTCCTTCGGATAAACTATTGTAAACTGAAATTAATACACTATTTGAATATACACTAGTACAGTTATCTGACACCTTCCTACGGAAATAAGTTGCCTGTGTTAATGCTGATGGTGTATAATTTTGTGTGTTGGCAGAAATAATATCCGACCAAGTTGCATTATCTGTTGATTTTTGCCATTGGTATGTATAACTTCCTGTTCCACCACTTGCAGATGCGCTATTAATTTGACTCGGTATAGCATTATAACATATTGTTTGATCTCCTTCAATACCACCGGTATATAATGCGTTATTTACATTTACTTTAATAGAGTTTGTATATCCAGATGCACATTCGTCCGTGTCCTTTCTGCGAAAATAGGTTGTTTGTGTTAACGCTGAAGGTGTGTGATTTTGAGATATAGCTCCACTTATATCCGACCAAGAATTTTTATCCGTCGACTTTTGCCACTGATAAGAATAGCTTCCAGATCCTCCACTTGGAAGTACTGTATTGGTTAATATCTCTGGTATCGTATTATAACATATGGTTTGATCTCCAGATATGGTTCCAACTTCTAACTCTTCAAATACAGTTATCATAATACTATTAGAATATAGACTAATACATTCATCACTATCTATTCTGCGAAAGTATGTTGTTTGGTTTAATGATGTTGGAGTATAATTTTGTGATGTGGCTTCGTTTATAATAGACCAACTTGAATTATTTGTTGAACTTTGCCATTGATAGGTGTAAATACCTGAACCTCCGCTTGCTGATGTTCCTGTTATCTGGGAAGGAGCAGTTTGATAACAAATTGATTGTGTTCCTGATATTGTTCCTGTTCTTAATTCCTGTCTTACAGTTATTTTAACACTATTACTATATTCTATTCCACAATCATCTGTAATCTTTCTGCGAAAATAGGTTGTTTGAGTTAATGCTGATGCAGTATAATCTAGATTGTTGGCTCCACTTATATCAGACCAAGAACTACCATTTGAAGATTTTTGCCATTGATAAGTATAATTACCACTACCTCCACTTGCTGATATTCCAGTTATCTGGGAAGGAACAGTATTATAACAAACTGTTTGGTTGCTACTTATTGTTCCAGAAGAAATTGCATCTCTAACAGTTATTTTTATCACCCCACTATAAACGCTTGTACAATCATCTGTAACCTTTCTGCGAAAATAGGTTGTTTGAAGTAAAGATGATGAAGCGTAGTTTTGAGATGTGGCTCCTGATATATTTGACCATGTTGTATTATCGACTGACCTTTCCCATTGATAGGTATAACTATTAGATCCTCCGTTAGCTGGAGTTCCAGTAAGTTGTGACGGTGCTGTATTATAACAGATCGATTGTGTCCCACTTATTATTCCTGAATTTAGATCTTCTCTTACAGTTACTGTTATTACATTGCTATATTCTATTCCACAATTATCGGTATCTTTTCTTCGAAAATAAGTCGTTTGAGTTAAAGCTGATGGTGTATAGTTCAAAGAAGTTGCTCCTGATACACTAGACCATGAACTTCCATTTGTTGACTTTTGCCATTGATAAGTATAGCTTTCTGAGCCTCCATTTGCCGAGGTGCCCGTAATTTGTGACGGTGCTGTATTATAACAAATAGTCTGTGTTCCGGAAATTGCTCCTGAATTGAGCTCTTTTCTTACATTTATTGTTACTACATTACTATAATCTATTCCACAATCATCAATATCTCTTCTTCTGAAATATGTTGTTTGTGTTAAGGCAGATGGTGTATAAAATTGATAAGTAGCTCCACTAATATCAGTCCATGTAGCATTATCTGTTGATTTCTGCCATTGAAAAGAGTAATTATCACTTCCTCCTGTTGGAGAATCTCCTGATAATTGATTAGGCGTTGTATTATAACAAATTGTTTGGGTTCCTATTATGGTTCCTGCATTAAATTCTTCAAAAACTGTTATGGTTATTATGTTAGAAGATACACCATTACCCGCAGATACAAATTTATAATAAGTAGTTTCACTCATTTCTGAGGGTGTATAGCTTAGACCTGAGCGATCAAAATAAATACTCTTTAATATACTCCAATTACTTTGATCGGTTGATGTATATACATAAACTCCAATACTTCTTGAAAAATCTGATTCTTTTGTGGATGTAAATGTTATAGTTGTAGGTTGACTATTATTACAAATAGCTTGATCTCCAATTGCGGTCAATGAAATAAGATCACCAGCAAAAGCTCCTGATAAAAAATTGAACAAAGAAGCTAATATAAATAATACTAGTTTATTTGAATAAGGCATGAATTTGGTATTAATTTTCAATTATTGTAATAGTAATGATATTTGATATTATTGAATTAACAACTAATCTATAGTACGTTGTTTGTGTTATTGGTCCAGGTTGGTAACCTATAACATCCTCTCCCCTATTCCAATATTCATATTTAACATTGGTCCAATTTTTTCCATCTATTGATTTCTGATAAATACCGATTGGAGGTCTGGAATGATAATTTGTATTAACTGATAATGTTATTTTTTCAGGTATAGTGTTATAAGTAATTGTTTGGTCTCCAGAAAGGGTAATGGAATATACATTTTCTACTTTACCTGTATTATGTATTTCATTATCAATATCGTTTTCACAAGCTATTATAATAAATAGAAATGCTACTAACATATTTTTTAATGTTAGAATTCTCATAGTATATTAAATGGTTATCTATAACTAATGAATATATCATTAGTTGCTTATTTTGTATAAAAATGAAATCTATTCTAATATCATTAGATATTAGTCAAGGAAGCAGGAACATTATATTTTTTATAATGTAATATTAAGTCAAAAGATGTAGAATGAATTTGGTTTAGGTTTAATTAATTCGGGTCTACATGATGTTTAGTTAATTTAATTTAAGATTTTGGTTTAGGTCTTCATTTTGTATAATTCAAGTTAAAGATGAAACATATTGAATTTTGATTCGTATAAAAGTGTGTGTTTCAAAAGTAATATTTATTTTCACAAAAAAAAATAATTATTCAAATTAAATATTTAGAATAGAATCCATTAAGTACTGAAATAAAAATATTATTCTATTTTCTTTCATATATATTAAAGTCCAACAGAAAGTAATATTATATCTTTTAAAATTATCGTATTCAAATCAAATTAAAATAAGTATTAGTTCATGATATTTAGATAAAAATTACTAATAAGTAACTATACACAATAAAAACTTTATTTTTAAAAAAAGCAAAACGGCAAAATTTGCCGTTTTGCTTTTTTAGTTAACTGTTGGAACGTATAAAGAAAATTATTAGTCTATATTCATAACATTAGAACAATAAATTGAAGTAAAAGACTTTAATCATTATTATTAAAAAAGTTGATTTTCGAGTATTAAAATCTTTCCCATATATATTTGTATATACAAAAACTTACTAAACTCAAACAGGTTTTTTATATTCTATCTGGAAAAACACTTATATGTAAGTAACCATGCACATTCAGGATATCCAAAAATATTTACATTGATATTTTTTAGATACATAAATAAATGTTTATACTATATGTCCAAATATGATGGATTATAGATAATTATTTAAGTGCATCTAATTCATAGATAGATAGTTATATAGACTTTTTTTTAATGTAATTTAAGTAGATTATAATACACATGTTCTAACATCTTAACTTAATTTTGAAATATAATAAAATCGAAAATTTAAAGAATCTATACCAAGAAAATGTATTAATGGAAGTAACTATACACATTTAATCAACTATAATACCATTAATCGGTATGACAAATACTATATAAGAAGAATCACTTTTAATAAATAAAAGATTTAAAAAAGAAAATTTAATACAAATAATAGTTTAGTATACTTATATATTTTGGAAATGATTTGATAAGGGAATTATATTGAATTACTCCAATTAACTTTTGGATTTAAGACAGAGAAAATTATTGAATCAATATTATAACATATCATATGGTAAGTAATCATACACATTCTTATTTATAAAAATCTAAAAAATAGTCCCTTATAATTACACTATAATATATGAATTTACACCAATTTATAGGCAGAATTTACTGATTAAAATAGATCATCATTAGTATAGCTTTAGAATTTATTTGACAATAGAATTGTAAAGAATTGAACAAGTTTATGTACTCAATCTTCAAATAATAAACAATAGACAGTAATATTTTAATTTTTCCTTAAAAAGCAAAACGGCAAATTTTGCCGTTTTACTTTTTAAAACTTCAATAAAGTGGTGTATAAAGAAATTATTATCCAATTTATTCTCTACAATCGTATACACTAACGATTTTATACTAACAAATATATAGTAGTTATAATCCTCGAATTATAAAACACTAAATGACATTGAAAAATTTAATCCCAATTACTATAATGATTGAGCTTCTGGTTTGTAACCTCGATCGTATAACGAGGTTTAACAAAAAAATTAACTGAATTCTCATTGATTGCATGAATTTTTTAAATCGAAAACACTCTAAAATATACGTATCGTTACACTGTAATATCCAAACAATATAGCTTTGATTGTTATTAGCAAGGTATTCTATAAATAATTTAATCTTAGCATAATTAAATCTGTTAATATAGCAAGTATATATTCGTAAATGATTAATGTATAGATATTTTCTAATCCTATTTATGAGGATAATTATAATGACATATCTTAAATTGATAAATCATTTTTTGGTTTATACTATTGATAAATTTAATGAATCATCACTGAAAATATAGCTTAATATTTGTATCTATACACATTATTATTTTCATATTAGTATCTACTATTAGATAAAAAAAGAAAAGTTCACTCACTATTAACCAGGTATTATTCAATAAAAAGCATATTCTTTATAATTTGAAAAAATCAAACCTTAGGGAAATCTAAAAATATTATTCAAAGTCATTTACATGTTAAACGCTCTAATCAACAACTATCAATCTGGGCTTAAACATAGATCGAACTGGTGTATTAAATTTTGTCTTAACTTCAGCATTGAATTACATAACTTGTATTAACACATATCACACAAAATAATAAACAACTATCTAATTATTTACCTAACAGATATACCAATGTAGAGCGAAAATTAATTACGTGTATCCTTCCACAATGTAAATAGAAGAAAAGGCTTGTAGGCTGGTTAATTCTTTAAATAAGAAGAAAATCTCAACTCCCCAAACGCTACAAACAATAATTTTAAAATAACTATAAAAAGAGGTTGAACCATTTTACTGAACTAAATATTATCTAATATCCAAATAATTCATCTATATTAAATAAAATCCAGAATCAATCTTGGTTTTATGTTGGAAATCTAATTAGACATAGTTATATAAGTGATAAGTTTTCGTTAGAATGAAGTACACATGCTTGAATATTACAACCTAATACTTTATAATAAAAAATAGAGTTGAGAAAGCTATTATATATATATATCTACTAAATACATTAAGTTCTATTGTTATTAAATATTTTATCAAGGACTAAATATTATAAAACTTGCATTATAATGTAATTAACCATACACAATGATATGTACCAAACAATTATTGCAATTTAGATCTAACAATTACAGTATAATAATTGAACCTATACATTATGATATAACGTTATTTTATTAAAAAACCATTTCTAATCTATTCATATACAATTAATATCTTATAATATATTGAAAATTATTAGAAATAATATTATTGCTAATTTAATACCTGCAAATCTGGTTTTAATAACATTCACTAATAATAGTTGTAGATAAGTTTTTATGTAAGTAATCATACACCTTAATATTTATTTAAAAGAATCCGCATTAGAATAAAATTCAATATTCTAATGCGGATTCTTGATAAAAGAGAAATACGAAAAATATAAATATTGATAATTGATTAATACACAATCAATAACTATACTAAAAAAATAGAATGTAAGATTGCATTAATATATCCTAATGAGTTATGTTATTTATAAAAAGTTCTTTTTAGTAACATTAAGTACCAAAATTACAAACTAACCTTAATCTAAGTAACTATACACAGTCATCTCTATATATAACGGAACCTTTGCAAGGCATTTGAGTTAAAAACTTAACAATAAAATTAGTGATAATTTATGTAAATTAAAGATATGATTAAAAAGGAGTTACATATGTATTTTGTGTCGCATCATGTTGAGCATAGAGCAAGAAAAATTACTTTTTTACGCCAAATAAATGCCTTTATCGACTGGCAACCAATTGAAAAATAGATCAACAAAGTATATAAAAAAGTAAAAATTGTATATTGACGTCCGTCCTATCCAGGAATTCTGTTGTTTAAGATGATGCTCTTGCAAAATTGGTACAAATTAAGTGATCCTGGAGTTGAAGACATGGTCAACGAGAACCTATCAGCAATAAGCTTTTGTGGATTACAAATAGAAGATGATGTGCCAGATCATAGTGTTATTTCCTGATTTAGAAGTGAATTAACCGAAATAAAAGCCTTTGACAGGTTGTTGCGCAAAATAAATAAACAGTTAGAAGAAAAAAACTTCATGGTAAAAGAAGGGGCTGCACTTGTTGATTGCGTCTTTAACAGACAGTCCTCGTCGACCCAATGGAAAAACTACATATTTGATAGCTCAGGATAGACAAGAATATCAAAGGAATCCTGAAAATGAAATCAAAGAAGAGAACCAACAAAAGTTAGTTAAACAAGTTCAGCCAGGAGTTGACAGTGAAGGACGGTGGGTAAAGAAAAAAGGCCGTTTACACTATGGTTTTAAAAAGCACATTGCAACAAATTTAGACGGGCTAGTAACTGCAGTGCATACTACTACAGACAGAAAAGGATTGAAATCATTGATAAAAAAGACACCAAACAAAAAAGTAAAGAAAGGTGTTTTTGCAGATAAAGGATATAAGGTTCCAGTATATGATGAATTTCTGGAAGAGAATAAAATCAAAAACAGGATTCAGCACAAAGCATATAGAAACAGGCCTTTGACACAGTGGTAAACAAAATTCAATAAGTTAATAAGTACTGAGCGTTATAAAGTAGAAAGAACATCGGGGGAATTAGCAGATGGTTTGGTGCTGCAATTGCTAAATATATTGAGCTTGAAAAAACACATACCAAACATGTCATGGAAGCAATTGCTCATAATTTATACAGGTCACCTGGCAAATTATGTCCAAGTGTAAAAATTAAAGGAAAATGGAGCTTAAAAAGCTCTTTTGAAATCAACTTAAGATAAAAAATGCAATGAAAAATAGATAATACGCGAAACTGAGACAATTAAAATTTACAATTATGGGAGTAAATTAATGTTGTCTCTGTTTTGCAAAACTCTCATAACAAAAGATTAACGAGCAAGGAAATTACTTAGAACTATTTATTGTAGATATTGCATTGATTCTAGAAGGGTTATTTTCCTTATATTATTCTACAAGAATATCAATAATTATAATGGAAACGATAGTGACAGGAAAGTTGTATTGTGATATCATAATTTTTATGTCATGAATAAAGTATAATAATTAATAATATTAGGTATTCCGGCAGTACAGATATGCTTTAATGTAAGTATCTATACGCATTGATTTGTATCTATTAAATAAAGAATTAAGGGTAGTAGGACCAAAAATATAAGTAATCTTTCTTGTTGTTTAAATTGAAATCAGAAAAGTCGAATGTGTATAAATAACTACAAAACAACCAATATCAATAATTATACAACAAACAATAATGATGAGAAATTTGTATTGAAATATCATAATTGTTTAAATCATAAATAAAGTATTTTATTGAGTAATATTAGGAGCTCCAGCGTATCAGACAAGCTTTAATGTAAGTAACTGTACACATTTAATTTATATCTATAAAATAAGGAGTAATAGGGGAGTAAGACCAAAAAGATAAGTAATATATTTGATAGTTAATATAGTAGTCTACAAAGTTGATAGTTTCTAAATTATTAATATACAACTAATATTAATAATTAAATAGCAAAAAGTAGCAACTGGAAATGTGTATTGACATATACTAATTGTTTATGTCAAGAATAGAGTATTTTATTGAATAACATTAGGACTAAAGCATTACAAACATGGTTTAATGTAAGTAACTGTACACATTTAATTGTATCTATTAGATTAGAATAATAGAATAGTTTGATGAACTAACTATTTGTTACCTTTCTAGTATTAATATAGCTGCCAAGAAAGATAAATATTTATAAATAACAAATTTACAAGCAATATCGATAATTTAAAAATAGATAGTAATGAGAGGAAGTTATATTAATTTATCAAAACTAATTATGTTATATATAGAGTATTCTATTGAGAAATATTAAATACCCAAATTACAAACTAACCTTAATCTAAGTAACTATACACGGTCATTTTTATATATGACTATAGATTAACCAGCTAGTAAATCACTTAGAACAGTTTATTGTAGATACAGCAGTGATTCTGGAAGAGTAAATATTCCTTCTACAAGCATATTAATAATTATACTGGAAACAGTAATGACATGAAAGTTGTATTGATACATCATAGTTGTTTATGTCATGAATAGAGTATTATTTTGAATAACATTAAGACGACAGCATTACAGACATGCTTTAACGTAAGTATCTATACACATTTATTTGTATTTATTAAATAAGGTGTAAAGGGTAGTAGGACTAAAAATATAAGTAATCTTTCTTATAGTTAATATAGCAGTCAGAAAAGTTGAATGTGTATAATTGACTATAAAACAACCAATATCAATAATCATACTTCAAACAGTAGTAACTGGAAATATCGGATAAAATTAGGACTTCAGCATAACAGATATGCTTTAATGTAAGTAACTGTACACATTTATTTGCATCTATTAAATTAGAATAGTATGATCATATTTTTTGCAATCTTTCTTGTAATAATATAGCAGGGAAAAAGATAAATAGTTTATAAATAACTAATATACAAGCAATATCGATAATTTAAAAATAGATAGTACTGAGAGGAATTTATACTAATTTATCAAAACTAATTATGCTATATATTAAGTATTTTATTAAGTAATAGAAAGTACCCAAATTACAAACTAACCTTAATCTAAGTAACTATACACGGTCATCTCTATATAAACCTATAATTTAATGAGCTAGTAAATTACTTAGAACTGTTTATTGAAGATATTGCAGTGTTTCCTGAAGGCTAAATTTTTCTATTTTAATCTACAAGCATATTAATAAATATAATGGAAACAATAATGACATGAAAGTTGTATTGAGACATCATAATTGTATATGTCATGAATAAAGTATTATCTTGAATAACACTAGGACTACAGAAATACAGACATGCTTTAAGGTAAGTATCTATACACATTATTTGTATCTATTAAATATGAAGTAATAGGGTAGTAAGACCAGAACTATAAGTAATCTTTCTTGTTGTTAAAATTGAAATCAGAAAAGTCGAATGTGTATAAATAACTATAAAACAACCAATATCAATAATCATCCTGCAAACAGTAGTATGTGGAAATATGTATTGAAGCATAGTAATTCTTTATGTCATGAATAGAGTATTTTTTTAAGTAACATTAGGACTACAGTATAACAGACAGGCCTTAATGTAAGTAACCATACACATTCATTTGTATCTATTATATTAGAATAATAGGGTAGCAAGAGCAAAAATATTTTTAATTATTCTTATTGTTAAGTTAGTAATCAGCAAAGTTGAATGTGTATAAATGACTATAAAACAACCAATATCAATAATCATTCTGCAAACAGTAGTAACTGGAAATATGTATTGAAGCATAGTAATTCTTTATGTCATGAATAGAGTATTTTTTAAGTAACATTAGGACTACAGTATAACAGACAGGCCTTAATGTAAGTAACCATACACATTCATTTGTATCTATTATATTAGAATAATAGGGTAGCAAGAGCAAAAATATTTTTAATTATTCTTATTGTTAAGTTAGTAATCAGCAAAGTTGAATGTGTATAAATGACTATAAAACAACCAATATCAATAATCATCCTGCAAACAGTAGTAACTGGAAATATGTATTGAAGCATAGTAATTCTTTATGTCATGAATAGTGTATTTTTTTGAGTAACATTAGGACTACAGTATAACAGACAGGCCTTAATGTAAGTAACCATACACATTCATTTGTATCTATTATATTAGAATAATAGGGTAGCAAGAGCAAAAATATTTTTAATTATTCTTATTGTTAAGTTAGTAATCAGCAAAGTTGAATGTGTATAAATGACTATAAAACAACCAATATCAATAATCATCCTGCAAACAGTAGTAACTGGAAATATGTATTGAAGCATAGTAATTCTTTATGTCATGAATAGTGTATTTTTTTGAGTAACATTAGGATTACAGCATTACAAACATACCTTAATGTAAGTAACTGTACACATTCATTTGTATCTATTAGATTAGAATTAATAGTGTAGTAAGACCAGAACTATAAGTAATCTTTCTTGTTGTTAAAATTGAAATCAGCAAAATCGAATGAGTATAAATAACTATAACACAACCAATATCAATAATCATCCTGCAAACAGTAGTAACTGGAAATGTGTATTGACATATACTAATTGTTTATGTCATGAATAGTGTATTGTATTGAATAACATAAGGACCACAGCATTACAGACATGGTTTAATGTAAGTAACTGTACACATTTAATTGTATCTATTAGATTATAATAATAGAATAGTTAGATGAAAAATATTTGTTACCTTTCTAGTATTAATATAGCTGCCAAGAAAGATAAATATTTATAAATAACTAATATACAATCAATATCGATAGATTAAAAATAGATAGTACTGAGAGGAAGTTAAATTAATTTATCAAAACTAATTATGTTATATATAGAGTATTCTATTGAGTAATATTAAGTACCAAAATTACAAACTAACCTTAATCTAAGTAACTATACGCATTCATTTCATTCTATTAAATAATAATAATAAGGTAGCAAGAGCAAAAATATGTGTTACCTTTCTTGTTGTTAAGTTAGCAATCAGCAAAGTTGAATGTGTATAAATAACTAATATACAGTTAATATCGATAATTATACTGAAAAAAAGTAATGAGAAAATAATTGTATTAACATAGCAAAAATAATTATTCCAAGCTTAGCAATTGATCGTAGTAAGAATAATTCATTTATATTATTTAAATGTAATACCATAAGTAACGATACACATTGTAAATAAAATAGAAGTTAAGCAAAACGGCAAAATTTGCCGTTTTGGATTTAATCATTTATATCTCAAATAGAATTTTATAATATTCATAACTTATAGCAAGATTTAATGCATAAAACTCACAAATAAAAATTACTTATACTTTTATATATTTAAGTAAAATTCTTTGCTAAAAAATGTGATACAATTTTATTGTGTAAAAGGAATCCAAGTATAAGACGAATACAAAATTATAAGTTACTTAATCCTGGCATTGAAAACAAAATTAATAGAACTTATCTCTCAAGACATTTTTAAGAAAGTAATATGAGTAATGCTGTTTATCTTTGTGATATATCTGGTGGAAAAAATACGAAGTAATATCAAATATATACAATTGATTAAATGATACTTACAAAATTAAATAGCTATAATAAAAAACTTCATTATCAATAAGCTGCTTAATCGATTTCTACCTCTAAACAAACAATTTGCATCTTATCATAAATCAACACTGATTTATGATTGTTCTTGGTATAGATAAATTATAACAAAAGAAATTTATAAATGAATGAAAAATGTCAGAGAAAGTAAAGTTCATTACTCTGATTGCGAGAAACTAAAATTGATTTTATTTTCGAAGGATTAACAACAGCCAAACATAAATCTAAAGCCAACTATTCTGATATCAAAAATCTTAAATAAGCAGATAAAAAAAAGATATGGAAAGATATAGTTCTATATAATATATACAAAACTGCTACTAGTAATATATTCTAAAAAGTTTACATACACAATGTGAAATAAAGAGAAAATTTTAGAAATGGACAAATTCACTAGAGAAAATTGCTAAAATTTTTGAACATAAAAAATTCAATCTCCAACATATAATAAAGGAGTTTTTTAATATCTGTTACTACTACTGAATTCCAACATTTTTATAAAAATTAATTCTTCTCAAACTAAATTAGTTGTAACTTTTACTTACTTTGATATAAAGTAAGTAACCATACACATTAATAGATGCTTCAATAATAAAACTAAATCCTATATGCTTGATTATATGTTCTTTATATCCATATAAAAATTGTGATTTTAAAAATACTTGTGTCAAATATAAATCTCTACACGTTAAATTTGAAATTTCCAAAAGTACTATTGTAATGCAAATATCAGAACAAGATGAAAAAAGCAATGCTCATATTTAATTATTTAACAATTAATTTCAATAATCATAATTCTAAAAATAAGTACTAATAATTAATGTCAATCAAGAGTTGAAATTAAAGTAAAAATGTGAAGTAAGAGTCTGTGACTATTTTTATGAATTAGAATATTACTTTGAACTTTTTAGTAATAACAACAAACCAGAATTTATCGAACAGGAAATAATGATAATATACCTATTCGGGATCCATTATCAAAGTTACACAAAAACAAAGCACATTCACAAATTTGCTATGGATTACCTATTGGATTGGTTTCCTAAACTTGGTTCCTATCAGGCAGTCAATAATAATAGCTTAAACAATTTGGATGGAGCGTATAATAGGATATTAGAGTTATTTGTTAGAGATTTAAACCAACCGATTGTATTATCGATCAGAACTTACTTGATTCCATGCTTATTATTACATATTCGGGTAAGCAAAGGTAAAGTAGCCAGGGAAATAATCGACTAGGGCAGATACTATTATGGTATGAAGTTGCACATGTTAGGGTTCAGAGGGTCTAGGAACTTTACCGTTCCCAGACCAAATACACTATATGACAGCATCTGTAAACGATATTAATGTTTATAAAGAAGCTTGATCTGAAATATACGAACGGACTTTCTTTGGTGATAAAATTTATATGAATCAAGAATTTAACGAACAAATAAAAGCAAGTTTAAATTCTGACCCCCGTAAAGGCCGTAAAAGGTATGCCCGATATTATCAAACAAAGGTTTAAAGCAGCAGAAGATTTGTATTCCACTGCTGTTTCCTGAATCAGGCAACCTATCGAGGCAATATTCTCGTGGATTATTGAGAAAACAGATATTCAGCGGGCTAGTAAAGTTAGGTCAACCCAAGGCTTGATTTTACATGCCTTGGGCAAACTATTGGCTGCTTTTTTAAATTATGCTTTTTAACCCTTGATTCGAATAATTAACTAATTGCTACAAAAAAATTATGTATTTCAAATAAAACTAATTATAGGGTAAGGAGGATAAAAGTATTAAACCCTATTTCCTAAAATTAAATAGTTTTTCAAGATTATTTGTTTGCATGCTATGTTTACTATTCAAAAAATTTGAAATTTGTACAGCATGTATATTTGTTCCTTCGGCTATATCAATTTGCTTTAATTCATGTCGTTTTATAAATTCTTCTAATAATTCTATAAAATTTACTTCTCCTTGCAAATTAACATATTGTAAAACAAATCGAGTTATTGCGGAACAAGTGCAAGTATTATTATCCTCAAAAACAGTAATAAATATTTCTCTAAAAAGTTTTAATATATTCATTAAATCTAATATTCGATTGTTATCTGTATTATTATTAGACAACTCAGATTTAAGATAAAATATTTGCTTATCAATAATATCAATCATAATATTTGAATTTTCATCCCCATATAATTCGTATTTACATTTAACCACGAATTATATTATTGTCTTGTAATAATTTCATAAATCGTTTATCTCGTTCTTCTATAGAGGTAAACTTTTCATCTATTTGAGTCCATGTTTTATTATCCCTATCTAGAAAAAGTATAGAAGCATCTTCATTATTATCCTTTCTAATAATTTTAAAACCGGATTCAATTAATTTACTATAATCGGATTTACTATATTTTGTACTTAAATAATCAGATAATACTGAAAATGCAATCGTTTTATTAACTTTTGACAATCGTTTTTTTATATCTTTTAAAATATCCTCATATTCATCATGATAATCGGCACCATCATTTACTCCGACTAATTCCTCATTAGATTTTGATTTCTTTTTTCTATAATGAGAAGTTACTTCGATTAAATCATCCTCATTTTCTATTAATTTATCAATCTCTTTTTTTGATAAATCTTGAATATCTCCTTTAGATACCTTTGCTTTTCCTCCTAAAATATGCCCCTTAAATTCATCAGAAAGTTTTTCAATTCCACTAGCAAAATGACCAGCATTTCTAATACTTCTTTCAGACATACCAGTACTTGCAGCTATATCTTTGGCGACATTAACTACATTTTCATCATTGGATCGATCATATTTTCCTTGTCCAGTTTTACGATTATTATAAAGTAGACCAACTAGGTAGGTTCTATTTGCATCAGACAAATTCCTTCTACCTAATTGCTTTTTCAACATCCAATCCTTTACTTCATCAATATTGGTAAAAGAATGTTCTGTTGTAGCAAATGATATATTTAATTCGGTAGCAATTCTATAACGGTTATGACCATCAATAATAATATTCTGACCAAAATCATTATTAACCCAAACATCAATAGGTTCTTTAATACCTTCAACTTTTATTGATTCATATAAAAGAGTTTCTTCATCTTCATTTAATGGTGGGATAAAAGATTTTAGTTCAGGTAAAACAGAGATTTCTAAATTACCTGAGTTATTACCTAATAATTGATCAAAACCACCAACAAATTTCTTTTTTGCCATTTAAAAAACTAATTAAGTAATTGAATAATTTCATTTGTTAATGACTCATAATCGACAGCTCCATTACAATTTGGTTCATAACTAAATATATCAAGACCTGAAGTAGGAGCTTCAGCAAGTGAAATATTATCACGGATTAAGGTATTAAAGACTTTATTTCCAAGACTATTTTTAATACTTTCAAGTACATCTCTATTTAAAACCTTTCTTGAATCGTATTTTGTAATAAAAACTTTATCGATTTCTAAACCTATTTTTGATATCGCTTCACTTAGAATTGAATACCCTTTTAATGATAAATATTCAGCTTCTACTGGAATAATAATATATTCTGATGCAACAAAACTATTAATTGTTAACACTCCTAATGCAGGAGGACAATCAATAATAATGAAATCATATTTGTCCTTGACTTCTTCTAGTAAGGTAGATAAAACAAATTCTCTTTTAAATACACTTGCCATTTCAAACTCAGCCTTACTTAATTCAAGACTAGATGGAACTAGATCTAAATTATCCTTTATTGAAAGAATAGGGAGGTTACTTTTACCCAATAAAGCATCATAGACACTTTCTTGAGGATCATTAATTCCAAGAGATTGTGTTAAATTATATTGAGGATCTAAATCAATTAATAAAGTTTTTTTTCCTTTTATAGCAAGACAAGCTCCAACATTTATTGATGATGTTGTTTTTCCAACACCTCCTTTAAAATTTGCAATCGATATTGTAATAGTAGAATTCATAGTTATAAAATTATCAGTACGAAATTAATATATTTAATTATTTTGCCATGATAATTATCAAATATTTTTTTAACATTAATAAATTATAGACAGGCCAAATCA